>NZ_DKPI01000012.1:104122-489505 GCF_002470865.1 Clostridium sp. UBA7339
AGATAAGTTACCTTGTATTTTAGTATACATATTTATCCCTCCTAAATGATGTATCGTACATTATAAACAAAACTTGATATAAATTTATGGTAAAAATTTACATTAAAGATATTAACTATTATACATATTAATGCTATAATTATATAGAACTATAAAATATGAGGGGATTATATCATGGGAAAAATTTTAAAAGGAAGAAAAGTTAAAGCTTTATTACTAATGTTAGCTTTAACGATCACAATGTCATTAGCACCTATAACTAGTGCTTATGCAGCAACAACTCCAAGTCTTAGTGTAACACATATCATCCAACCATAAATTTAACAACAAAAGATGTAGCTGTTATGTTTAAATGGACAGGTTCTTTTGGAAACTCATATGTATCTGTAGACGGTGTAAACTTAGGAACTACAGATTCATTTGATCCAAACTCAAAAGTATATTTTTGGATATCCAAACTTCTGGTAGTACGACTGTAAAAACAATTGTAGTAAAAGATCTTACACCAGGACAACACACAATAACAATTAAAGGAGTAACAACAACTGGAGTTACAAAAACTGATTATGCAACAGTAAATTTAACTTACTAATTATTTTCATATAGAAAAGGTAGAAAGCAATACAGTATTACTTTCTACCTTATTTTTCTTTTGTATAAGCACATAGCTGAGAGTGAACTCAAATAAATTATGGACACTTAGCATTAATTATATACATTAAATGTAAAATAATCAACAATTAGTTATATAAAATCAATGATAATATTGGAAAGTTAGGTTCAAAAAAGACACTTTCGTGCATTTATTAAAGAAAAATATGTATGTTTATGTAATAATACGGTAGATGCAAATAATTAAAGTAGGAAGCAACTTCAAACGAAGATAATATTATTAAAGAAAGAAGGTATCTATATGAGCATTAATAATATCACAGGAAATTATGGTGGATATTTAAATAGTTTATCAATGAAGAACTCTGAAATTAAAGGTGTATATTCATCAAAAAATAGTGTAGGAAAATCTTCAGAGTTTAAGGACATTTTAGATATTTCCACATCAAGAAAAAATATTTTAAGGACAAATGATATTGGAGGAATAACTATAGATAAAGGAACCGCAGCAAATACAACTTTATATGTTGATAGGGCTTCTTTTAATCAAATAATGAATTATACTACTAATAATCCAGCATGTCAGTGGGAAGAATTAGGTATTGATGATGAGAAAAGGTGGATTGTTGTTAATGGGCAACGGTTTGAATGCCCACTTAGCGAAGAGGAAAAAGAACTTCGTAGAAGACTTAGAAAGGGACTTGTTGAGATGTTAGATGAAGCTGATAAGGAAAGAGAAAAACATAAATCTAAATCAGAAAGACATGGTTCTGTTAAAATAAGTTTTGATGAAAATAATAAAATTAAGTTAAATGGTGATGTGAGTTTACAATCAAGTGATAAGATTAAAAATCTTATGAACAATGATAAGGTAATGATGATGTTAACAGATATTATGAACATGAATGGTGGACAAGGTGTTATGTTATCATTGTAATATGTAAATAATAAAATCTATATTTAAAATAGAAAAAGATTATTAAAATAGAAAGTAATTAAAGAGCCTGAATTAATTTCAGGCCTTATCTATTTTATTATAAACATTAATACTAACACCATAAAGAAAGATAATATCCCAAGTATAGATCCTAAAGTTAAAAATTTTAAAATGATATATAATTAAATTAAAAGGTAGAAAGCAATACAGTATTACTTTCTACCTTATTTTTCTTTTGTATAAGCACATGGTTTAAGATGTATTTAGATTATAGACAAAAATATAATATTTAAACATATATTATGATAATTTTTAGAAAAACATATAAAAAAAGGTTGACACCTTATACTATCCGTAGTATAATTAAAGTATAGAAAGGAGGTAGTAAGGTGCTGAAAGACATATTAGAAATAGTGGTTTTAACACTAACAATAGTAAAACTTCTAAAAGAATTAAAACCAAAGAAAAAAAGACAAAAGAAAAAGCGCCCCCACCAAAGGAAACGCTAAACAAAGGACAGAGGGAAATGCAACTTCCCTCTTCCATCCTTATATATATTATACCAGCACCTTAGAAAAATATGAAGAACAAAATTAATCTTAGTATCGACATAATTGTATTAGTAATAACAGCCATATGGATTTCAGACTTGAGTTTCTCCGATTTAACCACTCTGCAGTATATTGGGTTAGCATTAGCTGTAGTAATGGTAATATTAATGATCATTAAATTTATTAAGAAAGGTGAATAAGTATGAATAATAAAACATCAACACAAACTGAAGCTAATAAGAAATGGCAGCAAAAAAATAAAGAATACTCTAATTATTTGAAAAGTAGAAGTACATCTAGAAGCTTTATAAAAAACAAAGCTACACTAGAGGACTTAGAAGAACTAAAAAACTTAATTGAAGAAAGAAGAGAGCAATTAAAAAGCCTAGAATAAATCTAGGCTTTTACTTCATCTATAAATCTTTTATGTTATCTAAATCAGATAGATCTTTTCCAGTATATTCATTAAGAAAGCGTAATAGTTCTGCTCTAGTGACTTTAAGTCTTCCTAATTTCAAACCTATCAATACTTTTTTCTCAATAAGTTCATATACTTTATGTTGGTCAACTTTTAAAATTTTTGCTATTTCAGGAACAGTATAAAGTATTTCTTTACTAGATGAATTGGTAGAACTTTCATTAACATGAATCACTTTTGTAGGTGGTAGACTACGTGATTTATTAATATTGTCTATTATATTTTTTAATTCTATATCTGATATTTGAACATTAATATTGAAAGAGTACAAATTTATCACCTCATTATAATATTTATTAGAACATATAGTTTATACTAAGTTACTGTGACGACAATGTCGTCTATTTGCCACCAACGTACAACATTTGAAACATTGTGTAATATTCGGATATTTGTTATTAAATATTTTTATTTCCTTAAGAGTAGCTAGTATACCTTCTTTAAGAAACTAAAAGATATTCTAATTTACGAAAATATATTTTTATGGTGGCATACTCCGCATGTTGAGGTGGTCACAAAACTTACTAAGAGTTTTAGTATCAGGAAATAAAAATGCCATGAATATAAAGGATGTACCAATAGAGCTTAAAGAGAATTAATAATTTGGGTTAAAAGGGGGATGTGTTTTGAGTTTATTTGAGAATTTTACAGAAGACCTATTAGAAGAGGCAGCTATAGAGATACTTCGGGAGATGGAGTATAACTATAGCTTTGGACCAGATATTGGTCATGATGGGGAATATCCAGAAAGAAAAAATTATAGGGATGTTATTTTGGAGCAAAGAGTTAAGGATGCTTTGTTTAATCTTAATAGACATCTTCCAGAAGAAGCGTTAGATGAAGCTTATAGAAAGATAATTACCTTTAATAGTCCAATATTAGAGGAGAATAATAAGGAATTTCATAAACTCTTAGTTGAAGGTATAGATGTATCTTTTAGAAAAGACGGTCAGCCTAAAACTGAAAAGGCTTATATCATAGATTTTAAAAATCCTAAAAAGAATGATTTCTTAGTAGCTAATCAGTTTACTATAATTGAAAATGAAGAAAGAAGACCTGATTTAATAATATTTGTTAATGGCATTCCTTTAGTAGTTATAGAGTTAAAATCAGCTACGGATGAGAATGTAGGAATAGATAGTGCATATAATCAAATACAAACATATAAACAAGACATTCCATCATTATTCAACTATAATGCCTTCTGTATTTTATCAGATGGAATAAATGCTAAGGTTGGAACAATCACTTCAAATGAAGAAAGATTCATGAACTGGAGAAGTATTGATGGCATAGATGTTGCTAGCTTAGATGTACCTCAATATGAAGTAGTGCTTAGGGGAATGCTACAAAAAGAAAGAATTTTAGATATAGTTGAAAACTTTTTATTATTCCAAGAATCAACTAAGGCAGAGTATGATGTTGATGATAATAAAATAGGAGATAAGAAAACTACTATTAAAATATTAGCTGGTTATCATCAATATTTTGCCGTTAAAAAGGCAGTGGAAAAGACCAAAATTGCAACCAGTGAACAAGGTGATAAGAAGATAGGAGTTATTTGGCATACCCAAGGGTCAGGTAAGAGCTTTTCTATGGTATTCTATGCAGCGAGCCTTGTAAAAGAACTTAATAATCCTACCCTTGTTATATTAACTGATAGAAATGATTTAGATGATCAATTATTTGGAACATTTTCTAAATCAGCAGATATTCTAAGACAGACTCCAAAGCAAGCACATGTAAGAAAGCTTACAGATGATCAAAAAAGGCACAGACCAAGGAGAACTCTAAAGAAGTAAATGGATCATTTGATCTCTTAAATGAAAGAGAATCAGGTGGAATCATCTTTACTACTATTCAAAAGTTTAAGCCAGAAGATGGTGAAATGCCAGCACTTACGGATAGAAGAAATGTTATTATCATTGCAGATGAAGCGCATAGAAGTCAGTATGGTTTAGAAGCAAAAACTGGCACTAAAACTGGTGAAGTTAAGTATGGTTATGCAAAATATCTAAGAGATGCTCTTCCTAATGCTTCATTTATAGGATTTACAGGTACACCAATAGATTTAGAGGATAGATCTACTACATCTGTATTTGGTGAATGTATTGATACTTATGATATGACAAGAGCTGTTGAAGATGAAGCTACTGTTAAAATATACTACGAAAATAGAATTATTAAATTAGAAACTGATGATGAAGAACTTAAAAAAATAGATGAAGAATTTGAAGAAATTACAGAAGGACAAGAGGATAATGACAGAGAAAAATACAAGTCAAAGTGGTCAAGATTAGAAGCTGTTGTAGGTTCACCTAACAGAGTTAAGAAGCTTGCAGAAGATATAGTTAATCACTATGAAGAAAAAGCTAAAACTATTGATGGTAAAGCTATGGTTGTATGTATGAGTAGAAGAATAGCTGTAAACCTTTATGACGAAGTCATAAAGCTTAGACCAGATTGGCATAGTGATGATGTTAATAAAGGTAAAATAAAGGTTGTAATGACTGGTAGTGCAGCTGATAGTGAAAGACTTCAAAAGCATATAGGTGGAAAGCAAAGACGTGATACTTTAGCTAAAAGAATGAAAGATAATAATGATGAGCTAAAAATAGTTATTGTTAGAGATATGTGGCTTACAGGTTTTGATGTTCCTTCAATGCATACTATGTATATAGACAAGCCAATGCAAGGACATAATTTAATGCAAGCAATAGCGAGAGTAAACAGAGTTTTCAAAGATAAATCAGGTGGTGTTGTAGTTGATTATCTTGGAATTCTTGAGAGCTTAAAAAAAGCACTGAAGCAATATACAGATAATGATAAGCAAAATACAGGTATAGATACATCAGCTGCAATAGCTGTAATGATTGAAAAACTTGAAATTCTTCGTGATATGGTTCATGGACTAGATTACTCAGCATATATGGGTAGTTCTCAAGCTGCTAGAATTAGAGCTATAACTAGTGGTATGAATTTAGTTCTAGGTATGGAAGAAAAGCAGCAAAAGGAATTTAAACAGTATGCAATTGAACTAGCGAAAGCTCATTCTTTATGTGTAGCAACAGAGGTCGGTAAAGCTTTAGCTTTAGAAGTAGCTTACTTTAAGGCTGTTAAAGCAAGTTTAGCAAAACTTGACTCAAAAAATGTTATGAAAAAATCAAAAAAAGAAATTGAAGCAAGAGTTAATCAGATGCTTGAAAGATCCATTATATCAGAAGAAGTCATTGATGTTTTTGACACACTTGGTATTAAAAGACCAGAAATTTCAATTCTTTCAGAAGAGTTCTTAGAAGAAGTAAAAACTATTAAATATAAAAATTTAGCTGTTGAAATGCTTAAAAAACTTCTTGAAGGAAATTTAAAATCCATGGAGAAAAGAAATTTAGTTAAGTCTGAAAAGTTCTCAGAAAAACTAAAGAAAGCTCTTAATAAATATAGAAATCAAGCTATAACTAATGCAGAGGTAATAGAAGAGCTTATTAAAATGGCTCAAGAAATAAAAGCAATGAAAGATAAAGAAAAAGATTTAGGACTTAATGATGATGAAATAGCTTTCTACGATGCTTTAACTGCTGATGATATAATTAAAGAATTTATGGATGATGATACACTAAAGAAAATAGCCCATGAGCTAACAATGTCTATAAAAAATAATATTACTATAGATTGGAGTGTAAGGAAAGTGCCCAAGCAGGTATGAGAAGAATAATAAAGAGATTGTTAAAGAAATATGATTATCCACCAGAACAAGCAAAGCATGCCTTAGAAGTAGTTATGAGACAGGCAGAGCTTATGTGTGGAAATGTTGATATGGATGAGATAATTTGTGATAGAGTTGCTGAAAGTAAAGGAGATTACGGAATATATAATAGCTAAATATAGATATAGAAGTAAGGATATTAAATTATTAGAACTACAGAACTGCCTATCAAATAGAAATAATTTAGTTGATAGGCAGTTTTATTACATTATCAGAAGGCAGATTATTCTGAATTACATTAGAATTTTAGATGGAGATGTCGTTGATAAGCTCCAATGAAGCTTCCTATAAATACTTAACTAAATGATTTTTATAGCACTAATATTTTTGCAACATATGAAATGGCTAGACATACTTAGTAGTACTGTACCAGAAAAAGCGGAGCATTGAAAAAAATGATAATTGTTGATAAGAGAGGAGAAGATATTATATGCGTATACAAAAAATAAGAATTATATCTAACAATATCTGTTATGGTCCGGAACCTTCTCAAAAAGATGAAGTGGAACAACATTTAACTATATCAGCAAATGGACGAGTAGTACTTTCTAGATATAATTATGGTCAAGAACCTGGAAAATATGAATTGAGCAGTAGAAAAAAAATTAGCATTACAGAAGAAAATGCTTACATAATCTTAAATGCTATTGGCATATATTTTGAGAGTAATTCTGTAGATGTGTTTACAACCGATATCGGAACATGGGATTTAGTTATTACTGGTGATGATGGGGAACGAACTTATAGTGGTTCTCTCTGTAATTCTCTTGAAGTAAATGGAGATGATCTATCTGATCTTATACGCGATATATTGGGAAGTGAAAACTTGTTTGTTTTTGATGGAAACTATAAACCGGATAGAATTGAGAAAATTAATATGAACTATCATCGGGTTTCCAAAATAAAACCCAAAGCTCCTGTCGTAGAAATTGTTAATATTGAGTATTTCTCTGAAGAGGATGCACCATTTCCGATTGAAAAGACAAAATATATTATCAAAAAATGTACTGATGATGATTTTAATGTAACGAAATTTAATAATGCTGAAGAAAATAAAAGTTATATACATAGTGTGTTGGATAAAAAACTTAAGGAAAATATGTGGACTGAGATTAGAAATCAAGAAGATATTGATAAACTAATGTATGACTTTGGAGGGTTTCATGATGGATGCCTCAAGGAATTGAGGTATTTATCTGGTGAGTATGTTAATAAAGATTTAAGCATGTATCCCCTCAATTCAGAAAGAAATATATATGCTATTTTTCAACGTCAATGGAAAAACCCATCGGTTGTTGAAATGGTGTTTGAGGGAGTAGAATGTATGACATTAAATCCACGTAATGAAGATTATGATGGGATTATATATGGTGCATATATGGTAATCCAAGATGGAAAGTTTATATGGTTTGATTGCGATGATTTCAAAGATGATTATCGTGAACTATATGAATATAATGATGTTACTTGGATAAAAGCTGAAACTGTTAAATGGAGAGTGGTAGACAATTATCTAGGAGATGAGGATGTGTTTATTTACAGGGATTGATAGGTTGACGTATACCCAAGGTTTCTATTCATGTAAGATTCCTTTATGATGAGCAGATATTTAGATTCATTTATAATTTTAATGGAATGCCTTACAAGAATAAACTAATAATACCTTACAATGGTGCCAATGTACTAAGTCCATTTGTAAATTTAGGGGATAGATAAAAATAATAAATTATACTACAAGGAATTATAAAATTGGTAATGTTAATTGTATAATTTTTTTTATAGTGAATTGAAATTATAGAGCAAGTCGATAAATAGTAATTTGAAGAGGTGAGTATTATGACAGAAAGAGAAAAGATGTTAGCTGGTCAGCTTTATGATTGTGGAGATATGGAGTTGATTACACAATGGCATAAAGCAAAAAACTTGATTAGACAATACAATAATACTATGTCTGAGGATGCATATACAAAAAACAATATTCTTGATAATTTGCTTGGTAGTAAAGGAAAAAATCTTTGGATTACTGCACCTTTTTTTGTTGACTATGGAAATAATATTTATTTTGGAAATAATTGCGAAGTTAATATGAATTGTACTTTTTTAGATGATAATAAAATTATTATTGGAGACAATGCATTGATTGCGCCAAATGTTCAGATATATACGGCATTTCATCCTGTAAATGCAAGAGAACGTTTTGGTGAGCCTAAAGAAGATGGGGCTTTTCAATTTTGTAAAACGCAAACAGCACCTGTCACTATAGGCAACAATGTTTGGATTGGTGGTGGAGCAATCATAATGCCAGGAGTAAAAATTGGAGATAATGTTGTAATAGGTGCAGGAAGTGTTGTTACAAAAGATATTCCATCTAATAAGGTTGCATATGGTAATCCATGCAGAGTGGCTAGGGAAAATATTTAGAAAGACAAATTCCAATTTATAGATTAGATTTATCTTGAATAATAGTAGTGTTAATTGAATCATGATGTGTTAGATGAAGGTTTAAATTATGATTAGTTTAGTATACAATGAGATAAATACTAATCAGAGATATGGGGTAATATAATGAATACAATATATGAATATGTTAATCAATTTCAGGGTATAAAAAGGGAATGGCTAGAGAAGCTTGTAATATTTATGAGAGAAGAAACTCAATTACAAGAGTGTTTTGATTACAAGATGCTAACCTATAAGGGTCATAATTTTTATATTGCTTTTGCATCGCAGAAAAATTATTTTTCTTTTTATACAGATGAAGTAAGAGTCCTAGAAATCTTTAAAGCAGAAATACCTTCTACATCACTAGGCAAAAGTTGTGCTAGAATTAAATATAAAGAGCAAGATGCTGTAAATGTAATGATGCATATTATAAAGGAAATTATAGTGATGAACAGAGATACTAAAAAAGGTACTGTTTCGAACTTAAGTGCAATTAAGAAGTGGAAAGCTATTCCTGAACATGGAAGAAATATATTAATGGCCAATGTATTTTGTCCTAATTGTGGTGTAACTATTTTAAAAGATGGATTCATAATTCATGATGATGGTCCATATGGCATTATCTTAAAAGGAAAATGCAAAAAATGTGGAGAGCAAGTGGCACGTTATGTTGAAAGTAATTAAAGAATAGAAGAAATTGAAATGAATACAGAAAAGGAAACTTTATATGATATATTTCTAACCTATTCATATGGGGGAGTTAAAAGAATTATTTAAAAAAGCTAAAACAAGAGAAGAACAAGATTTTTACATGAATTTAGCTAATGTAGTGTTACAAAGAGAACAGAGAAGGATAATTGGTAATTAGTATACCTAGTTATACAATATTTGCTGGCGTTAATGGAGCTGGAAATAGGGGTAGAAACACATGAAATTGCGCAGGCTAGAGTTAAGCATAGAGTTGAAAATCGTTGGCATGTATACCATCTGATATAATTAATAGAAGATACTATGAGTCAATAAAAAATTTAAAAGAAATTATAGCGGTATGTAACGAAGTAAATATTTACGATAATACTGAAATATTCAAGGAAATAGCCTTTTTTAGTGGTGGGAAGCTTATATGGAAAGAGCTCAATGCCCCTAAATGGTTTAAGGAAGTTTTAGAAAAGTATGAAGAAAACTAAAGTGTTGAGACCGTAGTGAAGATAGAGAAAAAATAAATTTTCTTAATTCACTCTTGATTGACTTTTTAGATGTATAATAGTATAATGATAAAAAAATTGAAATTTGAGGTGAAAAAATGATTAATTTTTCTTGCTAATATTTAAAGTACATTTAATACAAAGATAAACAGGTGCATTCTGTTTGTTTTGTTGTACTTATGCAAGAAAGTTATTCTTTTTTCTCTTAATATATACACTTGTGTTATGCTATAATGATTAGCTTAACTACGTATATTTATGAGCTGTAAGAATAATTAATTCTTGCGGCTCTTACTTTTTTTATAAATAATTCGAATAAGGAGGATAAATAATATTATGATAAATAAAGACACTTTGCTAACACATGATAATCTCCATATAGAGTCGGATACTGCAGGCGACACTTATATGGAGTAATAACAAGGTCGCCTATTGTTCCGATTTTGTTATTTATACTATTAAATACAGAGGAGGACAAAAATATGTCTTTAATAAATGTTACAAACCTAACCTTTGCTTATGAAGGTAGCTATGATAATATTTTTGAAAATGTAAGTTTTCAAATTGATACTGATTGGAAATTGGGATTTACTGGGAGAAATGGAAGGGGAAAGACTACTTTTCTAAATCTTTTGCTTGGAAAATATGAATATAATGGAATCATTTCGGCTGATGTGACTTTTGAATATTTTCCTTATGAGGTGCAGGAGCAAAGCAATTTCACCATAGATGTCATAAGGGGGATTAGTCCAAATTCAATGGATTGGGAAATAGTAAAAGAATTATCTTTGTTAGATATGGACTACGATGCTTTATATAGACAGTTTTATACACTATCTAAAGGAGAGCAGACAAAAACATTGTTGGCTGCTATGTTTTTGAAAGAGAACTCCTTCTTACTTATTGATGAACCTACCAATCATTTGGATGCTGAAGCTAGGCAAAAACTAAGTAATTACTTGAAAAAAAAGAAAGGATTTATTCTGATTTCACATGATAGGTCTTTTTTGGATAATTGTGTTGACCATATCTTGTCTATTAATAAAACTAATATTGAAATACAAAAAGGAAACTTTTCTTCATGGTGGAGAAACAAAGAATTACAAGATGGTTTTGAGTTAGCAGAAAACGAAAAATTGAAAAAGGATATTAACAGACTTTCTAGCTCAGCAAAACGTACATCTACGTGGTCAGATAGCGTTGAAAGCAGCAAGTATGGAACTACTAATTCTGGGAGCAAATTAGATAAAGGATATGTTGGACATAAAGCTGCAAAAATGATGAAGCGTGCTAAAAATATAGAAGCTAGACAACAAGACATGATTGAGGAAAAATCAAAGCTTCTTAAAAATATTGAATCTAATGAAAGCTTAAAAATAGTACCGCTTACTTTCCATGATAAAAAGCTTGTAGAACTTACAGGTGTTGCAATTGAATATGATGATAGAATTGTCTGTGAAGGAGTAAACTTCACTATAGAGCAAGGTGAAAGAATTGCTATTCAAGGAAAGAATGGCAGCGGAAAATCAAGTATATTGAAATTAATTTATGGAGAAGACATCCCCCATAGTGGAATTGTAAGAAAGAATAATAAGTTAATCATTTCCTATGTTTCCCAAGATACTTCAGATTTATATGGTAACTTATCTGATTATGCAAATAAACACTGTATTGACGAGAGTTTATTTAAAGCGATGCTTAGAAAACTTGATTTTTCAAGAGAACAGTTCGAAAAGAATATCGAGGATTTTAGTGGAGGACAGAAGAAAAAGGTATTGCTTGCTAAAAGTTTGTGTGAACGGGCACATTTGTATATTTGGGATGAACCATTGAACTTTATTGATGTCATTTCTCGTATGCAGATTGAGAAATTGTTAATTGAACATGAACCTACAATTTTGTTTGTTGAGCATGATAGTGTATTTTCTGAAAATGTTGCAACAAAAATAATAAAATTGTAAAAGTAGAAATGGAAATTAATATGTTTAATGGGAATATACAAGTAACACACAATAGGCTCCATGCAAAGCCAGATGTTTTGAGTGACGCTTGCATGGAGTAGTATAAGTCGCTAATTATACTGGCTTTGCTTCTTAACTATTAATAGTGAGGAGGAGGCCTATATGAAATATACAAAAACAAAGTATGGAAAAATGAAACAAATAATATCAAATCTAAAATTACCTGATTATAGATATGAGCAGCTTACAAAAGCTATTTTCCATCAAAAAATAGATAGTTTTGATGATATGCATATACTACCAAAAGTGTTAAGGATAGCTTTAGTAAATGAGTTTGGAAGTAATGTATCTAGTGTAATACCTGTTTTTTCACAAGATTCTAAGCAAGCTCAAAAATTGTTATTCGAATTGACTGATGGAGAAAGAATAGAAGCTGTTGGACTAAAGTATAAACAGGGGTGGGAATCGTTTTGTATTTCTTCCCAATGTGGATGTGGCTTTGGATGTGGTTTTTGCGCAACAGGAAGTGCTGGATTTAAACGCAATCTTACTGCCGATGAGATAACTGACCAATTACTTTATTTCTATTTTAATGACCATAGATTGAATAGTATTTCATTTATGGGAATGGGTGAGGCTCTTGCAAATCCAGAGTTGTTTGATGCAGTAAAAATTTTAACTGATCAAAGTTTATTTGGGTTAAGTCAACGAAGAATTACTATTTCAACAATTGGCATTATACCAGGAATTCAAAGATTGACCAAAGAATTTCCACAAGTGAATCTGGCTTTTTCACTTCACTCACCATTTGAAAGTCAACGAAGCGATTTAATGCCTATAAATAAAAGATTTCCATTGAATGAGGTAATGAAGACATTAGATGAACATATCATTCATACGGGACGACGAGTGTTTATTGCTTATATTATGCTTGAAGGAATTAATGATTCCAAAGAACATGCAGGGGCAGTTATAGGTTTATTGAAAAATCGTGGTTCATGGGAGAATTTATATCACATTGATTTGATACCTTATAATTCTACGGACAAAACAACTTTTAAATTTCAACCTTCAAGTGCTATCAAGCAATTTTGTAGTATACTAAAGAAAGCAGGTATTAGTGTAACTGTTAGAGCACAATTTGGTTCTGAAATTAGTGCTGCTTGCGGACAGTTGTGTTATGAAAATGAATTATGATGCTAGTTAAAAATATCCACTTAAACAAATAAAAAGTTTAATTTAAATGATATTGAAGATTTTTAATTATATATTGAAGAGTGTTGTATGTCCCTCAAACTTTAGATTTGAGGGACGTTTTGGTTAGGATGGGTAAACTTTTGTGCAAGATTAGAGATGTTTGTGTAATTAGATCTATTTGTATTGAAGTTTATGCGGTATCTTAAGATCATTAAAAGCCTTCGATAAAAAATTAATTCTCTTCTTGATTTATAATTTATATATGTTTTTGAAAGTATAGTAGAAAAAATTATTATAGGTGGAATTGATGAATATGGAAATAAAGACGCTACACAAATTACATTTGTCTACAAAACAGGATTTAAGAATAGCTTAAATTAGGATAAATTTAGATCTCAAAGAAAAAAATAAGGAGGCAGACATAGAATTGATTAATTGTATTTACAGCTTTTCGAAAATCAAATTGAAATGATTATGAATAAGAAGGCAACAAAAGCCTGATACAGGTGATGGTCATCACCACCTGCTTAAAGCTTGCGCTAACCATATTATATAAATTAATATAAGCACCACAAGATATAGACACACCCCAAATTAATTATTAACTATAAACTCCACTGCCTTTAAAGTTTTCTCATCTAAATCTTCTGGGTACCAGTGCCCAATTCCTTTATTAATATGGTATTCATGAGCAAGTCCAACTTCCTTAAATATTTTTAAGAGATGCTGAACAACTGGGTCAGTGTCCTGATCCCCTTCAAGAATAACTATTTTTGTTTTTCTTTCTGCTAATTTCTTTGTATCTTCAAGTCCAATGATATCTAAGTAATCACCAGGGCATAATGCAATAACTCCTTTTATTGGAATAGTGTTATTAAAAGCCATATCAATAGAGGTAGTTGCACCACCAGAGAAACCTCCAAATAATACACAAGTTTCATCAATAGAATAGTCTAATAATAATTGCTCATAGCAATCTATCAGTTCTTTTCTTGATAGAGTGGGATCAGTAAGCCAGCCAAAGCTATTATGGAAATACATTTGTGATGATTGAGGATATACAACTATGTATCCTTTTTCTAAAAGTGCATCAGGCTTCCAATACCAGCTAGTATTTTTTATATTGCAATGAAATCCATCACCATGTAAACAAAAGAATAATGGATATTTTTTTGTTGGATCATAGGGTTTTGGAAGGTGAACTTCATATTGTAGCTTAGAATTTTCTTTAGCTTGGTGAAGTAGCTTTGTATTTAAATTATTAAGAGACTCATATTCAGGGTGGTTTCTTAATAAATCAAAGTTTGGCCAGTGTAGGGGAAATGTATAACCTTTTTCAAGTGATTTTTCTATAATATTAATACAGCTCTCACTATTATTGGTTTGAGTATATACCCTAGATTCATCGATTATAAGTTCAAATAGATTTTCTTCATATTCATCCTTTGGTAAAAGTTCATTTGCATGAAGGAGTATATTTAAAACTTCATCATACTTTTTTTCAGAGAAGAGTATTGAATAGTATTCTTCAAATTCATAAAAATTTCTATAATTCATAGGAATCTCCTTTAATTAATATTTATTTAAAATATTGCCAATAGGTTAATTATAACAGATAAGGGGTTACAGGTATATGGAAAGGTTGGTTGTAAGTGTAACATATTCATAAGTTATGCAGTTTATGTAGATAAATAGAGATAACCTTAACATAAGAAAACTAATGTAAGTAGCTTTATCCATGCCTGGATGGTAAAATAATAGAGAACTGAAGATGATTAGGGGGAATTTTTAAGAAATGAAGAAATTTTTGTCAAGCTTAATTGGAATAGTATTTGCTGTTTTAATTTTTGGCATGACCATGATGCCAAAAGACACAAAAAATCAACAAAATATTGCAAGTAATAAAATTGAAGCTAAAGAAGAGAAGAAAATTGAAGATAGTTCAGTGGATGAATCAACTGAAGCAGTTAAGGAAACTGCAAGTAATTTAAAGGAAGAATCAAAAAAAGAAACTTCAGCTGTTATCACAGAAGATATATTTTCAGGATATAAGCTGATAGTAGTTGATGGTGGAAATCTATCTGGACACAGAGAACCTAATGTTGTAGTTGACATAGGATTTGGAGATAGAGAATATTATGCTTTTACAAATGAATACGGTCAGCTTGTTAAGGTAATAGCAAAGGAGATAATCTTGCAAGATGATTCAACAGAGCCTGTTAATTCAAGTGGAAGATATTATCAAGATGAAGCGAAAGTGCCAGGAGTTGAAAGTAGGACCTTGGATGAGGGACATGTTATAGCAGATTCACTTGGTGGAGTTTCTAATGCATACAATATAACTCCTCAGAATAGTATCCTTAATAGGCATGGTGACCAAACTTATATGGAAAAGGTTATTCGAGATGCTGGAGGTTGTACAGAGTTTGTTGCAATAATAACTTATCCAGATACAACTACTCAGATACCAAGTCACTATAGCTACACTTATACAATTAATGGGAATGTAATTAATGATGAATTTGATAATGTGAATCCTGATGAATATAATGCAAGTTTAGAAACGAATACTTCAACTAACAACTCAAATTCTAGTAATAATACAAATACTACTATCAATAATTCAGGTAGTACAAGCAGTACAGGGAAAGTATATTGGACACCTAATGGAAATAGCTATCATACTACAAAGGGTTGTTCTACTTTATCTAGAAGTAAAACTATTTTAGAGGGAACAATACAAGAAAGTGGAAAGAATGACCCATGTGATAGATGTCATTAGTTTTTATAGATGTTTAGATATTTAGACAGGATTTTGATATTGAAAGCTTGTTTCATTTACTTATTGTAAACTAAAGATAGTTTAAGAGGAAGATGTTAAAAAATTCATTGAAAAGACAGGTGTTTGTACTATTTGTGAAGGGTGCAAAAGTGAGCTTGAGCAAATTCTTTCTTCTGTTTGTGGATGCAAGGGTGTTTCACTTAAAACTGTAGTTGGTGCTGTTAAAAATGGTGCTAATACTGTAGAAAAAGTTGGTGAAATTACAGGAACAGGTACGGGATAAGGTTGCGTAAGATGTAAGGTACTTATTGCAAATATAATTGAACTTGGTAGACAAGTTAAATTTAATAATGGGTAGCTAGAAGTTGTTCGTCGATTAGTTAAAGAAAATTGACGAACAATTTTTTTATTAGAATACCTAATTACAATAAATGAATAACCTATTATTAGCCATGTTATTAACCTAGATATATCTAAAAATCTTAGTGATTATTTACATAGAGCTGGAAAAGTTGGAAGAGCGAGAGAAATAGGGGAAGTATTTTCTTTAATCGATAATAGAGAAAAAAATATAGTAAGATGCATGAAAAGAGCTTTAAAATTAATATTAAAGAAAAACATCTTTATAAAGGCAATGTAGAAGAATAATATGAACTTTGTATGAACCTGTCGCAGACAGCCAAATTAAAGATTAATAATTTAAAAACTCCTGTGGGAGTTTTTTCTTTATAGGCTATTATATTGACACCAATACTACTGCGTGATACTATATACTAGTAATAAGTAGTACTGAGTACTGGTTATACAGAATAGCAAGGAGGAGTTACAGTGGAGAATCTTACAGAAATGCTCAAAGGTGTGCTGGAAGGCTGTGTTCTTGAAATCATCAGACACAAGGAAACCTACGGGTACGAGATCACGCGGCGACTGAACGCTCTCGGTTTTTCGGACATTGTGGATGGGACGGTATATACCATCTTGGTGCGGCTTGAGAAAAACGGATTAGTGGAAATTACGAAAAAGCCATCCGATATGGGGCCGCCGCGAAAGTTTTTCGCACTCAACGACGCGGGGCGCAAGGAACTACAGAAGTTCTGGGAAAAATGGGAGTTTGTATCATTGAAAATTAATGAATTAAAGGAGGGGAAATGATGAATTTTTGGGAGAAAATTACGGGAAGCGATATAACTAAAGAATTGAAAACTTTTGAATTGCGAGCCCAAAAGCTACCGGATGACTATCAAACAGCATGGGAAAAAATTAATGCTAATCTTTGGACACACTCAGATTTCACAGGTCGCAACCTCATGACAATTCTTGACGGTGTGCTTGGCCTGCTCGAAGAAACTGCTGCAGACGGTCAGAGTGTACAAGAGGTTTTGGGTGACGATATCAAAGGCTTCTGTTCAGCGCTGGTCGGCGAAGAAGGGGCAAAGTCTTTTCGTGACAAGTGGCGCAAGCAACTCAACAATAATATCACTAAAAAATTAGGTAAATAGGAGGATACAATGAGAATACAAGATATCATCGAAGGCAAAAAAGAGTGGCGAGCGCACGTGGCGCGTGTCAAAGTGCTCCCAAAAGATTATCAGATTGTTTATAAAGAGATTCAAAAATATCTCTTTAAGGTTGGTCCTGTTGAACTAACCAACGGTATAGGTTTGCTCTCGGGGATTATCGATCTTTTTGAAGAGGGAGCAGTCTTGGGGAAAGGCGTACTCGAAGTGACGGGTAGTGACATAGCAGCTTTTTGTGACGAGCTAATCAAAGATTCAAAAACTTACGCTGACATCTATCAAGAATCTGTTGATCAAGAAGTTAACAAGGCCATGAAAAAGGTTACGGATAAAACAAAGTAAAAGGGAGATATCTGGATTGAAAACTTCCAATTATTTTGTCCCAGGTGCAGTTACTCACCTATAGGGTTAGATTACACAAAAGGTTATTATGTCAATAACCTTTTGTGTAATTGTATAGATATTATGTTCTCACGCACGTTGAGTGTGTAGTGTTAATGTTAAGAAATTAAAGTGCGAAAAGCTATAAAACACTATGTCCTATAAGATATGAAAAATAAAAGTAAATCTGTTCACCCCCAATATACCCTGGATATACGTTCATGGGAACTATCGGGGGTAAAAGTTTAAGTGAAAAATGGGCTTAGTATTATCTTCAGGTGTTTTGGCTATAATTCTATTTACTTGGTGCAATACCTTTAATGAACAATTCTGTCCATTGGGCCGTATAAGGGAGAATCTTTGGGTAGATGTGAGGACTTGAGATACCTTCAACAAGGGCTTGAAAATAAGTCAAAAGAAATTCATCTGAATATTTCAGATCAACCTTGCCTTCTTTACGTCCACGGTGGAATAAATCCAGCATGATACTGTAGCTTTCTTTGACATATTGTTGCATCATCAAGGATAAACCGTCGTCCCCCTTTTTGGTTACAAAATCCATCAAATCCAAATAGAACTGCTTGTCGATTTTTTCTAAATAATTAATTTTGTTCTGACTCATGGCAATGAGTGTTTCTTCGAAAGGATTATTTTCCGCCATAATTTCTCTGGCTGTATTTCCTATCTTATCTAAAAAATGCCTAAAAACCTCGTGGATAAGATTTTCTTTACTACCAAAATACTTAAAAATTGAAGTTTTACCCACATTGGCGTTTTTAGCAATCTCATCCATAGTTAAATTTTCTATGCCGGTGTAGTTGCTCATCAAATCAAGAGTTGCTTCTAAAACTTGATTTTTTTTATGCTGTGTCCTTTTCTCATAACCATTCATTCAATAACCTTCTTTCTATCGAGTATGACTAAACAATATTTAAAAAGCTTATGATTATCGTTTTCTTTTTATATTATATAGTAAACGTTTTGGATTATCAAATGAATAATAGTCCAAAATGTAGTGGTTTTTATTGACATAGCGGATAAAAAGATCTATAATGGAACTTATAAATGAACTTTAGTTTAAAACATAGTTAAAAAATATAGTATATGGACTTTTATCGACAATATAGTTCATATTATGCTCTGTATTTTGAACTTTGGTTTAAACCGGAAAGCACGTTATAAGACTATTTCAAAATATTCTAAGAAGGAGTTTTATTATGAAAGAAATTGTAAAAGTGCAAGGGTTGCAGAAAAGATTCGGTAAATTTAAAGCATTGCATGATGTGAACTTCACGGTAAATGGAGGGGAAGTTGTAGGGTTTATTGGGCCAAATGGCGCGGGTAAATCAACAACGCTTCGTATTTTACTGGGAATTATAAAACGTGATGCTGGGGATGTGAAAATCTTTGGTAAAGATGTATGGAAGGATAGCCTTGAGATTCATAAGCGCATTTCATATGTTCCGGGAGATGTGGCTCTTTGGGGTAGCTTAACAGGTGGAGAAATTATTGATTTATTTATAAACCTACATGGCGGTGGGGATAAGAATAAACGTGACTATTTGATTAAGCGTTTTGAATTAGATCCTAAGAAAAAGGCAAAAGGCTATTCAAAAGGGAATCGACAAAAAGTCGGATTGATTGCGGCATTGTCAGTGGACTCCGATTTGTATATTCTTGATGAACCTACTTCTGGTCTTGATCCTTTGATGGAAGCCGTTTTCCAAGAGGAAATTGAAAACATTAAGCATGCAGGAAAAGCAATTTTACTATCCTCACATATTTTAAGTGAAGTAGAACGTTTAGCAGACAAGGTGGTAATTATACGTCAAGGAAAAGTCGTTGAGACTGGGACATTGGATGAATTGCGTCACTTGACTCGTTCTACGGTTACTTTGATGACGGAAGGGAATGTGGCTGAGATGGCATCAGTTAAAGGTGTTCATGACTTCAAGCAAAAAGGTACCCAAGCTACCTTCTCTGCAGATAATGAATATATCAATGATATTTTGTCAAAAGCATCAAAATTAGGTGTTAAGAAGTTTGAATCTGTGCCACCTACCCTTGAAGACTTATTCATGCGTCATTACGAAGTCTAGAGTCGGAACGGAGGAAATTATTATGAATGAAAAATTTGCGCGTTGGGGTGTATTATTTAAGCTATATCTGAAACGTGATTGGAAAAAAATTATTGTCTGGATTTTGGGTCTGGGCTTATTTTCAGGTGGTTTTGTTCCAGCTTTCGAAGAAATCGGTAAGGGGCAAGGTTTGATGGGAATGTATGAAACCCTCAAAAATCCTGCCATGATTTCCATGGTTGGTCCGACACCAGTAAAGTCGGCAGCGGATTATACGTTAGGAGCTATGTATACCCATGAAATGCTGTTATTCTGTGGTTTGTTTGCGATGATCATGGCTGCTTTACATGTTGTCAGCCATACTCGTAAGGAAGAAGATCATGGGCTTACTGAATTAGTACGCTCCTTCCAGGTAGGTCGTCAAGCTAATTCTTTTGCTGTGATTACCGAAATAGTACTTATCAATGTTTTATTAGCAATTTTTATTAGCGTGGTTATGACTAGCTTTGGTGCAGATACGATTACTGCCAAAGGATCATTCTTGTTTGGTGCATCGATAGGGATGGCTGGTATCATTGGTGGGGTTGTTGCATTAGTTATGGCACAAATTATGCCAATCTCTTCCGGTGCAACCGGTTCGTCTCTTGGAATTCTTGGATTACTCTATATTTTACGTGCTGGTACCGATGTGTCAAATGTTGATCTCTCAATGTTTAATCCTATGGGATGGACTTATCTGACATATCCCTTTACTAAAAACAATTGGGTTCCTCTGATTCTTGCAGTAGTCTTTTGTATCATTGCAGTGATCGTTGCTTTTGTCCTTGAAGGCGGACGTGATATGGGAGCTGGTTACTTACCTGTAAGAGAGGGACGGGAGTCAGCGAAAAAATCATTGCTGTCTGTACCTGGTTTGTACATCAAGATTAACAAAGGTGTAATGATTAGCTGGTTAGTTGCTTTCGTAATCATGGGGGCAGCCTACGGTTCGATTTATGGAGATATGCAAACCTTTCTAAGCAGCAATGAAGTGATGAAGCAAATGTTTACTCTAGCAGATGTTTCGTTAGAAGAATCATTTACTGGGACCATTATGATGGTAATGATTGGATTGGTTTCTGTTTTACCAATAGCCATTGTTAATAAACTTTACTCGGAAGAAGTAAGACTACATTTGAGTCAGCTTTATGCTACAAAAGTGACTCGTGCTCAGCTCTATTGGGTAAGTGTCATTTTGGCAGTGGTTACTGGAGTAGTTGGGATTTTGCTGGCTGCAGGCAGTCTTGGTGGTACAGCAATTTTTGCAATGGGAGATGGCTCAACTATGAATTTGCAACAATTTATAATCGCAGGGTATAACTTTCTGCCTTCTGTTTTGTTCTTTATCGGGCTTGCAGCTTTGGTTTTAGGTTGGGTACCAAAACTAGGTAAAGCTATTTATATGTATCTTGGCTATTCCTTTGCACTAAACTACTTTGGCGGAATATTAAATTTACCGAAATGGTTTTCAAAAACAGCCGTGCAAAGTTGGATTCCACGAATGCCGGTAGATCAGTTTGATGGAGTAATCTTTATTACTATGACTTTGATTAGTATTGCATTGATGATATTAGGGTATATTGGATATCACACACGGGATATGGTTGAAGGAGCTTAACACTTAATGTTGTTCTGAATACTCTCAAAAAAATAAAATGATAATTGTGTAATGGTATTAATCAGTAGAACCTCATACTCCCCTACACCTTATGGGGTATATCTTTATACAAAATCAATATTAATGTGTATTAGTATCATATTTCTATCAAAACACATGTGGAAACTTATGAAGTTGTTAATCATAGAAAGGCATATGGCTATGTGAAAAAGTGTATTGAGGAGATAAAGCTACTTGATGAAACTATTGTGAAAGATATTCATGAAATACTAACTGCTGGTATAATTCAAGGTGGAATTTATAGAAATCAAGAGGTCAGAATTAGTGGAGCAGGTCATGTTCCTCCAGCAGGAAATGATATGTATTTTCAAATTAAGAACTTCTTTACAGATCTTCAATATAAACAAGATATGAATCCAATTGAGCTAGCAGCATGGACACATGCAGAATTTGTAAGAATTCACCCTTTTATTGATGGTAATGGAAGAACATCACGTCTTATAATGAATTATCAGCTAATGATACATGGATTTTTACCTATTTCAATTGCAAAGGAAGATCGTCTTAATTACTATAATGCTCTTGAGGAATATGCAGTAAATGGAAACTTAGATTTGTTTGTAGATTTAATTGGAGATTTAGAAGAAACACAGCTTGATACGTACATTAAATTAATAAGAGAGTAAGTGTTTAAAAGATGATTTAATGTAAGTTTGGTTGAGTAGACTGAGATAGAAGTTGTAATTGAATAGATATTAAGGTTTGACCGCTAACTGAGTAATTTAATATTCTTAGTTAGCGGTCTTTTTAGCTTTTTAAGATCTAGTGGTTTCACCGCTTACTCTATAATGTCTATAGAATCATCTATTCTTACATATAATTCTTTAGGCATTCTTATATAAAAATCAGATGGCAGGTTATTCTCGTTTTGAGTATTGAGTGCATCATAAGGTCTAATTAATGGAGATGATCTAAGGTTTTCGAAAGAGCCTTGAAGATTTAATATGCCATAGCCCCATTGTGGATTAGGATATATATCACCAGACCTTTTACTAGTACCCCTTGTGAAATAAGAAATAGCTGTAGGGCCATATATGTTAGGGTCATTTCCAAGGATGATTCCCCATTCTAGCAGAAGAAGTGTGGCTCCGCACAGTACAGCACCAGCTACAGAGCCGCCGGAAAGTAAGATAGTTTCATTATTTAGTCCTGTAGTTAAAGCCATAACTCCACCTGTAGTTAAGTTAGGTTTTACTCTATTATCCGCAGTAAAGCCTCGACCTGATTCTGCAGCTATAGTATTATTATTTTGATTATAGAAAGAGGTAGTTATAGATTTTTGGGCATTAGCTGGTGCTTGAAGTGTGATGTATGGGTTAGGATTTATTACTCTAGTAGTTAATTGTATAAGTGGTCTTTGAGGCAACCACAGATTATATACTCCATTAACTATATAATCTCCTTTAAGTCTTAATTGCCAAAGTCCAGCTTTGGCATTTTTAATAGTTATATATATAGATTCATTTCCACTAGCAAATTCAGGGTTAAAAAAAGCGATGTTAATTATACTATTTTCAAGAATTAAATTAACTTGCTCAAACTTACTAGAAACAAGTCCAGATTGTATAGGCTTTGCAATCTCACCACTAGGAGAAATTATTTCAATAGATATTACATCAGGTCTTTGAACCCAGAACATGAGAACTAAATTATTTTCATTAGAACCTACAATAATCTCCAAGTTTTGAATTGTATTACTTTTTAGAAATCTACCATAACCATGTGTTAAGCTAGCTCCTTGATTACCAGTGTTAGTTACGAAGATAAGTCCCTTTCTTGTTGAAAAAAAGTTAATATCTTCTTCTATGGATGTAATACCTTCATGTCCACCCCAATTTGTTCCTGCAGAGATCAGAATACTCATAGGTTTTGTCGAAGGTGATGGATTGTAATTTATTACAAACCTCATTGCAATATAAATATCAATACCTTCAAAAATCGGTGTGCTTCTTCTATCATTGATTCCCGCTAATTTAAGATTACTAGTTTTAAATTCCTTAAGTTTTACAATTAAAAATTCACATTCAGGAGCACTGCCTATAACATTATTTAACCCTCTCGCACCAACTAAACCAGCTACATTTGTACCATGTCCTAACTCATCTCTTGAAGGAACTATATCATAAGGATTCCCACCTTGATTTGATACTTGAATAGCTCTATTAATTTCATTTTGGCTATAAACAGTGCCAAAAAATGCTATAGGGTCATCATTATTATTACTTTCAATAGTTTGATCCCATATACCTATAATTCTTGTAGTTCCATCAGGGTTTTGAAATTGAGGATTTAAATAATCTATACCCGTATCTATAATTGCAGCTACTGTACCTTTCCCTGTAAGATTTAAATAGGTTTCTCCGTGAAATTGGGTTATATTAGCAGCTTCTACTGGTTCTATAGCTGACAAGGTGTAAGGAAAACTAAAATCTATGTTAAGTATATTATTAAATCTATTTATGAAGTCAGTATAATTAGCAGTTCTCACAGAAGCAATGTAGGCACCCTCAGATACTTTAACAGCGCATACGTATTCTAGTTCTTTAACCAGGGTATTAAAGTCTCCTGTATACTTAATGAATAAAGTTACATAATCTTCGCTAATGTAGGCCTCTCTACACAGATTAATTTCTCTGGATGTACTTAGAGTATTCATTTATAAAATTACAACTCCCCCAAATATCTATCTATTCATATTATTCAATGAGACTTAAAGTAGTTACAAATTAAATAAATATAGAGTTAATATAAGATTATTGAATAAAAATTTAACTATAGCAGAAGATAGTAATGCTACACTCATAGGTTATAAAAATATAAGGAAGTAACAAGATATATTTTTATGTAGTATAGACCTTTAAAACTAAATTTTATAAAGAGATATAAGGAGGTATTTTTAAATGACAGATCATACAGGACACGTTAAGGTTGAAAACAAATGGGGGACTCCTATCGCATCAATTTTTTTAAGACATAGGAGAGGTAATGAAGAAAGTAAGGAAGAATCTACTACTTTTATTAACATACCTAATAATGAAAAGACTGAAAATATGGACTTTACATATACAACCGGAGCTGCTTCTCCATTTGATTATTGGTGGATTAAATTTGTTACCTCAGCAGGAGTTACATTTACATGCAAGGATAACTTCTATTGCTCTGTTGATAGTGATGATAATGGTTATGTTACTATAAAATTAAATGGTGATGATGAACAAATGTATGTTAACTTCTCACATTCAAGTGGATGCAAGTGTTCTTTAAAAAAGGAATAAAGGGTGTGGAAACTCAATGAAAATAAATTCAGATATAAAAGAAAAAGAATCTACTTTATCAAGTAATATATCCGCTGTAACAGTAGAGGATGTGGTTAGATGTTGTTTCAGTTCTCCACCTAGCTATGATATTTATAGTGGTGCGCCACACTTTATTTATGTGAACGGAGATTTTAATGATATCACTTTTCATTATAATGCTTATCAAAAAGCTCATAATGATATGTATTCTATAAGTAATTGTTATGATGAGGCTGCTTACCTTCAGTGTAATTTGAAGCAATATGGTTATAACTCAAAATATTGTTTTATGAATCCTTTTGGATATATAAATGAAACAAATTTAAAAGGAAGAGGAATGTGTAATAATCCGTTTTATGGGAGTACTGGTGATGCTAAAATTCTAAATTCTAATGACCCTAGGAGAACATCCTTTGGAAATCATGCTTTTTGCTATATAGAATCAAGCAAAAACATAGGAGATTGCTGTGCTGGTCCACATACTGGAAATGAAGATGTTAATAAATATATTCTAAAGTCAATTGATCAAACAAAAGCACATGGAGATACAAGAAATATAGCCTATTATGATGGTGTAAAAAGATTAGGCTACAATACGGGAATAGATGAGATTACTGATTTACAGTTTACTAGAGAGTTTTCAGAAAAAATAGGATATGTTCATAAGGGAAATAATGAAATGTTAGATAAATTTGTTGTTTGTGAATGGCCTAATCCATGTGAGTATCCATACTTAAAGGAACAAAATTGGAAATTGGATTATGAAGACTTGTTACCTGGATCAGATGAGGTAGTTAAGCTATGGAAAATAAGTAATGACAAAGAGAACATAATGGTTAGAGTTTTTGTTTCAAGTAAAGATAATAATATATCTTTAAATAGATTTCTATCATTAGGTTCAGTTACAGAATTATGTGAAAATCCTTTTGAAAAAGGACCAGAATTTTTAGGACAATATTCTGCTATGTTTAAAACTAAATATTACTCTACATATTTATGGGTAGTTAATAATGTTGTATTTGATGTTAGAGCTTATAACTTAACATGGGATGTTGAAGAATTTCTTAAATGGTTAATGTCACTTGCATTAAATAATATAAAGGATAGCATTGATGAATATAGGCCTATTGTGGACACATTAGATATATCAAATATAAGTGAAAAGAATTTTATAGATGACAATCTAAATGACCATATATTGAAATACTTTATTGTAAAAGATAAAACATTGATGATGGCACATAAAGAAGAAAAATCTATAGAAATTGTTGAAGATAAGAACTTAGATAATGAAGTTCTATATATAGCTGTTAATGAAAAAACATTACTAGCTAATGGTAAAAATATTTCTATGAAGATGAATTAATATTTTACTACTTAGTTATTTCAATAGAAATATTGGTTAAATAAGATAATTTAAGTTAAATGCGATAGCTCAATAAAAATGAGTTACCGCATTTTGTTTATATATGGTTTTATGCCTACTTTTAAGTATCCAAGTTTTGAAAAACTTTGCCAGTTTACTTATATAAGCAAGCAGGTTTTCCCATTGTGCAAGTATACTGAGAAAGCTCACTTAAGATAAATTTCTGATTAGCCTAAGGTTTCTTTGTCTCTCTTTAAGGGAGTTATTGTTTTACTTTTCAGCAGCGTCTGCATCAGCTTTAGTTATATGAACTGTATCACGTGGATGCTGAGGTGGAGCATAAATAGAGTACAATTTAATTGGTGTATTACCTGTATTGATTAGATTATGCCATTTACCAGCTGGTATGATGAAGGCAAAATCATCATAGACCTCTTTTTGAAAATCTAAGTTATCTTTTCTGTCGCCCATTTTAACAAGTCCTTCACCTTCTTCAATACGTATGAATTGATCAAGATTAGGGTGAATCTCTAAACCTATTTCTCCTCCAATAGGGATACTCATCAAGGTAAGTTGCAAATGAGTTCCAGTCCATAAAGCAGTACGGAAAGTATCATTTTGCTTAGTAGCCTCATCAATATTTACTACAAAGGGTTCTGGTCCATAATCCTTCAATTCAATAAAACTATTAGTATATTCAGATCTTAAAAAATTAAATCTTGATTCATAATCAATTTCATCAGTATAAGGGATATATTCATTAGGATACATATTTTTATTCCTTTCATAGAACTATAACATTATAGTATTCTCCAAGTTTGGAAAATGTGCTTGATTCACAGGAATACTATGCAACAAGGTCATAGCACTAAAATTAGAAAGTTCATGAATTTCTGATTATGTATATTTTCTATTAGTTGTATTTTTTTCTTGTCATAATTTACTTCTCATTAATATATCTCTTGTACGAGAATATCGTTACTTTTTCTCTACTACAACTATTTTACTATCTGAGGAGAGTATACTTTGATTAACAAATTTTAAAACTAAATTTGTCATATATGCTTAGTATTTCTTGGATATAAGCATAAACTTTAGGAAATAATAAGGCTACAAAGTATGAATGGTTAAGAAAGGATTGTAGTATGTCTAATAAAATACGTTATTTTATAGTTAGTTATATGAATTATTCATGTTTCTGAAAATATAGAGATATTAAAAAAATTAGAAGATTATTTACGAAAGAATGAGGAGTGGATTAAAAAATATCAATTAAAATTCTATGTAAGAGATAGGTGGTTATTATGAATACACAATATGTCCAAGGAGATTGTATATTTACAAGAATTAACAAAACGATAAAACAGTATGAGTATTTAACAGAGGATATAGAGACAGAAGTAATAATAATAGGTGGAGGAGTCACAGGGGCAATTTTAGGATACTATTTTAGTAAAAGTAATATTAATTGTGTTATTTTAGAGAAATCAAGAATAGGTCACGGCAGTACTAGTATAACAACCTCATTACTTGAATATGAGCTTGATAGTAATGCTATGGAGCTAAAGGCATATACGAGTATGGAGAATATAATAAAATCATATAAGTTAGGACTAAAGGCATTGGATGAAATTCAAGAGTTTATAGATAGATATGGTAATAGGTGTGATTATAAAAGAGTAGATAGTTTTTTATATACAGCTAAGAAATTAGAAAAGAAGGAGATGGAAGAAGAGTATTATATTAGAAAAGAGGCTGGATTACCCGTAGAATTTATTGATGAAGATAATAATCCTTTTTTATTTGATGTAAAGGCAGGTGTATTAGGTAAAGGTGGAGGAGCTGTATTTGATCCCTATAAATTTACTCATCATCTAATTGAGGTCAGTTGTAAAGAGGGATTAAGAGCATATGAAAACACAGAGGTTATAGATGCTAAATATAGTAATGATAGTGTTACCGTAGAAACTGTATACGGTTATAAAGTTAAAGGGAAAATTGTTATTATAGCTACAGGGTATAATACAGAACTTTTCACTAAAAGGACATTTGGAACTAAGACTACTACATTTAATATTGCAACTAGGCCAATAGATAACATTGAGGAAATTTATAAAGACATAGTTATTAGAGATAACAGAGTTCCTTATAATTACTTTAGAACAACTAGAGATAACAGGTTAATAATTGGAGGAGAGGATATAAACTTTATACCAGATATATATAATGAAAAGTTATGTAGTAAAAGTTATGAAATATTAGAACAAAGAGTAAAAAGCTTATTTCCAAAATTAAATATAGATATAGAATATAAATATTGTGGAGCATTTGCATCTACTCAAGATAATTTGGGTTTTATAGGTGAAGAGCCTACTAATTCTAAATTATGGTATTGTTTGGGTTATGGGGCGAATGGAATATTATTTGCTATGCTAGGTGGAATGATGTTAAGTAAATTATATTCTGGAGAAGTAGATAAAGATCTGAACCTGTTTAAAGTAGATAGATTTGAACATTAAAATTTGTGCAACCCTATTGATGCAGAACTTGTAATAGGCGTTGCACAAACTATTTCTATGAAAGAAAAGAATGTATTATTGCCTGTTTGTATTATTCCAGCTGTTGTAATAAATATGTTGTGAGATATCCTTTGGCGGATAATGTTCATCATCTTCATTGGTTTCACCAATTGGAGTCATTGCAACTACTTTGAATTTTTCAGGAATATCTAAAATCTTACGCACTGCTTCTTCCTCGAAAGAACCTACCCAGCAAGTTCCATAACCTTCATTTGTTGCTGCCAATACCAGATGTTCCATAGCAATACCGCAATCCAACATAAAATATGATTTATTATCAACATCACCACTTTCCGATGGGTCTGCAACTATAACAGCAATGATTGGCGCTTGTTTAAGTGCATTTGATGTTTTGTCAGTTTTGTTTATAATTGTATTGGAGATTTGCTCTCTTAAATTTTGTTCATTGATAAAAATAAATCGATAACAAGTTTTATTTTTCCATGAAGGTGCCATTAAAGCAGCATTGATAATTTTATCTAATTTTTCTGTGGGTATAGGAGTTGACTTGTAGCTCTTATTGCTTGTTCTGTTTTCAATTACTTTATAAAAGTCCATTATTATTCACCTTCCTTATTACAATAATTTTAAATTTACAAAATGATAATCTAAAGCTCGAATTTATGAAAAGAGCCGTCCTTATGTATTTTAGTATGTGTGAATATGTACTTTTTATACTTTAAGTAAAACTATAAATAATAAAAGAACTACAGATAGTATTTAGGTTATTGAAAAAAATGGTATAACTTATGTAGCTAAAATTATAATATGTTGATAAATAATGCTAGGCAGAATTGTCCTTAGCAGTTAGATTAGAAATTTTAGACGCTGATATAAATTTAAGATGGAATTTATCTTAGTACTATTTTAAATCTCACTCGTAAAAATAAACACAAAAAATAAAATATCATATTGACACTACTACTGCGTGATACTACATAGTGGTAGTAAGTAATACAAAATATCAGTAATACTAGATAGTTAAGAGGTGATTTATTTGGAAAATATTACGGGAAACAACATGACTAAAGAAATGAAAATTTTTGAATCGAGAGCTAAAAAGCTACCGGCTAATTATCAAGAGGCATGGGAAAAAATAAGGTTAATCTTTGGCAACACTCGGATTTCACTGGTCGCAACCTAATGCCAATTCTTGACGGTGTGCTTGGCCTGCTCGAAGAAACGGATGTGGACGGTCGGAGTGTAAAAGATGTTCTGGGTGACGACATCAAAGGCAAAAAAGAGTGGCGGGTGCACGTAGCGCGTGTTAAAGCGCTACCGAAAGATTTTCAGATTGTTTATAAAGAGATTCAAAAATATCTTTTTAAGGTTGGACCTGTTGAGTTAACCGACGGGATAGATTTACTCTCCGGGATTATTGATCTTTTTGAAGAGGGTGTGGCCTTTGGGAAAGGCATCATCGAAGTGACGGGCAGTGACGTAGCGGCTTTCTGCGACAATTTAATCAAAGATTCAAAAACCTACGCTGACATCTATAAAGAATCTGTTGACCAAGAAGTTAACAAGGTCATGAAAAAGGTTACGGATAAAACAAAGTAAAAGAGAGATATGGGTTACCCTTGCTTGATGTATAGCGATAATAGTTGTATTTTATATCTTTGCCATGAGAATATATATAAAATTATAATTTAACTTTGTATTAAGTATAGTTCTTACTCATAGGGATAGATTAATCTAAAAGAGTATTATATTAATAACCTTTTGTATAATTGTATAAGAATAATGTGGTAACACATGTTGAAAGTGTTGTTAAGCTGACTATACAAATTACGAATTAAAGTTGTTTTAATATTAATAAAAATATGATTTGCCACCATAAGTTTTGTATGAAATGTATATAGATTATTTTAGATGTAGGGAATTTGATGAGATATTTAAGATTATGACTAAAAATGCAGGTCAGATTCAATACGTAAGTATATTATCTAGCCTGCAAGTGATCATGTAAATTATACACATAAGATATAAAAAGGAAACTTCATGTAATAGATTTAATAGATTAAAGAAATTTATTTAAGTTCTAATTTACATTTAGTTAACAGTCTTGTTTTGGATTATCTACAGTAACGGATGATAGTCTTGCAGCGAAAACGCCAATATTACCTGTAATAGCACCTTCATCACCTTGACCGACTGTAACTATTACAGTATAGGTGCAACATTCATTTAAACATGAATCGCAATCACATAAAAAGAATGTGAACGTCCTAGCAATAAGAGATGGCGTCGCTACTGTAAAAGAAAATGGTCCTCCTATTGGGAGTGGCTGTTGATTATCACAGAATTTAAATAATTGAAATATTAAGGTTCCGGAAAAACCTACTCCAATTAGATTGCTTGTAAATTCAAGTTTTGTACATGGATTACAGAATTTAGAAGTATATATGGTGAGAGTAGCAACAGTAGCGGTAGTTCCTACTAGTGAGCCAGGTAGTACTACTTGACCAGGTTCGCCGCATTTTAAATCAACTGGACATTGGGAGTCACAGTTACAACTTTGAGTATAATTTAAATCAACTTCTGACATTGGATTCATAGATTATTTCCTCCTAGTATATTGAAAAATATTAATAATACAACTTAGAATTAATGTGAATTTTTTAAGAGTAGGCTGATTTAGTATTTATTAGAAAATTCTTATAATACAGGATATCAAATAAATGAATAATAGTGATTATTTTTTATGAATATTTGCTTTTAGTAAGCGAATTGAGTTAAATATGTTCTTTGAAAATTAAATAGTACAGTCTAAGAGGATTTTTTATGGAGGTATATAAATATGCAAAAGTAGTGAGTATTTTCGAAGGAAAATAATATAACCTGCGGTGCTTGTAAAGATTGTTAGGGGCAAGCTCTTGATACTTGTTATGATTTATTCCAAAATGTAAGCTCTTGTTTTATAGTTAAGTTTCATAATTTATTTTAGTTAATAAGTCTTCATTATAAGATAATATTACTTACTAAATTCATATTTTAAAGATGCAATTTATATTATCTTAAAAATATCACATAGTCAATAGATATTTAGAAGAAATGTGAAATATAACCAATGTTGAAGCTGATAAATTCATGGAGTAGTTCAGCATACTTTTATCATTTGAAATTAAATTACTTAATCTATATAATCGCTCTTATAATGAATCAAGGCAAAATACAGGGGGTATTAAACAATTATGAAAAATGATTTTACAAGAGTATTATTAGAAAATTGTTTAAATATAGAGGATTTAGATATTAATCTTAATAAGCTAAACTTTCAGTTTTCATCAAATCCTTTATTGATAGGTGGAAAAGCTAAGGAATATTATAAGATAAGAGAATCAGGTAAAGACATTGATTTTGTCATAACACAAGAAGATTATGAATTACTATCATTTAAGTATCCTAATAATGTAAAGGAAATATACGATGACTTTGGAGTTTGTAAATATGAATTTGAAATGTGGAAAAGTATTTGATTGTTTGATTATAAGTTTCTTTCAGAGGACGCAATTGAAAAAGATGAATTTTTAATAATATCATTTGAAAAATTAATGTTTTTAAACGTTTTAGCAATGAGACAACCTAAATACTTAAAGGATTTAAAATTAGTAAGAGATAGGATAGCTGAAATAAATACTTTATTGCATGACTTCTATTGATAATAAAACTAATTTTATTAGGTCATAATTTCATAAATAACATTCATTGTTATTTAATAGTAAAAACGCTTACTTTTAATCGTAAGCCTTTTTTAAGAATAATAATATTTTTTACAACCACCCATGCAAGGGCTCCCAAAGAATCCGAGCGGTAATATATCAACTACCCTGAATGTAATAGGGTAGTTGATAGGATAGATTTTAAATTTTTTAGTTTTTATCTCTTCCGAACAGGAATCCAAACTTCACTATAAGCATAATCTTTTTTGTCTCTATCCATTTTAGTAAAAGAAAATGTAGGGGCATTAATTACTGCATAATCGGATGATAGAAGCCATTCAGAGTATACTTTTGCCATTGTATTTTGTAGAGTCGATGGAAATGGACCTTCGTTTGGGAAGATTGCCCAAGTATATGCATCTACAGGCACTTTTTCTAATTGATCACTCACTTGATTTGTAGTTGTTAAAACACCTATCAAGTGAGTTAAATCTCCTTCTTCTTTTAAGAAATTAGCGTCAGCCTCATAAGAAGCATTGACTATTTCATAGGGCTCAATGTTTTGAAGAGAATGCATTTCTTTCCTTTGTTCTTCAGTGATGCTTTGTGCAAGCTTCACAATTTCATTATTAACACCTTCAAATTGCATAGGGATTCTTTTGCTTACACCTACTAAATTAAATGCGGGTTTGTCTTCAATTCTAAATTCCATATTAATTCCTCCTTTAACTGTTATAATAAATGAAAGTTTAGGGAAAGTTTTACTGATACCATTTTTCATAACTTCTGAGGGTAAAAAACCACACCATTTTTTAAAGGCTCGAGTAAAACCATCTATTGATTGATAACCGTATTTTAAAGCAACATCAGTAACTTTTTCTCCATGTAATAAATTCATACTAGCTTCAGATAATTTTCGATTTTTAATATATTCACTAAGCGTCATCTCTGAAAGATAAAAGAAAATTTTCCTAAAATGATAATCAGAAACACCAGCATAAATAGAAATTATTTCAAGAGATAGGTCATCAGTTAAATGATCTTCAATGTAATCAATTACTTTATTTAAATCTTTTAACATTATCTTCTCACCTTCCATATCTACATAATATCAAAGCTGCTTTTTTCATGCTCGACTTTTTTTACATAAAAAATATCGAATTGGACCTATATCAATAACTAAGTCATAGAAACATGCACTATCATAAGGGTTGATTTTACTGATAAAGGAATGAATATTTTTTTATCTGCTATCATTTGTTGAAATTGACTATAAATATATTGATTCCCAAGATCAATGAGAAGTATTATACATTTGTATTAGGTACAGCATATTTATGAATCAAGTAACTTTATACCCAATTAGCACCTTGTCATCGGCATAAATCACAGTTTACTGTTAGATTGAAAAATTACTAAATATTACCTTTATATAAAAATTGTATTGATATTGGAAAAATAATGAATTAATATTTTACTATAGCTTAATTTAATATGAAGTCGAAGGGAGTGTTATTATGACAGCAGTATTTGAGGTGGTTTTGAACTAATTAAATATAGAGCAAAAGGGTTTTTAAAATGGATGAAGATGCCATTTATTCATGTTGCCTTTTGCTGATGTTATGAGTATAACCGTTCGGCCTAAATAATTTTGGTGGTTAACGCGATGCAGGTTATCGTGTTTTTTTTATGCCTATAAATTTATTATCCCGCAGGAGGTCTATTCTCTTTGCGGGATTTTTGTATCCTTTTTTAGAAGACGGATCAAACTAATTTGTTCTAACACTTATAATAATGTTTTATATTATGGAATTAAAATAAATGAAGGTTCAATAAAGCCGTGATATTGTAATAATTTACGAATTAGGCTTAGTGATATAAGTTATTGTGATGAAAGGAAGATTTTATGAATTTAGAAAAATTAGGTTGGAATAATTATTTTGAAGAAGAATTTAGAGTGTATTTTAATAAAGGTCTTATTGCTGGAAGAATAGTTTCACAGCAGAAAAATAACTATTTACTACATTATGAAAAAGGTATAATAGCTGCAAAGCTTGCAGGTAAATTTAGATATAATGTAGCATACAGTAAAGACTTGCCAGCAATTGGTGATTGGGTAGCTGTTCAGTTAATAGAAGGCAGCACCAAAGGAATAATTCAAGGTGTTTTGCCTAGAAAGAATTGTTTTGCAAGAAAACAACCTATATCTGGTGGAAGAAAGATTAGAAATGGAATAATAGTAGGAGGGCACATTGAGGAGCAGGTTGTAGCTTCAAATATAGATACAGCTTTCATTGTAAGTGGGCTTGATGGAAACTTTAATATCACAAGAATAGAAAGATATATTACATTAGCATATAACAGTGGAGTAAATCCAGTAATCATTCTAAATAAAGCAGATGCATGTAATAAAATTGATGAATATAAAACAAAAGTAAATGATATTGCAATAGGAATACCTATTTACTGCATTAGTGCTATAAGTAATATAGGCATGGAGGTTTTTAAGGAGTACCTATCATATGGTAAAACAGTAGTATTCTTTGGTTCTTCAGGAGTAGGAAAATCAACTATTATTAATTATTTACTTGGAGAAGAAAAACAGAAAACAGGCTCTGTTAGTTCAGCTAATGGAAAAGGTAGACATACAACAACTAGCAAGGAACTATTTTATCATGATTCTGGTGCAATGATAATTGATACTCCAGGGCTTAGAGAGCTTCAGCTTTGGGGTGATCAAAATGGAGTTGAAGAGAGTTTTAAGGATGTAGCTAGGTTATCAGAAAATTGCAAGTTTAAGAATTGCAACCATGATAAAGAGCCAGGCTGTGCAATGAAACAAGCTATAGAAGATGGTATCATAAGTCAAGAAAGATTTGAAAGTTATATGAAGCAGTTAGGTGAGATAAAAAGGTTAAGTAAAGAAAAAGGGCAATATGAAATATTTAAAAGTAGGAAAAGTAAGAGGGGATGTATGTAGTATGGTAGTAGAACTTAATAGAGCTGATTTTAATAAGGTTACGGATTTATTTATAGATTTAGAATATAATTTATCAATTTTCAGTGTTATAAATAAAATCAATCCAGGCAGGATTTTTGTTAACAATGTGGACAATCCAACAACAGCATTAATAATAAGTCCCGAGGGTATGTATTTCGCAGGAAATGCAAAAGATGATGACTTTAATTGTGAGTTAAATAATGTATTGAAAGATGATATTTTTAAAAAAGCATTAGAAAAAAGTAAGGTAGATTATATAGTTTTTTATTCTTCAAAGGAATGGAAAAATTCATTTAAAGATATATTTAATTCTCTATATCCAATGGAGGATGATAGAAGATACCTAGAACTAGAAATAGATAAATTTCATAATGTGGAAGTATCGGAAAAGGTAAAAAAATAGATAGAAAAATGTTGCTAGATAGTAATTTGAAAGAAATTGATGATGTAAGAGAAAGTATAATTGAAAACTGGTCTTCCATTGATAATTTTTTAGAAAAGGGATTTGGGTATGTATATATAATTGATGGTGGTGTTGTAAGCAGATGTATAGCTGACTGTGTAGTTGAAGAGAGATGTGAACTAGGAGTAGAAACATAAGAGGATTATAGAAAAAAAGGATATTGCACACAAGTGGTTATTGCTGCTTTAAATCATTGTAAAAATAACAATATAAAAAATGTAGGTTGGCACTGTTGGGATAATAATATTCAATCCTATAAATTAGCTGAAAAAGTTGGATTCCAGCAAAAAAAGAATATTAAAGTATATTTTGGGTGGTATGATTTATACGATAATTATTTAATAAATGGTAATTATTATATCAAGAAAATGTTAATTACAAGCTTTCAGCTGAATTTTATACTAGAGCCTTTGAAAATAACCGTGGGTTTCTATGGCAATTTTATAACGCAGCATGTGCTTACTTTAAAATCAATAAGAGGGAAGAAGCTAAAAGATATTATCAGATTGCCTTGAAAAATGGATGGAAAGGCATTGAGCCATTAAAATCAAGTCCACTATGTGAATATCTCTATGATTTAGAGGATAGCAAAAGGATTGAAGCAGAATTAAAAATGTAGGAGACTATTTTGAGTATTGCATTTGCTCTTTATATGATTTAGAATGGTGTGGAAAATGAAGAAGCTAATTGAGCAATAAAGTTTGTTGCATGTCCCTTCCCTCTGATAGTTTAATGGAGCTTTCTTGAGAATATTAACATGTTTTATAAATATTTAAAGTATAATTTTATTAAAAGGAAATTAAGTGGGGGTATGATTTATGAAATCGCTGATAATATATTGTTCTGATTATAAAAAAAACACTGAAGAAATTGCACGGATATTGGCTGACAAAATCGATTCGGAGTTAATTAATATAAGAGATGTTAGTGATTTAGACATAGAAAGTTATGATCTGATTGGATTTGGTTCTGGGGTATACAGGGAGAGTTTCTCACCAAAGCTTTTTAATTTGGTTGATAAGTTGAATTTAGCAGGTAAAAATGTTTTTGTATTTTCAACCAGTGGAGTTGGGATGAAGTTCTATAATAAAAGGTTAATTAAACTTTTAGAGTCAAAAGGAGCAATAAACAGGGGGAGCTTTGCCTGTAAAGGTAGCTTTATAGCAAAGGATTTTACTAACAAAAAGCTTTTTAATATTATGGGCAGATTATCACAAGGGCATCCCAATCAAAGAGATTTTAAAGAAGCAGAAAGATTTATTGTAAGGGTATTGGATTCACTTTAAACTTATGGGTATTAACTCAGGGTGTTAATCTTCTTACCTAAGAACAAAAGAATATTTATATGTATTATAGTTGAGTAAAAGCAGAAGATATTTATTATAGAAGGGAGAAACATCAATGAATATTAATTTTTCAATAGAAGAATCAGTAAAAAAACGATACAGCGTAAGAAATTATAAAGAACAAGAGGTTGAACTAGATAAAAGAAAGGCAATTGAATCCTTTGTTAATTCATTGGATAATCCTTTTGGGAAAAAAGTTAACTTTCATTATCTTGACAATAGGGAAATGAAGGATGAAGATAAGCTTGGAACTTACGGTGTTATTAAGGGGGCAATGCAATATATTGGAACAACTATTAAATTAGAACCAATGGCATTAGAAGCCCTAGGATATGAACTAGAAGCAGTTATTCTTTATTTAGCTCATCTTGAACTTGGGACCTGTTGGTTAGGGGGAACCTTTAATCGTAAAGGATTTGCAAAGGCTATGAATATAGAAGAAGATGAAATATTTCCAATCATAACTCCCTATGGTTATGCTGCTACAAAGAAGCATATGAAAGAAATTGTAATGAGAAAAATGATAAAAGCAGATCAGCGTAAAGAATGGAATCAATTGTTTTATATAAATGATTTTCAGACAACTCTTACAAAAGAAAAAGCAGGAGATCTAGAGGTACCTTTGGAAATGGTTCGCTTAGGCCCATCAGCATCAAATAAGCAGCCTTGGAGAATTCTAATAAAGGATAATGCATGCCACTTTTATGAGTATAAACAGCCGGGATATAGTGACAGTTTTCCATATGATATTCAAAGGGTGGATATGGGAATTGCTGCAGCTCACTTTGATTTTTCAGTTAAAGAAAAGGGGCTCATAGGTTATTTTGATACAGAATGTGAACCAGAATTAGAATTGCCAGACCATATGGAATATGTGTTTTCTTGGATTAGAGAATAGGATAAGATATTATGTAATTTATTTATGTTTAAACTCCCCTTGGACTACGGTCTGAGGGGAGTTTTTTATAGGGTATACAAAAATGCAAAAGTATTAATTGGTATTTATGGTGTATGTAGTTTTCATACAGTCCTTACTTTCCGAAAACATTATTTATTTTCAAATATATAATCACACTTTTGGCATTGCACCATTATGTGTTCAGAATCTTCTTTGTGATATGCCCCTGACCAGTGACAAATACTTTGAAGTATTGGAACTACTGATTGTCCCTTGTGCGTCAAAGTGTATTCTACTCTGGGAGGAATCTCGTCGTAGGATTGGCGGTGTACAATTTCATCAGCAATCAGCTCTTTCAATGTAGCTGACAGAACAGCATCAGTAATATTCATCATTTCTTTTCTTAAGGAACTATATCGCAAGATTTTCTTTTCAGCTAATACACAGATGATACGTGACTTCCATTTTCCACCGAATATTTCCAGTCCATATTCAAGAGGGCAGCGAATATCTTTTTCTAATTTAGGTTGATACATTTTTTTCACCTCCATTTATAAATTATAATTCTAATACTCTAATGCAACAAGTTGCTATTAAATTTAATAGTAACTCAATAATTTGCTTATATCTTTTGGAGAATGAGTGTGAAGAATATAATAAATCTATGCTTAAGCTATTATCAAATAAAGGAGGAATTTATATGAATGAAAAAGTAATTAAACTATTTAAAGAACAGATGTGGTATCTAGCAACCTATTCAACTGAGCCAAATGCTGTACCTGTAGCATTTAAGAACGTGACAGATGATGGTAAGCTGGTAGTTGGGGATGTATTTTTGGAAACTACATTAAACAACATCAGAGCAAACGGAAAAATTGCGGTTTCAGCCAGTAACACATCCACAATGGAGGGGTATCAGATTAAGGGTACTGCTCAATATATTACTGAGGGACCAATGGTTGACACATTTAAGAACGTAGTTTCTGATATGTTTAAGGGAGAACTTACTGCAAAGGGTGCATTGATTATTACTCCGGAGAAAGTTATTGTCACTACTCCTGGTGCTAACAATAAAAATGAACTCTAATAGCATTTACATTACGGTTAGTTGACTGACACTTTCATAAAGAAAAAAATCGTTCTTAGTGCAGAGAAGTTTCTGCACTCTAATATTTTACTTGCGGTGGTTTTGTGATATCAGAGCCGCCGTTTATTTTTATTTTTAAACCAATAAATAATAAAAAGATATATTGTAAATAAAATAATACATATATTAAAAACAACATGATAAATGCAACACTTTTGTTGAAAAAAAGTATTGGACAAAAATTTCATTCTAATTGCAAGGCGAATAAATTAGTATAAAGTTGATAATTGACGAATACTTTTTGTAGACATACTCCTAAAATATAATTAAAATGTAATTAATGGTAAATTATTCGTTGAGATATTCATTTGAAAATAAACTAATAGTAAAAAAATTAACAATACAAAACTTAATGATACAAATATATTAATAAAATGTTTCTATAGAATGGGCTAAGGTATCGAGGCTTAATAGGCTGAAAGGAGATATAATGATGTATCAAAAATTCAAGGACAGAAAACCGTTAGAAACAATTGAAACGGCAAGAAGAGCACTATCAAATTGGGGAGTTTTTGTGACTGAAACATGGTTCGATAGTTTTCATGGACTATATTCAGTAGCATTAGTGGTGGATGGAACTGATTTCTATACATGCGGGAAAGGAACAGATAAGATATATGCACTGGCAAGTGCTTATGGTGAGATTATGGAAAGATTGCAAAATCTCGCCTTTTTTAGATTTAAAGGGAGAAGTCTTTTAAAAGATAATTGTAAATATAACGATGATTCTTTTGTTGAGAAACAGAATGATGATGTTATTTATTCTAATTTATCTTATTGGATAAACTGTGTGCAAGGAGAGACTGATGATAAAATACTTGAAAAAATGCAGCAGTTTAGTTATTCATCAGGAGAGTATATTAGATATGAAAGATTTCACAATATTCAAAATGATGAAGTGATAGCCCTACCTATAGATATTGTAGATCTTTATTATGGTACCAACGGAATGGTGGCAGGAAACACTAAGGCGGAGGCTTTTGTCCAAGGAATATCGGAAATTTTAGAAAGGTTTGTAATCAAAGAAATTATAGAAAAACATATTACACCACCTACTATTACTACTGAGGTTAAAAATAACATGCCAGATGTTATTAATTGGATAGATGCAATTGAGGAAACTGGAAATTATAAAGTAGAATTAAAGGATTTCTCTCTGGGGAGAGGGATTCCAGCCATTGGTCTGGTTCTGTACAACTGTAAGGATATTTCTTACTTTGTAAAAGCTGCTGCACATCCATCACTTGAGGTTGCTGTTGAGCGTTGTTTTACAGAATTAATGCAAGGTAAAAAGATTGAAGATTTCGAAGGGATGACACGGGGAAGTGATTTCTTAAAAGAAGGTGGCGATATTGATAATTTTATAGAAATATTTGTAGATAGTTCAGGTCGATATCCGTCAACATTTTTTGTGGGAAATCCATCATATGAGGGAAGTTTTGAGAAGAAATCTTATGTTGATAATCAAGAGATGCTATTTGAATTGATTTCTTTGATTAATGATTTAGGTCATTCTATTTTTGTGAGAGATGTAACAAAGTCTGAGATATTAGCTTATCGTATTTTAGTTCCCGGGATGAGTGAATTATTCAATGTTATGGATCCGGTGGTGATTGAAGATTGCATTGATTATGAAAGGCTTCGAAATATCATACAATTTAAGTTACATGACATATCTACTGATGAAGCTTATTTTGTGATTGAATTTCTAAAGAAAAAAAACTATTCTGAAAATCACACTCTTGACATCTTTATTGATGATATTAAGCTTACTGATGATAATATTTACTCCATTGTTTCCATAAAATTGTTCATGTGTCTTCTTTATATCAAAGTTAATGATCTTGAGAATGCTCTTCTATGGATGAGAAAATATAATGAGACGCTAAATCCTTCTGACCCAAGTAGTAGGTATTACTATTGTTATGAATTATACTTGGCTTTAAAAATTGAACATGATAACAATCAGCACATTAGTCAATTGTTATACTGCTATTTTGATGAAGAAATAGTTGATGAGGTTATGAGTGATGTAGATAATAACCCTTTTGAATATTTCTATCCACTAAATTGTAGTAATGATTGTTTGAACTGTGAATATTCTGCAATGTGTAAATGCAAAAATGAAAAGACTATATATAACTTAATAAGAAAATAATTGTAATAGTAGATTGAATTTAATGTTATTTTTAGTAGTACAAGCTTAAATTTAATCAAAATTAATATAAATATTAGGAGTGTTTAATTGCTTTGATGAAACTGGTATAGGATTCTACTTAAGATTTTAACTTAGGATATATACAAATTAATGATGTATATATATCCTAAAGGGAGAAAACTTACCATTTCAATAGATATAAATGTAGCAATGATGCAAGCTATATAGTATTCATCATGCTATATAAAAAGAAAGGAGGAAACCAAATGAAAATTATCAAAGTTAAGAGTAATGTAGTTAAGAAACCAGTTATCGTACCAAACAACTGTGGCGTGCATAAGAATCAAGCTACAACAATGTAAAGTAATAGTCTTTTATTGATACATTCTCAAACATGAGAGTATCATCGTCAAAGTTTTGATTACTATATTTATTTCCATGATTTTACAATAAGCTATTTATGGTGATAAATTAAAACAATAGTGAAATAAATAGACGATACAGTATGTATGGGTTTCATATAGTGCTTTTTACAAAATTTTATGTTGAGTTACTATATAGAGATTTTGAGCACTTATAAATTAATAGTAATGCAAAAGACACAATGAGTTATACGCTTACTATTTATTTAAATGGAAATCCAATCAAAAAGAAGACTTAGCAACTACTGATTAAGTAGTGACTAGGTCTTCTGATGTTTTGAAATGAATGTATTATTATAGATTTAAATTAATACAATGACAATTGGAGGTGCGAAAATGATATATGAATTTCCAGTAAATACATCAAAATACTATTTTGATGGCAATTCCTTGACGTTATATAAAGATTCATTTGAAAATGTTCAGGAAATGCCTAAATTTTACGAAATGGCAGATAGAACATTAGGGAAAGCACTATTTCTAACAACAATAAATTGTAATGGAAACTGTGCTTATTGTTATGAAAAAGGAGATTTTTTTGGAGAGGTAAGTCCTATTATGAGTGAGGAAGCTGCGGATAAAGCAGTTAAATACTTACAAGATAAATATGATAAAATATCTAAGGTTAGCTTTTTTGGTGGAGAACCCATTTTGAATTTTAAGATTATTAAACATATTGTGGAGCAACTTGAAGCTAATTTTATTATTGAAAATTATGATATTGTAACCAATGGTGCATTAATTGATGATGAAATGATTAGTTTTTTTGAAAAATATAAGTTTAATATAACAATAAGTGTTGATGGTCCGAGTTTCATTCATGATACACTTAGAGTAAATTGCCTACATCATAAAATAATTAGTGTTATAAACCGATTAAAAGAAACTGCAATTTCAGATAAGGTTAAACTTAATTGCACATTGACAAAATTTCATCTTGACAATATAAGTAGAGATGAACTTGCTACGTATTTTGAAAGCTTGGGAGTTGAATACTATATTTCTGAAGTAGCAACTGAAATAGATTGGCTTAAAATAAAAGATAATCAAGATGAAGAAAAAGATATTGAAAAGTATATTGATGAATCATATAGTAAGATTTATAAAAATGCACCAAATAAGAATATTAGTATCTTTGTAAAGGCAATAATTGAGTCGTTATTACATGGTATATGCTTTGATGACTTTTGCTGTGAGTTGAGTAAAGGATTTCTAGAAACCTTTGACACCGATGGGAATCGTCACCCATGTGTAAGTTTAATTAAATATGATATTAATGATCCATTGGTAAGGGAATGCAACAATAAAAACAATAAGGTATGCAATGAATGTTGGGCAAGAAATATATGTAGAGACTGTGTAGCACAGTATATTTCAGGTAAAGCAGAACGCCCATACTTAACAGGTATTTGCTATATGAAAGAACATTATGAGTATTCATTAAGAAAAATTGTAGAAATTCTTGAAGAATCAGAAGAAAGATTTCAACGCATAATTGACAATTATGAGCATTTTGCTTAATTTAGATTTTAATAATGAATTATAGGCTATAGAAATTTATTATAATCGCACATGTGACTATTAAGCACTAAAATATTTTAGGGGGATAATTAGATGTCAAATTTTAACTTGTTCACAAAAAAGACACTCGGGATACTTGATATCATTCGCATTCCTATTCATTACTGTCCCTTTTATTCTATTTCAATTGCAGTTGTTAGTTTTTTCAGTGGTGTAGTTCCAACACTTTCATTGCTAGCTGTTTCATACTTCATCAATTCTTCAATCAGATTTTTTACAGAAGGTTCAGGGGCAGCTCATATAAAGTTATCTGTATTGGCAATTGTTTTATGTTCACTGTATTCGAGTTTGTCTCCTTTATTATTAGAGTATCTTAATACTAAGCTTGAAAATATTTTAAGAGAGAATTTTTTTATTTCTTTAATAGGAAGGGTTGCATCACTTAAATATGAATATTTTGAGGATGACCAGAGTTTAGACTTAATATCTAGGGTTTCTAGACAACCTGAGACTCAATGTGTTAAGTCTTATGGACAGGTTTTGGGAGCATTTAGTCTAATACTTAAGATTCTAGGAATTATGGGTGTGCTTCTATTTAAGGTTGCGTGGGCGGCATTAGCAATTGCATTTATAGCAATACCAACATTCCGTATTGCGATAAGAGGCGGTAAGGAAAATTATGAAGCGAATCGAGAGTCTGAAAAACATATAAGGAAAGCTGGGTACCTATCAGAAATTTTGATAGGAAGAAATGCTGCTAAAGAAAGAACTCTTTTTAACTACTCAAAGAAGATTAATGATTCGTGGCATAAGCAATACGAAGTTGCTAGGAATCTCAAGTTTAAAGCCAGTTTAAAATGGTTAAAGGAGTCTGAAATTGGTGGAATTTTAACTTCCTTACTGATAGCGGTTATTATCTTAATTCTTGTGTTTCCGCTGAAAAGAGGTTTATTGTCTATAGGACTATTTATTTCTATTGTTAATAGTACGATATCGCTAATTCCAGATTTGGCTTGGCAATTGCCGGAGTATACTGAAGCAATAGCTCAATCCAAAGAATACTTAGAAGATTTTACGAGTCTATTGTCATTAAAGTATAAGAATGAGTACTTATGCGTTTCATCAGAGAATAGAGTTTTAGTGAATCGCATAGAATTTAGGAATGTAACATTTCGATATCCAGGAACTAAACGCGATGTTTTAAAGAACCTTAACCTTGTTATTGAAAGCGGAAAGCATTATGCTCTTGTTGGAGCTAATGGTTCAGGAAAGACAACAATCACTAAATTACTAACAGGATTGTATGAGGAATTTGAAGGAGATATTCTTATTAACAATATTTCAATCAAGATGTACAGCCAGGAGGAATTAAAATCCATGTTTGCTGTGGTATATCAAGATTTTGCAAAATACGAGATTTCTTTGAAGGATAATATTACATTAGGAAATGTGAATGGTTATAGCACTCAACGTTTTCAAGAAGCAATTGAAGAAAGTGGATTAATTGAGTTAGTACAAGAACTACCTAGAGGCATTGATAGCTATATTGGAAGAATTATAAAAGATAGTCTTGATTTATCAGGAGGACAGTGGCAACGAATTGCAATGGCAAGAACACTGGTAAGTAATGCATCGTTGAGAATTTTAGATGAACCAACGGCAGCACTAGATCCAGTAAGTGAGAGTCGGCTTTACGAGAACTTTGAAAAAATTAATCATGGGAAGACAACACTTCTCATTAGTCATAGATTAGCTTCAACGAAACTTGCAGACGTTATATATGTGATTGAAGACGGAGCTGTAAGCGAGCATGGTAATTTTAATGAACTAATGACGAAAAATGGTTCTTATGCAGAAATGTTTCATAGTCAGAGGAGGTGGTATGAGAATGAAAACTAATAAAAAATCTTCCTTCCTTACAATTGTTCAGGCCTTTCGGAAAGTAGTTGGTGCCTGTCCAATGTACTTCCTATTTATTTGCATTATTGACTTGCTATTGGGTTTAACACTTGCCCTTAATACTGTAGCACTTGACCGCTTTTTTAACGTTATTGGTAAATATATTACTGGTGAAGCAATGTTAGCAAGAATAATTGGTTCTTTTATATTACTTCTTCTTTGCATTTTAGCGAACCCAGTATTGAATGGAATAAGTACAGTTTTTGGTTTGGATTATGAGCGTAAAGTTACAGGAAAACTTGAAAAATTGTTTAATCAGAAATGTGCCATGCAGAAAACAGCTTGTTTTGAGGACACTTCTTTTTTAGATGATATCAATAAGGCTCATGAAGGTGTAAAAAATAGTGTATCACTTATAACAGGAATTGTGGATACTACACTTATCTACATACCATACTTTATGATTATAGGTATTTACCTTTATAGGTTAAAACCAAATTTAGTTATAATTATCTTTCTATTTTCTCTCCCTGTTATGCTTTCTCAAATGTTTAAAAGTAGATTATATGCTCGACTTGAAGATAAGGCTGCACCGTTACGTAGAGAGTGCGAGCATTATGAGGAATGCATCATTGGAAAAGAAAAGTTGAAAGAAACAAGATTACTAGGAGCATATAATTTCTTTATTAAGAGATATAAGAATAAATTAGAAACACTGAATGACGAAATTATTAATACTCAAGTTAAATCAATAAGAATTGAGCTGTTATTTAAAATTTCGGCATTATTGGGACATATACTTACACTTTTATTGCTTATTAAGTATCTTTTTGACGGTTCTATTTCAGTAGGAAATTTTGGTGCTGTTTTAGCTTCAACTGGAATGATTATGAGTATGCTAGAACAGATGATTTGCTACATAATAGGAAACGCAATGAAACGGATTGGTACTGTTGATAACTATCTTAAATTTATGAATATAAAAGAACAAGAAGAAAAGAAAATCAACTATAAAAAAGCTCCACAAATTGAGCTTAAGGATGTTTCCTTTAGCTATCCAGGAAGTAAGCTAGAGGCTATCTCAAATGTGTCTATTAAATTTGAGAGTGGCGAAATCGTAGCAATTGTAGGAGAAAATGGTGCTGGAAAAAGCACATTAACAAATCTAATTTCAGGAATTTACTTGCCCAATAAAGGTGGCGTATATTTTAATGATCAAGATACAAAATCATTAGACCATAAAAGCTTGATGAAAAATATATCTAGTATATTCCAAAATTTCCAACGATATAAGATGACATTACAGGATAATATTATTATAAGTGATACATCAACCACTGTGATAAATCAATGTGTTGAGAACTCATTAAAAGAAGCTGATTTAAATGTGAATTCCAAAGTATTTCCACAAGGTACAAATACAATGCTTTCACGAGATTTTGATGGGGTGGACCTTTCAGGAGGGTATTGGCAAAGAGTAGCCATCGCAAGAGGTTTTTATAAGCAACATAATATGATTCTTCTTGATGAACCTACTGCTGCCATTGATCCAATAGAAGAATCTAAATTATATATGAAATTTATCGAGTTCTCAAGAGGAAAAACATCTTTCATTGTTACGCACCGACTGGCTCTAACTAAGATGGCAGATAAAATAGTTGTTATGGACAAAGGTAAAGTTGTTCAGATAGGAACTCACAAAGAATTAATTAGTATAAATGGAAAGTATCAAGAATTGTATAATTCCCAAAGTAAGTGGTATATAGAAAGCTAATCGTAATTAATAGCAATATCACAAGTGTTTTATTGCTTAGATGAAACTGGTATAGAATTCTCCCTTTGATTTTATTTTAGGATATATCCAACAAAGGAGAAAACTTGCCATTTCAATAGATAAAGATGTAACAATAATGTAGGTTATAGGGTATGCAACTTGCTACATCAAAAAGAAAGGAGGGAACAAGATGAAAATCATTAAAGTTAAGAGTAACGTTGTTAAGAAGCCAGTTATAATGCCAAGCTCATGTGGAGTACACAAACAGCAAGTTTCAACAAAGTAAAGTTGTAGCTATGTTAACAAGTAAACACATTTAGAACCTTGAGAAATCAGGGTTCTTTTTAAGTGCAAAAAGTTATAAGTTTTCAAAGACATAGTAAGGAAACAATGAAAGTGATATAATAAAGCGAATGAGTATGACTTTTGAAGAAGAATACGTGAAAAAGCATAACAAGAAGAATTAAGATTGAATCTTTAAGAAGATAAATTAGAGGAGGATACATAATGAAAATTTCAAAAGAAGATGCGTTGATGTGGTTTGAGTTTTTTGCCATGCTGCCAGAGGATGAGGAGCTTATGACAAAACAGCAGGAAATCATATACGCTACCTTTGCACAAATAGAGGAGTCAATTGATCATAGAAATAATATCTTGATGTCAGAAATTAAAGACTTAAAAACTCTAGGGAATAGAACTTATTTTGTGGGAAATGAAAGAAAGTTTGCAATGGGATGCCGTTCTTGTCTTATGGGAACTGGCTTAAGTGCAATTAGAAAAACAAACAAATGTAACATAGAGTGTAAGTTCTGCTATAACTATGGAGAATTAGAGGATCAGCCTCCTATAGGTGAAGGTATGTGGGAAATCGGAGGTACAAAGTTTTATGATAAGGATATAGATTTACTTCTTTCCATCCATAAGAAGCCTACTGGGGTATGCTATGTTTATTTAGAGCCTTTTATGGAAATTGAAAAGTACTATCTTGTTATAAAGAAGTTTAGTGAGGCAGGGGTTCATCAACATTTATATACCAATGGTACTTTAGCTACGGAAGAAACCTTGAAGGATTTAGCAGAAGCTGGTCTTGATGAGATAAGATTCAACCTAGGGGCAACTAATTGTGCAGATAAAGTTATAAAAAATATTGGACTTGCTAAAAAATATATTAAAAATGTAGGGATAGAAACTCCAATGACTCCTGAGTTTTTTGAAGGATTTTTTGAGAAAAAAGAAGCAATTTTAGACACAAATCTGGATTTTATAAATTGTGCAGAGCTACATTTAAATGAGAATAACATACACAATTATGAAGGCGAAAACATGTATATTTCCAGACATGGCTATATTTCTCCAACTTGGAGCAGAGAATTAACTCTTAAGTTCATGAAAATAGCTGAGGAGGAAAACTGGGATTTAGCAGTTCATGATTGCTCAAATCATACAAAATTTGCGAGAAATTTAAACTTGAGTAGCAAAGAAGGTAAGTGGTTCGGAGCTAGTAGCTATGGCTGTGAGTTTTCAAGGATACCATACGAAGTATTTTTACCAATACTGAAGGATGATAACTTCAAATTTTTATGTGAAGAAGAACTGCCTGAGGGCTATAAAGTAGGAGAGCTGTTTTTTTAATTAGATAAATGGAGTTTATTAAAATCATATCAATGGTTTGAAGCCCTAGAGTGTATTTATGCACACTCTAGGGCTTTTGTGGGTGGAAATATATTTATAACATTGGTTGATGGTATTCGGTTTTCAATGGTATGTAAAGATTATTATCTTGAGAATCATATTTCAAATATGAAAGCTTTTAGAGAGCAGTATAAAGGTAAATTTATATTAGAAGTAACTATTCTAAAGGGCTATAACGATGATGAAGAATCCATACAGAAACTAAAAAGTGTTATTAAAGAAATATCTCCTAACAAGGTAATTATTGAAAGATTAGAAGGTGAAAGATTTAAGAAAAAACTTGGTATATCTGATGAAAGATTTGAGGGAATTTCAAATTCATTACTAAATATTTAACAATGCTCAGATTTAATATAAATAATAAATATTTTAAGAGAATCCTAAATGTAAAAAGGATTCTCTTAATTTTTAATAAGTATTAAAAATCAGTAAGAATATTATGGATTAAGTTGTGTCATTAATTCTTAAAATATGTACATTTATAGTAAATAATGGTATTATATTATGAAGCGTTGTACATATAAAGTTACTAATTCATACGAAAAAGGAGTAAATATAATGAGCGATGGATGGAATATAATAAAGAACAATAATGATATTGAGATTTATTAAATGGATATTGTGGCTTTCATGATTCTTGTATCTGTAAAGTTGACTATATAAGTGGTGCAAGCGTTAATGAAGAAAGAACAATGACAGGTTGTAGTGCTGAAACTTCAAAATTGAAGGTTAATTTTCAAAGCCAAATGGTATTGAAAACTCTTCAGTTACAGTTTATTGGTTTGCGTCGTATGAATTTAATAGGATATGAAAAAAACTATTTTAGTGATATTACATCATGTTATTTATCTATGCATGAGGGATATATACTTTGGGCTAATAATGATTGGTTTGATCCAGAAGCTCCTTGTGAAAATAAACTTTTAAATGAACCTATGGATACATTTATTGTAGCAGATAAGTTGCAATGGAGATTTATAGATGACAACAAAAAAGGTTAGAAGAGTAGGTAAAAGAAAGAGTATGGGGTGGAAATGTTTTTTCTGATTCGGAATTGCGAAACTTAAAGTATCCACCTTTGAAAGATTTTTAGAAAACTTTTTATATAAAAGGAGGAAAAAATGTTTTTTAATAATATAGAAACAGATAGATTATTTCTTAAAAACATATCCAGTGATGACAGAGATTTTATATTTAGCGAATTTTCAGATGATGTAGTTAATAGATACCTATTTGATGCTGAGCCATTAACTGATGTTGAAGGTGCAGATGAAATTATTAATTTTTATACACAGCAGGAACCACGATTACAGAATCGTTGGATTATAATAAGAAAATCAGATGGGATTAAAATGGGTACATGTGGGTTTCATTGTTGGAATCACACAGAGTATAAAGTGGAAATTGGTTATGATCTTAAAGAAGAATTTTGGGGAAATGGGTATATGCAAGAAGCAATTAAAGAAATTATTACATTCGCCATAAGAAATATGAATATAAAAGAAATAAGTGCATGCATTTATATTGACAATAAAAGGTCAATTAGTCTTGTTGAAAATCTTGGATTTGTTTTATCTGGTTCAACATATGAATTATTTAGAGATAAAAAATATTTGCATAATATATATTCCCTTTATCTAACCAATTTAACATAATCTATCTACGGCGTAATGGTGTTGACCAAGCTTTAAAAATTAATCTTCCAGACAAAACATAACAAAAAAAGTCGGGAATAACTGCTTGAAAAGCAATATGATATAAATGTAGACAGGAGTGATGAGTATGGGATGGATTGAATGTATTGGTGAAGCTATTAGTTACATCGAGGAAAATATCACCGAGGAACTTACAATAGAGGAAATTGCAACACAGGCTTTGGTGTCACCTTTTTATTTCCAAAAAGGATTTGCAATGCTTTGTGGTTTTACGGTTGGAGAGTATATTAGACAACGTAGGCTTACTCTTGCCGGCAGTGAGCTTGTATCTACTGATGAGAAAATTATTGATATTGCAGTGAAATATGGCTATAACTCACCAGATAGTTTCACAAAAGCCTTCACTCGTTTCCATGGTGTCACACCTACTGCAGTTCGAAAAGACGGAGCAATGATTAAATCTTTTGGGACCTTAAAAATCAAATTTTCATTGGAAGGCGGTTATATTATGGATTACAAAATTGTTGAAAAAGATTCATTTACAGTTATGGGAGTATCAAAGGTATTTAAATATGATAGTGCAACTAGAGAAATTCCACAGTTTTGGACAGAGCATTATCAAACAGGAAAGGGTAAAGTTGTGTGCGGAATGTACGGTGTATGCATTGATGAGAGTATGGGTTCAGATGAATTTGAATACTTGATTGCCGATAATTATATTCCATCCACATTAACTCCAGAGGGGTTTATTACAAAGATTATTCCTAAGCACACTTGGGCTGTTTTTGCCTGCAAGGGTGCAATGCCAAAATCATTGCAAGATGTAAACCAAAAAATCTTCTCAGAATGGCTACCTAACTGTAAAGATTATGAAATTGCAGCTGGTTATAACATTGAAATGTATACAAATATAGCTGATTATCCAAAGGGTAATCAGGATGAAAATTATTACAGCGAAATTTGGATTCCTATTAAGAAAAAATAAATAAAAGATAAAAAACCAATACTTAGTGTTATTAAGTATTGGTTTTTTATGTAATTAGCAAATATTAATGTGATATACTAAAAGAACACATATAATATAAATATTAAGCATATCTTTAAAGAAATATTTTTTCAAGAATATTGACAAACTTATTGCCAAATTAAAAGATTATATAATATAAAGGAGAAGATAAGAAATGTTTAGTTATAAAATATTAGATAAAACAAGTATTGAAACACTTCATAAAACGTTTTCAGATGCATTTTCTGATTATCAGGTTAAGATGGATTTACCTATCTGGAAGTTTAAGCAAATGCTTCAAAGAAGGGGTTATGTCTCCGAAATGTCCATAGGTGCATTTAAAAGTGAAATGTTAGTTGGATTCGTTTTAAATGGATTTAGAAATTGGAATGGAAAATCAACAGTATATGATCTTGGGACAGGCGTTACAGTTGAATATAGAAGACAAGGTATCACAAGCAATATGCTTTTAAATATCAAAAAAGAGCTTAAAGAAAAGCAAGTAGAGCAATATTTGCTTGAAGTAATTAAATCTAATACATCTGCGGTTGAACTATATAAAAAACAAGGCTTTGAGATTCAAAGAGAGTTCCAATGTTTTCATCTAGATAAAAATAAATATAATCCAATAACAACCTATATGGTTGAACATGTTGACAAAATTAACTTAAGACAATTAACAGGATTTTGGGATTTTGAGCCATCTTGGCAGAATTCTATTGATTCTATAAGCACTATACCAGAAGCATTTCAATATTCTATTGTGTGTTTTGATAACAAGATTGTTGGCTATGGCATTATTGATAAAAAAACAGGGGATATTCCCCAAATAGCAGTGAATAAGGATTATAGGGGTAAAGGAATTGCAAGAAGTATAATTACAGATATGATAAAAAATACAGAATCACATAAAATCAGCGTTCTTAACGTAGATGATCAATCTGAATCTACTAAAAACTTTTTACTCCAATTAGGTTTTGAATATAGTGTTAGTCAGTATGAAATGCTTTTGAAGATATGATTTAAATGATTAAGAAACAATTTTATAGATGAAGGGATAATAAGACAGGGATATTTTTGGAAGGATAGAGGGGTTGGAGATTTGGTGTTATATTCTATTTTAAAAGCTGAATATATGGATGGATAGTATATTCTGAGTATGATTTCCAAAACTAACATATAATGTTTACAAATATTTCAATTAGGTGTATAATTTTCATATGTAACAGTGTAATTTTGAAAGGTGGAGTGCCATTCGGTCAAATTAGTACTATGTAATCAAAAAGTATAATTTGGCACGGAGAAGTAAGATAGAATCATTTATTAAAATAGAGTGGTAAAACTGTTTGATGTGACAGTTTATTTGGTGAACCATTTTATTAGTATATGATTTTATTTTACTCTCTAGGCAATTGAACTATCTTTTTATGATAGAAGTCGTAGAGTAAAATCTACGGCTTTTTATTTTATTTAAATTATACTGTTACATTTATATTTTATATGACAAAATTAGTTTAAGAAGGAGATATAATTATGAAAAGACCATATGTGAACTTAAAAAGTGAAAATAAAATTAATGATTTTATGTTAGAATTACAAAATAGTATAAAAAAGCTTAAATCTTTAGAAGGAGTAATTGGAATAACCTTAAATGGAGGGATGTCTCGAGGTTATGTAGATTATCTATCTGAAATTGACATAGTTATTTATTTAGATAAAGAAAATTATGAACTATGGAATAATGGAAAATCACCTATACCAATTGGGATTACAATGGCTCAAAAATATCTTTACGATATAAAGATATTAAATTTGGAGGAAGAAAAACAGAAATCGTGGGATAGTATTGCTTTATGGGATTTATCTTACGCAAAAATTTTATATGATCCCAATGGAGAAATAAAAAAATTTGTAAGAGATAAACTTATAAATAAACCAGAACCATTACAAGCAGAAGGATTACTTTTTGATTGTTGGTGGTATTTTAGATTAGCAGGTGATATATGGATTCATAGGGGGGATACAGTGCAAGGTCATTATATGATGAATAATGCTGTCACTAAGTTAGTAGAAGCTCTATTTATAGTAAATGGTGAATACATTCCACATGAAAAATGGATTATTAATTTTAGTAGAACTCTTTCTTGGACACCAACACAATGGGAAACAAGAATTCTTAAAGTAATGAGTACAGGAGATTTATCATTAGAAAGTTTAATTAATAGGCAAAGTGTCATTGAAAAGTTATGGGAAGAAATAGATTTATATATTGTTAAAAAAGAGTGTCCACATTTTAAGCTTAGAGTTATGCAAAAAAGCTTTTATGACTTACTTAAACTGCTATTTGAAAATGATTTTGTAACAGTTGAGGAATGGAGTGAAAATGCCAGTTTATCCTTTTTATCAGGAGAACCTTTTTTTAGTTTTGTAACTATTAAAAATGGAAAAATAATTGTTGATAAAGAAAAAGCTTTTTCAATAAAACCCGAGGATTTATATTATTGGCATTATGAAATTTTAGAAAAAGTATTATTAGAAATATAAGGTTTGTTAATAAGTGGTATATTAGTAGAGTGATTAAGAGAAGAAAAATGCTCTTTTTTATTCGCAATGAAGGTCAAGAAATAGAATTCTTTATGATATATACTTTAGATATTGGAGGTGGAAGAATGAGTGAGGCTGAAACTATTATGGCGGTACAACGTATGCAAGAGTACATTGATGTTAATATTTTAAGAAAGATTACGTTAAAAGAACTAGCTGTTGTGGCAGGATATTCACCATGGCATGCTGCAAAACTTTTCAAAGAAGTTACTGGTAAGGCACCATTTGACTATATTCGTGCATTAAGGCTTACTAAAGCTGCGTTAATACTACGTGATAGTAATGAAAAGATTATAGATGTAGCGATGGATTTTGTCTTTGACTCACACGAGGGGTTTACAAGAGCATTTTCAAAGGAATTTGGGATGCCGCCAAGAAGATATAGTCAATGTACACCACCAATAAAACTATTTATGCCTCAGAAAGTTTTCGATACCTACCGTGCATTTCATAAAGGAGGAAAAAAGATGAGTGATAATTTTAATACCAAATCTGTATTTGTACAGGTTATTCAGCGTCCTTCACGAAAGGTTTTGTTAAGGCGAGGGAAAAAAGCAACGGGTTATTTTGAATATTGTGAAGAGGTAGGGTGTGATGTATGGTCAGTACTAACAAGTGTAAAAGAAGCCATATATGAACCAATTGGAATGTGGCTGCCAAAACATCTTATTAAAGAAGGAACATCACAATATGTGCAAGGTGTAGAAGTTCCCATTGACTACACAAATGATATTCCTAATGGGTATGAACTTATAGAATTACCACCTTGCAAATTAATGATTTTTCAAGGTGAATCCTATAATGATGATGATTTTATGGATGCAATCGATGAAGTGTGGAATCATATTGAAAAATTTGATCCTACTGTTTATGGATATCAGTGGGCACCAGAAACTGCACCAAGATTTCAGCTTGCACCAATGGGGTACAGAGGATATATTGAAGCACGCCCTATTAAATCAATAGGTTAAATACTAGATACAAAAACTATTTTAAAGGCACTAAGATAATAAAATCTTGGTGCTTTCTTTCTACGTGTTACTTATTGTACTATAATCCTTTTGGTATTAGCACTATATACAAGCAATATTGTTAACCTTATAAAAATTATTTTAACTATACCACTTCTGTAATAAAAAACAATTTAAAAATCTAACTTTCATTAGGATGAAATCATAGTGATAGTAGTGCATAGCTGATAATAAAATATTATAATAAAGTAAAAGATAAATATGACTAGTTCTCTATATAAATATTTACATAGGGAAATAGGTTTATAGAAAACTATTTATATAGTTAACTAGGGATATATTTAACTATAAAACTATATAACTAGTAAACTAGTTGTTCTGGTCATGCGGGTTTGAGGGCTTTCGTTAACTTTGTGGATGTAATAAATAGGCAGGGTTATAGTGAAAATTAGATGGTTATAAAGGTTATGATAGACAAAATAAAAAATACAAATATTATAGTGTTATGATAAGGGTGATTATAATGGTTTATTTAAGTGTTTTTACATTTCCAAATGATGATATAGAATTTGATTTTTTACTAGAGGAAAAAAGAACGTGCTACGACTCCTTTTATCCATTTAAGATATTATCAAAACATAGTTTTGAAAGAATTGATTTTGAACCAGTTACGATTTTATATGGTGGAAATGGTTCGGGAAAATCAACGGCATTAAATGTGATAGCAGAAAAAATAGGGATTAATCGAGATTCTATCTATAATAAATCTAATTTCTATCCTGACTATGTCAATATGTGTGAGATGGAACTTGAAGATGACATCCCTAAAAATAGCAGAATTATAACAAGTGATGATGTATTTGATTATATGTTGAATATCCGAAACCTTAACGAAGGAATTGATCAAAAACGGGAAAAACTTTTTGAAGAATACTTAGATGCAAAATATTCTCATTTCCAAATGAAGTCTATAGAAGAATATGAGCAACTAAAGAAAGTAAATATTGCTAGAAGTAAAACTCAGTCAAAGTTTGTGAGAAATGAAGTTATGGATAATGTAAGGGAGTATTCAAATGGAGAAAGTGCATTTCGGTATTTTATTGAAAAAATTTCAGAAAATGGATTATACATATTGGATGAGCCTGAAAACAGCCTTTCTCCCAAACGTCAGATGGAATTAATGAAATTTATCGAGGACTCTGCACGGTTTTTAGGATGTCAATTTATTATATCAACACATTCACCTTTTCTCCTTGCTATGGGTGGAGCAAAAATATATGATCTTGATGAAAATCCAGTTGATGTGAAAAAGTGGACGGAATTAGAAAATGTGCGTACATATTACGAATTTTTCAAAAGATATGAAAAGGAGTTTTGACGATGTAGGAGAGTAGATAGATGATTAGTATTCTATAGCCAATTTAATAAAAGGAAGGATTTCATAGTAAAAATCAGGGTGATTACGAAAATTTATGGTAGACAGAAGAAAGAAAAGTTAGTGATGTCTAATAACTAATAGGAATTACTTTTCAATTCTAGAGCAGGATAATAAAAAAATATCCCGCAATAAAAAGCAGGATAAATTCTATTGGAAAATCATATTTGGTTTTTATGGCAACTAGACAAAATAAGTTTATCTTTTGCTCTATTTATGATATTTTCCTGTACACTCTACCATATCAAGCTCAATCACAGCTGTACCCTTAATCATTTTATCAGGAAGCTCTTTTCCAGCAAACTGTGGAGTGTACTTTTCAACTAGCTTATTCAACACTTCATGTTTATAATCCAAGTCCTCAAGCAGTGAAGCGTTTCCAACAATTACAACGCTATTGTACTCTGCCTCGGTGTCACAGGCATTCTCGATATTGTCAGTCAAGAGACCAAACAATTCATCAACCTCAAAGCATACTTTGGGGTTTCTATTTATATTATCGATTTTTTGTCCCTTTGGTAGACCATGCATATAAATTTTGTTATTGTAATAAATAAAGTGCATGGCAACCACATATGGATAACCATCCTCATTGATAGTAGCGAATCGTCCGGTATCCGCACGATGAAGGAGCTCATCAATCTGCTCCAACGTTAACTGAAACTTCTTCATTCTATATTGCATAACTTAATTATCCTCCTAATCATGTAAACTTGATTTCTATTCAAGATATATATGTACTTGATATAGAATTAAACATATTATAGCATGGAAGTGAACCTATTAAAAGTTACACTTATATGATATAATATAGGATACACTTTGGTATAAGGATGGTTATAATTATATGATTTATATTCAAGAAAATTCAAATGATCCAATGTATCTTCAAATTTATAATCAGGTCAAAAAAGATATTGAACAAGGAAATATTTCACATGGAGAACGGCTTCCAGGTATTCGTACACTAGCCAAAACATTAGGTATTGCACGCAATACTGTTAGTCAGGCTTACACCCAGCTTGCAGTGGAGGGATATATTCAAGCAAGACATGGGTCAGGTTTTTTTGTTCTAGATACTTCAAGTGAATTTACAGAGAAAAATTATGTTCCGCAGAATATAAAAGCCTTATCTACCCAAAAATCAGAACTGAAGAAACCTGTAATTCTATATGATTTTCAGTACGGTACACTTCCTTATGAGCAATTTCCTTTCAAGTTATGGCGAAAATACACCTCTCAAATTCTCCTATCATCGCAAAAGGAAGTAGTTAATCATTATCCAGATAAGCAGGGTGATCTATTATTAAGAGAAGAAATCGGAAAACACCTGTACAAATCAAGAGGTATGGTTTGTAGTAAGGAACAAATTATCATCGGTTGTGGGCTACAATATTCCTTAAATATTTTGTGCACTCTTCTGCGTAAAGAAAATAACACTATTGCAATGGAGGAACCAGGATATAATGGAGCAAGGGATGTATTTATAAACAACAATTATAATGTACATGCAATCCCAGCTAGTAAAGATGGACTTATCCTTTCATCAATTTGCTGCTCTAACGCATGTGCTGCTTATGTAACACCTTCCCATCAATTTCCTTATGGAACTGTAATGTCAATTGTGCAGCGTAAGGAGCTCCTTAATTGGGCAAATGTTAACAATGCTTACATCATTGAAGATGATTATGACAGCGAACTCAGATATGATGTCAATCCAGTGCCAGCACTACACTCTTTAGATGCCGAAGATCGTACTATTTATATTGGAACTTTTTCAAAGTCTCTTTCCCCTTCTCTGAGGGTGAACTATATGGTGTTGCCAGTACGCCTCCTAAAGAGGTATCATAGTTTATTCTGTTCTCATAGTTCTCCTGTATCATGGTTAACGCAACGTGTTTTAGCTGCATATATGAGAGAGGGAAATTATGAGCGTCATATTCGAAAAATGTGTATTACCTACAAAAGGTGTCATGATATATTTTTACAGGAAGCGACGAAAATGTTTGGAAAAAAAGTAATATTACATGGTCGTGGAGCAGGGGTGCATTTCGTTTTGGAGTTTCCAGGTGGTGAAGAACAAGATTGGCTTATTAAACAGGCAGAAAAAGTCGGAGTCAAAGTATATTCTATGATTCCATTTTGGAATGACAGGAATGAATATCCCCGAAACATTATATTTGTAGGATACAGCTTACTGAGTGAACAACAGATACGAGAAGGTATCGCATTGCTACACTCTGCATGGTTCAATACATTAACATAATGAAAATTCAATGGTGAAACTTCGGAAGACATGGTAGGTAAATAAATGTATACTAAATATATAATATGGCAAGGATGTTATCCATAAACAAATAGAAAAAGAAATTGAGGATTTTTTTGATAAAAGATGGATAAAAATGCTTTTGATTAATTATATTGACATAATAATAAACCAATGCTATCCTTATAAAGAATTTAAAAATATAATATAGTATCTTATCAAGAGAGGCAGAGGGACTGGCCCTATGAAGCCCGGCAACCAAAGGTAGTTATTTTAAACTTTATGGTGCTAAATCCAGCAGGATTAACCTGGAAGATAAGAATTGGAAGAACATAACTTCTTGCATTATCTTTTAGGTAAGGCAAGAAGTTTTTTATTTTCAGATGCCTAAGATCACTAAGTCTTATACAAAAAAATTAAAACATTAATTAACTAAGGAGGAAAAAATGAAAGATAACTTGAAAAAGGGCAGAGCTATTGCTTTGTTACCATTATTTATTTTTATAGCAGTTTTTATGGGGATATCATTAGTTACAAAGGACTTTTATGCTATGCCTGTAACTGTACCATTTTTATTAGCAGCATTAGTAGCATTATTTATGAATAGAAAAGTATCACTAGATAAAAAGTTAGATGTATTCTGCAAGGGAGCAGGAGAACCAAACATCATTTTAATGTGTCTGATATTTATATTGGCAGGGGCTTTTGCAGAGGTTGCTAAAACTATGGGAGCTGTAGAATCTACTGTTAATTTAGGGCTTACATTTTTACCAAGTAACATACTAGTAGCTGGAGTTTTTATAATTGCATGTTTTATAGCAATATCTATAGGTACATCCATGGGAACAATAGTAGCATTAGTTCCTATAGCTACTGGAATTGCGGCTAAGACAGGTATACCTATAGCTTTAGTGGTTGGAGCTGTTGTTGGTGGAGCAATGTTTGGGGACAACCTTTCTATGATTTCTGATACAACTATAGCAGCCACCAGGACTCAAGGCTGTGAGATGAGAGATAAATTTAGAATGAATTTTACAGTTGTATTGCCAGCAGCAATAATAACAACTTTAATATTCACTTTTATAACATTGGGGCAAGATTCTAAGGTAGTAGGGGATTATTCATATAGTTTAGTTAAAGTTTTACCTTATGTAGGAGTATTACTTGCTGCACTTTTAGGGGTTAATGTGTTATTAGTGCTAGTTGGAGGAATCTTATTTGCAGGAAGCATAGGGATATTTACGGGAGCCTTTGATATAATAGGTCTATTGCAGGCCATAGGCAAAGGAATTGGGGGAATGTCTGAGCTTGTAATAATTTCAATGATAATTGGTGGAATGGTTGAAATTATAAAATTCAATGGAGGGATTGAGTTTATACTAGGATTTATTACAAAAAGAGTTAACAGTAAAATAGGAGCTGAATTTGGAATTGCCACATTAGTAAGTTTAGTTGATATATGTACAGCTAATAACACTATAGCTATAGTTACTGTAGGGCCTATAGCTAAAGATATATCCAATCAATATGATATTGAACCTAAAAGAGTAGCGGGTATATTAGATATGTTTTCTTGTGTGTCCCAAGGAATTATTCCTTATGGTGCACAACTTTTATCAGCATCAGCATTAGCTAAATTGTCACCATTTATCATAATGAAATATCTTTATTATCCATATTTAATGGGGATAAGTGCCCTTATAGCAATTGTATTTGTACCTTATTTAAAATTAAAAATCAAAGAGAAGCTATAAGAATATTCACTTGAAATCATATTTTATTATAAATACTTAGCAAAACAGGAACAGTTTTCTTTAAAGGTTGTTGTTATAATAAAATTAACTTATTAGAACGGGGCAGTTAGAGGTGACATTGAATTATAGGCAAGAATCGAAAATATTATTAGTACAAGGTCATTGTATAGTATGTCCCCCAATAAGTATTTACGATAAATCAAGGAAGAAAGGTGATAAATGATGTTAAGTTATTATGGTAGATTATCTTCAGAAGTATATGATATGGATAAGCCTATAGGGCATTCTTTTGGAGATGTAGAATTTTACATGAATAGATTAGAGTCTTGTAAAGGACCTATTCTTGAACCTGCAACAGGAACGGGGCGTATATTAATTCCGCTTTTAGAAAAAGGATTAAATGTGGATGCATTTGATATTTCAAAAGATATGTTAAATATATGTGAGCATAATTGTAAAGAAAGAGGTTTGAATCCTAAACTTTTTGAAGGTAAGATGGAGTCTTTTTCACAAGATACAAAATATGATGCTATTATAGTGCCAACTGGAACCTTCCTTCTACTACATAATAGAGAAGATTCAATAAAAGCATTACAAAACTTTTATAGGCATTTGTCTAATGGTGGTAGATTAATTGTTGATATATTTTTGCAAACAGATATTTCAACAGGTACAGTTTCCACAAAAACTTGGGACTGCTCTAATGGAGATATAATCACATTAGAAAATAAAATTGTAGAGGTTGACTATATAAATCAATATACCATTTCCCATGGGAGATATGAAAAGTGGCGTGAAGGGGTACTTTTACAAACTGAATTGGAGCGGTTCCCATTAAGATGGTATGGTGTAGAAGAGTTCAGACTAATACTTGAAAGTATAGGATTTAAAAATATTGTGATTTCTTCAGACTATAAATTTGGTCAGTATCCATCGAATTCTGAGCAAGTCGTTACCTTTGAAGCTGTTGCTATTAAATAGAAATATATTAATGTTCCCTCAGACTACGGTCTGAGGGATTTTTCCTTTAGGGAGTGATCAAATACGAAAAAGTAATAGCTTTGTGTAGTAGATATAAAAAATTATATTTAAATTTTTGATTAATTATAAATGTTAACGTAGATAAAAAATTACAAATAATATAATATTAATATATAATATTCTCGTATGAAGGTGAAATTTATGAAATGGTTACTAGAAAAATATAATGTGAAAACTATAAAACCATATTTATGGATATTTTCCATAGGAATAAGTAGTATATGCTATTTTTTTATAAATAATTATCAGAATCCCAAATTACATTCCGTATATACAGATATAGATGATTTAATTCCTTTTGTAAGTGTATTCATTCTTCCATATATGATGTATATGCCAAATTTAATAATCTCACTTATAATAATGTGTTATTGTGATGAGGAAAGATATTTCATTTCACTTTTGACTTTAAATATAGTTAATTGTATTTGTCTTATAATTTATCTAAACTTTCAAACCTATGTTCCAAGGCCAATAATAATCCATGATGATTTTCTATGCAATTTTGTAAAGTTTATTTATAGTAGGGACAACCCCTATAATTGTTTTCCTAGTATTCATGTAGCAGCAACTTTTTCAGCTTTAAAGGGAATAAATAAGCTTAAAAATATGCCAACAAAATATAAGATTGGATTTAATATAGTTGGATGGTTAATTATAATCTCAACTCAATTTGTAAAACAACATGTGATTATAGATTTGTTAGCTGGATTAGTTTTAGTGGAGGCTGTTTATAAGATTATAGAATATTTATATTACAATAAACATTACCTAAAGGGATTTATTAAAAATAAAAAGAAAGATGATGAAAAGGGTATGGCACAATAACTATGAAGTTGTGATATTATCCCCTCTCAGGCTTATGTTTGAGAGGGGTCTTTTTATGTGTCATTTTTCTTGTTCTTTTATAAACATATTTTTAATTTTGTGCTGGGTAACTACAACATATCAAAGAAATCCATGTAATTAATTCCCATATTAAAGCTACAAATGAAAATATAATGAAATTTAATGTATAGGTAAATTCAATTGAATGACAACTTTCTATTTGAAATTCAAATTAGACTGCCTTAAGTGTAAAATATATAATTAAAAGTATTGATGTATGGAGGGGAATTATGGGTACTAACATAAATATTGTTTCGGGATTTTTAGGGTGTGGAAAGACAACATTTTTAAATAAAGTAATTCCAAATATGCAAGGAAGTAATGCTTTAATTGAAAATGAATTTGGCAATATTGGTATTGATGGGGATTTAATACAACATAGTCTTCCAATTAAAGAGATTTATTCTGGATGTATTTGTTGTACAGTTAAAGAAAATTTTAATAAAGCCTTAGAGGAATTAGTCTTAGAGTATAAACCAGATAATATATTTATTGAGCCTTCAGGTGTAGGTAGTTTATCAGATATACTAAAGGTTTGTAATAGGGTTTCCTCAAATTCAACCTTAAATATAAAGATTAAGGATGTTATCACCATTGTAGATGTAGATTCCTTCAATGATTACAGTGAGAACTTTGGAAGTTTTTATTTAGATCAAATAGAAAATGCTCAGATGATTTTTTTAAGTCATTTTGAGAATCTAGTGGATAGTGAAGTTGAAGAGATTATTAAGAAAATAAGTTTAATAAATCCCAAGGCTACAATTTTTAAAGAGCCATGGATTTCTTTATCAGGGGAAGAAATTGTTGAAACAATAAACAGTATGGAATCCTATGAAATTGAGTTAAAGGATAGGCCTGCCTTTTTGGCAGCTAATAAGATGTTTGAAACTTTTTCTATAGATAAGCTAAGGACTTTTTCAGAGGAAGAAATAGATAAAGTATTACTTTCTTTAAATCAACAGGAGTATGGTTTTATTGTAAGAGCTAAGGGAATTGTTCAGCTTTCTACAAAGAAACTGGTTTACTTTGATTATACCCCACATCATTATCATTGGGAGTATTTAGAAACGGTAAAAACTACAAAGGTAACCGTAATTGGCAGTAACTTAGATAAGAAAAAAATAGTAGGAATTTTTTATTAATAAATTAGGGGGGTACCATGGGAAAAATAATTGATTATAAATGTACATATGGTAATGAACAGGGAATTAGTAAAGAAATTATTGAAAAAACCAATTTGAAATTTCCTGATGCTTATAAAAATTGGGATAGTATGGTGACACTTGCAAAGGAGCTTAAGGAATACTATAAGGACAATGTTTGTACACTACCCTTCTGTCATACTGTGGAAGGGGAGGCGCTAGGGGGAAAAGTTAATCTTGGGGATGAGAATATAGGACCAAGAGCCAAAGAATATATTTGTACAACTACAGAAGAACTGCTAGATTTACCTAAAATTGATTTTTCAAAGGGAAGAATTTCCGAAGTTTTAAAAGCCTGTAAGTCTTTGAGAGAACAAGGTGAAAATGTGGTTTTAAATGTTTCGGGACCATTTACAATAATGAATGTTTTAATTGAACCAAGGGTTGTTTTCAAAACTTTTAGAAAGAATCCAGAGTTAATTAGGGAAGTTTTTAATAAATTTCAACATGAAATAATTGAATTTATAGAAGAAGCACAAAAAGTAGGGGTAAACATCATTAGCTATGCAGACTCTTCTGGGGGAGTTAATATTCTTGGACCTAAGTTTGCAGAACAAGTAGTGGAAATGTTTACTTATCCTTTATTAAAAACAATGGATAAAATCATAAATGAAGAAATCATAATAGTACTTTGTCCGAAAACTACTTTTTCTTTATTAGGAACTGATAAAGCAGTGTGGAAGGATGTTTCTTTAGGAGGACCTTTAAACTATGAAGAAGGTTGCATAAAGGCTATAGGACTAGCAAAGTTTGTTGGACAAACATGCATGAAAAATAAAGACTTTCAGTTAAAAGATGGGGTTATTAAAACCCTTGAATTACTATAAATAAATAACACCTTAAAAAAAGGAGATGGTTGTATATGCACAAGGATGATAAAATGACCCCAATTGAAAGGTTAAATGCCTTCATGACAGGAAAACCTATGGACAGAATACTTGCAATGCCTGTAGCTTGCTCTATGTCTGGACTAGCATTAGGAATGACCCACAAAGAGAAAAGAAGTAGTGCGTTAAATGAAGCTAAAGCACAGATAGCTTGTTATGAAAGGTTTGGAAACGATTTATTAGTGGTTGAATATGGATTACATGGTGTAGGTATTGCATTAGGTAGTAAGATGAATGATCCAGAGGAATCTGTACCAGCAATTATGAGTTATGTTTTAGAGGATTTAAATGATATAGATAAACTTGATATGTCAAAGTTAGAATTAAAAAACGATAAACTTTTCCAATTACATATTGAGGCTGCAGAAATATTAATTGATAAGCTAGGTAAAGAGGTTCCAACAGGGGTTTTAATATCTGGACCCTTTACTGCAGCAGCAAGTATTTATAAAACAGAAAATTTTTTAAGAGCAACTAGAAAAAATCCAGAAAAAGTACATGAGTTAATTAAGTTTTGCACAGAAGCATTAAAGATGATATGTAGAGAATTTATAAAACGAGGTGTTCTTATATTGCTATGTGACCCAATTGCATCAGGAACAATTCTTAATAGAAAACAATATTTAGAATTTGTATTACCTTACACTATAGATTTAATGCAGGATATTCATGAGGCAAAAGGCTTAGTTTGTTACCATATTTGTGGAGACACAACATCAATAGTAGGGGATATGGTAAAGTCCGGTTGCGATATGTTAAGTATAGATAATAGAGTTGATTTAGCTTACACAAAACAAGTAGCAGGGGATAAAGTTCCAATTCTAGGTAATGTAGACCCAGTAGAAGTTCTAATTTTAGGAAGTACACAGGAGGTAGATTCTGCAGTAAAAACTTGCATGCAAAAGGCTTATGATAGTCCTTGTGGCTATATTTTAGCATCAGGTTGTGACCTTTCAGGAAATGTTCCTTTAGAGAATATTGATCAATTTATGGCCTCTGCAAGAAAATATGGAAAGTGGCCAATAGATCCGAAAAATTTCATGTAAAAATATATGTTTGAAAAATTTTGTAATTAAAATGGAGGAATAATAATGACAGCATCTAAAGAACAGTTATTAAAAAGATTATCTGATGGCGTATTAGAAATGGAAGAAGAAGAGGTAATAGAAGCCTGTGAGGAATATGTAGAGGCAAAGTATAAAGCCTTTGATGGTATTATGGAAGGACTTGTAGATGGTATGAACCGTGCAAGTCAATTATATGAAGAGGAAGAATATTTCGTAACAGATGTATTACTATGCTCAGATGCAATGTATGAAGGGCTATCAATATTAAGACCTCATCTTCCTATAGAAGAAGAAGGAAATAGCAAGCCAAAGGGAGTTATTGGAGTTGTAGAAGGAGATACCCATGACATAGGAAAGAATCTAGTAAAAATTATGATGGAAACTGCTGGTTTTGAAATGATTGATTTAGGAAGGGATGTTTCGCTTAAAAGTTTTGTAGACAAAGCTAAAGAAGTTAACGCTTCTTTTGTATGCATGTCAACCTTAATGACAACAACTATGTCAGGAATGGGAAAAGTTATTGAATTGTTAAAGGAAGCAGGAATTAGAGATGAAGTTAAAGTCCTTATAGGTGGAGGTCCGATTTCTCAAAAATTTGCAGATACCATTGGTGCAGATGGGTACAGTTCCAATGCTGTGGAGGCAGTAAAATTAGCAAAAAAAATGCTTAATATAGCTTAGAAAGAAGGATGTAATATGATATCTCCAAGAGAACGATTAAATATGGTTTTCAACAGAGAACAGGTTGATAGAGTTCCATGTATTTGTCCTGGTGGCATGATGAACATGGTTACAACAGAAGTAATTGAAGACCTTGGAATAGATTTTTCAAAGGCTCATAGTAATGCGCAAACTATGGCTGATTTAGCTACTGCAGTATATGAAAAGGACTGTTTTGAAAATTATGGAGTTCCTTTTTGTATGACCATTGAGTCTGAAGAGTTTGGAGCAACTGTGAATATGGGGTCAAACATATATGAACCTCATGTTGTGGAGTATGCGATAGATTCAGTAAAGGAATGGACGAAACTCCACGAGATTAATTTTCAGGAGGGAAGAGCTAAAGTAGTTATTGATGCAATTAAATTATTAAAAGCAAAGGGGACCAATGTTCCTATAATAGGGAATTTAACAGGGCCAATAAGCACTGCTAGTTCTGTTATGGAACCTGTAGTATTTTATAAAGAGCTGAGAAAAAACAATGAAGAAGCTCACAAATATGTTGATTATGTTACCGATCAATTAATTTTATTTGCAAAGAAGCAAATAGAAGCAGGGGCAGATATAATTGCTATTTCTGACCCTAGTGGAACTGGTGAAATCTTAGGACCTAAGCTATTTGAAGAATTTGCTGTGAAATATATTAATAAGCTAGTGGATGCTATTCAAGAAGTACAGGGAAAAACTATCGTGCACATATGTGGCCAAATGAAAAATGTGTATAAAGAGGTAAAAAAAATAAAAAGTGATGTTCTAAGCTTTGACTCCATTGTTAGTATGAGTGAGGCACGAAAGAATTTAGGAGATAGATTACTTATGGGTAATGTGAGTACCTATACAATTGAATTTGGAGAGCCTAAGAAGGTTTCTGATTTGACTAAAAAATGTGTTAAAGATGGAGTGAACATAATTTCACCTGCCTGTGGACTTGGAATGAAATCTCCTCTTACAAATGTCAAAGCAATCCTTGAGACTTTAAAAAAGGAGATGCTATAGAAATGCCTAAGATTTTTATTAAACAGTTAGGTAAGGACTTTGAGTATGTTCCAAAGAAAAACTTACTACAGCTATTATTAGAAAATGATATTTTTGTAGATAATCCTTGTAATGGAAATGGTTCTTGTGGGAAATGTAAGGTCAGGGTGTTGGAAGGAAATCTTCCGCCACTTTCGCCAACGGAAAGAAAGCTATTGAAAGAAGATGAAATAAACGCAGACATAAGACTTTCCTGCTTGGTAGTACCAAAAGAAGATATTACAATTGAAATTCTGCAAAAGGAAAGAAAGCATAAAATACTTACTACTGGGTATGTACCTGAATTTGAGTTTAATCCTACAATTTCTAAAAAAATCTTTGAAATAAAAATGCCTACTTTAGAAAAACAAAGTCCTTTTGAAGATTCTTTATGTGAGGCACTTGGGTCTAAAAAGGTCAACTGGAAGTTGCTAAGGGACTATGAAAGCAGCTATGGAACTGTAACTGGAGTATTTAATGACAGCGAGTTAATTGCCCTTGAGGCAGGTGATACTACTGAGTTTCTTTATGGTGTTGCCATTGATATCGGAACTACAACGGTGGTTGCAGCATTAATTGATATGAACAATGGTGAGGAATTAGCTACAGCTTCAAGAATTAATCCCCAAAAGAAGTTTGGGCTAGATGTTTTAACTAGAATAACCTATGAATTAGAACATCCAGAGGGTTCAAAAGAAGAGTTACAGAAAACTATTGTAGAAGCTATTAATGAAATGGTTGAAGAGTTATGTAGTGAGGGAAAAGTAAAGAAAGAAAATATTTATGAAATTTCTATTGCTGCAAACTGTACTATGATGCATTTTCTTTTAGGTGTTGATGCAACATCAATTGGAAAATCTCCCTACGCTCCTATATTTACAAAGGCAAAAAACATATCAGCAAGTGACCTTGGGATAAAGGCTGCTAAGTGTGCAAGAGTATATTGCCTTCCTTCTGTATCCTCTTACATTGGAGCTGATATAGTGGCAGGTGCCTATGTTTGTGAATTACATAAAGCTGAGGAAAATATACTATTTATAGATATTGGAACTAATGGAGAGATAGTTTTATCTAAGGGTGGAAGATTACTTTCCTGTTCCTGTGCAGCAGGACCAGCATTAGAAGGAATGAATATAAGTTCAGGGATGAGAGCAGCAGAGGGCGCTGTTGAAGGTGTGGAAATCACTGAAAATGGAATAGACCTTAAGGTTATAGGAGAGGAAGACCCTATAGGGATATGTGGAAGTGGGATACTAGCAGTAGTGAAAGAGCTTCTTAGAACAGGAATTGTAAAAAACAATGGAGCATTTATAAAAAAAGAACAACTAGAGGAATCTGATTATCGATATAAGATGATACAATTAAATGGGAATAAAAGAGAATTTATTTTAAAAGGTACTCCAGAACAGCTACTAATAACTCAAGGGGATGTTCGTCAGGTACAATTAGCAAAAGGAGCTCTGCTTTCAGGATTTTATGCCTTGTTAAAACAGGCTAAGATTGATATGGGTGAATTAGATAAGGTGATGATAGCTGGACAATTTGGCGCTCACCTTCCAGCAGATAGCCTTGTAGGAACAGGAATTTTGCCAGAAGAGGTAAAGAATAAACTAGTATATGTAGGGAATTCTTCTAAAACTGGAGCATACATGGCACTTATGTCTGTTAAAGTTAAGAAAGAAATAGAGGAATTAGCAGGTGAAATGGAATACATGGAACTTGGTGCCTCAGAGGGATATGAAAAATTATTTTCACAATGTCTTTTATTTGGAGATAAATAATAGATTCTATAAAACATATAAATAAAAGGCATATGGCATAGAACATAGGTCATAAAATAAAAATATATGAATTACCTTTGAAAAAGCATAGGTAATTCATATATTTTTTTATTCTCATTTAAGTAGAGAACCCAAATCTATGATTTGGTGTGAATCACTTACTCAGCGAACGCAGTGAGTCGAGTTTCAATTATTAAGTTGTTAGCTCTCTATTTGCTGTGAAATAAATTGCTTAATTTTAGATAAGCCTCCATGCTTAAATTTTAAGGTATAGTAATCCTTTGAAATATTAATAAGTTCAATATCAATTATATCTAAATTTAACAATGCTTCCTCTATTTTTTCTAAAGTTCCATCTTGGGAATTTTCAATAACTGCTTGCTTTGTTTTTAATCTTATCCATTCCATAAGCAGAGTATTATAGTTGTTTTTTATAAAATCCATATCCAAGCCTCCTTAAAGTAAAATTATAAAATATAAGAATGATCTATATTACTCCTTATATTTTATAAAACTGTGTTTTATACCTTTGGGAATAAATTTAATTGTATTTGGGTATAAATATAATTAAATATAATCATTTATATTTTAACATAATAATATGAAATATAATATAACTAATTAAAGTATAGTTTAATCTAACTTGATTAATTATAACTATATATATATAATAATATATAAGTGATAATAATTGAATAAGTCAAGGGTAAGTAGAAAGCTTAACTTGTGAATTAACATATTTAGATTTTAAATTAAAAGAAAATAGAAAGATCCTAAACATAAATGGGGGTAAATTTTAATGAATGATAATATGAGTGATAATGAGATTATGACTGTTAGTGAGGTGGCAGAATATTTCAAAATAAGTGAAGTTACTACATATAAACTAGTACAAGAAGGGAAAATTCCAGCCTTTAAAATTGGTAGGCATTGGAGAGTAAAAAGAAGTGATTTAACTGAGTTTATTGAAAAGTTAAAACGAGGAGAAAGAATATAAACTTAGTTTATAATAGGAGGATATGTTTTGAAAAGTAAGATTAAAAATAAAATTAGGGTTATATCTCTAGGGGGACTAGGGGAAATTGGTAAAAATATAACAGTTATAGAATATAAGGATGAAATTATTGTAATAGATTGTGGAATTTCATTTCCAGAGCCAGATATGTATGGGGTTGATCTAGTTATTCCAGATATAACTTATTTGCTAGAAAATAAGGATAAAGTAAAAGGTTTTTTCTTGACTCATGGACATGAGGATCATATAGGTGCATTACCTTATGTGTTAAAACAACTTAATGTTCCAGTGTATGGGACCCGTCTAACTTTAGGATTGGTGGAAAGTAAATTAGAAGAGCATAATATACTAAAAGATTGTGACCTTAATGTTGTAAAAGCTGGAAATACTATTAAATTAGAAAATATAAGTGTAGAATTTATAAGAAATAGTCATAGCATTGCAGATTCCTGTGCTATTGCAGTGCATACACCTATTGGTAGAGTTATTCACACTGGAGACTTTAAAGTAGATTATACTCCAATTGATGGAGAGGTTATGGATTTACAAAGACTTTCAACTTTGGGCAAGCAAGGGGTATTATTGCTACTTGCTGATAGTACTAATGTGGAACGTCAAGGGTATACCATATCAGAAAAGGTAATTGGAGAATCCCTTAATAGGATTTTTGGTAAAGCAACAGGAAGAGTAATAGTGGCAACCTTCGCATCAAATATTCATAGGCTACAACAGATTGTAAATGCATCTATTTTCTATGAAAGGAAAATAGCCTTTAGTGGAAGAAGTATGGAAAAAATATCTCAAGTAGCAATGAATCTTGGGTATTTAAACATTCCTGAAGAGAGTATTGTTGGTATAAATGACATTGGTAAGTACGATAGTGAAAACATTACAATAATCACAACTGGTAGCCAAGGTGAGCCGATGTCAGCGCTTACAAGAATTGCTGCAGGAATACACCGAAGTGTACAAGTAGAAAAAGGTGATTTGGTTATTATATCTGCATCTCCAATACCAGGAAATGAAAAGTGTATATCCAATGTAATAAATGATTTATTTAAAAGGGGTGCTGAAGTTATATATAATTCCTTAGAAGAAATCCATGTTTCAGGGCATGCTTGTCAAGAGGAATTAAAGCTAATACACTCTTTAGTTAAACCAAAATACTTTATGCCGGTTCATGGAGAGTATCGTCATTTAATGCAGCATGGATTACTTGCTGAGAAGCTAGGTATGGATAAGTCTAATATATTTGTATCCCAAGTTGGTGATGTATTGGAAGTGCACAGCAAAGCTGCTACCATATCAGGTAAAGTAAAAACAGGAGCAATAATGGTAGATGGACTAGGTGTAGGAGACGTTGGAAGTAGTGTATTACATGATAGAAAATTATTAGCACAAGATGGAATTCTAACTGTAGTAATTACAATTAAAAAAGATTCTTATACTATAGTAGCAGGACCAGACATAATAACTAGAGGTTTTGTTTATGTTAGGGAATCAGAAAACATCATTAATGATGCAAGGGGCATTGTATTAAAAGAAGTTGAAAAGAAATTAGCAGCTAAAGATATGAGTAGAAGAAATATAAAATTTGCAGTTAAAAATTCTCTATCACAATTCATATATATGAAGATTAAAAGACGACCAATAATTATGCCAATAATTATGGAAGTTTAAGATTTAAAACAATAATAAATAGAATTTTTTATTAAAAAACTTTAAGAAGATAACGTAATAGAAATTAAATAAGCTTTGAATCTAGTGAATAAGATTCAAAGCTTATTTTAGTTTTGTATATTAAGTGATTTATTTTCACTAATTGTAAGTTGTCTTATTTAATTTAACTTCAAAAATAATAATTGCAAACATATTGACAGTTATCTATGTGTAGTCATATAATGGATATAGACGATTATCTATATAGCTTTTAAAAGGAGTTAAGTAAAAAATTCACTTTGTAATATTGGAATTAATTAAAGTTAAAAAATATAATTTAAGGAGATGGGAATGTGTTTGTATTTGAATGGTTAAATAATCAACTATTGAAAATGGAATGGCTTAGTAATTTAGTTACACTTATAGTAAAAAATTTATTTGGCCTAGATGTTAGTAGCAGAATTGGAGGAAGTATTCACTTCTTTATATATGATGTTATGAAGATATTCATACTACTTTCAGTATTAATATTCTTAATTTCATATATACAAAGTTTCTTTCCTCCAGAGAGAACTAAGAAAATTTTAGGAAGATTTAATGGTATTTGGGCCAATATATTGGGTGCCTTACTTGGAACTGTTACACCCTTTTGTTCCTGCTCATCCATTCCTTTGTTTATAGGATTTACTAGTGCGGGTCTACCAATTGGGGTTACATTTTCATTCTTAATATCTTCACCTCTTGTAGATTTAGCTTCTGTTATTTTGCTTGCAAGCATATTTAACTGGAAGATTGCAATTGCTTATGTTGTTGTAGGTCTTATTCTTGCAGTTATTGGAGGCTCAATTATTAGCAAGTTGAAACTTGAAAAATATGTAGAGTCCTTCGTTTTTAACAATAAGATGATTGAAGTAGAGCAAGAAGATTTGACTAAAAAAGATAGGATGATTTTTGCTAAAAATCAGGTTTTGGACATTATAAAAAAAGTATGGCTATATATTTTAATCGGTGTAGGAATAGGAGCTGCAATTCATAACTGGATTCCAGAGAATGTAATTACTGCTGTTCTTGGTCAGGATAAATGGTATTCTGTTCTGATAGCAACTTTTGTAGGAGTTCCTATGTATGCTGATATTTTTGGAACTCTACCAATTGCAGAAGCATTGGTACTTAAAGGAGTAGGAATTGGTACAGCCTTATCATTTATGATGGGTGTAACTGCACTTTCCCTTCCATCTATGATTATGCTAAAGAAAGTAGTGAAACCAAAACTATTAGGTATATTCGTAGGAATTGTTACTATAGGAATCATTATCATAGGTTATGTCTTTAATGCCTTTGGGTATCTTCTACTATAAGAATATATATTTATATATTTAATTTTAATAGAATTTGTTTTATTTAGATTTTTTAAAATAATATTTAAGGAGTGATATGTATGATAATTAAGATTCTAGGATCAGGATGCAAAAAATGCATTACATTAAAAGAAAATACTGAAATAGCATTAAAAGAAACAGGGAAGGAAGCTGAGATAATTAAAGTTATGGATTTTAAGGATATTATGGCTTATGGAGTAATGACAACTCCAGCACTAGTTATTAATGAAAAAGTTGTTTCCTTTGGAAAGGTATTAAAACCAAAAGAAATTATAAAGATTCTTGAAAGTTCTAAATAAAAATTCCTTATGTCTTCATTGGAAAAAATTTGTAGTTTATCTTAGGGAATAGTCTTTAAATAATAAATTAATATATTGGAGTATATATAATACTAATAAAAGCTTCTCAGCAAGTTTTTAGGGACCTATGGGTTGTCTTCCTATTACCATTCTTCGTAATACGTGTGATATGGTAGTTAGATAACCTATAGGTCTTAGTTTGTTTGTTTATATTGGTTCATTTCTAATATAAATAAAGTTCTAAAAAACTTAATTGTAAAAAAGAATTGTTAATTCAAGAAAATTGTAAGAACCATAAGATAAGACAATATATTTGAGTATAGCAGAGTATTTTATTATATTAATGATTTTACAATTAATGGATATTATGACATAATGTACATCAGAGTAATAATGGAATAAATTGAAAAATATATGGATAATTCTCTTTAGCTTTTAAATTTTTTTAATATTAGTGTAAGATAATCAAATCAAAAGCGTCTTATAAGTGAGGAGGTGATAGAGTGACGGAGTTTGAGGATATATATAATAATTATTTTAAAGATATTTTTTTGTATATATATAGTTTATCTGGAGATAGGCATATAGCAGAGGATATCACAGCTGAAACATTTATGAAGGCAATAAAATCTATTGAAAAATTTAAGGGTAACTGTGATATACGAGTGTGGTTATGTCAAATTGCAAAAAATTGCTACTTTTCTTTTCTGCGCAAGAAGAAAAAAACTATACATTTAGATGAACTTTCTGAACAAAAAGATAATTTTAATTTTGAACAAATAATATCTTCAACAGAAGAATCTATGGAAATTCACGAAATTCTTCATAATCTTGACGAACCATATAAAGAAGTATTTTCACTGCGAGTTTTTGGAGAATTGAGCTTCAAACAGATTGCTTGTTTGTTTGGAAAAAGTGATAATTGGGCTTGCGTTACGTATCACCGGGCTAGAAATAAGATCAAAGAGCGAATGGAGGATTATAAATGAAAGTACCTTGTAATGTGATTAGAGATCTTTTGCCTTTATATCTAGAAAATATTGCCAGTAATGATACTTGCATTATTGTGGAACAGCATATTAGTTTTTGTGAGGATTGTAGAAAGCAACTTGATGAGATGAAATTATATAATAATCCACCTATAGATACAGATGTAGCCCCACTGAGAAATCTAAAGGCTACTTTGCGTAAGAAAAAACTCCAAACAATTATTTTTTCTGTTATGTTGACCATAGTTATTGCTTCAATTACAATTGCTTTTTTTACTGCGCCAAAGTATATTCCTTATAGTGAAGGCACAGTATCCTTAATAGAAAAGGATAATGGGTCGGTACTTGCTTTATTCAGTGATAAAGTATCAGGATATGATATAAGTAGTTATCCTAATGATGACAACACAGGTTATGTTTACAATATAACTGCATGGGATAGTATTTGGAACAGAAGTATTGCTAAAAATCCTGCAAATAATACTGTTTTGAATCCAAATGGTGAAGTGGTAGATTCCGTCTACTATTATATGACTAATGGAAGTGAAGATAGATTAATATATGGTAATGACCAAAATCCTGGTGGAGGTGTTTTCACATTGCCAAGACTTGTTTTGGCATATTATTTAGTTATTGACTTAGCATTGGTAATGCTTTGTGGAATAATTATGTTTGTATTCCGAGGATATGAAAAAGTAAAAAATGTGACAATAAAAATTCTATTTTTGCCTATATCATATTTTTTAGGTCATCTTTGTATTAAAGGATTTACAACGTCATCATATTCTGCAGCAAGGGATTTTTTTGCAATCTTGCTAGTGATGATTCCACTGTACATTGGATTCCTATCTGCTATCAGTTTAATGAGAGAATATAGAAATGGTAAAAGGGACTAATATTTAAGTAGGTTTTTAAAAATTTAATTTACTGGTAACAGAAACGCACGATATACCCTCTATTATAAAATTTCGAGAACCTAATTAGTATTGGGAAATTAAATATTATGTGGTATAATAAGAAATAGTAGGAATGGATTGTGAAAAAATAAATAATTAAAATTTCAAATAAAGAATTTTAAATTAGGGGGAATAAAAAAATGGTAAGATATCGTTGTTCAGTATGTGGCTATATTCATGAAGGGGAGTTGCCAGAAGGTTTTAGATGTCCTAAATGTAAACAACCAGCCTCAGTATTTGTTAAAATTGAAGAAGAAAAAGAGATTAAAAATATTTACGCAGGAACAAAGACAGAAAAGAATTTGATGGAAGCTTTCTCAGGTGAAAGCCAGGCGAGAAACAAATATACATACTTCGCCAATATTGCACAAAGAGAAGGATACGATCAGTTAGCTGAAATTTTTCTAATGACAGCTAGAAATGAACAAGAGCATGCTCGTATATGGTATGAAGAGTTGGGTAATTTAGGAAACACTGCTGAAAATCTTTTACATGCAGCTGAAGGTGAAAACTATGAGTGGACAGACATGTATGATGGTTTTGCAAAGGATGCAGAAGCGGAAGGATTTAAGGAGTTAGCTGAAAGATTCCGTAGAGTGGCTGCTATTGAAAAATCTCATGAAGAGCGTTATCGTAAATTACTAAAAAATATTGAAATGCAACAGGTATTTGAAAAAGGTGAAGAAACTATGTGGGAATGTCGTGTTTGTGGACATCTTATAATGGGAAAAAAGGCTCCTGAAGTTTGTCCTGTATGTAAATATTCTCAAAGTTATTTCGAAGTTAGAAAAGAAAATTATTAATTTTAAGCCGTCACTTATTGTGGCGGTTTTTTTATTTTGCATATTAATATTGATGGATAGTTCTTTATATAATTCAAAGTAATAGTTTATAAATATGTAAACATTATAATTTTTATTGACAATGGATAATATTTTTGTTATTGTTTAAAAGTATGAAATTTGTGTGAACTTATATTAGGAGGATATTATGCAAGAAACAAAGGTTAAAGTAGTAGTAGCTGATCCGTCGGCAATAGGTTTATTTGGACTAGCAATGGTAACATTAGTAGCATCATCTCAAAAGTTAGGATTAACAGAGGGAGTATCTTTAGTATTACCATGGGCAATATTTTTAGGAGCAACAGCACAATTGTTGGCTTGTTTAAATGATTTTAAGCATAACAACACTTTTGGAGCAACTGCTTTTGGTGCTTATGCATTCTTTTGGTATGGTGTTGGTTTTACTTGGTTAATTCAAAATGGAGTATTTGGACCAGCCCTAGCAGCTAAAGCTGACATAAATCAATTAGGAGTTGCTTATTTAGGGTATTTAATTTTTACAATATTTATGACTATAGGTGCAATGGAAACTCATAAGGTGTTATTTACAATATTCCTATTGATAGATTTCCTATTCTTAGGATTAACGCTAACAACTTTTGGAATAATGGAGCATGGAACACATATGCTAGCTGCTTATTCTGAGTTAGCAATAGCTTTAGTATCTTTCTATGGTTCAGCAGCAGCAGTATTAAATACTCACTTTGGAAGAGTATTTTTACCTGTTGGAAAACCTTTTGGAATATTTAAGAAGTAATATTTAGGTGATGAATTTTTTCATCACCTTTTGTATATCCATGATACACAAAAGGTGATTCTAATTTTTATAGTGGTTATAAAGGTTTAAAGCCTCCAAGAATAGTTTATAAGCTATCCTTGGAGGCTTTTATATTTATATAAGAATTACACTAGTATTTAATTTCTATTTAGAAATATTTATTTTTTTACCTTCTTTACGCCACTTACTAAATTCAGCTGTTGCTGTGAAAAGTGCATCTGTGGATGAGTTAAGTGCAGTTTCAGCAGAATCTTGAATAACACCTACGATAAAACCTACACCAACTACCTGCATAGCAATGTCACTTGGGACTCCAAATAAGCTACATGCTAGAGGAACAAGTAATAGTGAACCTCCGGCTACTCCAGAAGCTCCACAAGCACTTACCGCAGAAAGTACACTAAGAATTATTGCTGTACCAATATCTACTTGGATACCAAGAGTATGAACAGCTGCAAGAGTTAAAACAGAAATAGTAATAGCTGCACCAGCCATGTTAATTGTGGCACCTAAAGGAATTGATACTGAATAAGTATCTTTATCTAAACCAAGTTCTTCACATAAACTCATATTTACAGGAATATTAGCAGCAGAACTACGTGTAAAGAATGCTGTGATTCCACTTTCTTTTAAGCATTTAAATACAAGGGGGTATGGATTTTGACGAATAGCTACGTACACCATTATTGGATTTACAACAAGAGCTACAAAAATCATACTTCCAAGTAGAAGTAAAAGTAATTTTCCATAGCTAAGAAGTGAAGCTATTCCACTTGTAACGATAGTATCAACTACAAGTCCCATGATTCCTAAGGGTGCAAAATTTATTACCCATACAACCATTTGAGATAATGCATCAGAAACATTGGAAATTATTAATTTTGTAGAACTTGCAGCATTTTTTAAGGCAAAACCAAGAATTACTGCCCAAGCTAATATACCAATGTAGTTAGCATTGAAAAGAGCCTTTACTGGATTATCAACTAGGTTTAATAGTAATGCTTTAAGAACTTCTACTACACCGCCAGGAGGAGTAATATTTTCTACCCCAGCTACAAGGGTTAGACTTACCGGGAACATAAAGCTTGCAATAACAGCTACAAGTCCGGCTAAGAATGTTCCTAAAAGATAAAGAATAATAACGGTTTTCATATTGGTTTCATGACCACTTTTGTGTTGGGAAATAGCACTGGTTACCAAAAATAAGACTAGGATAGGTGCAATGGCTTTTAAAGCACCTACAAATAAAGATCCAAAAATTGATAATGGTTTTGCTACATTAGGAATGGTTACGGCTAATATAATACCTATGATTAAACCTATGATTATACGTTTTACTAAACTTAATCCATTCCATTTCTTCATTAGATTCTTCATAATATTTTCCTCCTATAACGTTAAATAAAAAAAATAAGTTTCTGTGGCTTTAAATTTGTTACTAGGAAATTCTTTGGTAAAAATAAGTTTATCATGAATCTTCACTAATGTGAAGTGGAAAAGCATAATGAATTTTCAATTAATTAATGGTCACCTTTACATAAATAACCTATATAATAAACAATTAGAAAATAAAATCAGTTTTTAAATTATCTATTAAGGCTTATATTAACTAGGTTTATAAGTCATATAAATTAAATTTAAAATATTAATAAAATCAATTCAATTGCAAGAAAAAAATTTTTTCAAGCATTATGGAAAGATGCCACTATATATCTCTATACTATTTTGGGATAACAGTTCTAAAATTATTCATTGAAAATAAAAATTTAATTGAGAATACAGATTTTACTGATGTTAGAGTTATTGGATTTTTACTAGAATATGTGTATTATTTAAATAGTAAATATAAAAGTGAAGTTATTGTAAAAAATTAGTGGTAAGAGAAAATTTCTAGGGTGTTCAAAGTGTTATAGAATAGGATTATTTTGCATGAGTATTTGGAGGTGGAAGTATGGGAGATGTTATATATAGAAAATTAGAATTAGAGGAATGTGAGTATATAAACAAAATGAATCCATCTCAATATATAGGAAAAGCATGGAGAGATGTGGGTGGCAAACGTAAATTAGTAGAAATAAATTACCAAGATTGTGATTGGCCAAACGGCTATGAATATCATCTAAGAAATTTGAAGAAAACCATTTTAAGTGGGGGAAGTGCCATTGCTGCTTTTGATGATAATAATAAATTACTGGGGTTTTCAACAGTTAATCGTGAATTTTTTGGTGAAAAATTTAATTATGTTTTATTAGATCAGCTTTTCATAACCTTAGAGTGTAGAAATAAAGGAATAGGTAAAAATTTATTCGTACTTTCTGCCAATGTTGCAAGAGAGTGGAAAGCAGATAAAATTTATATTTGTGCAGGTTCTGCTGAAGAAACAATTGCATTTTATTTTTCAATAGGCTGTAAAGAAGCAGAGGAAATAAATAAAGAACTATATGAAAATGACCCAAGGGATTACCAATTAGAGTTTTCATTATAAAAATCACACATATATTATTTATTTTAGCAATATAAAAATAAGGATGCTATGTAAAAATTATAAGCATCCTTGTTTTATGTAACTTAGTTTAGGATTTATTTTTTTGCATAAATATAGGAATACTTTCTGCGAAAAATCTCATAAAAGTGTCTTTAAATTCTTGATCTTCCTGTTTTAAAACCCCTAGAGAATATTGCATTGCAACACCATCTAGAGCTGCTATTAAAATAGCAGCAAGACTTTTCTTACAGTTTTTATTTTCAATACCAAATGCGTAGAAGTACATATCTGCTACCTTGTTTATTATTTCATTATAATCTTGTTTAAGGCTTTCACTAAGAGAGCCACCCTTGGATAATACGTAGCCTATTAATAAAACCAAAAGGCGTTGCTCATTAACCTTAGACATACGTTCTCTAACTTTATTACTAATTTCATTTAACATATTTTCAGTGCTTTTAAGATTACTACTTTCATCTTTTTCAGAAAGTTTTTGAGCAAAGTACATAGCTTCCTTTACTGCGTGGTAGAATAGCTCGTCCTTATTCTTAAAATGATGATATATTGCACCAGTAGTAAGCCCAGCAGCTGAGGCTATTTGACGCATACTTGTTTCTTCAAAGCCGTTTTCTATAAATACACTAATTGCAGCATCTAAAATATGTTGCTTTTTTTCATTAGGTTCATTAGCGTTCATTTTATTCACCCCATTTAAAAATAGTATATCATATTTTTACAACATCATGGTTCACATATCATAGGACTATTATATCAAGGACATAATAGTCTGTATTTTCATAACATATTTATTATTTCGAATGTTAATTCATTGACAAAGGTAGGTGTGTATTATATTATAAACATAACAACTGTTATGTTATATTGTGGAACGGTTGGTAATAATATATTGTAACCTACTTCAATAAAGTAACCTAAATTAAATATGAAATGGGGGAGAGTTTACATGGAGGCATTTAAAGTTTTAGAAATTAAGCAAAGTGTTTTTGACAACAATGATCGTCAGGCTGAGCTACTTAGAGAAGAATTGAAAAAAGATGGGGTCTTTTTATTAAATCTTATGTCATCACCTGGTTCAGGGAAAACAACAACTGTTTTAAGAACAATTGAAGCTCTTCAAAATGAAATGAACATTGGTATTTTAGAAGCTGATATTGATTCAGACGTGGATGCACACAAGGTTTCAAAGACTGGAGTTAAAGTAATTCAACTGCATACAGGAGGAATGTGTCATCTTGATGCTGATATGACTAGACAAGGTTTAAAAGGTCTTGGAATAGATAATATTGATTTTGCAATATTGGAGAATGTTGGAAACTTAGTGTGTCCTGCGGAATTTGACACTGGTGCATCAAAAAATGCTATGATTCTAAGCATACCAGAAGGAGATGACAAGCCTTTAAAATATCCTTTAATGTTTTCAATAGTTGATGTTTTATTAGTCAACAAAATAGATGCATCGGACTATTTTGAATTTGATATGGAGGCAGTAAAAGAGAGGGTAAAAAAACTGAATCCTAATATTAAAGTTATTCCAATTTCAGCTAAAACTGGAGAAGGAATTGGAGAATGGGCTGACTGGATACGTGGACAAATAGATAATTGGAAAAATAAATAACTTTAAATAATTCATGACATTAAAAATATTATAAACTTACTTTAAAATATTTTGACTATATATAATAATCAGCTTCTTTCGGTTACTTTTGTTTTAATAACTTAATAAAACCTAAAAGTGCTGATTATTTTAATATAGTTAATAATAATAATAATGAGTCTTGCCATCTTTGCAATTCATTGTAAACGCTGGTGTTTATAGTTTTGTTTATGATGACATATAATTATTTTGGGGAGGGATAATATATGGTCAAGGAAAAGGTACTTGATCTTGCAAATCACATCAGTAATAAGAAACGTGGCTCGAAAAATGAAATCAAAGCTACAGATCCAGAGTATATGATTCTTGAACCTGTTGTTTCAGAAGAAATGGCTGAGGTGGTACTTTGTATGGAAATACGTAAAAAGGTTACTGCTAAAGATGTTGCTCCTTTATGTGGCAAATCTGTAGAGAGAACAACAGAACTTTTGTTAGAATTAGCGGATGCAGGGGTTTGTTTTGTAAATGAAATTGATGGAGTAGATACATTTTGGTATGAGACCTGGGTTCCAGGTATCATGGAAATGATGGTTAACAATAAGGAGAATGTTAAAAAGTATCCTCAGATTCCTAGGGCTTTTGAAGCCTATGGAAGAGTAAGAGGACCTAAGACAGCAGGAAGTTTTCCTGTAGGAGTAGGTCTTATGCGTGTTATACCTATAGAACATGCCATTGAAGGTGAAACTAGAAGAGCATCCTATGAGGAAGTTTCTAAGTATCTTAATGATAATGATATTTTTTCAGTTGCTGATTGTTCATGCCGTACAGCAAGAGAAGCTATGGGAGAAGGCTGCGGTCATCTTAAGGAAGACATGTGCATTCAGATGGGTCACGCAGCAGAATACTATATACGTACGAAGAGGGGCAAACAGATTACTCGTGAAGAAGCCTTTGAAATTATTAAGAGAGCAGAAGAAAACGGCTTAATGCATCAAATACCTAACTTAGATGGTTCTGGTAAAACTCATGCTATTTGTAATTGCTGTGGATGTTCTTGTCTTGCTTTAAGAACTGCTAGTATGTTTATTAACGCTGACATGGTACGTTCAAACTATGTTTCTAAAGTGGACAAAGAGAAATGTGTTGCTTGTGGAGAGTGCGTTCAAAATTGTCCTGTTAATGCACTACAATTGGGGCAAAAGTTATGTTCAAAAACACCAGTAACTACTGAGATAAAGAGAATTGATACTCCACGAGATACTGAGTGGGGTCCAGATAAATGGAATCCTGATTATAGAACCAATAGAAAAGATGTAGTTGATACAGGTACAAGTCCTTGTAAAACCAATTGTCCAGCTCATATTGCAGTTCAAGGTTATGTTAAACTTGCATCTCAAGGAAGATATAGGGAAGCTCTTGAACTTATCAAACAAGAAAATCCGTTTCCTGCAGTATGTGGACGTATTTGCCCAAGAAAGTGTGAAACAGATTGTACTAGGGGAGATATTGACGATCCAGTTGCTATTGATGAAATCAAAAAATTTATTGCTGAACAAGATTTAAATACTGATCATAGATATGTGCCTAAACGTAAGCACGAGTACGGTAAAAAAATTGCTGTTGTGGGAGCAGGGCCTTCAGGTCTTAGCTGTGCATACTACTTAGCCATTGATGGGTATAAAGTAACTGTGTTTGAAAAAGAAAATGTTCTTGGTGGAATGTTAACTTTAGGAATACCTTCATTCAGGCTTGAAAAGAATGTAATAAATGCTGAAATTGACATACTGAAAGAATTAGGCGTTGAATTCAAGACAGGGGTTGAGGTTGGAAGAGATATAAGTCTTAATGAATTAAGGGATCAAGGTTTTAAAGCCTTCTATATTGCAATCGGTGCATGTATGGGAAGGAAACTTGGTATTGAAGGTGAAAATGTAGAAAATGTTATAACCGGTATAGATTTTATGAGAGATGTTAACTTGGGTAAGGAGTTAAAACTTGAAGGCAATGTAATCGTAATCGGTGGTGGTAACGTTGCCATAGATGTTGCGAGAACAGCTACTAGAATTGGGAATACACAAATTAAAATGTACTGTTTGGAAAGTCGTGAACAAATGCCTGCACTTCCAGAGGAAATTGAGGAAGCATTATCAGAGAATATTGAAATTAATAATTCTTGGGGACCAAAGAGAGTAATTGTTGAAAATGGTCGTGCTACAGGAGTAGAATTCAAGAAATGTATTTCTGTATTTGATAAGAGTGGAAGATTTAATCCATCTTATGATGAAAATAACACTATCATAGTTAAGGCTGATACTGTACTGCTTTCAATAGGTCAAGGAATGAATTGGGGAGAACTTTTATCAGGTAGTAAAATTGAACTAAATAGAAATAATACTATTAAAGCAGATCCATTTACATTACAGACAGGTGAGCCTGATGTTTTTGCTGGTGGTGATGCATTAACAGGACCTAAGTTTGCAATAGATGCAATTGCTTTAGGTAAAGAAGGTGCAATTTCAATTCATCGTTATGTTCAGCCAGGACAAAGTTTGATTATTGGTCGAGATAGAAAAGAATATCATGCATTAGATAAGGAAAATATAGAACTTCAAGGATATGATAGTACTCCTAGACAGAGTGTAGGTCATGTAGATGGAAGCAAGTCAAGGAAAACCTTTAAAGACTTGCGTGAAACATTTACTGAAGACCAGATAAAAAGGGAAACAGAACGTTGTCTTAGCTGTGGTGCAACGGTTGTAGATGAATTCCTGTGTGTAGGATGTGGACAATGTACCACTAAATGTAAGTTTGATGCTATTTCCCTTGTAAGAAAATATGATGGTGAGGGTGTAGCCTATGAGGATTTAAAACCTGTAGTTATAAAGCAAATTCTTAAACGTAAAGTGAAAATTACAACTAAAAAAGTAAAGAAACTTTTTAAATAACTTAGTTAACTATAAAAGATTTTATAAAGTAATTTTAAATTTAGATAGGGGTAGAGGGTGAATAAAATGTTTGAATTTAATTATGTTGAAGGAGCAACAATGTTTTCTGCATGGGGAATGTGGTTTGTAGTTTTTGCAGGTTTGTTTTTATTCAATGAATTTTCTAGAAGACAGAAGTGGGCAGGATTTTTTAGTTTTGTTATTTTGCCAATTATTTTAACAGTTGTTTGGATGACTGTTTTAAAGGATGTTACCTATACTGACTGGTTCCATCTAGCTAAAGTTTATTCTGCAACAGCAGGATGTATTGGATTTTGGTGTATTCGTCATATCGAGAAAAAGGATAAAATTACTGGTGAGGTTGTTTGGAGACTAGCTGATAATAAAATTGCACTATGCTTTCCACCGTTGATTCTAGCTATTAACATTATAGAAGCAGTGGCAAGAGATATTGAGGTTGGATCCACTTATTGGATGATGAATTCAGGAGCTATTGAAGGAGAAGTAGTAGGTGTAATGGGTGGTCCATGGAATTATATGAATGCAGCGGCTGGTATACTAAATATCATTGCTATAACTGGTTGGTTTGGAATAGTAATTAGAAAACAAACTAAAAAGGACAAAAGTAAGGATATGCTATGGCCTGATATGCTTTGGTTCTGGATTATTGCATATGATTTATGGAATTTTGTATATACTTATAATTGCATACCTACTCATTCTTGGTATGCAGGCTTAGCATTACTCATTGCACCAACTCTATGTGCATTTACTGTTGGAAAAGGTGCTTGGCTACAGCATAGAGCTCAGACCTTAGCTATATGGTGCATGTTTGCTCAAACTTTTCCAAATTTCCAGGATACAGGAATGTTTGTAGTTAAATCAACTTACAATACTACTATTTATACAATTTTAGGAGCTATAGCTCTTGCAAGTAATATAGCTGTATTTCTTTATATGATATATAAAATAAAGAAAACTAAGAGAAATCCATACAAGGGAGAACTTTATACTGACCTTGATGAGTTTAAAGAAATTAAAATGATGATGTAAAGCGATATATTATGATTATAGAAGGCAAAAAATAGGCCTATAGGCCTATTTTTGCTATCTAGAACTATTAAGATAATACAATATACAATAATTAAGTTCTAATACGTATCTATTAATTGAAAATAATAGATTATACACTTATTGGTTATTGTTGTTTACAAATTTAGATACTATAAAAATTATTATTGCTGATATAATAGCTATGCCAGCAAATAAAAATCCTATTGGTATAAGAAAGAATGGTTCAGATAGAGTTCCATCTGGCAAGACTTCGGAACCTACTACATTAAATATCGTAAAACACGCTATACTAGCTACTACTAAAAGAATACTAAATAAATATTTTTTCATTTTTAATTTTCCTCCTATAAATTTTTGTACTTCAGATTAATTTTTGTTTGCAATTAAGTACTTTATAAATTCTGTACCTTTTAATATCATTTTATACTTGGAAAATAGAATTGTCAATAAATATTTATTGATTTACAATAAATATTTATTATTAATACAACCTAATTGGTGTCGAAAGGGTTGCGTTTCGATTTACAACTGAGGTTCCGATTTACAACTACGGAGATAAAATAGATGGTTTTAAATGCTTGACTTTGGGGAGCATTTTATTTTGTAAAGGAGTGAATATTATGCATATGGCTGATGCTTTGATTTCACCAGTGGTGGGAGGAACTATGTTGGCTGCTACTACTGGAATTACAGCTTATTCAATTAAAAAAATACAGAATGATATGGATGAAAAGAAAATTCCCTTAATGGGGGTAATGGGAGCCTTTGTTTTTGCTGCACAAATGATTAATTTTTCAATCCCTGGTACTGGTTCTAGTGGACACATTGGAGGAGGAATACTACTTGCAATATTATTAGGGCCCTATGCGGGATTCTTAACTATGGCTTCTGTTTTGTTAATTCAAGCACTGTTCTTTGGAGATGGCGGGTTACTTGCCTATGGTTGTAATGTATTTAACCTTGGATTTTATACTTGTTTTATAGCATACCCTTTAATTTATAAATGGTTTACACGTAAAGGGATTACTACTAAGAAGATCTTTGGTGCCTCAATGGCATCTACTATAGTTGGTCTTCAAATAGGAGCTTTTAGCGTTGTACTTCAGACTCTTATGTCTAGAAAGACTGAATTGCCTTTTGGAACCTTTTTATTGTTAATGCAACCAATACATCTAGCAATCGGAGTAGCTGAAGGGTTTGTTACATCAGCAATTGTTACTTTTGTATGGAAGGCTAGACCAGAAATTCTAGAAAAGGCAGCTAGAGGAGAAGCTCTTGGTAATATATCTATGAAAAAGATACTTACTAGCCTGGTAATTGGAGTAGTTTTAGTTGGCGGAACGCTTTCTTGGTTTGCCTCTTCAAATCCTGATGGATTGGAATGGGCTATGGAAAAAACTTCAGGAACAGCAGAATTTGAAACACCAGATGGAATTCATAATACATTATCAGAAATACAAAGTAAGATAGCGTTTTTGCCTGATTACAGTTTTAAGGCAAAGGAAGACGAAAGTGAAAAAGAAGCAGCTGTAGAAGTTGAAGAGCAATGGCCTGCAGTTAGTGCTGGAACAAGTGTTTCAGGTATCGTTGGTGGAATATTGACACTTGCACTGGCAGCATTCACAGGATTTGTTATCAGCTTAGTTAAAAAAAGAAAAGAAAAGTTTAATAATAAAAATAAGCTAGGTGGTAATGAAACCACCAGTAAAATTCTACAATAAGGATTTGATTTTACATGGCAAAAGTAATAAATTCTCTTTATAATATGAGACTTCTAGGTGATTTAGCAGGGAAAGAAACCACAATACATGGGCTTCATCCCATTACAAAGTTATTAACTACAATTGTTTACCTAACTGTAGTTGTATCATTTGGAAGATATGAAATTAGTAGTCTTTTGTCTTTTATTTTCTATCCTGTGGTTATTTTTGTGTTAGCAGAGCTGCCAGTTGTTCCAATCCTTAAAAGACTATTACTTGTAGAGCCTTTTATTATTGGAATTGGCATATTAAACCCCTTATTTAATCATCATACAATGGCTCTAGGAGGTATTGTTATTTCAAGAGGATGGGTAATATTTTTATCTATTTTTATAAAATGTGGTTTAACGGTAACTGTTAGTATTTTATTAATTGCAACTACAGGAATGGATAAATTGGCTGTAGCATTGCGTATGCTGAAAGTTCCTAAAATCTTTGTATTACAGTTATTATTAACATATAGATATATATCTGTGCTGATAGAAGAGGTTTCTAGAATGATGAGAGCATATTTACTTAGGGCGCCTGGACAAAAGGGCATACATAGAAATGTTTGGGGTTCTTTTGCAGGACAGTTGATACTTAGGACATTTGATAGGGCACAACGGGTGTATCAATCTATGAATATGAGAGGATTTACAGGTGAGTATAATACAGGAAATATTGAAAAATTAAGCTTTAGTGATTTTGCATATTTAGCAGGTTGGAGTATATTTTTCATTTTAGCAAGAATTTATAATATACCTATGCTTATAGGTTCATTAATTACGGGGGTGATTAAATAGATGAGTTGTCATAAACTTGAGGTAAGGAACTTATATTTTTCCTATCCTGATGGACATGTAGCAGTAAAAGATATATCATTCACAATCCATCACGGTGAATCTGTGGGAATTATTGGTGCCAATGGTGCAGGAAAGTCCACACTATTAATGCTTTTGATGGGAGTTCTATTTCCAAGTAACGGAGAGGTGGTCATAGGAGATGTGTATGTATCAAAAAAAACATTACCCTTGATTCGTCAGAGGTTAGGAATGGTTTTTCAAGATCCTGATGATCAGTTGTTTATGACAACTGTATATGATGATGTGGCTTTTGGACCACGAAATTATAATTTTGATGAAAAAGAAGTTGAAATCAAAGTTACAAAGGCTTTAGAGTTAGTAGGAATATCTCACTTGAAAGATAGAGCACCCTTTAAATTATCAGGTGGAGAAAAGCGAGCTGCTGCAATTGCATCGGTTCTATCAATGGAACCAGATGTATTAGTTATGGATGAGCCAACAGCAGCTTTAGATCCTAAATCAAGACGAAGATTAATCAATTTATTAAAAGGCTTTCAGCACACAAAAATAATAACTAGTCATGATTTAGATATGGTATTTGATACTTGTAAAAGAATTATTGTGATAAAAGAGGGTGAAATTGCTGCAGACGGAAACACAGTGGATATTTTAAGTAACGCGGATTTACTAAATGATTGTGGATTAGAAATACCTCTTTCACTTCAAAATTGTCCAATCTGTGGAGCTTCAAAAAATGATTTCTATAACATATAAACCACCCAATAATTATGGCTTTTGATTTGGTATAATATAGGGGGATAAAATGCGAATTGTAGTTATAGATGGACAAGGTGTGGAATATGGAAGGAAAAGAGTAATTATTTTCACATTTATAGATACCTAGCATAATATATTATTGAATTATTATTTCTGGAGGAAATTTTAGTGTATATTAAGCCTAGAGTAGAGAATCAAATGATGTATAATACTCAGTTACAAGAGGCTCTTGAGAGAGTGAAAGAGGCAGTTCAAGGTGAAAGAGAAGATGAACTTTTTTATGATTTTCTCATAAGTATGGCACCTACTGTGGAAGAAAAAGACATTATAACGTCTATACGAGATGATGAACGTAGACATAATAGAGAGTTTAGAAAAATTTATAAGGACTTTACCGGTATGGAGATTCCAACGGTAGAAGACGAGTCTTTTGAAAGACCAGAGTCATATATAGATGGTATTAAAAAAGCTTTATTCGGAGAGCTAAGAGCGGTAGAAAGATATAGAGATATTAGAAAAGCTTTAGGTATGGGCCCACAAAGAGATGTTTTATTTGATATAATTACAGATGAATTGAAACACTCTTCAAAATATAATTATCTTTTTACTTTGAACAGAAGTATGGAAAGTCCATCTATGAATAGACGTTCAATGCAGGATACTTCTAAATTTACGCCAGATGACTGGGTAAGGTATATAACTCCATTAGTAACTCGTGCTTTAGCAGAAGCGAGAGAAGGGATTAATCCTGAACATTTATATCAAGAATTTATCCTATCAGGTGTCCTTGTCGGTTTGGGAAAAACTCCTCAGGAAGCTATTGAACAGGTGGAAGAGTGGGAAAGGACAGGTGCATCTAAACTGCTTGCAGAGAGTAAAATGGCAAGGGGTTACTATTATTACTAGAGTATGAAACTAAAAAGTAAAATGCGATATCTTAGTATTTAAGTTATCGCATTTTTGTTTTTAATTGAAAAGAATATCGATTAAATATTAGTATCATAAGTTATAGAGGTTATTATAGCTATGTATATTAATATCATCAATAAATGAAGTGGATCTAATACTTTTACAAAAGCTTGAAAAAAATCATTTATTGAGGAAGGTTTTTCTACATAGATGCAGAATAGTAAATAGAGACAAAGATTTACTATAGGAGGTAAATAAAATGGCAGAAACACAAGGTATATTAACATGGACACTAGTATCTGAATGCCCAATTCCAAATGATGTTAATGATTTATTGGTTGAAGGAGAAGTAGCAATTGCTGCTTATAAAACATTCCGAGATAGTGCAATTTTTACTAATAAAAGATTAATTGTAAGAGATGCACAAGGGCTTACTGGCAAGAAAGTAGAGGTGTATTCTTTACCATATTCTTCTATTAACATGTGGTCTACTGAAAATGCAGGGAAGCTTTTTGATCTTAGTGCAGAAGTTGAATTATGGACTAGAGCAGGTCAAATCAAAGTAAATCTACAAAAGGGAGTAGATATCCGTAAATTGGATAAATTAATAGCTAATGCACTTTTAAAATGATAATCATAGACATATGTAAAGTGAATAAGTTTTAAATTTTATTTAGTGATTTATTCCACATCATAGGTTGCAGTAATATAATTCTGATATTTAATAAACAGCCGTTATTTAAGTTTTTAAGTAGCGGCTTTAACTTTTATAAACATTACCTTGAAATTTATTATCTACAAACTGGCTTATTATCCTTTGTTGCATTTCGATGGTATTTAATGTAAAATATTATTAGGGGGTGATTAAGATGGAAGAAGACATGAAGTTGAAATCAACACCAATACAAAGGAATGAATATGATGTTGCCATTGAATTGACTAATTTATATTTTTCATATCGAACAGATTCACCAGAAGTTGAAGAAATTCAACAGGTATATGCTAGATTTTATGCTGTAGTTTGTGGAATGGATGTTAAATTCAGAAATGGTATACCAGTAAACAAGATTGAAGAATTATTACCAGAAGCATTAAAAGAAAAATAAGTTCATTGGAGAACTCTCATTATGAGGGTTCTTTTTTTCTATTTTTTAATAGAGTAGCATTTTAATGAAAAAATAGTGATTTAATCATTTAAATATGTAGAATTATTATGTATAATGTAGCTAAATGGAATAGTATTTTATATAAAAACAAAGGAGGAAGGTGATTATTATTAGAAATAAAAGAATTTATATTTTCATTGTAATTATGGCTGTAATGATGCTTTGTTTAACTACTTATAGCGAAAATATAATAATGGCTAAGTCTAAAGATGATGAATTAATTAGTAATAAAATTAAAGCGCCTTTTTATCCATGGGATAATGAATTACCCAATATAGAAACACCAGAGGGATTTCAATGGAGGGAATTTCAAGGTACTACCCTTAATTTTGTAGTAGAAAATAATATAAATGCTAATATTCTTTCTAGGGAGTGTAGAAATTTTACTGAAAAAACTGGTATTAGAGTAAACATTAGACCAATGGACTATAGTACAATGATAAATAAGATAAATAATGATTTTATATCTGAAAGAGCAAAGTTTCAACTTGTTTATGTAGATCCATATCAAACTCTTAACAGGTTTCATAACAATCTAGAGGATTTAAATTTATATAATAATGATCCTAAAATGCCTCATATACCAGGTGGTATGGAGGATTTCTTTGATGATCAGGTAAATATTTTATCCTACTTTGGAGATAAAACTAAGTTATGTGCTATACCTTTTGATACTACAACTATGATTTTCTTCTATAGAAAGGATATTTTCGAAAAGTATAGAGAACAGTTTATGGCTGAAAATGGATTTGATTGGACTCCAGGACAGAAAGATTTTACTTGGGAAAGGTATTGTATTGTTTCAAAATGGATTGATGAAAATGTTCCAGATGAGGAAGTTAAATATGGAAGTGCACAAATGGCTCAATTACATAATTCAGTATATTGCGATTTTTCTAATGTCCTTGAATCCTATGGAGGGGATTATTTTGATGATCCCTATGTTAATACATTAGGAGTAGAAAAACCCAAAATGGTTTCAGTTAAAAATCATAACCTTGAAGATGGATTAAGTATGTACAAGCAGATGGTAGAAGTGGGTGAACCAGATAGTATTAATTGGAATTGGACTGATACTGCGGAAGCTTTTAAGAATGGTGAAATTGCAATGATGGCAAACTGGGATGAAAATGGAGCTGTAGTAGAAAATCCTAATTTATCTAAAGTGGCAGGTAAGGTTGGTTATAGCATCTTGCCCTATGGAAATGTGAGAAGTGCCAATATATATGGAGGAGCAGGAATAGGAATTAATAGTAATGCTTCAGAAATTGAAAAGAAAGCTGCCTGGTTATTTATAGTTTGGGCTACTGCACCTCAGACTCAAAGTATGGTTTTATGGGAACCAGAAGGTGGAAGCATGCCACCAAGAAAATCTGTATATAATAGCAAGGATGTACAAGACATTATAGAAAATGTAAAAAGTAATACAAATGAAATAAGTAATTTAAACCACTTACCTGCACTACTAGAGGTCTGGAAAGAGGATAATGTATATTTTAGATCTAAGATTAGTAATTTCTATTTTGTAGAGCAAATTATTATTAATAATGTAAGAGATATGGTTAAGAATGATTTAGATCCTAAGGTAGTAGCAGATAAAATTTTAAAAGAGTTGAGTTTACTACAATGAAGAGCGGGGATAAAATGAGAACTTCATGGATTAGAAAGAGCTTTAGAAATAAATTGCTAGTTATTTTTATTCTATTAATATTTATACCTATTGGATTTATATATATTATTTATAACAATGTAATGAAATCAATTATTACTACAAAGTATAGTGAATCTGCAAAACAATCTGTATATGAGGCAGGAAGCAATATTGATTTTATAATTGATAGCATTGCTGACCTGTCAGACATGGTTGTTACCAATAGAGATTTTATTGAAAGCTTGAAAGGCTCATCAACTAAAAGTCATGAGGAATTAAATAATATACTGAGAAATTTTTGTACTACAAATGAAGAGGTGGAAAGTATATATCTTACAACTAAACATAATATTTATAATGTAGGGGCTAGCAAAACCTATGTTAAACAGGGAATTGATATTAATAATATCAATATGACTCATGGTGAGTTAGTTTGGTTTGATACAATTCCTGTTAGAGTTAAGATATTGTCGGGAGAAATTCCTAAGAACTATTTTTCTTTAGGAAGAAAGATAATAGACTTAAATAGCTTAAAGGATATGGGAACAATATTTATTGATGTAGATGAAACCATATTAGAGGATTCTTATAAAAGTCTAATTACAGAGGAGAATAGTGAATTATTTATTTGTAATGAAAAGGGTCAAATAATTAGTCATCCTAATAAAGAAATTATAGGAAAGAATATAGAAGAAAAAAATTATGCAAAAGAAGTTCTATCATCTAAAATAGATATGGGTTCAATAGAGTTTACTGATGATAATGTTGAAAAGGTATGTATATACTCTAATATTACATCAACAGATTGGAAGATTGTAAAAATAGTAACTAAAGATTATCTATACAAAGAAATTACAAATATGCAACGATATATGTTAATAGGTGTAATAATTTATGTAGTTATAACTATAATAATTTGTTTATTCTTTTCGTCTCAAATTTCAAAACCCATGGTGAGTATGAGAAATATGATGAAGAAGGCTGAAGATGGAGATTTACATGTGCGCATAAATATAGATAGAATTGACGAGTTAGGGGAACTTGGAAACAGCTTTAATAATATGATAGGGAAGATGAATGAAGTTGTTGATAAGCTAGTAGAAGAAGAAAGAATAAAAAAAGAGTTAGAACTTGAGACATTGCATGCTCAGATTAATCCACACTTCCTGTATAATACACTAAATACTATAAAGTGGATGGCAAAGATACAAGGAGATAAATCTGTAAGTAATGCAGTAACTTCACTGATAAAACTTCTAAGGGTAAGTATAAACTTAGGAAAGGAAATGATTACTCTAGAAGATGAGGTAGATTACGTTAAGAATTATATTAAAATACAAAATCTAAGATTCAATGAAAAAGTTAACATTATTTATAATATTCATGAAGACTGCCTTAATTGCTCAATACCGAAATTAATTTTACAGCCTATTGTAGAGAATTCTTTGATATATGGAATTAGGGAAGATGAAGAAGAGGAACCATTGGAAATATCTATAGAAGCATGTATAGAAGGTGAAAACTTAATTATTCTTGTAGAAGATAATGGACCTGGCATCAGTGAAGAGGATTTAGAAAAAATCTTTACTAAAGAAAAGGATGTAAATAAATTTAGTAAAGTTGGATTAAACAATGTTAATGAAAGAATAAAGCTTTATTGTGGTGAAGAATATGGGATTAAGATAGGAAATAGAAGTGAAATAGGTACATATGTTAAGGTGACGATTCCTAGGAGTATAATGAGGAAACCTACTGGTGACTTTTTAGTAGATAAAGAGGGTGATGAAAGTTTATAAGGTTTTAATTGTAGATGATGAGGTTCTTGTAAGAGTAGGATTAAAATCCACAATAGATTGGAATAGCATAGGCTTTACAGTTATAGGTGAGGCTCCAAATGGTGAAAAGGCCTATGAGATGTATAAGCTATATAACCCAGATGTAATTATAACAGATATAAAAATGCCTAAGAAGGATGGTTTATGGTTAACTGAAGAAGTAAGAAAAGAAGATAGCTTAACTCAAATACTGGTATTAACTTGCTATGATGATTTTACAAATGTAAGACAAGCTCTAAAATGTGGAGCTAATAATTATATTCTTAAATCAGAGGTAGAGGATGAGGAACTTATAAGTACCATGCTAGAGGTAAAAAGAAATTTAGATAATATGGATAAGGATGCACTAGGTAAGGATAAGGCTAGTGAAACCTTAATGAAGGGTAAAAGTCAGCTTATAGAATATCTTATAGATGGTTCAAGTTCCTTTGATGAAGTAGATTTTGAGGGGTTTAAACAGATAGACTTTAATATTTATGGAGGAAAATATTCTATTTTAGGTTTCTTCCCTGAAACTAATGATATTATTACATCCATTAAAGAAAGAGAAAATGAAAATGTGAAAAATGCTATGATAGAGCTTATAACGTGGATATTTTCTAAAGAAAAAATACAATGTGTTCTGAAGGAACAGGAGGATGGACTTATATATTTTATATCCAAGGAAGATATTAAATATGGTGAAGTACAAGAGGTAATTAAATATATAAAGACCACTGTAATGCAATATTTTAATATTAAGCTAGATGTAATATATACACCTATGTTTAGTGAGCTTAGAGAATTTCCAAATTGTTTTAAGGAATATATAGAAAGAACAAAAGATATATTCTATTTGCCTTTGGGTTCTGTAGTAGAAACTAGAGAAAATAAAGAATTGAAGGATATAAATATGCTGAAGTTCGAAAAACAATCTAAGAGTATTCTTATAAACTTTATAGAAGAAGGAAATCTAGAGGGTGGAAAAAGTCATATAGAGAGTATAGAGAAGAAAATAAATGGTTGTAAAATATCAGAGTTAACATGTAAGCTTATGTATTGTAATATTATTGTTAGTATATTAGAAAAGTATGAAGAATATTTTCAAGGTAATGATTATGATACCTTATATCAGGGGTATTACAATAAAATTATGGATTCTACAAGAATTATGTTTATATCAAAACTAATGTGTAAATTTTTAGAGGAGATATGTCAGTTAGTTCTAAGAATAAGGGATGATCAGAATTCTAAATATATTATAAATAAAGTTGTGGAGTACATTGAAAAAAATTATTCAAGTAAAGTTACCCTAGAAGATATCGCTACTCATATTAATCTATCTAAACAATACCTATCATTTTTATTTAAAAAAGAGACAGGAATAAATATTTCTTCGTATATTATTAATCTGCGTATAGAAAAAGCGAAGGAAATGATTAATAAAGGTGAAGATAGCATGAAAGTTATCTATCAAAGGGTCGGATTTACAGATCAACAGTATTTTTATAAGACTTTTAAAAAAGTAACAGGATTAACTGTAGGTCAATATAAAGATACCATATAAAAATAGATAAAGTGTAGCATATTAATACTATTTAACTATGTTAAGTAGTATTTTTTTTATATAAAATTAAGATTAATGAAAAAAATGTAGAAATATATATAATTATGTTGCACAAATATATTAATATATTACACAAAAATATTAATATATTACACAAAGAACTTTGTGAAAAATTAGGCGAGAATAATTTGCACAAAACTAAGGTTATTTTCCATTATAGGTTAATTATTTTTTTATTATAATTATGCCATAGAATGAAATTAAAAGTTTACAAGGGGGGATAAAGGTGGAGAGCAATATACCAAAGCTGGAATTAAAAGGTATACAGAAATTTTTCCCAGGAGTAACTGCCTTAGCAAATGTAAGTTTTTCTGTTAAAAAGGGAACGGTTCATGTGCTTTGTGGAGAAAATGGAGCTGGTAAGTCTACACTTATGAAGATAATAAATGGTATATATCAGCCTGATGGTGGAAGTATTCATATAGATGGAAAAGAAGTTAAGATACAGAATCCTATTGAAGCTCGTAAGCATGGTATATCTATGATATTTCAAGAGCTAAATTATATACCTGAGATTACTATTGAAGAAAGTATATTTTTAGGAAGAGAGCCTGTAAATAAATTAGGAAAAATTAATTGGAAGAAGATTAGAAAAGATACAGAAGAACTTTTAAAACAAGAAAATTTACCCTATTCGCCAACAACACAATTTAAAGATCTTACAGTATCAGATATACAAATGCTAGAGATACTAAAGGCTATGTCTTATAATTCACAGGTTATTATCATGGATGAACCTACATCTGCAATTACTAGAAAAGAGGTAGGAATTCTCTTTGATAAGATTGCTGAATTAAAAAGTAAGGGTGTAAGTATAATATACATATCTCATAAGATGGAAGAAATCTTTAAAATAGCTGATGAGATAACAGTTATAAGAGATGGGGTTGTTATTGATACTAAGCCAGCTAGTGAGTTAGATATAGACAAGGTTATTTCTCTTATGGTAGGCCGTAAAATTACCAATGCATATCCTAAGGAAGATATTAAAATCGGAGAAACCATGTTAGAGGTTAAAGAACTAACTGATGGAAAACATTTTGAGGATATCAATTTCCATGTAAAAAGAGGAGAAATTGTAGGTTTTGCAGGTCTTATGGGAGCAGGTAGAAGTGAAGTGGCTAGAACAATATTTGGACTAGACCCATACATATCAGGTGAGATTAAAGTTAAGGGTAAGGAAGTAAAAATAAAAAATGTAAAAGATAGTATTAACAATGGAATAGTTATGCTATCAGAAGATCGTAAGAGATATGGAATAGTAGGAATTAGAAGTATAACTGAAAATGTATCCATATCTAATTTAGAAAAATTCTTTTATAAGGGTCATCTACATAGTAAAAAAGAGATTAGTAGTGTATCAAATATATGTGAAAGAATGAAGGTAAAATGTCCTAATTTAGAAACCTCTATTGATTCTCTAAGTGGAGGAAATCAACAGAAGGTAATATTTGCAAAGTGGATGCTTAGAAATCCAGATGTTCTTATACTTGATGAGCCAACAAGGGGAATCGATGTAGGAGCAAAGTACGAAATATATAAACTTATTACAGAACTTGCAAAAGAAAATAGAGCAGTAATAATAATAAGTTCTGAATTACCAGAGCTCATAGGTATGTGCGATAGAATCTATGTTATGGCATCTGGAAAAATTACTGGAGAAATAGATAGAGAAAAGGCTACACAAGAAGCTATTATGAAGTTAGCTACAAGGGGGGAATAGAAGGATGAAGATGATAGATATTAGACATAAATGGTCAAAAACCTCAAGTAAATATAGTATTTACGTTGTATTACTTGCTATGTTTATGGCATGTTCTTTAATCAGTCCTGTATTTTTATCAGGAGAAAACTTAACTAATATATCAAGACAAATATCAATAACCACTATTATTGCTTTTGGTGAAACAATTTTAATTATATGTGGACTTATAGATTTATCAGCAGGTTCAGTTCTGGCTTTATCAGGTCTGCTTTCTGTTGCAGCCTTTAAGGCAACAGGTTCTTTGGAAATAGCAGTGCTAGTTGGAGTGCTTGTAGGTGTTATTTGTAACTTTATCAATGGGATAATGGTAACTAAGTTTAAAGCACCTCCATTTATTGCCACATTAGCTATGCAAACTGTAGCAAGAGGAGCAGCCTTATTATTTACAAATGGTCAAAATATTTATCAAATAGGAGATTTTATTGTACTAGGACAAAACTCTATAGGATTTATTCCTATTCCTGTAATATTCATGACTGGAATTACTCTTTTAACTTGGTACATCCTAAAACATACAAAGCTGGGTAGATGTGTTTATGCTGTAGGTGGTAGTGAAGAGGCTTCAAGAGCTTCAGGAATAGACGTAAATAAAACTAAGATGAAGGCTTATCTTATAAATGGTATATTTGTTGGAATCGCAGGTGTGTTATTTATGTCTCGTGTTAATGCTGGACTTCCTAATGCTGGTATAGGAGCAGAATTTGAAGGAATGACTGCTGCAATAATTGGTGGAACAAGCTTTACTGGGGGAATAGGAACTGCAGGTGGAACCCTTGCAGGAGCATTCATTATGGGATTCTTAAACAATATAATGAACCTAGTAGGAATACAATCTTATATGCAACAAGTAGTAAAGGGAGTAATTATTGCATTTGCAGTAATTTACGATATAAAATCTAAGAACAAAAGAGAAAGTAAAAAGCTAGGTAGTATTACTGATAAAACAAAAGACAAAACCCTAGTGAAAACCAAAGGAAGTTCTGTTTAAACTAAATCAAGTTAAGTAAAAATCAAAATATAATAAAAATAATATAATTAGGGGGAGAAAATGATATGAAAACAAAGAAAATATTAGCTTTAGCCATGTCATCGTTACTAGCATTATCACTTACTGTGGGATGTACTAATACTTCAAAGGAGGAACCAGCTGCAGAAGGTGAAAAGACTTATAAAGTTGCATATATTGCAAGGGCACAAGGAGATTCTTTTGCTGCATGGCTTGCAAATGCAGTAAAGGATGAAGTAGCTGCAAACTATAAGGATGTACAGGTAGATATATTTGATGGAGATAGCAAGAATGAAGTTATAGCATCTCATATTGAGAATGCGGTTACAAAGAAATATGATGCAATTCTTCTTCAACCATTTGATTCTGAAGCACAAGTAGCACCAGCTATGGCAGCTATGGATAAAGGTGTTAAGGTTATTACAGTAAACAACCGTATTAATGATAATGATAGAGCAGCTGCAGTAGATGCAGACCCAGTAGATCAAGCTGCTAAAAATGCAAAACTTGCTTTAGAGCAAGTTCCTCAAAATGGAAAAGTTGTAGTTCTTATGGGACCAGCAGGTAATATGCACTCTGATAAGAGACGTGAAGGATGGGGAAAAGAATTCTTTGCAAAGAGACCAGACGTTAAAATCTTAGATGAGCAAATTGCAAATTGGAATAAAGATGAAGCGATGAGATTAATGGAAGACTGGATTCAAACTCATGGAGAAATTGATGCAATAATATCTATGAATGATAACATGTGTGTAGGAGCTCTTGAAGCAGCTAAAGCAGCAGGAAAGACAAATATATTATCATATGGTGTTGATGGAACAGCAGAAGCTTGTTTAGCTATAAAAAATGGTGAAATGACATCAACTACTCTTCAAAGTGCTTACGAGCTTGCAGAAAAAGCTGTTAAGCTAACATATGATGTTATGACTGGTAAAGTAGAGCGTGATACTATAATGGTAGATTGTCCATTAATCACAAAGGATAACGCTGATGAGTTTATAGAAATTCATAAAAAAGCAGGTAATATAGACTAATAAAAAATGTAGACCTTGTACAGTTTTGTGCAAGGTCTATAATTGAACTTAATTTAGGAGGAATAAAGATGATAAACAAGGCAGTATATATGTGTGGAACTCATAATATGGAAACAAGAGATATTGAGGTTTCAGCTCCAAAGGATAAAGAAGTACTTATAAAATTAGAATATGTAGGAATATGTGGTTCAGATGTACATTATTATGAGCATGGTAGAATAGGAGACTTCATAGTAGATGGAGATTTTATTTTAGGTCATGAATGTGCTGGAGAAATAGTTCAAGTAGGCCCTGGAGTTAAGAATTTAAAAGTTGGAGATAGAGTTGCTTTAGAGCCAGGTCAAACTTGTGGTCAATGTGAATTTTGTAAAAGTGGTAAATATAATCTATGCCCAGAGGTTGAGTTCTTAGCAACACCGCCATATCATGGTTCTTTAATGAATTATATAACATATCCAGAAAGTATGTGTTTTAAACTACCAGACAATGTATCAACTAAGGAGGGTGCTTTAGTCGAACCTTTAGCAGTAGGATTACATGCCGTATCACAAGGAAATGTAAAATTAGGGGATACGGTTGTAGTTTTAGGTGCAGGATGTATAGGTTTAGTAACTTTATTAGCTTGTAAGGCATATGGTGCTACAAATGTTATTGTTGTAGATGTTATAGATAAGAGATTAGATTATGCCCTAAAATTAGGTGCAACTAAAGTTATAAATGCAAAAAATCAAGATGTACTAGCTGTAATAAATGAGATTACAAACAATGCTGGTGCTAATGTGGTTATTGAAACAGCAGGATCTGAGCATACAATAAAGCAGACACCTTACTTAGTAAAAAGAGGTGGAGCTATTGTATTAGTAGGACTTGCGCCAAAGGATATAATTGAGTTCGATTTCATGCAAATAATGACTAAAGAGGTTGAAATAAAAAGTGTATTTAGATATAGAAACATATATCCAGCAGCTATAGGAGCAATTTCTGATGGGAAAATTGATGTTAATGGAATAGTTACCCATGAATTTGATTTTAGTGACACAAAGGAAGCCTTTGACTATGTTATAGAAAATAAGAATGATGTAGTAAAGGCAGTTATTAAGCTTTAATAATTTTGATTGGAGTGGCTAGAAGATGAAGTACTTATTAGGCATAGATATTGGAACTTCAGGTACTAAAACAGTGCTATTTGATAGGGGAGGAAATCCTATTTCCTCTTCTACAGCAGAATATCCATTATATCAGCCAGAGATTGGTTGGGCAGAACAAGACCCACAAGATTGGTGGAATGCAGTATGTATAACAATTAATCAAGTTATAAAAGATAGTAATATAAATCCGGAATCCATTAGTGGTATTGGCTTATCTGGACAAATGCACGGTTTAGTTATGTTAGATGGAGATGGAAATGTATTAAAAAAATCTATTATTTGGTGTGATCAACGTACAGCTAAGGAATGTGTTGAGATTACAGAAAAAGTTGGAGAAAAAAGATTAATAGATATTACAGCAAATCCTGCTCTAACAGGATTTACAGCATCTAAAATACTTTGGGTTAGAAATAATGAGCCTGAAATATATGAAAAATGTAGGAAAATATTATTGCCTAAGGACTATATAAGATATATGCTTACAGGTGAATTTGCTACGGAGGTATCTGATGCTTCAGGAATGCAGCTTTTAGATATTAAAAATAGGTGCTGGTCTAAGGAAGTCCTTAATGCTTTAGATATTCCTATAGAGTATTTAGGAGATGTACATGAATCAATTGTAGTCAGTGGAAAAGTTCATAAAAAAGCAGCGGAGGTTACTGGTCTTAAAGAGAATACACCAGTAGTTGGGGGAGCAGGAGATCAGGCAGCTGGTGCAATAGGAAATGGTATTATAAAAAGTGGACAAATATCTTCGACTATAGGTACTTCAGGAGTAGTATTTGCTCATTTAGATGAACCTATAATTGATGAGAAAGGAAGAGTACACACCTTTTGTCATGCAGTGCCAGGTGCATGGCATATGATGGGAGTAACCCAAGGTGCAGGACTTTCTTTAAAATGGTTTAGGGATAATTTTTGTACTAATGAAATTGAATTAGCAAAAGGTATGGGAATTAATCCATATGTACTTATGACTAAAGAAGCAGAAAAAGTGCCTGCAGGTTCAAGGGGAGTAATATATCTTCCATATCTCATGGGAGAGCGCACACCACATTTAAATCCTAAGGCAAAGGGTGTATTCTTTGGACTTTCAGCTGCTCATACAAAAAATGAAATGCTAAGAGCTGTAATTGAAGGAGTATCCTATTCACTTTTAGATTGCATGGAAATCATTAAAGACACAGGAATGAATCCTACTAATGTGATGGTGTCAGGTGGAGGCGGAAAAAGTGAACTATGGCGTCAAATATTAGCAGATATGTTTAACTGCAAAGTATCTACAAATAAGTCTTCAGAAGGGCCAGCCTTAGGGGTAGCATTACTAGCAGGAGTTGGAACTGGCGTATATAAGGATATAGATGAAGCTTGTAGCATAGCAATTTCTGAAAATAGTGTACAATTTCCAAAAGAAGAAAATTCCCTAGTATATAAAAGATATTATGAGATTTATAAGAAGATATATGATGATTTAAAAGGAACTTTTGAATTATTATAATAGATTAATTATATTATAATTTATTAAGTTAAGAATGAGCACTCTTAGGGGTGCTCATTCTTATTTGACACCACAAGTATTAATAACTTTGTTTATATATTTTAGAATTTTATATATAATATTTATAGAAACTTATTTAGATATAAAAACAACTGGTAAAATATTCGATATATGTTTTTAAAATATGCATTTAGTGAAATGGAGTTAATTTTAATGGTAGAATTACTAAGAAATCTTACGAATAATTTAGGGTATGTAATCCTTATTGCTTTCTTTGTTTCAAGACTAGGGAGCTTTAAGAAAATAGTACAAAAGGATAAATTTAAAAAGAAAGATCTAATTGTGCTTTCAATAATTTTTGGAGCCTTTGGAATTTTGGGAACCTACACAGGAACAGAGGTTAATGGAGCCATTGCTAATACAAGAATTATTGGTGTAATGACTGGGGGAATACTATGCGGACCTTTTGTAGGGACAATGGCAGGTATTATAGCTGGAGTTCATAGATTGCTTGTAGATATTGGAGGAATTACATCAATACCTTGTACAATAACTACTATAATTTCGGGAATAGTTGCAGGTTTAATATATAGTAAATCAAATGAAAATAACAAGTGGTTTTACGGGTTATTTGGAGGACTTTTAATTGAAATTTTAGAAATGATTTTAATACTTACAATTGCACATCCCTTTAGCAATGCATTAACCATTGTAAAGAGCATATATTTTCCTATGAGTTTTGCTAATGCTATTGGAATTGCAATTCTAATATTGATAATTCAAAAAATACTTAAAGAAAAGGAAGAAATTGCAGCAAAACAAGCACAAATCGCTTTAGAGATTGCAAATAAAACTTTACCTTATTTTAGAGAAATGAATGAAAATTCCTTAGAACAGATATGCGGAATAATAAGGGAATCAATTAATGCAGATGCAGTATCTATAACAAATAAAGAAAATATATTAGCTCACGTAGGAGTAGGAGCTGACCACCATATAAAGGGCCAGAAAATTATAACAGAGGCTACAAAAAAGGTTATTAGAGGAGGGAATTTGCTTTCTCTAACAAATGCAAATCAGATTGAGTGTCCTAATTTAAATTGTAGTTTAAAATCTGCAATTATTGCTCCTTTAAAAGAAGGGGATGAAGTAATAGGTACATTAAAAATATATTATTGCACTGATAATGCTATTTCCTTTAGAAATATAAATTTAGCTGTAGGCTTATCCCAAATTATTTCTACCCAGCTAGAAATAAGTAAGCTTGGAGAACTGAAAAATATGGCAAATAAGGCTGAAATAAAGGCGTTGCAATCCCAAATAAATCCTCATTTTCTATTTAATGCACTAAATACAATAATTTCCTTTATTAGATTTAATCCTAATAAAGCAAGAGAGCTAATTATTAATTTATCTACCTACTTAAGGTATAATTTAGATATAGGGGAAAACCATGTAGATATTTATAAGGAACTAGAGCAGGTTAAAGCATATGTAGAAATAGAAAAAGCAAGATTTGGGGAGAAACTTCATGTAGTTTATAATATTGAAGATGATTTAGATGTTAAAATCCCAAGCCTTATCATTCAGCCAATAGTTGAAAATTCCATAAAACATGGTATTTTAAAAGGTAAAGGTGAAGGGACAGTGACAATTGAAGTTCAAAAAGTTTCCAAGGACAACATTATGATAATTATTGAAGATGATGGAATTGGAATTTCAAAAGATATTATAGAAAAAGTCTATGAAGATAAAATGGAAGAAAATAAAATAGGCATATCAAATGTTCATAATAGATTAAAATATATTTATGGTGAAGGATTAAAGATAGAAACATTGAAAAGCGGTACTAGAATCAGTTTCAATGTAAGTAAAATAAGGGAGTGATGGTATGAATTGTATTATTGTTGATGATGAATCTCCTTCAAGAGAAGAGCTAAAATATTTTATAAACAATTTCAGTAATATAAAAATAGTGAATGAATTTGATGATTCTATTAAGGCTTTAGAATATATTGAAGAAAATAAACCAGATATTATTTTCCTAGATATTAATATGCCGAAACTAGATGGCATTGCATTATGTAAAATTATTAATCATTTTCCAAAGCAATCCCTTGTAATTTTTATTACTGCCCATAAAGATTATGCTGTAGATGCCTTTGAAATTCAAGCTTATGACTACATATTAAAGCCTTATTCAGAAGAACGAATAGTTAGTACATTAAAGAAAATTGATAAACTTTCAGATAAAAAGAGTATAAATAATAAAATAACCCTTTGGAAAGATAATAAGATGATTGTAAAAAATATAGTAGATATTTCCTATTGTGAAGCAAAGGAACGAGAAACTTTAATTTATATTAATGGAGTACAATATAATGTAAACTGTAGTATTTCAGAATTTTATAAAAAACTTCCCAAAGAACTCTTTTATAGAAGTCATAGATCATATATTATTAATACTGATAAAATTACAGAGATAGTTCCGTGGTTTAACAACACCTTTATGTTAAAATTACAAGGTGAGAAAGTTGATATACCCGTAAGTAGAAATAATATAGGTGAGTTTAAGCATATAATGGGCATATAAAAGCACTTGATGTGCTTTTTTTGTTTTTTCATGTATGAAACCGTATAAACTCCTAAAAAACATATTATAATTTTGTTAACAAATAATTAATTAGGAGGGGTCCAAATGGTATCATTTATTTTAGCGATTATTGCTCTTATTATAGGTTATTTTATTTATGGTGCAATTGTGGAAAAGGCTTTTGGAGCAGATGAAAAAATTCAAACTCCTGCTGTAAGGCTAGAGGATGGTGTAGACTTTGTTAAAATGCCTGCATACAAAATTTTCTTAATTCAATTTCTTAACATAGCAGGTTTAGGACCTATTTTTGGTGCAATTGCAGGTGCAATGTGGGGTCCATCAGCATTTTTGTGGATTGTCTTTGGATGTATATTTGCAGGTGGAGTTCACGATTATTTTTCTGGTATGCTTTCAGTAAGGCATGATGGGACAAGTATTCCTGAAGTTGTAGGTCAATACCTTGGAAAAGGCTTCAAAAACTTTATGAGAGTATTCTCAGTAATACTTTTAGTTCTTGTAGGAGTTGTATTTGTAACTGGACCAGCAAGTATATTAAAAGGATTAACAGGATTAAACATTACATTATTAATATATATTATATTTGCATATTATATAATTGCAACAATGGTTCCTATAGACAAGCTTATTGGAAAGATATACCCTATTTTTGGAATTTGTTTATTAGTTATGGCAATTGGTGTTGGTGGTGCATTAATTTTTGGTGGATTTGATATACCAGAAATAATACCGGCTAATTTGATTAATATGCATTCAAACCCAGATAAAAATCCAATATTCCCAATGTTATTTATAACTATTGCTTGTGGAGCTATTTCAGGGTTCCATGCAACACAATCACCTTTAATGGCAAGATGTATAACTAGTGAAAAGCAAGGTAGAAAAATATTCTATGGTTCAATGATAGCAGAAGGTGTAGTTGCTTTAATTTGGGCTGCAGCAGCAATGAGCTTCTTTGGTGGAGTAGCAGAGTTAAATGCTACTATGGCAATAGAAGGTCATACAGCAGCTTGGGTAGTAAACGAAATTTGCGGAAGCTTACTTGGAAGAGTAGGTGGATTACTAGCTATACTTGGAGTTGTAGCATGTCCTATAACTTCTGGGGATACAGCATTTAGAAGTGCAAGATTAACTATAGCTGATTCATTTAAACTTGATCAAGGACCTATTAAAAATAGATTTATAATTAGTATTCCTTTATTTGTAGTAGGCTTTATATTAACTAAGATGGATTTTGGAATAGTATGGAGATATTTTGGATGGTCTAACCAAACTTTAGCTACAATAGTATTATGGACATCAGGCATGTACTTAGTTACTAAAGGTAAAAAACACTGGATTGCTACTATACCAGCAACATTTATGACAGCAGTATGTACATCTTACATTTTAATTGCACCAGAAGGCTTTAAGCTTTCTCAAAGTATTTCATATCCAATAGGAATTGTAAGTGCAATTGTAGCAATGGTAATTTTCTTAATAGCAGCAAAAAAAGTAGAAACAAAAGCAAAAGGTAAAATTTAAAATTCTATAAAGTTCATTATAAAAATACTAATGGAATAAAAGTACTTATAGGCTAGATACACAAAAGTGTTTAGCTTATAGGTACTTTTTTATATATTTTTATACGGTTGATATCATCTCTAATACTTCCATCTAATTTAAAGAGGGAGTGAAGAGTTATTACATACCTGGATAAGGATTATATTATAATAAATAAAATAGTTTACAAATTGTAACTATAAATTTATTATAAAAGTATGTAATTGTAATAATAGGCTCTATATTCGATTAAAGTAATAGTATTTTAGGGTAAATGGTAGTTATAGTTTATTCGGTTACTAGGAAGGAGTGAGTGGTAAATTGGCTATATACATAGTTAGACATGGTATGGACAATGAAAATTATAGAGGTGGATGGAGTGATTTGGGTTTAATAGAGGAGGGCATGGAACAAGCCCAATTATTAGCAAATTATTTAAGTGATAATAAAGAAAAGTACAGCATTAATAAAATTATAAGCAGTGATTTAAGACGAGCTGTTGAAACAGCTAAGGAGATTGAAAGTAAATTAAATATACCAGTGAAGTATTGTAGTGATTGGAGAGAAATAAATAATGGAGTTCTGGCAGGAATGGATAACAAGGATGCATTAATAAAATATCCTGGACTCTTTTTTAATACACTAGACATGAGTGAGAGATATCCAAATGGGGAAAGCCCTAGTGAGTTTTACAAGAGAATACAAAGTACTTTTCTAGAACTTTGCAACAATATTTCAACAGGAATGGAAGAAGATGATGTAATGATTCTTACTCATGGTGGAGTAATAAATGTTTTATACTATATATTAAATAATATAAAGTGGACAAATAAGTCACCTAAACTATCTAAAACATCTACTACTGGAATGCACAAAATTGAGCATATAGAAGGAAAATGGGAAATAGTTATGAGCAATAGTGTTGAGCATTTATATTATCATAGGGAAATATAAACCTAGATTTATAGAGAAATAGGAGTATATAAAACTATATGTCTATATAAATATTTAAACAGGAAAATAGTTATATAGGAAACTATATAAATATAAAACTATATAAATAGTTGTGCTGTTCATGGGGGTTTTGGGGCGTTTTAAATATTTGACCAAAGAGTCAATATGTAATATAATTACTAAGATAACAGATAAATATATTTAAACTTTAAATATTTACATATCTTTGCTTGTTATGAAGAGACATAATAGAATTATGTCAAATATTATTTTTAGGGGGGGAATATTATGGGTTTTTTTTATGAGTCAACCAATTTTACAGGTTGGGCTATTTGGCTTTTTATTCTTTTTGCCTTAATGGCTTTTAATGAGCTTGGTCGTTCAACAAAATGGGGCGGAATTATACTTTTTTTAATTGTTCCTATAGGTTTAACTATTTTTGTTTGGCCAACAACTGCAGCTCCAGGAAATGAATATGGAACAGGTACTTGGTTTAACTGGGTAAAAACTTACTCAGCACTGGCAGGGTGCCTTGGATTTATGGCTATTCGCTATATTCCATCACTTGCTAAAAAGAAGTGGGTATTATGCTTTCCACCACTTATTTTGGCAATTAATATTCTCGAAGCAGCTATTCGTGATTTTCAATGCTTTACATATGGTGCATGGAACGGAGCATATGTAGACAATCTTTGGGTAATGTCAGGATCATGGAATATCATGAATGGTATAGCTGGATTACTAAACATTATTGCCATTTGCGGATGGGTTGGTATTTTTATTTCTAAAGATAAAACAAAGGATATGATATGGCCTGATATGATATGGCCTTGGATTATAGCATATGATTTGTGGAATTTTGCCTATACATATAATTGTATAGCAGATCATTCATTTTATTGTGGTTTGGCACTGTTACTTTCTTGCACCATACCTGCTTTCTTTATCAAAAAAGGAGCATGGCTACAGCATCGTGCACAGACACTTGCCCTATGGATTATGTTTGTTATGACAGTACCTTCCTTTGCAGATCGTATAGCACCTGTAGCTACTACACATAATCCAAAAACATTTTTTATTTTAAGTTTATTATCTTTAATAGCAAATGTAGCATTAGTAATTTATCAGTTTAATAAGATTCATAAAAATAAACTTAATCCACTAAAAGATGAAATTTTTGTAGAAACAAAAGCCTATAAGAAGGTAGTTGAAGAAAATAGATAATATAAAAAGTATAATAATTTAATATGTATATAGGAGATTATATTTTTGGAATTTATGGGCATAATACCTTTAAGAAATTAAAATTTCTATTAAAGGAGGAATTCTTATGCCAGATAATAATGAGGTAAGAAAAGAAGGTTCTAGTGGAAATAGTATTTTAAGATGGGCAGGAAGATTGATATTAGTTGCAATTATTTTAGGTATAACATCATTTTTAACTCCAGGATTTAGTATTTATGGATTATGGTCATATCTAATTGCAGCAGTTGTAATAACTGTATTAGACTATTTCGTAGAAGCATTCATGGGAGTTGATGCATCACCTTTTGGAAAAGGAATAAAAGGTTTTATTATTGCAGCTGTAATAATATATGTAGCACAATTTTTAGTGCCAAATATGAGGGTATCTCTTCTAGGCGCAATATTAGCAGCTTTAGTAATTGGTGTAATAGATGCTGTATTTCCATCAAGAGCAATGTAATTTTTAAATACATCATATTGAAATGATTAAAGGAAGAACTCTAGAAATAGGGTTCTTTTTATTTATGTAAAAATGGAACATTAACATGAATACTTAATAATATAAATAAAGTGTGCATTGATATATGATTTATTTAAGTTTGGAGGATAGCAGCATGAAAAGAAAGATTTACAATGTTTTATCTAATATGATATTACGTGGAGATAACGCCTCTAGAGGGAAAGCAAAGAGCGGTATTTCAAGAGAACTTCCCTATGAAGTTGAAGTTATTGCTGAAAATTTATATGTACCTTGGGCCATAGATATAAGCAATGAAGGTAAATTATATTTTACAGAGCGGTCTGGAGCAGTTAGAATTATTGAAGATGGCAAACTTCTTCCGCAGCCACTGATCAGATTTAGTGCACCCTTTGTAAGCCAAGGGGAAGGTGGATTGATGGGAATTGCATTAGATCCAAATTATTCTCAAAACCATTATATATATGTTATGCATTCATATGCAGAAGGTAATCAAGTTAACAATCGTGTTGTGAGATTGATTGAAAATAATAACAAGGCATCTATTGACAGAGTACTTATTGATAAAATCCCTGGTGGGCGGATTCATAATGGTGGTAGGATAAAGATAGGGCCAGATGGAAAATTATATATTACGACGGGGGATGCAGGTAATTCTGCATTGGCACAAAATGTCACAAGCACAGCAGGGAAAATACTGCGAATAGAATTAGATGGTAGTATTCCTGAAGATAATCCAAATGTAAATTCACCTGTTTATAGCTTTGGTCATAGAAATCCTCAGGGTTTAGCCTGGAATTCAAGAAATATATTGTATGCATCTGAGCATGGGCAGACCGCTCATGATGAAATAAATATTATACAGCCAGGAGCTAATTATGGATGACCTCTGGTTCAAGGAAATGAAGACTCTAAGGAAGTTATAGTGCAAAAGCCATTAATACACAGTGAAGAAGAGACGTGGGCACCTTCTGGTATAGCCTTTGTAGAACAAGGACCGTGGCAAGGGAAATTACTAGTTGCTACTTTGCGTGGAGAACAACTACTTACTATTTCATTGAATGGAAAAGGAACGAAAGTAAATAGCGTAGATTCATGGTTGAAGAATAGATATGGGCGCTTACGTGAGATTATTCAGGGGAAAGATGGATCAATTTACCTAACAACAAGTAATAGAGATGGAAGAGGTAATCCTAATATAGGTGATGATAAAATTATTCGGATTATTCCAATTAGGAGTAGCCAGCAAAAATGAACATAAGATTTACAATAATTATAACTCTTACTTTCATAATATGATATATATTTTTACCTATTGCTGTACAGTGTGTTTTTCTTTATATAAGAAATTTTTGCTAAAGTCTATTGACACGAATTATAGGTGAGAATATAATATTTACATGAACATATGAATAAGTATTCATATAAATAATATTAGTAAAAAGTAATTTTAAAGGTGGGAATAATTATGGGGTTAATAGAGATAGTTTCATTTGCATTACTATGTATATTTGGTATTTCATATATAGGTAAACTAATAATATTATCAAAGAAAAACAACATTAAAGCTAATGTTTTTGGTAAAGGTACTAAAAGTAAAGAAAGTCTTATTATTGAAAGGTTTCTAAAAGCAATGACTTTTGCAGGGATAGGGATTTGGACTATTAGTGCTTTATTTCCATCATTTACAGAAAAGTGGTTTGTTGGACTTGGCAAAGGCTTTACAGTAAGCATTATTGGAGTAGTCATTACATTAATAGGAGTTTCACTCTTTATATTGGCTATGGTTTTCATGAAAACTTCTTGGAGAGCAGGTATAGATAAATCAACAAAAACATCACTTATAACTTCAGGACTTTATAGATTCAGTAGGAATCCAGCCTTTGTTGGAATGGACTTGATGTTTATTGGAGCTGCAATTACCTATGCAAATCTTATTATCGTAATTGTAGGTTTATTAGTTGTAGTTGGTATACATCTACAAATACTTCAAGAAGAAAATCATATGGAAGAAGTATTTAAAAAGGAATATAGTGAGTATGTAAATAAGACACCAAGATATCTGTTATTTTGAGAAGTATAATGATGTTTTATAACAGAAATAAGGTCAATATTATCAGTTAGCTATATGGAGATTAGAGAAATCTAGTCTCTTTTTTTCATTTATATAAGTTTTACTCATTATATGTAAGTGATTGTAAGAAGACCTATATTATTATACAATTATAAAGGACTTAACTAATAATGGGGAGAAATGATGAGAAAAATACTATCAATGATTACTGGTGGATTATTAATTTTAGGATTAGTAGGATGTAGCTCTAAAACTGTAGAGACACAAAATGATACAGCAAGTAATTCGCCAGCAGTTACAGAGGAAAAGAAAACAGACACAAAAGTTACCTATGAGAATTTTTTGAAAATAAATATGGGTGCTAAATATGATGAGGTCAAAAATATACTTGGAGATGGAAAAGAAGAAAGTTCATCTGAGGTAGCTGGGATTAAAACCAATCTATATTCTTGGAATGGTTCTGGTATAAGTAATTTGACCATTACCATGCAAAATGATGAAGTTACGGCAAAGGCTCAAGCTGGATTAGAAAGTATGGATGCAAAAATAACATTAGACAAGTATAATCAGGTTAAAGAAGGAATGACATATGATGAAGTTAAAGGTATATTAGGTGAGGGACAAATACTTTCTCAAACAAAAATTATGGATATGGAAGCTATAATCTATGCATGGATAAATAAAGATGGCTCAAACGCTAACTTTACTTTTTCAGATGGAAAACTAGAAATGAAAGCTCAATTTAACTTAAAATAGTATTTAATTTATGATATAAATCTAAAGGTATATGAATTGAAACAAATATAAATAAAAGACTAGGGAAACCTAGTTTTTTATTTATTTTAAGGGTTGAGTTTATGCAAATAAATTTTTAAAGAGGATATTGTTTATTTATTTTAGATACTCTAAAGTTTCTTCAACAGGCTTATGATTGCATTTACTAAATAAAAGAAACTTTTTTATTTATATATGAACAAAAAGTAGAAATTCATATATTATATAGTATAAGGTCTCACTAACTATAGTTTAATTAGATAAAAATGGGGGAAATGTTATTATGAATGACAATAAAATAAATGCAAATAACAATAGATGTGTAGGAAACTCTTGTGCAACAGATTCTTGTGCAACTGTTACTACCCAAGTACAATCACTAACTGAACAACTTCCTGTAACTCCGATTGTTATTGCACCTGGACCTGCATTTGTTAAGATTCCAGTTGTGTTAGCAGAAGTAAATATAACCATTCCGGTTGAAGCTACTATCACACTAGACCAACCAGCTATAGAAATTAAACGAATTAGAAAGAATGTATATTTAACTCAATCCCGTATTATTCCATTTTCTCAAGATGATCAATTTAATACTGGAATACTATTTATAGCAGGTTTTATAAGAAAGAATATCGAGTATGCAACTAAAACTTGTAGGACAGCTGGAACTCCAAATGTTTGTGGAGATATAAGACATTGTACAGTTGAAGTACCTTTTAATTTCACAACAAGAATTGCTTTCCTTAGACCACCAATTTTTATTGAAAATAGCATTCCGAGTGAATTAGAATTTTTTACAGATAAACTTCAAGGTTGCGATGCTTGTTCAGATAGAGTAATTGGACGTAATCCTTGCGATCAGAGCTCCTTCTTTACAGAGTTCTTTAACGAAAAACCTTTTACTGAATTAGTAAGAGCGGATATTGCTGAAGTTGATATTCACACAAATCCAACTATAAATTGCGCAGTTCCTACAGAGCAAGTATTTACTCAACTTACAGAAAAAGTAGTAGTAAATTTAACACTAAAAGTATTACAAGAACAACAGGTAGAAATTACAGCAACAGAAGCAACACAAGCAACATGCAGGAATTAAATTGAAAAATTAATCTTATTTAAATGATATATTGCAGACCTAAAGCTTACTAAGAGAGGTTTTGGGTCTGTTTTTAAGAGAAATATTATCTTTATCAAGCATTACAATACTTAATATAAGCTTCATCGGAAGCATGAGATATCTTTATATCATGAATCCATAGCAATGTTTTTCCTTTGGATGTTTTGATTGGCTTTGCGATTCAATTATAACAGAAAAAAAGGGGGCATTGATATATATAATTTTAAAAAAGAATTAGTGTAAAAAACTTTACACTAACAATTAGATAGATAAGGAGGAAATCTTATAATGAATGATAGCCCAAAAAATACAAGTGATTATGAATGTGTAGCAGATCCTTGTGCAACTATTACGTCTAAAGTACAATCATTAACTAAACAAATCCCTGTAACACCTGTTGTTATTAAATCTGGACCTGTATTTGTTAAGATTCCAGTTGTATTAGCAGAGATAAACATAACAATTCCTGTTGAAGCTACTATCACATTAGACCAACCAGCTATGGAAATTAAACGAATTAAAAAAAATGTATTTTTAACTCAATCTCGTATTATTCCATTTTTTCAAGAGTGTGCACCTGATACTGGAATACTATTTATAGAGGGGTTTATAAGAAAAAATATTGAGTATGCAACCAAAACTTGTAGTATAATTGAAAGTCCAAATGTTTGTGGAGATATAAGATGTTGCACAGTTGAAGTTCCTTTCAATTTTACAACAAGAATTAATTTTATTAGAGAACCGATTTTTATTGAAAATGACATTCAGAGTGAATTAGAATTTTTTACAGATAAACTTCAAGGTTGCAATGCTTGTTCAGATCCCGTAATTGGACATAATCCTTGTGGTCAGAGTTTTTTCTCTACAGAATTCTTTAATGAAAAACCTTTTACTGAATTAGTAAGAGCAGATATTGCTGAGGTTGATATTCATATAAATCCAACTATAAGTTGCATAGTTCCTGCAGAACAAATATTTACTGGATTCACAGAAAAAATAGTAGTGAATTTAACACTAAAAGTCCTACAAGAACAACAGGTAAAAATTGCAGCACTATAATTATTAAATAATATAAATATAAAAGTGTAACATTGCTAAATGAATATAAGTGTAAAAGCTTTTATTACTTGATAATATTAAACAGGCCTAAAATCTACTAAGAGAGGTTTTGGGCCTGTTTTTAAGAATAGATAAATATTCATTAGTTTATATTGTAATTGAATACCACAATTTAATTCCTATTAAATGGAAGAAAAATGTTTTGATAAGGCATGTTTATTTAAAAATAATGGATTAAGACATGATTTATTATTACCTTAGTCCATTTTATCCGATGACTACCCGCTCTAATACTCCCATCTTCTTCAAAGTGGGAGTAAAGAGCGGCTACGACCCTGGATAACGATTTCTAACCTTCAGAGGGAGTAAAAAACTCCCTCTGAAGGTTAGAAATCTGTTTATGTTTATATTATCTGTATCAAAATACTACCTTATTAATAAATGAACATCTTTACTCATAGATGAAAGTAGTATATATTATTATAGTTACTATTTTACTTAGGATAAGAGAACTAAAATTATTTTACTGATGAAAAGAAGAGGGTAAATATGAGATTAGACAAATTTTTAGCAGGGTCATTCGTTGAGACACGTAAAAAGAGTAGGGATTATATTAAAGAAGGTAAGGTTAAAGTAAATGGGGAAGTGATAACAGAGCCTGCAATGGAAATTAAGGAGAGTACCGATATCATTGAGTATCTTGATAAAGTAGTTGATTATAGAGAAAAGGTGTATTATATGTTTCATAAACCTACAGGATGTATTACTGCAAGAAAGGATGCTGATAATAAAACAGTCTTTGATTTTTTTTATGAGGATAATATAAATGGGATATTTCATGTTGGAAGATTAGATAAAGATACAGAAGGATTATTGCTTTTTACCAACGATGGTGATTTTGATCATCAATTAATGTGTCCGGAAAGGCATGTCGAAAAGAAATATTTCTTTTGGGCATTGGGTTCATTAGATGACGAAGATAGAGATAGATTAGAGAATGGAATTTCCATTGGAGAAGGTGAAGCATTAACAAAGCCTGCCAAAATTGAAGTGGTGAAATGTGGGAACTATGAAGAGTTAGAACAGGAAACTGATATTGGAAAGTTTTATAATATAGAATCAAAACATTATAATCAGCCTATTGTCTGTGGATATCTTACAATTTCTGAGGGACGTAAACATCAAGTTAAGCGTATGTTAAAGGCAGTTGGTTGTTATGTGGTATATTTAAAGAGGATTTCTATTGGGGAGTTAACCTTAGATGAAACCCTTGAAAAAGGCCAGTATCGAATGCTAACAGAAGAGGAAGTTCACAAGTTAGTGTAAAAATTATAATTTTTGGAGATAGATATAAAAAAATAACTATAAGGCAATTGTTAACTCATGTATCAGGTATGCCAGATGAAGAGGATTATGAATGGAATAAGCCTCAATATAATGAAGATGCTTTAGAGAGGTACGTTAGAAGCATTAGTGGAAGAGAACTTATGTGGAAGCCAGGAGAAAAATTTGCCTATAGTAATATTGATTATGAGATTTTGGGAAATGTTATTGAAAAAGTTTCAGGTATGTCTTTTGAGAAATATATGAAAGAAAATATTCTCAATGTTGTACAAATGAAAGAAAGCAATTTTTTTAAACCTTTAGTTTCAAAGGAGCTACTTACAAGTCCTCATGTCTTAGATATCAAGAATGGCTATGGTGCCACGGTTAGTGAAGTTTTTCCTTATAATCGTGCACATGGTCCAAGCTCTACGTTGTATTCTAATGTAGTTGAAATGTGCAACTACGCTATTGCTAATATGAAGGTCGGAAAATTTAAAGGAAATAAAATATTAGAAGCCCATAGTTATTTAGAACTTTGGAGAAAATATGCCTTAACAGGTTGGGGTGGTTATACTTCGGAAATTGGATTGGCATGGTTTTTGGGAGAATATAAAGAAAATAAAGTGAGATCTCACAGTGGTATGGATACAGGATTTAGAAGCAATTTAATAATATTACCAGAGAGAGGTATTGCAGTTGTTGTTATGATTAATTCAGATTATATTGGAACTAAAGTTTTATGCGAGAGTATTTTAGATATACTTTTAGGAGAAGAAGTTGAATATATAAAAAGATCACTTGCTAGTCATATAGTAAGAACAATGTTTAATAATAATTCTGAAATTGCATTACAGGAGTATTATACAATAAAGGAAAATTCCATTGAAAAATATCTTGTGTATGAGGATGAATTTAACGCTATTGCTTATAACTTGTTGGAGAGAAAAAGAATTAAAGAGGCAATAGATGTGCTCAATTTATCAATAAAAATATTTCCAGGATCAGCTAACCTTTATGATAGTTTAGGTGAAATGTACTTATGTCAAAGTAATAAGAAGCTAGCTTTAGAGAGCTATAAGAAATCTTTTGAGTTGAATCCTAACAATAAAGAAGCTAAGAAGATAATAGATGAATTAAGTTAAATAGATAAAAAGGGGGAGTAGATAAGTTTGTGTAAACACAAATTTATATACTCTCATTTTGATTGATGAGAGGGTACGTATGTCCAAAAATTTAGTGTATATTCTCTGATTTTGTAAATCTTATTTAGAAGTTTTGATTATTAACTTCTTTTATATATTCTTTTTACAGTATTTAAACCTTCCAATATTTCTATTTTTGAGAAATTACAACTGATGAGTTTATCTTCAGTCCATTTACTTATTTCTTCATAAAAGAATAGTGCTAGTTCTAAGTTTCTAGGGGATTTATGAGAATTGATAGCTTCAAACAGCATATTTTCAGCTTTATTGATTTCACCTCCAATTATATATTTTCTAATCATTATTTCCAGTAGCTGGTCTTCTGCAATAGTAATATCATCACTGTTTTCATCAATACTATTTTCTATAGCATTTTTCCCTTTAAATATAGAAGCTACTGCTTGTAAGGCTGTTTTTATCATTTTCATTATATAGTCATTTTCATACATTTATAAAGTCACTCCTTATTTTAAATTAGTATGGTTAAAGGAATTATATTCTTAAATTTTATACAGTCACTCTAATAATTTATATTAACAGATGTTACTTTATTTTTGTATATATTTATTATATTACAAGCAAAATGTAAGTATTTATGTTTGATTGGATCTTTAGTTGTTATTTCAATGTTTAGACGTATTCATAAAAAATATAATTAGGAGGGGCGTGTTTTGGTATATCTGTAGACAGCAGCTCAATATAAAGGACTACTTGTCTACATAAGTAAAGAAATATTCAAGGGACATTCTGGGGACCGGCTCCATAATCACTTGTATATATTTGGAACATTGATATACTTATATTAAGACTATTGAAAGGAAGCGATAAATATGAATGAAATTTTTGATATTTCTTATGATGAGGTTGAAGTTATCAAGAACTTATGGGAAAAAAACAGACAGTATCATGAAAATACTTCAGAATACTTTAAGGAATCTTATAGGTTTATTAGCTTTGAGGAGAGAATTAAAGCTTTTGAGAGCCAGACAATAAAAATTACCGTTGCCAAGAGTGATGATGGATATATTGGATATTGTATATCAACGATAATTAATGGAAAAGGAGAAATTGATTCACTTCACGTTGATGCGCATAATAGAGGAAGTGGCATTGGTAAGAAACTTGTAATTAAGCATATGGAGTGGTTGAAAGAAAATAATTGCAAAGTAATTGGGGTAACGGTATCACAAGAGAATGAAACTACCATAGGGTTTTATAAGAAACTTGGATTCTATCCCAATACCTTATATATGCAACAACGTTAATATAGAATAAGGGTGTTACTTTGATTACATCTTTAGTTGTTATTTTGTAATTGACAAAATATTCATAAAAAAGTATAATTATCAAGGTAAACAGTTATTTACTAATAATATTTTATGAAAGGAGATGTTTTTAATGAATACAAGTAAAAGGGTGATTTTAGTATAAAACTTAAAATGGGCTTAAATGTAACTTTAGACATAGTCTATTATTTGTGTTGCATTTTTGTGGGAGTAGTTAACCTTTCATAATACTGCCTATAAAGGATGAGTAACGCGACAGGAAGGTCGTGTTTTTTGTAGCCGTAGATAGAGTAGCCAAGTACAAAGGGTTGATTGTCTACGGTATCTTTATGTCCATTTTTAAGGAAAAAAATAATGTGGAGGCTATATATGAATAGAAAATATACAGATGCGGAACTTAAAAGAGCACTAGACATGGTAGAAGAGGGGTACTCTTTCTCAGAGGCCGCAATGGCAAATAATCTTAATAAAAGTATTGTAGCAAGAGAGATGAGAAAGAGAAAAAATGAAAAAGCTGGACAGCATATAGATGATTATAGAAGGAAGTTTCAAAATGATATAAACAATACCAAAATAGAAAAGGAGATAAAAAAATGATTAGAGAGATAGAAGTAACCAATATGGAAGACTCAGATATAAATGAGGTGAAAAAGATATGGGTTAGACAATTTGAACTATATTGTGATAATAGTGAATTTCCATTACATTGGAAACAAGATACAGAATTATTAGAAAAGTTTCTTGTTGAAAGAATTAAAAATCAAAGTGCAGTTGTAGCAAAGTTAGACAACAGGGTAGTTGGATTCTTGGCATATGATGAATTTCCTTTCAATGGAGAGAATACAGTGTTTTGTCCAGCAATAGGACATTCTGCTATTGAAGAATACAAAGAAAGTGTATATTTAAAATTATATAAAAGTATATCACAGGAATGGATTAATAAAAATATTTTTAATCATATGTGGACAATATTTTTTAATGATATAAATTTAAAAAACATATTGTTTGATTTAGGATATGGGTCATATTTGATAGATGCATTTAATGATTGTAATATTGAGTCTGGTGAAAAATCTATGTGTGATATTAGAAAAGCTACCATGGAAAATGCTAATGTTTTATATGAGCTTGTAGAAGAATCCAATGAATATTATGCGTCTGCACCATTATTTCTTAAGAGAGACAGGTTTACTAAAGAAGAGATTGAAGAAATAATATTAAAAAGAAATGTGTTTATTGCATGGCACGAAGATATTCCGGTGGGATTTATTAATTTAAGTATTGCTGATAACAATAACTTTATAGATATGTCTATAAAAAAATGTGGTTTAATCGACGAAATTGGTGCTTATATAAAATTAGAATATAGAAATAAAAAAATAGGTATTGAGCTATTGAAAATCGTCAATGATTATTGCAAAGATTTTAATGTACCATATATTCATGTTGATTTTGAAACAGCAAATCTATATGGTAATAAGTTTTGGAAAAAGTATTTTACACCAATGTTATTATCTATGAGAAGACCAATTAATAAAGATATAAATGATAGATAAATTTTAAATGTGCACAATCAGAGGAACGCATCACAGAAACCCTTAACATGAAGAAGTTGTTTAAAAGTGCCCTGTAGCAGTTTATGAACTGTTAGAGGGCACTTTTTTGATTTATCCGATGACTACCAGCTCTAATTTTCCCATCTTCTTCAAAGTGGGGGAGTAAAGAGCTGCTACGTCCCTGGATAACGATTTCTAAAGCTTCAGAGGGAGTAAAAACTCCCTCTGAAGCAAAGAACTCTGTTTATTTTCGTTTCATATTTCTCATTAGGCATTTAGTATCCTTATCTATTTGTAATGATTCGGTAATTTTTTGTAAAGCTTTGTTATAGGTCATATCATCCAAAGTGTTATTTTTAAGAAATTTTAGTGTTTTCTCTGGAAACCTTATATAACAGATAGATATGGCCCAAGCCACTGACATTTTAACGTAATAGCCTGTATGTTTAATGCCATCCAATAGCTTTAATATTTCATCAATATGATTATCATCTATATAATAGAAAAGAAGCATGACTACTCCAAAACGTATATGATACTCATCAGCATCTGAAAGATAGGGCATCAAGTATTCCCACATTTCCTTTGGATATTGTTTAGGAAGTTTTAATCCACTACAAAAGCTATCGCATACGGACCAATTATCAACTTTATTAACAAAGCTTGTGATGTATGGCAATATATCAGAAAGCTCAGATTTTACATAACCAATGGTCATCCCTTGAAGCATAATCTCTTCAAAACTGTCATCTGATGCATTTTGCAAATAACCTTGCCAATCATCTTTTGCAAGTTTTTTAGCAATTTTTCGAAGTTCAGGTAAACGAACACCTAGGATGTTGTGAATACCAGGTAATAAGCCACTAGAAAATTTTTGATATTTAGGCTGTGCTAATATAGAAAGTTTTTCCTTAATCATATTATTTATTTCCATTTTTATTCTCCTTAGTTTCCTAATTATATTTTATCATAGAGATTCCCTATTATAATCTAAATAATAATATTTTTTTATAAGGCATTATTAATTTAAGTTATTTATGTAATATAATATACGGTTTAATTATCACCAATTTTCTATTCTAGCATATGATGTATTGAAAGTATAAAATAGATTAAATTTTATTACAGTTTTTCAAAAGGAGGAGAATTTATGTCCATTAACTTTAAGAAATTCATACCACGTCCAGGTCTTGTAAATAAGCAAGGACGTTTACCTGATCCTTCAGAGTTAGTTTGTATTGAAGTACCAAAGATTTTTGATCAATGCTTAATTAAAAGATGCCTTGTATATGGTGAAGGTCCTGACACGAATACAACAGATTGTGAATTAAGAAGCGATCCACTTATTGATCCTAAGAGATATATTGGAAGTAGAGACTTCAATGTAACACTTATATCTGTAGATAAGATACCAGTTAAAGGTAAGCGGGGATTCAAAAAAATAGTTCTTAATTATATGATTTCTTTCTATGCTGATTATATTGATTGCAATGGTATTACTAAAAGTGAATTATATGAAATTAACAGAACTGATGTAATTGGGAAGTTCTACTGTCCTGATTCAATAGCTCAAATTTCAGCTAGTTTTGTACCTGTTCAACAAGCACAAGATTTAGATTCCAATATTATAAAACTTGAAATGGTTGCTGAAGCTCTTGATGGTGAGTTACTACAAGATCCAAATGGAGATGATGTTCTAGATATTACTTTGGGTTATTACATTGTTGTAAAATGTGAGCTTATTGTACAATTACTCATACCGGCTTATGACTACTGTCCAGTTCCAAAAGAATTATGTGAAGAAGAGCCTGAAGATCCATGTGAAAGATTTGATAGAGCTCCAGTTCCTAAGTTCTATCCAGAGCAAAACTTAGACCCATTATTCCCAGACTGTGACGATAATGATGAAGAGTACGATTAGTAAAAATTATAGAGTTTATTATAATAAAAAGAATACTTAAGGTTTTTACAGGTAAATGAGGAATGTAACTTAACTAAAATCAGTAGTTATGAAAGGTAATGATAGTTTTAAGTGTATTGCTATATTTTTTAATAAATTTCTATCTATCATCACCTTTTTCCTAATAAACTCATATATTATAATAAAAACACTTAATAAATAGGATAATACACTAAATTACTCATACAATTGATTTTATTAAAATTTATTTAATTAAAAGGAGGATTCTATTTATGAATTCAATGTCAAAAGATTGTTATGATCCTTGCAAGCATGACCCTTGCAAGCATGACCCTTGCAAAAAGGAGATTAAAAAGGACAAACATTGCGCAACTATTATAAAATGTGGTACTCCTAGCGCAACCACAATCCCTGTAGCTACTGTAGCAGGCACAACATTTACTGTTAGCTCTGTTACTTTAGATAATTCTTGCTTGTGTAACCCAACAACTAAGTTAGAATTCGCAAGTAATCTTGTTGCTCCAGTTGCTTTTACAGGAACACTAAACTTTCAAGTATTTAAACTTTGTAAAGGTCAGATTACGCCAGTTCCTGTTGGACCTTCATGGACATTTGATTTAGTAGCACTACTTTCATCACAAACATTCTCATTCTTCGTTTGTGACTGTGATTCTTGCTTTGATGACTGCTGTACCTATACTGTAGTTGCAACGGTTACTAGTGTAGTTACTGTTGGTACTCTTAATATTAACAACGCAACACTTGGAGCAATATCAACATGTGGTAGAAATAATTGTTGCTAAAGATTAGTCATATATAAATCGATTAGTTTAGATAATTTTGATATATAAATAATTAAATTACTGATATTAATATTAACAAAGTCTCGGAGTGTGAATTTTCCATGCCGGGATTTTGTTATGTTTATATATAGGTTAGCGAATAATTGATATATTTCATTATTAGAAATAATTATATTCTTTATATTTTCATGAGCAATCACGAAACTTTAACCTTTTGAATATAATATATAATAAGCAAGAGCTTTATGACTTTAGACTTCATCATAGGTATTTCTTACTTTAATGATAAGTCATATATTTATTTGAATTGTGATTAGAAAAGGAGGTTTATATGATTTATTTGGATAATGCAGCTACGTCCTTTCCAAAACCACCAGTAGTTTATGAAGAAATGCTAAATTGCATGAAAAATTACTGTGCTAATCCAGGACGAGGCTCTCATGATATGTCAGTGAAATCAGCTTTGAAAATCATGGAAACAAGGGTAGGTATATGTGAATTATTTAATATACCTAGTCCTTTAAATTTGATTTTTACAAGTAATGCTACAGAAGCCCTAAATATATCAATTAAAGGAGCTTTAAAAAGAGGGGATCATGTTATTAGTACAGTAATTGAACACAATTCTGTTTTAAGGCCACTTCATTCATTAAATGAAGGTGGAGTTGAAATCACTCTGGTGGGTGTAGATAAAGCAGGTTATGTAAATTTTAAGGATATTAAAAAGGAGATCAAGGGAAGCACTAAAATGATCATTATCAATCATGCTTCTAATGTACTAGGTACTATTCAGGATATCGAAAGTATCGGAAGGCTTTCAAAGGAAAATGGGATTATATTTATGGTAGATGCATCTCAAAGTGCGGGAGTGATTCCCATTGATGTAGAAAATAATCATATTGACCTATTAGCTTTTCCGGGACATAAAGGATTATTGGGGCCTCAAGGAACAGGGGGATTATTTATAAGAGATGGTATTAAACTAAGGAATTTTAAGGAAGGTGGAACAGGAAGTAACTCACACTTTATGGTCCAACCAGACTTTATCCCGGATCAATTTGAAAGTGGAACACTAAATACACCAGGCATTGCTGGGTTATGTGAAGGTATAAAATTTATTAAGAGAATTGGAATAGATAATATACGAAAATGTGAAGAAGAATTAACAGGGTATTTATTAGAAGAGATAAAAAAACTTTCTTATGTAAAAATCTATGGAAGTGATTCTAAAAAACAAAGAAGTGCAGTAATTTCTTTAAATATAGATGGAATTGACGCTTCGATTGTCGGTGAACAATTAAATGAAAACGGAATTGCTTTACGGACAGGCTACCATTGTGCACCTTTAATACATGGCGTAATTGGTACAGAGTATGCTGGTACGGTGAGAGTGAGTCCGGGATATTTTAATACTTTTGAGGATATAGAAAAATTAGTAGAAGCAATTAAGATGATTTATAAATTTAAATAATGTGAAATGGAAGATACAGTACATATATAATTATATATGTAATAAAAAACATTAGGATGTGAAAGTTATGAATGCTTGTAATAATTCAAACTCTCTTTATCAAATAGACAATCCTTCTGATTGTGAAAGATACACGATGCTTGAATATATACTAAAGATGCAGAATAGATTAGATGATCTAAATAATATAATTGATTTAATGAGTCCACCTAAAGATATAACAAACATTTGTCCAACAGGGTATGCTAAAGATATTAAGGTAGCGATAATTGGTGCGGGAGAGGCAGGGCTAGCTGCAGCCTTTGAACTCAGAAAGATAGGATGCAACATTACTTTATTTGAAGCAAGTCAGAGAATTGGGGGTAGGGTATACACATATTATTTTGATAGAAATAAAAGATATTATGGTGAATTAGGACCAATGAGTATACCAGTATCTCATGAGACTACCTGGCATTATATCAATCTTTTTAAGCTTAACACAAGCCCATTTGTAAATAATAACACTAATGCTCTGTTTTATGTAAGAGGTGAAAAGGCTGTGAACGATCCTAAAGGGAAATATATATCAAGGAATATATATCCTAGATTTCACTTAACAGACAGTGATAGAAGCAAAGTTCGTTCGCAACTTTATAGAAAGTTTTATCAAAAATATCTAGATTCTCTTACATCAGAAGCAAGAAAGGAGTTAGTTGAAACTAAACCCGAATACTTAAAGAGTATAGAGGACATAGATAAACTAAGTTATAGAAGAGCCTATGAAAATGCAGAGTTTAGTGAAGATGCGATATCAATGTTAGGCTATTTAGATGGTAGTCAGCAGTTTTTTAAGCTAAGTCTCACTGAAATCCTACAGCAATATTATACTGCTGATTCTGAGTGCACTTACCGTATTAACGATGGCATGATTAACTTACCGCTTTCGATATATGGAGCACTTTGTGATAATATAGAAATAGAAGATGTATATAAAGGTATAGCTAAAGATAAATTAGGTCATGTAGATATAAAAATGGGCTCTCCAGTTGATGGCATATATAGTTCATCTTCAGGTGATAAAATTCTTCTTAAATATACAGAGTGTGGAACAAGTAAAGAGAATTTAGAGGAATATGATTATGTTATATGTGCCGTGCCTTTTCCAAGCTTGAGGAGAGTTGAGATTAATCCTCTTTTTACGGTGACAAAGATGCAGGCAATAAATGAAATGAACTATGAAACAGCGCAAAAGGTATATTTATATATTAAGGAAAGGTTTTGGGAGATGGGGAATGCATCCAAAAAAATAGTAGGCGGAAGATCTTTTACTGACCTCCCACTAACTTCAGTTTACTATCCATCAGATCATGCGAAACCAGTATCGAATAAATATGGGAAATGGACGCTAAAGCCTGATGCAAGTCCAGAAGAACCAGGTGCATTGCTTGCTAGTTACAGCTGGTGTCATGAAGCGGTGAGATTAGGCAATGAAAACCCTGAGTTGCAAGTCAACGACGTTATAAGATATCTAGAAAAAATGCATGAACTTCCTCCTCATTATATTAATGAGAATTTTATTGACTATAAGTCATTAATTTGGTCTGATGTACAGTATATATGGGGAGCAGGAGCACTATCTAAGCCCCAGGAAAAAACACTGTTTTCCTATGCTGTAACTATTCCAGAAATGGGGAATAGAGTATTTTTTGCAGGAGAGCATATATCACAAAAACATGCATCACAACAAGGAGCCTTACAGAGTGGAATGATTTCAGCAAATGAAGTAGCAAAGCAAATAATAGCTAGTAAAGAGTAGACGGAAGTTTAAAGGTATAAATGCAATGGCCTACATCAACTAGATGTAGGTCATTTTGTAATTCTATGCCCAAGAGGTTTTGATTTCCAATGTTAGATGGAATAGAGGGAATATTTGCTATCATGGCTATCTTCTTCCACAATAAAACCGCTTGCAATAAAAAAGTTAAGGACAATAACTAAATGTCCTTAACTTTAAATTAGCTAAACCAAATTATTTTCATATATGCCTAACTTTTAGCAACAGTTATTTCTACCGCATGTTGATATTGCTCCAAGTGTTGCATTGTTGATATTAAGAGTACCAACAGTAACTGCACTAGTAACAGTTGCAACTACAGTATAGGTACAGCAATCATCAAAGCAAGAATCACAATCACAAACAAAGAATGAGAATGTTTCTGATGCAAGTAGTGCAACTAAATCAAATGTCCATGCAGGACCAACAGGAACAGGGGTAAATTGACCTCTACATAGTTTAAATACTTGAAAGTTTATAGTTCCTGTAAAAGCAACTGGAGCAACAAGATTACTTGCAAATTCTAGCTTAGTTGTTGGGTTACATAAGCAAGAATTATCTAAAGTAACAGAACTAACGGTAAAAGTTGTACCTGCTACAGTAGCTGCAGGTACTGTAGTAGAACTAGGGGTACCACATTTTATAATAGTTGGACAATGTTTGTCCTCTTTAATTTCTTTTCTGCAAGGATCATAATAACCTTTTGACATTGAATTCATAGATAGAATCCTCCCTCTAATTATATAAATTTTAATAAAATCAATTGTATGAATAATTAAGGTATGCAATTATTTGTTAAGTGTTTTATTATATTATATGATTTTTGTAGAAGAAAGGTGATGATAGATAAGCATTTATAAAAAAATATAATAATATATTTAAAAATATTATCACCTTTCACAATTACTAATTTTACCGAAGGTACATTATTCATATAGATATAGAACCCTTAATTATTCTTCAGTTATAGCAAGTCCGATAATACAGTTTCATTATCGTCACAGTCACAGTCTGGGAATAATGGGTCTAGGTTTTGATCAGGATAGAACTTAGGAATTGGGGCTCTATCAAATCTCTCACATGGATCTTCGTCAGGTTCTTCTTCACATGGTTCTTTTGGAACTGGACAGTAGTCATAAGCTGGGATAAGTAGTTGTACAATAAGCTCACATTTTACAACAATGTAGTAACCTAAAGTAATATCTAGAACATCATCCCCATTTAGATCTTGTAGTAATTCACCGTCTAGAGCTTCAGCAACCATTTCAAGTTTTATAATGTTAGAATCTAAATCTTCAGCCTGTTGAACAGGTACAAAACTAGCTGAAATTTGAGCTATGGAATCAGGACAGTAGAACTTTCCAATTACATCTGTCCTATTAATTTCATATAATTCACTTTTGTTTACGCCATCGCAATCAATATAATCAGCATAGAAAGAAATCACATAATTAAGAACTACTTTTTTAAAACCAGGTTTTCCTTTGAGCGGAAGCTTATCTACGGAAAGTAGCTCTACATTGAAGTCTCTACTACCAATATATCTCTTAGGATCAATGAGCGGATCGCTTCTTAATTGACTATCTGTTGTATTTGTGTCTGGACCTTCGCCGTATACGAGACATCTTTTAATTAGGCATTGATCAAAAATCTTAGGTACTTCAATGCAAACTAATTCTGAAGGATCAGGTAAACGTCCTTGTTTATTTACAAGACCAGGACGTGGCACAAATTTCTTGAAGTTAATGGACATAAATTCTCCTCCTCTTGAAAAATTATGATAAATATAAATATATTTAATACTTACAATACATCATATGTCAGAATATTAAAGTGGTGATATTAAAAAGTCAGGTTAATATAATTTTTTGTTATATAGAAGTGCATAATAAGTTTTTATTTAAATATAATTTTATAAAGGGGGAGTGAGTATGAATGGTGTATATCCTTGGATATATGGTGACTATAAAGATAACATATGGAAGTTTTCACGAAACGACAATAAAGAGTTATGTTATAGAATTATGTACAGAGAAGGAAAATGGACTAAAGAAACTCTAATTGATGTAGAGGTGCTAGGATTCGATGTTTATGTTAGTGTAGATGAGACAATACATGTGGTATACAGTAATACTAAAGGGGAACTGAGATACTGTACTATGAAAGATACGCAATGGTTGGGAAAGCTACTATATCAAGTGGAAAGTGAAGAATTTGAAATACAAAACTTAAAAGTAGAAATTATCGGAGATGAGATGCACATCTTTTATTTACTAGTAGGTAATGATGGTAGTGACCATGGAGTGTTAATGCATTGTATATGGAATGGAAAAGAAACTAAAATTACCACAATACAGGATATTATATTGATACCTAATTTAAAAGAATATTATTCAGTACATGTAAATAAAAAGGGTAATATTTATGCATTTTTTATTTCAGATGAAGGTGATGAGATATCTTTAAACTATTGTAACTTTGAAAATCACAGATGGTCGATTGCAAGAAGACTTTATGGCATTCAAGGAGAGGATATAGGGTTTGAAGTGTTAATGGATCAACAGGAAATTCATATACTAAATAAATCTAGAGAAGACTCTATTTATTTTCTTGATCATGTTTCTATAGATATTATCGGAAGTATAAAAGAATTCAGAGTTCATGAAAGTAGAAAAGAATTGAAAGAACCTATATTATTTACTAAAAGTAATAAATTGTACGTTTGTTGGCTAGAACAAGGGAAGATTTCCTATTCAGCCTTTGATGGTAAAAAATGGAGTAGCGTAGTTTATTTTGATAGAGGTAATGAGCTTACAGTAGAAAGATATAATTGTTTTATTGGTATAGATAAGGATAGTGCTACTAAAGTAAAAAAAATTTATGGAACTAGTGGATTGGATTTGTATTTGTTTAATCCAAGTGAAATTATAACAAGTATGAAAGATTCATTAAAAAAAGAAGGAAATCAAGTTAAAGGAGCAACACTTCAGGAAAGAGAATCAATTGAAAGTTTAAAACTTGAATTATCTAGTGTAAATTTAGAAAAGAAAAATTTAGAAAAGAAAATTATAGCATTAAATTTACAATTACAAAAAAATCAAAGATTTATAGATGAATATGAGGAACAAATTGCTAGAATATTAGAACAAAAGCGGAAGTCAGATGAGAACTGTAATATATTCTTGAAATTGCAGAAGAACATTCAAAAAGAGTTAGAGGGAACAAAAAAAAAGTTTTTGGAAGAAGAACTCCTTACAACAAGTATTCAAAAAGAGTTAGAATATACAAAACAACAATTGCTAGAAGAAAGGAAGATTAAAGTAGCGGTAGAAAGTAAATTGAAAGAATGCCAAGAAGAAAATGTAATAATTAAACAGCAAGGTGAGATCATAAATGAAGAAAAAAGGAGATTGAGTGAAGAACTTGAATTAGAAAAGAATCAATCCATTATGGAACGATTACTAAGAAGAAGGACAAATGGAGTATAAAGTCACTTCTACAGCTTTAAAGCATACAATAAAGTAAGGAGCCTGTATAAATTAAGGCGTCACAAAATAGAGGTGATAATATGAAAATAGAAGATTACGATTATATCATGGTCTTTACTTCTCATCACAGGGCGCTATATATTTACGAGCGTTTAGTTAGAAAAAATATAGCGGTAAAACTTGTTACTGCTCCTAATAAAATTAATATTAGTTGTACTCAAGCAGTGAAATTTAAAGAAATAGATATGGAAGCTATACAAAAAGAATTACAAAGAAATAATATTTACCCAACTAGTATGTATAAGATTGTTAAAGAAGGAAAAAGCCAAACTTATGAATTAGTTGAATAATATTTGCTTGGTTAGTTTTTTTATATTTATATTGCATAATAAGCAAGCATAAAGCATATTTTTTAGTATAAGAGTGAACTCGGAAACTAACTTCAAATAGAATCAAAAATAGTTTTTATATAGTTTTAGTACCGATCACTCTTTAAGTTATTATTTGGATTAATTTATAATTAAAATCACTTATATAGGCTGAAAAGTGAAAATTGAATATTAAGATAAATTATATAATAGACCTAGAATAATGATATAAAGATTTACTGATGGCACAATATGATTTATTAGTAAAGGAGGAGGTGAAGGCGAGTCTATGTTTAATAAAAGAGAGAAAATCATCTATTATATATCGCATTTAGGAACAGGAAAGGTATCTATAATTGATGGGGATAGTTATAGTATTATAAAAGAGATTGATGTTGGTCCAAGGCCTCTAAGTATTATTGTTGATGAAAAAAGCAATGTGTATATAGCTAGTGATAGAAATAGTAAAGTTACACTTATTGAGGATTTATATGATTCAAATAGAACATGGAATATTACTAACAATGGTAATATAAAAGTAGATTTCATAGCTCAGAAAATCTATGTCTGTGATACTGAGGAAGTATGTATTTATAGCTTAAGATCTGGTGAAAAGCTTGGTTGCATAAAAGGGTTTATGGCTGCAGATAGTTTAGAACTTGACAAGGAGAAGAAGAAATTATTTGTACTGGACATTTTTCAGAATGAAATAAATGTTTATGATACATCAGACTTCCAATTGATAAAAGTGTACAAAGATGTTGGGACTGCGCCTAGCTGTATTCTTATTGGAGAAGATGAAAAATATATTTATATATGTAATAAAGGAATTAATAAAGGAAATTATATGGGCAATGTCTCTATATTGAATCTTGAAAATGGGGATATTTCATATATAGATTTCCCAAAAGGGTCTGATATTACATCTTTAGATCAGGCCGGGATTCTTTTATATGTAGCAAATAGTGGGTTGCATAGAATTGAAGTTATAGATATCTTAAAAAGAGAAAGTATAGCAACAATAAAAACTACTCTACCAGAATTACAAAGAATTAAATTATCTCCTGATAAAAAAACATTACTTGTAACTAGTATAAGTAATGATGGGAAAGGGGTATTTGAAAGGATTGATATTTCTAATAATGTTATTTTAGATACTCTTACTTTTGTACAGAATAATAGTATTCCATACGATATAGGTGTGGTTACTCAGAATAAATTTCAAGTAGATGAAGAATCTTTTATTTTCGCAGAGTGTGAAGATGAAGAAAAACAAGAAAATGTAACCACTATATTAGCAAAAAAAGTTATATCTACCTATCAAGAAAAAATAATCTTTCCACAGGTATTAAATGAAGTATCTTCAAAAGGTGAAAAAATTATAAGTGTGGAAGAAATTGTATTTAAAAAGTGTGAAATTGTAAAAGAAACAAAGAATAGAGAAATTATAGATAGTCGAAAAAAATACTCAATACTACAATATGATTTTTATATTCCCTATTACATAGAATGCAAAGATGAACGGGAACAAAAATATATAGTTGAAGGAAAAATTAAGGGAACACAAAAAGCGACATTATATATACCCGCATATGCAGAACAAGAGGGAGTAGAATTTGTAATCAATTCTTTTGCTAAATTAACAGGCACTCCAGTAATTATAAACAACAGTTTGAAGTTTGATGTTAGTGTTTTGATTTCAACAAAGGTAATTGTAGAAGAAATAGTATTTATTCCATTTTGTAGAGACTGTGAAGGTTGTAGAGGAGAGAAGAAAGATGACTAACGAAAAATATGATTGTTTTTTGGTTAAGCAGAAAGATGGAAGATTACTAAAGTTTTGTTATGATAGTAACCAAGGCATATATTATCAAATACTTATGAATCATGAGTGGTCAGAGAAGATAAGCATTTATAAAGATAGTTTTGAATATTTTTATGTTTTGGAGGAGTGGAATGGGAAGATTCATGTTTTCTGTCAGGATATTTGTGGCGATCTTATTTTATCTACATTGGAAGGAAAAGAATGGACGCATAAAACTCTCCTCCATATGAAGTATGATGTAATTACACCTATACGGATTAGAGCTTTTTTTTGCTCCAAGGATATTCATTTACTATATAACGTAGTAGATAAACATACTTATTCAGAAATATTAGTTCATCAATTTGCTGAAAATGGAACGTTATGGACTCAACCGCAAATAATTGCTAATTTAGAATGTTACTCTAAGTTTCCGTATGGTACTTGCCAAGCGTGTGAATCTAATATAATCTTATTAAACACTATGGTAGCTGGAGTATATCAATTAATTTCTAGAAATTTCCACGTTGTAGAAGGGCGATGGGGAAAGGAAGAAGTTATACACATGTCTCTCTTACCATACATAGATTTTACTTTTTGTGTAGAAAAAAATATAAAGCACTATCTGTTTATTACTCAAGATGATCATGTTAATAGAGTGATTTACCAGTATAAGGAAGCAGGGCTGCAAAAAAATACTATACTGTTTCAACATGTAAATATTAATTCTTGCACATTAATATTATATAATAGGGTGTTATGGGCTTTGTGGATTTGCGATAACAAGCTTTATGGATGTTTTTCTGCAGACTGTGGACAAAATTTTAGCAATCCTCAAGTGTACAGGCATTTTGATAAGATATTGCCTAAGAAAGTATTTTATCAAGAAAATATAGAAGATAAACAAAACAATTATTTTATTAATGAGATATATGTAGTGAATGTTAATGGACAGGAACAAATGTTTTTGCCGGAATTTTTAGAAAATTCAATAGATACTGAAGTAGAGAATAATAAAAACCTAGAGCATAAGGTTGAAAATTCTACATTTAAAAAGGAGGAGTTAAAAAATTATTTTTCAAAAGTTAAAATACTTAAAAGAGAAAAAGAAGAATTAGAATTAAAGCTTAAAGAGACTTATGAAGAATTAAGAACATTGAAAGAGGATATGCAGTATGAAAAAAATCAAATATCAAATTTGAAATATAAATTTTACAATGAAAAAGAGAAAATTAATATATATATGTATGATAATGATGTATTAAAAAAGAAAAATAGTTGTTTAGAGCAGATGCTGTTACAAAAGGATAAAGAAAAAATATTAATGGAAAAGAAATTAGATGAAAAAGAAAAAGAAAATGAAAATTTAAAACAACAAATGAATGTTAAGAGTGTCGAGAATTTATCTAATCTAAAAGAAGCTAAAACAAAAAATGAAAATAAAATTCCTAAACATGTGAGATTTTCTTTGATTAAATGGTTACTAGATGATGAAATTTAAAAGCATTCCTAATAAAATGTCATTGACAAAAGGGTGCCTTTTATTATGTAGGTTTTGTATAAAATATTTAATTATTATAATAATAGAAAATGACGGATTTATTTAATAGATTAGTAAAATCCAAATTAGTGAACCCTATTATGAATACTGGACTTTAAATCATAAATATGTTATTGTAGATAAAATATTATAATGGAAACTTCTTCTTATTTTTATTTGAAGAAGTAAATCTACTAACAAAAGTGTAGAGTTGAAGTGTCATTTAAGGAGGGCTTTATATGGGAAAGATTGCAGCATTTTTTGATATAGATGGAACTATCTATAGAGAAGGTTTAATAACAGAAGTTTTTAAGAAAATAATAAAATATGAGTTAGTTGAAGAAGATAAATGGTATAATGAAGTTAGGCCAGCTTTTTCCAAGTGGGATATTAGACAAGGGGATTATGATACCTATTTACTTAAAATGATTGACGTTTATATTGAGGCAACTAAGGGTTTGAGTAAAGAACATATAGAACATATAGCTAGAAATGTGATTAATCAGAAAGGTGATAGGGTATATACATTTTCTAGGGATAAAATTAAATGGCATAAGGAACAAGGTCATGTTGTAATTGCTATTTCTGGATCTCCCATAGAGCTTGTAAGAGAGATGGCAGGGAAATATGAAATGGACGATTTTAGGGGTACCATTTATAAAGCCGATGACCACGGAAAATATACTGGTGAAATTATACCAATGTGGGATTCTGTAAGTAAAGAAAATGCTTTAATGGAGTTAAAAGAAAAATATGATATAGATTTAAGTAAAAGTTATGCTTATGGAGATACTTCTGGGGATTTAACTATGTTTAAATCTGTAGGAAATCCATATGCTATAAATCCAACTAAAGAGCTTATTTCAAAGATAATAGAAAATGAAGAAGTAAAGAAAAAAATCAATGTTATAGTGGAACGAAAAGATGTCATTTATAAATTAGATATTAATAATTTAGAATTAATCTAAGTAAAATAAAGTTTTATATTTTAAGGGATAGCTTAAGTGGCGTTACAATAGAAGTCTTGTAACGCCACTTTTAAACATAGTACTTTCTTACAAAAGGGGGATTTGTATGATTAGATTTGAGATAATTACAAGAGATAGATTGGGAATTACAGTAGAGATATTAGAGAAAATTTACAATAGGAAAATTAACTTGATTTCTATGGAAGTGTTTTTTCAAAAGGTATGTGTAAAGGTTGAGGACATGGAAGATGGGTTAAAGAAGGAACTAATGAAAGAGATTTGTAATATTAAAGATATTATTTCAGTTAAAGAAATGGATTTATTATATTATGAACAGAAAGAAAAAAAGTTAAAAGCCATAATAGATTCAATAGAGGATAGGGAATTCAAGAACATAATTGGTACAAGCAAGGCAATAGAGCAAGTTAAAAATATGACTTTGACTATTGGAAAGAGTAACTCAACGGTGTTATTAAGAGGTGAAAGTGGTACGGGTAAGGAAGTCTTTGCAAAGGCAATACATGACATAAGCCCTAGGTGTAATAAGAATTTTATTGCTATTAACTGTGCAGCATTACCAGAAACCTTATTAGAGAGTGAGTTGTTTGGATATGAGCCAGGAAGCTTTACAGGTGCAACGATAGGGGGAAAAGATGGTATTATTAAAGAAGCTAGTGGAGGAACTTTATTTTTAGATGAAATAGGAGAAATGCCTATGTTTATTCAAGCAAAGTTATTAAGAGTGATACAAGAAGGGAAAATTAGAAAAATTGGTAGTAATAAAGAAGAATCCATAGATGTAAGAATCATAGCTGCAACTAACAAGAATCTTGAGAACATGATTAAGGATAAAACTTTTAGAGAAGATTTATATTATAGATTAAATGTAGTTCCTATGTATATTCCAACATTAAAGGAACGATTAGAGGACATTCCGATGTTTGTACAGTTCTTTATAGAGAAGTTAAATTATAAATTAAATAAAAATATAAAGGGCGCTGATGTTGATTTCATTAGCGAGTTAATGAAATATCATTGGCCTGGAAATGTTAGAGAGTTACAAAACGTTATAGAAAGAGCAATGAATTTATGCAAAGGTGACATATTAACTGCAGAGGATATTTTTATTAATTTTAAGAATGATATTTATAGCTATGGACCTAAAGAGATTATAGATAAAAAATCTGATGAATATTTGCAGCTACCATTAAAAGATATAATGGAGAAATGTGAAAAAGAAATTATTAAAAAAACCATAGATAATTATAAGAGTTATAGAAAAGCTGCAAGTGTACTTAAAGTTTCTCATACTACAATAATGAATAAAATTAATAAGTACCATATAAAAATGTAGGTGTTTTTGTATTAAAGTATGTAAAAATTAATTTACAGATGTAAAAAAACATTTACAAAAAATTCTGATAAGTAAAGATATATTTACACTAAATTAGTATAAATATTAAGAGTTGCATATTATAAAAATAAATGAGATTCTCCTTTCCTTGTTATTAAAGCTTTGTCTAAAACTATATTCACCTAGATCTAAGTATCACTTAAATTATCCTTAATTTGGCACTAGAATTGCTATATATTATTGTAAAAATAATTTATATTGGGAGGTCAAATTAATGGGGAATAATTTAAAAACAATGGGCTTTGCTACTAGAGCAATTCATGGTGGACACGTTAAGGATCAATTTGGTGCTTTAGCTACTCCTATTCATCAAACAGCAACCTTTACTTTCGAATCTGCAGAGCAAGGTGGTAGACGATTTGCTCTTGAAGAAGGTGGATATATATATTCAAGACTTGGAAATCCAACAAATACTCAATTGGAAGATAAGTTAGCAATGCTAGAAGGTGCAGAGGCGGCAATTTCTACAGCGTCTGGCATTGGAGCTGTTGCATCAGCATTTTGGACAGTGTTAAAAGCTGGAGACCATGTGGTAGCAGCAAAAACTCTTTATGGATGTACCTATGCTTATTTGAATCATGGAATAAGCAGATATGGGGTTGAGGTAACTTTTGTAGATACCACCAATCTTGAAGAAGTAAGACAGGCTATGCGAGAAAATACTAAGGTAGTTTATTTAGAAACACCAGCAAATCCAAACCTTGAAGTTGCAGATATAGAAGCTATAAGTGAGATAGCTCACCAAAATAAGGATTGTATAGTAATGGTTGATAATACTTTCTGTACTCCATATATTCAAAGACCATTAGAATTTGGAGCTGATGTAGTAATTCATTCAGGAACAAAATTCTTAAATGGTCATGGAGATGTAATTTCTGGTTTTGTAGTTGGAAGTGGAGAATTTATAAAAAATGTTAGATTATTTGGTGTAAAGGATATGACAGGAGCTAGCTTGAGTCCTTTTGATGCATTTTTAATCATTAGAGGTATGAAAACTCTAGAAATAAGAATGGAAAAACATTGTGAAAATGCTATGAAAGTAGCTAAATTTTTAGAAGGACATAATGCAGTGGAAAAAGTATATTATCCAGGTTTAGAAAGCTTCCCACAATATGAATTAGCTAAAAAGCAAATGTCTTTACCAGGAGCTGTAATAGCTTTTGAGGTAAAAGGTGGAATCGAAGAAGGTAAGAAAGTTATAAACAGTACAGAGCTTTGTACAATAGCAGTAAGTCTTGGAGATGCTGAAACTTTAATTCAACATCCAGCATCAATGACACATTCACCATACACTAAAGAAGAAAGAGAAATGGCTGGTATTAGTGATGGATTAATAAGAATAGCTGTTGGTCTAGAAAATGTGGAAGACATAATAAATGATTTAGATAATGCATTAAAGTGTATACTATAATATAGTATAGTATAGAACTAATAAAGACTCCTAAATTAACGTTTGGGAGTCTTTAATTATATAGATTTATGAGACGTCTTTATTATTAATGCAATATTGCAATATATCTAGACTATCACTATCATAAACTTCAAATTCTTTTATTGACCTAATGATTTCTTTTTTGGCATGCTCAATATATCCATGTTTAAAATATAGTTTTCCTAGATTAAGAAGCACAAATTTATTATTTATTAAATTTAGTAAGTGTACAGCTATTTTAAGTTCGTCATATTTATCATTTATAAGCAATATTTCACATATTTCTAGAATAATATCAAGATATTCCCTTTCATTTTCATCTTCGGATAAAAGAGTGGTGGATTCTTTGGTAAATAATTTTAAAAACTGTGAATACACTTCTAATAGTTTTTTATTGTAACCTAATAAGGAATCCTCTTTAAAATTGGATAATAAGGAGAACGCCTTATCATAATTATTAGTTAATACACTACTTATAACTTTGTACATTGAAAAATATAAATTTGAAGAATTATCATCAACTATATTGGTCATGTCAATACACTTGGTAAAGGAACCAGACATTACAAGACATTTAGCTTTAAGTAATACCAGCTCTTCAGTAATAGTTTCAGATAGTTCACATTTTTCTACGTATTCCAATGCTATTTCATAGAGTCCTTCATTATAAAACAAATCTGCAATAATATGATTAGATTTTGGAGAACTAGAAATAAGATCTTCTATAATCCTTTTAAAGTTATCCATTGGGGTATTTTTGAATTTTAATATATCTCCAATAAGGTATAAGGGATTAAGGAAATCTGACTTTGATTTAAGTGTTTCAATATAATAATTGTATGCAGCATCATAGTCTTTTAGTGCGAAGTAGGCATTGCCTAACTCATAGTATGCCTTGAAACTTCCTATTCCGTATAAGCATTTTAATTCAGATGGTGCTTCACCTAGCTCAATACATTCTTTAAGAGCTTTTATCTGAAGTGTAGGCATATTCATATCTTTAAAAATAAGAGATTTTAAAAAATATAAGTCAGTAAATTTAGGATAATGCTTAATACCGATGTCTATGAACTTAAAAGCTGTATCATAATTTTTAATTTTATAGTTTAAGAAAATTATCCTAAATATTAGTAAATAACTATATCCGTTGTATGGGTCAAATTTCTCATAGGATTTATAGTAATGTTCTAACGCAGTTTCATTATCGTTTAATGCTGCGTATTCAGTACCGAGGTTAAAGTGAGCAAAGGAATCATTGGGGTCTTTTTTTATTTGATCATTTAAAATAGGTATATTTCTATTTCTTTTATTCTTAGATTCTATTGATTTAGTCATATATCCATAATGATTAATTTGCATTAATTGATAAATTGCTTTATATTTGTTTTCTGAGTATACTAATTGATTATGAATTTCTCCTTCATAGTGAGTTCCATGGTTATTTTTAAATAGTCTAGGATTTAAATTTATAGTTATTGAATTATCATCAACAATATTTCCATAATAATTTAATGTTTCAAAGTAGTAAATCGCATTTTCATCTAATTGTCTGTATAGTAAATCTTTCAAGTTTTCTTGATTCTTAGGGGATAATTCATCATCTGCATCTAATATGAGTATCCAATCTTTGGTAGCATGCTTTAGTGATTCATTTCTAGCTTCACTAAAGTTATTGTGCCAAGGAAAATAGTAAACTTTAGCCCCAAAGCTTTTGGCAATATCTACAGTTTTATCCGTAGACCCTGTATCAACAATAATAATTTCATCCACAATATCTTTAATGCTGTTAAGACAGCTTGGCAAATAGTTTTCTTCATTTTTTACAATCATACACAAGCTTACTTCATTTTTCATAATATATTATCTCCTCTTTTAAATAAAACCTTCATTGTTGAATAAATAAAATATTCTATTAGTTTTACCATATATACTATGTAAAAATTTAATGAACTGTTCTTGTAGTAAACATTACTATTTATATAATAATATTTAGTTCTATTTGTGAGAAATAAAATAGAGTGAAGGAGAAAAAGTATAACTACTATACTTGTATTTAGAAAAGTAATTACAGGATAATAAATTTAAAATCACATTTTGTATATAAGGTCATATAATATATCAGGAGCAAAATCCTAAAAAAATTTGGGGGATGAATTTTATGGCTTTAACAATTGATTTTGATACTCCTCAAACTGGTACACCTCGTTCTGTTGGAGTTACAGGCACTGTTGCTAGAAATAGTCTTGCTTATTTAACCATTAGACTTAATGTTACAAACGCTGTTTCAACAGGAAGAGATAGATCGTTTTATAGAGTAATTGCTTATGATAATACAGCAAATGGAACATCATTAGCTGTTAATACCTCTTATACTTTGTCAATTGTACCAAAATTTATAACAGGTGATACTGTTGACGAATCTACTGGTGTAGTAACTGCATGGTCATATACCATCTAGAACTATTTATAATGGCATGGAGCAATTTATTGCTCCATGCTTTAAACTAATGGATTAAAAAAGAGGTGACAAATTTGTCAAATATAATAATTTATGCTACTAAGAGTCTTACGGTAACCAGTAAATTGATAAACGGAAATATGAATAAACCTACTATAACTGTAGGTAGTGATGGTATACACAACTATATTAGTTACCTATTTTTTGATATTTCTAGTATACCAAGTAATGCATCAATTTCTAGTGCAGAACTTGTATTGTTTAAGACAAATAATTTTTATAATGATTGTAGGAAAATATTTTCAATATACCCCCTATGTGATTATTTCAGCACTTATACAACTTTCAATAATCGACCAGAAGTAGATATCAATATTAAAAAAAATTTTCATCCAATAACTTCAGATGTGGCTATAACAGTGGATTTAACTGATTTTGTTGTATTATGGTTACAGAATAAATTAAGTAATAGAGGTATAGCATTACTTGATAGAAGTAATAGCATTCTTACACAATTTGGTTCTTCAATATGTAAGGATAGATATCTTGTTCCATTTTTGAAAGTGGTTATAAACGACGAGTGTAAATGTTGTAAGGAATGCAATTGTTGTAACAAAGGGGAAGGCACTATAAGACAGGTAAATGTCAAGGGAACTGTTGCAGAGAATTCAAAGTATGTAGCCATAGTAAATATTGGAGTAACAAGAAGTGGTACTGGACATACAGATAATTATTATATAACTGATGAATATAACAATTTATCAAATAGTAGTCCTCTTTATGTAGATAAAATCTATAATATGGCTATAGTACCAAAGGAAAATCCAGGAGATATAGAGACTGTAAGCTTTTATGGTTCATATAAGGAGTAGATTATTAGTTTCTACTATAATTAGTAATCTTTTGTTCAAATTAATATAAAACTGTATGATTACTAATTAACATAAGATATGGTAAAGATAAATGAGATTTTATTGGATAGGTTATCAATAGAATAAGTATCTATTCTTACTATATTTAATAATAATAATGAAGGAGCAATAGTATGGTTGAAAATGTAAGTAGTATGAGAGTTGATTCTGAGAAAAGTAATAGAAAAAATATTGTCTTTTTTGTAAAACAAGGGCTAGATAGTTTTTTAGAAGATATTATTAATGGATTATCTCATGACTATGTGACTAAAAAAATAGTGGTAACAAATTTAAAGCAAATTGATGAAGGGATGAAGTGTGCCGATATATGCTGGTTTGAGTGGTGTGATGAATTAATATCCTATGGAAGTAAACTTAGCATTGCTAAAGAAAAGAATATTATATGTAGAATACACAGCTATGAATCCTTTACTGAATATCCATGTAATGTTTACTGGAAAAATGTTGATAAAATCATATTTGTAGCAGAACATATAAGGAATTTTACTATTGATAATTTCAATATTGATAAAGAAAAAACCATAGTAATTCCTAATGGTATAGATATTCCTAAATGGACTTTTCAAGATAGAAAACCTGGGTTTAATATTGCGTATGTAGGTTATATAAACTATAAGAAAGGACCTATGCTATTGCTTCATACTTTTAAAGCTATATATGATAAAAACAGCCAATACAAATTATATATTGCTGGTAAATTTCAAGATACTAGAGATGTTTTGTATTTTAATCAAATGATAAAAGCATTTGAATTAGAAAATAATGTAGTTTATGAGGGTTGGCAGGATAACCTAGATAAATGGCTAGAAGATAAAAATTATATATTATGTACAAGTATTTTAGAATCACAAAACATTAGTGTTATGCAAGCTATGGCAAAAGGGATAAAACCTATAATCCATAATTTTGTTGGTGCAAAAGAAATATATCCTCAGTGTTTAATTTGGAATACAATAAATGATGCTCTTGAGATGGTAATTGATAGTAAATATGATTCTCAAGAGTATAATTGTTTTGTTAAGAATGATTTTGAGTTGCAGGATCAAATAGAAAAACTAAAGGCATTATTCATAACTCTATCTGAAATAAAAAAAGTTTCAATGATTGAGCAACCATTAGTTACTATAGGAATAACAAATTATAATGGTAATAAATACTTATCAAAATGTGTAGATTCTTTTATAAATCAAACCTATCCTAATATAGAAATTTTACTTATAGATGACTGTTCAACAGACGGCTCTGATGAAATAATTAGAAATTATGAGAAAAAACATAAAAATATACGCGGAATTTATCATAGTCTGAACTCAGGTGGAGCATCAAAAGGAATTCAAGAAATTATTAGTAACGCAAAGGGGAAGTATTTTCAATGGATTGCTTGTGATGATTTTGTAGAAAGGGATGCTATTTACAAATTTGTAGAGTATTTAGAAAAAAATACCAATAAGGACTATGTATTTAGTGACTTTAATATAGTGGATGAAGATAATATAATAGTTCAGCAATGGAACTACCAAGTTCATCCTAAAGATGAGGTCATTGAACGTATTTTTAAATCTGCATCGGGTATTATACCTATGAATTGTCTTCATAGATTGAACTTTTTTAAGGACAACAAAATAAATTGGATAGTTTATAAAAACAATGATTTTTCTGCAGATACATTGAATTGTCTGCAGTTAATAAAATATAATTGGAATTATGGAAAAGTAGATGGTGCAGTAATAAATTATAGAATTCATTCAAATAATTTATCACATAACTTACAAAGGAGAATAGATTCATCTGTTACTATATTCGATTATATAATTAAAAATTTTAAAGAAGAAGTATATGCATCTGAAATTAAATGGAGTCAATTTGAGGATAGGGACCAGCTAAAAAATTATGTAATAGCTCAATTTTATTATAATCAAATTCAAAATCATATAAATATGAAAGCAATACCCCAATATATAAAGTGTAATGTTGCTAAAGAAGAAATAGTAAAATATTGTTTTGTTTTTGCAAAGGAAGGGATGAAATATATTGATGAAGGATTAAAGCATGGAGGAGCTTTTCTAAATGAATTTCTTAATTTAAAAGAGTTATATGATAAATATAAAAAAGAAGTCGAAGATTTAGGAAGTGTTTAGTAAATAGAAATAGCATAAAAAATTCTATAGTTTTTAATTCCACATACTTTTAGGTATAAAAATAGTAATTTTAAGTAATATATACAAAAAAGTATAGATTTCTGCTAAAATAGTATTAGAAATTATTTAATATAATTATATAAGGGGGAATTATAAAATGGAAAAAAAGACAAGGGGATTTTGGACCACATTAGTGTTAGTATTTTACATTCTTGGAGGAATTAGTTCAATAGTAACTGCTATTATAAATAAGTCGTTAGCTGAAATAGTTCCAGAGGCTGCTCTTAGCAGTGGTATGGTAGTATATTCAATCATATCTGGTATAATAATTATCCTTATTTCTATAGGAATTTTCATGTGGAAAAAGGCGGCAGTATATGCTTTGGCAGTATACTATCCTGTTAACTTTTTATTAGGTTTAATTACAATGGATTATAGTATGGCACCAGTAGTGATTGTTTCAATAATTGTTGGTGTAATAGGTATTATAATATCATATCTAATGGTATTCAGCCTACTTAAAAAAATAAAATATAATGAAGAAGTAAAAAATACAATGAATGTATAAAATTAGTGTATAATAAATAAAGAAGATAGATTCTATCTTCTTTATTTATTATAGAATAGGACAAGGAGTGAAGAATTTGAAGATGGATTTCAATCTTTCAAAGAAGAAAAAGTATATACTAATTGTCATTGCAGTAGTATTATTTATAATACTTTCAGCAGTAATAATTGCTATAAAGTTAAAAGGACCAAAAGAGGAGACAACAATTACTCATGAAGATAGTTATGAAATCAAGGGAGAAGAAACATTAAAATTTAATGGTATTAGTATTATAAGTGATGAGCAAATTATTATAGTAGATAAGTCACAAGGAGAATTAAAAGATATTAAAGTTAAAGATGGACAAGAGGTAAAGAAAGGCGATGTATTATTTTCTTATCTTAATACTGCAGTTGAAGATCAAATAGCACAGTATGATAGGGAAATAACCTCCAATAATGGCAAAGTATCTAGAGCGAAGAAGGAAAAGGATAAAGTTAACACAAGCATTAATAAGCTAAAAGGAGATTTAAATGCAATAAGTGGTGAACTAAATAAAGTTAAGAGTGAAATATCTAAGCTTAGTACATCAGAAGAAAAAGAAGCTCAAAGTCAATATAATGAATTATTGAAAACAAAAGATGTCCTTGAAGGTAAGCACCTAGAAGTTTCTCAACAAATAGAAATGTTAATGAATCAAGTTAATGGCATAGAAACTGAAGTAGCAAGTTATGAAGAGGGAAACAAGTCAATAGTAACTGAAAGGGATACTTTAAAGAAAAAAATAGGTAAAGATATAGTTGCAGATATAGATGGAGTAGTGAAAGTAAATAGCAAGGGTATAGATGACCCAACTGTAGCCTATATGAGAATAATATCTAAAGAGCCTTTAGTTAAAGCAGAAGTTTCTGAATTTGATGTAAAGAATTTAAAAATAGATGATGAAGTAATGTTAAAGGTTATTAGTAGTGGAGAATATATTAAAGGTACTATAACTGAAATTGACGAGCTACCTATTGAAGAACCAGGAAGAACTACAACAGGATACAATTTTTACATAAAACCAGAAAAGAGTATCAGAATAGGGTTTAGCTTAGAGGTTAAGTGCAATTACAAAGGAATAGAAATACCTAAAGATTATGTATATGAAAAAGATTCTAAGATACATATACTTAAGGAAAAAGGCGAATCTTATGAAGATATAGAAATAAAAGCAACTTTAGAAAATGATAAGTATTATTTATTAGATGGAGCTATAGGGATAGGAGATAGGTTGATTAAAAATCCTTCTACGGTACTAGAAGGGAGCAAATAATTATGATTAAATTAAAAGACATAAATAAGTTTTATGTTACTGGGGATGAAACTCTTCAGGCATTAAAGGATGTTAATTTAGAGATAAATAAGGGTGAGTTTCTAGCAATAATGGGACCCTCTGGATCAGGAAAATCAACACTTATGAAAATATTAGGATTGCTGGATAAAAAGTTTGATGGAAGTTACACATTTTTAGATAAAAATATAAGTTCTTTTTCAGATGATGCTTTAAGTAAGTTTAGAAATGAAAAGATAGGATTTGTATTTCAAGATTTTAACCTTATAAAAAGGCTTTCAATAAAAGAAAATATTGAAATTCCTATGCTTTATAGAGGTCATAGAATAAAGGAAACCAAGAAGCGAGTTGTAGAACTATTAAAAAAGGTTAATCTTGAGAGTAAAATAAATAAGTATCCTACTGAATTATCAGGAGGACAACAACAGAGGGTATCTATTGCTAGAGCATTAATTAATAATCCAGATATAATAATTGCAGACGAGCCTACAGGTGCTTTAGATAGCCATACATCTAAGGAAATAATGGGTATGTTTAAAGAACTTAATGATGAAGGAATTACTATAATTTTAATCACCCATGATGTAAATGTAGCAAGACAAGCTAATCGAATAATGTCTATTTTCGATGGTGAGCTTAAGGAAGGAGAATTTTAGATGAAGCTTAGTGTTCTAATTTTTTCTGCTTTAAGAAATCTTATAAGAAATAGAAAAAGATCTTTCTTAACTATGTTAGGTATAATAATAGGAATAGCAGCAGTAATTACCATAGTTGCATTAGGTGAGGGGTATAAGAATAAAACTATAAAAGACTTTACAGGGGAAAATGAAGGTAAAGTTGTATTAAATGCCATGTTTACTCCGTCAAATGCGGAACATATTAATGCTACAGGAAATAGTTTTAATAATAATGATAAAAGAGCTGTAGAAAGATTACAAGGAATTGAATCAGTAGAATATATATATTCTAGCAATGAATATGGTGAGCTTGTAGATTTACAAGTGAGGGGAGCTGCCATTCAAGGAATGGCTTCAAAGGTAGAAAAAACTGATTCTCCAAAGATTATAGGAAGAAATTTAAGTGAAAAAGATAATGAAAATTCAACAAGAACCATGGTATTAAGAGAAAGCTTAATTGGTGATAAGGTTGGAGAAAAAGAAGAGTTAATTGGAGGTATTGCAACCTTAAAGGGTATTACCTTTGAAATTGTAGGTATTATAGAATCTGATGAAGATGAGGAGTTTAGCTTTAGCTTTAAACCAGATATTCAAATTCCAAAGAACACCTATGATAAGTTCTTCCCTTCTAGTGATGTAGTTCAAGGTATGAGTATTACCTTAGTTAATGGAGTAAATGTTAAGGATACTATTAAGGATATAGAAAACACCCTTAATGAGGAAGGCTCTAAAAAAGCTGAAGGAGAATATATGGTAATGGATACCAGTGGAATAATAAAAATCATGGGTTCAGTACTAAATACATTAACTTTATTTATTGCTGGAGTTGCTGGAATATCATTGTTTATTGCGGGAATAGGGGTTATGAACATGGTTTATACTTCTGTTTCTGAGAGAACTTTAGAAATTGGAATAAAGAGATCAATAGGAGCCAGAAGAAAAGATATAAAGCGAGAGTTTTTAGTAGAAGGTGTAGTTATTACTGTCACCGGTGGAGTGATAGGATATGTATTTGGAATAATAATTGCTAATATCATATCTTATTTTATGCATATGGCAATAATCCCAAGTCTATTTACTGCATCTGTAGCTATAGGAATTTCCATATTTATAGGTATAGTATCTAGTATAATTCCTGCTAATAAGGCTGCTAGTGCAAATACCATTGATATACTAAAATAAAAATAGTGGTAGACTTTTTAAATATAAAGGTCTACCACTTATCTATTTATCAAGGTTTACTATGGTAATAGAATATGCATCGTATTCTATTAACCCATCTTTTCTCATTTTATTTAATTCACGGGATAATGAGGATCTTTGTACCCCGAATTTTTCTGCTAAATCCTTTTTAGTTACTTCTAGTTTAATTATATTACTCTTTTGAACATAGCTTTCATACATTAGAAAGTCAATTATGCATTGTCTTATAGACTTAAGAGAAAGTGTTTTTATTTTATCTGTTAAAATTAAGGTTTTATCTGAGATGGAGTGAAGAAATTTAGATAAAAAAGTAGTATTACTTTGGCAGAGACTTAAAACCAAATCTTTTTTTAAGTGTATAAGTGTTACTTCAGTTTTGGCTAGAACCATCATTGGATAAAAGTTTTTATGGGAAAAAAGAAGATTTCCTCCTAGTTCACTGCCGATAGTAAAATCATTTATTGAGATATAGTTTCCTTTCTCGTCAGTGCTTTGTACAGAGACAATTCCCTTCAACACTATATCAAAAGTAACACATTTTTCATTTTGAAAATAAATTACGGAATTCTTTTTATATGTTTTTATATTGAAAGAATCTTGTACGAATAAATGATTAATAGTGCTCAAAGAAATATTTTTAAATAATTCTGTATTTTCAAGAACAGAAATAAAATCTATCATTATTATTTCCCCTTTTTCAAAATTAGTTACCTTAGTAACTGATTATAATATTAAAACAAATTATAATACAAGTAAAGATGTTGAAGGGAGAAAATAAAATGGATATTTTCACAATAATTCTTTGGGTAATTACATTGACTTGGTTTATTTGGTCCATAATTAAAGATAAAAAGAAAACTTTTAACTCCATTAAAATGTCAACGGGGCTAATGAAAAGCATGATAGGAGAAATTATAGGAATACTTTTTCTTATAGGATTAATACTTACATTCATTCCACCAGATACAATTAAATATTATTTAGGGCAATCTAATATTTTTATTTCTACAATTATTTCTGCATTTGTAGGAAGCATCACTTTAATACCAGCTTTTGTTGCTTTTCCACTAGTAGGTTCCCTAGTAAATGCGGGAGCTAGTATAGTTCCTATAGTGGCATTTTTAACAACTCTTACCATGGTTGGTTTTGTTACATTTCCTCTTGAAAGAAGAGAATTTGGTGTTAAGTTTGCATTGATTAGAAACTCATTAAGCTTTATATTTGCTGTGGTTATAGCACTTTTCATGGGGGTGATAATATGAGTTTAATTATTAAAAAAGTAAAAAACAATATGTTATTAACTTTTGTTATTTTAGCTTATTTGTTTTTATTGATTTTTATGCCGGATAAAGGAATTATGGCTTTAAATAATAGCTTATATTATGTGAAAGAAATGCTTATAATAATGCTAGTAATACTTCTACTAACATCTCTCATTGAGGGATGGGTTCCTAAAAAAACTATAGAAAATGCACTAGGTGAAGGTTCAGGGGTTAAAGGATATATATTTTCCTTTTTACTAGGTAGTTTTTCAGCAGGTCCTATTTATGCAGCTTTTCCTGTATGTAAGATGCTTATAAAAAAGGGTGCCAGCATAGCAAATATAGTAATAATCTTAAGTGCTTGGGCAGTAATTAAGATTCCGATGCTAGCAAATGAATCTAAGTTTTTAGGTCCTAAATTTATGGTGATTCGATGGAGCTTAACTACAATATCTATTATTATAATGGCAATTATAACTTCAAGATTTGTTAAAAAAGAAGAATTACCTAAAGAAGATATTATAGAAAAGGAAGATGCAATACTAATTATAGAAGAGGACTTTTGTATTGGTTGTGGATTATGTACAAGGATAGCATCAGAAGATTTTATATTAGAAAATAAAAAAGCAAAGGTAAATAAAAATATATTAATATCACAAGAAAGTGAAAAGATTAAACTAGCTATATATAAATGTCCTGCAAAGGCAATTAAGTATAAATAATATATTCTAAAAAATAAAGATATAAAGGGGGAATTTATAATGGTTGAAAAAATTTATCAAATGACTAACAGCCATAGTAGAACAGTTGAAATGCTTATTTCAGATGGAAATGTTCATTACTTACACATGATATTTAATAAAGGAGAAGGACTTCCAGAGCATTTTTCAAATTCTAATGTATATATGGCTGTACTAAAAGGCACGTTATCAATTGGATTAGATGACCAAGAAATTAATGAATACAAAGAAGGCACTTTATTAAAAATACCATTTAAAACTAAGATGAATGTTGGTAATAAACATGATGAAATTTTAGAATTAACTGTGGTAAAATCACCTGCTCCATCTAAATAATTACACAATAGGGTAAAAGCTTTTTATTAATATATATAATTTACTGAATTTAAAATAAATAATTGAATAATTTAAAAAAGCTGTTGAATATTCAATGTAATATTCAATAGCTTTTATTCTATTACTGTAATTTTAAACATAACCTAATTAATAATATATTGATTCAAAATAAAATATTGTGGTATAATTGTATATCATTTCAATAATCAATAATTATTGTTTATTGAAATAAGTTATTCTTAAAGTTAAAATAAAAATAAAGTCTTAAATACATGGAGAAGAAATAATATGAAAAAAAATTGGATTATCGTCACAATAATTATAACCGTGGCTGTAGGATTAGGAGCCTTTACATATAAGAGTTACACTAAGAATAATCATACTGAAAATATGATTAAAAATGATAAAAATAAGTATGATGCATCAGCAGAGATAAAGGATGCATTAAAGTTACTAAGTAGTAAAAAACAAGCTGAAGTTATAACTAATGTAAAAACCTCTTCTAATGTACTAGCTCTATCCTTTGAAGGAATTAGTGATGCTAATACCATGGGAAAAATAGTGGAGTTACTAAATGAGTATGGTGTAAAAGCAAATTTTTTTATTCCAGGTATTAAAGCTGGAGAAGATCCTACCACAGTAAAAAACATTAAAAAAGCAGGGCATGTAGTAGGAAGTGAAACTCTTTCAGATACTAGGTATATGGAAAAGTTATCTCAGAAAGAATTAATTACTGATTTTTGCCGTGGTAATAAGATAATAGAAACTATAATTAAGGAGAAATCTAATTTACTAAAGTGTAAATCTACCACATACACTGATGAAGTCCTAGAGGCAGCATACGCCTCAGGTAATAAGTACGTGGTTCATAGTGATCATTATCTTAGCTATCAAAGTTTCAAGGATTATGGGCAGGCTCAGAATTATGTAAATAAATTAGATAAGGGCACAATTATTTCCATTAAGGTTAATGGTGTTCTTGATGATTTTGAATATGAAGGAGAAATAGAAGAGGAAAAGCCAGCTATAGACAAAGAAGCAGGGATAGATGAATCTACTAAGGATGAAAGAGAAGAAATAACTGTTGTTAAAATTGTAGAATGGTTGTTGAAGGCCATAGATGAACAGAAAATAACTGTTGTCCAAGTGAATGAGTTAGTAGGAATGAAAAGTGATGATGAAACTTCATCACCTGAAAATATGTCAAATAAAGATGAGATTTATATAGATGAAAGTTATAAAGAAGAAAAAAATACTTCACAAGGAAATAGTGAAGTAAAAAATTCTTCAGATTTAGTGAATTTTAAGGAGCTAATAGAAAAAAATAATGGTAACCTGGCTCCTAACATTTCAGAGTTTTACACTACTAAAAAAGCATTATCCTATACCTTTAGAGGATTAGGTAATGAAACTGCATTAAATTCAGTTTTAATATCTTTAGATAAAATAAAGGCTAAAGGAACTTTCTTTGTCACTAAGGATGAAATAGAAAAGTATCCAGATAGAATTGCTAACATATTAAAGAAAGGTCATGAAATTGGCAATGGAGGAATAACAGTTAGCTCAAGTTTATTAGACAAATCTACAGAAGAGATTTGTAAAGAAATATATGAAGTAGATAATTTATTAAGGAAGATTGGTGTAAATACTAAAGCATACATGCCTGGATATGGTTATGTTGATGTTGAGGTTCAAGAAGCTTTATCTGTTATCAATAAAATTCATGGTATTAAGGGTTATGAACTGTTTACTTATTCTAAATCTCCTATTAATCATAAATATAAAAACATGAATGCAGAAGAAGTTGTAAGGGATTATCTTAATTTAAATACCTATATGTCATTAAGAAAAGGTGAGATTGTTTACTTTAGGCTAGACTCAGATTTATTTGAAGATAAGAATACTGTAGCAAATATTATTGAATTAATTACCTCTAATTATGTAAAAAATGGACATGCCAATAAATATAATGAAGCAACACAATCCTATATTTTAGTTGAAAAGCCATTGAATTATTCTGTTGAGACTTTAAGTGAATTGCAACATACTGTGGAATCAGCTTCTCAATTAGGGAGATATAGGATGGCGGGGAATAATATTAACTCATTAATTAGGAGGTCTTATGAAGAAGCTTTATCTATGATGAAATCTAATTACATAGGTAATAAATATGTGGATTTAAGTGATTTAAATGAAGAGGAACAGGTTTTAATGGATAAGACAGGGACTATTGATACCAATGGTGAAGATGTAATATTCTTTACCTTCGATGATTGGGGAGGAGATCCTGTGGTTAATGAGATTTTAGATGTACTTAATAAACATAAAGTAAAAGGAAGCTTTTTTGTAATATCAAAGTACATTGATACTAACGGAGATGTATCTAATGCTAATCCTAATTTACTTAGAACCATTGCATTTAATGGTCACGATATTGGAAGTCATAACTATAATCATGAAACTTTAGATACAAACAAGAATAAATTGGAGATTTCTTTAGTTAAATCCTATGATGCTATGGCTAATGTTATAGGTGATTTAAATTCATTAAGACCATACTTTAGACCACCAACTTTACTTGTTAAAAAGGAAGGGCTAGCACAGGTATTTGAAAGTGGATTTAAATATTCTATTAATGGAAATATTTCAACTCATGATTATGAAAGTAGTTCTTCCCAAGAAATTGTTCATTCATTAGAAGAAAGTTTAATCAAAGGTAGAGGGAATATTATAGTAATGCACATGAACAATCAAAGTTATTATACAGCAGAAGCCTTAGATATTTTCTTAACTAATAATGAGAATGGAGTTTACGGAACAAAGTATAAAATTGCAAAGTTAAGCGATTATTTAGAATAATAATTTTTGTAACATATGAGGAGTTTAAAAATGAGGTTAGATACTATATGAAAAAAATAAAAAAAGATGAAACCCGTGATGTCCTTTTAAATCCCCGTAAAGATAGACGGTTATTATCAAATGTTCCTGATAAGGAAGAAATTAGAGATAATATTGACCGTAGGGGATATCAACTTTTGGATAACCATAAAGAAGACCCTAGTGGTTTTATAACGAGTAAGAATGCTGGTATAAGATATGTAATGAAAACGGATGTGAAAGTTGTTTGTAAAAGCAGCAAAGGAAATAAAAAGTTATTAGTAAAATCTATAGACATTTCTACCACGGGGCTTTTGTTAGAATTAAAAGATGAAACACAATTAAATATAATAAACAATGCTGAGGAGATAAAGTTAAAATTTAAAATATTACCTGGTTCTATGCCTGAGGGCTATGAAATGAAAGTGAAAATTAAAGGTGAAAAAGTTAGAGATTCTATAACATCTGAAGGAAAAATTATCTGTGGAATAGAGTTTACAGAAACTTTGTCAGAGTATTCAAGTAGAAAAAAAGATAGATATGTACTTGTTACTTCTAGTTTTCTTTTATTATTTATTACATTATTTATTATATTAATGCGTGCAGAAAGTATTATATATTTTAAATTTAATAAATGGATATACCTTTATAGTATTATTGCAGCAGTATTTTTGCTTAGCAGATATTTATTTGGAATGTTATATAAACCTATGCTAATAGATGTGGATTATACACCTGGAGTAACTATTATTATTCCTTGCTTTAATGAAGAAGTGTGGATCGAAAGAACAATTCTAAGTTGCATAAATCAAGATTATCCTATAGACAAGCTGGAAGTTATAGTAGTAGATGATTGTTCTAATGATAATTCTGTAGAAAAAATTAAAGAAACTATTGAGAGGTTAAGTAGTGAAGCAGAGAGATTTGAAACAAAACACAGGTTAAAATATTTTGTGCAAGAAAATAATCTAGGTAAAAGGGATGCTTTATGCAGAGGAGTTAAGGAAGCTAAACATGACTTAGTTGTATTTGTTGATTCAGATAGCTTTTTAGATCCCTTTGCTATAAGAAATTTAGTTCAACCTTTTAAAGATCATAAAATGGGAGGCGTATCAGGAAGGACTGATGTAGCTAATACATACACTAATGTATTAACAAAGATGCAATCAGTGCGTTATTACATAGCCTTTAGAATTATGAAGGCAGCAGAGGCTTATTTTGATGCTGTTACCTGTTTATCAGGACCATTAGCTTGCTATAAAAAACAAATAATTCTAGACAATATGGATGCATGGTTAAATCAAAGGTTTTTAGGTCAGAAGGCAACCTTTGGAGATGATCGTGCTATGACTAATTTTGTGTTAAAAGGTCATCGAACAAGTTATCAAGATACAGCTATCTGTTCTACCATTGTACCTAATAAATATAAAATATTTCTTAAGCAACAAATGAGGTGGAAGCGTTCATGGCTAAGAGAATCAATAATTGCAGGTAAATTTATGTGGAAAAAGGAGCCTTTTATGGCAGTATTCTTTTATATGGGTGTAGTAGTTCCTATTGTTGCTCCAATAGTTGTTACATATAACTTAATTTATGTTCCAATTATCCATAAGATATTTCCAACAACTTTCTTAGTAGGAATATTGATGATGGCTTTAATGATGAGTTTTGCTCAAATGTTTCTTAGAAAAAGTACTACATGGGTTTTTGGTATGGTATTTTGCATTTATTATGAGGCAGTATTATTGTGGCAGATGCCTATTGCATGGGTAACCTTTTGGAAGTCCACATGGGGCACGCGAATGACTCCCAGTGATATAAAGGCTCAAAAGAAGAAGGAACAGAGAACTACTTCCAGTAAGTTTAAGAAAAACGGAGGGAAAAACAATGAAAAGTAATACTTTTTCTCCTAAAAAGAAAGATAGAATTAAGATAGCAAGAGGTATATTACAAGGAGTTATTTTAATTATATTGTTAATAGCTATTATAAAAGCTTTATTTTCATTCTCTGTATATGAGCCTTACAATTCATATAAGGTAAGTAATAATCAAGATAGTGGCTTCATTGCAGTATCATATTTTGGTGTAGATAGAGCAGGAAATGATACCTTAATAAGTACCAAAAGATTGGATGAACAGCTTAAAGCATTAAAAAATAACGGATATGTAACAATTACTCAAAAGGATGTAGTGGATTATTATTTAAAAGGTAAGGCATTACCAACTAAATCACTATTTTTACTATTTGAAGATGGAAGAAGAGATACAGCAATATTTTCTCAGAAAATTATAGAAGAATACAATTTAAAGGCAACTATGCTAACTTATGCTGATAAATTTGAAAAGGAAGACTCGAAATTTTTAAGTTCTAATGAGCTATTAGAGTTAGTAGATAGCTCTTACTGGGAATTAGGTACAAATGGGTATAGACTTAAATACATAAATGCATTTGATAAAGATTCAAACTACTTAGGTAATTTAAATTCAGTTGAGTATGCAGAATCAGCTTCAAGTATGGAGAGAGATTATAATCACTATTTAATGGATTATATTAGAGATGAATATAATATTCCCAAAGAGTCCTATGAAGAAATGAAACAGCGTATTGATAGTGACTATAAGGCTTTATCTAAAGTGTATACTAAGGAAATTAGTCAAGTGCCTAAATTATATGCCTTAATGCATTCTAATACAGGTCAGTTTGGTACTAATGACAAGGTAAGCGAAATAAATGGTAAATGGATTAAAGAGTTATTTAATATGAATTTTAATAGGGAAGGTTTCTCGCTAAATACAATAGATAGTTCAATCTATGATTTAACTAGAATTCAACCACAGTCCTATTGGTCAACCAATCATTTGCTAATGAGAATTTTGGATGATACGAAGCAGGATATTGAATTTGTAGTTGGAGATAAAGAAAAGGCAAGTAAATTTAAAGAGGTATCAGGAAAAGCGGAGTTTAAGGATGATACTATTATATTAACATCTTTATCAGAAGGAAAAGGTATCCTTAAACTTTTAAATAGTGATACTTATAAGGATGTTAATGTGTCAACAATATTAAATGGGAATATAATAGGTTCTCAAGGTATTTATTTGCGAGCTAATGATGATCAAAGTGATAGTTTATGTGTTAGACTTATGAATAATGTAATAAGTATTATTGAAAATTCAAAAGGTAGTTCTAATGTCATATTCTCACTAGACTTAAGTAAAAATAAAGAAGAAAAATTTGATATAAGAGATGGGGGGAGCAGAAAGGTTGATATAACATTAGTTAATGATAAAATTAGTATAGACATTGATGGTACTAATATAGCTAAAGATTTGGATGTAACTAATGAGAATCAGGGAAGTGTTTATTTAGAGTCTGCATGGGGAGAATATGGATATAGTCAAAGGAATATTGCAGATGATGTATATGATGGTGTATTTAAAAAGTTTAGGATAACTGATGTTAATGATAATGAATTGTATGACAGCTCACTAAAGGGAGTTGATAGTATATTTTATTCCCTTAGAAATTTTACTGATAAAATTATAGACTGGTTTATTAAATATTTATAGATTATAGAGGTGTTAAATGAGTAAAAGAGCAAAGAATACTTGGATTATTATTACTTTGACTTTAATAATAAGTATATTTCTATATGGTTGTTCAAAAGAAAAAAATCCCCTGGAAAATAGCAGTAAAGTACAGGTTGGAGAAACGGCTGCAATTGAGGATAAAAAGATATTTGATGAAAATATAGATAACTTATCAGCATGGGTCACTTATTGGGATTTAGATGTTCAAGGAGAGATTAAGTCTTTAGATAAGCAATTAAAGGAAGTTTCATATTTTGCAGCTTATTTTGATTCCAACAATAAACTGATAATGCCACAAAAATTAGTAGATTACTATAATAGAACAAAGGATGAGGACTATACTAAATATCTTACTATTGTTAATGATAAAATAAATAGTGATGGAACTTCATCACTAAAGGATAAGGATCTTTTAAAGACATTGCTCACAGATTCTATCTTAAGAAGTAAACATGTTAAGGATATAATAAGTTTAGCATCTCAGTATGGTTTTAATGGAATAGAAATTGACTATGAACAAATTAAGGATGATATGGAATTATGGAATAATTACTTATTGTTTATTAAGGAGCTATATGGTGAATGTAATGGAGTTGGGTTAAAATTGAGAGTCATATTAGAACCTAATATCCCTTTTGATGCTCTAGAGTTTATAGAGGGTCCGACCTATGTTATGATGTGTTACAACCTACATGGAGGATTTAGTGAACCGGGAGAAAAAGCAAATCCTCAGTTTATAAAAGAATTGATGGATAAGATGGAAAGAGTACCAGGAAGTAAAAATTTTGCCATTGCTACAGGTGGATTTAATTGGGCTTCAGATGGAAAGGTAACTTCCTTATCTGAAGTAGAAGCTAAAGATTTAGTAAAAGAATATAGTGCAAAAGAGGAAAGAGACAATAAAAGCCAATGCATAGTGTTCAAGTACACTGATGAGGATGGGATTGAACATGAGGTGTGGTATGCAGATAAAAATACATTAGACTCATGGATGCAAGTTATAAAGGAAAAAGGCTATGGTATCAGTGTTTGGAGACTTGGTGGAAATGCATTTCATTAGTTTATAATATAGACTTTTCAAAGTAATACTATATAGAAATTTCATATATAAAAAGAGTGATATTCTTACAGATAATAAATTTGAATGGATATCACTTTTAAGTATAATATTTTTTTGTAAGTGTAAGGTGGATAACCTAATTTATATTTATTTGACAAAGGATATTTTTAGAAACTATAATTAATGTGGTTCATATAATTATATAGGATTAAAATAGTGTGTTAATTTTATGAAAGTATATTAGTAAAGCAGTATGCTGCAACAATATATTTTCAGTATTGAGAAAAGCTATACTCTTTGTGAACATATGCAATTAAATTTTAAAAGATAGAGCATAAAGTTTTAAAACTAGATATTTAAAGACTATAAAAAGTAAATATGGGGGTATAAAGAAATGAAATTCAACAGAAAAGATATAATCAGGTTTCTTTTTCCAGAGTTACAGATAGTTGAAACTGTAAAGGAACACGGATTTATAGCAATGCCAAATAAAAGTAATAAGGAAAAGAAAATTCAAAATATGGAGCATGTAAATAGTGAGGGTAATACTTATTCTAAAAATAATTTCAGAGAGATGAACAAAACTACTAAACAGAATCTAGTTAATAAATTAGATGAATCACAGAGTGGAAATGTAGCAACATATCAACACAAGGACACTTCTAAGGTGAAGACTGATGATATAGTAGATGTATTTAGTAGTATTAGAGAAGAAATTGGAACCTTAGTTGTAGGACAAACAGATTATCTGGATAATCTCTGTACTGCATTTAAGCGTCCATTTATAACAGGATATGACAACTTAAAACCTAAGAATGCTATTATTATTCTTGGAAATAAAAGCACAGGAAAACATAGTAGCATATCTTGTATTGCAGATATTCTTAAACAGAGGAGAATTATTAATAGTAATAATATTTTAAAAATAGACCTCTCTTTGTATGCTACAACTTCGGATTATGAAGTATTTTTATCTGACTTATATAAATGTTTATATGGAGAATCTGATATTGTAATGTTTGATAATTGTGATAAGTGTCATTCTAGTATTATTGATGTAATAGAATCATTAACAATCACTGGTAAATATACCCTTAGTTCAAGATATGTATTTCAAAATAACAATCTTGTTGAATCAAATGGAATGCTTTTACAAAATTCAATAAGTGAGATAAGTTCAAATAATAAGTATTTTGTTTTTGTATCAGAGAAATCAGAAAATGATATGTTGAATATTTTTGGAACAAAATTTATGAATTGTATAGGAGATATACTTTATACTAAGAATTTTAATTATGAGGAACTTAAAAAGATATCATTGATACTAATTGAAGATTTAAAGATAAAATGCAGTAAAAATCTTTCAATGAATATAAACTGTGAAGATGCTATTTCTGAGTTGATTATATCAAATTACAAAGTTGCATTTGGAATAAGTAGTATGAGAGATTTTGTTGATTCTAATATATATAAGCCATTAGCAGAATTTAAATTAAAAAATACTATTGAAGATAATAATGTATTTTTATCAGTTAATGGTGAATTAATGATGCAAATTGATGATAAGTTTATAAGGCTAATTGATATTCTGCCTCAAAAGAATGTATCGGGTATTGATGATGTTAAAAAAGAATTAGAAAGTATAGTAGGGATTGAATCTGTAAAGCAGTATATTTTGGAACTTGAAGATAATTTAAAAATTCAAAAGTTACGAGAAAATGCTGGATTTAAGGCTACTAATATTTCAATGCACATGATATTTACAGGAAACCCTGGAACAGGTAAAACCACAATTGCACGGATAGTTGCTAAATATCTAAAAGCTCTTGGAATATTATCACAAGGTCAATTAAGAGAAGTTACTAGAGCTGATCTTGTAGGTCAATATGTTGGGCAGACAGCAAAATTAACCAATGATATTATAAAATCTTCTTTGGGAGGAGTTCTATTTATTGATGAAGCATATGCTCTTTGTAGAGATAAGCATGATACCTTTGGACTTGAAGCCATAGATACATTAGTTAAAGGAATTGAGGACAACAGGGATGATTTAGTTGTTATCTTGGCTGGATATAAAGAAGAAATGGAAGATTTTTTGAAAACTAATTCAGGTTTAAAATCACGCTTTCCAAACATAATTAATTTTGAAGACTATAAACCAGAAGAAATGTATGAAATTTCATTTATTACAGCAAAATCTAAAGGATATAAGGTTTCTGAGGATTGTAAAGAGCAACTCATAAAACTATTTGAAAAAAATCAAATTAAGGGCAGAAATGATAGCGGAAATGGTCGTCTTGCTAGAAATGTAATAGAAAAGGCTATACTTAATCAATCTAAGAGATTGATAGTAGATTCTAATGCACCAATGAACTTATTATGTTACGAAGATTTTAAATTTGAAGAAGTAGGTAAGTTTAATTTAGAGGAAAGTCTTTCTAAGATTATTGGACTTGAGAATGTTAAAGAGTTTGTGAGAACTCAATATAAATTATTAATCGCACAAGAAAAACGTAGAAAAGCAGGAATGATTGTAGATACATCACAAGCTTTGAACATGATTTTTAGCGGGAATCCGGGTACTGGAAAGACAACAATAGCAAGACTTATTGCAGATATGTTTAAAGAGATGGGCTTGTTAAAATCAGGACATTTAATAGAAACTGATCGTAGTGGATTAGTGGCAGAATATGCAGGACAAACATCTAAGAAAACTGAAGAGGTATTTAGATCTTCTTTAGGAGGTATTTTATTTATAGATGAGGCCTATGCATTAGCAAATGATAATGGCGGCTTTGGAAAAGAAGCAATAGATACTCTCGTTAAACTTATAGAGGATTATAGAGGGGAAATAATTATTATTCTAGCTGGATATAGGAAAGAGATGGAAGAGTTTTTAAAAACTAACTCTGGGCTTCAATCTAGATTTCCACTTAATATAAATTTTCCAGATTATTCAGCAGATGAGCTATTTGGAATAGCTTTAAAGATGATTAAAGATACAGGTTTTAGGCTAGGAGAAGGAGCTGGTGAAGTCCTTAAGGAGGAAGTTATTCTATTGCAGAAACAGTCCAATGAACATTCTGGCAATGGACGTATGGTAAGAAATTATATTGAGGATATAATGAGAAAGCAATCAGCAAGAATTGCAATGAATGATATACCTGTAAATGAAATGAATATGATTATAAGTGACGATATACAACCTAAAGATAAATCAATAGTTAACTTTGATTTAGAAAGTGAATTATCTAAAATTATAGGACTTGAAGAAGTTAAGGAGTATATACGTAGTTTAAATGCAAGACTTAGAGTACAAAGAGAACGCAAAAAACTTGGGCTTGTAGCAGATAATACGCAGACGTTGCATATGATATTCAAGGGGAACCCTGGAACAGGAAAAACAATGGTTGCAAGAACAGTAGCAGATGTTTTATATAATATAGGTGTCATTAAAACAAATAAGTTAATAGAAACAGATAGGTCTGGACTTGTTGCAGGATATGTTGGACAAACAGCAATAAAAACTAAGGAAAAAGTTATGGAAGCTATAGATGGTGTACTGTTCATTGACGAAGCTTATTCACTTTCACAGGGTGGAACTAATGATTTTGGAAAAGAAGCAATAGATACATTAGTAAAACTAATGGATGATTATAGGGATAGAATAGTTATCATATTAGCAGGATATAGTGATGACATGGATGAATTTCTTGATGTAAATGCTGGATTAAAATCAAGATTCCCTAATATAATAAAATTTGAAGATTACTCTACAGAAGAGCTTATAGAGATATCTGGAATGTTGTTTAAGAGTAAAGGATATGAAATTGATTCATTAGCTAAAGATAAACTTAAAGATATACTTGACATAGTAAGACTTGAAGCACAGTTTGGAAATGGACGCTATGTACGTAACTTGTATGAAAAAGCAGTGAATAATCAAGCAATGCGATTAAGTACAGATATGGATTTAACAAAAGAAGATTTAACTACTATAGTTGATACGGATATAGAAAGGTTGTAATGAGATGAAAAAATTAAAAAATTTACTAGGATATATAATTGCTACTATTTATTTTATTTTTCCTATGTGCTTAGTTTTGCTAATGTTAATTCTTATGCCACTATTTTTTATAACGGATGTTAGTACAGTTAGAAGTTCAGGATTTGCTGGTCAAAATACAGCAGGTTTATTTATAGGTATATGTGGGCTTTTTACTGGAGTATCTCTTCTTATACCACCACTAAGGAAGATGTATAGAGTATTACCATGGTTGTATTCATTTGTAAAAATATTCTATGTTAATCTAATAATTCTTGGTATTGGACTTATAATATTAAATTTTGGTTATCAAACACAAAATAATACTCGTCATACTGTATTTTTTATTTTGATGATATTACAGGTTGTTATTTGTAGATTAGCAATGTGCATTTATTTTAAGATAAAGCCAGCAAGAATCATTAATGAGAGGTAAATTTATGAGTAATAAACAAAATAGTTTAAAAAAGGGTAATGATAAGATTAAGAAAAATTTTATAAATACAAATGAGAATACAAGAGAACAATTAAACATTCCTGATAATCAGTATAGTGAGGCTCAGGATGATATTGAATGTAGAAAAACAAATGTAATTGAAGAAAATAATGATGAATTTAATAAAAAAATTGAGCAAAAAAGAAAAGATAAGCCATTAAAGATTTTTGGATTGATATGTATTTCTTTTGGAATATGTTTTCTTATTTTTGAAGGAGTATCAAAAATAGATACTTCAGAATCAGCTAAAAATGCCCTTAAAAATAGAGTATCTACAGCTATTTCAGCAGGAACTATTCTCTTATCAAAGGATGAAAATACTCAAGCACAGGATTATACTATTACACATAAATCTAATGCAAATGATACTAAAATTTGGGTTTGGGATTACGCTGGTGAGGATGGTGACTATGTACAAGTACTTGTAGATGATGCTCCATTAGGGGAAGCATTTATGATTAAACACAAACCAAAAGAAATTATTGTACCAGCAGTAGGGAAAGTTCAAATAAAAGGAATAAGAGACGGCGGAGGTGGTATAACCTATGCAATTAGATATGATATTAATGGAACTAGCTATTTTAATGGTACCCCTGAAGGTGAATTAAATACTTATACATTAATTAAAGAATAAAATTAACCGGTACGGTCAATGAAGGGGGAGCTTTTTGAATAATAAATTTTTAAATCTTCCTAAAGAGAAGAAAAATGCAATTACATTTAGTAGTCAACCTAGCTCTCACTATAACCATGGAATAATTTACATCACTGCTTATTTATATATAGTTATCAGTGTTATATTATATTTATTTTAAATTTTATGAATTATAATTACATGTTTTCCCTATATAAGAAATTATTTGCGTTGTTAAAGTGTTTCTTTTATAATAAAATAATATATATCTATAAAAGAAAAAGAAGGTATATAAAATGTTTGACTTTAAATTTGACTGGCAAGATGATTTAAATACCAATATTGGGAGAATTGATGAACAGCATAAAGAACTTTTTAGAATTGCTCGTAATATAGAACAATTATTGATAACAAAATGTGCTACTGTAGATACTAAAATTCTTCTTGATATAATATGTGAGCTTAGAGAATATATTTCTTATAGCTTTTATGAAGAAGAAAAAATAATGAAAAAAGCTAATTACTCTAATTATGAAGAACATATAAAATCCCATAAGGAATTAAAAAAAGTGATTATGAATATTGAGCTATCAGTATTAAAGAAAAAGCCTTGTGAAGAATTAAAGAAAATTAAGGATTCTCTACAAGACTGGATTTTTCAGCACATGATGATAGAAGATAAAGCAATGGCAGAAGAAATATTAAAGAGTCCAACCTACATTTAGAATGTAAGTTGGACTCTTAAAATTTATTTCTTTTTACCTAAAATACGTATTAAGTATATAAATAAGTTAATAAAATCTAAATATAATTCTAAAGCAGCAATTATAGCAAACTTATTTGTGGTAGTGGCATCATAACCGTAATTTTGTTCATGTATTAATTTAACCTTTTGCATATCATAAGCTGTTAATGCACAGAAAACTGCAATACCAATATAATTAACAAACATAGATAACTCATCAGAACCTACAAAGAGATTGAATAAGCTAGTAACTAATATTCCAACAACCCCCATTATAGCAATTCTACCTACCATTGATAAGTCCTTTTTGGAGGTCATACCTATCATGCTACAACAAAAAAACATGGCAGAAGTTACTACAAAAATACTTATGATGGACTCGAGACTGTAGATAGTAAATATTGCCCCAAAAGTAAATCCGTTTACTATAGAATAGGTTATAAACATGGCAAAAGCAGCTTGAACAGAAAGTTTATTAATCTTTCTGCTAAGTAAAACTACTAAAGCTAATTCCACAACAATAATACCTATTACGAAAGCTGAGTTACTATAGATTAACATCATCATAGAAACATTAGTGGAAATAAAATAACCTACAGTAAAGGTAATTATTAGTCCGATGGCCATATATAATAAGGTCTTATTTATAAAATTATTTTGGCTCTTACTATATGAAATTTCATTCATAATATCACTCCTTCGATAAACATAATATATGTAATATTATACAATATATTAAGAATTAATAAACAGATTATATACATTAAAAGAAAAAATTCAGGAACTATTAATGTATTTTAAAGCAATTATAGAGGTGTTATAAGTAAAACATGAAGAAATGGAATAAACTTGGATACAATTTCAATGAAATGATATAATATTTATATTAATTTAAAAATTGTTTAGGATATTAAATAAGTGTAAAATCATGGAAATATTAAATTGCAATTATCAACATATGAATGTTATTTGGATTAAATGGGGGATAAAAATGGATAAAATATTAATTACAGGATCAGAGGGATTTTTTGCTTCAAGGTTTATAGAATACTATAGGGATAAGTATAATATTATAGAATTTGGAAGAACGGAACTAGATATAACTAATGAAGAGAAAACTATTAAAACTATAGAAAATAACAAACCAGATTATGTAATACACTCTGCTGCGATATCAGATACTGGAACTTGTGAAAGAAATCCAGAGTTATCCTATGATATAAATGTGAGAGGAACCATAAATGTAGCAAAGGGATGTAAAAATTCTAATAGTAAATTGATATATTTTAGCTCAGATCAGGTATATAGCAATAATAACTCCTTAGGTCCACACAATGAGGATAGTATTTTAATTCCTAAAACAGTATATGCTGCTCATAAAATAGAAGCTGAGAAAAAAATATTAGGGTTACTAGATGATGCAGTTATTTTAAGAATCACATGGCTTTTTAGTTTGCCAGAAAAAAATAAGAAAATAAAATCTAATCTAATTTGGAATATTATAAAAGGTGCTATGGAAAATAAAAAAGTAGAATTTCCAGAGTATGACTATAGGGGGATAACTTATGTCTATGATTTAATAGAAGCTTTTGATAAGATACTCAAATTACCTGAAGGAATATATAATGCCGGTAGTGAAAATGATTTAGGTGCTTATGACATTGCTAAAATTGTATTTAATGAATTGAACTTAACTAATAGAATTGAGGAACTTTTGGTTAAAAATAGTGATAGACATAGAGATATAAGAATAGCTAATGAAAAAATTAAGAAATATGATATACATTTTTTATCATCAGAAGAAGCAATTAAAAAATGTATAAGAGATTTTTCCTTTAAAATATAATAATAAAGAACAGGTTACAAATTTGTGCTATAGAAGTAATGTACACTGTAAAAAGTTAGGTACAATGGGATGAAGATATATAAATCCCTCAAATATGCACGACTACAACAACTAGTTAAATATATAAATAGTTATATAGAGAACTATTTATATATTTTTATAGAAAAAGTTTTATATCCAATAATATAGTTTTATGGAGGATGAAATGGATAAAAAGATACTTATAGGAGAAATGGCTAAGATTCACAATATATCAACTCAGACACTAAGGTACTATGATTCTATTGGATTACTTAAGCCTAGACATAAAGATGAGGAGAATGGATATAGATATTATGATATTGAACAGTTTGCTCAGCTTGATTCTATTTTATTTTTAAAAAAGCTGGGAATGCCCCTTAAGGATATAAAAAAGTATTTTTCAAATAGAAATCTTAAAATACTAATTGATCTCCTTAATAAGAAAGAGAAGGACATAGATAAGGAAATTGAACTTTTAGAAAGATATAAAAAAAGTATCTCTAAAAAACTTGAGTTTTTGGAAGAAAGTATAGAAGAAGCTAGACTTGAAGAATGTGAAATAGTTGATTTAGAGGATAGAGATATAATATATATTTCTTTAAATGATAGAACAGATATATATAGTGTAGAATATGGTATAAAAGAATTAAGTAATAGATTGGGAGATAATCTTTGTTTATTTGATGGAAGAATAGGAGCTTTTATCTCACAAGAAGATATTTTAAGTAAAAAGTATACTACCTTCAGAGATATTGCTTTAATTTTTGATCATGGGATTTTCAACCATAAAAATATAAAAACTTTGCATAAAGGAAGATATGCAAGGATAATTTATAGAGGCCTCTATGATTATGCAGAAAGTTACTTTAATAAGCTTATAAATTTTATAGATATAAATGGACTAGAGAGTGTTGGAGATGGCATAGTTCTTACCATAACTGATTCTGCTTTTTCTTCAAAGGAAGAAGAGTATTTAACAGAAATACAAATTCCTTTAAAATAAATGATTGACATTATAGTTACTATAAGGTTTAGAATATAAACTTGTGAGAGATAAGAGTGCTAGATTGATTACACATCAAATAAATTATTTTAAGTAGGTGATATTATGAACTTTGTAGAATTAACAGAAATGAGATTAAAGAAATTATTGATAAAATTTTTGTTTCCTAGCATATTAGCTATGCTAGCAACGTCAGTAAATATTCTTTGTGATACCATATTTATAAGTCAAGGAGTTGGAAAAGAGGGCCTTTCGGCTTTAGGAATAGCTATACCTATATATAATGTATATAATGCCCTATCCCTTTTAATAGGAATGGGAGGTGCTACCTTATACTCTATTAATATGGGTAAAAAGAACAATGAAAAAGCAAATCAGGTCTTTAATACATCAATTTTTATAGCAATTATAATAGGGTTAAGCATTTCTATTTTTGGTTATATTTTTTCAAAAAATATAGCTATAATGTTTGGAGCCTCACAACAAATATTAGGGCTTTCTGATGAATATCTAAAAATAATATTATTATCAGGTATAAATTTTATATTATCAGGCGTTTTACAGGCATTTATAAGAAATGATGGTGCTCCAAAGCTTTCTATGGTTGCCGGAATTACTGGTAACATGTTTAATGTGGTTTTTGACTATGTATTTATTTTTGTACTTGACATGGGTATGAGAGGTGCTGCCATAGCAACGGCTATAGCACCAATGGTAACTTTAATAATTATAGCTACTAAATTTATTAAAAAATCTGGACATCTTAGATTCAACTATAACTCAATTAAAATTCCATATATTACAAATATATTTAAGGTAGGGATATCAAGCTCATTCATTGAGGTATCTGGAGCTATTGTTATAATACTATTTAATTATATTTTAATAGATATGATAGGCGAGATTGGAGTAGCTGCGTATAGTATTATTAGTAATATTGCTTTAATTGGAGTTGCAATATTATCTGGAATAAGCCAAGCTATTCAGCCAATAGTAAGTGTTAATTTTGGAGCTGAACATTATGATAGAGTAATTAAAACTAGAAAAGCAGCCATATACATTGCAATTGCCTTTGGAATAGTATTTTTCTTAGTAGGAAATATCTTTACAAAAGAAGTAATTAGCTTTTTTAATAATTCAGACTTAAAGCTTATTGAAATTACAGCTAGAGGTATGAGAATATATTTCGTAGCATTTATATTTATTGGAATTAATATGGTTAATATATCATTTTTCCAAGCAATTAGTCATGCTAAGATATCAAATACCATGTCTATTATAAAGAGTTTTGCATTAGTATTAATTAATCTATCTATTCTTCCGAAAGTATTCGGTATAAATGGATTATGGTCCACTATACCAGTTGCAGAATTTATTACTTTAATCATTGGTATATTTATAGTTAAATATAATATGAATTACTTAAAGTCTAAGGCATAAAATTAATGAATAAAGTTACAGCATATAAATTTGCTTCTATGCACATTTATATGCTGTATTTTTATATAAATATATAGATGAAAATTAAAAAAATGGAAAAACTACTTCACATGTCGTAGTAATTGTGATATATTATAATTACTACGACAGATAAAGTACGATAGGCAGAGTAATTGCATAATATACACTAAAGATATAGTTATATATGAAATAGTAAGTAGTAGGTGGAGAAAGGAGGATAACATTTGATAAGTAGTGATGTTATTAGAGGATATAATGATACTATAATTCTTTTCACTCTCCTAGATAGGGAGTCCTATGGATATGAGATATCTAAAACTATAAAAAAACTATCAGAGGAAAAATATATTATAAAGGAAACAACATTATATTCTGCCTTTACAAGGCTGGAAAACAACGGTTATATAGAATCCTTTTATGGAGATGAGACCTTTGGAAAGAGAAGAACTTACTATAGAATCACACAAAAAGGACTGGATTACTACAAAGAAAAGTGTGAAGAATGGAAGGTTATTAAAGAAGTAATGAGTAAATTTATAAAGGAGATGGATAAGTATGAAGACCATTAAAAATTATTTAGAAAATATTTTTTCAAGTTTACCAAAATCAGCAGAAATTATAAAATTAAAAGATGAGTTGCTTTCTAATATGGAAGAAAAATATTGGGAACTTAAAGAAAGTGGAAAAACTGAAAATGAAGCTATCGGAATTGTAATTTCTGAGTTTGGGAACATTGATGAGTTAATAAAGGAGTTGGGAATTGAAAATAGAAAGCAATTAGATAATATTCTGACTATTACCATGGAAGAAGCAGAAAATTACATGAGGGATAAAGTTAAATATGGAAAGCTTATTGCTGTTGGTGTTATGTTATGTATATTAGCACCAGCAATACTAATGTTTACTCATAATATTATAATAGGTGGAGTATTTGGTACAGAAATTAATGTGGAAACTTTAGAAGGACTCAGTGTTATCCCATTATTTATTCTTATAGCTATTGCTGTGGGGCTATTTATCTATGCTGGTACTCAACTTGACAAGTATAAGTATTTAGAAGATGATTTCATATGTCCACTACATGTGCAGCAAAGAGTAAAAATTAAAAAAGAAAAATTCTCATCCAATTTTACTAAATTAAATATAATTGGAGTTACACTTTGTGTACTGTCACCTGTTGCGTTAATTGGTATATCAGCAATTGGAGGATATGATAATGACATATTATCTAATTATGGAGCAATTGTATTATTAATAATGGTAGCTATTGCAGTTTTTATATTTGTAAGAGTAGGAAATATAAATAATAGCTATAATGCACTTTTACAAATTGAAGAATATTCATCAAAATGTAAGGAAAATAATACAGCTATAGGTGATGTTGCATCAGTTGTATGGCCTATTGCCACAGCAATATTTTTGATTTGGGGTTTAGGATTTAATGGATGGCATATTTGTTGGATTATATTCCCTATTACTGGAATACTATTTGGAGCTTTTAGTGGATTATATGCCTTAATAAAGCGTAACAATAAAAGATAATTTAGTATAATAGCTAGTCATAAACTTAAAGTTTGACTAGCTATTATACTTTTAGCAAAGATTTTTATTTATACTGGAGCTAACTCTCCAGTGGTGGAATCCATAATAAAACCATAGACGTTAATATCTTTTGGTATTAGAGGATGTTTTGTAATGATATCTACTGTTTCAGCTACTGAAGTATTAACATTATCAAATCCACTTAACCATGAATCAAAGTCAACTCCGAAGTATTTAACCAAATTAATTTGATCTTCAGTAATGTTTCTAAGTTTCATTTTTTCAATAATCTTTTTACTATTCATGTGTTGTGCTCCACAGTCCGTATGACCAATTACAAAAATTTCTTCAACCCCTAAATCATATATAGCTACTAGTAAGCTACGAGCTACACTTCCAAAGGGATGAGATATTGAACCACCAGCATTTTTGATAATTTTTACATCACCATTTTTAAATCCAAGGGCAGCGGGAAGAAGTTCCGTTAGCCTAGTATCCATACATGTAACTATGGCTATTTTTTTATCTGGATATTTACTTGTAATATATCTTTCATATTTTTTATTTTCTACAAATTCCTTATTGTATTTCAAAATTTCATCTATCATGTTTTCACTTCCTCAATATAAGTATTATCAAGTGTAAAAAGTAAATTTTAAATATCTTAATAGTGTTATACAAATACTTAATTATCACTTAATAAATAGATTTTATTTTAAATGTGAACTAAATACAAGGAATTTCTAATTTTTTTCATAATATAAAAAATAAATTTAAAATGAACTTGAAAATAATATAATGATTGGTTAATTATATAAATATATAAATTATTTATAATAATTACTAGTGAATATGATGTAATGGAATAGATTAACAAGAGTATTCTTATATGATATAATATTATTCAGAGTATAATAATTATTATGATAATTTGTTAATTTACTATCTAAAGGAAATAAAGTTATATATTTGACTTTAGGTGTTGGGGGAGTTGATGCTATGGTAGATAAACTTTCTGTTTTATTTATGTATTGGATAATCTACAGTTTGTTAGGATGGATAGTAGAAACAATATATTGCTCTGTTCTTGATGGCTATTTTGTAGAAAGAGGTTTTTTAAATGGGCCATTGTGTCCTATATATGGTTTTGGAGCACTTTTTGTTTTATTATTGCTAAATCAATATAGTGATAATGTAGTTATAGTATTTATTTTTGGTATGATCTATACAACTATTATAGAGTATATAACTAGTTTTATTATGGAAAAATTATTTAAAATGAGATGGTGGGATTATTCTGATTACAAATTTAATATTAGAGGAAGAGTTTGTTTGAGAAACTCTTTTTTGTTTGGGTTTCTATGTGTTGTACTAATTGAGATAATACATCCTTTCACAGAGAATATTATGACTAGAATTCCAATAACAATAGTATACTTATTATCTATTTGTATTTTAATATCTGTTCTAGTAGATTTATTCATATCTATAAATTCCATAGTAAATCTTAATCGTAAGTTAGAAGAAATTCATTATGTTAAAGAAGAAATATGGATTAAATTATATGAAGAGGGTATAGTAAGAAAATTAGAAAACCTACGTGTAATAACAGATAGCAAATTAAATAACCTAAAGGAATTAAAGGAAAATTTAACTGAATTTAAAGAAAATATATCTATAGATAAAGTAGAAATATCCCTTCGTAAAAAGTATAAGTCTCTCTTAATGGAAACTAAGTATGTGGAGCGGAGATTAATATGTGCCTTTCCTAGATTAAAATCTCAAAGATATAATGAAGCTTTACATGAATTACGAAAGGCTATAAAGGACATTGAAAATGAAGATTATTTTAAAAAAATATTGAAATTTATAAAAAAGGTTTTTAAAAGAAGTAATAATTTTTAAAGTTATAAAACATTAATTTGTATAAAAAGAGTGTATATAGTATTAGAAGTATTGTCTTTAAATTAACTTGTAAAGGAGAATGATAATGTTTGCTTCAAAGGAAAATGGAGATGGAAAAAAGACTAGAATATTTATGTGGTCGAAAAATTCTACAAGAAATGATGTTATCAACATTGCGTGGCCTGTTCTGTTAGAACTTCTTATGGGTTCCCTTTTTGGAATGGTAGATATGATGATGCTTGGAAGAATGGGCGATAATTCATTGGCTGCAGCTTCTGTATCTGCTGTAGGTATGACAAATCAGCCATTATTTATAGGATTGTCTCTTGTGCAAGCTTTAAATGTTGGTGGAACAGCAATGATTGCTAGATACCTTGGATCAAAAAGAACAGATAAAATAGAAACTACTTTAAAGCATGTAATACTATTGAGTTTGATAATGTTAGCTATACCTATATCGGTATTAGGAATAATTTTTACTGGACCAATTATGAAATTTATGGGGGCAGCAAATGATACGTTACAAGTAGGTGGAAGCTATTTTAAAATTATTATGGTTGGATTTATATTTCAATCTTTTAATATGTCAATATCTGCAGCACTTAGAGGTATTGGAGAAACAAAAACACCTATGAAGATAAATTTAAGAGCTAACTTTTTTAATGTTATTGGGAATGCAGTTCTTATATATGGTCTTTTTGGACTTCCTAAGCTTGGTGTTACAGGAGCTGGAATATCTACGGCTATATCTAATGTAATAGCAAGTGTATTTTTATTTAGGTATATTATAAAAGGTAAAAGCATAATTAAATTAGATATTAAAAAATCATTTAAAATTGATAAAAATATTATTTATAATCTAGTAAAGATAGGTGTACCTGCATCCCTTGAGCAGTTAGTTTTAAGAGCTGGAGTACTTATGTTTGTAAGAATAGTTGCAGGACTAGGAACTGTAGTGTATGCATCACATCAAATATCATTAAATATATTAAGTCTTTCTTTTCAACCAGGACAAGCTTTTGGAATTGCAGCTTCATCCCTGGTAGGTAGAAGCATAGGGGCTAAAGAGCTTTCAAAGGCGGAGAGTTATGCCAAGGAAACCAGAAAGATTGGTTCCTTGATATCCACTTTTATGGCTATAATTTTCTTCTTTTTTGGTCCGCAGATTGTAGGTTTATATTCAAAAGATCCAAGGATTATACAAAATGCATCTATAGCTTTAAAAATAATAGCATTAGTTCAACCATTTCAATCATCACAACTAATATTAGCAGGAGCTTTAAGAGGTGCAGGGGACACCTTCTGGCCACTAGTTGCTACCTTTGTTGGGGTATTATTAATAAGAGTTGTTTTAGCTCACTTGCTTGTAAATATATTTGGATATGGATTAGCAGGAGCATGGATGGCTGTATTCATGGATCAATTTGTAAGATGGTTTTTTGTTTACATGAGATTTAGAACAGGAAAATGGAAATATATAAAAATAAGGTAGATATACATATACATTATAAAGGTATCTTAAATAGATACTTATAAAGCCTTAGTATGGATAATATTTTATTTAATTTACTTTAGGTTTTATATGATTAGAGTATAGTGTAGTAATGAATAAATTATAAGTTAAGAGGGAAAGCATGGATGAAATAAAAAAATTATTTGATTTGAATATTGGACTAGTATTAGCCGGTGGAGGTGCAAAAGGTGCCTATGAGGCAGGGGTATTTAAGGCACTTTGGGAGTTAGACATAATAAGAAGAGTTTCCGTTGTATCAGGAACGTCAATTGGCACAATAAATGGACTTTTATTATCTATGAATGATAATAGTATAATGGACAAGAGTTGGTCAAGTCTAACTTATTCTAGATTTATTAATCATGAAAGTCTGGCAAGAGATTTAAAGATTTCTCAGTTAATAAAAAAAGCTAAGAATATAGGTAAGGAACAAAAATTTAATGAACTGCTTAGTGTAAGTGATATAGGTTTGCTTTCTCAAAGTGGCATACGTAAGTTTATTGAGGAGTATGTTGATTTAAAAGTAATTAAAGAGTCAAGAAAAACTCTCTATGCGTGTGCATATAATATAGACCTGAAAACACCTGAGTATTTTAGATTAAATGATTATGACAATGAGAAACTTATAGACATTGTACTTGCGTCCTGTGCAGTACCATTTATTTTTAAGCCTATAAATATAAATGAGTATAGATATTCAGATGGGGGTATAAATAGTCCTAAATATGATTATCAAAATGCAGATAATGTACCAATAGCTCCTCTTAAAAATCATAATTGTGATGTTATCATAGTTGTACATTTATCTTATAAGCATCAATTAGATAGAACAGGATTTGAAGACTGCAATATTATTGAAATATATCCTTCTATGCATTTAGAAGCAGTAAGTGGTATAGGTACAGTTAATATAAGACAAAGTACATTAAATCAACATATTGACCTGGGATATCGAGATGGGCTTTCAATTTTATCCCCTATGATAATAGACATGATGAAGGGAAAATCGCTAGGGAAGTTAATTGAAAAGCATGAGGAATATAACAAAGAATTACTAAGTAATAATCATTTCTTTTAAAAAGTGGTATCATAGATTTCCATATATATTGGAAGCTATGATACCATTTTAAAGTTATATTTTATTCCCAATAGGTAGTAGCTAAGGTCAATTCTTCTCCATCTTCATTTATGATATCATGAGTACATATATATCCAGTTTGTGATTTTTCAATTTTGGTATGAACTTTTATTCTATGACCATAATAGGTTTCTTTTTTATATACTACTGTAATCTCACGCATTTCATAATTTAAAGCAATATCCAATGGTATAGATTCAATTATCCAACTTACATATTTTACATTATTAACATGTTGATTAGTGTCTATATCACTATATCTTATATCAAAGGCCTTTTCAGTGTCCCAACTATCTAAAGGTTTCAATGAGGAATGAATAAAGCGTTCATTTTCATCCTTGGATATATTGTATGCGGCATACATATCATCGCTTACCTTTACAGGTCGTCTTTTAGTTGAATCAACTAAGAGCCATATAGACCGTCCATCCACTATTAAGTTACCTAAACTATCTTCAATATAATTTGTTCTATATGCGTAATATTTATAGAAAGAATTTGCTCTCGTAGATACTTTTAAGTTCTCATCATACAAAGGGTACCTATTTATTTTTATATTCCACTGTGTTAATATCCATCCTTTATTATTTGTCATTAGGTACTCTACACCAACACCACGGCTATCAGATTGTACAGAGCATATGTCCATAAGATAATTCATAATAGTGGAAATTAAAGCTCTTTTCTTGGCATCCACTTCATAATAGTGTACATTATAACTTTTACTAGTTATTAAACTCATGCTAATACCTCCTACGGTAATAATAAATGTTACTAAGGCATAAGAATATTTTACCACAAAGTTAGGGCTTATTTTGCATTTATAATTAAACTAATCTGTAAATATAATAAATTTTTCAAACTATTTAATAAAGTATATGTAAATTAAAATGAATTACGCAAATATGTTTAGATAAGTATAAAAATAAAATTCAACTATGTAAAGTAACTGTTGTATATAAACAGTTTATAAAATAAACTATTTATATAGTAGATTTGATAGTATAGAATTATGTATTGATAATTTAAATAAGTGGATGAGGGTAAATAGTATGATAGAAAAGATAAAGTATTGGGCAAAAAAGTTAAAAGCACATATAGATACCTTGTATCTTGTATATAAAAAAAGAAGCACACCATGGTATGCAAAGGTAGTAGTTGCAATAACTATAGGCTATGCGTTTAGTCCAGTAGATTTAATACCGGACTTTATACCTATTTTTGGATTTTTGGATGATGCTATCTTATTACCTGTTCTGATTTGGCTGTCCTTAAAGCTCATTCCAAAAGAAGTTATAGAAAGTTGCAGACTTGAAGCAGAAAATATTTTTAAGGAAGGAAAACCTAAAAATTATGTAGCCAGTGGAATTATTATATTAATATGGATATTAATAGCATTAGTTATAATAAATAAAAGTTTGCCATAGAAATATAAAAATCGATTTTTATTAAGGAAGATATAGGTAGATGGAATATTAACTAAAATGTAATTAGAGTATTTAATATGATGAATTGGAACTTTAGAAATATACGTAGTATAATTAGGGTATCTTATTGTAATTTAGGAAGGAATGGATATAAGCTGTGATCGATATAAAGCTTGAAACATTTATTACTGTGGCTGATACAAAGAACTTTACACGGGCTGCCAGCATATTAAATATGACTCAACCTGCAATTTCTCATCATATAAAACTTTTAGAGGAATATTACAATGTGAAGTTATTAGAAAAAAAAAATAAGAACATGGAGCTTACGGGGGCAGGAAGGATACTTTATAAGTATGCTTTAGAAATTGATAAAATAAGTAAATTAGCAAAAAACCATCTTTCAAATGAATCATCTATTATAAAGAGATATAATGTAGGCGCAACTCTTACTATAGGGGGATATGTACTTCCATCTATCATAGGAAATTATAAGGTGAGCAACAAAAACATAGATGTAATACTTCATGTGGAAAATACAGGGAATATAATCCAAAAACTCTTTAGTGGTGAGATTATATTGGGTGTTATAGAGGGCCCCTTTGATAAAAGTAAGGTGATTTATGAAAAATTTAAAGATGATGAACTAGTATTTGCTATTTCAAAAAGTCATGAAATGGCTAAGAAAAAGAAAATAACAATGGATGAAATTCTTTCAGAAAAACTTATACTAAGAGAAAAAGGATCTGGGACAAGGCAGATATTTGAAGATTATATGGTGCAGCAAGGATTTGAACCTAAGAATATTAATCCTTATATGGAAATTGGAGATATAACAGCAATTATGTCTTTAGTAGAATCTGGACTTGGAGCAACAGTGGTATCAAAGGAAGCATTAAATTCACCATTGATGTGTAAAAAATTTAAAGCATTATCAATCAAAAATATGAAAATGAAAAGAGAATTTAATTTTATATATTTAAAAAACTCAAATATGGATTTTATAAAGAACTTTATTGATTTTTGTAAAAAGCAATGTGATGAGACTGAATTAGAATAAAACATCTTCTAATTTAGTCTCTATTTTATATTTAAGTTATCCTAAGTATAAAGAATCTTTATCTTACTATAACTAATCTTAAGTTCACTTTGTAAAATTGCAGAGATATAATAAACATGAAAATATTACAAGGGTATGACAAGTGCAGAAAGATTAACAATTAGAATGTCAATACAATGAAATAAAGAAGGGTAGTGAAGAAAATGGCAATAATAGCATCAGCAGAAGAAAAATCAAAATTAAAGGGTCAAGGATTTCTTCCACAAAGAGATGGAATACACTTTGCATGTAGAGTTATAACTGAGGACGGATGCTTAAATTCAAAGGAAACAAGAGTCCTTTCTGAAATATCAGAAAAATATGGAAGAGGATATATGAGTTATACTACAAGACTTACAGTAGAAATTCCATGGATAAGATTTGAAGATATTCAAAAGGTAAAAGAAGAGCTTAGTGAAGCAGGACTAGAAGGGGGAGGGACGGGTCCGAGAGTTAGACCTGTAGTAGCGTGCAAAGGAACCGTATGTATATTTGGGCTTTTAGATACACAAGAATTAGCAAGGAAAATACATGAAAGATTTTATAAAGGATATTACAATGTACTTTTGCCACATAAGTTTAAAATAGGTATAGGTGGATGTCCAAATAACTGTATAAAGCCAGACTTAAATGATTTTGGCATAATGGGTCAAAGAGTACCAGATTGTAATGAGGATTTATGTTTAGGATGTAAAAAGTGTTCAGTAGAAGAGGCTTGTAAAAAAGGAGCAGCAAAAGTTATTAATGGAAAGCTTCAAATAGATAGGGAGAAGTGTACAAACTGTGGACTTTGTATAGATAAATGTCATTTTGGTTCAATGGTATGCAAAAAAGATGGTGTAAAACTATTTATAGGTGGGAAATGGGGTAAAACTCCAAGACGTGGTGAACCATTGAAAGGGGTTTATTTATATGATGAGGCTATGGATATAATAGAAAAAGCAATTTTATATTATAGAGATAACGGAAAAACTGGAGAAAGATTTGGTGATATGGTAGAGAGAATTGGATTTGAAGAAGTATCTAAAGGAATACTAGGTAATGAAATTCTAAAAGAGAAAGAAGAAATATTAAAGGCAGAGGTCCACACCAAGAGAAACTATTCCTGTTAATTAAGATATAGAAATAAAAAAGTAAGCTAGGTTTAAGTTGAAATACTTGTACCTAGCTTGTTTTTCTATTGTAGATTATTTAATAAAAATTTAAGTTTTTCTCTTAAGTCTGATACTTCATCTAAAGAAAGACCAGTACTACAGAACATCTTTTCAGGTATTTTTGAAGCTTTATCCTTCATTGAAATACCTTTATCTGTTAGTTTCACATATACATTTCTTTCATCTTGAGAAGCTCTTATCCTTTGTATTATATCCATGGATTCAAGTCTTTTTAATACAGGTGTAAGGGTTCCAGAATCCAAATAAAGTTTCTTGCCTAACTCTTTTACAGTTATATTATCCTCTTTCCAAAGGACTAAAAGGGTAATATATTGAGTGTAAGTAATGCCAAGTTCATCTAATAGTGGCTTATAACTTTTTATTATAGCTTTTGAAGAAGCATATAAAGCAAAGCATAGTTGCTTATCAATATCTAAGTGTTCATAACTCATATTAGAAACCTCAGTCCTATAAAATTTTTTCTATCTCTGGAATCATATCCATAGGATCTACAGGAGATTCAAATCTATTTACTATATTTCCATCTCTGTCTATTAAGAATTTAGTGAAGTTCCACTTAATACTATTACCAATAATATACTCAGGGTATTTTTCTTTCAAGATGTTATCTAGTAGTCTTCCGCTAGGGGTACTTAAATCAAAACCCTTAAAAGGCATAGAATTACTTAAAAACTTGAATAGGGGATGAGCTGTTTGTCCCTTAACATCTACCTTTTCAAATAATGGGAAGGTAACACCATAGTTTAACTGACAAAATGCTTTTACATCATTGTTATTACCAGGTTCTTGTTCGGCAAATTGATTACATGGGAAGCCTAAAATTTCTAGCCCCATATCCTTATATTTTTTATAGATATTTTCTAAATCAGAATATTGAGGTGTAAATCCACATTTACTAGCTGTGTTTACAACCACTAGAACCTTACCTTTGTATTTTTCTAAAGTAGTTTCTTCTCCGTCTATAGTTTTAACTTTAAAATCATAAATATTCATATATATTTCTCCTTTTATGATGGGTATATAGTGTAATACAAAATAGCTAACAATCAAATTGTGCACAATCGATATCTTTAAGTTAATATTACAGTGGAATCTTAAGTATGTCAATATGAAAATAAAATTAATTTAAAAATATTGCATAAAATTTATACTAAAAAACTATTATTATAGTAGTAATTTAAAAGAGGAATAATTATGTGTAATTTTCTAAGAAATAAAGAAGAATTGGCTATCTCCTATGCAAAAAGAGCGATTGAAGAAGTACAACAAGGTAAAAAGGGGAGAATCAATGCTATATGGTTAGAGATATCAGGGTGTTTTGGAGAAGTAATTTCTCTGTTAAATGGAGATGAACCAGATGTTATATATATGCTAAAGGAATTTGTTAATATGATTTTCTTTGGCAGTATAAATGGAGATGAGGGACAAGAAAGCTATGAGAGAATATTTGAAATTTTGGATACTGAATATATATTTTTAGTTTGTGGCGCAGTACCATTAAGAGATAATGGTCTATTTACTACTGTTGCTACCTATAATGGAAGAAAAATAACAGCAATGGAGGCGGTAGAAACTATAGCTAAAAACGCTAAATATATTATTTCTGTGGGAACATGTGCTTGTTATGGAGGACCTACTGCAGCAAGACCTAATATATCTAATGGAGTTAGCATATCAGAGTTTTTAAAAAGAGATGACATTATTAGAATACCAGGTTGTCCTGCAAATCCTGTTTGGACTATGGGAATTTTGGGTTATATTACATCCTATGGTATGCCAGAAGTTGATAGTGATGGAAGACCAAAGGCTTATTATGGAGAGACAATTCATGACAATTGTCCAAGAAGAAGGTTTTTTGATAATGGGATATTTGCTAAGAAATTTGGAGATCCAGAATGTTTATTTTCTCTAGGGTGCAGAGGTCCAATAACCCATGCATATTGTCCTGTAAGTCGATGGAATGGCACTGATAATTGGCCTATCGGGGATAATACTAATTGTATAGGCTGTGCAGGACCTAGATTTCCAGATGGAACAGAGCCTTTTGTAAAATATGGAGGAGTTTAATTATGACTAAGATAGTAATTGATCCATTGACTAGGGTAAGTGGACTTTTAAATATAGAAGTAAATGTAGTTAATAATAAGATTATAGATGCAAAAAGTAGTGGAAGTCAGTTTAGGGGATTTGAGGAGATGTTTAAAGGTAGATATCCCTTAGATATTATAAGACTGGCTCCAAGGGTATGTGGAATTTGTTCTACCCATCATGCTGTAGCTGCTACTTTATGTCTAGAAGATGCAATGAAAGTTACACCTGATTTTAATGGGAAAGTAGTTAGAGATATTGCTAACGGATTTGAATTTTTGCAGAATTATTTGAGGCACATATATTTTTTCGTATTTCCAGATTATGTAGATATAGTTCATATAAATCCGTTGTATAAAACGGAAAGTGCTAAAGCTGCTGATTACAGGTTATCTAGAGAGGATACAAAAAGAATAAATGAAGATTACTTAGGAGCAGTAAGGTATAGTAGAGAAGCACATAGAGCTGTAGCTGAATTAGCTGGAAAAGTTCCTCATTGTCATGGCATTTTTGTAGGTGGCACAACTACCAATATTGATATACCACAAATAGAAAACATTAAATATAGTATAAAAGTAATAAAAAGTTTTATTGTAGATAAGCTTATACCGGATGTATATACTATAGCAGCCACTTATGAAGATTATTTTAAAATTGGTGATGGATATAAGAATTTTATGAGTTATGGATTGTATGACAATTACTTGCATCCAATTAAAATGGTATCAACTGGAGTAATGATAAATGGAATTAGAGAAGAATTTCAGTCTAGCAATATAGCAGAAGATATTTCTAAAACTTGGGTAGAATCAGATTTGCAAACTTTAATACCAGGAGAAGACAATAAAATCACCTATAATCCTTATAAACCAGAAGCATATAGTTGGGTTAATGCACCTAGATATAAGGGGAATCCTATGGAGGTTGGGGCACTAGCTAGAATGACTTTAAGTGGTGACTATAGTGGAGGAGTATCTATTATGGATAGAATAATTGCTAAATCAATAGAGGCGAAGAGACTTTGTGAAGCTATAGAGGGATTAATAGATTTATTAAAACTAAAAAAGGCTTATCAAGAGCAATGGGAAATACCTGAGGAATCAAGAGGCGTTGGATTAATAGAAGCAGAGAGAGGATCCCTAGGACATTGGTTGTCTATTAAGAATAAGTTAGTACACCACTATACTTTAATACCACCTTCATCTTGGAATTTGTCACCTACTGATAATAGGGGAATAAAAGGGCCAGTGGAAGAAGCGTTGATAGGAACGGAAATAAAAGATATGGTCCATCCAGTAGAAATAGGACGTATAGTAAGAAGCTTTGATCCATGTTTAAACTGTGCCGCACATGTAACCAGTGATAAATATGAGCCTATAACAATAAATATACTATGATAAAGATTTTTGCCATAGGAAATATTATTTTGGGTGATGATGGTATAGGAGTAAAGGTAATGGAGTTCATAGGGGCCCAACTGGAAAGCTATAGCAAAGAAGTTAAGGTATTAATAGTTGGAATTGATTATATATATTATTTAAATGAAATTAATAAGGAAGATACTGTTATTCTGGTAGACAGTACCTACTTTGGAATTGAACCTGGCAGAGTTTCAGTCTTAAATTTAAAGGAATGTGATAAATTTATTAACCCTTGCAGAGATATGCATAGTGAAAATCTTTTGAGGGTTTTAAGAGAAGAATATAGAGAAATTGCTGGATATTTAGTTGGTATTGAAGTGGAAAAGGTGAATTATTCCTTAGAGTTATCTAATACTTTAAAGGATAAATTTTCTGAAATTACTAAAAAAGTATTTAGGGAAATTAAAAGGATAATTGGTGATATAAATGCATGAAATTTCAATAATTAGTTACGTTATAGATATGGTTGAGAAACAGTGTATTAAAAATAATATAACTAAGGTATCAAAAGTATTTTTACAAATAGGAGAATTTTCTTGTATAGATAATTCCTCCATTGATTTTATTTTTAAAGAAATGAGTTCAGGGAGTTGTTGTGAGGGTGCAAAACTTATTATAGAAAAGTTATTAAGTAAGTCATATTGTAATAATTGTCATAAGGAATTTCCTTTAAAGACTACAAATAGAAAGTGTCCTATTTGTAATCAGATAAGTAATGAAATAACTTCAGGTTATGAAATTTTACTCTACAGAATAGAAGGAGAATAAAGTGATTAGAAAAGGAATTATAGTTAAAGGGACAGTTCAAGGCGTAGGATTTAGACCTTTTGTATATAGAATAGCTTTAGAAAATCAACTATCAGGTTGGGTGAATAATACAAGTAAGGGAGTGGTTATGGAAATTCAAGGAGCTGAAGTAGGTATAGATAATTTTTTAACTAACCTTAAGGAAAGGGCACCTGAGTTAAGTAGTATTGAAGAAGTAGTAGTTGAGAATAAAAAAAGCCTAAAGGATTATAAGGAGTTTCTCATAGTAGAAAGTACCGAAGAGAAGGGGAGGACTTTAATTTCTCCAGATATAGCTACATGTAAGGAGTGTGAAAAAGAGCTAGGGGATAGTAATAATCCAAGAAGATATTTATATCCTTTTATAAATTGTACAAATTGTGGTCCTCGATTTTCAATAATAAAAAATACTCCCTATGATAGAGAATATACTTCTATGGATAATTTTATTATGTGTGACAAATGTAAGAAAGAATATGAAAATCTTAATGATAGAAGATTTCATGCAGAGCCTACCTGTTGTTACTCTTGTGGTCCAAGAGTAATCCTCTTAGATAATAAGGGGAGCCCTATAAAATCTAGCGATAAATTTGAAAGTGTGAGAAAGTATTTAAGGGAAGGAAAAATAATTGGAGTTAAGGGCATAGGTGGTTTTAATCTTGTTTGTGATGGAAATAATGAACTAGCTATAGAAAAACTAAGGCTTAGAAAACATAGACCAGATAAGGCATTAGCCCTTATGATGAAAGATATAAATGTAGTAGAAAAATATTGTTATGTAAATAATGAAGAAAAAGAAATTTTAACAGGAAATAAGAAACCTATATTGCTTTTAAAGAAAAAGAACAATAAACTACCAACTAATATTTCTTTTAATAATAAAAGACTAGGAGTAGTATTACCCTATTCTCCCCTTCATTATTTAATATTTGGTAACAACATAGATATTTTAGTTTTTACTAGCGGGAATCTAAGTACTATGCCAATAATATATGAGGATATAGAGGCTATAGACAATCTTATGGAAATAGTAGATTATTTTTTTATTCATAATAGAGAAATTAATATGCCCGTTGATGATTCTGTAGTTCAAGTAATTGGTGGTTACGGTAGGGTTATAAGGGCTGGTAGAGGTTATGCCCCTTACTATAATAAGTATATATTCAAAGAAAATATCCTAGCCTTAGGATCTCAATTTAAAAATTCATTTTCTCTTGGAAGTGGAGATTGTATTTTTACAAGTCCTTATATTGGAGACATGGAGGGAGAAGAGAATTATTTAAGATTTAATAGAGTGTTAAAGCACATGAAGAATATTTTTAAAGTTGAACCGAATACAATTATTCATGATATGCATCCTAATTATTGGAGTAAGAATTATTTAGATAAAAACAAGGTGAAAACTTTAGGTGTTTATCATCATCATAGTCACATAGTGAGCTGCATGATAGAAAATAAAGAAAAGGATAAAGTTATAGGGATAGCCTTTGATGGAGTGGGATATGGAGAAGATGGAAACCTTTGGGGAGGAGAGTTTTTAATATGTGATAAAAAGAACTTTATTAGGGGAGCACACTTAAAATATATTCCTTTGCCTGGAAGGGATAGAGCAGTAAAATTTCCATGGAGAATTGGACTATCTCTTTTGTTTGGAGTTTTAAAGGAAGAGGAGATTGAAGAAGCTGCTTGTAAATATTTTTATGGTATGGAATCAAGGATAATTATTAACATGCTAAGAAAGAATTTTAATTGTCCACTAACTTCTAGTATGGGAAGACTATTTGATGGAATTGCCAGTCTTTTAGATTTTAACAAAGAAGTATCCTATGAAGGAGAGGCTGCTATGTATGTTGAAAGCTTAGCAGAAGATTTCATTGATTCTTTAAAGGGTACTAATAATTATGATTATATAAAAAGGTGTGAGAATATATATCAATGGGAAATTAGTGGTAGCCTGCCTTATATTATAAATATAAATAATATAATTAGAGGCATTATAAAGGATTTAAATAATAACATTGATAAAGGGTGTATAGCTCTAAAATTTCATAATACTATAATAGATTTTTCAAATAAAATTTGTATTAAGTTAAGAGAAGAATATAGCATAAATAAGGTAGCTTTAAGTGGAGGTGTATTTCAAAACTCTATTTTATTAGAAGGAATTGAGACGTCGTTGAAGGAAAGTGGATTTCAAGTTATAACCCATAGATTAATACCTTGCAATGATGGGGGATTGTCTATAGGTCAGATAGTTATTGGAAATGAGTTATGTAAGGAGAATTAATATGTGTGTAGCCATTCCAGGAAAGGTATTAGAAATATGTGAAGGTAATTCCTTAGTTGAATTTGGGAGTTTAAGAAAAAAAATTAATACTAGTCTAATAGAAAATTTAGTTGTTGGAGAATATGTTTTGGTTCATGTTGGTTGTGCCATTGAAAAAATAGAAGAAAAAGAGGCTATGGAGACTTTAATAATATTTAAGGAGTTAATGGGAGACTTTTAGTATGTTTTATAGAGATGAAGGAAATTCAAGGGAAATTAATTTGGCAATTAAACTATTAAAAAACATAAAGGAAAGGTGTAAGGAAAACATAAATATAATGGAGGTTTGTGGTACACATACACGAAGTATTTATAATTCAGGTATTGATAAGCTGTTACCACCTAATATTAGGTTGTTATCAGGACCAGGATGTCCTGTTTGTGTAACAGATGAGAGCTATATAGATCATGCCATAGAGTTAAGTGAGAAAAAAGATGTAATAATAACTACCTTTGGCGACATGATTAAAGTTCCAGGGAGTTGTAGCTCATTAAGAGAACAGATGGCTAAAGGAAGAAAGGTAGAAGTTGTATATTCCCCATTAGATGCTTTGAAGATAGCAATAAATAATAGAGATAAGATTATAGTTTTTTTAGCTATAGGCTTTGAAACTACAGCACCTATAATAGCTCTTACAATAAAAGAAGCACTAGAGAAAAATGTAAATAACTTTTTTATTTTGAATTCTCTAAAGGCTATGCCTAAGGTTATGTCTACCCTAATTTTAGATGAAGAAGTTAAAATTCATGGATTTATATGTCCAGGACATGTAGCAACAATAATTGGTTGCAGACCCTTTGAGAGATTATCTAATGAGTATAAAACTCCTATGGCTATATGCGGCTTCAAGGCTATAGATATATTAGTTGGGATACTTTATATCATATATAAAAAAGAGAGAGGTAATTACGGATGTGAAAATTTATATAAAGGTTTTGTTTATACAGAAGGAAATAGAAAAGCACAAGAGATATTAAATCAGGTCTTTGAAACTTCATCTAGTTTTTGGAGGGGTTTTGGAGAAATAGACGGTACAGGATATAAACTAAGAGAGGAATATAGCTACTTTGATGCTAGAAATAAATTTTCTTTAAAAAATAAAATTGTAAATAAAAATAATCAGTGTATTTGTGGAGATATATTAAGGGGAATAAAAAGTCCTATGGATTGTAATGCTTTTGGAAAGATGTGTACACCAAGGACTCCAATTGGTCCATGCATGGTATCTAAAGAAGGAAGTTGTGGTATTGTATACAGTACAAAAGAATTGTAGCTTATAAGTTTAACATAGAATAAGGTAACAAGTTTAATTATATGCATATTTAAATTATTTTGAAGTTTAATATTAGGAGGAGCTATGGAAGTTATAACATTAGCCCATGGGAGTGGAGGAGAGGAAACGTATAAATTAATAAAGAATGTATTTCTAAGGTATTTTAATAATGATATATTAAAGGAACAAGGGGATTCAGCTATATTAGATATGATTAAGGGGAAAATAGCAGTAACTACAGATAGTTTTGTGGTAGATCCTCTGTTTTTTAAGGGTGGAGATATAGGGAAACTGAGTATTTGTGGTACTGTGAATGATTTGTGCGTAAGTGGTTCAACTCCCATATATATATCTGCTGGTTTTATTCTTGAAGAAGGATTAGAAATTAAAGATTTAGAGAAAATAGTAAAATCTATGGCTGATACTGCTAATAAAATAGGAGTTAAAATAGTAACAGGAGATACTAAGGTTGTACAAAGAGGAAAAGGTCATAAAATTTATATTAATACAACAGGAATAGGATATATAGAAAAAAATAATTATCAGTTAAACATAAAGGAGATAAAAGAAGGAGATGCAATAATTATAAGTGGTACTATTGGAGATCATGGCACATCTATTATAAATGAAAGAGAAAATTTAGATATAGAGTCAGGTTTAAAGAGTGATTGTGCTGCTCTTAATGAACTAACAAAAGCTATAATGGATACTAGCAATGAAATTAGAGTAATGCGAGATCCAACTAGAGGAGGGTTAGCTAACACTTTAAAGGAGTTAGTGAGCACTAGTGGAAAGTCTATGGAAATATGGCAAAAAGATATACCTATAAGAGAGGATGTAAGGAATTTTTGTGATCTTTTAGGATTTGATCCTCTTTATATGGCTAATGAAGGCAAGTTAATTTGTATTGTAAGTAATAAAGATGCTCATAGGGTTTTAAATGTAATTAAATCAAATCCTTTAGGAAGAGAAGGCGCTATTATTGGTAAGGTACTAGATGATGGCAAAAGTAAATTATATTTAAAAACTTACATTGGAGGAACTAAGGTTTTGGGAATGCTACAAGGAGAATTAATCCCAAGAATATGTTGATTGATTTAAGAAGTGAGAGAAATTTTGCTTCTTTTTTATTACTAAAAATACCTATATTCAATAAAAATATAATTAAATTATTTATAAAGATAAATAAGATGTACTCGAGTATATAATAGTAAGTTTTATAATATATTTTGTAATTAAATTTAAAGAAAGGATTAAAGAAATATTTTTATAGATTAAATATTATAGATTTTTAAGTAATTTAATCATTATTAATAATAAGTATATAAATTACAAAAATATATAAATTAAAAAAATTATACACTTAGGAGGAAAAAATATGAAACATAAGAAACTTAATAAGCTTAAGAAATTTAAATTACAGAGCATTAGAGTCAAACTTATAGTTATACTTTTACTGATTTGTTTAGTACCAGTTTCCGGAATGGGAATAACTATATACTCACAATCAAAATCAATTTTAAGCGATAAGCTTGAAACTACAAGCAGACAAACAATTTTAGAGGTGAATAGAGGAATAGATAACTATTTTATCGGCATGTCTAAGTCTATAGAGCTACTATCTAATAATATAAATATTGTGGAAACGGAAGATAAAGAAGAATACTTTAAATTTGCTAAACTATTAATGACAGATGTTAAAAATTCGGATGAAGATATTCTAAATGTATTTATGGGAACAGAAAAGGGGAAATTTCATATTTACCCAGAAGCAAATACTGACGCTAATTATGACTATAAATCTAGACCATGGTATAAACTGGCTATGGAAAATAAAGGTCAAATAGTGATAACTTCACCATATAAAAGTGCAACTACTGGTGAAAATGTAGTAACTGTAGCTAAGACTATAGAAAAAAATAGCAATGTAGTTGGAGTTGTAGGAGTTAATGTAAGTTTAAAAAATCTTTCTGATGGATTATCTGAGATTAAGGTAGGAAACGAAGGGTACATGTATGTATCTGATTCAAATGGTAATTTAGTAGCACATCCTAATAAAGAAATCATAGGTACTGATGAAGCTGCTAAGCTTTCTGTTTGGAGTGACATAAGCTCAAATAAAGAAGGATTTACTGAATATGATTTTAATGGGGAAAAGAAGTTTGCAGTTTACACTACAAGTCAATTAACAGGCTGGAAAATAGTAGCATCTTTGGATGAGAAAGAACTATTAAAGGATACACAAAATATTCTAAATATAATTATACTAACCTCAGGAGTAATAGCTATAATAGCTATAGCAGTATCTTTAATATTTAGTAATTCTATATCAAAGAATATTAATAGATTATTGACGGCTTTTAACAAAGTTAAAGATGGAGATTTAAGGGTTAATGTTAATATAAAGTCAAGAGATGAATTTAAAGACTTAGGTGAAAATTTCAATGGAATGATAGAAAACATATCATCATTAATTAAAAGCGTTAACAAGTCTTCTAATATAGTTTTAGAAACTTCATCAAATTTATCTGCTATAGCCGAGGAAACTAGTGCTTCTATCAGTGAAGTAGCAAGAGCTATAGAAGATGTGTCTGGTGGAGCCATTGAACAAGCTAATAGTGCTCAAGACGGAGCCACAGCTATAATTGAATTATCAGAGAACTTAAAATTATTAAATGAAGCTACAGAAGCTATGGGTGCGGTATATGAAAATGCTAATCACCTAAGCAACAGAGGATTGACCATGGTAGATACATTGATAGAAAAGTCTAATGATACAAGGGTTTCCACTAATAAGGTTTCAGAGTTAGTTATAGATATGGATGAAAGTACAGGAAAAATAAATTCAGTATCAGATACTATTTCTCAGATTACAGAACAAACTAACTTACTTTCTCTTAATGCATCTATTGAAGCAGCTAGAGCTGGTGAAGCTGGTCGAGGTTTTGCAGTAGTAGCAGAAGAAATTAGAAAGCTAGCAGAGCAATCAAAGGATTCTACTATGGAAATTAAGAAGATAGTGGATGATATAAAAACTAAGACTAACATTGCTGTTGTGGCTATTAAGGATACTGAAAAAATTGTAGAGGAACAAGATGGTGTAGTAGACGAAGCAAAGGCTGTATTTAACGATATAATGGCAGGAGTGCAAGATTTAATAAGTAAAGTTACTGAAATTAGTGAATATATAGTAGTTATTAATAAAAAGAAGGATAATGTAGTAACTCAGATAGAAAATATATCATCTATATCACAAGAGACTGCGGCGTCTTCAGAAGAGGTTACTGCTTCAACAGAAGAGGTAACAGGAATTTCAGAGGAGCTTACGGGTCATGCTAATGAGTTACAACATATGTCTGAAAAACTAAAAGAAATAATAAATACTTTCAAATTTGAATAAAGATTATAAGAGAAGGAATATGGAATAAGCTGTATTCCTTCTTATTTTATACAAAAGTTATTTAATAAAAGGATAAATTTTTTTCTCAATAATATGTATAATATGTAATAGAAACTTAGTATTATGTAGATGCATAATTAAATTTAAGGACCTAGGTCAATATCAAATAAAATATTTTAATTTGTTTATACTATATGTTAGAACTCAAAATATATTTAGTTTCGTGCAATATTGTGCATGTTAAAAGGAGAGGTATTTATGGATATAAGAGAAATTCCCAAAAGCCAGTTACTTAAAAATGTTTCAATAGATCAAATTAATAGATGTTCAAAAGAACCTATGATGTTAAGTAATACTCAAGTTATGGTAAGACAACAGGATAATGAGTATTTTGTCATAGAAGGTCTTGAAAAAATATTAAGTACTGATAAAAATAAAGATGGTGATGACTTAATAAAATGTTACGTAGTATAATTTTAGAGTGATATTTAATAAATTATTTAAGATAGAGCATAAACTTTATGAAAAATATTTTAATTAAAAACTCCATTAAAAACACATAAGTTATTGGTATAATCTAATAAATAATTATTATGGAGGGATAGCATGTTTACTAGAATAAAGAAATCGGTTAATAGCTTTTTAGATAAGATTGCAAAACAAAATGAGGAACTATATGGGAAGAGAAAAATGGATTGCTGTAATTTAAATAATCAAAATCAGAAGAAGTCTATAAGAAATAAGTAATAGATAAATGTTTTATATAATATAAGAATTATAAGATATATTTATAGTATATACATTGAAATTATAGATAAGGTTTCACATATAACAAAATATAATAATTATATTTTAAATTTTTATTGACAAATTCAACAACTCCTAATAAAATTTACTCAGTGAATTTCATCTAAAGGAAAGGTGTATATAAAAGAATGGAGAATAAAATCAAATTATATGGCTTTAATAATCTTACTAAGACACTAAGTTTTAACATCTATGACATTTGCTATGCAAAGGGTGAAAGAGAACAAAAGGAGTATGTAGATTATATTGATGAGCAATACAATTCAGAAAGATTAACTAAAATATTATGCGATGTTACTGATATTATTGGTGCTCATGTGTTAAACATATCCAAGCAGGACTATGATCCTCAAGGTGCAAGTGTAACCATATTAATTTCTGAGGAACCTTTAGGGGATGGGGTAATAGATGAATCATGTAATAGTGGTAAATATATTTTAAAAACTAAGGAGACTGTTGTTGCACATTTGGATAAGAGTCATGTAACGGTACATACTTATCCTGAATATCATCCAGATAATTCTATAGCAACCTTTCGAGTAGATATAGACGTATCTACTTGTGGACAAATTTCTCCGCTAAATGCATTAGATTATCTAATTAGCAGTTTTGACTCTGATATAATTACCATTGATTACCGTGTTCGAGGATTCACTCGTGACATTAATGGTAAAAAGTGTTTTATAGATACACCAATTAAATCAATTCAAGATTATATTGATGATAAGACTTTGCAAAAGTATGATGCTATGGATATAAACATGTATCAAACAAATATATTTCATACTAAAATGCTTATAAAGGAAATTGATTTACAGAACTACCTATTTAAAAAAGATACTCATGAATTTTTACCAAGAGAAAGACTTAATATAAGTAATGCACTTAGAAAAGAAATGATAGAAATATTTAGTGGTAAGAATGTTTATAATGAATAATATTATATTAACTAGGAGGATGAAAAATGGAGTTATGGTATACTGAGAATCACTCAGAGACTGTTAGGTTTTCAATAAAGGTTGACAAGCAAATATATGCTGGGAAAAGTGATTTTCAAAGAATAGATGTATTTGAGACAAAGGAATTCGGAAGATTTTTCACTTTAGATGGAATAGTTATGATAACAGAAAAGGATGAATTTATTTATCATGATATGATAGTTCATGTTCCTATGGCTACAAATCCTAAGATTGAAAAAGTTTTAGTTATAGGAGCTGGAGATGGTGGAACAATCAGAGAACTAACAAGATATAATACAATAAAAGAAATAGACATGGTTGAAATCGATAAAAAAGTAGTTGATGTATGTTTAGAGTATTTTCCTATAACATCAAGTAAACTAAAGGATGAAAGAGTAAACTTATACTTTGAAGATGGTATTAAATTTGTAAAAAATAGGAAAAATTACTATGATTTAATAATAGTAGATTCTACTGATCCAATAGGACCTGGAGAGGGCTTATTTACAAAAGAATTCTATAGAGATTGTTACGATGCATTAAATGAAGAAGGAATTTTAGTAAATCAACATGAAAGTCCTTATTATGAAATGTATGCTAGTTCTATGAAGAGAGCTCATAAGCGTATAAAAGAATCCTTCCCAATAGGGAAAGTGTATCAAGTTCATATTCCAACTTACTCATCAGGACATTGGTTATTTGGATTCGCATCTAAAAAGTATGATCCAGTAAAAGATTTAAATGCTGAGGCATGGAACTCTTTAGGGTTAAAGACTAAGTATTATAATACAGACTTACATGTGGGATCTTTTGCTCTCCCTAACTATGTTTTAGATATGCTAGATCATGCTTGTGATGAAGAATAATATTCAATATACATAATAAAGGAAATTGAAGATATATTTTTCTATATAGATAAAATTAAAAATATTAATAAAAAACCTTTGACATATTAAAATTAATTTAACATGTTTTAAAGGTTTTTTATTTTTAAACATTTTGAATATATGGTAAAATGTATATTGAGTTTAGGAGGAATTAATATGAAGTGTAAAATATGTGGAATGAATATTAATGAAAAGAATTATGATTTTAATTCATTTGCTTTTATAAATAAAAATTCTATAAGTAACATAGTATACTGTCCGTTCTGTGGAGTAAGCAGTATTTATTTAAGTGGTGATGATGAAGTTATTGAAGTAGATAGTAAGAAGCTAGATATAAACACATTAAGAATTTTAGACCATGCCGTTAAGCTTGAAATATTTAATGGAGAGTTTTATAAAGAAGCAGCTAAAAAAGCAAAGAGTGAAGAAGTTTCTAAGGCTTTTCAGGCTTTATCAAAAATAGAAATTTTTCATTCAAAGGTTCATATGGGATTAGGAGGTTTTACTAAAACACCTGCTTTGACTAAAATAAACTATGACAAGTATGATAGTGACGAAGCACTTTTGAAATTGGCAAAGGAAAGAGAAGAGCATGCTGTTTACTATTATGAAAGATATAAGAATGAAGTATGCGATGAAAATGTAAAAAGAGTTTTCCAAGCTTTAATTGAAGTGGAAAAGGAACATATAGAGCTTACCTATGAGTATAATTTAATATAGATAAGCTTTATATAGATTAAACACAAGAAAATTAGTTACTATATGAACAAATTGAGAAATCTATTCATATACATTAGGCTTAAAAAATGTTAAAATAGTATTTTAGGCGAATATAGTATGGAAAAAATGAATTATAAAGGAGGAGAATATATGAAAGATTATGTTATTATTACAGATTCAACGGTAGATTTACCTCTTGATAATATAGAGAAAATAAATATAGGCATTATACCTATGGCCTTTGATATGGAAAATAAAACCTATACACACTATCCTGATGAGAGAGAAATGACAAGCCATGAGTTTTACGAGAGACTAAAAAATGGTGATACTTCTGTTACAACACAGATAAATTATTTTACTTATAGAGAGTGCTTTGAAAAGCTACTGAAGGAAGGAAAGGATATTTTATATATAGCGTTTTCTTCAGGACTTAGTGGAACATATAATAACTCTCAATTAGTGATACAAGATCTTAAAGAGGAATACCCTGAAAGAAAAATTATATCAGTTGACTCTCTTTCAGCTTCAGTTGGGGAAGGGCTTCTAGTATATAATGCTGCAATGAAAAAAGAAGAAGGCTTATCCATTGAGGAATTGGTAAAGTGGATAGAAGAACATAGAAATAATACTTGTCACTGGTTTACAGTTGAAGATTTACATCACTTAAAACGAGGTGGAAGGATTTCTTCAGTGGAAGCAATTATTGGGACAACCTTAAAGATAAAGCCTGTATTGAGTGTTGACTATGAGGGAAAGTTAGTAAATGTATCTAAAGTAAGAGGAGAAAAAAAATCCTTGGAGAAATTACTAGATAAGATGCTAGAAGATGGTATAAACCTGAAGGAACAAACTATTATCATAGGTCATGCAGATAGCTTAGAAAGAGCTGAGTATCTTGCTAATATTATTAGAGAAAAGGAACTCGTAAAAGATATTATTATTAGTACTATAGGTCCAATAATTGGAACTCACACTGGTCAAGGAATGATAGGACTAACATTTATGGGAAACAAAAACTTAAAATAAGAACTTATTAAGAATTATTATGGAATATTTATTTATAATATAGCAAAAGAAGCCTAGGTTAGTGGTAATTTAACCTAGGATTCTTTTATATATCTAGATATTCAGAGTTTTCTTCTGAATTTTTTTAGAAACTCTTCCATATAAGAATCCAATTCCAAAACATACTATAAAAATTAAGAAGAGTAAAAAATGGTCAATGGGATTATAAATTATATATTTTACATCTGACTTTAACATTTTTAGTATCATTAGTAATTTGGTGTGTGGTAATAATGATTTTAAATCTATGAACAGCATAGAAATAATTGAAATAGGCACTTGAAGAGAACAGATAAAACCTACTAAACATCTAATAGATAATTTAAAAGATTTTTCTAAATAGTATTTATTAAAGACAGATATAATTAATAAAGAACCCAATATAGGTATAATTAAATAATTGCTTTCTAGCTTATATATGGAGAATCCATATATAATTCCAATTATAAATGTAAAAATAAAGGAAAGTATAATTGATTTAATTAGGTTATTATTTGGTTTGTTATAAATATTATTTGAAATCTCGGTAATTACATCAGTATCATTTACAGATACTTTGTCTAGTTGCATAATTATAGTATTATAAAGTTTTTCCATATCTATATCTTTAAAAAGATTAAGAGATATCTGAAAGGAAGTTGGTGGAATCCCTAAAAGTGAATTTAAATTATTACATATAGATGATTTTGTTTTTTTATTTAGGTCCTTAATTAGCAAGAAAGATAACATAGGATTATTTTGATAATTATAGATTTGTATATTATAAATATCTTTCCAAAATGCAAATTTTTTAATAAATGGTGTAGTGATTTTAATATATTCATAAGTAATTTCAATTTGAAATTTCTTTAGAATTTCAATATTTATAAATAGATACATAAAGAAAATAGAAAGTACAAGTAAAATCAAGCTAAAAACAATGCCCATAATGGGATTTTCTTTAGTAATAAATATAAATATAAGAATAGATAATATTAAAAAAAATAGTACAAAAAATAAATAAAGAAATTTTAGAGACTTTTTTAAGCTTGATTTTTGATAAAGTGGAAGGGTATAAGTGTCCATAAAAACCTCCTAAAAAATTATGTTATAATATAAATTATAGCATAATTTTTATTTTTATACTTATATGTTTTAATTACTCTCCTTGAGACGGATCTAATGCTACTCTCAAGATATCACCAAGAACATTAAAGCTTAATACAATTAATAGTATCATAAGACCTGGAAAAATTGCTAAGTAAGTCTTATCACCAATTCTGGCTTGAGCAGTTTGAAGCATGCTTCCGAGAGAAGCCATCGGTTGTTGTACCCCTAGACCTAAAAAACTTAAAGATGATTCCATAAGTATAGCATCGGCTATATTTATGCTAGCTGCAACAATTACTGTGGAAATAGCATTAGGTATTATATGTGTTTTTACTATTTTTATATTATTGCTACCTAAGGCTTTAGAACATAGAATATAATCCCTTTCTTTTATAGATAATGTTTCTGAGCGGACTATTCTAGCGATACTCATCCATCCAAATATACCTATAATGATTATTATATTGGCTATACTTGGTCTTAAATAAGAATTTACTATTAGTAGTAAAAAGAATAGAGGTATACTCATTAACATGTCTATTATTCTCATTATAATAGCATCAACTTTGCCTCCTAATAGTCCGCTTATAGCACCAACTAGGGTGCCGATGAATATAGATACCATCATGGAGAGTACACCTACTATTAAGGAGATTCGTGCACCATATAAAGCTCTAGTAAAGTAATCTCTTCCGAGTTCATCTGTTCCAAATATATTTTTTAAATTTGGAGAAATAAATTGATTACTCATATCAATAGTATCAGGATTATAAGGAGTCAAAAATGCAAAAACAGATAAAATAATTATTAAAATTAAGCATACTAAAGCAAATATTCCTAATTTATTTTTTTTAAGCTCTCTTATAAAATTTTCTTTAAATCTAATACTAAACATTTTCATCCCCCCTACGTATTCTAGGATCTACTAGTACATAACTAATATCAGCAAGTAGATTTCCTATAACAACCATTATTGAGGTAACTAAAGTCATAGCCATTATAACTGGATAATCTAAGGCTTTTATTGAGTTAATGCCAAGTCTTCCCATACCAGGCCATCCAAAGATAGTTTCAGTGATAAATGCACCAGAAACTAAAGATGGTAAGCTCATTCCAAGAATTGTTATCATTGGAAGAAGAGCATTTTTCATGATATGTTTAAATAGAATTCTATTCTTACTTGCGCCTTTGGAAATTGCGGTAACAATATAATCTTGCTTTAGTTCTGTTATAGTACAAGAACGTACATATCTTGTAAGAACAGCTATATTAGAAAAACTAAGTACTATAGTAGGTAATATACCGTGTTTTATAACATCTAATATTGAAGTTACACCTATAGTTCTCATACCAACACTAGGAAGCCACTTTAATTTTAAAGAAAATATTGAAAGCAATATCATTGCAAACCAAAAGCTAGGTATAGAGATTGCAATATAGTTTAATATATTTGTAAATCTGTCTAAGAATTTATTTCTATGCATGCCCGTATGTAATCCTAGGGGAATTGATATTAAAATAGCTAGAAGTAGGGAAGAACCCATAAGTCCAAGGGTAGCAAAAAATCTTGAAGAAATTTCACTAGCTACAGCTTGTCTAGAAACCAAGGAGTAACCCAAATCACCACTTAATACATTTTTTAGCCATAAGAAATATCTAGTTAGCATAGGTTTATCCAGTCCAAGACTTACTCTTATTAAATCTGCTTGCTCCTTTGACATTTTAGGGGTTATATATCCTTGAGCTGGATCTCCTGGAGCCAGATTCATAAGTAAAAAGGATACAAAGGATATAAATAAAAGCATAGGAATAGCTTGTAAAATTCTCTTTGTAATTTTATTTTTCATAATACTATCCTTTCTATGTAAAAAATTTATGTAAAAATGGCTCAAGTACCCGGAAAGGGTAAATGAGCCATAGAAATATATTTTTATTGTTGAATCATATATATTTTTGATAAATCTTCAAACATATATATAGGTACTAATTTGGCATCTTCAATTCCACCAAATTTAGCATCAACTCCGATTAATGACTTTGAATAATATAATGGGTATACTACAGCATCATCAGCTATGGTCTTTTGAATTTTTTCATATAATTCTTTTCTCTTTGCATCATCTGATTGAGAAGCTCCATCCTTCCACAACTTGTCTAGTTCTTTGTTATTATAACATTGAGCATTAAAGCTACCACTAGACATATAAGCACTAGAATATCCATCTGGATCATTTCCCATTACATATCCATTTATAAGTATATCATAATCTCTTTCTTGTTCTCCAAGGATTTTTGAGAAGTATACATTGTCATCTATTTGCTGAGCATCTACTTCTATACCGATAGTAGAAAGTTGTTGTTTAACAACCATAGCAATTTTGCTATCTTTTGGAGTGTATTGAAAATTCAATTTTATATTACCTACACCAGACTTTTCCATAAGCTCTTTTGCTTTTTCTAAATTTTGGTCATATTTTTCTACATCATCAGTATAGAATTTTGTATTTGGAGTTAGAATAGAGTAAGCTTTTTCAGTATTTTCTAAATTAGTATAGGATGTTTTTAAAATCTCTTCTTTATTTAGGGCATAGGATATAGCTTGTCTAACTTCTTTTTTACTTAAGTTTTCATTTTTTTCATTAAGTATAATATAGTTTAGCATTCCTTCATCAAAAGAATGAGTTTTAAACCTATCATCTGATGAGAAAGTTTCAAACTTATCTTCAGCTAAATATGCTGCAGAAACTTCTCCATTTTCAAAAGCAATTTTTGAAGTATTATCATCTGGAATTATTCTATAAACCACACTATCTAAATGAGGTTTTCCTAAATAATAATCATCAAATCTTTCTAGGGTTACCATCTCACCCTTTTTCCATTCTTTGAATTTAAAAGGACCAGAACCTACTGGAGTATTATTTTTATCTGATTCTGCTAAATTGCTTTCACCCTCAAATATATGTTTTGGAATTATTTTAAAATCTCCAATTGATATATAGAATGGTGCAAAGGTATTTGGAAGTTTAAATTCAACAGTTAAGTCATCAATTTTATTAGCTTGGACTTCTTTTTTATCAATAACAAAAGTTTGTCTAGCATCAATTCCCTGACTTTCATCTTTAGCTACATTTACACTATAAACAACATCATCTGCTGTTATTTTTGTACCATCATGCCATGTTAAATTATCTTTTAATTTTAATGTATATGTAAGTTTATCTTCAGAAGTTTCCATACTTTCTGCTAAGTAATATCTTACTTCATCTTTATCAACTACATATAGTGGATCAAATAAAGCATTGTTTATTGTATAAGTAACTCTGTTTTGTTGAAAAAAAGGATTTAGGCAACTTGGATCAGTTCTAGCAGAAAATATCATTGTTCCTCCATCCTTTATTTGTTGTTGAGCAGTTTCATTCTTTTTGGACTCAGTATTAGTAGAACTATTTTTTGAACTACATCCAATTAAGGACAAGGATAGTATTAAAGATAGTCCAATACTGAGGAATCTAGTCTTTTTCATTGTAATCCCCCTTATACACTGTAAAATCAATTCATGTTTATGAATGAATTTTATGATAGTTGTAGTTACGTGAAAATACGCAACAATTCCTTATATAGGATAACATAATAAATATTAGTATATAACTCTTATTATAAATTAAAATAAATAAAATCAGTCTATCAGAAAACGTTATAACTACAAAAATCAACAATTTATTACATAATAAATTAAAGGTTTTGCTAATAGTAACTGGCAGAAATAAGCCATATAATAATTTCTGAAATTCTTAACATTTCATAATAGTGAATTGTATTATAAAATGGTTTGTTAAGTATAAATATATTAAAAACAGGAAAATATATTATTAAATTCTATGGAGTAAGGAATATTAAAATTAGGAGGAAAATATGATGAATAATTATGTATTACCAGAAGACAATTTAGGAGAAGAATATAATTTTGAAAATGAAATTAGTTATTATGATGAAGGATATGAAGAATGTATACGATGTGGTAATAGGGAGTGTTTAGACAATAAAAGATTATGTAGTTACTGTAGTGAAACTTGGGAATAAAATTAAATGTTTTAATGATATAAACATAGTTCTTTGCTTTAGAGGGAGTTTTTCTCCCCCTAAAGCTTACTAACAGACTTCTAAGTATCAATTTATTTGATACTTAGAAGTCGTTATCCTTTAGAGATTATTACAGTAATTTTTAGATGTTATATTTTAATTTTATAATATGCTAGACAAAAATATAATTTATTCATATAGGATTATAATAAATTTCATTATTGGCATTTGACAACAATTTAAAACAGCAGTAATATAAATTTAGTAAATACCAATAATAATGAGGAGATGATTTTATGTCAACATGTGATACATGTCCATCCAATGGTGGATGCAGTAAAGATAAAGGAAGTTGTGGAGTTGAGAACAATCCTTTAAACAATGTTAAAAAAATTATTGGAGTTATGAGTGGAAAAGGTGGCGTTGGTAAATCATCCATGGCTACTTTAATAGCAAGACAATTAAAGGAAAAAGGATATAAAGTAGGGATTTTAGATGCAGATATTACAGGGCCAAGTATACCAAGACTTCTTGGAATTACAGGACAAAAAGCTATGGCGGATGGTAAAAATATATATCCTATTGAATCTCAAGAAGGAATAAAGGTTATGTCGTTAAATCTGCTAGTAGAGAATGAAGAAGATCCTGTAATTTGGAGAGGTCCTATGATTGGTGGAATGGTTAAGCAGTTTTGGACAGATGTAATTTGGGGAGAATTAGACTATTTAGTTGTTGATATGCCACCAGGAACAGGAGACGTAGCACTAACTGTAATGCAAGATATTCCGATAAATGGAATAGTAATGGTATCTGTTCCTCAAGATTTTGTATCTATGATAGTTGCAAAGGCAGTTAATATGACTAGAAAATTAAATATAAAAGTTTTAGGTGTTATTGAGAATATGAGTTATATTAAGTGTCCTGATTGCTATAAAAAAATTAAATTATTTAATGGAGAAGATACAGAAAAGTTCTTGAAAAATCTAGATTTAAATCTTTTAGGTGAATTACCTATGATAAGTAGTATAAGCAATTTATCAAAAGGTGAAGAGCATCAAGATGAATTTAAAAACATATTTAATAAAATTGTTGAAAACATAATTAATAATTTATAATAGATAATTATTATAACTTTTTTATAGATTAGTGTATCATTATATCAGCTTATAACAGTATAAAAATTTATCATATAAAAACTATCTTAAGTCTTTGATTTGAGATAGTTTTTATATTTTTTGATTTAAATCTAAGGATTGAGCTACATTGTTGTATAAGAGATAAAAATCCAAAAACTAAAATAAAAAATAATTATTATATAAATAAAAAAATATATAATAGAGAAACTATAAATAAACATATTTTTTAAAACATTAGTTTTATTAGTATTTAGAGTGAATGTTTGTTATTTATTAATGAATATAATAAACTTTAGGAGGAGTTCTATGTTTAATGATACATTGATTGAGTGGATAGGTTATTTAGCATCTATACTAATTACTATTTCTATGTTTATGAAGAAAATATTTAAGCTAAGATTTATTAATTTAATGGGATGTATATTATTTGTAATATACGGGCTGATTATTGGAGCATATCCTGTAGCTATAGCTAATGCAATAATAGTTTTTATAAATCTATATTACTTATACAAGTTATTTAGAGAAATGAATACTAAAAATAATATTTAAATTTTAATATAATAATAAAAGTTAAGCTATAGTGAAATAGAAAAATTACACTATAGCTTTAAATATAGAATTAAAAAGTTAATTTTCTATGTAAATTCATACTAAGTTTACATAGAATTAATTTACAGATAATTTAAAGTATAGTATATTTATCAGAGAGTTTATAATTATTATTTAAGGAGGATATTGGATGTTAAAGGATGAAGAAAATATAAAAAGTGATAATGAAAGTATAGAAGAGGAAAATGTAACAGAAGAAACTATAGCTGAAACACAAGAAAACATGGAAGCAACTTTAGAAAATGAAGAAGTATTAGAGCATATAGATGAAGCTGAAAAGGCAGAAGAGTGTTCTAATGAAAATGTTAAAAAGAAAGGTGGATTTTTAGCCAAACTAGGTGCTAATATAATTGATCAGAGCATAAGTTTATTAGTAAGTTTTGCATTACTCTATTTATTTAATTTAATATTAATGCCTTTTGGATATAGATTTGGAGACAAAGTATTAGGAATTTTAGTAATATATGTAATTGTAAATATTTTATATGGTATTATAATGGAAGCTACTAAGCTAAAAACAACTATAGGAAAATTTATTTTTAAATTATAGTAGTGAAAACGTGTCTGTGTTTAGATGCGTTTTTTATTTATGGAGAAAAAGATAGATACCATGCTAAAGTATATATTATACAGAAGCAAATGATATAATTATAATAAGAAAAAATTGAATTAAGAAATTATTGTTGAGAAAGTTATTATTAATAATTAATGTTTTAAGCTGGAGGATTAAATATAAATGAATAGAATCACTACAACAAAGAATAAGAAAATTACAATCTTAGCAACTACAGATATACATGGAAACATTTTAGGATATAACTATGATAAGGGTGAAAGCTTCAATAATAGTGGAATGAATCGTATTTATTCTTATATAAAGCAAGTTAAGAGTGAAAATCTTAATACTTTGGTAGTGGATAATGGAGATATAATTCAAGGAAATACGTTAACAGATGAAATGTATAGTAATAAAAAGGATGAAAAACATCCTGTGATTTCTGCTATGAATTTTATGGGATATGATGCTATGGTATTGGGAAATCATGAATTTAACTTTGGACTTGATTTAATAAAATCTCTTGAAAAGCAAAGTAACTTTCCATTTCTTTCAGCAAATGTAGACTATAGAGAAAGTGGTGAAGACTTTGTAAAGACACATACAATTATAAATTGTGGTGGAGTGAGAGTTGGAATTATAGGGTTAACTACTCCTAATGTACCAAGATGGGTAGGAAATCTAGTGAAGGATCTAAATTTTCATGATCTTGGTGAAACTGCCTATAGGTATGTAAGTGAAATTAGGGATAAAGTAGATATTATAATGGTTATGGCTCATGCAAGCATGGTTTCAGAACATGATAAGAAGAATGAAAGAGATGCAGCTGAAAAAATATTGAGATTATGTCCGGAGATAGATGTACTAGTAGTTGGGCATTTTCATATAACAGTAAAAGAAAAAAGAGGAAAAACGCTCATTGGAGGGGCTACAGATAGTGGACAGGAAGTAATTCGTTTTGATTTAACCTTGGACAATAATAATCATGTTATAGATGGACAAGTTAAAGTTGTATCCATGAAGCCGTATTATCCTAGCGAAGAGTTAAGTGGATTACCAGTTATTAAGAAAGCACATGAAACAACTATGGATTTTGTCACAGAAATAATAGGAGAAGCCACAGAAGATTTTCAACCAAAGGATGAGATAAGCTTTATACCTGAAGGACGGCTTAGAGATACTCCACTTATAGAGTTGATAAATAAGGTTCAACTTATAAATTCTGGTGCAGATGTTACATCAACTTCTTTAATTAGGGATGATAGTAATATAAAAAAAGGTGTTATTACTTATGGACATATTTTCAATGTATACAAGTTTACTACTTTTCTTTATGTAGTAGAAGTTACAGGGAAAGAGTTAAAGAATTATATGGAATGGGCTGCTTCAGCTTACAATCAGTGGAAGTCAGGAGATATTTCTATAAGCTTTACCATGGATATTCCAGGATATCAACATGAATTTTTTGCTGGAGTAAATTATAAAGTAGATATTTCTAAACCAGTAGGTCATCGAATTGTAGATTTAATTTTCAAAGGTGATTTAGTGAAAGAAAATCAAAAATTAAAATTAGCAACCAGTGATTATTGCTATTTTGCAAATTTAAAAGGTAGAAAATTAGCAAAGAATAATTATATTTGGAAATCTTCTAATACAATTAGAGATATGATAGTAGAATATATTAAAAATCAAGGTATTATATCTCCACAAGTGGATAATAACTGGGAGATAACTGGAGTTAATTTGGAATCACCATATAAAGAGAAAATAATTAAATTAGTTAATGAAGGTAGTATTGAATTACCCTATAATAAAGCTTTAAATATAGATGAACTTAAAAAATTGGGTTTAATAGATGTGAAGTAGGAATATTTGTATTGACTATATATATTTATTATGGTAAATTATACTTGTAATTTTAAATTTAGGAAGGGGACAATGAGATGTTGATTAGAATCAATTGTTAGTTAAATTTTCGAGAAAAGAAAATATTTAAATTAAAAGAGGTTTTGTTTACGTTATAGGTCTATAGTACATCTATAGGATTTTTTGTGATACTTCTTTTTAAAACAATTGAAATGAAATCAATCTTATTGAGCTATTTCTAAATTTTACTTAATTATTATAATTAGCTTTGCTTAAGATGTGAATCTTAAGAAGGGTATTTTATAGGATTATTTTTAGTGAATGCCACAATTATTTATGTTTTAAATAATTTGTGATTTACAAGGTGTCCTAAGTTTATAATAATATTTGTTAATATATATTTCTAAATGTAAAGAAGTACTTAAAGTATGAGTAAATATGGTAACATATTTAATACTTTGCTGTGTCTTTGAATTTATAGGATATATAATAATATGAAACTTTATCTGTATATACTGGGTAAAGTAGATGATATATACTAAATTAGAGATTTAGTATATTAACTAAGTAAAATAAAAATGTTAGATTTGGCTGTAAGAGAGAGATTCTTTCTTACAGCTTTTTTGTTGCTCAATAAGGGGATTTCTAAAAAAGTAAAAAGATAAAGTAGAAAAAGGGGGATTTAATAGTGAATTATTATGAGGATAAGAAAATTAGGATAAGAGACATAGAAAAAGGAGATATCATTAATTTGTTTTCTTGTAGAATTGACAAGGAGATTAATAGGTATGATCCAAGACCTATACCAAGTAATAGTAGAGAATTAATTCAAGAATGTAAAATCTATTGTGATAACTTTGAAAGAAATGTGATCAATGATAGATTAGAAGATCGAATGTATAAGTATTTTATAATCACCGATAATGATGAAAATTTTATAGGTTTTGTCAACTTCTTTAGTATAGATACAGTTGCAAAGCAGGGGGAAATGGGAGTTACTATAGGTGATAAAAGATATTGGAGGAAAAGCATAGCTTATGACTCTATCAAGATAGCCATGAACTATATATTTAATACCATGGATATAAATAGAATATATGTGGAGATTGAAGAAAATAATAAGCCATCATTGTTACTATTTAACAAGCTAGGATTTAAAAAATGCGATGAGTATATGGAAGATGGAGAATTTAAATTTATAGTAATGGACATTAAATCTCATAACGAATAAATTTTAAATAGTTTCATATACAGAAATTTACCTGTGAAACTATTTAAATATAGAACTATACAACTAGTTAAATAGTTGAATTCAGTAAGTTTAGATAAAGAATAAATTAAAATATACTTAAATTGAAGGGGGGAAGCGATTGAGGTATCTATTAGATAACCTTATTGCTAAATTAATTATGAAGAATAAAAAAATGTTAAGTCCAATGATATTAAAACTTGAAGAGGATATGAATTCTGGAAATGATAATGCTATAGATATATTTTGGGAAAAGATCGAAAGAGAAGGGGCGCCTCTTATTGAAGACATAGAGGGAGATGAAGAAAATTCAATTGTAACTGTAATTTGGAGACAGGATAGAGAAATTGATAATATATTTGTTTTCAGTGAAATCTTTGGAGGATGGATGTTCGGAGAAGGCGATAAAAAAACTAATTTATATAGATTAGGCAATAGTGATTTATGGTATAGAAGTGCTATTTTATCTAAAAAAGCTCGTTGTTTATATACATTGATAGCAAATGTTAATGAAGAGTATGAATGGAGGGATGAAGATGTAATCATAGATCCTCTTAATCCTAAAACTTATACACCTGTAAGAGATGAAGAAAATCCAGAAGATATAGCGCTTCTTGTACCTACCGAAAATATAATTGAGATGCCTGAGGCTAAAGAAAAAATATGGACAAAGGAAAGAACTGATAATAAAACAGGAAAAATTCATATGTCTAGATTTAAACTTAAGTCAGATAAAAAGGAAAGAAGAGTTTGGATATACACCCCTTATGGATATGAAGAAGATGGAAGTGATAACAATCTAATGGTGTTTACTGATGGATGGGAATATATAAACTTAGTAGAAGCTCCCAAAATACTAGATAATCTCATAGGTGATAGGCATATAAGTCCTACCTGTGCTGTATTTATTGAAGGCTCAGATAATAGAGCAAAAGAATTAATTTGTAATAATGAATTTTTAAAATTTATTACAGAAGATATATTACCATGGGTTAGGGAAAATTATAAGGTGACAAAAAATCCTAAAAATACAATTATTACAGGATTAAGTTTAGGTGGACAATTTGCAGCTTATGCATCACTTAATGGATATGATATATTCGGAAATGTTCTATCACAATCAGGAGCCTTTGCATGGTTTATTGATGATAAGGGAGAAATACAACTTGATTCTGAAGGAAATAGTAAACTAATAGAGGAATACAAGGATTCAGAGGTATTACCAATAGACTTCTATTTAAATATGGGAAGCCTAGAGGGATTTTCAAAAGGTCATGTGGAGGCAAATAACAGAATGATAGCTACATTAAAAAGTAAAGGATACAATGTAACTTCTGAAACTTTTATAGGTGCTCATCTTTATTATGATTGGCAAGATAATCTAGCAAATGGTGTAAAAGCTTTGTTAGTAGATAAAAAATAAAGAGGTTAATTAAATAAAATTATTAGATAATTTTTATTATTAAAATGATTTGAACAGATACTTAAGGGGGTATAGTATATGAAATTTCAAAAGTGGTCAAAGGAAATATTAAGTTATGAATTAAGGGATGGATATAGACTAGAAAGGGCTGATAATAAAGGGTTCACTGATTACTATACAGTTTACTCACAGATGAACATTGCCAATGGCTTCTTTAAGAAAAGTTATGACGTAATGAGAACTGTAGTTGATGATGAAGATGAATGCTTTTGGATTATTAAAGATGATAAAAAAATAGGTGGAGTGTTTATAGAACCTAATAATATATCAGAATTATTCATTATACCTCCCTATTCAAATGTAGATTTATTATTAGAAAGACTTAAAGAAATTCTAGTTTTTTGGTCAGATACTACAAAGGATATACTTGCGGATATAGTACAACCATCTTTAGTTGAAAATTATGAGAAAATAGGATTTAAGAAAATTGAAAGCGGTAGGTGGATGATAAGACCGACAGAAGAATTCAATATTATGTGGAGAGAAGGTTTTTATGCGAATTTACCTAAAAGAGAAAATCAAGGAGAAATAGGAAAGTTACTTTATGAGGCATTTGAAAACAATGTGAATCTTCATAGTAGTTATACTCTAGAGGAATATACAGGTTGGGTAAAAGAATACTTTGATGATTATTTAGACAGTGACATGCTAAATAGAGCTTCTACCCTTGTATATGATGGGAATACTAATGAGCTAGTGGGAGTTTGCTATGTATCACTTTGGCAGGAATGGCCTTTAATATCTCAGATAGCTGTTAAGCCAAGCTATGAAGGCAGGGGTATTGGAACTAAGATGCTAAAAAAGGCGCTTACTATTCTAAAGAAAGAATATCCTGTAGTTAGGCTGTATGTTGATATAGGAAATGAAGCTGAGGAGGTTTATGAGAACTTAGGCTTTTTAAAGGGACTTGAGCTGACACAGATGAAGTTAGTTTAATTAAAAGAAATGGTTTCAATATAATCAATTGAAAGGAGGGATGACAATGAAGTTGCCAATAAAAGATTACTTTGGATTATTATATAAGTACTTAAAAAAGCAAAAAAATATGGTAATACTACTATTTTTTATATTAGTTATTAACTTAGTAATACAATTAGCTAACCCACAAATATTGAGATATTATATTGATGCTGTAACAGAGAATTTGGGCAGCGAAAATTTAGTAATAGCAGCTCTGTTATTTATAGCTTTTGGAATTATAAGGCAAGTATTTAAAATTATATCAACTTATATTAGTGAAAAGGTTGGATGGAGAGCAACTAATGCATTAAGAGGAGATTTAATAGAGCACTGTATAAACTTAGATATGGATTTCCATAAAACACATCAATCAGGAGAGATGCTTGAAAGGGTTGATGGAGATGTAAATGCTCTATTTAGTTTCTTCTCCACTTTTGTATTGCAATTTATATCAAATTTAGGACTTTTAATAGGAATAATTTTATTGCTATATAAAGAAGATTGGAGGATTGGATTAACATTAACCATGATTGCTATTTTGGATATGGTTGTAATGAAATATATAGAAAAACATTCATCAAAGCATTGGGAAAAATCAAGGGAATATAGTGCGCAGTTGTATGGTTTTTTAGGGGAACACATTACTAGTGTGGAAGATATAAATACTTGTGGCAGTAAAAATTACACTATGAATAGTTTATATAAATTATTTAGAAAAATGCTGCCCGTTGAAATAAAAGCCAGTTTAGGCCACTATTATATGTGGATAGCTAACATAATTGTCTTTGCATTAGGTAATGCTGCAGCATTAATACTTTCAGCGTATTTTTATGGGAATTCATTAATAACCTTTGGTACTGTATATTTAATATTTCACTATGTTGAGCTTATGGCTAATCCACTAGAAGAAATCAGATCACAGATGCAAAAACTTCAAAGAGCTGAAGCAAGTATTAAGCGTATAAAAGAGCTTTTGCAAATTAAAAGTACAATAAAGTACGGCTATAATGGTCTAAATAGTAAAGATTCTATTGATGTAGCTATAGATGGAGTTTCATTTAGTTATGAAGATGGAGAAGCTGTACTTAAAGATATAAATATTAATATAGAAAAAAATACTATTTTAGGAGTACTAGGTCATACAGGGAGTGGTAAAACTACCTTAGCTAGGTTAATTGTAAGGATATACGATGTATGCAATGGAGCTATTAGATTTAATGGAGAGGATTTAAAGAGCTTCACTAAAGAAAGTTTAATGGAAAATATTAGTTATGTTACTCAAGAAGTACAAATTTTTCATGCAACAGTTAGAGAAAATCTCACACTCTTTAATCCTAGTATTAAAGATGAAACTATACTTAATATCATTGAAGATATTGGATTAATGCCATGGCTTAATAATTTACCCCAAGGGCTAAATACTATTCTAGATAATGGTGGTAGTGGCTTATCTTCAGGAGAAGCTCAACTTCTCGCTTTTGTAAGAGTGTTTCTTAAAAATCCCAAATTAGTTATTTTAGATGAAGCTACTTCAAAACTTGATCCAATCACTGAAGGACTTATAGATAATGCGCTAAATAAACTACTCCAAAATAGGACTTGTATAATTATAGCTCATAGACTTGGAACAGTTGGTAGAGCAGATAGCATTTTGATTCTTGAAGAAGGAACAATTGTAGAGTACGGCAATAGAAAGAAACTTTATAAAGATAATAATTCAAAATTTTATAATTTACTACAAAAGGGTATGGAGGAGGTGCTGGCATGATAAAAAGTAAAAAGGAGAAAATTCCAGTGCTTGAGTATGTTGGTAAGATGATAATGTATAGACCATGGTATTATTTACTCAACTGCTTTTTATGGATAACAATTCATATGTTTCCACTGATACCGGGTTTAATTACTAAGAGATTTTTTGAAGTCTTAGAGAAAAGTGGAGGGTTGAATAGTGAAATTCTAAGCCTTATGGCATTAATTTTAGTAGTAGCATTAACTAGATCAATTATTATAGCTATGGGTGGAAGAGTAGACGCTAACCATAGATTTTCTATGAGTGGATTACTTAGAAGAAATCTACTAGAGTGTATTATAAATAATCCATTAATTGAAAATAAGACTTCTTTAGGTGAGTCTATGAACTGTTTTAGAGATGATATAGAAGAGATTGAGACTGTTATAAGCTTCACCTTAGATATAATTGGGGATGGATTATTTGCTTTAGGAGCACTAATTATTTTATTAACCATAAATGTAAAGGTAACTTTATTTATTTTTGCTCCTTTAGTTATAGTAATATTATTATCACAAAAGGCTATGAAGTATATTTCAAAATACAGGACTACTGCTAGGGAAGCAACTGGTGATGTATCAGGGGCTATAGGGGAAATATTTACTGGAATACAAGCCATAAAAATATCTGGAAGTGAGAAGTATATAATTAATAATCTAAATAATCTTAATGAAAAAAGAATGAAATATATGGTGCGCGATAAGATTTTTGTAAATATCATGGATGCTATATATGAAAATGCTGTAACTATTGGTACTGGATTTATATTGCTATTAACAGGTAAATATATGCTGAAAGGGAGCTTTTCAGTAGGAGATTTTTCACTATTTCTATATTATCTTCCCTTTGTAGCTGATTTTGCAGGCTTCCTTGGAGAAATTTTTGCTAGGTATCAGCAAGGGGGAATTGCATTTAAGAGAATGTTTAAACTCTTAGATGAAAATATGGAAAAAGAGTTATTAGCTCATAATTCATTATATCTAAAAGGTGAATTAATTGAAGAGAAATGTAAACAAGAAGATATAGAATTTAAGAGTTTAGAGGTTAAGGAGCTAACCTATAAGTATAATGAAACTAGTGGTATAGAAAATATTAACTTAAGAGTAAATAAGGGTGATTTAGTAGTAGTTACAGGAAGAATTGGAGCAGGGAAGACAACTCTTATAAAATCTATTTTAGGAATGTTACCTGTAGATAGTGGGAAAATCTATCTAAATAATGAAGAAGTTAAAAAAAATAGTGAAAAGCTAACACCGCCAATAGTAGCTTATACATCTCAGAATCCTAATTTATTTAGTGATACTATTAAAAATAATGTTCTTTTAGGACTAAAGGATGAAGGAGAAAAATTGGAGCAAGCTATATATTCAGCAGTTTTAGATAGGGATATTAAGAATTTTAAGGATGGAATAGATACATTGATAGGTTCTAAAGGAGTAAAACTTTCCGGAGGTCAAAGACAAAGAGTAGCTGTAGCAAGAATGTTTGTAAGAAAGGCTGATTTATATGTCTTTGATGATATATCTAGTGCCTTAGACATAGAAACAGAAATAAAGCTTTGGGATAGGATGTTTGAAAGAAAAAATATAACGGCCTTAGTAGTTTCTAATAGACATGTAGCCTTAAAGAATGCAGATAAAATTTTAGTTATGAAGGATGGAAAAATTGCAGGACAGGGAAAACTTGAAGAACTTCTTAAAAACTGTGAAGAAATGAGGCAGATATGGGGCCTTGAAGCATAGAAGATAGCCTATATAGAAGAAGTTTCTGAATATCCAAAGTTAGACTTTATTTACCTATTGAATAGGAGGAAGGAGATTAATTACATGTTTAATTAATCTACTTCCTTTTAAGCATTTTATACTGAGTTAAATATAATATATTTTATAAGATATATTCCATATGATAATCAAAGGGTTCAAGACTATATAGCTTTTTATTTACTTCTTTAGTTAGTATACATCCCATACACCTATAAAAGGTTTGAGCATTTTCACAAGATGAGGCAGAGATATAAACTTTACTAGCTTTTAATTCTCTAGCTTTATCAATACACATGTTAAATAGTGTTTTCCCAATACCTTTATGGCGGTGGCTGTTTGTAATGTGAAGATTGGACAATTGAATATATTGTTTTTTACTCCCAAAGAATTCATTTTCTAGGGAAGCAAATCCTACTAATTTACTTTCATCAAAGGCTGCAAAAACTGAACCACCTTTTTCAAATGTAGATTTTAATTCATTACATATGCATAATAGCTCATTATTATCCCAATTCTCTTCATAATAGATATCTTTTAGATACTCACTTCCATCATCTCTTAGTCTCCAAGCTCTGTATATTTTCTCATGTCTATCAAAATCATTTAATAGTTCAGGAACCAAGTCAGTTATTTTTAATTCTTTATATATCATCATTTATTTCCTTTCATAACTTATATTAATAGATTATTTACTATCTAAGGTATCTAAATGAGATAATTTATTTGTATAAATTATTCTATGACAACAGCTAGTTATCTGCCAGTGGTGTATTCCAGTATCACCTGTAGATATAAAAAGTTGTGAATTTATAGGAAGCTCAAGAAAACTTCTAAAAAGCATATTTATAATGCCACCATGAGCAACAATGGCTATAGTAGAATCAGAGGAGTTTTCGCTAACTATCTTTGATAATATGGATTCAGCTCTGGATCTGAATTCTATCATACTTTCCATTCCATACATAGATGTGTGTGGCCATCTTATAGCAGGTTCAGGATAGCGTTCATTTGCCTCTTCTCTAGATAACCCTGCTAATAGTCCATTATTAAATTCCATAAGTCCATTTTCATATATAATAGGAATGTTAGTAGCATTAGATAATATTTTAGCAGTTTCACTAGCACGTTTTAACGGACTGGAATAAATTTTATCAATATTATAATTAATTGATAAAAAATTTGACATAGCTAAACTTTGCTTATTTCCAAGCTTTGTTAATGGAAAATCTGCTCTTCCTTCATGAACATTTAATATGTCTGCTTCTGATTGACCATGTCTAATTACAATGATATCCAAATTTATAGTTCCCCCTCATAATTAATTTAAGGTTATAAAATAATTATATAATATAAATAAAGTGAATTATATGAATTTTTAGTTAAATATAATTGCAATTAAGTGGCTATTCATAGGTGAAGAATAATAAATTTTTAAATAAATTAAAATTTATATATAGATTATATTCATTTATTAATCTGGAAAAGTGTAACAATTATAGCATTTGTATTATAGTTAGTAGAAAAATTTATAGAAGAGAGGAACGTTATTATAAGTAAATAATATGAAATTATTAATTATTATAGAATCATAGGAAGTGTTCTACTAATAAAAAATTCTATATTTTATGTTATAAATAAATAATAAGGGAATTAAAAGGAGTGATACTAATGAAGAGGAAACTTATTACATTAATTATATGTGGAGCATTAGCAGGCACTGCACTGGTAGGATTAACTTTACAAAATAATTCTAAGTACATTAATAATTCAGCTATTGAAAGTGTAGATGAAAAAGAAGACACAATAGGGGACAAGAGAAATGAAATTGCTTTATATGATGAAGTAAATGAAGAAGATAAAAACAGTAATGAAGAAATAAACCTTAGTAAAGATACTAGGTTATCTCGAGGTAGTGGACAAGCTGATAATTCACAAAATGATAAAAATGTAGTTAATAATGATGAAGGAAGGAATTTAGAGGAAAAAGAAAGTTCTAATACTACAGTTAATAATCAAGAAGAAATAACTGAAGATAATTCTTATAGTAATACTGAAAAGTCATCAGTACCTTCTCAGGAAAAAGTTAATACACCATCTAAATCAACTACATCGACTACAACAGTTACAGGTGATTTTTCATCACAAATAGAACAGCTTATATTTACAAAAGTAAATGAAGAGAGGGCTAGAGCGGGTATGAGCACCCTAAGTTACAGTAGTCTTATGGAGAAATACGCAAGAATAAAATCAAAGGATATGGGAGATAAAAATTACTTTGACCATAAAAATCTAGAGGGTGAGCTTATAACAGCACAAATGGCTAGAGACGGTATTTCTTATAGATCTTGGGGAGAGAATATAGCTTATATAGGTGGAGTATCTGATATAAATGAACTTGCAAATCAATTTATGACAAATTGGATGAATTCACAAGGACATAGAGAAAACATACTATCCCCTAACTTTACAAGCATAGGTGTTGGGGTATATAAAGCTGGGAATAGATACTATGCTACACAGGAGTTCTATAAATAATAGTACAAGCATTAAAAGTTTCACTGTAAATATGTAATTAAGGATTAAATTAAAAAAGCACTAAGATAAAAGATATCTTTAGTGCTTTTATTTTACATAAAACATTTATTAAAAGTTATTATTCATTTGTTAATACTGTAAGTTTATTGTAATATATAATAAAGGTTAATCCGATGACTACCAGCTCTAATACTCCCTCTTTTTTTAAAGTGGGAGTTAAGAGCTGGTACGTCCCTGGATAACGATTTCCCCTAAAGGACAACGACTTCTAAGTATCAAATAAATTGATACTAAGAATTCTGTTAGTAAGCTTCAGAGAAGCTAAGAACTCTGTTTATAGAGTAATCTTATATTGGTAAGGAGTGGAATAATGAAAGTTAATTTTTATAAATTTAGCGAAATAGATGATTATAAATTGAAATTTGCAGTAATAATGGCAAGATATATGAATCAATGGATATTTGTAAAGCATAAAGAAAGAGATACTTGGGAGATTCCAGGAGGACATAGAGAAGAGAATGAAAGTATAAAGGATACTGCAAATAGAGAATTGAGAGAAGAAGCAGGAGCTATAAAATTTAAACTTAATCCTGTAAATATATACTCTGTTGTAAGGGAGAGTAATGACATTGATGAATATGATGAATCCTATGGGGCACTTTTCTTTGCCGATATTGAGGAGTTAGGTGAACTTCCTAACTTGGAAATTGGGGAAATTTGCTTATTCGATAATCAACCTAAAAATCTTACTTATCCATCAATACAGCCTCATTTATTTAATAAAGTTTGCAGAATATATACTTTAGATGATGGAGCAAAATTAAATAAACCTATAAGCATTAGGTAGGAGGGAGTTAAAAAATGGGAAAAAACTTTGAAGATGTGTTAAAATCAGATTATAAAAACAATGAAGGAAATGATTTAAACTCCATGGAACTTAAAAAACCCATTATGTTAATGGAAGGAGATAAAGTTGCAACTATAAGTCTATCTTGGGGCGGAGCAGGAGATGAAAATATTCTTTGGACAAGTGAACATCTGCCTTGGGAAATAGAGAATAAATTTATTCCAAGAAAAGTAAATAAAAATATGGAATATGAATTATTACAAGGAAGTGGAAAGGTTCAAGGACATTTAATAGGTGGTTGTATTGATGTATTAGAAATGTTAAAAGGAACTGAAGTATGGCCAAGTAGTGACAAGTGGAAAGATGGAATATTGTTTTTGGAAACATCAGAAGATAAACCAGAACCTACTTATGTGGAATATTGGCTACGAAACTATGGAGCTCAAGGAATTTTACAAAATATAAATGGAATAGTTTTTGGAAAACCTTATGATAATGTTTATTATAATGAGTATAAGGAAGCTTTTATTAAGGTCATAAGAGATGAATTGAAACTAAAAGATTTACCAATACTATTTAATGTGAATTTTGGACACACAGCACCTATGATTACAATTCCTTATGGAGCAAAAGCTGAAATAGATTGTGAAGAGAAGGGTTTTTCAATAATAGAAAGTGGAGTTAGGAAGTGATAAAATGAGATACGTTATTGTTTCCGTTATAAAGGGAGAAGCAGGAGATTTTAACAATAATCTTAGAAAAGAAGTTTATGATAAGTTTAAGGCTAAGTCTTCAAAATTACCTGCACATTTTACTATAAAAGCCCCCTTTGAATATGATGGAGATATTAAAGAACTAGAGAAATCTATAGAAAATTATTGTATATCTCATAAAAGAGAGCCTTTAGAGATTAACGGTTATAATCACTTTGATGATAGAGTGATATATATGGATATGATAATGAGTGAAGAGGGAAAGGCTCTTCACGATGAATTAATTAGTAAAATGAGTAGGATTCCTTATATTGAATTTACTAATAAAGATGGTAAGGATAAAATATTTCATATTACCATAAGTTCAAAAAGAATAAAAACCATATATTATGATCTTTGGAATTATATAAATAAGTATCCATGCAATTTTCACGGCTATTTTGATAATATAAGTATTTATAGATGGGATACTAATACTTGGGTATTACATAGAGAGTATCTTTTCCAAAAGTAAAATAATATAATAACTACTGATTGATAATTTAAAATCAATAGTTATTATAGAAAATTAATATAGATATAGTTATATATAAAGTTAAAATTACAATAAATATTTATAATTAAGCTAGAATAAATTTTATATATTTGTAATATATATCTGGATAGGAGTAGATATGGGTAATGATATAAAAAGATGTATAATGATATTTCCAGAGTTTCAAAATATAAATATAATTAATGAAATAAGAGAAACTTATGATCCTTTTGTAAATAATGTGAGTCCTCATATTACGTTAGTCTTTCCTTTTGAAAGTAAAATTAAAGAGTACCAATTGAGAAATTGGATGAATGAATCATTAAAGGGTGTAAAGCCCTTTCATGTGGAACTCGAAGGAATAATAAAAATTAGCAGTGATTCAAGTTTATATTTATGTTTAGAGGTAAAGAAAGGCAAAGAAGAAATAAGAGAAATTCACAGTAGATTATATGATGGAATACTTAAGGTGTATAAGCCACAGTGGTTAAATCAGGTTGAATTTATACCTCATATGACTATTGGCAAATTTAGTTCTGAGGAAGAGCTAAATATTGCGTATGAAAAAATTGGAAATGTGAAAGAAAAGTTTTTTTCTAAGGTGGACAAGATATCTGCAGAAATTGTAGTTAAAAATGATAGATCGATTAGGGAAATAGAGATTAATTTACAAGAGTAGATTATATTAATAAGCATTATAAGGAGACGATATATAATGAAGAGAAGATTTGCTAATAAGCCAGATTGGAGTAGAGTATTAAGGAAAGAGTTTAAAATTGAATTCATAGATAATAAAGAGTTAAGAGGATATATATCAAGTATCCATATGAAAGAGATAACAGAACCGTTAATTATACAAACTAAGGGTGTGGATTATTGTATTGTGGATAAGGAATATTCTTGGATTCAGTATTTTCCAGAAAATAAAAACTATGTATTAACAGTTATGATTGATGAAAAACACAATATAATTCAATGGTATTTTGACATTTCAGAAAAATATGAACTTACTGAGGATGGAATACCTTTTTATGATGACTTATTTTTGGATATAGTAGTGTTAACTACAGGAGAAGTAATTTTATTAGACGAAGAGGAATTAGAAGAGGCTTTAAATAATAAGGAAATAACAGAAAAACAATATGGAGATGCAAAAGAACAGGCTAAGGAACTTATTGTATGGATAAATAAAAACTTTGAAAAATTATATGAACTTACTAATAAATATTATAACCATTTACAAAATATTTCTTAGGAAATATATTACATATAAGAAATGTTTTGTATAAGATACCTCTGAGCATGTTTCAAACAAAGTTGAAGATTTCATAAGGATTCGTGTAATATTTTTTAGTATAGGTATAATTTAAAAAATACATAAAAGATATTGTAAACCTAATCTTTAAAAAAAGATTACAATTTTCGCAAAAGCTATAGAAATGGATGTACACATATGTTAATATATGAGGGAATAAATATTTGAAATAAAATATAATAAGTATTAATATGGGAGGTACAACATTGAAAATTACAACTAAGAACATTATATTATGCGCTACTTTTGCTGCATTAACAGCTATTCTCTCACAAATATCAATACCACTGCCATTTACTCCTATTCCTATAAATCTTGCCATGATATCAGTTTTTATTGCAGGAGGCTTGTTAGAAACTAAGATAAGTTCAATTAGTCAATTGGTATATGTAATAATTGGAGCTATTGGAGTTCCTGTTTATGCAAACTTTACAGGGGGGCTTGGAATTCTAGTTGGTCCTACAGGAGGATATATAGTAGGATATGTTATAACTACAATTATAATTGGAGTTATAGTTAAAAGGTTAGGGAACAGTATATATTCTTATACAGTGGCTATGGTAGTAGGTATCTTAGGATGTTACTTCGTAGGAACAGTATGGTTTATGCATATAACTCAAAGTGGACTAATAGAGGCGTTGCTTATGTGTGTAGTGCCATTTTTAATTGGAGATATATTAAAAATCATTTTATCAGCTTTCTTAGTTAAAAGGTTAAAAAAATATGTATAGAGGATTAATAAAAGCACGGTAGATAGCTACTGTGCTTTTTATAACTGATTTAGGATTAAAGTATATTTAGCATATATGACTTAGCTATGTTTTTATATCCATATTTAATTAATGCTTCTACTACAATGCTTCTTACTTCATAACCAGTAGTTATTTCTCTAGATAAAGATATTAAGATTGACTCTACATCTGAAACAATTAGTTCTAGTTCTTTAGAGTTAAGTTGAATATCTACATCAGAGCCAGCATTTTCAACACTAGTTTTAATTTTTGATGGTTCAAAGGAAACAACATTTCCATTCTTCTTTATAAATTTCATTTAAACGCCTCCTTACTATAGTTATTATTCACACATTAGTTTATTTATAGTAATTATACACTTAAATATATAATAATAACATATATTTAAGTAATAAAATTGTAGTACTAATAAAATTTTATTTAAAAGAGGAATAATGAAAAATTTGTAGAATTTAATAAGTATATGTTAAAAAACATATAGATTATTCATTATGAGAAATAAATTTTCTCATAATGAAAAAGGTTTAAATTGAAAGGGGATTATTATGACTAAGACTCAACTAAAAGCAAATATTTTACTTCTACTTACAGCTGCAATATGGGGGTTAGCATTTGTAGCTCAAAAGGTAGGAGCAGAACATGTAGGGGCTTTTACATATAATGGTATTAGGTTTACCCTTGGAAGTATTTCGTTGATACCGTTAATTTTATTTTTAAATAAGAAAAAGGGAGAGAATGAGGAGACCAAAAATAATGATAGAGATTCTTTAAAACTTACAGTTAAAGCTGGGATAATTGCGGGTTGTGCCTTGTTTATAGCAACAAGTCTTCAGCAAATGGGAGTTATGGGTACAACTGCCGGAAAGGCTGGTTTCATTACTGGACTCTATATGGTTATAGTTCCTATATTAGGATTATTTTTAAAGCAAAAGGTTAATAAAAGTACTTGGATAGGAATAGTTATAGCCATTATTGGATTATATCTATTAAGCATTAATGAAGATTTTTCTATATCAAATGGTGATTTATTAGTATTAATAGGATCTGTAGGATGGGCTATACATATTTTATTAATTGATAACTTTACTAAAAAAATAGATCCATTAAAGTTATCAAGTATACAATTTGCTACATGTTCAATTTTAAGTTTAGTAATGGCTATTATATTTGAAGATATTAATATGGTAGGTATTTCTGGAGCTATGGTATCAATATTATATGGTGGGCTTTTATCTGTAGGAGTTGCATATACTCTTCAAGTAGTAGCACAAAAAAATGCAAAACCGTCACATGCAGCTATACTTCTTAGCATGGAATCTGTGTTTGGTGCATTAGGTGGTGCTATGTTCTTAGGAGAAAGAATTGGTGCTAGAGGCTTAGTTGGATGTATACTTATATTTATAGCTATAATAATTTCTCAACTAAAGCCTTCAGAAAAAGGTTTAAAAGATATGGCAGAAAATATTTAATATTATATTAAAGCTTGTACTATAGCTACTGCAATTATGAATGCAGTAGATTATAATACAAGCTTTATTCATATTAGGTTATAGTAGAAAATAAATATAAATTTTATAAATATAATATGATAATGGTAGTAAATATAAAATCTTTAATATTTTATTAAAGATTTTTTCACCTATTGAATTAGTTTTAAGATTAAGGAAATTAATGTTAATTTTTAGTGGAAATAATAATTCTACCCCTTGGTGAGTAAATAAATCTAGAAATATATGTGATGCATACCCAAACCAAAAACCATAGCATAATATTTCTATTACCACATTCCAGTTGCTTATGTAAATAAAAAAAATATAAACTATATATAATACTATTAAACACAGTAAACTATGGGTAAAACCTCTGTGTTTAAATTTTTTACCTAAGGATTTTGAAATTAATGGATATCTTTTGCTTATATAAGAACTTTTAAGATCTATATCAGGAAATAGTGCTCCAATATTTACTGCACGAAAATATAAAATTATCAATAGTAACTGATAAATTAATAAGTAATTGTTTAAGTTCTTTAGGATCATTGGGTAAATAGTTATAACTCCAACTAAAAATCCACCAGATTCATGTGTTTGTTTTGTCATTTTTTCACCTGTCATCTTCTGTTTTACTACTAATTATTAAAGCTATAATATCTGCTCAGTAGTTAAATACATTATATATTAATTATAGGGTTACGTACATATGTTTTTGTGATATGTATTATAAAATTTTGATAATGGAATTCTATATAAATCAAGTAAGTGAAATTTAAAAAAGATATTTGTTTTATTGTTCTGCAAGGAGTAAAGCTGTACAATGATTAATTGGTTTAGCTTAAGAAAAAAATAGTGAAGTATGTCAATAAGTCATATTATAATAATTACAATGAAGTTAAAATATGGTATAATTATTTCAATATGTAATTGGGGGGGAGTGTCATGAAAAACATTCAACTAGAAGATTTTACAAAATATAATTTTTTATCATCTCTAAACTTTTCACCAAAGGGAGATACTGCTTGTTTTGTAGTGTCTAATTGTAATTTAGAGGATAACACATATGATTCTAATTTGTGGCTTTATGATTTAACTTTGAATAAGTATCATCAATTGACTACTTTTAATAAAGAAAGAAGTTATATATGGCTCCAAGATAATGAGACTATATTATTTCAAGGAGTAAGAGATAGTAAGGATAAAAAGAAACTTGAAGATGGTGATGAATTTACTCAATTCTACAAGTTAAATATTCGTGGTGGAGAAGCTGTTAAGGCTTTTAAAATCCCTATGTTAGTTGAAACTATAGTTGAGGTGGATGAAGATACATTCCTTTTCACAGGGATTCATAAAGTTGGGAGAAAAAGTTTAATTGGACTTTCTGACGCTGAAAAAGTTGAGGAATTAAAGTCTAGAAAAGAAGAGAAGGACTATGAAGTTTTAGATGAGATTCCATTTTGGAGCAATGGTGGTGGATTTACTAATAAAAAGAGAAGTGGATTATACAAATATGTAGTAAGTACAGAGGAGATAAACTTAATAACTGATGAGTATACTTCGGTTATGTCATTAGAATTAAGTGAAGATAAAAGTAAGGTAGTATTTGCTGCAAGCTCCTATAAAGATAAGGCAGCAATTAATGATGAGCTATATATTTATAATATTAAATTAGATGAGCTTTCTTTAATTAACGGAGAAGAAAAATTTTCTTATAGCTATGTAAATTTCATGGATGAAGAGAAATTAATAGTACTTGGAAGTGATATGCAAGAATATGGAATTAATGAGGATGGTAGATTCTACCTAATAGATATAAATACTAAGATTAAAACCTTATTAACTCCAGATTTTGATAAAAGTACATGGAACTCTGTAGGTTCAGATTGTAGATATGGAGGAGGAAAATCTATTGTAAGAGATAGTAAATACTTATATTTTATAACTACAGAAATAGATAGTTCTTATATAAATAGAATCAATATAGATGGAAATATAGAAAAAATAAGTTTTAATAAAGGGTCTGTAGATTGTTTTGATGTTAAGAATGGTAGTATATTATTTATAGGCCTTAGAAATCAAAAATTACAAGAAATATATTCTTTAAAAGATGGTAGCGAGTGTGAAATTTCAAAATTTAATCAGTGGATTCATGATGAATTAAAAATCTCGAAACCAGAAAGAGTTGAGGTTGAAACAGAACCAGGTGTTGTAATAGAAGGATGGGTATTAAAACCTGTAGACTTTGAAGAAGATAAAAAATATCCTGCTATTTTAGATATTCATGGTGGACCTAAAACTGTATATGGTGAAGTTTTTTATCATGAGATGCAACTTTGGGCTAATATGGGGTACTTTGTATTCTTTTGTAACCCAAGGGGGAGTGACGGTCATGGGAGAGCTTATGCAGACATTAGAGGGAAATACGGAACTATTGATTACCATGATATAATGACTTTTACAGATATAGTTTTAGAGAAGTATAAAAATATTGATGTAAACAATGTAGGGGTAACTGGTGGATCTTATGGAGGATTTATGACTAACTGGATAATTGGTCATACTGATAGATTTAAAGCTGCAGCATCTCAAAGAAGTATATCTAACTGGATTTCTAAGTTTTGCACTACAGATATAGGGTTCTATTTTGTAGATGATCAAAATGGTGGCACTCCATGGAGTAATGTGGATAAATTATGGTATCATTCACCGCTTAAATATGCAGATAAAGTTAAGACACCAACTTTATTTATACATTCAGAAGAAGACTATAGATGTTGGTTAGCAGAAGGTATACAGATGTTCACAGCTTTAAAATATCATGGAGTTGAAGCTAGACTTTGCATGTTTAGAGGAGAAAACCATGAGCTTAGCAGAAGTGGAAAACCAAAGCATAGAATAAGAAGAATTACAGAAATAACAAATTGGTTTGAAGAACATCTAAAATAATTGTATGAATTATAAATGAAAAAATTCAGAATAGGAGGAGTAATATGGCTATGACTTTTAAACTTATATCCTTGATTTTAATAATAATCTATGGTGGATTATCTATGTTTGCTTGTGCTATGGCCATCAAAGAAAGTAGAGAAAGTATTTTTCCTAATTTATTGATGATTACAGGAAGCGTAGCTATTTTACTTGCTTCTATTACACAGTTTAAAAGTGGAAGTAATATGTTATATATACTTTTGTTAGGATTGATATCAATACATGTAGCTGCAATAATTCATGGATATAAAATATTTAATAAGCTGAATTTAAAACATCATATACTAAGGGGATGTATTTCTTTGATAATTTTAATATGCTATTATGTAGGTTATTTTTCTTAGTATTTTAGTAAGATGCTAAAAACATAGGATGAAAAATATATAAAAATATGGTTTAATATACTTATGAAAGAATATGAAAGGGGTAACTTAAGATGGCAGTAAAGAAGATAGTTCAATATGGAGATGAACATTTAAAAAGGGTTAGTGATACTGTAGTTGAGATAAATGAAGAAATAAGAGATTTAATTCAAGATTTAAAGGATACATTATCAACGGTTGAAGGTATTGGACTTGCAGCTCCACAAATTGCTGTAAATAAAAGAGTTATATTAATTGACTTAACGCCTGATAATTCTTCGCCTTTAATACTGATTAATCCTAAAGCTATTAAAGTATCTAAAGAAACAGCTAGAGATTATGAGGGATGTCTTAGCTATGTGGGATATGAAGGAGTGGTTGAAAGACCTACAAAAATGATAGTTGAAGCATTAAATGAAAATGGTAAACTTATAAAGTATGAAGTAGAAGATTTTATGGCAAGAGTTTTTTGTCATGAGATGGATCATTTAGAAGGAATTCTTTATATGGAAAAAGCTGATGAAATGTATGAATTAGTGGAAGGTAAAGAATAAAAGTTATTTATTGGTAATGTGAAAATAGATGGAACTGTTAAATGGTTATTTATAAATATAACCTTTTAACAGTTCTTATTTATTTTGTGAATTTAAAGTTATTATAGATAACTTTAAATAGGCTATTTAAAAACTTTAATATAGATTTATACTAAAATTTAGATTATTATATAATAAAGGTAAAATTTAAGCTTTATTATGTAATAAGTGAAAGTATATAATATAAAGAAATACATAAACAAATATTAATTTATAAATTTAGTGAATTAAAGAAATCTTGCATATAGAGACTTAGAAATGCAGAAATTAAGTAAATGTAGTAGAAATATAATAAATAAAAATAAAGGAGTACTATACTATGAATAAACAAGAAATTATAGAGATTTTAGAGGATAATGCTTTAGAAAATATTACAGAAGTAAAAAAGCATGATCATTGCTTCATAATTAAATTTTCTTACGAATTTGACGAGTTAGAAATTGAAGGAGCTAGAGAATTTGCCAATGAAGATTGTGAGGAAAAAAGAGAAGGAGAACAATGGTATGAAGAGTATTTTCTACCTTATTTAAATGATACTGCAATAGATAATATTAATGACATAGTAGATGAAATTTCAGAGGAGTATGATTTAGATTATGAAATGTTGTCTTATGAGCTTTCAGAAGAGGATTATGGCTCAATGAATTTTTTAGTTGCATTTTATAGAGAAGTTTTACCTGTAGATATTGATGAATTAATTATGGAGTTATAATTAATTATGAAAAAAATAATTATAATAAATGGTTCTCCAAATAAAGAAGGTCACACAAATAAAATAGTAGATTCAATTTTGGAAGGTATTAATCCCAACGTGGAAATAAAGTATATTAATTGCTATGATATGAATATTAATCCATGTATTGATTGTAAATATTGTAGTAAAGTATTAGGGGAGTGCTCAATTAAAGATTCTATGACGGATATTTATAAACATATACAAGAATGTGATATAATCATTTTAGCATCTCCTATGTATTTTGGTATGTTTCCATCACCATTAAAATCATTGATAGATAGGTGTCAAGTGCTCTGGAGTAAAAAGTTTATTTTTAAGCAAAATACAAAAGAACGAAAACAGGGTATATTTATATTTAATGGGGGCAGTTCCTGGAATAATATGTTTAACTCTATGGAAACTATAGGTAAATATTTTTTTAATACCCTTAACTGTGATATTTCATTTAAACTATATATAGACAATACAGACATAAATTATAATTATATTAATAAACATTATGATGATATTTTAAAATGTCAAAACATGATAAATGTGGAAGTACATTAGGCTAATTTCTTATGTTTTTTATCATTATTAGAATTATTACTCATCTTTTGATATTCTACGATATATTCATCTAAATGTTGAGAGCATATTACAACAATATTATCTGTAGGTCTCTTAAATCTAAGCAGTACATGTAGTAGTAGTTTAAAAGATTTAATTTTTTGATTTAGGAATTTAAATTTTAATAACATACCATCACATCCTTAAACTTTATATTTTTATTTTAACAGAGATATAGCATAATGTTAATGATTATTAATAGTCAAATTCATATTAAGTTTTACAAAAATCACCATAAAAGCGATAAATATATCATAAAAAACTTATAAGTAAATATATGAAGATGACTTAAAGCCATTTCTCGGATATGGAAGTAAATATAATAATACACTTTGCGACATGCAATAAACATAAATTTAAAATAATTAAAAAAATACCTATAAATAATACTATAATTCACATCATAGTAATTATTTAGGGAAGTTACTATATAATCGTATAATAGACTATTAGGAGGAAAAATGAATAAAGAATATATAAATATTGATAATATGAAAATAGAAGAAGTTATTGAGGAAATAAACTTTTTATATAAAAAGAGCCAAGAATCTGGTTTAACAGAAGCTGAAAAAAATAGACAGCAAGTTTTGAGAAGAAGGTATATAGATAATGTTAAAAGAAATTTTAAGGCTCAGATTAGTGGATATAAACCTGTAGACCCAAAACATAATAATTAGTAAAATAGAATTTAAGTAAACAATAATTATAAATGCAAGATATGAGGTAGGGGAGGCGTAAGATGGGAGTACAAGTTTTAGATTTAGTTAACAACTATAACTTAGAGGTTTTAGTAGAAGGAGATTTAGAATCTAATATTGTGGTAAGTGAGATAAATAGGCCTGGATTACAATTTGCTGGTTTCTATGATTATTTCGATAATAAGAGAATTCAAGTTGTAGGTAAAACTGAGTGGAGTTATCTAAAGTGTCTTGATCCAGAAGTAAGGATACGTAGAATAAAAAAATACTTTTCTTTCCCAATACCTGGAGTAATAATTACAAGTGGATTAAAAGTACATGATGAATTTTTAGAAGAAGCAAGAAATAAAAATGTTACTGTTCTCAGAAGTATTGATAAGACTACAAAATTCATTAATAGGGTTAGTAATTTTTTAGACTCAGAGTTAGCTCCAGAAACTAGGCTCCATGGTGTTTTAGTAGATGTGTATGGAATTGGCATATTGATTATAGGAGAAAGTGGAATAGGAAAAAGTGAAGCAGCATTGGAGCTTATTAAAAGAGGTCATAGGCTTGGAGCTGATGATGCAGTAGATATTAAAGAAATAGATGGAAAGTTATATGGTTCTTGTCCTTATATAACTACAGGAATGCTTGAAGTTAGAGGTATGGGGATTATTGATTTATCAGCAATTTATGGTAGTAGCTGTATAGTTTCTCAAAAAAATATCAACTTAGTTATTTCTTTAGTTAACTGGGACGTAAATGATAAATATGAAAGACTTGGAGTAGATAAAGAGTATATGGAGATACTAGGGGTTGAGGTAGAGAAAATAGTATTACCTTTAAAGCCAGGGCGTAACATAGCAGTTATAATCGAAGCTGCAGCAGCTAATTTTAGATATAATGCCACATCAAATTGTACTGCGGTAGAAACAATTGAAAAGAGAATCATGGATAGTCAAAATACTTAAGAGTTTTAGTGCAAAAAATATAATTTAAAGAATAATTTTATAAAAATTTTAAGTTGTATTAGGCACTTACTTATAAAGTTTACTGTAATAAATTTAAATATAGTATACATTTGAAATTTTCACAAATTTAAATTGTAAATCAATTTGAGTTGAGTTAATATAAAAGTATAATTATATGACTATGATTTTATTGGGAGGGATTTTAGTGGAAGATTTAAAAAAATTAGAAAAGAAATATGAATTGGTCTGGGATAAATACGGAAAGGAAGACCTTGGTAAGGCATTCGAATTATCAGATAGATATATAGATTTTATGTCAAAGTGTAAAACTGAAAGAGAATGTGTTACTGAATTCATAGAAATGGCAGAAAAAGACGGATATTTAGATATAAATCAGTGCATAGCTGAAGGAAGAAAGCTTAAAGCTGGAGATAAAGTTTATGCAAATTGCATGGGAAAAACTCTTGCATTATTCTTAATAGGAACAGAACCTATAGAAAAAGGTTTTAAAATATTAGGAGCACATGTTGACTCACCAAGACTTGATCTAAAGCAAAATCCATTATATGAAGATTCAGATTTTGCAATGCTTAAAACTCATTACTATGGAGGAATTAAAAAATATCAGTGGGTTACTATACCTCTAGCAATTCATGGTGTTGTGATTAAAAAAGATGGAAGTGTAGTAAACATAGTTATAGGTGAAGATGATAGGGAGCCAGTAGTAGGAATATCAGATTTATTAGTTCACTTATCTGCAGATCAAATGGCTAAGACATTAGCTAAAGGAATCGAAGGCGAAAGTCTAAATGTATGTGTTGGATCTATACCAGTAGAAGATAAAGAAGCTAAAAATAGAGTTAAACTTAACATATTAAGACTTCTTAATGAAAAATACGGAATTACAGAGGAAGACTTTGTATCAGCAGAGCTAGAGGTTGTTCCAGCAGGAAGAGCTAGAAGTTATGGTTTAGATAGTTCAATGGTTATGGCCTATGGTCATGACGATAGAATATGTGCATATACTTCTTTTGAAGCAATGATGAAAATTAAGAGTACAGATAAAACTTGTATCACATTACTTGTAGATAAAGAAGAGGTTGGAAGTCAAGGTGCAACAGGAATGCAGTCAAGATTCTTTGAAAACACTGTAGCAGAACTTGTAAACCTTGTTGAAGATTATAGTGAACTTAAAGTTAGAAGAGCACTTGCAAATTCTAAAATGCTTTCTTCAGACGTAAGTGCAGCTTTTGATCCAAATTATCCATCAGTAAGTGAAAAGCAAAATAACGCATTCTTCGGTAAGGGTGTGGTATTCAATAAATATACTGGAGCAAGAGGAAAAGGTGGATGTAATGATGCAAATCCAGAATTTATTGCTCAATTAAGAAGAGTAATGGATAAGAATAATGTTTATTGGCAAACATCAGAACTTGGAAAAGTTGACCAAGGTGGCGGTGGTACTATAGCATACATTCTTGCTGAATATGGAATGGAAGTTATAGATTCAGGTGTAGCTCTACACAATATGCACGCTCCATGGGAAATTGCAAGTAAAGCAGACATATATGAAACTTGCAGAGCTTATGAGGCATTTTTATTAGATATCTAATTTAAATATTTATATAAACAGAGTTCTTTGCTTCAGAGGGAGTTTTTACACTCCCTCTGAAGGTTACTAGCAGAATTCTTAGTATCAGTATTTTCGATACTTAGAATTCGTTGTCCTTTAGGGGAAATCGTTATCCAGGGACGTACCAGCTCTTTACACCTACTTTGAAGAAGAGGGTAGTATTAGAGCTGGTAGTCATAGGATAAGATATAAAAGGTAGAAGAAATATTCTTCTGCCTTTTATATTTTCTTTTATTGCTAACTATTCTTCTGTAAAGTATTTACAAATACCATATAAGTTATAGGAAATTGGCACTTCAGTAATGTTTAAGTAATCAACTTCATATTTACCATCCCAATCATAGATAGATATATATTTTTCGTTAAATATAGTTATGCCATATTTTTTATTTGGGAATTCAATATATACTTTATATTTATAAGATTCAGGTAAATCATTAGGTTTTTTTATGAAATAGCTTTCATCTAAGGAATTTAAAAAACTAACAATATCTTTAGATTCTGTAGAAGGAAAATCAAATTCTTTAAAAAATTCTTTATAAAATACAGAAATACGCGTTGGCTCTGATTTATTAAGATTTGTTACTAGTTCTTGAGTATAATAATCAAGATATGTTTTTTCTTTATTTAGTGATGACTTTACCCTTGTACAGCCAGTGGTTATTGTTATAATAATAATAAATAAAATTAAAAATTTCTTTTTCAAAATATCAACCCCTCTATTCCTTATAAATTATGAAAGTTAAGGTGTAATTATTACTACTAATAAGAAAAAATACTAGGTATAATATGTATAAATAAAAATGCAATATTTGTATTATAAATATTTACCATTTAATTATAAAAATTATGTTTATATTAATAATAGTATAAAAGGAGGAAGGTTATGATAATTATAGATAGGTTTGAAGAAGAGTACGCTGTATGTGAAAAGGAAGATATGGAAATGGTAAATATACCAATTATATATTTACCAAAGGGCGTTAAAGAGGGAGATTGTATGGATTTAGTTAATGATAAATATATTATTAATAATAAAGAGACGGAAAAACTTAAGAAAGAAATTGAAAAACTTACAGATAATATGTGGATATAATAGTGTTAATTTAATCAAAAAGATATGTTAAGCATATCTTTTTTTATGGAAAACAATATACTTTATACATATATACACTAAGAAAATAAAATTATAGAATATATTTTAGCACTTGGCATTTGAGTCTTAGTTAGAATTGACAATTATACTATTCGGCTATACAATTGAGTTGTTAAAACTTTATCAAATTGATATTGTTAAATAGTTTACATTATTTATTTTATGATAGGGGATAGATTTTCCATGGGTATACTGAAATTTAAAAAAGCTAATTGTAAGAACTGTTATAAATGCATTAGAAATTGTCCTGTTAAAGCTATAGAGGTAAAAAATCATCAAGCCCAGATTATTGAAAGAGATTGTATTTTATGTGGTAATTGTATGGTTGTTTGCCCTCAGAATGCCAAAGAAGTTCGTAATGATGTATTAACTATAAAGAATTTGATCAGGGAGGGGAAACAGGTCATTGCTAGTATAGCGCCTTCTTATATTTCAAATTACAACGTTACTCAGTTTTCACAATTTGCTAATGTGCTAAGAAAGCTTGGATTTAGTAATGCTTTTGAAACGGCAGAAGGAGCATACATAGTCAAAAGTGAATATGAAAATTTGATTAAAAATCATTGGAAAAATGTAATTATATCTTCATGTTGTCCTACGGTTGTTAAATTAGTTCAGAAGCATTATCCAGAAGCGTTAAAGTATTTAGCACCTGTAATTTCACCAGTGCAAGCTCATAGTAAGTTATTGAAAAGTAATATAAAGGATGCTATTGTTGTGTTTATTGGTCCATGCATATCTAAAAAAGAAGAATGTGGAAGTGGAGAAGAATACAATAATATAACCATTACTTTTGAAGAACTAGATATTTGGATAAATGAAGAAGGATTAAAATTTGAAGATAATATTAACATAGATAAAAACACTTATGTTTCAAGATTATTCCCCATAACTGGAGGAATTTTGAATACAATGAATAAAAGTTCTGAGTATAGATATATTGCTATTGATGGTCTAGATAATTGTATAGAAACCATAAAAGAAATAATTAATAATAATCTAGATAATTGTTTTATTGAAATGAGTGCATGTAGTGGTAGTTGTATAAACGGACCAGCATCATCTCATAACAAAGTCTTACGGATATCTTCAATGAATAAGGTGGAAAGTATAGCATTGAATGAATGTAATCCTACTGATTTTGATTTGAAATATAATATTGATACAAGTAGAAGAATTACAGATGAACAAGTAGTTGTTCAATCTCCTAGTGATAGGGAGATTAGCAGTATATTAAGAAAAATGGGGAAAAACAGTATTGAGGATGAATTGAACTGTGGAACTTGTGGGTATTCAACTTGTAGAGAAAAAGCAATAGCAGTAATTTTAGGAAAAGCAGAAATAAGTATGTGTTTACCCTATATGAAGGAAAAAGCAGAATCTTTTTCTGATAAGATTATAAGTGTTACACCTAATGCTATTCTTACTGTAGATACTAATTTAAAAGTTCAACAGATTAATAAATCAGCTTGTGATATATTTGAAATTCAAAATTCCAGAGATATTATTGGTTTTTCAGTATCTAGAATTTTGGATGAATTTGATTTTATAAAGGTAATTAGCAAAGAAGAGAATGTAGCAAATGAAAATGTTTACTTGCCTGAATACGGTAAGTTTGTTAAACAGAATTTTATATATGATAAAAATAGCGGAATTGTTATTTGTATAATGAAGGATATAACTAAACTAAAACTAAAAAGAGAGAAATTGATTAAAGAAAAGACACTTAGAGCAGAGATAACTGATAAAATTGTTGAAAAGCATATGTGTATTGTACATGAGATTGCATCATTACTTGGAGAAACAGCCGCTGAAACTCAAGTAGCACTTACAGACCTTAAAGAAGCAATACTTATGGAGGAAGAGGATTATGACTAATTTGTTTTTGGAAAGCGGATTTGCAAGCTTTAACAAACATGGTGAATCTATCTCTGGAGATTTTTATACTACAATAAAAGGTAAAGATAAGACCACATTTGTATTGTCTGATGGGTTGGGAAGTGGTATTAAGGCTAATATACTAGCAACTTTAACATCAAAGATATTAGGCACCATGATGGCTAGTAATATGTCTATAGAGGAAAGCGTATATACAATAGCTAAAAGCTTACCAGTTTGCAAGGTTAGAAATATGGCATATTCAACTTTTACTATACTTCAAATTTATCAACGAGGTGATGCATATTTAGCACAATTTGATAATCCGTCGGTAATTTTAATTAGAGAAGGAAAAAACGTTGTATATGATTCAATGTGCAAAGTTATATATGAAAAAGAAATACATGAAAGCAATATTAAGCTTTATATAGGAGATATGATAATACTTTTAACTGATGGAGTTACAAGTGCTGGTCTCGGGAGAACTACAAAAAATGGGTGGAGAAGAGAAAGTGTTATAGAATATGTTCAGAGATGGTACACTCCAGAAATGTCACCACAAAGGATGGCAGCAACCATAGCAAATGCATCTATGGATTTATATTTAAATTCCCCAGATGATGACATAACCGTTGCTGTGTTTAAAATCTGTGAGAGAAAAGTAGTAAATCTTATGATAGGTCCACCAGAGCATAAAGAAGATGATAATAAGGTATTAAAACTTTTTTTTTCAAGAAAAGGTAAGAAGATAATTTGTGGAGGAACTACGGCTAAGATAGCAAGTAGATATTTAAATAAGCCTATTGTAATAAACAACAATACATGCAATGAGGAAATACCATCAACTGCGTGTATTGAAGGAGTAGATTTAGTTACAGAAGGAGTTATAACTTTGGAAAAAGTTTTAAATATTGCTAAACAATATAGTGTTACATCAACTATATCCTTAGATTTAAGAAATAAAATAGACGGAGCTTCCATGATAGCCAAAATTTTATTTGAAGAATCAACTGATATAAATTTTTTTATAGGGAATGCAATAAATCCTGTTCATGATGATTCCAACAGTCATATTAGCTATACTATAAAATTAGGAATAATAAGAGAATTAGAAAAGGTACTTAGTGATATGGGTAAAAATGTTAAAGTGAGTATGTGTTAAAAAAAGAGTTTTAAAGAAGAAAAGTTGCAAAACCCTAATCATAGTATATTTTATGATTAGGGTTTTACCATTATAGTTAAATCATGTTTTGAAACATTTGAAGTATATTTAATAATCCATAGCCCCATTGAGGATTAGGATATATATCCCCAAGACGTTGTACAGCTCCTCTTGCTATATAGGTTTTCATAGATTGAGAATACATGTAAGGATCATTAAGTCTAGTAAATCCCCATTCAAATAACATAGCACAAGCACCAGCAACAACAGCAGCAGCTACACAGGTGCCATTAACTGTTGCAATTTCGTTGTTAGGAGCTACTGTTATAGCATTTACACCACCAGCTGCTATATCAACGTAATTAAATTTAAGGTCGTTAAAACCTGCACCAGAGTAGTTTAGAAGATAATTATTGCTTTGATTATAAGCAGCAACAGAGATAACATAAGGGGAATTGCTTGGATTAGTAGATGTCCCAAAGGGATCTGCATAGCTAAAGTGAGTACCACCAACAGTTAAGCCCTCTTCTGGAATCCAAGCATTAAAGTTACCTTTTAAAACAGTATTTGTAATCAATCTAAGTTTCCATATGCCTGATTGTATATCATAAAATCTAATTCGTATTAATTCATCACCGGTAATATCTTCAGGTAAATAGTAATTAACTTTGACTGAAGTCCTTTCGAATATATAATCGTAATATTCTGTATTATTAATTACGGCTCCAATAATACCAGTGCTTTCACCGGAGGGAGATATAATTTCTACTGACATGATATTAGGTGAATCTACCCAAATATCCATCCAAAGACTATTTTGTTCTGGAGATACATCAACTTCTACTATATGAAGTTCTCCAGGTTCGGATAGTATTCCAGAAGTATGGCATCCTTTATCTCTTTGATTTCCAGTTGGAACAACCACTACAAGCCCACTATTTTGGCTTAGAGACTCTATATACTGCTCTAAGATTCCAGTTCCCTTATGGTTGCCTAAATTAGTACCAAGAGGAAAAAGGATGACCATTGGTTTAGATGAAGTTAAAGAATATCTATATAAAAATTCTAGGGCTGCAAAAATAGTAGTTATATTATAAAGTGGAACTTTAACATTAAATTGTGATTTATAGGAAAAGTCTTCAATTAATTTGACAATTACAAAATCACAATTGGGGACTACACCCTTTAACTTGGGATTTTTACCTGTGGCTCCAATTATCCCAGCCATATTTGTACCATGACCGATTTCATCTATGGTTGGTACTATATCATATGGTGATTTCCCTTCTCTAGCTGCTTGTATAGCAGACTGAATATCATCCTTTTCATATACAGAGCCATATGGAATAAACTCATCTAAAGTTTTACCATTAGAAGGAATTGATTGATCCCAAATACATTCTATTCTAGTTTCTCCATTATCCCTCATAAATTCTTCGCTTAAGTAATCTATACCTGTATCAAGAATTGCTATATTTACACCACTGCCATTTAAAGTTAAAGGTAGGTCTAGCTGTAAGAAACCTACTTGAGAGGCCTCTGTAGGGGTAATCTGTTGAAGGGTATACATTTCAACTGGTTTTACATATACAATGGATGGATATTCAGGGTCACCAACAGATATTTCTACGTTTTTAGGCAGAGATATGATTGCATATCTGTCATTAATTATAGTTAAATAGTGACTCGGCTCTTGAGTGATATCTTGTTGAATATTTCCTTGATACTGAACAATATAATGATCGTAATTTATATCATAAAAAATGTTATCAGGAACATCTAAATGTTGCTTCATATAAAATCACCTACAATACATTTTGGAATTCTTATAAACACATTATTAGTAGTATATACAATATAATCATCATTTTTATTACATTCATCGCAAGTGTTTGTTCTGTTAAGAGATATATCTGTAGAATAGGATCTACTTATAAAGTTAAAAACACCTAATAGGTCTAAATATCCATATCCTAATTCCTGATTAGGAAAACGGTAATAACTGCTCCTAGCAGCACCATGCATTAGATAACTTCTAATTTTTTGAGAATATATAGTTTGATCATTGCCATTAATAATTCCCCATTCTAATAATATTGCACAGGCTCCTGCAACTATAGCAGTTGCAGCAGAACTACCAGACATGGTGGTAGTACCACCAGTAACTTTGGTTGTTAAAATATTTGTGCCTAAAGTAGCTATATCAGGATTGATTAGGTTGTTGGTATTAAAACCTCTTCCAGAAGTGGAAATTAAAGCATTATCTTCACCGTAATAAGAAACAGTAACAACATTAACAGCTGTGGATGGTTCAGTTAGTGTATTTAATGGGTTAGGTTGAAGAAATTCGGTACCGTCAGGTAAAGTATTATGGGGTTGTAGCCAAATATCATATCGACCATCAATTAAATATTCTCCTATTAGTCTAAAAGTCCATATGCCAGGTTTTATGTCATAAAATTCTACATGGATAACTTCATGGCCAGTAAAATGTTCAGGATTAAAATATAGAACTCTTGATCTAGTGTTTAAGAATACGAATTTAGTATTCTGTTCATTAACATCCTTGGATTTTAATAGGCTAGAGCTTTCACCAGTAGGAGATACTATGACCAAAGAAGCTCTGTTTGGCTTTTTAACCCATATGTTAAATGTGAAAAATTTCATTTCTTTTGTTATTCTAAGCTCTAGGGATGATGGGTCAGTTTTGTTTTTGATATAACCAGTAGCATGGGTTTGAGCAGCTCCTTCATTTCCAACGCCTGAGACTAAACATATTCCTCTAATAGTACCTATAGAGGATACATATCTGGAAATCAAGCTAGTTCCATCGTGGCTACTTTCTGTAGAACCTAAGCCTAAATATATTACCATGGGTCTTTTAAGTTCAATAGCAACATTTTTTAAATATTCGATTCCAGATACGATTTCACTGGCATTATATACTGGGGTATACTCTACACCATTTTCTAATAAGGCTTTTCTAAAATTAGTAGATTCAAAGAGCTTTACAATTACAAAGTCACTGTCATTGGCTATACCTCTTACATCAGAGTTATTACCTCTGGCACCTATAATCCCTGCAACCTGTGTGCCATGCCCAATAGTATCTTTAGATGGCACAATGGTATAAGGATCTTCATTGTTTCTATAGGCTTTAATTGCTGCATTAATTTGTTCATTAGAATAAGTAGTACCCATATAGGTGCTAGAACTATTGTTTGAGATAGTTTGATCCCATAGGCTAACTATTCTTGAGGTATCATCTTCTCTAATAAATTCATTATTAAGATAATCTATACCAGTATCTACAATACCTATTAGAACTCCTCTGCCAGTTAAATTCAAATAAGGATTTATTAATATGGAATTTATATTACCCACGGAAGGAGGGGAAGTAGATTTTGAAGTTTCACCTAATACAAACATTTTTCTAAAGTCGAAAAAAATAATTTGGGGAACTTCTTTTAACAATCTATTCATTTCTAAATGGGACACTGCTACTACAGCTAGATTATCTGTAATTACATCACCACAAGCATAGGATATTTTATCTATTTGTTTTTTAAACTCATCTTTATTTTTATATTGAACAAGAAAATTAGATACATTTTCATCGTAATATAAACTACAATCTCTTGAATTAATCATAGATACTCCCAATAATAGTACTTTATATTATTATTATATTTCAGTTTAAATATTTCATGATATCATTTGCTAAAATAAGTTTATAATATAAAAAAACCTCTTGATTAATCAAGAGGTTTTTTACTGGTGCCGGTGACCGGGGTCGAACCGGTACGGTGTTGCCACCACGGGATTTTGAGTCCCGCACGTCTGCCAATTCCATCACACCGGCTAGTACATTTAGTATTTTACCACAATATCCTAAGGATTACAATAGTATTTTTATCTTAGATAAGGATAGTGTAGAAGTTGATACTTAAGTATTGAAAAATAGGTACTTGATTAATATAATAAAACTGTAAGTAATTAAATCAGAGGGGAGACATGATAATGAAGAGGATCTTGGAAAATATAATTGAAGATTGTAGAAAATGGACAAGTAAAGGTGAAGTGGCTTTATATATACCAGAACTTGCAAAAGCTAATCCAGAAGCTCTAGGTATTTGGGTTACCAATTTAGGTGGTGAAGAATATTTTGCAGGTGATTGGGATATTAAATTCACAATACAAAGTATGTCTAAAGTAATAACCCTAATGTTAGCAATCCTAGATAATGGTACAGAATACGTTTTCACTAAAGTGGGAATGGAGCCTACAGAATCAGGATTTAATTCTATAACTAACTTGGAAACTCATGAACAAAAACAACCATTGAATCCTATGATAAACGCAGGAGCAATTGCAACAGTGTCTTTAATTAATGGAGAAACAGCTGATGAAAAAATAAATAGAATACTTAACTTTACTAGAAAAATAACTGGAAATGATGAGATAGGTATAAATTACAATGTGTATGAGAGTGAAAAGAAAACAGGAAATAGAAACAGAGCATTAGCTTATTACATGAAGGGTAATGGTATAATAGAAGGAGATGTAGAGGAAATTTTAGATGTCTACTTTAAAGCTTGTTCTATGGAGATAACTTGCAAAGATATAGCTAGGATAGGAGCTATGCTTGCCAATGATGGAGTTCTTATAAATAATGAAAGAGTTATATCCAGAGAGGCATGCAGAATAGTTAAAACCATAATGGTTACTTGTGGCATGTATGATGCATCTGGAAAGTTTGCTGTACATATAGGAATTCCAGCAAAGAGTGGAGTTGGTGGAGGAATAATGGCTGCAGTACCTAGAAGGATGGGAATCGGAGTTGTAGGTCCTGCTCTTGATACTCAGGGAAATAGCATAGGTGGAATCAAGATTCTAGAAAAATTATCCCATGAATTAGATTTAAGTATATTTTAGAAGTTGAAAAACAATGTAAGGGTAAAAATACATCTATTGCAGAAATGACTTGTGCTGGTTCACTTTTAATTATTGAATTAGCCTTAAATATGATGAAGATATCAAGATTTAAAGTTAAGAATTATTTACCAGCAATTTTTTGATTAGTTATTATTTATTTGTTTATATAAATACTTAGTTGTATTTAGAAATATATTTTTGCATTTAATAAACCTTCTAAGATANNTATCTTAGAAGGTTTATTAAATTAGATTTTATTAAATAAAATCTATATTATACTTATAATGAAGATGAATGAAAACTTATATTTAAAAATTACAAGTTTTATTGTTAATAACATGAAGTAATGATATAATCATTTATCAAAAGAATCCTGTTTATTTACTTGACTTTAGGCTCAAAAAAGTAAAGAATAATATAGGGGATAATAAGAAAAAATGAAGGAATTCAATAAAAGTGATTAAATAATTTGAATGGATGTGATTAAAATTAATAGAGAAAGCTTAGCTGTTTTAGATGGAAATAGCTTACTATATAGAGCATTTTATGCTATACCAGAACTTACAACAAAAGAAGGCGTTTATACTAATGGAGTATATGGGTTTTTAAATATGCTTCTTAAAATTAAAGAAGATATAAATCCAGATTATATTGTAGCTGCCTTTGATAAATCTTCTAATACATTTAGACATAAGGAATATGAAGATTATAAAGCAGGAAGGAAGAAAACACCTCCAGAGCTTTCCATGCAATTTCCTATAATAAGAGAAATATTATCCAAGATGGGAATAAGCGTATTTGAGTTAGAGGGATATGAGGCAGATGATTTAATAGGTACTATATCTGTTTTAGCAGAAGAAGAAGGTATGGAAGTTTATGTGGTAACAGGAGATAAAGATGCTCTTCAACTAGCTACAGATAACGTTAATGTAGTTATAAATAAAAAAGGAATTACAGAAAAAGAGATATATAATAAAGAAAGATTTATTGAAGATTTTGGGGTAACACCTACTCAATATATAGATGTGAAGGGCCTAATGGGAGATAAATCAGATAATATTCCAGGAGTTCCGGGGATAGGTGAGAAGACTGCATTTAAGTTAATTAAGGAATATGGTAGCATAGAAGATGTTTTGATGAATATATCTAATATCAGTGGTAAAAAACTCAAAGAGTCTCTTCAAGAGTATAGTGAACAAGCAATTTTTAGTAAAAAGTTAGCTACAATTATTACTAAAGTTCCTGTAGAAATACCTATGGAGCAGTTAAGAACTAAAGGAAACTTTAACAATTGTGAAGTTAGAGATATGTGTCTAAAATTACAATTTAAATCTCTTCTTAATAAATTTGAAAATCTTTCACAAGATAGTTCTGAAACTCCTGAAAATCAAAGATTAGAAGTTGTTGATTATAAAGTTATAAATGAAATTAAAGATTTGAATGATGTTATACCTAATATAAAAAATAGGGTTTTTGTAAAGTTATATGTGGAGGATACAAGTAATTTTGCCAAAATTATGGTAAAGACCATAGGAATATTGTCAGAAGGTCAGGTGTATCTACTTTATTGTGATAAATTGCTAGAAGAAGATAGAAAAGGCTTTATAAATGCAATGAAGATAATTTTTCATAATTCTAGCCTTGAAAAAATTACCCATGGTATTAAATATGGATATACTGCTTTTTTAAAGCTTGGTATTGATTTAGACCTAGTAAATTTTGATGTGGAAATAGCAGCTTACTTATTAGATTCATCAAAATCAGAGTATTCCATAAAAACACTTTACGAAGAAAGGCTAGGAAAGACATTTGACGGAGATGAAGACTCCCTTAAAGCCAATGAAATTGTAGCTCTTGAGAAAATATATACAATCCTAAAAGAGGAAATTAAAAAAGAAGATATGGAAGAACTACTGTTTAAAGTAGAACAACCGCTTACTAAGGTTATATCATATATGGAATATGAAGGGTTTAATATCAATAGAAAAGAATTGGAGAATCTAGGAACTAAATTTAGTGGAGAGATTGATACTCTTACAAAAGAGGTATACCATTTGGCAGGGGAAGAATTTAATATAAATTCTCCTAAGCAGCTTGGAAAAATATTATTTGAAAAACTAGACCTACCAGTAATAAAGAAAACTAAAACAGGTTATTCCACCAATGCGGAAGTACTCGATGCTTTAAAGGATAAACATGAGATAATAAATAAAATTTTATATTTTAGACAAATTACAAAACTATACTCTACCTATATAGAGGGACTTAAAAATGTAATAGATGAAGATGGAAGGATACATTCCAACTTTACTCAAACTGTAACTACTACTGGCAGATTATCTAGTACAGAACCTAACCTTCAGAATATACCAATCAAAAATGAGAATGGAAGATCAATAAGAAAAGTTTTCATACCACACAATGAAGATTCAGTAATTTTGTCGGCGGATTATTCACAAATTGAACTTAGAGTTCTTGCGCATATTTCTGAAGATGAAAATATGATAAAAGCTTTTAGAAATAGTTTAGATATCCATACTTCTACAGCATCAGAAGTATTCAATGTGCCAATTGAAAATGTAACTAAGACAATGAGAAGTAATGCAAAGGCTGTTAACTTTGGAATTGTTTACGGAATAGGTGATTTCAGCTTGGCTCAAGATTTAGGGATAACACGAGGAGAGGCTAAAAAGTATATTGATACATACCTTGAGAGATATGGGAATGTACAAAAGTATATGGATAGAGTAATTGAAGAAGCAGAAGAAAATTCTTATGTAACAACACTTCTTCATAGAAAAAGATATATTCCAGAAGTAAAATCTTCTAATAAAATTGTAAAAGCTTTAGGAAAAAGATTAGCTATGAATGCACCTATTCAAGGTAGTGCAGCAGATATTATAAAGATTGCCATGGTGAATGTTGCTAATGAGCTTAAATTAAAACAACTTAGGAGTAGATTAATTTTACAAGTTCATGATGAACTTATACTTAATGTATATAAGGATGAACTTGACTTAGTAAAGGATATAGTTAAGAAGGAAATGGAGAATGTACTAGATCTTAAAGTTCCCCTAGATGTAGATATTTCTATAGGAGACACTTGGTATGAAGCAAAATAATATATTAAGAGTAGGTTTAACAGGGGGCATTGGTTGTGGAAAAAGTACCATAAGTATGATTTTTAGGGAAAATAATATTCCGGTTATTGATGCAGATAAAATTTCTAGAAAAGTACTTGTGAATCATCCTAATATTTTATTAGAAGTAAGAAGAGTTTTTGGTGATGAATATTTTGATGAAAATGGTGAGTTTCTAAGGCGTAAAATGGGAAATCTAATATTTTCTGATAAAAATAAAAAAGCTCAATATGAAAATATAATAATGCCTCATATTTTTCATGATATATTTAGTGAAATAAATAAATATAATGATATAGGAGAAGAAATGTGCATAGTTGATGCACCTACATTAATAGAAAGTAAACTTCATACTTATATGGATAAGATAATAGTTGTTATTGCCAGCGAAGAAATACAGTTAGAGAGAGTTATGAGACGAGATAATTTTTCAATGGAAGAAGCAACTATAAGAATAAATAATCAAATGAGTACAAAAGAAAAATGTAAGTTTGCAGACTTTATCATTGATAATAGTGGAAATCTGCAAGAAACTAGGATTAAAGTGATGAAAGTAATAAGCAAGCTTAAATAGATTAGGGGGAAAAATGACTTATAAATCTAATAAAAGGACCAGGAAGAATATATTGATAATAGTTATAGCTGTAATTATTATTGTTAATTTTAAAGTTATATTAAAAAGCTTTTTTCCATTAGAGTATGAAAAAAGTATTATTGAATATAGTGAGATGTACAATGTAGATCCGAATTTAGTAGCAGCAGTAATTAATACAGAAAGTAAATTTGCAGTAGATGCAAGCTCATCAAAGGGAGCAATAGGATTAATGCAGATAATGCCAGATACGGGAAAGTGGATTGCAGAAAAACTAGAATTAAGTAACTTTAATGAAGAAATAATAGCAGATCCTGAGATTAATATAAGAATGGGAACTTGGTATTTGAAAAAATTGAGTGAGGATTTTAACGGGGATTATATTCTTGTATTAGCGGCTTACAATGGTGGTCCTGGAAATGTTACTAAGTGGCTTGAGGATGAGAAATATTCTAGCGATGGAAAAAAACTTCATAAGATTCCATTTAAGGAAACTAAAAGTTATGTTCAAAAGGTTAAATTTAATCATAGAATATATAAATATCTATACAATTTAGGTCAAAAGGCAGAGTAAAACATATATTGCAATAATTATAGTAATAAACCCAATTTAATTTATTATAAATTAAATTGGGTTTATTTATTAAATTGATTTAAACTAAGTTGATTTTAGTTGTTGAATCTAGTAATAGATGATGATATAATAATTAAGTAAAATTATATTATTATGCAGATGTGGTGGAACGGCAGACACGCTATCTTGAGGGGGTAGTGAGAGAATTCTCGTGCGGGTTCAAATCCCGCCATCTGCACCAAAAAAAACAATGGGAAGGAGCCTAATGCTTTTCATTGTTTTTTTATTTATTTTTAATATTTTATAAGATTATATGATAATTTAAATCTTATCTATTTAAATATCAAATAGTATCATTACATATTCCAATATACAAGGTTGTTCGAAATTGTTGAAAAATTCACAAAATAAACTTACAATGAATATAAGGTAGTAAACTGTAACATCATGGGGAGGATATTATGGATAATTTACTAGAGATAGTTAAGAGTATCAACGGAGTTATTTGGAACTATGTATTGATTTTTTTACTATGTGGAACAGGAATTTATTTTACATTTAAATTAAAGTTTGTTCAAGTTGTAAAATTTGGTGAAAGCGTTAAACTTGTTTTTGGTAAAATAAAATTTGGCAAAAAAGCAGGAGCAGATGGAATGTCTTCATTTCAAGCTTTAGCTACTTCAATCGCTGCGCAAGTAGGTACAGGAAATTTAGCCGGAGCTGCTACAGCTATTGCAATGGGTGGACCTGGAGCAATTTTTTGGATGTGGGTTAGTGCATTCTTCGGAATGGGAACTATATTCGCAGAAGCAACTTTAGCTCAGCAATACAAGACTGTAGTAAATGGACAAGTTACTGGTGGTCCAGCTTATTACATTAAAAATGGATTAAAGAATAAAAAAATAGCAAAGGTACTATCTGTGTTTTTTGCAATAACTATTATACTTGCTCTTGGTTTTATTGGAAATATGGTACAAGCAAACTCCATAGGAAGTGCTTTTAAAGAATCCTTTGGTGTTGATGCTAGAATAGTAGGTGTGGTAGTCGCTGTATTAGCTGGTGTTATTTTTATAGGTGGTGTTTCTCGTATAGCATCCTTTACAGAAAAAATTGTTCCAGTAATGGCACTATTATATATTATAGGTAGTTTATTTATAATAGTAATGAACTATGCAAATATATTACCTGCTTTAAAAATGATTGTAGTTGGAGCATTTAATCCTCAAGCTATAGCTGGTGGAGTTGTAGGAGTAACTATTAAACAAGCAGTTAGATATGGTGTTGCTAGGGGATTATTTTCAAATGAAGCAGGAATGGGGTCAACTCCACATGCTCATGCAGTAGCAAAGGTTAATCATCCGTCAGAGCAAGGATTAGTTGCCATGATGGGAGTATTTATAGATACTTTCATTATATTAACTTTAACAGCTTTTGTAATATTGACTACTGGAGCATTAGATAGTGGAGAGACTGGAATTATATTAACTCAAAAGGCGTTTGCTGCAGGGATGGGTGGAGAAGTTGGAGGAATATTTATATCAGTAGCATTATTCTTCTTTGCCTTCTCTACAATTATTGGATGGTATTTCTTTGGGGAAGCTAATATAAAATTCTTATTTGGTGATAAAGGAATAACCCCTTATAGAATATTAGTAATGATATTTATATTCTTAGGTGCTGGTATGAAAGTTGATTTAGTTTGGGAGCTTGCAGATACTTTTAATGGATTAATGGTATTCCCTAACTTACTTGCCCTTTTAGCGTTATCTGCAGGGGTTAAAAAGTGTTTAGATGATTACAATGAAAAGAAAAGCAAAAACTTACTATAATTAATAATTAGTATTATAATTATTAATTATAATACTAGATTACTATATCAAATATGCAGATTATTACCTTAATGACTTTTAATAGAGATAATAGCCTTCCAGAGTTAAAGATTTTATTCTGGAAGGCTTTATGTTATATTTAATATATTATAGAATGAATTTTAGTTTTAAATGATATGATAAGTATTTATTGAAGGATGATGTAAATGGAAAGAGAATATAATATCTCATTATTTGATTTAGAAGAAACAAAAGAAAAAAAAAATAATATAGATTTAAATAGTAATGAACCTTTAGCACAAAGACTTAAACCTAGTAATTTAGATGAATTTGTAGGGCAAGACCATATATTAGCCAAGGATAAACTATTATATAGAAGCATTAAAGGTGATAGAATTACATCTTTAATATTTTATGGACCTCCTGGAGTTGGAAAAACAAGTCTAGCAAAAATTATTGCTAAAACTACAAAGTGTAACTATGTTGAGTTAAATGCGGTAACTTCTGGAATTAAAGATATAAAGAATGTAATAGATGAAGCAACAAGAGAAATTTCTATGAGTGGAAAGAAAACTATACTTTTCATAGACGAAATACATAGGTTTAATAAAACCCAACAAGATAGTTTATTACCTCATGTAGAAAAGGGAATAGTAACCTTAGTTGGTGCTACAACAGAAAACCCCTTTTTCGAAGTTAATAAAGCACTTTTATCTAGATCAATGATTTTTAAATTAGAGCTTTTATCAAAGGAAAATATAGTGTCATTATTAAATAGAGCACTTAAAGATAAAAAGTTTGGCTATGGAAGTATTAATATAAAGTTATATAAAGAAGCAGAAGAGTTTATATGTAATAATGCTGGTGGTGATGGGAGAAGAGCATTAAATGCTTTAGAATTAGCTGTTTTAACTACTAATAAAAGGGAAGATGGTATAATACATATAACTCAAGATGTAGTAGAAGAATGTATGCAAAAAAAACAAGTTACTTATGATAAAAGTGGAGATTATCATTATGATATAATATCTGCCTTTATAAAGAGTATTAGAGGAAGTGATCCTGATGCTTCAGTGCATTATCTTACTCGAATGCTATCAGGTGGTGAAGATCCTGAATTCATAGCTAGAAGACTTGTAATATCAGCATCAGAAGATATAGGCAATGCAGATCCATATGCGCTTTTAATAGCTAATGCGGCTCTAAATGCAGTGAAGTTTATAGGAATGCCAGAAGCTAGAATACCTCTAGCTCAGGCAACTATATATTTAGCTGGAGCACCTAAAAGTAATGCATCTTATAATGCTATTAATTTAGCTCTTGAAGACATTGAAAAGGAAGAGATAGGCAGAGTTCCTTTACATCTTCGAGGTAGTAATTATAGCGGATCTAATGTTTTAAATGAAGGATCAAGATATAAGTATCCTCATGATTATGAAAATCATTATGTTAGACAGCAATATATGCCTAAGGAGTTACTTAAGAAAAAATATTATACTCCAACATCAATGGGGTATGAAAAACGTATAAAGGATAGATTAGATACCTTAAAAAAATAAAATTTAAAACATAAATAATTTTTTGTATTATGCACATCTTATAGATAGGTAATATATTTTAAAAATAAACTGGGGTTAAAAGCTAAAAATGTATAACTTAAAATTTATATATTTTTACTAAAGATTTAAAAATAGTTGGAGGTTATAAGATGAGCAATAATAAGTGTATAAAAGTTTCAGGGGAAGATGGAAGAATAGTAGAATTAGAATTTATTGATGTGGTTAATGTAGGTAAAAATGAATATGTAATTGCAGGTCCCAAGGATTCAGATGAAGCTTGTGCATATAAGGTTGTAAGTAGAGAAAATGGTATGGTTGAATATGCTTCTATAGGAGCAGGTAAAGAGTTCAATCAAGTTTTGACTGCCTATAATGCAAAAAATGATTAACCATCCTTTGTCTTAAATAATTTGTATTATATAAGAAAGGAAGGTGAAATAACATGAGTAAATCGAATAAGAAAAATAAAAAGAATAATGAAATTAAACCATCACAAAAGAGTACTATAGATCAAGTACAAATTTTAAATAGAGATGTGCAGGATGCCCACCATATTGAAAGTGCTACTTTAATAAATGGATTATTTGGTGTAGAAATAAAAGATAATCTCATAGACCCAGATACTAGATTTTATATTTAAAATTTATGTAAAAATAATATATACATGTCTACTAATAAATAGTACAAATTAGATAGTAATACGATTAAGTTTTATATTTTTAATATGGCATTGTTTTATAGGTTTATATGCTATATAATGAAATAAGATTTATTTGAAAGAATTTAGGAGGACATGAAAATGGAAGAAATGAATATAATAACACTTACTGACTCTGAAACAATGGAAAAGGTAGAACTAGAAATAGTTGAAGATTTAACTATAGATGGAGAGCACTATGTTATTTTAGCACCACTTGAAGAAGAAGAGGAAGCTTATGTATATAAGGTAATTGGAGAAGGTGCCACAGCTTCATATGAAATGGTTGAAGATGAAGCTGAATTTGATAAAGTTGTTGCAGAATATGATAAAATATTTGAAGAAGAGATGAGAAAGTAATAAGAGATAAATTATCTGTGATTATAAACATATATAATTTATAATTAAATGAAAAAAGATAACCTTAATTTATAAGGTTATCTTTTTAATTTATTTATATTGCTGCATTTTTATCAGCATTTAAATTGTTATTTCCTTTTTTAAGTCTAACAGCAGGTTCACTTGGTAGACCAAACTTAGGAATAAGTCTATCCAATCCAGTTAGAGTAAGTAGTAGGATTGAAAATACAGCTACAAAAGCCATAAAGTTATATTTAATTATATCTGTAGCTACAAATTTGTGTAATGGATATACTGAAGAAGCGATTCCTACATAGAAACCAATGTATACGTGCCAAGGAATTAATTGAGATCCAAATACTCCAAGAGCATCACCAAAGGTTGCATTTCTAAGATATAGTTTGTACATATCCTCTTGGCTTCCTTCAACGTTTTTATCAACTAATTCTTTAATGATAGGTCCGATAGTTACTATTTGAGCCATCTCATCAGCAAGGGCAGCGTTACCACCTATGCATAAAACACCATTCCAGAACATTAATTGTCTTACATTTCCAGATATTTTTAGAACAAGAGCTGATATTGGAGCAAAAGCATCCATTTTAGCCATTACACCACCGAAGGCACCAACCCACATCATCATTACAATAACCCAAGAACCAGCCTCACCAAATCCGCTTTCAACTAAACCTAAGAAAGAAGGTAAGCTTTCTACAGTTCCTGCAAATGTACCAAAGATAAATGAAGAAGCAATTCCTAAGAATAAGCAAAGTAAAGTAGGAACTCCCATAACAGCAACAATTATAACAAGTATTAGAGGAATTACCATATAGAAAGGTACTCCAGTTTTAACTTGATTTAAAAGTTCTACAGCTGCTGGTTTTTCAGCCTCAATAGCAGACCAAGCTTCTGGTGGAATAGCATCAATAGCTAATTTTGCATTAGCTACATCTGTAGGTAGTTTCATATATAAACTAACACCGAATATAATAATTGCAGTTATAATCGCACATGCTATTGACCAAATCCCTTGAGTTCTAATTCTATCAATAACTTCAACCTTTTGAATACCAGAACTTACAACTGTTGTATCAGAGATAAGACCGATATTATCACCAAAGCAAGCACCACCAGCTATAGAAGCTGTAGTAAGAAGAATATTTCCTCCAACTATATGGTTAAGCCATAAGAAAATAGGAGCACATGCAGCAAATGTTCCCCAAGAAGTTCCAGTAGCAACTGACAGTATGCAAGTTACTAAGAAGCCACATACAGCTACAGTTCTTGCATTTAATCCAAGAGTTAGGGCCATATTAACTATAGAAGCACCAACTCCTGTTGACATGAAAGCGTTTGCCATTGCATAGGCAAACATTAGTATAAAGAATACTAAAATAAGTTCCTTTACATTATCGACTGCTGCGTCAATAAGTTCACTGAATTTAACTTTTTCTGTGATGTAGGCTACAATACATGCAAATATAGTTGCAATTGGTGCAGCTGTAAGCACGTCTACCTTCATCATCATAAGTCCGGCCAATACAAATATTGGTACAAACTTAAAGGTTGCTTTTAAAAATTTCATTTTTATATCCCCCTATAAAAAATTTACTAGAAAAACTAGTTATTTATTTAACTAGTCTTACTATAAAATTAGTTTAAAACGTTTTCTCAAAAATATCAAGTATTTTTCAGAAAAAACGCATAAATTAAATAATTTAATGTAGAATGTTAGGAGTATTTGCTAATATATGTATTATAAAAGAATAATTGTTATTATGTGTAAAGGGTTTTATGGTTATTATTAGTAAATAAATATGAAGTTTTTGGAATGAACATTAATTTGTATAACTATGATATATAAAAAATCTCACAATAGTNNACTATTGTGAGATTTTTTATATTTATTATGCACAAATTTCTTTATCAGAATTGACCTCAGAAGTTTGATTCTTAAGTTTAACTTTAGGTTCTCTTGGTAAACCAAACTTAGGAATAAATCTATCCCATCCAGTAATAGTAAGAAGAAGTAATGAAATTACGGTTACAAAAGCCATGACATTATATTTAATAATATCTGTAGCTATAAATGTATGTAATGGATATACTGAAGAAAGTATTCCTACATAGAATCCTATGTATACATGCCAAGGAATTAATTGAGATCCAAAAACACCTAATGAACTTGAGAAGGTAGCATTTCTAAGACGAAGTTTATAAAGATCTTCTTCGCTTCCTTCAACATTTTTATCAACTAATTCTTTAATAATAGGTCCAATAGTTACTATTTGAGCCATTTCATCAGAAAGAGCAGCATTACCACCTATACTTAAAACACCATTCCAGAACATTAACTGTTTTACATTTTTAGATATTTTTAAAACAAGAGCTGATAGTGGAGCAAAGGCATCCATTTTAGCCATGATACCACCAAAGGCACCAACCCACATCATCATTACTATAACCCAAGAACCAGCCTCGCTAAATCCACTTTGAACTAATTCTAAGAAAACTGGTAGGCTTTCTACTGTTCCTGCAAAGGAACCAAGGATATAAGAAGAAATAATTCCTAGGAACAAACAAAGTAGAGTAGGTATACCCGTAACAGCGACACCTATAACAAGTAATAGCGGAATTACCATATAGACAGGTACTCCATTTTTAACTTGATTTAAAAGTTCAACAGCTGCAGGCTTTTGAGCTTCAATAGCAGACCATGCCTCTGCTGGAATAGACTCAATTGCTAGTGCAGTATTAGCAGCTTCTGTAGGCAGTTTCAGTGCTACACTCATACCATAAATAATAATTGCAGACACAACAAGACAAAGGACAGACCAAACAACTTGAGATTTTACTCTTTCAAGTATCTCAACCTTTTGAATACCAGAACTCACAACTGTAGTATCGGAAATAAGACCAATATTGTCTCCAAAGCAAGCACCACCAGCTATTGAAGCAGTAGTAAGAAGAATACTTCCTCCCAATATGTGGTTTAGCCACAAGAAGATAGGAGCACATGCTGCAAAGGTTCCCCAAGAGGTACCGGTAGCAACAGAAAGTATAGCAGTTACTAAGAAACCGCATACAGCAACACTTCTTGCATTTACTCCAAGAGATAGTGCTATATTAACTATAGAAGCACCCACTCCAGTTGACATAAATGCATTTGCCATTGCGTAGGCAAACATTAGTATAAAGAATACTAAAATAAGTTCCTTTACATTTTCGATGGAAGCATCGATAAGTTCATTCAGTTTAATTTTTTCTGTGATGTAGGCTACAAGGCAAGCAACTATTGTTGCTATAGGTGCTGCCGTAAGTACATTAACCTTAAGCATCATTAGACCTGCCAATACAAAGATTGGTACAAATTTTAAAAATCCTTTAAAAATTTTCATTTAAGATCCCCCTATAAATAAATTAAAATGAAAATATAGTTATTTTTTTAACCATTATTTTCACATTACTAGTTTAAAACCTTTTCAAAAAAATATCAAGTGTTTTTCCAGAAAAAATACATAAATTTTAGAACTTTTTATAAAAAAATTAAAAATATTGAGTTAATTAATGAAAACGATAAATTAAAAAGTAGAAATAGGTAGAAATAATATTGAAGATAAAAATATTTGCATATATTCCATGTAAATGTTTACTAAAAATAATTTCAAAAAATTTAGTATATAAATAATATTATAAATAAAATTTACATTTTAGTATTTATAACTTGAAGTATTATAGAATATTTAGATATGTGTGTTAAAAAAATAACAAATATTATGAAAAAAACATGCTATTAATATCTTATGATATCAATAGCATGTTTTAAGAATTATTTACTTATAATATAGAATTACTTCATTATCAGTGTTATATATTTATTTCTTTTTTAATCTAACAGCAGGTTCTGTTGGTAGACCAAATTTAGGAATAAATCTGTCCCATCCAGTAAGGGTAAGTAATAGGATTGATCCTACAGCTACAAAAGCCATAAAGTTGTATTTAATTATATCTGTAGCTACAAATTTGTGTAATGGATATACCGAAGAAGCAATTCCTACATAAAAACCAATGTATACGTGCCAAGGAATTAATTGAGATCCAAATACTCCAAGAGCATCACCAAAGGTTGCATTTCTAAGATATAGTTTGTACATATCCTCTTGGCTTCCTTCAACGTTTTTATCAACTAATTCTTTAATGATAGGTCCGATAGTTACTATTTGAGCCATTTCATCAGAAAGAGCAGCGTTACCACCTAAACATAAAACACCATTCCAGAACATTAGTTGTCTTACGTTTCCAGAAATTTTTAAAACAAGAGCTGATAGTGGGGCAAAAGCATCCATTTTAGCCATTACACCACCGAAGGCACCAACCCACATCATCATTACAATAACCCAAGAACCAGCTTCGCCAAATCCATCTTGAACTAAAGATAAGAAAGCAGGTAAGCTTTCTACAGTTCCTGCAAAGGAACCGAAGATGTATGATGAACCAATTCCTAAGAATAGGCAAAGTAGAGTAGGAATACCCATAACAGCAGCAACTATAACAAGTATTAGAGGAATTACCATGTATACAGGAACTCCGGTTTTAACTTGATTTAAAAGTTCAACAGCTGCTGGTTTTTGAGCCTCAATAGCAGACCAAGCTTCTGGTGGAATAGCATCAATAGCTAACTTTGCATTAGCTACATCAGTAGGTAATTTCATTGCTAGGCTTACTACAAAGATAATAATTGCAGTGATTATCATACAAGCAAGAGACCAAACACCTTGAGTTCTAACTCTGTCTATAACCTCTACATCTTGAATACCAGAGCTTACAACTGTTGTATCAGAGATAAGACCAATATTATCACCAAAACAAGCACCACCAGCGATAGCAGATGTAGTAAGAAGGATATCTCCTCCAACTATATGGTTAAGCCATAAGAAAATAGGTGCACATGCTGCGAAAGTTCCCCAAGAAGTTCCAGTAGCAACTGATAGTACGCAAGTTACTAAGAAACCGGTTACAGCAACAGTCCTTGCATTCAACCCAAGAGATAGAGCTACATTAACGATAGAAGCACCAACTCCTGTTGACATAAAGGCACTTGCCATTGCATAAGCGAACATTAATATAAAGAATACAAGTATGAGCTCCTTTACATTGTTTACAGCAGCATCAATTAGTTCATTCATTTTAATTTTTTCTGTGATGTAGGCTACAAAGCAAGCAACTATTGTTGCAATTGGAGCTGCCGTAAGTACGTTGACCTTCATCATCATTAGACCTGCCAATACAAAGATTGGTAAAAATTTGAATAGTCCTGTTAAAAATTTCATTTTTATATCCCCCTATAAAAATATTTGATAGAATTGATTAAATTTTCTATCATGTCTTAATTTTAAACATTTTGTGACTAATTTCAATATATACGACAAAGCTTTAACAAAATTAATTTTCTTAACAAGAACTTAACAAAAAAGTCGAAAAATAAATAGATAAACTTCTAGAATTTACAGAAGTTTACCTATTTATAAAATGTATTTTAATTAATTTGTAAAATGAAAATAAATTCTAATAGTCAGAATCTGAATTACATAAATTATTTACGATTGCGATAGATGCACTGGCACCAAGTCTATTTGCACCAGCATTTATAACCTTCAGGGCATCTTCGGTAGTACGAACACCACCAGAGGCTTTTACTCCCATATTAGGTCCAACAACCTTTCTCATTAGAGCAATATCTTCAGGAGTTGCTCCACCTGTACTAAATCCAGTTGAAGTTTTTACAAAGTCTGCACCTGCTTCTTGTGATAATTCACAAGCCTTGATTTTTTCTTCTTCAGTTAATAGGCAAGTTTCTAAAATAACTTTAACTATAGCCTTTCCTTTAGCCGTATCAACAATTTCCTTTATATCATTTCTCACAAAATCGTAATCCCTATCCTTTAAAGCTCCTACATTGATAACCATGTCTATTTCATTTGCTCCAAGTTCGATAGCTCTAGCTGTTTCGAAAGCCTTAGATTTAGTATCCATAGCTCCTAGAGGGAAACCTACCACTGTGCACACAAGTACTCCAGAGTCCTTTAGTTCCTTTGCTACTAACTCAGTATAACAAGAGTTTACACATACTGACTTGAATTTATATTCCTTTGCTTCTTTGCAAATTTTTATAACCTGATCCTTGGTTGTTTCAGCTTTTAAAATAGTATGATCAATCATTGATGCTATGTTCATTTTTATACCTCCTAATTGGTTATAATTGATTTTGTATGGTCTATATGTGAATATTATTAACTTTATATAGTAAAATATATCTTTATTAATATAACTTTCATCACATTTTAAAAAGTTTAATTTAACTTTTTAATCATCTTAAAAGAATACTTATCTTGTTTTTTATTTAGTTTAGAACTAAGTACATAAGAAATTACCATGGCTACTAAAGCCAGTAGCACTGAATATACTTCAGAATTAGCTAAATTAAGCTTATTAAATATGTATAGACATATTATAAGAGTAATTACTGTAATAATGGTAGGGAAGGCATAGGCCCAAAATGTCATGTTGCTAAAAACCTTATTATCCATTGATACTAAAACTCTTTCACCAACAGTAGCGTGTTCTGTATTTTTTAATTCTACCAATATAGTATCTTTAGGACATCCAGATTTACAAGAGGAACATCCACCACCACAACCACCTTTTTTTACAAAAGCAACAGTAGCTATATCTCCATTAATTTTCTTTATAATACCTTCTTCTTGCACGAAATCACCTCCAAATAAATATAGAAGGCTAAAAAGCCTTCTATATTATAACATAAAATTAAATTTATTTATACTGTAGCATTGTTATTTTCAGAAGAAGTAGCTTCACTAGCTGGCTTAGCAGGAGATGGTACTGCTTCTTTTTTTAATACAGGTTTTCTAAGGTTTAATATGGAGTTCTTTGGACATTTATTTGCACATATTCCACAACTAACACATTTTGTGTAATCAAATACTGGAATATTATTTACTATCTCGATTGCATCTTTAGGGCAGTTTTTCATACAGATACCACAACCGATACATCCTACATCACAAACATCCATAACTTCTTTACCTTTATTTTTGTTATTACAGTCTATTCTAACCTTAGATTTTTTAGGTACAAGATGAATTAATGTTTTTGGACAAGCTGATATACAAGCACCACAAGCTACACATTTTTCTTCATCTATAGAAGCTACACCATTAACTATGGATAGTGCACCGAATTCACAAGCCTTCACACAAGAACCTAGACCTAAGCATCCGAATTCACAAGCTTTAGAACCACCACCAGGGGCTACGGAAGCTTGGTTACAATCTAGAATTCCTACATAGTTATATTTTTCTCTTGCAACATCAGAAGTTCCTTTGCATCTTACAAAAGCTACCATTGGTTCAGCTGTTGATGCTTCAACTCCAAGAATTGAAGATATCTTTTCAACTGCCTCAGCACCTCCAGGGCTACATTTGTTAGTTGCAGCTGTACCCATAACTACAGCTTCTGCATAAGCATCACATCCAGCGAATCCACATCCACCACAGTTTGCACCAGGTAAACATTCTCTTACTAGAGGGATTCTTTCATCAACTTCTACTTTAAATTTGTTGCTTGCATATCCTAATAGTGCTCCAAATACTAATCCAAGACCACCAAGGCTGACTACAGGAGCCACTAAATTTGATAAATCCATTTAAATTCCCTCCTTTAAACTAGACCACTGAATCCGTAGAAAGCAATAGCCATTAATCCAGCTGTTATTAGAGAAATTGGTAATCCTCTAAAAGCAGCTGGCATATCAGTATTATCTTCCATTCTCTCTCTTAAACCTGCAAGGATTACTATAGCAAGTACATATCCAAGAGCTGATCCAATAGTATTAGATAGTGATTGAGCTAATCCATAACCTTTATCTATATTTGTAACAGCAACACCAAGTACTGCACAGTTAGTTGTGATAAGAGGTAAGAAGATACCTAGAGATCTATAAAGACCTGGTTGGATTTTCTTAATAACAGTCTCAACAAATTGTACTAATGCTGCTATAACAAGAATAAAAGCTAATGTTGATAGATATTCCATATGGAAAGGAATTAAAATTAACTTATTTACCACGAAGGTAATAAGAGTAGCTAGTAACATTACAAAGGTAACAGCTGCACCCATACCTTTAGCAGTTTCTGTTTTTTGAGAAACTCCAAGGAAGGAACATATACCTAGAAACTGCCCTAATATTACGTTGTTAACTAAAAGGGCTCCTATAAATATAGTAAATAATTCTTTCATTAAACTTCACCTTCCTTATTTTGTAGTTTCAGATTTTTTAGCTTTTGAAATCTTATATTGATTCAAGCATGCTAAAAGTATACCAAGAGTTATGAAAGCTCCAGGAGCAGATGTCATAACCATAGCTGGAACATAAGATTTTGGTAGGAATTGCATTCCGTAGAATGTTCCATTACCAAGAACTTCTCTAAAGGTTGCTAATACAACTATAGCAAGTCCAAACCCAAGTCCCATTCCAATAGCATCAAAAATTGAAGGTATTACTTTATTTTTTGATGCATATGCTTCAGCTCTACCTAAGATAACACAGTTAACTACTATAAGAGGTAAGAATATTCCAAGAGATTTATATAAATCAGGAATATAAGCCTGTAATAAGAACTGTATTAAAGTAACGAAGGTAGCGATAACTACGATATAAGCTGGTATTCTGATTTTATCAGGAACGAGTTTTCTAATCAAAGAGATAACAGCATTTGAGCCTATTAATACTACTGTTGCAGCAAGAGCCATACCTGCCGCATTCTTTACACTACTTGTAACAGCAAGAGTAGGACACATAGCTAGTACTTGTATGAAAACTGGATTTTCGGTAATAATACCTGTTTTTAATCTATTAACTAATTCTTTCATTCTACTTTGCTCCTTTCAAGTTAGTATTGTAGTAATTTATAGCAGTATTTACACCAGTAGTTACTGCTTTAGAAGTAATTGTTGCACCAGTAATTGCTTGAATATCTGAACCGACAGTAAGTTCCTTTTCAGAAGAAAGACCTTTATATTGTGCTGCGAAAGAAGGATCATCCTTTGCTTTAGAACCAAGTCCAGGAGTTTCAGTATGACTTAAAATTGTAATACCAGAAACAGCTCCTTCAGCATCGATACCAACCATTAATTCAATTTTTCCACCATAGCCTGATGAGTTAACTTGAAATACATAACCAGCATCAGTTCCACTAGTCTTAGCTTGAAATATACCTGTTACGTTTTCATCGGCAATACCATCTGTTAATTCTGAAAATTCTTCTGCTTCTAAGACAACTTTCATAGCAGCAGCTTGGTCCTCTTTAGCTTTAGCTTCAATTGGTGCTCTAGTAATATCATAAGCAAAGGCAAGGATTAGACCAGCAATTGCAGTAATTGCAAGCAGAATTCCTCCTAATTTTAAATTTTCTTTCATTATTTTGCACCTCCGAACACACGTGGATTCGTCCATTTATCAATCATTGGAACTAATAAGTTCATTATTAAGATTGAGTAAGAAACACCTTCTGCATAACCACCGTATAAACGAATTAATGATGTTAATAAACCACAACCAACACCAAATATGATTTGACCTTTTCTAGTCATAGGAGATGTAGTATAATCAGTAGCCATGAATATAGCACCAAGCATTAATCCACCTATAAATATTTCATATATTCCATTTCCCTGCATAAATCCATCTCTACCTAATACTGTAGTGATTACAAAAACTGTACCAATATACGTAGCAGGAATGTGCCATGTTATAACTTTTCTATATAATAGATAAGCTCCACCAATAAGTAGGGCAAAAGCAGAAACTTCTCCGATACATCCAGCTAAGTTAGTTCCAAGGAATGCATCTAGAGTATCAGGAAGTAATCCACCACCATTACGAAGTATAGCAAGTGGAGTAGCTTTAGTTACACCATCTATAGTCCATTCAGTCATTTGACTTGGGTATGCAGCAAGTAAGAATGCTCTTCCAGCAAGGGCTGGGTTCATAATATTTTGACCAAGACCGCCAAAAAAACATTTAACAACAATGATAGCAAATGCACTACCAACAGCAACCATCCAAAGAGGAAGTGTAGGAGGCAAGTTAAAAGCAAGTAGTAATCCAGTAATAACTGCACTTAAATCTTTTAATGAATTTGGTCTTTTAGTTATTTTATTAAATAAGTATTCGCTTAGCATTGCAGAAACAATAGCTGTTATCATAACTAAGGCTGCTTCTTTCCCAAAGAAATAAATACCTGCTACAGTAGCTGGTACTAAAGCGATTAGTACATCTCTCATTACAGTTGATACTGTTTCCTTAGATTTGATATGTGGCGATACCGATACGTTATATAAATTTCCAGACATTATGTTCACCTCTACTTTTTCTTTTTATTAGCTATAACTCTTTTTTTACCCTCTTTGCAAGTTTGAGTTAAATTTCTCTTAGCAGGGCAAGAATAGCTACAAGCACCACATTCAATGCAGTTAAGTCCACCAAACTTTTCAAAGTTCTCATAATCGCCTCTTACAACTTGAGCATTAAGTTTATTTGGAAGCAAGAACATTGGACATGCATTAACGCATTTTCCACATCTGATACAGTTTGATTCAACAGTAGGCACAGCCTCTGATTTTGTTAAGCAAAGTATACCAGAAGTACCTTTTATTGCAGGAATGTCTAAAGTAAATAGTGCAGTTCCCATCATTGGACCACCGCTAAGAACTTTAACAGGCTCTTCGTTAAATCCATCACAATAATCAACAAGTTCTCTCAAGCTTGTACCAAATTTAACTCTTAGGTTTTTTGGAGTTTTTATTGCACCTCCAGTAACAGTAACTATTCTTTCAGTAAGTGGTTTGCCAAGAATAACTGCTTCTCTTATAGCAAAAATAGTAGCTACGTTTTGAACTATGCAACCAGCATCTGCAGGTAGTTTTCCTGTTGGAACTTCTCTTTTAGTAACAGAATAGATTAACTGTTTTTCTGCACCCTGTGGATACTTAGTTTTAAGTTCTGCTATTTCAACATTTTTAATAGGTTCTACAACTGCTTTCATTATTGTTATAGCATCACTTTTGTTGTTCTCAATACCTAAGAAGATTTTTACTTCAGGAAACATTTGAGAAAGGATTTCTAAACCTTCAGCTATCTCATTAGAATATTGTAGCATTAACTGATGGTCACAAGTTAAGTAAGGTTCACATTCAGCTGCATTGATAACAATAGTATCAATATTGCATTCTTTTGGTGGATTTAGCTTTACATGAGTTGGAAAGCATGCACCTCCAAGACCTACAATACCAGCTTCTTGAATTATATCTAATAGCTCATTTTTAGATAAATTCTTATAATTTTCGTGTGGTGTATAGGCTATTTCTTCATAGGTATTATCGTTTTCAATAATAACACTCATAGCCTTTGAACCATTTGATGTAAGCATAGGTGTTACATTTTTAACTATTCCAGATACACTAGAATAGATATTAGATGAAACAAAAGATGTGCTTGCACCAATTTTTTGTCCAACTACAACTTTATCTCCCTTTTTTACAATAGGTTCACATGGAGCCCCTATATGTTGGCTCATAGGGAACACTAAATCACCCTTTGGAAGATAGGTTTCAATTTCTTTTTTTTCTGAAAAATGTTTTCCGTGAGGCGGATGAATGCCTCGTTTAAAAGTTAATAGTCCCATAATATTCCTCCATTCCTATAGTATAAATTATAAAGACATTGTATTAATGACTCCTATAGTACAAACTTTATTATAACTCGAAAATCTTTATGGTGCAATATATTGAATTGTTTATATGATTTAAGAATAATTAAAACTATAGGGGATAAATTAAAAATTAAATAGAAAATAATGCATACATTGTCTAATATTAAGGTATTACTTACATAATTTTAGATAATATAATTCCATACTCGTAATAAATTACAAATTTTAAGGAATATTATAGTGAGAAAAAATAAATATAAATTTATTGCATTAAAATTTTTGGATAAAATATTATTGCATTAATTTTTATAGTATGCTAAAATTAAGTAAGCAAATCTTTATAAAATAAGCAAATATTAAGAGGAGAAAATGATGACAAATAGAGAAGAAGAAATATTAAATCTTATAAAGGATAACCCCTTAATATCTCAAAATGAAATAGCAGATATTCTTAAGATTACTAGGTCATCTGTAGGAGTACATATAGGAAACCTTATAAAAAAAGGATATATCTCAGGTAGAGGATATGTAATGAGTAAAGAAAATTTTGTGTCTATAATAGGAGGAACTAATATAGATATAGTAGGATTTTCTAATGATGAGTTAAGACTTAATGATTCTAACCCTGGAAATATAAAATTTTCTTTAGGTGGGGTTGGTAGGAATATAGGTGAAAATTTGTGTAGATTAGAAGTTTCTACAAAACTAATTTCTGTTATTGGTAATGATATTTATGGTCGTAAGATTATAGATGAAGGCAGAGAAATTGGTTTAGATTTAGAACATAGCCTTAAATTAGATGGAGAATCTACATCTGTATATATGTCTGTTCTTGATTATTCTGGAGATATGAAGGTAGCAATTTCATCCATGGATATCTATGATAAGATGACCATAGAATTTATTAAAACTAAAAAATCAGTAATTGAAAGTTCTAGAATATGTATTATAGACACTAATATTCCTAAGGAAGTAATAGAGTATGTAGTTAATAACTTTAAAAATACAAAATTTTTCTTAGATACAGTATCATCATCTAAGGCAGTTAAGGTAAAGGACATCATTCATAAGTTTCATACAATAAAACCTAATAAAATTGAAGCTGAGATTTTATCTGGAATGAAAATTAGTACTATGGATGAGGTAGAAAAAGTTAGTGATTACTTTTTAAACTTAGGTGTAAAAAATGTATTTATAAGTCTAGGTGAAGAAGGAGTATATTATAATGATGGGATAAGTAAAGGATTATTTACTCCACCCAAAGTTAAAGTTGTCAATGCTAATGGTGCAGGAGATGCTTTTGTTGCTGGATTAGTATACTCAAGTATGAATAATTTTGATTTAATACATACTTTGAAGGTTGCTTCAGCTTGTTCTTCACTGGCAATTACTCATAAAGATACTATTAATCCAAATATGTCTTTGGAAAATATAAATAAAAAATTGGAGGAGATTAAATAATGTTAGAAAAATATTTAGATATAAACCCAGAGGTAAAAGCAGCATTAATGGAAGGAAAGCCAGTAGTTGCTTTAGAATCAACTATAATTTCTCATGGAATGCCTTACCCTAAAAATGTAGAAACTGCATTAAAAGTGGAAAGCATAATTAGAGAAAATGGAGCAATCCCAGCAACTATAGCTATTCTTGAAGGAAAATTAAAAGTTGGATTAACAACTGAAGAAGTTGAATTTTTAGGAAAAACTTCTGGAGTAATAAAAACTAGCAGAAGGGATATACCTTTTATAGTTGCTAATAAACTAAATGGAGCTACTACAGTTGCATCTACAATGATTATTGCAGCACTTGCTGGAATTAAGGTATTTGCTACAGGTGGAATTGGAGGAGTTCATAGAGGTGCTGCACAGACTATGGATATATCAGCTGACCTTGAAGAATTAGCTATGACTGACGTAGCTGTAGTATGTGCTGGATGTAAATCTATTCTTGATATAGGGTTAACTCGTGAATACCTAGAAACTAAGGGAGTACCTGTAGTAGGATTCCAAACAGAAGAATTACCGGCATTCTACACAAGAAAATCTGGATTTAAAGTAGACTATAAAGTGGATAGTGAAGAAATCCTTGCAAAAGCATTAAAGGCTAAATGGGATTTAGGTTTAGAGGGTGGTATGGTTGTTGCAAACCCAATACCAGAAGAATTTGAAATGGATTATGATACAATTAATAATGCTATAGAAACAGCTGTTAAGGAAGCGGAAGAGAAAGGAATAGTAGGAAAAGAGAGTACACCATTCTTACTTTCTAAGGTTAAAGAGATTACAGGTGGATCAAGTTTAGAATCTAACATTCAATTAGTATTTAATAATGCTAAGGTTGGAGCAAAACTTGCAGTAGAACTATCTAAGCTACAATAGCATTTTAAACGATATATAACTAAATAAGCTTTAATTTCAGGTAAAACTTATCTAGTATATAACATGTAATATTACCTATATAAAATATAAAAAGGTATGAAACCTAAAAAATTAAAATGGTTTCATGCCTTTTTATATATATAAGTACAAGTATTCTAATGATACACCAATAATTAGAATTAAAATAAAAACCTAAGGAAATACCCCTAGGTTCAAAGAATATTGTACATAGATTAGCTTGTTTTACCATATATTAGATTAAGAATGTCATCAGTATATAGAGTTTCTTTTAAAAGTAATTCTTCAGATAGCTTAACTAATAAATCTAAATTATTATTTAAGGTGTTTTTAACTTCTTCATACAATTCATCCAGTACAGATTTACACTCTTCTAGTACTACTGTAGTATAATAATCAGTAGGTATTCCTTGCATTTCTGAAAGTCTTAAAAGACCTAGAGATTTTCCCATACCATATTCACATACCATATTATTAACTATATTGGTAGTTTTCTTTAAATCATTGAAGGCTCCAGTAGTTATTTTTTCTTCGCCAAAGATAATTTCTTCGGCAGCTCTTCCACCCAATAAAACCATGATTTTTCTTTTTAAATAATCTAGATTATGGTAGGTGTTATCTTCACCTATAGTTAAAGTGTATCCACCTGCACCCTTAGAGGTAGGGATTATAGTTATTTTAGAGATTTTTTCTTCTGGAACTTTTAAGTGGGAAATCAATGCATGTCCAACTTCATGATAAGCAGTAATTTTCATATCTTCTTCTTTAAGAGATTCTTTATCTAATTTTTCATGACCAGCTACTACTATTGAAAAGGCTTTATCCATATGTTCACCAGTGATATATGGAGCATCTTCTTTGCATGCAATTATAGCAGCTTCATTCACTAAATTTTCCAATTTAGCACCAGAAAAATAGGCTGTATTATGTGCGATATCTCTTATATTCATATCACTTACTGGTTTATTTTTAAAGTGAAGATTTAATATTTTTTCTCTTGCATTAATATCTGGAAGAGATACCTCTATATGCCTATCGAATCTACCAGGTCTTAAAAGAGCTTCATCTAATATATCAAGTCTATTAGTAGCTGCTATAACTACAATACCTTCACTTTCTTTAAATCCCGACATCTCAGTTAGAAGAGCATTTAAGGTTTGATCCTTTTCATCAGAATTACCAGATTTATTAGAACTACGTTGTTTACCTATAGCATCGATTTCATCAATAAAAATAACAGCTTTACCATGAGTTTTAGCTTTCTTGAATAAATTTCTAATTCTACTTGCACCTACTCCAACATACATCTGAACAAAGTCTGAACCAGATACAGCATAGAAAGGAACATTAGCTTCACCAGCTATAGCTTTTGCTAATAGAGTTTTCCCAGTTCCGGGATCTCCATAAAGAATTACACCTTTAGGCATTCTTGCGCCGTAAGAAGCATATTTTTCTGGATTTTTAAGAAAATCTACTATATCCTTTAAACTTTCTTTAGCTTCATCATTACCGGCTACAGAATTAAAGCTAAATTTATCCTTAGAAACACTTTGTCCATCAATTGCAGAAATAGAAGTCATTGTTCCACCAGAACTATTCCTTTTTATAGTCATAAATATAGTAGTTACAGCAGAAAGACTGAGGAATATAACTGCTATACGTTGATTTGTTGGTAAAGTGGAAGAACTTTCAACTGTAATACCTTCTTTTAAAAGAGTTTCTTTAAGAGTATTACTATTAGGATTATCTGTAGAATATTTATTTCCAAATTTATCTATAACAGTAATTTTAGGTGTTTGAGACATGGATACTTTAGATATATTATTACTTTCTAAGTCCAGTAAAAAATCTGAATATGTTTTATAGGGGATTGTAGCTGCACCTATATTTAATAAAATTAAAGCTACAATTGATAATACTAAAATACTTAAAGGAATAATAATTAAATTCTTTTTAATGTTATCTATCAATAATCTTACCTCCTTAAAATTTGTATATATTTTTTTATAAAATAGAATTTAATATATACAATATAAAATGATTAAAGAATAAGGTTTTATCTATAAAAAGATTGTTTCATGCTGTAATTAGTATTATACAAAATTTAAGACTAAAGTCCACAAATTAACCTAAGATTTGTAAATGTAAGTTATGGTAGAATTGTAAAGATAAGTGGAATAATATGTAATAATAGAATATACCTAGCTACATATCAATGTAACTAGGTATATTCTAAATAAGGAATCCCCCTAATAATATTCTGTTATATTTTATTTATATACTTAAATTAATGATTAATTAAATTAAAGTTGATTTTTAACTACTTTACCATCAATCATTACAAGTTTAACAGTATTTCTAAGATCAAAAGGATGTCCATTATATATTATAATGTCTGCATCTTTTCCTATTTCAATACTACCAACTCTATGATCAGCATTTATTGCACGAGCTGGATTTATGGTAATAGATCTTAAAGCCTCTTCTTCATCCATTCCTTCTCTAGCAGCAAGGGCAGCACATAGAGATATATATTGAAGTGGAATTACAGGGTGATCTGTCATAATGGAAACTTTTATTCCAGCTTTGTTTAAAATCATAGGAGTTTTAAATGTTAAATTTTTCAGTTCCACTTTACTTCTATCAGATAAGCTTGGACCTATAATTATAGATTTTATATGTTCATCTTTAAGGCTTTCGGTTATTAAATGTCCTTCAGTACAATGTTCCAAAGAAAGGTCTAAATCAAATTCTTTAGCTATTCTAATAGCAGTAAGAATATCATCAGCTCTATGAGCATGAGATTTCAATGGAATTTCCTTTCTAATGACCTTTGCTAAGGCTTCTAACTTCATATCAAAGTCTGGAGCTTTAGCATTACCATTTTTGAAGGCTTCTTGTTTTTCTACATAATTTTTAGCTTTTATTAAATTTTCACGAAGGATAGCTGCAGTAGCCATTCTAGTACTTGGAGTAACTTTTTTACCACTATAAACTCGCTTAGGGTTTTCTCCAAAAGCAGATTTCATAGCGGTACACTCATTAATAACCATATCATCTATAGTTTTCCCATAAGTTTTCATAGTTGCGAAGGTTCCACCTATTACATTAGCACTTCCAGGACCAGTTGCTACAGTTGTAATACCAGCCTCTAATGCTTCTTGAAAACATTTGTCCACAGGATTTATTGCATCTATAGCTCTAAGATGAGGCGTAACTGGATCAGTAGTTTCATTTCCATCACTACCTTCAAATCCTAATCCATCTTCCCACATTCCAATATGACAATGAGCATCAATAATACCTGGCATTAAAAAGCCATTTTTTCCATCGATAATTTCTATGTTTTCAGGAATTGCTATGTTTGAACCAAGGTTGCATATTTTGCCATTATCAATTAGTATAACACCATTTTTGATAATTTCATCTTCCGTCATAGTGTGGATAGTAACATTTTTAATAGCTATCATTTAAATCACTCCTAAAATAAAAGTTTTACTTCACAGTATTACTTAAATTGTAACATATTAGTAAAAAATTTTGGAGGAATTAATCCAGTTTTTATTCCTTGAATTACTAACATATAAGTACAAGTTGTATCAAATCTTGCATCATGATAGCCAGATGTCTCACCAAATAGAGAAGTACATTTATTTTGAAGAAAATCTTCCTTAAGGTTTAAAAAGTTTATCACTTCTCCAAGAGAAGGATTTTTTAATAATCCTCTAGAATTAGTAGCTTTACATATTTCTTTATAATATGACATAGTACAAAATGAACCTTTAGGATTAAAAGGAATATCTAAAAATTCTAGTTCGCTTTTTAAAAATTTAATATCAAATTGAACATTGTGTCCAATAATTATATCACTATTGATAAAATCATCTATAAATTCCTCATAAGTATCTTCGAAATATTTTCCATTACTCAGTTCGTAGAGTTTTTCTAAAGAAAAGCCATGTATAGCTTGAGCACTTTCACTCATTTCTTCTACAGTAAAGAAATAATTTTTACCTACTGTTGTTTGAGGTTTTGTGCTAGTATCAACAGTAATATATGATAATTGACATATATTACCAGGTTTTATACTAGTAGTTTCAGTATCGAAAAATAATAATTTCATAAATGTATTCTCCTTAATTTCTAATATAAACTATATATTTACTAAATTTAGTCAACTTTAGCCAATAAATTAATAGTATAATTCTATTAAAGTTATGTCAATATACTGAGTAATTTTAGAGTTCTATAATTTATATAAATTGTATAATTAATAGAAAGAATAATTTGAATGAAAAAAAATATTATAAACATTAAAATATTTAGGTAAATTTTATACTGGGTTAATTATATATTTTACGTAAAGTGAAAAGGTTTAACTTGCGATGTAAAGGATTATATATTAACAAAAAGTAAAAAATTAATATATTTTTAATAAAAGGTCGAAAAAAAACTATATATATTAACTTATTGTTAACAAAATTAATTATATTCAATGTTTTTATATTATGCTATAATGCAAATATTGAACACAATTATAAAAGGGGGCTTATATTATATGAGTTTATTATTTGTAATACCTACTAATAAACAAAATAAAGAGGAGTTACTAAAAATACTTCAGCAGCATAAGGAAATAAGATTTGTTTCTCTAGTTGGTATTGACTTTTTAGGTAATGATACAGACGAAAAAATTCCTGTTAAAAATTTCATAGAAGATATTGAGACATTTTTACATGGTACAGCTGTCCAGACTGATGGATCATCTGTAATATTACCGGGAATAGCTACCCTTAATAATGCAAAGGTAGATATGAAGGTTGATTTAACTTGTAATTGGTATGTAGATTATAATTATGATTATATAGATGAAGAAACAAATAAACCAGTAGGAACTATTAGAATGCCATGTCACTTATACCATGAAGATGTTGCCGTAGATTCTAGGTACATACTAAAAAATTCTGTAGATCACTTTAGAGCTTCTATGATGAAGTTATTTGAAGAAAATCCACAATTTTTAACTAACTTTGACATAAACTATGATGAAATAGAGGACGTAAGTATTACAGCAGCTACAGAATTAGAGTTTTGGGTAAATACTCCAAATGAATTAGCTGAAATAGAAGAATTATCCACTTCCCAAGTATTAAAGGAGCAGTACTGGAAGAGAACTAAGGGTCCTGTAAGAACAGCACTGGAAAAATCTTTAGATTTATTAGCTAAATATGGACTAGAACCAGAAATGGGTCATAAAGAAGTAGGGGGAGTTAAAGCTAAACTATCTGAGTCTGGAGTTCTAACTCACATAATGGAACAATTAGAAGTGGATTGGAAGTTTTCTACAGCCCTTCAAACTTGTGATAATGAACTTTTGGTAAGAGGTTTAATAAAAGAAACTTTTAGAAAAAATGGTCTTGAAGTCACATTCCAAGCTAAACCAATTGAAGAGGTAGCAGGAAATGGAGAACATTTACATGTAGGCGTTACTTTAAAGCTTAAAAATGGTAAGATGATGAATTTGTTCCACAGTTATGCTGAAAAAGACTTTTTAAGTGAAGTAGGATATGGAGCAATAATGGGAGTATTAAAGAATTATGAAGTAATAAACCCCTTTGTTTCTTCAAATTATGATGCATTACAAAGATTAAAACCAGGCTTTGAAGCACCAGTATGTATAGTAACTTCCTTAGGATTTACTAAAGATGTGCCTTCAAGAAATAGAACTATTCTTGTTGGACTAGTGAGAGATGCAATTAATCCAATGGCTACTAGGTTTGAGTTGAGATCACCAAATCCTAATACAAATATTTATTTAGTATTATCTTCAGTTATAATATCTATGGTAGATGGAATAAGCTATGTAGTTACAAATAATAAAAGTAGAGAAGAACTTTTAGCAGAACTTTCTAAAAAACCAGGGGAAAAAACTTCTTACCTAGAGGAAGGCAGATGTTATAGAAGTGAAGAAGATGTATTTGAATTCTATACAGAGGAAGAAAGAGAAGAGTATTTTGGTAAGGCTCCAAGTACTGTATATGAAAATTTATTAGCTTTTGATGATGAATCGAGAGTACATGTTTTAACTAAAGATGGAGTAATAACTAATAAAGTAATTAAAGGATATAAGGAAGCTGTACTTGAAAGATGGACTACTGAGTTAGAGCATAGAATTCTTCCAAACTATTCTAATGAAATTAGAAACATTAGAAGATCTAATGGCGATGATTTTATGGAGTATGATCTTGAAAAATGGAGTGAAATAAATAAGCTAAGAGAAAAACTTATGAAAGATAATTATGTAAGTAGAAGCTTATTTACTCAAATGAGAGAAGCAATTAATGATAAAAATTATAAGGAATTATCTGAGTTACAATTAATTGTAGATGAAGATATGAGAATCCTAAGAAGATTATATATGAATTATAGAAGAAATCTTATGGATATATAGATATAAACAAAAGGTAATCACTGAAAAATTTTCGGTGATTACCTTTTTAAATTAATGATAACTAAAACATAAATTACATAAATATAAGTTTTAGTATAAATATGATGGATAGAATATACATTACTATTGAGATTGGTTTTTTAGTTTCTTTCTTACCAAATATGTTATTTAATAAGTTTATTAATGTATATGAAAGAATTCCAAGGGTAAGACCATCACCGATACTATAACATAATGGCATTGAGGCTATAGTAATGAATGCAGGGAAGCCTTGAGTAAAATCGGTAAAGTCTATTTTCATAACACTTTCTAGCATCATAAAACCAATCCAAATTAAGCAAGGAGCTGTAGCACAACCTGGTATAGCTATAAATATTGGAGATAGAAACATTGCCAATAAGAATAGAATACCTGTAGTAACAGCTGTTAACCCAGTTCTTCCACCTTCACTAACTCCAGCTGCGCTTTCTACATAAGTAGTAACGGTTGAAACTCCAACTAAAGAACCAAAGGTGGTTCCTATAGCATCTACAAGTAGAGCTTTCTTTGCCATCGGCACATTACCATCTTTATCTAGCATATTAGCCTTAGAACATACTCCAACTAATGTACCAACAGTATCAAAGAAGTCTACGAATAAGAAAGTAAGACAAATTGTTATAAAATTAAGAATAGCTGAGCTATTAGTGAATACAGAGAAGTCAAGCTTGAAGGCAATTGATTTGATAGATTCATATTTGAATAATCCATTTGGAAGATATATGCCAGCGGCGGTAGCTCCTTCAGGATTTATAACTGCATATATCCAACCAATTATAGAACAAATCAGAATGGACCAAAGCATAGCTCCTTTGATATTTTTAGAGTTCAAAATAGCTATAATAAGAATGCCAATAACTGCGATTATAGCACCAGGAGCTATCATAGAACCTAGAGATACAAGGGTAGCTTCATTAGACACTACAATACCGGCACCTGTTAAACCTATAAAAGCAATAAAAAGTCCAATACCAGCAGTAACAGCGTACTTCATTGTAAGTGGGATACAATTAACTACAGCTTCACGCACTCTAGTTACAGAAAGTATAATGAAAATTATACCTTCTACAAAAACAGCAGTAAGTGCCACTTGCCATGGAACACCCATGGCACCGCATACTGTAAATGCGAAGAAGGCGTTAAGTCCCATACCAGATGCCAGTGCAAAAGGTGCATTAGCATATAGTCCCATGAGTATAGTAGTAAGTCCCGCAGCTAGACATGTAGCAGTTACAAGTGCTCCAGCAGTACCATCACCCATAGCTGTACTAAGGAAATTAGGATTTACAGCAATAATGTAAGCCATTGTTAGAAAAGTGGTAATTCCAGCAACAATTTCACGCTTTACGTTAGTTCCGTTTTCAGTAAGTTTAAAATACTTGTCCATATAAATCCCCCTAATATTAATAGATATAATTATTAATATTAGTATAATCTACAAATATTACTAAAACAAGATATTTATTACATATAAATTATAAAAGGTACAATTTCCAACACTTTCTTATCAGAAGGAAATTCATTATTATAGTTTAAATGAGAAACAAAGTCTTTATAGTTGCTATGAGATGTAATAAAATCCCATAATAATTTAGATACTAAAGGGTTACTATCAATAATATTATGATTTGACTGGGGATAGTCATAACTTGCTATTTCACCAACAATTGTGCAAGGTCTACCAATATAACACTCTATGTCCATAGATGCATGTTTACTACAAACAGAAGTAATGACTAAAGAATTAGAATCAAAAGGAAGGGAGGCAGGATATTTTAATACTTTATCTTCTGTTAAAGATTTTATATTTCTTTTTATCCAATTAATCATAGAGGTATTATCTATATCAGAAGTTATTTGTTGAAACTCAAGTAATTCTAGTGTATTTCTTAAAAGTTCTAAAGTGCTATCTGATTTTTCTATAGTACACTGTAATTCTACAATATCTCCAGGAGAAATTGTATTCAGGTCACTATATATTTTTAAAGATTTGATTGCATTGTTTCGATTTAATAAAGTTTCTAGATTTATAAATAGATTAATAGATGAATTCTCTATTTCATCTATTGATTTTCTTTGAGTACTTTTAGATAAAGTCACTGTAGCTGAACCTTGAATGATTTTTCCACAAGTTAGTTCGGACAATGGTAGAGTAGCTTGAATTGTAGTTTCTTCTCTTTTTCCACTTATTTCAATGTTTTCATATCGATTTATAGCAATTTTATACATATCTCTAATAGTATCACCGTTAATATAGTAGGGCATAAAGATGTTCTTCATATTATAACTCCTTATTTATCAATTTTTAATATATTCCTATATATATTCAAGATTAAATATATTTATCATTATTATTACAAATAATTTCATGTATAAAGGTATAAAGTTAAATATAATAAAAATAATCTAAATATAATGTAACTGTTTCCAAATCTATGATATAATAACGTGGTAGAGGAGGGGGACATATGGAAATTTTAATTGCATTAATACTCGGTGCCATTGTAGGGTACTTTCTAAAATTAGGTGAGAAGGGGAAAATTATAAATGGTAAATTACAACAACTTGGTGTAATATTCTTATTATTTTCTATGGGAGCTTCTATAGGAGCTGATAAGGGCATAATAAAAAATCTTCCGACCATAGGGTTAAAGTCTTTTTTATTTGCAGTAGCTACAATAGGTGTAAGTATAGTACTTGTGTACATTTTATCAGAAAAGTTTATGCCTAAAGAAAATCAATTACCCAAGGAAGAATCAATCTTAAATGCGGAAATAATAGAAAATGAAAAAGTGGTTACTGAATTTCATAGTGAAATTTTAAATGCAGAGATTGTAGAAGATGAAAATGTTGTAATTGAAGAGTGTAGTGAGCTTTTAAATGAGGCATGTGGGGAGGACAAGTAATATGACGTACATAATAATAGTATCTATATTAGTTGGAATGGGTTGTGGTTATTTTGTGTTTCCACCAGAAATAATGAGTAGTATTGATAATCTTGCATCCATTTCATTATTTGTTTTAATCTTTTTAGTTGGTATAGATGTAGGTGGCAACAAGACCATATTTAAAGATCTAAAAAAGGCAGGATTTAAGGTTTTGTTAGTACCATTTGGAGGAATTGTAGGTAGTTTACTAGGAGGACTTTTAGTAGGATTCCTATTTAATATGGCTCTTAATGAGAGCTTAGCTATAGGTTCAGGATTTGGATGGTATAGCTTATCAGGAGTAATGCTTAAAGAAATGGGTGGAGATACTTTAGGAGCTATAGCATTTTTAACAAATGTATTCCGTGAGATGATAACAGTTATTTTAATTCCAATATTAGCTAAAAAGCTGAATGGCTACACAGCCATAGCACCTGCAGGAGCTACTTCTATGGATACAACATTACCACTTATAGCTAAAGCAACAAATCCAGAGATAGCTGTAATAGCATTTATAAATGGAGTTATATTAAGTTCTTTAGTTCCAGTATTTGTAACATTCTTTTATAACTTAGGATAATATTACTTTATATGTTTTTAATTTTTATAATTGTAAATAAGGAACTATATAAAAATGATGGTATAAATAAGTTATTTATACCATCATTTTTATGTTTATATTTATATTAGTTAGGGACTAATAACTAATAACTAAATTAAGGTGTTTATCTATTTATATAGTGAGTATGAAGTAAATGGTGAGATTTTTCTCCATTAGGTTTTCCAAGGAATTCATCATAAAGCTTTATTATCTCAGGGTTTTCATGAGATTTTCTTATAACCTTATTAGCATCCTCACTATAAAGAGCATTCATTCTTTTTTCTATTAATGAATATTGCTCATTAGAATATGGTTGACCACCACCGTTTATACATCCTCCTGGACATGCCATAACTTCAATGAAGTGATATTTTTTAGATGTATCTTCTATATTATCTAACAAATTCTTTGCATTTGCAAGTCCATTTACAATAGCTATATTAATTTTGTTACCATCAATAATTAATGAAGCTTCTTTGATTCCTTCAAGGCCTCTAACAGATTTAAAATCAAGTTCTTCTAAAGTGCTATTTGTAATCCATTCATAAGCAGTACGTAAAGCAGCCTCCATAACGCCACCACTAGTTCCGAAAATAACTCCAGCACCAGTAGATTCACCCATAATAGTATCAAAATCAGAGGAAGGTAGAGAAGCAAATTCTAATCCAGAGCGTTTAATCATTTTAGCTAATTCTCTTGTAGTTATAACTACATCGATATCTGGATTATTATTTTCATTGACAAATTCTTCTCTATTAGCTTCGGATTTTTTGGCAACACATGGCATTACAGATACAACATAAAGTTTTTCCGATGGTATACCCAGTTTTTCAGCAAGGTATGTTTTTGCAATAGCGCCCCACATTTGTTGAGGAGATTTGCATGTTGATGGAAGATTTAATAGGTTTCCATAATGTTTTTCTATGAAATTAATCCATCCAGGACAACAACTAGTAATCATAGGAAGATTTTCACCACTCTTATACCTTCCTAGAAATTCTGTAGCTTCTTCCATAATAGTTAAATCTGCAGCAAAATCAGTATCATAAACCTTATCAAAACCAAGTTCTCTTAGTGCTTCAACCATCTTGCCAGTAACAGCACCTTCTTTAATACCAAATTCTTCTCCAAGTGCTGCACGAACAGCCGGAGCAGTTTGAACTACTACCAATTTATCTTTATTTCCTATAGCGTTTAATACATCTATAGTATTATCTTTTTCCATTAATGCCCCAGTAGGACAAACATTTATACATTGACCACATAAAGTACAAGCGCTATTATTTAGCTCTTCAAAGAATGCAGTGCTTATAGTGGTATTAAAACCTCTATTTATTGGTCCAATTGCACCAACATTTTGAACTTGGCTACAAACAGCTTCGCATCTTCTACATAAAATACATTTAGAAGTATCTCTTACTATAGATGGATTTTTAAGTTCTTTTACAGCTACAGATTTTGAACCAGTATATTTTAAATTAGTTACTCCATAAGTACTAGCAAGCTCTTGGAGTTCACAATTTAAATTTTTTTGACAGGTTAAGCAATCCATAGAATGGTCTGATAATAAAAGTTCAATTATAGTTTTTCTTGCTGCTATTACTCTTGGAGTACTAGTATTAACAACCATACCTGGAGCAACAGCTGTACAACAAGATGGTGCTAAATTTTTTCTTCCTTCTACTTCAACTACACAAACTCTACAAGAACCAGGTTTATTAGTTGTCTTTTTATCATGAAGATTTAGGTAGCAAAGGGTAGGAATTTTTATATTAAGCTTACGTGCAGCATCAAGAATTGTGGTTCCTTGCTCCACTGATATTTCTTTATTATTTATTTTAAGTGTAACTAAACTCAATACTTTCACCTCTTTTAAATTATTAAACTAGATCTATTGCATCAACTGGACAGCTAGATTTACATGCACCACATTTAATACATTTGCTATGGTCAATTACATGCTTAGTTTTAACTTTCCCTTCGATACAGCCAACTGGACATTGTCTTGCACATTTAGTACAGCCAATACATCTATCAGTAACAACAAATTTCATAAGGTCCTTACAAACTCCTGCTGGACAAATCTTATCTACAACGTGACTTCTATATTCATCATAGAAATATTTCATTGTACTAAGAATAGGGTTAGGAGAAGTTTGTCCTAAAGCACAAAGTGAAGTATCTTTTATAGTGTTACTAAGCTCTTGAAGCTTATCCAGATCACTTAAATCACCTTCGCCCTTTGATATTCTTTCAAGAATTTCAAGTAATCGAGTGTTACCAATCCTACAAGGTGTACATTTACCACAAGACTCCTCTTTTGTAAATTCTAAATAGAATTTAGCTATATCAACCATACAGTTATCTTCATCCATTACTATCATTCCACCAGATCCCATCATAGAACCGATAGCACTTAAAGAATCAAAGTCAATAGGAGTATCTAAAAATTCTTTAGGAATACATCCACCAGAAGGTCCTCCTGTTTGAACAGCTTTGAATTCTTTATCAAATTTAATTCCTCCACCTACTTCAAAAAGAATTTCTCTTAAAGTTGTTCCCATAGGCACTTCTACAAGACCAACGTTATTAATTTTACCAGCAAGAGCAAAAACCTTAGTACCAGCGGAAGATTTAGTGCCGATTGAACTAAACCAATCTGCACCATTATTAATAATAGCTGGAATATTCGCTAAAGTTTCAACGTTATTAACGCAAGTTGGCTTATTCCAAAGTCCAGATTCAGCAGGGAATGGTGGTTTATTTGTTGGTTCTCCACGGTTACCTTCTATTGAATGAATAAGAGCAGTTTCTTCACCACATACAAAGGCACCAGCTCCGTATTTAATTTCAATATCAAAATCAAAGCCTGAATTTAGTATATTTTCACCAAGGAGTCCATATTCTCTAGCTTGATTTATAGCAATTCTAAGTCTTTGAATTGCTAGTGGATACTCAGCTCTAATATATATATTACCTTTAGTAGCACCTATAGCATAACCAGCTATAGCCATAGCTTCAAGAACACTATTTGGATCTCCTTCTAAAATCGAACGATCCATGAATGCACCTGGATCACCTTCATCGGCATTACAAATAATATATTTTTGATCAGCATCATAGCCTTTTGCAAATTGCCACTTCTTTCCGGTAGGAAAGCCGCCGCCGCCTCTTCCTCTTAGTCCAGATTTCAATATAACATTTATTACGTCATCAGGAGTGCATTCTGTTAGACATTTTCCAAGAGCTAGATATCCCTTTTCGGCAATATATTCATCAATATTTTCAGGGTTTATTAATCCACAATTTCTTAGAGCTATTCTAACTTGCTTCTTATAGAAAGTCATTTCATCTTGAGTCTTAACTTTTTCTTTTATAGTTGGCTCTTCGTAAAGTAATCTTTGTACAACATTTCCATTAACAATATGTTCATTTATGATTTCTTCAGCATCCTCAGGAGTTACGTGAACATAAAACACATCATCTGGAGTAACTTTTACTATAGGACCTTTTTCACAGAAACCAAAACAACCAGTTATGGAAACGTATACTTCATCTTCCAAATCTAACTTACTAATTTCTTTTTCAAGGTTATCTTTAATTAAATCACTTTGTGCAGACTTACACCCAGTTCCTCCGCAAATAAGTATTTCTTTTTTATAGTTATTTTTTTCACAAACAAAGCCATCGATACCAGTTGCTTTTCTAATATCAAGGGATGATTTGTATTCCTGATAAATTTTGTTTAATTCTTCAAAGGAATTTATTTTATTCAACTTTGTTACCTCCTAATTCTACTCATATTCAGCTAATATACTTTTTACTTGGTCTGGAGTACAGTGACCGTAAACCTTATCATTTACAGTTAAAACAGGAGCTAGACCACAAGCACCAACACATCTTAAAGAACCTAGTGTAAATTTCATGTCTTCTGTAGTTTGTCCAGATTTAATACCTAGTTCTTTTTCAAATTCTTTAAGAACATCTCCAGCACCACGAACAAAACATGCAGTACCCATGCACACATTTATTACATTCTTACCACGAGGTTCAGTAGTGAAAAATGAGTAAAATGTTACAACACCATAAACTTTAGATATAGGTAAATTTAGTTTATCAGCGACGAAAGTTTGAACTTCCTTAGGTAGATATCCAAAGATATGCTGAGCTTTATGCAAAACCTCTATTAAAGCTCCATCTTTGACAGGTAAGGAATTAATAAAGTCTTCTAATTCCTTAAACATTTGATTTTTTTCTAAGTTACAACACACTTAAAAAATACCCCCTTACTAAATAAGTTTAACATTGAAAATATACAAAATATTTTCAATAATTCATCAAATCACTAACAGTATAATACTTTTTTAAAGATTTGTATAGTGGGATTTTAAAAAAATGTAATCTATTACAATAAATATTTATCCGATGACTACCAGCTCTAATACTCCATCTTCTTCGAGGCGGTAGCAAAGAGCTGCTACGTCCCTGGATAACGAGTTCTAAGCTTCCGTGGGAGGAATACTTCCTCTGAAGCTTAGAACTCTGTTTATCAAGAGCCATATTAGAGAATTTAATTTAATATTTCATATCAATAATTTCTATTAGTACAATAATATTTTATGGTAAATAAAAGAAAATAATGGTAAAATATTATTATAAAGCAAATATGTGGGGTTGATATTGTGAATTGTTATGATTTAGCCATAGTCAATGGGAATATATATGTGGAAGGGGAATTTATTAGAGGAAATTTGTACATTGATAATGGAATTATTAAAAACCTGTCAAAGGATATTTTCTTATCAAAAGATATTTATGATGCAAAAGGAAATTATGTATTACCAGGATTTATAGATCCTCATGTACATTTTCAGCTTAGGGTGGGTAATGAGGTTTCTGCTGATGATTTTTACAATGGTTCTATAGTAGCTGCATATGGTGGAATTACTACATTTATAGATTTTTTAGATCCAGTAAAAAATATTGAAGAGTTAGAAAAAGCTTTTGTAGACAGAAAAAGAAAAGCAAAGGTTTCTGTTGTAGATTATGGATTTCATAGTACTATTGCAAATTTTCAGGATAATGAAGAACTATTTATTGAGGAGATTAAAAAGAGGGGAATTTGTAGCATAAAATTCTTTACTACTTATAGTTCCAGTAATAGAAAAACTGGATTAAGAACTATCAGTAATTTACTGAAAATTTCGAAAAGAATGAAGGTTATACTTATGTCTCATAGTGAAAATGAAGAGCTAATCAGAGAGGGAAAGTTTCCAGTAAGATCCCATGAAGAAAATAGACCCACATTATGTGAGACTACAGAAGTTTTAACTTTAGCTGAAATGACTAAGAATATGGATGGGTATATGTATATTGTGCACCTTAGTTCAGGAGAATCTTTAAGACGAATTACGGACTTATATAAAAGTTTAATAAATAAAAATTTATTTATAGAAAGCTGCCCTCAATATTTTTATTTATCTAAAGATAATTATTTATTAAAGGATGGTTTTCTATATACCTTAACACCACCTCTTAGGTCTTTAGAAGAAATTGATGAATTAAGAAAAAATATAGATCATGTTAGTGTAATAGGTACTGATCATTGTCCATTTAAATCTAATGAAAAAGCAAGAGCAACTTTAGATTTAATTCCTATGGGAATAGGTGGAATAGAATATTCTTTTAATTTATTGTATACAATGTTTGGTGATAAAATAATTGATAAATTTACAAAGAATCCAGCAAAGATTCATGGTTTATATCCTAAAAAAGGAACGTTACTCCCAGGATCAGATGCTGATGTTGTAATATTTGACCCTTTAGATAGACATAAAATAAAATACTCTCATTCCAATTGTGACTACAATTTATATGAAGGACTAGATGTAAAAGGTAAAGTAATTACGACTATTTCAAGGGGAAGATTTATTATAAAGGATGGAAAATTGGTAGGTAATGAAAAAGGAAATTACGTAGGTAGAGAGTTAAAGTTATAGAAAACACTAAAAAGCTTGTATAGTTATATATTTTTGTGACTAATTAATCAGTAAGAATAAAGGGAGGTGCTTTAGTAGGATTATAATCTTGCTAAAGAGAATTATGAATTATAAGGTAATAGGTAGTAGTGTATCTAGATTAGATGGTGTGGCAAAGGTTACAGGGAAGGCTAAGTATGCTGATGACTATTTTGAAAGGGAAATGCTAATAGGAAAGGTGCTTAGAAGTCCTTATGCCCATGCAAAAATAAGAAGTATTGATGTTTCTAAAGCAAAAAATTTAGATGGTGTTGAAGCAGTAATTACTTATCAAGATTTACCAAAAATAAAATTTGCAACGGCTGGACATCCTTGGACCTTTGATGAAGCACATAGAGATGTAGAAGATAGATTAATCATTACTGATAAAGTTCGCTTTTGTGGAGAACCAGTGGCGGCAGTTGTGGCCATAGATGAAATAATAGCTCTAAAAGCTATAAAACTTATAGATGTAGAATATGAAGTGTTGCCATTTGTAATGGATCAGGAAGAAGCTATAAAAGAAGGTGCCCCAATAATACATGAAGAAAGACAAAATAATATTATTAGCTCTTTTGGCAATGAAGTAGGAGACGTAGAAATAGAGTTAAAAGAAGCTGACAAAGTATTTACATGTAAATTTAATACTAGTACTGTACAACATTGTCATCTGGAAAATCATAGTGCGTATGCTTATATGGAGTCAGATGGAAGAATTGTAATAGTAACTTCTACTCAAATACCACATATTGTAAGAAGGATAGTAGGACAGGCACTAGGGATGCCATGGGGAAGAATAAGGGTTATAAAGCCATATATAGGTGGTGGATTTGGAAATAAGCAAGATGTTGTTATAGAGCCATTAACTGCAGCAATGACACTTGCGGTTAATGGAAGACCAGTTAGATATGCATTAACTAGAGAAGAATGTTTTATAGACACAAGGGTTCGTCATGCTATGCGATTTACATTTAAAACTGGAGTTACTAAGGAAGGTAAGTTACTAGCAATAGATATAAAGAACTTAGTAAATAATGGAGCATATGCATCTCATGGACATTCAGTGACCATGAGCTGTGGGAGTAAATTTAGACCATTATATAATTTTAATGCTATAAAATATGAGCCTAAAACTGTATATACTAATATGCCGGTAGCAGGAGCTATGAGAGGATATGGAGTTCCACAAATTTCATTTGCTCTAGAAAGTCATTTAGATGATATTGCTAGAGAACTAAATATAGATCCTGTGGAATTCAGATTGAAAAATTTGGTGAAGCAAAATCATGTAGATCCATCCTCCAAAAATGTGGTGCGCTCCATGGGACTATCACAGTGTCTTGAAAAGGGAATGGAATTAATAAATTGGAATGAAAAGAAAAAGCTATATAAAAATCAAATAGGTAGTTTAAGACATGGAGTGGGAATGGCTTGTTTTAGTTATTTTGCAGGTACCTATCCCGTAGCTCTAGAAGCAGCAGGTGCAAGGATTGTGATGAATCAAGATGGTTCAGTACAGTTGCAAATCGGGGCTACAGAAATTGGTCAAGGTAGTGATACTATATTTGCACAAATGACTTCAGAGGTTTTAGGCATTCCAATTGATATGGTTCATGTAATTTCAAATCAAGATACTGATATTACTCCATTTGATACAGGTGCTTATGCATCAAGACAAACTTTTGTTACAGGTGCTGCAGTTAAAAAAGCTGCTATGGAGGTAAAGAGTAAAGTTCTTCAGTTTGCTAGCAGAAAAAATGGCCTCAATCCAGAGGTAATGGATATAGTTGATTGTAATGTAGTTGAAAAAACAACGGGTATAGTTGTCTGTTCTCTTGAGCATATAGCGTTAGAATCATTTTATGATAGGATTTACAGTTCTCCTATAACTAGTGACACTTCTGTTAATATAAGGACTAATGTAGTTGCTTATGGAGCAACCTTTGCAGAGGTTGAAGTAGACATAAAAACTGGTCAAATAACCGTAGTAGAAATATATAATATTCATGATTCTGGAACTATAATTAATCCAATGCTAGCAGAAGGGCAAGTTCACGGTGGTGTAAGTATGGCACTAGGATATGCTTTATCAGAGCAAATGATATTTGATGAGAAGACTGGAAGAGCTCTTAATAACAATCTTTTAGACTATAAATTACAAACTATTTTAGACACGCCTAATATTGGTTCAGCATTTGTAGAAATTCCAGATGATGCAGGAAGTTTTGGACAAAAATCTCTAGGCGAAAATACAACACTTTCTCCAGCCCCAGCTATAAGAAATGCAGTTTTAGATGCAACTGGTGTTGCTTTTAATAGAATACCAATGAATCCACAAAGAGTATTTGAAAAGTTTAAGGAAGAGGGCTTAATATAGGATTTACCTTAAATTTAAGAGTGCAGATTGTATAGTTAGTAGACTATATAAATATAGAAGGAGGTGAATTTTAGTAGAGTGTTAAATCTCTATTAAAGATAAAAATGTTTGATATTAAGAATATACAAGAGCCTAGAAGTGTAGAAGAGGCAGTAAAAATTCTTCATGAAAATAATAATCTAAAAATAATATCTGGTGGAACTGATGTTTTAATTAAATTGCATCATGGTGATATGGAAGAAGTAGAACTTTTAAGTCTAAAAAATTTAAAAGAATTAGACTTCATAAAGGTTCTAGAAAATGACACCATAGAAATTGGCTCCACTACTTGCTTTACTAATATATATAGAAATAAAATTATAAAAGATTTTATTCCTGCTTTAGGGCAAGGTGCTGTATCTATGGGAGGACCACAAATAAGAAATATGGCCACTATTGGAGGGAATGTATGTAATGGAGCTGTTTCAGCAGATAGTGCACCAAGTTTATTTGCATTTAATGCTAAATTAAGACTTAGAAGTTTTAAGGGGGAGAGAATAGTTCCAATAGAGGAATTCTACGAAGGTCCTGGAAAGGTTAATATAAGAAAAGATGAAATTCTAATAAGCATTTTTATTGAAAAAAAAGACTATGAGGGAGTAAGAGGAACATATATTAAGTATAGTAATCGAAAGGCAATGGATATTTCTATGCTAGGTGTATGCGTTGTAGCTAGTAAGAAGGAAAATAAATTTAAAGATTTAAGAATAGCGTTAGGGGTAGCTGCGCCTACTCCTATAAGATGTAAGGATGCAGAGAAGTATGCCCTTGGTTTAGAATATTCAGAAAAAAATATTAATAATATTGCACAATATGCAGTAAAATCAGCAAGTGCTAGAGACTCATGGAGAGCATCAAAGGCTTATAGGGAGCATTTAATAAAAGAATTAACAGTACGAGGTATTTATGAAGTAACTAAATAAGGTGGGATTTTATTATGATTGATAAGAATTATAAAAAGATATCAGTAAAAGTAAATGGAAAAAATTATAATTTAGAAGTAGATGTACGAGAATCGTTGTTAGATGTATTGAGAAATAGACTTCAATTTACAGGGGTAAAGCAAGGATGTTCAGTTGGAGAATGTGGAGCTTGTACAGTACTAGTGGATGGAATACCTATAGATTCATGTATTTATATGGCTATTTGGGCTGATAAAAAAGAAATTTTAACTATAGAGGGGGTATCAGAAAATGGAAACTTATCAAAGGTGCAAAAGGCATTTATAGAAGAGGGTGCAATTCAATGTGGATTCTGTACTCCAGGATTAGTACTTACAACTACAGCATTGGTAAATAGTGGTAAGGATTATACTGATGAAGAAATAAAAAGAGAAATATCTGGACATTTATGTAGATGTACAGGATATCAAAAAATATTTAATGCTACAAAAAAATCCCTTAAGAAATAAATTGAATAGAAAAAATTCCAGTTGATATTTAGGCTGGAATTTTTTGTGGAAAAATAAGAGATATAAAGAGTCGTGATCAACCTTCTATATCTCTTATATAGATTTGGGGAATACAAAGTAGTTATTTGCTTAAAGATATACCAGATTTAGTTTTAATAACAGGTTTTTGAGACTTATCGCTAGGTAAGATTAAGTTTAATATTACAGCAAATATAGTTGCAGTTGTTACACCAGAACCAAAGATTATTTGTAAGGATTCTGGGAACATACTAAGAGCTTCAGGTCTAACAATGACACCTACACCTAAAGCAAAAGATATCCCAATTACAAAAATGTTCCTTCTAGTCATATCAACTTTGCCTAGAATTTTAATACCAGAACAAGCAATAGAACCGAACATAACTATACCAGCAGCTCCAAGAACTGGACTAGGCATAATTGATATTAAAGAAGCAAATTTTGGTATCAGACCCATTATAGATAATATTATTCCAGCTATAATTATAACAAACCTACTAGCAACTCCTGTAACATTTATAAGGCCAGTACATTGGCTAAAGGATGTATTTGCAGTAGAGTTAAAAAATCCAGCTAGAATTGATCCAAGACCATCACAAAGTACACCTCCAGAAAGTTGGTTGTCAGAAACCTCAATTTCACATGCCTCTCCAATAGCTAGAGTATCACCTACAGTTTCTACAGTAGTTGCTAGATAAACAGCTAAAAAACTAATAATCGCTGGTATAGAGAATTTAATTCCGAATTTAAGAGGTCTAGGAATAGAAATCCAGGATGCAGCAGATATTGGAGTAGTGTCTAATAAGTTGAGAGGTATAGCTAATAAATATCCACATAATATACCTATAAATATTGAGCAAGAACTTATAAAAGTATTTTTAGATTGATTGGTAATTATAATAATAATTAGGACAATAGCACCAAGCAATAAAAATTTAGGATCTCCATAGTTTGGGTTTCCAGAGCCTCCAGCTAACCAATCAATTCCAACAGGAATGATAGTGATGCCTATCATAGTAACAACAGTACCAGTAACAAGTGGTGGAAAAATTTTTTTAACATGGTTAATAAAAAAGCTTAGAATTACTTCTAGTAAGGCACCTACCATTGTAGCTGTACATATGGTAGCAATACCTAAAGTCATATTGCCGTTATAAGTGCTACCGATGGCAATAGCCGGACTTACAAAAGCAAAGGAGGTACCCATGATAAATGGAAGCTTGCTTCCTATGGGTCCAATACCTTTAGCTTGAATAAGTGTTGTAAGACCAGAAGCAAATAGGGCACATGAAACCAGAAATGATGTATCAGATATTTTTAATCCTAGTGCACCAGCTACTACTAGTGGAACTGCTACTATACCACTGAAACATGCAAAAATTGCTTGAAATGCAAGAATTAAAGTTTGTTTCATAGGTGGTTTGTCATCTAGTTTAATTCTAAGAAGCGATTTCTTTGGAGCGTTAGTTGTTTGCAATTTAATTCCCCCTCTAAATTTATAATTATATCTTATGCATAATGCGTGAAGTGCTATAAATATTTTACTAACCAGTTAATATAAAAAATAAAGAAAAAATATATACTTAACTATAGTTTATGAATAAGTATAATAAGGATATGAATAAATATTAAGATAATAAAATAATTTAAGCTTGAAATGAATAAATTTAAATTATTTAAATTTTACCAATCAAGAGGATGAAATGCAATAAATTTACATAAAATAAATAGAATAGAATAGTTTGAATTATCTGATTTGAATATTGACATTAAATGTAATGAGAGTTATAATTTGATTAATTAGTCAGTAAATGGAAGTTATGACGAATTTCAAAAATATAAGTATAAATTTATTTTGGAATAGGAGATTAATAAATTGAGGAGTGGATTTTGTGGAGAATATTAAAACCCTTATGGAGAGACTTAAAAAACTAGATTTCAGGGAGATGTACAATAATGATTTTTTCTTAACATGGGAAAAAAGTAACGAAGAATTAGAATCAGTATTTGTTGTTGCTGATATTCTTCGTACAATGAGAGAAAATAATATATCGACGAAAATATTTGATAGTGGATTAGGTATTTCGGTATTTAGAGACAATTCTACTAGAACTAGATTTAGTTTTGCTAGTGCGTGTAACTTATTAGGGCTAGAGGTACAAGATCTCGATGAAGGAAAATCTCAAATAGCTCATGGAGAAACTGTCCGTGAAACTGCAAATATGATTTCTTTTATGGCAGACATAATTGGAATTAGAGATGATATGTTTATAGGAAAGGGTAATGCTTATATGAAAGAAGTTTCTAATGCTGTTCAGGAAGGTTATGCTGATGAAGTATTAGAACAACGTCCAACTCTGATTAATTTACAATGTGATATAGACCATCCAACTCAATGTATGGCGGATTTATTACACTTGATTCACTATTTTGGTGGAGTGGAAAATTTAAAAGGTAAAAAATTAGCTATGACTTGGGCTTATTCACCTTCTTATGGAAAACCACTCTCGGTTCCGCAAGGAGTTATTGGACTTATGACAAGAATGGGAATGGAAGTTGTATTAGCACATCCAGAAGGATATGATGTACTTCCTGAAGTAGAGGAAGTTGCTAAGGCAAATGTAGAGAAAAATGGTGGAAGCTTTACAAAGACTAATTCTATGAAAGAAGCCTTCGAAAACGCAGATATAGTTTATCCAAAGAGCTGGGCACCATTTGAAGCTATGGAAAAACGTACAGAACTATATTCAAAGAGGGATATAGCAGGTATTGATGAACTTGAAAAAGAATTGTTGAAAGAAAATGCTAGATATAAGGATTGGGAATGCAATGAAAAAATGATGGAGCTTACTAAGGATGGTAAAGCATTATATCTTCATTGTTTACCAGCGGATATAACAGGTGTAAGTTGTGAAATTGGAGAAGTAGGAGAATCTGTATTTAATCGTTACCGTGAATTACTATATCGTGAAGCTGGATATAAACCATATATTATTGCTGCCATGATGTTCTTAAGTAAAGTTAAGGATCCTATATCTGTTTTTGAGAAATTGCTGGAAGAAGATAAGCCGAGATTTATAGAAAAATAAAGAGTAAATAGATTAATTAAATTATGTATTTACTTAAGGGTATATAATGCTTTTAAGTAACTTATGAATTATAGGGGGGAGTAAATATGAGTGACAAAATACGCCCAATAAGTTTTGAAAAACTCATTAACTGGATTTTTACTGAACTAAAAACTAAAGATAGTATTTTTGGAATTCATAAAGATAAGTTTTACTATGGAATCCCTAATAACACTATCTCTTTTTTAGGAGAGAAGTTAGGCCTACCAATTGGACCAGCAGCAGGTCCTAGTTCACAATTAGCTCAAAATATTATAGCAGCATATCTTACTGGTAGTAGATTTATTGAGTTAAAGACAGTCCAGATTATTGATGGAGAAGATCTTCCAGTGTTAAAGCCATGTATTAATGCTGAGGATGAATGCTATAACGTAGAGTGGTCTACAGAACTAACTGTAGAAGAAGCTTTTGAGGAATATGTGAAAGCTTGGATTATATTACATGTTTTAATGAAGGAACTTAACTTAAGTGTAGACAGAGACTTTGTTTTTAACATGAGTGTAGGATATGATTTTGATGGAATAAAATCAGATAAAATAGATTCCTACATAGAAAATTTGAAAAATTCACAAAATACAAAAATATGGAAGGAATCTATTCAAGTGTTGGAGAATAATATAGAAAAATTTTATAGATTTTCAATTGAAGATTTATATAAAATTCCTTCAAGGGTGTGCAATTCAATTACCCTATCAACTCTACATGGATGTCCTCCACAAGAAATAGAAAGAATTGCTATTTATTTATTAAAAGAAAAACATCTTCATACCTTTGTAAAGATGAATCCTACATTGCTTGGTGAAGCATTTGTAAGAAAAATTCTTAATAAAATGGGTTATGAATATATAAAACTAAATTCACATTATTTTAAAAATGATCTGCAATACAATGATGGAATAAAAATGATAAAAAAATTAAAAGCCGTAGCTGAAATGGAAAGTATGGAGATTGGAGTAAAACTTACAAATACTCTTCCAGTAAGGATATTAAATGAAGAACTACCAGGAGAAGAGATGTACATGTCAGGTAGATCTTTATATCCTTTAGCTATTAATTTGGCAAGTAATCTTTCAGAGGAATTTGAAGGGAAATTATATATTTCATATTCTGGTGGAGCTGAATTCTTTAATGTAGATAAGATATTTAAAACAGGAATATGTCCAATAACTTTTGCTACTACAATATTAAAACCAGGTGGTTATGAAAGAGTTAAACAGATAGCTGAAAAGGTAGAACCACTTATTTCTAATAGAAAGTCAACAATTGACATGCAATTGCTAAAAATATTAGCAAAGGAATCAATTGATGATAAGCATCACCTTAAGAAAGCAAGGGTAGTTAAAAGTAGAAAACTATATAAGGACTTACCAATATATGATTGTACAATTGCACCTTGTAGTGAAGGCTGTCCAATTGAACAACAGATTCCAAAGTATATAGAGCTTGTGGGAGAAGGAAAATATGATGAAGCTTTTCAAGTAATAGTTAGAGATAATGCAGCCCCAGCTATAACAGGAACTTTATGTAATCATAACTGTCAAAATAAATGTACTAGACTAGATTATGATAGTTCCTTAGAAATTAGAAGAATGAAAAAAATAGCTGTGGATAATGCTGAAGAATTATATATAAAGAATATAAAGCCATGCGCAATTAAAAGTCATAAAAAGGTAGCTATCATAGGAGCTGGGGTAGCAGGTTTATCTACAGCGATGTACCTTAGAAGAAATGGTATTAGTGTAGAAGTATTTGAAAAAAGAGATAAACCATATGGGATTATAAATTATGTAATTCCAAGTTTTAGAATAAATAATTTAGCTTTAGAACAGGATTTTAAAATGGTAAAAAGCCATGGAGTTAAGATAAATTTTAATGTAGCTGAACAGGTTGATCTAAATGTTCTAAGGAAAAATTTTCATTATGTTGTCCTAGCAACTGGAGCTTGGAAGCCAGCAAGTATTTCACTTAAAAGAGGTACTGATAAAGTCTTAAATGCTATTGAATTCTTAGAGGATTTTAAAGAAAACAGTGAGGATATAAAACTAGGAACCCATGTATGTGTTATTGGTGGAGGGGACGTAGCCATGGATGTATCTCGTGCTGCCAAAAGAGTTAATGGAGTTGAAAAGGTAACTATTATATATAGGAGAACTAAAGATTTAATGCCTGCTAGTAGAGAAGAAATTAAATTAGCTATTGAAGAAGGTATTGAATTTAAAGAGTTATTATCCCCTGTAGCGTTAGAAGATAATATTCTTGTTTGTGAAAGAATGATTTTAGGAGAACAAGATAAATCAGGTAGAAAAAGTCCAATTTCCTTAGGAAAATATGAAAGTATAAATGCAACTACAGTTATAGCAGCTGTTGGAGAAAAAATAGATTCAAAATTATTTAAAAGTCTTGGTATAGATATAAATTCTAAAGAACTTCCTGAAGTAAACAGTAAATGTGAAACTAATATATCTAACGTATATATAGCCGGAGATGCTAAAAGTGGTCCAGGTACTATAGTAGAAGCATTGTCTCATGGGAAAATTATAACTAGGGACATTTTAAAAAAAGAAAATATGCCTTGTGATCTCATTAGGGCTGAGGAAAATACTTGTGGATATGAACTTAAGAAATCTTATGAAAGAAAAGGTGTACTACTTGAATCAATACCTTCTAAGGAAGAGGCTATAAGATGTCTTAAATGCAATAATATTTGTGAAATATGCGTAGATGTTTGTCCTAATAGAGCAAATGCGTTTATCCATATTAAAGAAGGTCCTATAGTAGGTCATCAAATTATACATTTAGATGGTATGTGTAATGAATGCGGAAATTGTAGAGTATTTTGTCCATATAAAGGTAATCCTTACAAAGATAAAATTACTATATTTTGGAGTGAGGAAGATTTTGAAAACAGTAGCAATTCAGGTTTCTGTGTAATAGATTCTATTAAAGGTATTTTTAAAGTTAGGGATGAAAAAGGTGAAATTTATAATTGGTGTATTGAAGAAAATAACTCAGAATCAATCTCCAAGGAAATGAAATCTATTATTAAAACTTGTGTAAACAGGTATGAATATATAATCTAGAGGTATATAAATACGGTTATAATATTTAATCTATAGGGGGGAGTGTGAATGCTACTAGTAGGTAATGGGATAGTGGTAACCAGAGATGATTTAAACACAATTATAGATGATGGATGTATAGTTATAGAAAAAGATAAAATTGTAGAAGTAGGAATTACAAAAAATTTAAAAGAAAAATATCTAGACTATAAATTCATTGATGCAAGAGGGAAATTAATAATGCCGGGTTTTATAAATACACATATGCATTATTACAGTACCTTTGCTAGAGGAATTGCTAATGATAGTCCTCCAGCAAAATGTTTTTTAGATATATTGAAGGGATTATGGTGGAGATTAGACAAAAAGTTAACTCTAGAGGATGTATATTATAGTGCAATAGTTCCAATGATAGATCAAATTAAGAATGGTGTAACAACTTCCTTTGATCATCATTCCAGTCCAGATGGTTTAAGGGGGAGTTTATTTACTATTGCAGATGCAGCTAAGGAAGTAGGTATTAGAAGTAACCTGAGTTATGAAACTTCTGATAGAGATGGGGAGAACGTAATAAAACAAAGTATTGAAGAAAATATTGAATTTATAAAGTATTGTAATAGAGAAAAGAATGATATGATAAAAGGATTATTTGGACTTCATGCATCCATGACTATTAGTGAAAATACTGTAGAGAGATGCCTAACAGCCATAGAGGGTTTAAATACAGGATTCCATGTACACTGTGCTGAAGGAATTGAAGATGTACAAGATTCTATGGAAAAGTATGGTATAGGCGTAATTGAAAGATGGTATAAAAGAGGTGTTCTTTCTGATAAAACTATGGCTATTCATTGTGTACACATAACTGATGAGGAAATGGATATGCTGAAAGAAAAGAATTCCATAGTAGTTAATAATCCTCAATCTAATATGGGAAATGCAGTGGGAACATCGCAAATCTTAAAAATGGCTAAAAAACAAATATTGTTGGGGTTAGGAACAGATGGATACACCTCTGATATTTTAGAGTCTTATAAAACCGGAAGTACTATTCAAAGGCATGAAGCTAAAGACTCAACAGTAGCTTGGGTAGAATTACCACAAATGCTTTTCAAAGGAAATAGAGTTATAACTGAAAGATTTATAGATAATTCCATAGGAATTATAAAAGAAGGTGCATTAGCTGACGTTATAATTGTTGACTATAATTCTCCAACACCTATATATAAAGATAATATAGATAGTCACATTCTATTTGGAATAAGTGGGAGACATGTTGAAACCACTATTGTAAATGGGAAGATTATAATGATGAATAGAAAACTGGTTAATTTAGATGAGGAAAGAATTAGGGCTAGAAGTAGAGAACTAGCAACTGAGGTTTGGAAGAGGTTTTAAAAAGGAGTGAAAAAGGGTGGACATTTTAAATGTTCTTACTGTTAATAAAGGAGAAAAAATATCTATAGTAGGAGCTGGAGGAAAGACCACTCTTATGTTTATCCTAGCAGAAGAGTTGAAAAAAAGAGGAAGAGTTCTTATAACAACAACAACTAAAATATATCTACCTAAAAGAAATCAATACAATTGTTTAATTCTAAAGGACAGCTTTGGAGCTTATATTAATGAAGAAAGTAAGTATATTCTAAATGGAAATATAGTATGTGTATACTGTGGAAATATAAGTAAAACAAAGGAACCAGATAGTGAAATTCATGTTTATGGTTCTAGTGTTAATGGAGAAAATAAAGTCATTGGAATTGATGATAAAAGTATTTCTAATATACTTAACAATTATGATTATATTTTAATAGAATCTGATGGAGCAAAAGAAAAAGCTTTAAAAGCTTGGAAGGAAGATGAGCCAGTAGTAAGTAATTTTACTAGTACAACAATAGGAGTTTTAAGCGGAGAAGCCTTAAATTTAAAAATCCATGATGGAAATATTCATAGGATTGATGAGTTTTTAAAACTTATAAATAAAAGTGTAGGAGATAGTATAAATGAAGAAGATTTGCTAGCTTTAATATTTAAAAAAGAAGGATTATTTAAAAACTCCAAAGGTAGAAGAATTTTATTTATAAATAAGGTAGAAGAAGAGGACTTTAAGAAGTTAGAAAATCTAATAGAATATATAACAGTAAAAAATAAAGAATTAAAGTTATTAGACGGAATACTTATTGGAAGTTTATTAAATAAAACATATAGGGTTATATATGAAGAATCTACAGAAAAGCTTTAAGGGGGATTCAATGTGGTAACTGGGATTGTTATGGCATCAGGCCGTAGTACTAGGATGGGAAGGTATAAATTACTATTAAAGTATAAGGGTAAATATCTAATAGAATATGTTTTAGATGCAGTAAGTAGAAGTAATTTAGAAGATAAAATTGTAGTAACTGGCAATGAAACAATAGCAGAGTTAGCTCAGACTAGAGATTTAAAAGTAGTTAAAAACTCCCAGACATATATGGGACAAAGTCAATCTATAAAACTTGGGTTGAAAGCTGCATCTAAAATATCTGGATATGCTTTTATTACAGGGGATCAACCTTTTTTAAATGAGAGTCTTATAAATAAACTTATCGAAAAATTTGAAAAAAATCAAGATAAGTTTATTGTACCAATTTATAAAGGTAGAAGAGGAAATCCTGTAATATTTCCATGGAAGTATCGAAATGAGCTTTTAGCACTTAATGGAGATTTGGGCGGAAAAACTATTTTAAAAAATCATGAGGATAATATATTTTTTGTGGAAGTAGACGAAGAATATTTTCTTTGGGATATTGATACAGAAAAGGATTATATAGAATTATTACAATCAAATTATCATTAAGCAAGGGGACGATTTGGTGATAAATAATAGAATAATTGTAAGAGGTGGAGGCGATATTGCCTCAGGTACTATACAAAAACTTCATAGAAGTGGATTTAAAGTTCTAGTACTTGAGATAGAGATACCTTCTAGTATTAGAAGAAATGTATCTTTTAGTGAGGCAGTATTTGATGGTGAAACAACAATTGAAGGTATGAAGGGTGTTCTTGTTAGAACCTATGATGAAATACTAGAAGCTTGGGATATGGGATATATTCCGGTAGCTGTTGATAGATATGGAAAGCTCATTGAAACGGTTAGGCCTATTGCTGTAGTTGATGCAATTTTAGCGAAAAAAAATATAGGTACCACTATAGATATGGCACCTATAACCATTGCATTAGGTCCTGGATTTAAAGCAGGTATAGATGTAAATGTAGTAATAGAGACAATGAGAGGACATAGTTTGGGAAGATTAATATTTGATGGATATGCTTTAGAGGATACAGGAGTACCAGGATCTATATGTGGTTATGCAAAGGAAAGAGTAATTTATAGTTCTTATGAAGGAAAAATTAAGAATATAAGACAAATAGGAGATATAGTTAAATCTAATGAAACTATAGCACTAATAGATGATTTAGAAGTAAAAGCTAAAATTGATGGAGTGCTAAGAGGCATTATTAGAGATAACACTTATGTTACAAAGGGGTTAAAAATTGCAGATGTAGATCCAAGGCATGATGAGATCAGTAATTGCAATACTATTTCTGATAAGTCAAGAACTATAGGTGGATCAGTTCTAGAAGGAATATTATACTTTCAATCTATTAAACCCTTTTTATCTGTAGCAAACTAAATAAAATTTTCTAGTTTATTGGTATTACTAAACTTATTTAGTAATACCAATAAATTAGATTATAATGCAGGTTAATTGTATTGAATTATATAGGTTTTTATTTGAATTAACTAATTAATTAGTTAGTAAGTATTTAAATTATTGAAATAATGGTTGAAAAATAAAATATATTTATATTTAAAGGGGGATTTAAATATGTCAGAAATTACATGCCAGGAAGAAATACTGAAGTTAGCAAAAAACTATAAGGCTGATATGACAAGGTTCTTAAGAGACATGATAGCTATTCCTAGTGAAAGTTGTGATGAAAAGAGAGTAGTTTTAAGAATCAAAGAGGAAATGGAAAAAGTAGGTTTTGACAAAGTAGAAATAGACAAGATGGGAAATATACTAGGTTATATAGGACATGGCAAACGTGTAATTGCTATGGATGCTCATATTGATACTGTTGGAATTGGAGATATAAATAATTGGACTAATGATCCATATGAGGGTTATGAAGATGATGAAGTTATTTATGGTAGAGGTGGTTCTGATCAAGAAGGTGGAATGGCTTCAATGGTTTATGCAGGTAAGATAATCAAAGATTTAAATTTAGAAGATGATTACACGCTAATAGTTACAGGTACTGTACAGGAAGAAGATTGTGATGGATTATGCTGGCAATATATTATAAATGAAGACAAGATAAAACCAGAATTTGTAGTAATAACTGAACCAACTTCAACTAATATTTATAGAGGGCACAGAGGGCGAATGGAAATAAAAGTGACAACTCATGGAATTAGTTGTCATGGTTCAGCACCAGAAAGAGGAGATAATGCGATATTCAAAATGGGTCCTATTCTTAATGAATTAAAAGAGTTAAATAAAAGATTAATAGATGATCCATTCTTAGGAAAAGGAACTTTAACAGTTTCAGAAATATTCTTTTCTTCACCTTCTAGATGTGCAGTAGCTGATGGTTGTACTGTTTCCATAGACAGAAGACTTACTAATGGGGAGACTTGGGAATACGCTTTAGATCAAATAAGAGAATTACCTTCAGTAAAAGAGGCTAAGGCTAAAGTAGAAATGTATACCTATGAAAGACCTGCCTATACAGGACTTATCTATCCAACAGAGTGCTATTTTCCAACTTGGGTTCTTGAAGAATCACATCCAGCTTGTAAAACTTTAATAGATTCTTATAAAGGGTTGTTTAAGGAAGATCCATTAGTAGATAAGTGGACATTTTCGACTAATGCAGTATCTATAATGGGAAGGTATGGTATACCTTGTGTTGGCTTTGGTCCAGGCCATGAAGATCAAGCTCATGCACCAAATGAATTAACCTGGAAAGATGAACTTGTAAAATGTGCAGCTATGTATGCTTTAATTCCAATTACCTACGTAAAAGAATACTGTAAGTTCGACGAAGTAGAAGGAGTTTCATTTAAAACAACTTCAAATCTATGATTTGGTTAGTCGCACTTACTCATTCGACGGAGGAGAAGGATTTTTAAAGGTTAAATCAATAAAACTGAGGTGAAATTATGGAAAAAGTTAAGGGATTAGTATGTTCTAAATGTGGTAAGAAAGTTGGAGAAGAAGTAATGTATCACTGTCCAGACTGTGGCATAGAAGGAACACTAGATGTAATTTATAATATGGACTCAGTTAAAAAGGAATTAACTAAGGAACATCTAAAGGAAAATGAAGATAAGAATGTTTGGAGATATATTCCTATTCTTCCTCTGGAATCTAGAGAAGGTATGGCACCTTTACAAATAGGAGGAACACCACTTTATAAAGCCAATAGATTAGAAAAATTATTAAATATAAAGAATGTATATGTAAAGGATGAAGGTAGGAATCCTACAGCATCTTTTAAGGATAGAGCTACAGCTATTGGTGTGGCCAAAGCAATAGAACTAAAAAAAGGTATTATGTGTGCAGCATCTACAGGCAATGCAGCTTCTTCTCTTTCAGGATTTGCAGCTTGTATGGGAATAAAAAACTATATATTTGTTCCTAAAAACATTCCAGAGGCAAAACTAACGCAGCTTCTAGTATTTGGAAGTGATGTAATTTTAGTAGATGGTGATTATGATGTAGCATTTGGATTTTGTTTAGAAGCTGTGAATCATTTTGGTTGGTATAACAGAAGTTGTGCCATAAATCCTTACTTAGCAGAAGGGAAAAAAACTGCTGCTTTTGAAATATGCGAGCAATTAAACTTTAAGGTGCCAGACAAAGTAATTATGTCTGTGGGGGATGGATGTTCCATATCTAGTGTATGGAAAGGGTTTAAGGAATTTTATGAACTAGGTTTAATAGATCGGCTTCCAACAATGGTATCAGTACAAGCAGAAGGAGCTAATCCAGTTAATAGAGCTTATAGAAATGGAATAAGAGCATTTAGTTATATACCACCAGTAACTATTGCAGATAGTATATCTGTAGGAATTCCGAGAAATGGATATAAAGCTTTAAATGCTCTTGAGGAAAGCAATGGGATTGCTATTGATGTCAGTGATGAAGAAATTTTAAGTGCAATAACAACCTTAGCAAGGCAGACTGGAGTATTTGGGGAACCAGCAGGAGTAACTAGTTTTGCTGGACTTAAAAAATTAGTTGAACTAGACCAAATAAGAGAAGATGAAACGGTGATTATTGTAGTTTCTGGTAGTGGACTTAAGGATATAAAATCAGCTCAACAGGCAGTTAATAAACCAGAATTAATAAAGCCGGATATGAATAAATTAATTGAATATCTAAAATATTTGTCTTGAATTATAAGTAATTCCTTTATAAAGATTTTGAGGAGGATATAAAATGCATAAATTAATAGATTTAGAAGTTAATGAGGATCAAATTCTAAAAACAGCAGAGAGTGCAAAAGAGAGAAATATAATTATTCCTACTATTGCTCAAATGAAGGATCCAAATAAAATACCACAAGAGATTAAAAATAAACTTGCCGAAACTGGCCTTTGGGATATTGATCCAATCAACTTATTTAGAATATCTTGGTATAATCAGCCAATTAAAGAAGGCGGTTTATATAACACATTACCCAATTATATAGAAATACCACAAGAAATATCAGGAGTTAAAGCTAGGATTTTTGCTATGTCAGGAAAGTTTTTTCCTATAGGAGCTCATAAAGTTGGAGCAAGTTATGCTTGTCTTGTACCAAGACTAGTAACAGGGCAATTTGATCCAAAGTTTCATGAAGCTGTTTGGCCATCAACTGGAAATTACTGCCGAGGAGGGGCTTATAACTCAACATTACTAGGGTGTAAATCAATTGCTATTCTACCTGAGAATATGAGTAAAGAGCGTTTTAATTGGCTTAAGAGCATAGCTGGAGAAGTAATCGCAACTCCAGGATGTGAAAGTAATGTCAAAGAGATCTATGATAAGACTTGGGAACTCAGAAGAACTAGAGATAATGTTGTTATATTTAATCAATTTGGCGAACTTGGAAATCATCTTTGGCATTATGAAGTAACTGGTAATGCCATGGTTTCCATAATAGAACATGAAAAAGGCGATAATGGAAAAGTGGCTGGTATTTGCTTGACTTCAGGTTCAGCAGGTACCTTAGGAAGCGGAGATTTCATTAAAGATAAATATCCAGGAGCTAAACTTGCAGTTGGTGAAGCCCTTCAATGTCCAACACTTTTAAATAATGGTTTTGGTGATCATAGAATTGAAGGTATAGGAGATAAGCATGTACCTTGGATTCACAATGTAAAAAATACAGATATGGTTATCGCGATAGATGACGATGATAGCGTAACTATGTTTAGACTATTTAATGAACCAGTTGGTCGACAATATTTAAGATCCATTGGAGTATCAGAAGAAGTCATAGAAAAACTTAGTTGGGTAGGTATTTCTGGAGCAGCCAATATAATATCTGCAATAAAATTTGCAAAGTACTATGAGCTTGACGAAAATGATATGGTATTAACTGTTCTTACAGACTCAGCAGAAATGTATCAGTCTAGACTTGAAGAAATGAGAAAAGATAGAGGGCATAAATATGAAGAAAAGGATGCTATGGTTGATTATAACAGAAGTATTATAGGTATAAGAACAGATTCTATGGAAGAACTAACTTATGCGGCTAAGAAGAGAATTCATAATTTGAAATATTATACATGGATAGAACAACAGCAATATGAATTAAATGAATTAAATGCTCAATGGTATGACTATGATAATTATTGGGGAAGACTTCATAAAATGGCACCAGAATTAGATAAATTAATAGAGAAATTTAATGAAAAAGTTAAAAACTTATAAGAAATAAAAGTAAATTTTATATCCTTGTAATCAAGCATACATTATAATTTAAATATGCTAGGACCCTGAGTTTATATTATATTTGATGGGTCCTATTCAGCTATATAATATGTTGGTGAATTTATATATTAGTAAATCATTGGGAGGAAATTTATGTATGAGTTTGTGCTAAACGGAAAAAATATTTCATTTAAAGAAAATATGAACTTGCTTGAATACTTAAGGGAAGAAGCAAATTTAACATCAGTTAAAAATGGGTGTGGAGAAGGTGCTTGTGGAGCTTGTATGGTTTTAATAAATGGAGTTCAAGGAAGGGCGTGCATAAATACTCTTGGAAAAATTAATGGTAAAGAAGTACAAACTGTTGAGGGTTTATCAGAATTCGAAAAACAAGTATTTTCATGGTCTTTTTCAAAGGTTGGTGCAGTTCAGTGTGGATTTTGTATTCCAGGCATGGTGATTAGTGCTAAGGGATTATTTAATAGAAATCTAAATCCATCTAAAGAGGAGATAAAAGCTGCTATTAAAGGAAATGTATGCAGATGCACAGGATATGTAAAGATAATAGAAGCAATTGAATTAGCAGCACAAATTTTTCGGCAGGGAAAACTAAATTTTGATTTAGAACGAAACGGTTCTATAGGAAAATCGTTAACAAGAATTGATGCTATGGATAAAATTTTGGGAACTGCTATATATGTTGATGATATGAAGGTTGATGGGCTTGTATATGGTTCCGCATTAAGAACAGAATATCCAAGAGCACTGGTTAAAAAAATTAATATAGATAAAGCTCTAAATCATCCTAATGTTATAACCATATTAACAGCAAAGGATATACCTGGGAATAGATATATTGGACATATTTCAAAGGATTGGCCAGCTTTAATAGCAGTGGGAGAAGAAACTAGATACGTGGGAGATGCTATAGCACTAGTGGCTGCAAAATCAAAAAAGGCTTTAACGGAAATTTTACAGCTTATAGAAGTAGAATATGAAGAGATTGTACCACTAACGAAACCTGAAGTGGCTATGAGATATGATGCTCCAAAAATTCATCCTGAAGGAAATATATATAGAAATGAAAGAGTTATAAGAGGTAATATTGAGGATGCATTAAAAAACTCTAAATATATAGTTACTAATTCTTATTCAACTCCATTCACAGAGCATGCTTTTTTGGAGCCGGAAAGTGCTTTGTCAATGCCGGATGGAGATGGAGTGCTAGTTTATACTGGCTCCCAAGGAATTTATGATGAGCAAAGAGAAATATCAGAACTATTAGGGCTGCCTAAGAAAAAAATAAGGTGTATTAGTAAATATGTTGGAGGTGGCTTTGGTGGAAAAGAGGATATGAGTGTTCAACATCATGCAGCTTTACTAGCATATATTATAAAAATGCCTGTGAAGATTACTTTAAGTAGGAAAGAAAGCATAATAATTCACCCCAAAAGACATGCTATGGAAATTGAAGTAACTACAGCATGTGATGAAGAAGGAAAATTAACAGCTTTTATAGCTAATATAGTTGCCGATACTGGAGCATATGCATCTTTAGGAGGACCAGTATTACAAAGGGCATGTACCCATGCTGCAGGGCCATACAGATGTGATAATGTTGATATCACTGGCACAGCAGTTTATACTAATAATCCACCTGCAGGAGCTTTTAGAGGATTTGGGGTAACTCAATCTGTATTTGCAGGGGAGTGTAATTTAAATCTTTTAGCTGAAAAGGTTGGTATATCAAGCTGGGAAATTAGATATAGAAATGCTGTAGAACCAGGAGATATACTTCCTAATGGTCAGATAGCTGATTCAGGTACAGCAATTAAAGAAACGTTACTAGCTGTAAAAGATAAATATTATGACAATGAAATTGTAGGAATTGCTTGCTGTATGAAAAATAGTGGAATAGGAGTTGGACTTCCTGATATAGGTAGGTGTAACCTAGTCATAAAAGATGGAGTTATTAATGTGAGAACTAGTGCAGCTTGTATAGGGCAAGGCATAGGTACTATAATGACACAGATAATTTGTGAAATTACTGGATTATCACCCAATAAAGTTGCAATAGGTTTTCCTGATACCTTTGATTCACCTAATTCAGGAACAACTACAGCTTCAAGACAGACATTGTTTACAGGAGAGGCTGTTAGGATTGCCACGATGAAGTTTATGGAAGAAGTGATGAAGCAATATAGTGAAGAAAAATTAATAAACTATGCAAAAGAAAGTTGCATAGATCGTAGTATCATTAGAAAATGGCTCTTAAATAATACAGATAAGGTTCTGAATTTTTTAAATGATAGAGAATTTTATGGAGAATACAGGGGAATAACAGACCCGATAAATTCTCCAAAGGAAAATCCTGTTAGTCATGTAGCCTATGGGTATGCAACACAGCTTGCAATACTTGATAAAAATGGTAAACTTAAAGAGATAGTTGCTGCTCATGATGTAGGAAGAGCAATCAATCCTATAAACGTGGAAGGACAAATTGAGGGGGGAGTTGTTATGAGTTTAGGATATGCTTTAACAGAGGATTATCCACTTAATAATTGCATACCTATAGCTAAATTTGGAACTTTAGGTTTATTTAGAGCTCCAGCAGTTCCTAAGATATTACCTATAATAATAGAAAAGAATACTAGTGATTTAGCCTATGGGGCAAAAGGGATAGGAGAAATAACATCTATCCCAACAGCGCCGGCAATTCAAGGAGCTTACTATATGCTAGATCATAAATTCCGAACTAATTTACCTCTAGAAGATACATTTTATAAGAAATAAGAAGAAAAAGAGTTCACTAGGTAGAAAGATTAAATTATAGTTTGAATATGATAATTTAATTAAGGAGGAATGTGATGAGCCAGATTAAAGCAATAAAAGGAAACATTATTTTTACCAAAAACTTTGGAGAATATGAAATAATCGAAAATGGGTATGTGGTACTAGTGAATAAGATAATAAAGGGAGTATATGAAGTATTACCAGAAGAACTTAAAAACGCATTAGTAACAGATTATGGAGATAAATTAATTATTCCTGGTTTTGTTGATTTGCACCTTCATGGACCTCAATTTCCTAATTTAGGGTTAGGATTAGACAAGGAATTAATGCCATGGTTAGAGACATATACTTTTCCAGAGGAAGAAAAGTATTGGGATACAACCTATGCAAAAGATGTATACACTAGTTTAGCAAGAGAACTTTGGAAAAATGGAACTACTAGAAGTTGTATATTTGCCACAGTACATCTAGATTCAACAAAGCTCTTAATGGATATCTTAAACCATTCAGGTCTCGGTGCTTATGTAGGAAAGGTAAATATGGATAGAAATTGTCCGGAATTTTTAAGAGAAGATTCAGTGAAATCTATTGAAGATACGGAAAACTTTATAAATGCATATGGGGATAAGTATGAACGTGTAAAACCAATTATAACTCCTAGATTTGTCCCAACTTGTACTACGAAATTATTAAGAGGATTAGGTGACTTAGCTGAAAAATATAAAATACCAGTACAGTCACACTTAAGTGAAAATAAAGATGAAATAGAATTTGTAAAATCCTTGCATCCAGAGTATAAAAATTATGCCAGTATTTATAAAGATGCAGGGCTTCTTGGTAACCAACCAACAATTATGGCTCACTGCGTATTACTTGAAGATGAAGAAATAGAAATGCTTAGGCAGAATAAAGTGTTTGTAGCTCATAGTCCAAATTCAAACTCCAATTTAGCAAGTGGTATAGCTCCAATTAGAAAATTTATAACTGAAGGAATACCAATTGGACTTGCTTCTGACATATCAGGAGGACATAGCTTGTCTATGTGCAACGTAATAGTAGACAGTGCACAAGCATCAAACATTAAATGGCTTGAAAGTGGAAAAAAAGAAGCACCACTAAATACAGCTGAATTGTTTTATTTAGCAACTAAGGGAAGTGGAAGTTTCTTTGGAAAGGTTGGTAGTTTTGAAAAAGATTACGAATTTGATGCATTAATTATAGATGATAGTTCATTAAAAAGTTTCAAAAAACTATCAATACAAGAAAGATTACAAAAATTTATTTACACAGGAAATCCTAAAAATATCATTAAAAGGTATGTGGCTGGAAAAGTTATAGATGAGCCATATATGTAAATTAAAAACTATATACTTTTAGATGAAATTAGGGTTAAGTGAGAAAGAAGGTTAATCATGGAAAAAGATGTGGATAAGAGGATACTTAAAGCGGCACTTGAAGTAGTATCTAAGGAAAAAATTAGTGGAACTCGTATGCATATAATTGCTAAGGAGGCTAATATGAGCCAAGCTAACCTACACTATCACTTCTCTACTAAGAATGATATTATGGTAGCATTACTTAATAGCATACAAGAGGAGTTTTCTAAGGGTCGTAAGAACTATATAGATACTGAAGCTAAAACTGTTACTGAAAATATTCAAGGGTTCTTTGAACAGAAAAAAGATGATATTTTAATAAATAAAAAGATGGAATATGCCCAAATTGATTATTGGGTTCAAGGAACTGTAAATGAAGAGATAAGGATTATATTTCAAAATACCTTTAATATCTGGAGAAAGAGTATAGAAGAGACTTTTTCTAAAGAAGAACAAGAAGGAATTGATGATAAAACTATGAGAAATATTCCTTTTGTAATGGTATCCTTAATGTTAGGGGCTTCATTACAGTACTTAATCGACGAAGGGAAATTTGATTTAGATGATTATTTTCAAGTTGCAGAAGAGATGATATTAACGGCATGCAACAAAACAAAATAAAATAATGTCATTACAGTAAAATAAGTCTTCTATATATTTAATATAGAAGATTTTTTTAAAAATTATATGTAATAAATTTGAATAAAATGAATAAATTGAATAAATATATATGAATGGGGGTATAGCGTAAAAGTGTTGAAAATTTACAGTCCTAAAACTATAGAAGAAGTTAAAGAATATATGAAAGATCATTCTAATCTTAAACTGTTAGCTGGGGGAACAGACTTAGTTCTAGACTTTAAAAGAAATAAAGTAAAGTGCGAATCCATAGTTTCCTTAGAAAAAATTTCAGATTTGAAAAAAATAGTAGATGATAAGGATGAAATATATATTGGTGCTATGGTGACTTTTAGTGATTTAATTGAAAATAATATTATAAAGGATTACTGTAATTTACTTTTAAATTGTAGTATGTCTATGGGATCACCACAAATTAGAAATGTAGCCACTGTTGGAGGTAACATTGCTAATGGAGGATCAGCAGCTGATATAATACCTTGTATAATTAGTTTAGGAGGAATATTACTTATAGAATCAGAAGAAGCAATAAGAAGAGTAAGTTGCGAAGAATATTTTGAAAATTATAAAGAAGAGAGATTAAAAGAAAATGAAATATTAACTCATATTATTATACCTAAAACACAAAACATAAGTGGCTATTACAAGTTAGGTAAAAGAAATTCTTTAGCCATTTCAAGAGTAAGTGCTGCTGTAAATTTAGAAATAAAAAAAGATAGGATTTGTGCTATAAATATATGTCTTGGAGCAGTTGGAAGATATCCCTTTAGGGCTAAAGAGTTAGAAGAAAGGTCTTTGGGAAAAGATATTAAATGGCTATATTCTGAAGAAGCTTTAGAATATTTAGAAAGTATTGTAGAGAAAAGCATTGAGGGTAGGAAAACTATGCCTTTTAAAAGGGAGGCAATTAAAGGTGTATTTAAAAGAGCCTTAGATAACGCTTTACAGCAGTAGATATAATTTTGAATTATAGAAAAGAGGTATGTTGTGGTAGAAGTAAATATAAAAATAAATGGAATTGAATATAAAAGAAATATAAATAGTATGATGAGACTAATAGATTTTATAAGGGACGAAATTAAGCTAAAAGGAACAAAGGAAGGGTGTGGAGAAGGAGAGTGTGGTGCTTGCACTGTTATTCTAGATGGTAAAATCGTGAATTCTTGCCTTTTACTAGCTGCAACTTTAGATGGTTGCGAAATAATTACTATAGAAGGTATTAGTAATAACGGAATACATCCCATTCAAGAAGCTTTTATGGAGGTAGGAGCAGTTCAATGCGGATATTGTACTCCAGGAATGATACTAAGTGCTAAAGCTATACTAGATAAAAACATAGATGCAACTGAAGAGGAAATAAGGGAAAGTATTTCAGGAAACCTTTGCAGGTGTACAGGTTATGACAAAATAGTTCAAGGCATAATTTTAGCTCAAAGCAAGTTGAAAAATAATTAGAGGAGAGGTTGCAATGGAGTCTGTTGGAAGAGGACTTATAAGGCCAGATGTATACAATAAAGTACTAGGTAAATCGATTTATCCTGACGATTTAGAATTTGAAGGTATGTTATATGCTGGAGTAAAAAGAAGTACAATTCCCTATGGAAAAGTTAAAAATATAAATATGGAAGAAATAAGATCCATGGAATATGTGGAAATGGTCATAGATTATACTATGATACCAGGAGCTATAAGTCATGGTGTTGTATTTAAGGATATTCCTACTCTTGTAAAAGATATAATTAAAAGAGTAGGGGATCCCATAATTATAATAGTTGCTAAAAATAAGGAAGCTTTAAAAGACGCTTTAAATAATGTGAAAATAGAGTATGAAGAGTTTAAGGGTATTTTTAATATTGAGGATGCTTTAAAAGAAGATGCTCCAATTTTAGGTGAAGTAAGTAATTTACTTTATGATTTAAAGATAAAAAAAGGGAATATTGATGATGGATTTGAGGAAGCTAAATATATAGTAGAGAACTGGTATAATACTCCTATGGTAGAACATGCTTTTCTACAGCCTGAGGCATCTGTAAGCAGAGTTGATGAAGAGGGAGTGGTAGAAGTATATGTTGCAACTCAATATCCACATTATGATAGAGAAGAGGTAGCTAGGTGCTTAAATATTGAGGAAGAAAAGGTTAGAATTAGAAATATGACTATTGGTGGAGCCTTTGGAGGTAGAGAAGATATTAATCCACAATGTCACGCGGCAATTGCAGCTTATTTGACTGAAAAACCAGTTAAGGTAGTTTATGATAGAGAAGAATCTACTATATCCCATAGTAAAAGACACCCTATGAAAATTTTTTTAAAAACAGGGGTGAGAGAAGATGGTAAACTTTGTGCGTTAAAAGCTAGAATCTATGGAGATACTGGTGCATATGCTTCATGGGGGATAAATGTATTAAGAAAGGCCGCAGTACATGCTACCGGTCCATATAATATACAAAATGTAGATATAAGAGCCATGGCTGTATATACCAATAATCCATATAGTGGGGCAATGAGAGGATTTGGAGCAACACAATGTCCTATTGCTACAGAAAGTCAGATGGATATGTTAGCTGAAAAGATTGGGATTCACCCACTAAAATTTAGATATATAAATGCTTTTAAAGTAGGAGATAAAACTGCTACAGGTCAAGTGTTAAAATCAAGTGTAGGTCTTAAAAAATGTATAGAAAAGCTTGCAGACCTTGATGGAGTAGAAATTTAAAAGAAGGTGTGAAATTGATATGAAGAACCGTGGTGTAGGGTATGCTACTATATTTTATGGTACTGGGTATGGAAATGGGTTTCCTGATGAATCAAGAGCAACGGCAGAACTTAGGGAAGATGGTGAAATTGTAGTATATGTGGAAGTTTCAGATGTAGGTTCTGGTGGTATAAGTGTGATGTGGCAAATTGCTACAGAAACACTAAATACAGATAAAAATCTAATTAAAGTAATGTATGATAACACTAGCTTTGTAAAAGATAGTGGTACTGCAGCAGCAAGTAGACAAACTTACAATACAGGAAATGCTGTATATGATGCTTGTAAAAAACTTAGAAGTAATTTAAATAAAGGTTTAAGTAGATCAAACGATAACTGTATTCATAAAGAAGAAATAAAGCTCCTTTATAAGCAAATGAAAGAAAAGGGAATTCCGATAAAGACAGAAGGTTATTTTAAAGCAGAAACTTCACAAATTGATATGGAAACTGGTGAAGGTAATCCTTATTGGCCTTATACCTTTGGAGCACAAAAAGTTACTATTGAAGTAGATGATGAAACTGGCAAGGTTGACATAATTGAAGTTATAGCTGTAAATGACGCAGGAAAAATAATAAATCCAGCTTCCGCAGAAGGTCAGGCACAAGGCGGAGTTGCCATGGGAATAGGTTATGCACTTATGGAAGAAATAGAAATAGAAAACGGTTCTATAAAAAATAGAAATTTTTCAAATTATATAATACCAACCAGTAAAGATGTACCACATATAGATACTTATTTTGTGGAGGAATTTGAGGAATCAGGTCCTTATGGAGCTAAAGGAATTGGAGAGCCTGTAATGATACCTACAGCTCCAGCTATATTAAATGCCATATATGATGCAGTAGGAGTTAGAATGTATAGCATACCTGTAATATGTGATAAGTTATTATTAGCGTTAAAAGAAAAAAAAGGTCAAATTTATAACTGATTTAAATAGAAAGTATCCATTGTTTTTTTATAATGGATACTTTCTATTTACAACTGTAACTTTATGATATATACTAATGTATATACAGTACAGGTAGGAGGATAAAAATGAAAACAAATCTAAAAAAGATGGTAATTAGTTCATTATTAATAGCTATGTCTATTATAATACCAGTAATATTTGGGCCTTTTCTTAAGGTATATATACCACCATTCTCTGCAACTTTGGCATCACACGTACCTATGTTTATTGCTATGTTCTTAGGACCTTTTGAGGCTGCAGTAGTTGGAATTGGTTCAGTGGTAGGTTTTTTATTTGCTATAGGAGATCCAATTGTAGCAATGAGAGCATCATCTCATATAGTAGTAGGATACATTGGAGCTAAAATGATTGTGAAAAAAATGTCTTATGGTAAAGTTGTAGCTTTTACAGCACCAATACATGGAATTTTTGAAGGATTAGTAGTACTTATATTTACAGGCAATATAGTTTTATCAATTGTTGTAACAGGAATAGGAACTATAATTCATCACGTTATAGATGGTTTAATTTCTCTTCCAATTATTAGAATAATACAAAAAGGATTAGGAATTAATTTATCTACTATAGGTGAAAAAAAGAAAGAAGAGCCTGAAGATGTAGCGGTATAACACATTTCTTATAGTTTTATTTTATGAAAGTTATATTTTTTAGGATAAATTTGATTAGAAATATAGTATAAAGTTCCTATAAATATTAAATATTAAGTAAAAACCTTTAGATAATAATAGTATCTAAAGGTTTTTATTTCTTTCTCGATTAGGTATAATGTCCATAGGAAAGGTTTTATAAATAGAAGATATTATAAAAAAAATAAATAATTAAACATAGCTAAGAATAGAGGATGATACATATGAATTTAATAACACTTGAAAATATATATAAGAGTTATAGTGAAAAACCATTATTAACAGATGTTAAACTAACCATAACATCAGAAGATAAAGTTGGAATAATTGGTGTAAATGGAGCTGGAAAGTCTACATTATTAAAAATAATTGCAGGAATAGAACAAGAGGATTCTGGTACAATTACAAAGATGAATGGACTGAACATATCTTATTTACCTCAACATATTGAGTTTAATCCAGAGGATAGGATTATGGATCATGTTTTTAATGGTGCCGGGGAAATAATGGAAGTACTAAGAGAGTATGAACATGTATTAGAAGAACTAAAAACCAATAGTGATAATTCAAAGCTGCAACAACAGTTATTTAAGCTTACTAGTAAAATTGACGCATTAGGAGGTTGGCAAATAGAAAGTGAGGCAAAAGCATTACTAACAAAGTTAGGTATAACGGATTTTGATGCTAAAATGGGAAAGCTTTCTGGAGGGCAAAGAAAGAGAGTAGGGCTTTGTAATGTGCTAATAACTCCTTGTGATCTTTTAATATTGGATGAACCTACTAACCACATGGATAATGAAATAATTGATTATATGGAGGAGCTATTACAAAAAAGAAAAGGTGGGGTTATAATGATAACCCACGATAGATACTTCTTAGATAGAATTACTAATAGGATCTTTGAACTAGATAGGGGAGAACTTTATTCTTATCAAGGAAATTATTCTGTATTTTTAGAGAAAAAAGCAGAGAGAATGCAGCTTTTTGAAGCGCTTGAGAGTAAAAGACAAAATCTTTACAGAAAAGAGTTAGCGTGGATAAAAAGAGGAGCTAAGGCGAGATCTACTAAGCAAAAGGCAAGGATTGATAGGTTTGAAGAGTTAAAAGAAACATCCTATAAGATAGATGAAGATAGAATGGAATTAAATACAGCTGGTTCAAGGTTAGGAAAGAAGATATTAGAGCTTGATAATATAAGCAAGGACTTTGGAGACAAGGTAATTATAAAGGATTTTAGTCATATCTTTACTAAGGAAGAGAGAGTAGGAGTTATAGGGAATAATGGTATGGGTAAATCTACTTTATTGAATATTATAAGTGGAAGATTAAGCCCTGATAAGGGAGAAGTTACACAAGGTGAAACTGTTAAGATAGGATATTTTACCCAAGAAAATATAGAATTAGATGGAACTATGAGAGTTATCGAGTATATTAAAGAAATAGCTGAGTATATAACTACAAATGATGGAAGTAAAATTACTGCTTCTCAAATGTTAGAGAACTTTTTATTTGATGGAACCATGCAGCATAGTTTTATATCTAAATTGTCTGGTGGAGAGAAGAGAAGATTATATCTTTTAAGAATACTAATGGAAGCACCTAATGTATTATTTTTAGATGAGCCAACCAATGACTTAGATATTCAGACTTTAACAATTCTGGAAGACTATTTGGATAGATTTAATGGTACGGTAATAGCCATATCCCACGATAGATACTTCCTAGATAGAATTGCCAATAGGATTTTTAGCTTTGAAGGACAAGGAAAGATTTTAGAGCTTGTAGGAAATTATAGTGATTATAAAGAGTATAGGGATATAAAGGCTGAAGAAGAAGTTGCTACATCAAGTACTAACAAAGAAAAGAAATATGATGAAAATAAAAATCGTAAAGAAAAGCCAACTAAATTAAAATTTACATTTAAAGAGCAAAAAGAATTTGATACCATAGATGATGAAATTGAAAAAAAAGAGGAAGATATTGCCACAGTAGAGACAGAGATAAACCAGTGTGGAAGTGATTTTGTAAAGTTACAACAGTTACTGGAAGATCAAAATAGATTAAAAGATGAATTGAATTTTTTATTAGAAAGATGGGAATATCTAAATGAAATTTTTGAAGAGATGGAAACCCAGAAACAAAATAAGTAAGTACTAGGTTTAATCATGGATATACCTTTTAGGAGAAGAATATGATAGAAAATAATATGAGAATATCTGTTAGAAATTTAATAGAATTTATTTATAGACAAGGGGATATTGATGATAGAATAGGGGGTATTGGATCAGCTCAAGAGGGGACTAGACTTCATAAAGTCATACAAAAGGAACTTAAAGAGCAATGTGATGAATCAGAAGAGAAGATCTATATTAATGAGATGTATCTATCAAGAGAGTTATGCTATAAGGAAATAAATATTATTTTAGAAGGGAGAGCCGACGGTGTTATTATTAGTTCACAGAAAGGTAGTAACACTAGAGTTAAAATAATAGAGATAAAGACTACCATGAAGGACTTACTTACACTTGAAGAAAATGAAAACTTTCTTCACTGGGCCCAAGGAAAACTATATGGGCATATCTATTGTGAAGAAGAAAACCTAAGTGAAATAGATATAGATCTTATATATTGTCACAGAGAAAGTTTGCATACAAAGACCTTTTCAAAAACTTTTTTAAGGGAAAAACTAAAGGAATTTTTCAATGAAGTGATGGGCAGGTATACAAGGTGGATTCATCTTCAGAGTAGTTGGATAGAACTAAGAAATAACTCTATTGAAAAGTTAGATTTTCCTTTTAAAAATTATAGGAAGGGTCAAAGGGAACTAGCTATAAATATATATAGAACTATTAAAGAGAAAAAAGATATTTACATTGAAGCACCTACGGGGACAGGAAAAACTATTTCAACAATTTTTCCTGCAATAAAGTCTTTTACTATAAATAATTCAGCTAAGCTTATATATCTTACAGCAAAAAATATTACTAAAGGAGTGGCTGAAAATACCTTAGGCATATTAAGAGACTCTGGTATGAGGCTTAGAACATTAACTATTACTGCAAAAGATAAGATTTGTTTTCTAGAGGAAAGAATATGTAATGGCGATGCCTGTGAATATGCAAAGGGACATTTTGATCGAGTTAATGACGCCATATTAGATATGATAGAAAACAATGAAGTTTTTAATCAACAGATTATTGAGGAGTACAGCAGGCAATTTAAGGTATGCCCTTTTGAACTTTCCTTAGATTTAATTGCTTGGTGTGATTTTATAATAGGTGATTATAACTATTTCTTTGATCCTAAAGCTATGATAAAGAGAATGGCATTTGATGATACACCATATATATTTCTTATTGATGAGGCACATAATTTAGTAGACCGTGGAAGAGAAATGTATTCTGCTGAGATAAAAGAAAGTGATTTGAAAGAATTAAAAAAAGAATTTAAATATAAGAATAAAAAACTAATAGGTATAATAAATAAAATAATTAAGAAACTAAAGGAATATACAATAGGTGAAAAGGGTAATATAGTAATAGATGAAGGACCCGGAGAAATGCTAGTTCTTTTCAGGCTTTTTGCAACAGAAGGTGAAAATTATTTAAAAGAACACATTGGTGAAACCATAGATGAAATATTTTTAAATGTATATTTTTCTTTCTTAGATTTTATTAGAATTGGAGAGTTATTTTCAGAGGATTTTGTACTATACTGTAATAATGAAGATATGGATATCCGGATAAAAATATTCTGTTTAAACCCAAGTAATGTGATAAAACAGTGTATAAAAGGTAATATAAGTAATATATTTTTTTCAGCCACTCTGTCTCCAATGAATTATTTTAAAAATCTACTAGGTGGAGATGATAAAAGTTATAGCATAAAACTTCAGTCTCCCTTTCCACCAGAAAATAGAAATTTGATTCTAAAATATGACATTGATACTAGATACAAGTACAGAGAGAAAAGTTATTACCCAATCTGTAAATATATCAATGAAACTCTAAATAATTATGAGGGAAACTTTTTAGTGTTTTTTCCTTCCTATGAATATATGACAAAAGTATATGAAGTTTACTGTAAGAATTTTAGTGAACATAATATATACTTACAAGAAAGTGTTATGACAGAGGAAGAAAGAGAAGAATTCTTGGAAAGATTTTCTTTGATGGATGTAGATAAAAATAGTAAGGAGAGAACTATAGGTTTTGTAGTTCTAGGAGGAGTATTTTCAGAAGGAATAGATTTAATTGGGGATAGACTTAAGGGAGCGATTATAGTGGGAGTTGGATTACCTAAAATATCCTTTGAAAGAAAATTAATAGAAGAATATTTTAACGAAATAGGGGAACCGGGATTTCACTATGCGTATACATTTCCAGGAATGAACAAAGTTATACAGGCTATGGGAAGGGTTATTAGAACTGAAGAAGATAAGGGTACCATAATGCTTTTAGATAAGAGGTATAGAAGTGAAATATATCAAAAGTTAATGCCTATAGAATAAGACTTTAATATAGAATAAAACATATTAAATAAGGGTATCGAATCTAGAATTAATTCTTGATTCAATACCCTTGTTATTTTAATATTAATAGTTTTTAGCTAATAATTGGAAGTAGCTTTGAGGATGTGCACAAACAGGACATGCATTTGGTGCTTTTTCTCCTTCATAGATGAATCCGCAATTAGCACATTGCCATACCACTTTTTCTTCTTTTTCAAATACTTTTCCGTCTTCAATATTTTTTAATAAAGCTAAATATCTTTCTTCATGCTCTTTTTCAATTTTACCTACACCTTCAAATAAGTTTGCAATTTTATCAAAGCCTTCTTCTCTAGCTTCTTTTGCAAAAGTAGCATACATATCAGTCCACTCATAGTTTTCACCAGCAGCTGCATCTTTAAGGTTTTCCATAGTATCACCTATGCCATCATGAAGAAGCTTGAACCATATTTTTGCATGTTCTTTTTCATTATTTGCAGTTTCAGTGAAAAGAGCAGCAATTTGCTCATATCCTTCCTTTTTAGCTTTTGAAGCATAAAAAGTATATTTATTTCTAGCTTGAGATTCTCCTGCGAATGCTGTTGCTAAATTAGCTTCTGTTTTAGTTCCTTTTAGATTTCCCATCTTTATTCCCCACTTTCTTATTCTATAACATTACCATTAAAAGTAAGTTATTATTTAATAATTATTATTATCTAACAATTTAAATATAGTGTACCATATAAAAAATGGAATGTAAATAATTATAAACAAATATTAACATTTATTTATAATTTCCATAATATTTACACTTATATATTATCATTATGAAATTATATATGAATTTTAACAATAGTTAAATGGTACAATTCTAATGAAAATCTCATACTATACAGAGAATCTATATGTATAGCTTAATAAAATTATAGATTAAAATGATTTATAGTTATTAATAGAGGAAATGTAGAGGTTACTAACATTATACTAGTTGATAAAGTGGATAAAAGATTAGAATTAGTTCCAGAGTGATAGAATATCATTGTCTAATTTTACTTTTTTCAAAATAAGAAAATCTCTGAAACCCTTGAGGCCACAACAAATAGTTAACTATTTATATAGTTTCCTATTAACATATATAAATAGTTTAATATATATCTATTTGTTATATGAAAATATAAATTCTCTCCAAATTCTATCACTTTCATTAAACATAGAGCCTAAAACTAAAGTAGAGAGTAGTGCAACAAATAAATTTTATTAGAGTGTGTCATAGCAATGCTAGGCACACTCTTTTACTATATACTAAAACTTTTATTCAATATTATAAAAGTTTTATTGTAACTTTAGGGTGAAAGAAGAATTTTATTATTAAAATAATTAGTTATATAAAGTAGAAGTATGTATAAATAAGTGCATATACATACAAATAAAGTATCATGCAAAAAGGCATTGTTATTTCCTAGGATAAAAAGACGAAGAAAACTAAATGAAACAAATGTAAAAAAGTGGTAATATTGTAATGTAGAACTATATGTTAATTATTTATACAAAAATAGTGGATTTAATATATAAACAAAAATTTTAATCAGATTTTATAATAATAAAACTTAATATTGATTCGTGGTTAGGGATTTTAATATAAAAGTTTTAAGGAAAAGGAAAGAGTTTTTTACATATTATCCCATGAAAGGAGGCGAAGTATATAGTGGAAAATATGAAAAGTAACAAGGATATTATTCAATCAATAAAGTTCAACAAAATAGATGAAAGTAAAGAAATTTTAGAATTAGCAGAGCAAAATAGGTTTAGTGAAATAATTAATGAAGATAGCAGGAGGAAAATATACCTTTCATCGCCACATATGGGTGAGGAAGAAATTAAGTACGTACTTGAGGCTTTTGATACTAATTGGATAGCACCAATGGGTCCTAATGTAGAGAATTTTGAGAATGAGATAGCAAACTATGTAAAAGTAAAAAGAGGCTTGGCACTAAGCTCTGGAACTTCAGCAATTCATATGGCATTGAAGCTATTAGATGTAAAAAATAATGATTTAGTTTTTTGTTCATCATTAACTTTTGTAGCAAGTTGTAACCCAATAATATATGAAAGAGCTGTTCCAGTATTTATTGATTCAGAACCTGAAAGTTTTAATATGTCTCCCAAAGCATTAAAAAGAGCTTTTGAATATTATGAAGAAAAAAATATGAAGCCTAAAGCGGTAATTGTAGTTCATTTATATGGTCAAAGTGCAGATATGGACGAAATAATAAAAATTTGCAACTTTTATGATGTGCCTATTGTAGAAGATGCTGCAGAATCATTAGGTGCAACTTATAAGGGTAAGCAAACTGGAACCATGGGTGAATTTGGAGTATTCTCTTTTAATGGAAATAAGATAATAACTACTTCTGCTGGTGGAATGCTTGTATCAAATAATATGAATGCCATAGAGAAAGCAAGATTTTGGGCCACTCAAGCTAGAGACAAGGCTAGATATTATCAACATTCAGAGCTTGGATATAACTATAGAATGAGTAATATTTTAGCAGGAATAGGTAGAGGTCAACTTAAAATATTGAATCAACGAATAGCTAAGAAAAAAAGTATTTTTAAATTTTATGATAGAAATTTTAGGAATATTCCGTGGATTGATATGGAAGAAATTTGTGACTATGGAACATCAAATTATTGGCTTAGTGTGATGACTTTATCTAAAGGATGCAAAATTAAACCTATAGATATAATAAAAGCTTTAGAAAAAGAAAATATAGAATCTAGACATGTTTGGAAGCCTATCCACCTTCAACCTTATTATAAAGGATTTAGTTTTTTTAATCACAATGATGTAGGTATAAGTGTATGTGAAGATATATTTGAAAGAGGAATTTGTCTTCCATCAGATACAAAAATGACAATTGAAGATCAACAAAGGGTAATAGATGCTATAAAAAGATTATTTAAATAAAGTTTGGAATTATAAGTAATTTATACTTGGTTAATATAAAATTTAAAAAATAAATTTACATTTAAAAAGACAGAGATAAAATTTAAGAAAGTTCGAGGAGAATATGTTTATAAAAAGAATATTTGATGTTGCTATTTCAATATTAGGACTTATTATTTTATTACCTATGTTAATTATTATAGCACTGATAATAAAGATTAAATTAGGAAAACCAATTTTTTTTATACAAGAGAGGGTAGGAAAAAGGAATAAGATTTTTAAAATGATTAAGTTTAGAACAATGAAAGATATAAAGGATGAAAATGGGAAGGTATTACCAGATGAAAAGAGGCACACAACAATAGGAAAAACACTGAGGGCATTAAGCCTTGATGAAATACCAGAGCTTATAAATGTTATAAAAGGAGATATGAGTTTAGTAGGACCAAGACCTCTTTTAAAAGAGTATTTAAGTTTATACTCACAAGAGCAGTTAAAAAGGCATCAGGTTCTACCAGGAATTACGGGGTGGGCACAAATTAATGGTAGAAATGCTATATCATGGACAGAAAAATTTAAATTAGACATATGGTACGTGTGTAACTGGTCCCTACTTTTAGATTTGAAAATTTTATTTTTAACCATATATAAAGTTATTAAAAAAGATGGAATAAACCAAGATGATAATATTACCATGGAATACTTTAATGGAAGCAATTAAAGGAGGATGAAATTTATGGATGAAAAATTGATAAATTTTGATGAAATAGTATATTTACTAAAGAAAAAAATTTGGATTTTAATATTAATTACTGGAGCTATATCATGTTTAGGTGGTTATAAAGCTTCATTAATGACTACAAGTTATCAAGCTACAGCGAAAATTTACGTTGGTAGAGGAAATAATCTAATGGACTATTATTCTCAGAATGAAATTCAATATTACAATGAATTTATGAATACCTTTAATGAAATAATTAGGGTAGATGATTTTTTAAATGAAACATTGAAAAAATATAAAATTAACAAGTCGTCTTGGGAAGTGAAAAATTCATTAGGGTTTTCTGCATCAGAGAATACACCTATATTTACAGTAACATATAATACTAATGATATGGAGGGAGCAGAACAGGTACTAACAGCTATATGTGAAGAGTTTAATGAGCAAGCAAAAACTATAATTCCAGATGCTAAGCCGAGAATTATAGATAGTAGTAAAGTATATCCCATAGTACCTAATAAAAAGAAGCTAATGCTTATGTACTTCGGAGTTGGTGTAATATTTTCTTTGGGATTAATATTTTTTATAGATTATCTTGATGACACTATTAAGAGTAACTCTAGATTAGAAAAAGTTTTGCCAGTACCAGTATTAGGAAATATACCTAAGCACGAAAAAGGATTTAAGGGAGGAAGAGAGTAATGTTTATATACAATAAAATGCCACATTCTATATCTGCTGAATCTTATAAATCCATACGCACAAGTTTAAAATATTCATCTGTTGATAAAGCAATAAAGACCATTGTAATAACTAGTTCAGTACCAGGAGAGGGGAAATCAACAATTGCTGGTAATTTAGCACTTTGTTTAAGTGAAAGTGGAAATAAAGTTTTAATTATAGATTGTGATCTTAGAAGACCATCTTTACATAAAAAATTTAGGCTTTCTAATTTAAAGGGAATTACGGATTGTTTAATTGATAAAGATAATTTAAAAGAATCTATACAAGAATTTACTTCTGACCTATCAGTAATATCATCAGGTACTATTCCTCCTAATCCTGCAGAAATTTTAGGTTCGAAAACTTTTGAAGGATTTTTAAAAAATATAGGAAGTATCTATGACTATATAATATTAGATACTCCACCGTTACTAGCTGTTACTGATGCCAGCATTCTTGCAGGTAAAGCAGATGCAACAATTATAGTGGTGAAGTACGGTAAAACTAGAGAAAAAGATATTAATTTAGCATATAAAGAATTAAAAAAGGTAAATGCAAATGTAGTTGGAAGTATACTGAATAGTTGCGACATAAAGAGAACAGATTCTTATTATAAATATTATACTAAAGAAAAAAAGAGTTTTCTTAGTATAAAATCAAGAAGAAGAAATTATGAAAAATATAAAACAAAAAAAGTTAATGCTTAAAATATCAAATTAAACATATTAATCTTTGACTTTAAAAATCAATTGTCATAGATTTGTTTTATTAAATGTGAAAAAGAGGAAGTTGCTATGAAAAAAGTTATCATTATAGGAGCAGGAGGAGTTGGAAGAGAAGTTGCATTAATAATAAATCAAATTAATAATTTTAAACCAACTTGGAATATAATTGGATTCCTAGATGATAATCCAACAAATTTAGGGAAAACTTTAAACGGACATAGAATTATAGGAAATGTTGAGTTATTAAATTACATTAGTAAAGACATATATGTTGTTGTAGCTATATCAAACTATAGAGTAAAGAAAGAAATAGTTTCAAAGTTAGAGGGAAAGTTTAAATTCGCAACTTTAATTCATCCAAGAGTATCCATACATGATTTTATGACTGTGGGACATGGGACAATAATATATGAAGGAGCAATTTTAACAACAGATATTAAAATCGGAGAACATGTAATAATAAGTCCTAAATGTGGTATTGGTCATGATTCTATTATAAAAGATTATGTATCCTTGTTATGGAACGTAAATATTTCAGGAGGAGATATTATTGAAGAAGGAGTACTTATGGGATCCTGCTCTACGGTAATTCAAAATTTAAAAATAGGAAAGGGAGCAATAATAGGAGCTGGCTCTGTAGTAGTAAAGGATATCCCAGCTTATAGTACTGCTGTAGGAGTTCCTGCAAGGGTCATAAGGGAAGAGGAAGTTTATGAAAAAGATATTATATATAACAACAGTAAGTAGAACAATTAATGCATTTTTAATTCCACATATAGAAATGTTAATAGATAAAGGATATGTTGTTGATTGCGCATGCTTTATAGATAAACCTATAGACAAGAGATTAATATCCAAAGGAGTTAAAGTATACAATGTACCATTTTGTAGAAAACCTTTAAGTTTAAGAAATTTTAAAGCTTTTTGGAGATTAAGATTTATACAAAAGATAAATAAATATGATGTTGTCCATGTTCATACACCTATAGCAGCATTATACGGAAGAATATTAAAACTTTGGTTTCCTAAAATAAAAATTATATATACAGCTCATGGCTATCACTTTTATAAAGGTGCACCTAAGATAGCATGGTGTATGTTTTATCCTATGGAGAAGCTTATGGCTAGATTTACAGATGTAATAATAAATATTAATAATGAAGACTATGAAATAACTAAAAATAAGTTAAAGCCTAAAATGTGTTACTTAGTTAATGGAGTAGGTATAAATATAGAGGATATTAGACGGACTGAACTAAAGGCAGAAGTGCTTAATATAAAGAAGCTCTCTTTTGATAAAGATGATTTTATAATACTTATGATAGCAGAATTAAATCATAATAAAAACCAACTTCAGCTTATAAAGGCGTTGGAACTTATAAAAGATAAGTATCCAAAGATTAAGGCAATTAGTGTAGGAGAAGGAAATAAGCTAAAAGAGTTAAAAGAGGAAATAGTAAAAAGGGGAATAGAAGAAAATATAAGTTTTTTAGGTTATAGAGAAAACATAAATGAGCTTATAAAAATTTCAGATATAGGGATATTACTCTCCTATAGAGAAGGGTTGCCTAAAAGTATAATGGAGTTTATGTCACATAGGAAAAAAGTTATAGGTACTAATATAAGAGGAATAAGAGATCTTATAGAAAATGAAAGTATAGGTAAGCTAGTAGAAGTGGGAGATTATGAAGCTACTGCAAGAGCTATAGAGGAATATTATCTAGAAGGAGATAGAAGCTTTAATACACCTAAGGAAATAGAGAAATATGATTTAAATAATGTAATAAGTGAGTTGGAGTATATATATGATACTTTAGATTTACAAGACTACTATTTGCCTGAAAAAAATATAAATTTATAAAGCATAACTTATTACTAGAATTTAATAAGTAGCAATGAAAATATATATTGAAGGGATGTAAAAATATGAAAAGGTGTCTTCATATATTACCAATGAATAAGCTAAGTGGAGCTGAAAAAATGGTGCTGCTAATTTGTAAGAATTTAACTAATTATGAGTCGATAGTCCTATGTGGTGGGGACAAGCTTAAAAAAAGTTTTGAGGATAATAATATAAATAGCTATTCCTTAAGTTTTTCTAAGAAGCATATTTTAAAAAATATAAAGTATCTTAAAAATATTATAAGGGATAATGATATAAAAATAGTCCATGCTCATGATAATAATGCTTCAATACATGCTTATTTAGTAAAGAGTATATATGGAGTAGATATAAAGGTAATATCACATATTCATAGTTGCTATCCATGGATAAATAGTAATGGATTAAATAGTAGTATTGATAAGTTATTAAGGCCAAAATATGATTACAATATTACTTGTGGTAAGGTTGTATATGATTTTTATAAAGAAAATACAAATTATCTTAATAGGGAAAAAATATCTATATTATCTAATGCTATGGATGTAGAAGAAATAATAAATTTTAAAAGTAATAAAAGGGCGTGGATAGCTACAAAATATATCATTCCACAGAATGGAAAAGTAATAGGATTTGTGGGTAGATTAGATGAAGAAAAGGGACTTATACCTTTTATAAAAGAATTTGATAAATATAAGGAAAAATTTATAGATACAAAAATTTTCATAATTGGAAGCGGAACACAAGAAGAAGAAATTAGGTCTATGGTAAAAAAATTAGAATTGGGTGAGTTTTTTATATTTACAGGATTCGAAGAAAATGTATATGATTTTTTCCCTATTATAGATGTGTTTTTTCTACCTTCACTTTACGAAGGTCTTCCAATGGTAATACTGGAAGCTATGGCATTTGGAATACCTGTTGTAGCAATGGATGTAGGAAGTATAAGTGAAGTTATAAACTCTCATAGAGGAAGGCTCATAAAGCCAGGAGATTATAGAAGTTTTATGGAAGAATTAAGAAATTTGAAAGAGGATAAACAATTAAGAATTGATCTTGGGAAAAATGGACGTGAATTTATAAAAACCAACTATAATATAAAAAACTACTGTAAGAAAATTGAAAAAATCTATGATAGTATTAGTAAGTGATTTATTTGAAAATAAAAGCAGATATATAAAAAGCATGATTTAGGATGGAGGATATTAATGAAACCAATTTTAACAGTTTTTACGCCAACTTATAATAGAAAAGAACTCATATATAAGTGTTATGAAAGTTTGAGAAGACAGACAAATAAAAATTTCAAATGGTTGGTAATAGATGATGGATCAACAGATGATACTAAAGAGCTGATTATAAATTGGAAAGAGGAAGCAGACTTTCAAATAGATTATATATATAAAAAAAATGGCGGTATGCATAGTGCTCATAATACTGCCTATGAAAATATTGATACAGAACTAAATATATGTATAGATTCAGATGATTATATGACAGATGATGGAGTAGAAAAAATTCTAAAGGCTTGGGAAGAAAGAAAGGCAGAAAATATAGCAGGAATTGCAGCTCTTGATTTATATGAAACTGGTGAGATAATAGGAACAAAGTTTTCAGAAGGATTAAGGGAAGCTACTTTATTTGATATATATCATAAATATGGTATTAAAGGAGATAAAAAACTTATATATAGGACTGAGCTTACAAAAAAATATCCATATCCAGAGTTTGAAGATGAGAAATATGTAGGACTAGCTTATAAGTGTCATAAACTAGATGAGAAGTACAAACTAGCTTTAGTTAATGAACCTGTTTGTATTGTAGAATACATGGAAGATGGGTCTACTAAGAATATGCTTAGACAATACAGAAATAATCCTAAGGGATGGTGCTTCTATAGAATAGAAAACTTAAAGATACCTAATACATCTTTATTATACAGATTTAAAGAATGTGTCCATTATGTATCTAGTAGTTTAATTGTAAAGGATAAGAATTTTTTAAGTGAGGTTCCATACAAAGGGATTATGTTAGCAGCTATTCCTCTGGGATGTATTTTATATAGTTATATAATCTTTAGAACTAGAGATATAAGAAACTTATAGAAAGGAGAAAAAAATGGGAATATATTATGCTACCTTAGCTTCAACTTTTATATTATCATTGCTTGCTAGAATGGCTAATGATAAAAAGTACAAGCTTATAGCTATATTTTGGATTTCTCTTGTAGTTTCGGTTTTAGTATTATTTTCAGGGCTAAGGTCTGGTATTGGAGATACAGGTATGTATAAGCACACCTATAATCTTTTAGTAGAAAATCCTAGTTTTTCTAAAGCTAATGGAGACTATGGTTTTGTCCTATTAAATTTAATTTTAATTCAATTTTCCAATAATCCACAAACTATTGTATTTGTAGTAGCTCTAATAACTCAACTATGTAATGTCTATGTATTAAACAAGTACAGGGGTTATATAGAACTAGAGATATTTATGTATATAGCAGCAGGTTATTTTACAGTTACCATGAATGGACTGAGACAGTGTTTAGCAGCAGCTCTTTTATTTCTATGCGTAAAGTTTATTATAGATGGTAGCTTTAAAAAATACTTATTAAGTGTACTTATAATTTCAACTATTCATCAATCAGCTCTATTTATGATTCCGATATATTTTATAGCAAGATTAAAACCTTGGTCAAAGAAAATATACATGATAATTGGAATTGCTGTATTAGGACTTCTTTTTTATGAGGTGCTAAGCAGTTACTTGTTTAAGATTATAGAAAATACTAATTATGGGTATTATTCAGATTTTGACGAAGGAGGATCAAGTATAATGAGAACCTTTGTAAACATGGTTCCAATTATATTTGCATATTTAAAAAGGAATGAACTAAAAGAAAAGTGGCCACAGAGTAATGTATTTGTTAATATGGCTCTTTTAAATTGCATATTTGTAGCCTTTGGTATGTCAAATTGGATATTTAATAGGTTTTCATTATATTTACAATTATACAACTTTATACTATTGCCGTATATAATACAGAATTGTCTAGAGGGTAAGCAAAGACGAACAATATATTTAGCATTCATAGTGTGTTATCTAATATTCTTTTATAGAGAGCAAGTAATAGGACTTAATATGCAATATAAGAGTGTTTTAGATATAAAATCTATTTTCTATTATACTCCCAATCATAGATGAAAAGTAAGGAGAGATGAGAAATGAAAAGAAATAAGGTGCTTCATATTGTAGGTGGAATGGACGTGGGTGGTACCGAAACTATGCTTATGAATTTATATAGAAAGGTTTATAAGGAGATTCAATTTGACTTTGTTTCTTATTACCATAAGGAAGGCTATTATGATGAAGAAATTAGAAAATTAGGTGGAAGAATAATAAAGTTAGATCCTCCAAGTGAAGTAGGTGTGATAAAATCCGTAATAAATTTAATGAAGATTATAAAGAATGATGATGAGTATAGTGCTGTTCATGCTCATACTTTATTTAATTGTGGAGTTGGAGTATTGGCTGCAAAACTAGTTGGAGTAAAGGTAAGGATATCTCATGCCCATACTACTAAGGATTGTAGTAAAAGTCTAATAAAAAGATTATACATATCCATAATGAAGGGATTAATAAAGGGGTTTTCCACAAACTTTTTGTCATGTAGCGATGCAGCAGGTAAGTATTTATTTGGATACAGTACACTTAAAGATGATAGATACTGTAAATTACCTAATTATATTGATTATGAAAGATTTATTAATAATGAAGGTAGTAGCTATATAAGAAAAAAATTAGGAATAAACAATGATGATATTTTAATTGGAAATGTAGGAAGATTTATTCGTGTGAAAAATCATAATTTTCTAATTAATTTAATGTCAAACTTAGTGAGAATAAATCCTAAATTTAAATGCATTTTAATTGGTGATGGAGACTTAAGGGGGCCTATAGAAGAAAAAATTAAAAAATTAAACTTAGAGAATAACATACATCTGTTAGGTATTAGAGATGATGTGAATAACATACTTAAGGAAATAGATTTATTTATATTACCATCCACCTATGAGGGATTAGGCCTTGTACTTTTAGAGGCACAAGCTTCAGGAGTACCATGTTTAACATCTACAGCTATTCAGCCGGAAGCAGATTTACATCTAGATCTACTTAAGAGATTGAATCTTGAAGCAGGTATAGAAATTTGGAGTAATACAGTAATGAAAATGTTAGAACAATCCAAGGTTGATAAGATGTTAATAAAAAGAACATTTGAGTTTCATGGATATAGAATTGAGGACGTTAAAGGTAAACTATATAAATTATATGGAATAGAATTAGAAGGGAATAAATATGAAAAATGTGCTAATAGCATCCTTTGATATGGAAGTTGGGGGAGTAGAGAGAAGTCTTATAAATATTTTAGAAAGCTTTGATTATAACAATTATAATGTAGATTTGATGTTATATAGACATAAAGGAGATTTTATGAAGTTATTAAGGGGCAAATTTAACATTTTAGATGAGATAGAAGAATACACCACCTTTCGAAAATCTATATTAGAGATATTTAAGGATAAAAAAATTAGTTTAGGATTAGCACGTATTAAAGCTAGAATGGATGCTTCTAAATATGCTAAGAAAAATAGTTTAGAAGAATCTGGGCATGTACAGATGCAGAGGATGTGGCAATTTTCATTGAAATATTTACCTTGTTTAAATAAAGAGTATGATGTAGCTATAAGCTACCTATGGCCACATTATTTTGTAGCTAATAAGGTAAAGGCTAAGAAAAAGATAGCCTGGATTCATACGGATTATTCCTGTATTGATACTGATGTTATAGAGGATATAGAGCTTTGGAATAAATTTGATTCTATAGTAGCTGTATCGGAAGAATGTAAAAATTCCTTTTTAAAGAAATATAACAAACTAAAAAATAAGGTGGTGGTAATGGAGAATATTGTATCTCCAGAGTTTATAAGATTCATGGCTGAAGAAGAAGTGGAAGATGATATAAGTAAAGGAAAAGGCTTTAAGCTTCTATCAGTAGCTAGATTGTCAATGGCAAAGGGAATAGATAATGGAGTTAGAGCTTTAAGAACATTGCATGATAAAGGGTTTACAGATATAAAGTGGTATGTAGTTGGGTATGGGGGAGATGAGGAGATGATAAGAAAGTTAATAAAAGAGAATCATCTTGAGAAAGATTTTATAATACTAGGAAAAAAAATCAATCCATATCCCTATATGAAAGGTTGTGATTTATATGTACAGCCATCAAGGTATGAAGGACGAGCTGTAACTGTTACTGAGGCTCAAATACTAGGAAAGGCTGTAATCATTACTAACTATCCTACGGCTAAAAGTCAGTTAAGAGATGGAGTTGATGGATTAATATGTGATAAATCAGTAGAAGGAATAGCTTCTGGAATAGAAAATATTTACAATGACAGACGTTTAAAAAAGGAAATGGAAGAGTGTTGTGGAAAGAGTAACTATAGTAATATGGAAGAATTAGGAAAAATATATAAGCTATTTTAAGAAAGGGAGAAGATATGGAACCGTTAGTAAGTAGTTTACTCAAAAGAAAAATATGATTTACTATAAATAAAAGATAAGGAATAAAATTATGAAAGTGTGTACAATAACTTGTCATGATGTATATAATCATGGAGCTTCACTACAAGCATATGCATTAATAGAATATTTAAAGCAGATTGGAAATGATGTGGAAATTATTGATTATAAGCCAGATTATTTAAGTGGACATTATAAAATAATTTCAATAGATAACCCTAAGTGGAACAAAAATTATATAACAAAACTTACTTATATAATTTTAAAATTACCATTTAAATTAGAAGCATTGAAAAGGAAGAAAGCCTTTGACACTTTTAAAAATAAATTTATGTCATTATCAAAATATAGATATACATCTAATATACAACTAATAAATAATATTCCTAAAGCAGATGTTTATTTATGTGGAAGTGATCAAATATGGAATTGTTTACGAGATAATGGAAAAGATCCTGCTTTTTATCTCGATTTTGTACCAGATTCTAAAATAAGAGCTTCCTATGCAGCAAGTTTTGCGACAGAAACTATTGATAATAAATACAAAAATTTTGTAAGAGAAAATCTACTAAAATTAGATAGAATATCGGTGAGAGAAAAAAGTGGTAAAAAAATCATTAATGAATTAGAGTTAAAAAAAGTAGAAGTGGTAGTTGATCCTGTATTTTTATTAGATAGAAAAATATGGGATGATATTGGTAATACAGAATTTAAAGATAAATATGTATTAGTTTATGATTTTGATAATAATCCTATTATAAAGAAATTAGCATTGGAAATTTCACATTATAGAAGATGTAAGATATATACTATAAATCACTATAGAGGGTCATATGAGGATAAAAACTTCAAATTCAGTGGACCAGAAACTTTCATATCTTTAGTGAGAAATGCAGAATTTGTAATATCAAACTCGTTTCATGCAGTGGCATTTTCTTTAATATATAAGAAACCTATGGCAATTGTTAGAAGGTTAGAGAATATAAATACAAGGATGAGAGATTTGTTAATTGATTTTAATTTAGAACATAGATATATTGAAAATGACTATATTTTGGATAAATTGTTAGAGGATATAGATTATGCTAAAGTGGATAAAATTTTAAAAGCAAAAATTATTTCTTCAAAAAATTATATAAATGAAGTTTTATCTATCAAAAAGTAGGTGATTAATAGTGAAAAAAGATATATTATTTGTAATTAATTCCTTATCAATCGGAGGTTCAGAAAAAAGTTTAGTTTCTCTTTTAAATGTAATTGATTATTCAAAGTATAGAGTAGATTTGTTAATGCTAAAAAAGGGAGAATCATTAGACAAATATATTCCAAATAAAGTTAATATATTAGATATTCCCAATTTTTATTTATACTTAAACAATGAAAATTACGATAAAACAATAGTTAAGGGATTATTATACAGAATGTGTCGTATAAAATCCTCTATAGATATACGATTAAATAAATTAAAGAGTAAAAAAACTAAAAACAATCAACAAATATTTTATATAAATCAAAAAAATATATTAAAAAGGATTGAAAAGAAATATGATATAGCAATTGCCTTTGCACAAGGATTTCCAACTTATTTTGTGGTAGATAAGATAGATGCAAATAAGAAAATAGCTTGGATAAATTGTGATTACAAAGCTACTACTTATAATAAAGAGTTAGATAAAATGTTTTATGATAAAATTGACAAAATAGTTGCAGTTTCTGAGGCATCAAAAGATTCAATTATAAATGTAAACAAAAATTATACAAATAAAATAGTAGTAATTAAAGATATAGTTAATCCGGATATAATTGTAAATATGGCAACAGAAAAAATTAAAGAAATTGATTCTAATGAAGTGAATATATTAACTGTAGGCAGATTAGTAATAGGATATAAGGGATATGATGTAGCAATAAAAACTGCTAATTTACTAAGAAGTAGTGGTTATAGGTTTAAATGGTATGTTATTGGAGATGGACAAGATAAAGCGAAATTGCAAGATTTAGTTAAAGTATATGACCTTGAAAAATATTTTATATTATTAGGATCTCGTGATAACCCATATCCTTACATGAAAATGTGTGATATATACGTTCAACCATCAAGAAATGAGGGTTTTGGATTAACTGTTATTGAAGCAAAAATCTTGAAAAAACCAATTGTATGTACTAATTTTAATACTTCTAATGAATTAATTAAAAATGAGCAAGATGGTTTAATTGTAGAACAAGATGAAGGACAACTATTAAATGGGATAAAAAAATATTTAGATGACCACAGTTTCAGAGATAAGATCCTTAGAAATCTTAAATCAGAAAGCTATTATAATACAATGAATGAAATATATAAAATTTATGAATTGTTTAAATAGTAACTAAAATATATGAAGTAAGAAATATATTACTATTGTGGATGTGATTAAATGTATAAAATAATATTTATGGTTATTAATATGAACATAGGTGGTACAGAAAAAGCGCTGCTATCGATGATAAGAGAAATGGATAGAACTAAATGGGATATTACTATTCTTATGTTAGAGGAATATGGCGGATTTTTAAATAAAATACCAGACTGGGTTAGTGTTAAGTATGTATATGAATATAAGAGTTTAAAATCATATTTTAATGAGTCACCTTTATCTGTGTTAAAGAAAAATGTAACAGAACATAAATATTTAGAGAGTATCATTATTGCCATCTTATATTTCATCACTAAAATTACTGGGAATCTTAGCTACTATTATAGGTATATCTTTAAAAATATAAAAGCTTTAGATAAAAACTATGATATTGCAGTAGCTTATGCAGGACCTATGGACTTTATAACATATTTTGTAGCAAATAAAATAAACTCAGAAAAAAAAGTACAATGGATACACTTTGATATAGAAAAAATACATTTTAACAAAAGATTAGCATCTAAGCTATATAAAAGTTTTGATAAAATTTTTGTGGTATCCAAAGATGGGTTAGGTAAATTTATAAAGAGTTTTCCTAAGGTAATGGATAAGACCCAAGTATTTTATAATATTCTAGATCATGAGAAGATTAATAGGTTTGCTGATAATGGAGCTTCTTTTAAAGATGATTTTCACGGAATTAGGATTCTTACAGTAGGAAGATTAAGCAAAGAAAAAGGACAAGATTTAACTATACCTGTTTTAGCAAGATTAAAAAGTGAAGGGTATAAAGTACGTTGGTATTGTGTTGGAGAAGGTGGAGCTAAAAGTGAGTATGAGACAATGATAAATAAATTTAAAATTGAAAAAGATTATGTACTATTAGGATCAAGATTAAATCCTTATCCATATATGAAAGATTGTGATATATATGTACAATCATCAAGACATGAAGGATACTGTATAACTTTAGCTGAAGCTAGGTGCTTTAATAATCCAATTATAACAACTAATTTTACTGGAGCCACTGAGCAAATAATTAATGAAGAAAATGGAATTATAGTTAGTGAAGATGCTGATTCCATATATTTAGGGGTTAAAAAGCTATTAGACAATAATGACTTATATGAGGCAATTAGAAACAACCTTAGTAGTAAGATTATAAATACAACAGCAGAAATTGAAAAAATTAGTAGAGTAATTATGAACTGAAAAATGATAGAAGGATAGGAGTAATGCCAGTGAAAAAAGTTCTATTTATGTTAAGCAGTATGAATATTGGTGGAGTTGAAAAGTCCTTGCTTTCACTATTATCAGTTATACCAAAGGATAAATATAATGTTACAATCTTACTCCTTGAGAAAAAAGGCGGTTTTCTAGAATATCTTCCACAGTGGGTAAAAGTAGAAGAAACTAATTGGTTTCAAGATATTAAACCAATTCTTATGGATTCACCTTATGAGACTATAAAAAGTTATATTAAGAAGAGAAAATATCATAAAATTCTTGGATTTTTTTATTCATATTTTAAGAGTAAAAAATCAAATGATAGATATATATATTATAAAAACATACTAAAAAGCATTCCAATGAATATGAAAGAATATGATGCAGCAATAGCCTATGCAGGTCCAACTGAGATAATAGATGCTTATATAACACATAAAATTAAAGCAAAACTAAAAATCTCCTGGGTACATTTTGATATTTCACATCATGAGATAAATAAAAAATTATATACAAAGTTATATGAAAGATTTAATAAGATATTTGTAGTGTCTAAGAATGGAGAGAGAATATTAAATAAGCAGTTTCCAGTTACATCTACTAAATCACAGGTGTTTAACAATTTAGTTTCACATGAATTAATTAAAGACATGGCTCAAGAAAAAATAGATTTTGACAATGGTTTTAAAGGTATAAGAATTTTGACTATAGGAAGATTATCTAAAGAAAAGGGGCAAGATTTGGCAATAAGCGTATTAGATAAATTGAAAAAACAAGGGTATAAAGTAAGATGGTATTGTGTTGGAGAAGGTAATGATAGAGATGAATATGAGAGGCTTATAGAAAATCTTAATCTGAGAAACGATTTTATTTTATTAGGAGAAACTATAAATCCTTATCCCTACATAAAGGCTTCAGATATCTATGTTCAGCCTTCAAGACATGAAGGCTACGGTATAACCATAGCAGAGGCAAAATGTTTAAACAAGCCAATAGTTATTACAAATTTTATTGGATCTAATGAACAGATTGAGGATGGACAGAATGGTTTAATTGCTGAGTGTACTTTAGATAAAATATGCGATAAAATTAAATTTCTTATCGATAATCCAAAAGTTAGTGAGAATTTTTCAAAAGCTTTATCTAGGGAGAAGATAGATACAACATGTGAAGTTAGTAAACTATGTAACTATATTAATTGAAAGGAAAAATAATATGAATCCTAAAATAAGTATAATAGTGCCTGTATATAATGTTGAAAAATATATTCATAAATGTGTTGATTCCATATTAAATCAAACTTTTAAGGAATTTGAACTTATTCTTATAGATGATGGATCAACAGATAGTTCTGGTAAAATGTGTGATGAATATGGTGAATTAGATGAAAGGGTTATAGTGATTCATAAAGAAAATGGAGGACAGTCAACAGCAAGAAACGCAGGTATAAATATTGCAAGAGGTGAGTATATAGGATTTGTTGATAGTGATGATTGGATAGAGGTTGATATGTATAAGATTCTTTATGAAACATGTGTATATAATGATGCTGATATGTGTTTAACTGGTGTAAATGAGGTAGATGAAGGTGGAATTGTAAGATATAAGTATATTCCTAAAGATATAATTTTTAGTGACATTTTAAAAAGAGCACATCCATGGAATAAATTATTTAGAAGAGAGCTATTTTTAAATAATAACTTATTATTTTATGAAGGCAAGTATTATGAAGATTTAGAGTTAATACCTAAGTTATTTTTAAAGTCTAGTAAAGTGAGTGTGGCAAAGCATATAGGGTATAATTATTTGATTAGGTCAGATTCAACAACTGGTAGTAAAAATGAGAAGATATTAGATTTACTTTGGGGATATATTAGAATAAAAGATTACATTATACAAGAAGATTTAAGTATTGATTATAGATATGAGTTTGATAATGGGGTAATATATTTAAAAAGTTTTTATATAGATATACTCTATAGGTATCCTGTAAAATTCTTGTTGAAGAATTTTACAAAAATAAAAAAAAGTCTAAGAAAACTAACTGTTTTTAATTATAAAGATATATTTAAATTTATAATAAATTATATTAGGTTTAAATTTAATAGTTTATAGGTGGGTGTGTATGTGTAAAATAAGTATCATAGTACCAGTATACAAAGTAGAAAAATATATTAATAGATGTATTAATTCAATTCTTAATCAAAAATTTAAAGATTTTGAACTAATACTTGTAGATGATGGTTCACCAGATAATTGTGGTAAAATATGCGATGATTATGCTACAAAGGATAAAAGAATAAGAGTTATACACAAAAATAATGAAGGAGTTTCTTCAGCAAGAAATTCAAGGTTAGATATAGCAAAGGGTGAATACATAGGATTTGTAGATAGTGATGAGTACATACATCCAAATATGTATGATATATTATATAATACTATAATTGATTATCAGGCTGATATTGCATTTTGTGACTATGATATGGTGAATAATAAGAGCATAGAAAAATATGAAATTCCTAAAATATTAAATATAAATAAATTTAATAATGTTGAAGCATTAAATGAGATGCATAAGGAGAATGGAGTTAAGTTTGTTACAGCTTGGAATAAGTTATATCATAAAAACATATTTGAAAATATAAGATATCCTTATGGTAAAATACATGAAGATGAATTTGTAATTCATAAAATATTATTTAATAGTAAAAATACTGTATATATTAACTATCCCTTGTATTATTATTATCAAAATGAAGAGGGAATTACAAATGGTAAATTTACATTAAAAAATTTTGATGCAGCATATGCATATAAAGATAGAATAAAATTCTTTAAAGAAATAAGAAATATTAACTTATATAATAAAGCTCAGTATACATTTGTTTTAAGTTTTTTAATTGCTATAAAAAAGCGTTTAATCTATTGAATATGGATAATACACATATAAAAACATATAAAAAATTATTTGCGTCAGAATTATTATATTTATTAAAATGTCCTTTATTTAGCTTTAAAGAAAAATGTATGTGGGTACTATTTTGTATAAATTCAAATTTGTATAATAAGTACTTACAATTAAAGGGGGAAATACTATGAATGAGGTAATTTTAATAACAGGTAAACCATCTCATAAAAAGAGATTGAAAGAACTGTGGAAATATAGAGAAGTTATAACATTTTTATCATGGAAGGATATTATAGTTAGATATAAACAAACTGCACTAGGGGTACTCTGGGCTATTTTTCAGCCAATATTTTCAATGATAATCATGACATTTGTATTTGGAGGATTAGCAAATATGCCCTCAGAGAATGGGGTTCCTTACGCAATTATGGTGTATTCAGCGCTTTTACCATGGAATTTTTTTTCTGCAGCATTCAATGGTGTATCTAATAGTCTAGTTAATAATGGTCATATGATTAAAAAAATATACTTTCCAAGGCTTACATTACCTATATCTTCTGTGGTTACAGCGTTTATAGATTTTGTTATTTCATTATTAGTTTTATTAATTATAATGATTTTCACTGGATACTTACCTCCAATAAAAATATTATTATTTCCATGTTTTATTATTTTAGCTTTCACAATAGCCTTAGGATTTGGCTTATTTTTTTCTGCACTTAATGTAAAATATAGGGATATAAAATATATAATACCAGTAATATTGCAATTTGGTATGTATTTGTCTCCAGTTGCATATACAAGTTCAGTGATACCAACCAATCTAAGATTAATATATTCCATTAATCCATTAGTTGGAGTGATTGAAGGGTTTAGATGGTGCATTATGCCATCAGCAAGGATATATGTTCCAGCATTAATTTTTTCAATTGTTATTTCATTAATAGGATTAACATTAGGAGTAAAATTTTTTATAAAGTTTGAAGATACTTTTGCTGATGTAATTTAGGAGGATTTATATGGTTCAGGAAGTTTTGAGGGTTGAAGGGATTGGTAAAAAGTATAGGTTGTTATCTAATCAAGATAAAAGTGATACTTTTATCGCTGTTCTTTTAAACTCTATTAAAGGAGCATTTAGTAAGAAGAATAAAATGTCATCTGGTAATGAATTTTGGGCATTGAAAGATATTAATTTTACCGTTAATAGAGGTGAAAGAATTGGAATAATTGGGCATAATGGAGCTGGAAAATCTACTATTTTAAAAGTTTTTTCTAGAATTACACTTCCAACGGAGGGAGAAATTAAAATAAAAGGTAGGATTTCTTCTCTCTTAGAAATTGGAACAGGATTCAATCAAGAATTAACAGGAAGAGAAAATATTTATTTAAATGGGTCTATCTTAGGCATGAAAAAAAAGGAGATAGAGGCTAAGTTTAAGGATATAGTAGAATTTTCAGAAATAGGTGAATTTCTTGATACACCAGTAAAAAGATATTCAAGTGGAATGCATGTAAAGCTTGCATTTGCAGTAGCAGCTCACCTTGATCCAGATATTCTCATAGTTGATGAAGTATTAGCGGTAGGGGACATGAGATTTCAAGAAAAATGTCTAGGAAAGATGGAGGATATAGCAGATGGGGGAAGAACAATACTTTATGTAAGCCATAGTATGAGGACAATACAACAGCTTTGTAGTAGGGTAATAGTTTTAGACCATGGAAAAATTATCTTTGATGGTGATGTAGATGATGGAATAAAAGTTTATATGAATAATAATTTTAATACTACCTCACTAATGAATCTTGAAAACCAAAAAAGGCAATCACATATTATGCAAAGTGCAACTATTATAAGTACGCAAATACTAAATAATAAAGATTGTATATTTACTTCTAAAGAATCTATTACCTTTAAAATGAAATGGAAAGCTGGTAAAGATTTGTTTAATTTAAGACTGAGAGTTGAAGTCTTATTTTCAGATAATACACCAGTTGGTGTAAGCTATTCCAAGCCTTTTGTAAATGCAAAATCAGGCATCATGTATGATGATATATTTAATTTGGATATAAGTACACTAGCTCCAGGAAAATATAGTGCTATATTATTATTAACACAAATGAATCAATATGGTTCATATACCGACGTTGATAGAGTAGAAAGAGCATTGAATTTTGAAATTATACCTGAAGAAAGTGAAATAGAGAAAGTAGCATGGACTCATCGTTGGTGGGGTCATGTATCATTACCAGAGGTTAAGAAAGTTAGCAATACAAATGAAAAAATAACTAAAATAATATAAACAAAAGGACTAATTAGTTTTAAATTAATTGGTCCTTTTGTTTATAATTAACAATAATTGCACATATTTATATTAGTATAAGTATTACAAGGGGAGATATTATGAATGAGAGGAACTCAAAATTATTAAGTAATCTAGATGTTGGAAAGATTATCACAATAATATTATCTGCTATTTTAATAGGGATATTACTATTTTTAGTTGCTAGTTTATATAATTATACTCCATTAAATAGTGAAGTTATTTCTCAGGTAGAGCTTGATGAATTTCCATCTGATACATATGTTAAAATAGATAATGAAACAGGGATTAGGAAGTATGGGTCACCTACAATGATGATCATCATTGAACCTATAGTAAAAGTTAACCCAAACCTTAGATGTTGGATTACAACAGTAAAGATAAAAAATCAAAGTCAGCTTAATTCTGCTTTTTCAGGAGACATTTTTTCCTTAAATATAAAAGAGAAAACATCTTCTATAGCCAACAGGCATAATGCTATTCTTGCTATTAATGGTGCAGCTTGTGGATTTAATACATCAGGATATGTAATAAGAGATGGTGTAGTATACAGAGGTACTGATTTAGATTGTGCTCCATTGGTTATAGATAAGGAAGGAAACTTTAAAATATATGAGTATGGAAAGAAGAATGCAGAAGAATTATTGAGTTTGGGTGCAAGGCATACCTATGACTTTGGTCCAGATCTAATTAAAGATGGTAACATTGTTGATTATGGAGATACATGGTATAAGGAAGATATGCAACCACGCACAGCTATTGGTCAAAAAGGATCATTAGAATATGTAATAATTGTGGTTGATGGAAGAAGTATTAGGTCCAAGGGGATGAGTTGTTATGATTTAGCAATTGAATTTCAAAAGTTAGGTTGCAACCTTGCATATAACTTAGATGGAGGAGGCTCATCTACATTATATTTTAATGGTGAAGTTATAAATGAACCTTCAGATTTTAATGGAGAGAGAAATATTTCAGATATATTATATTTCATAAATTAAATTTAGAGTTATTCAACTAAGGTTGGGTAACTTTTTTAGAGGGAAATATCTAACCATGAAGAATAAAGGTGTTCACATAATTGTAAATATGTTACAATTGTTGTGTAATACATATATTAACATAAATTCAAAGTAAAGGTGAATTATAAAGAACGTAAATTTAATATAGTTAGGAGTGTAATTATGGACAATACACAGAGTGAATTCATAGAATTATTGTCTCATTCAATCAGGGGGAAAATAACATATAGATTATATAATAACGTTAATTGGGATAAAATATTAACTATAGCCCAATTACATAAAGTGGAGGGAATAATTTATTCATCTTTAAGTGAAAAAGATATGATATCACAGCTAGATTGTGAATTGCTAAAAAAGCTTCAGATATCAGTATTTCATACTGGAACAAAACAACTGAGAAATATATATAATTTAGCTAAAATATTTAGTAGGTTTAATGACGAAGAAATTCCTGTAATTGTATTAAAGGGACTAGTGGTAAGGAATTTTTATCCTCACCCAGAACAAAGGGATATGAATGATGCAGATATATTAGTTCATAAAGAAGATTTGAAAAAAGTTAAATGTATTTTATTAGACTTGGGTTATAGCCAATTAGAGGATCATGCTTCATCTCATCATATAGTATTTTATCATTATACTTTTCCTATTATAGAAGTACACTGGCATATTGTTAAGAGAGATGGATTTAGTATTGATCTTGATAAATTTGAAGAAGATGTATGGAATAATTCTATAAAAATTAATGTAGGTAACTCAGAAGTAAAATCTCTTTGCTATGAAGATTTAGCTTTACACCTATGTATGCATATGGCATCTCATTTAGCTGCCAATGGATTTGGGTTAAGACAGCTTTGTGACTTAGTATTATTAGTAGAAAATAAGGGAAATGAAATTTCATGGATAAGTTTCTTAGACAAATCCAAGAAATATGGTTTTGAAAAGTTTAACGTTATAATTTTTTTATTATGTAATAGATTATTTCACATGAAAGTTCCTAATGAATTAATAAATATTAAATTGGATCAAGTAAAATATATTAATTTGCTCATAGATGAAATTTTAAAGGGTGGAGTTTATGGAAAAAAGGACGTGGTAAATGCCTTCGGTAATCAAATTGCTTTTAACTATGAATGTAAAGATAATAATGCCACTTTAGGAGCCATAAAGAGATACATACGTTTTATGTTTCCTAGGGTAGAATATATGTCATATAAATATAATTACGCAAAGATATGTAAAATATTAATCCCTATAGCATGGTTTCACCACTTAATAGCAGGTTTGTTTAGAAAAGAATATTCCTTTATTGAAAAGAGTAAGTTTATAATAAGGGGAGCTTCTATTTCTGTAAAGAAAAATAAATTACTGAAATGGATGGAATTATAGGGTATAGAATTATATCACTAATCCCAATAATTGAATATTATATTATAGGACAAGTCTATAGTATAAATTAAAGTCCAAAGGGAGAAAAGATATGAGTAGTACAGTTACTATAGAATATAGAGATAATGAGACTAAGGCATTAATATACTCCAAAGATATTTATGAAAATGTAAAGACGGGATTATATATATACAAAGCTAAAGATATTAATGGATATACTCCAATAAAAGGCACTATCTTTTTATTTGTGATTTTCTTCATAAAAAATTATACTATAACATTTTATTATAATAAGAAGGATATACCAGAGCCTATTTATGGATGTATAGAAATTAACTATATAAATATTGATACAAATGAAAAATTAATACCTTCTATTAATATAGAGAATATTGATATGGGAGAATATAATTATGAAGCAAAGTCAATAGAAGGTTATGATCTAATTACCGAGAGTAAAGTAAAAGTAATATTAACTATAGAAAATCCCAATGTAGTTATAGATTTCAAGTATAGAAAGAAGGAAAGTACTGAGTATATTATTGATTTGAAATATTTTAATATTAAAAACGATGGAACTTCACCTATAGAAACATCTAAAGGTATTAATAAAGCCTTAGAATTCATGTCATCATCACTAAAGTATAAAAAGATAATCTTTCCAAAGGGTATTTATTTAATAGATGAAAATAATCCAATAGTAATTAAATTAAAAGATATAACTATAGATTTAAATGGTTCTACTCTAAAAATTAACAGTAATGCACTAGAAAGATATTCTATTGTTAGCTTTGAAGATGGAGCAGAAAACCTTATATTTACCAATGGAATTTTAGAAGGAGATAAAGAAACCCATGATTATATTACAGTACCAGGAACTCATGAGTGGGGATGTGGATTAGTAGTAAATGGTGGTTTAGATTGTATTATAGATAATATTTCAGTGATCAATGTACCAGGTTATGGCGTTGCTACTAATAGCGGTAACAATAAAAATAGGTATAATACTGTTTATGTAAAAGATTTTCAGATTGGAGATATAAATCTAAAAGGAGAAATTATTGAAAGTAACATTGTTTCTAGGACTAAAGCTTATAACATTTCAGCTTGTAACGGGAAATTTGAGTTTGGATATACTTTAGGATATCAAGGGTATCCTTATATAAAGCAACCCCAATATATATCTTATTTCTATGATAAAAATAATCAGTTTATTTCTTCAGAGAAGTGCCTTCAGTTTAGAAAGGTTATTATACCAGAAGGAGCAGTCTATGTGAGATTTGTATTTCCACAGATAGATATAGCTAGTAATTTAGGCTATGTAGGTTGGATTAGTAATTTTGAGCCGCCTACTAATATGATTTTAAGGAATTGCAACATTTCAAATAATAGAAGTTTAGGAATTGCATTTTGTGGAGGTCAGCAATGGACTATAGAAAATAATATTTTTGAAAATAATGGAGGTCAAGCACCTGGTTATGCTATTGACTTTGAAGATGGATGGGATCTAATGCAGGATATTAAAGTTGAAAATAATAAATTTATGGGGAATAAATCAGGAGATATAGTTACTTGCGCAGGAGATAATATTATATTTGAAGGAAATGAATTTACAGGAATGGTATATATGTGGGGAAGAACAACTAATTATAAATTTATTAAAAATATATTTAAATCTAATTCTGTAATCTATGAATATTCATCTAAAATTGAAAGTAAAGAAAATCAGTTTATAAATAGTAATTTAAGATTGCAACCAAGAAATACTATAGTGACTGAAAGACCTTATGTTTATGGAGAAACTTTTATAAATAGCAGTATTGATAGAATGACTGAGGAAGATATAATTTTTAATTCAATAGTTACTAGTGATGGAACTATAAATGTGAGAATTGTTGGAAATTTAAAAGATTGCAGTTTGAAAATGAAACAATGCTATTTAAGTGCTGAACTTAATAGTTGTATTATTGAAGATAGCGTTTTAACAGTACTATTAAATGCTTCAATGAATGGATGTATCATTTCCAAATCTATAGTAAGAACCCATGGAAATACAGGAACTATTATTTTGAATAAATGCAAGATAATAGATTGTAACCTTCTTACCCAAACATGGGGAAGTTCAACAGTATTAGAGATTGAGAATAATATTATAGAAATGAGTTCTTCATCTGATGATTTCATAAAGCTGTCAGCAGGAAAAATGAAAAACCTTATATTTAATAATAATGAAGTTAATAATAGCAGTAGTAATTCTGTTTTAAATATGTTTGATACTACCTATAGTAATCCCAACGGAAAAGTTACCTTAAGAGAAAACGTATTTAACCAAAACTCATCTCCGTATATTTTTAGCGGAACTACCATAAAGAAAGGATTATTTGAATTTAATGATATTCGAAATACTATAAATGGAAACGCAAAAATTCTAAATCCAATATATTTTAATAATGAATATTTTGTAATTTATACCGAATAAATAAATATAGATAAGAAGGCATAGGCTTTCTTATCTATATTTATGTTTAACTTATGATGTTGGAATTTGAGGATCTGGAGGAGTTGGTTGAATTTTTTTTGTACATTTTCCATATCCAGTACAAAGATCTAAGCTAAGTAGTTCATAATATTTACAATCTCTTTCCCAAGTTAATGGACAATTATTGCCTGCACCAGCAGGATTTTTACATGCACCTATAAGTGGGTTCCAAAATGTGGGGTTTGTATCTTTAGTCTCAGTAACACTTAAATTTGTTAATTCTGGTTTGTTCCAAGTTTTCATCTTTTCACCTCCCTACTATAATATGTTACTATAAGAGTAAATAAATGTAAATTAATTATATAAATAATTATGATGGATATTAAAGAATAATGCTAGTTTTGTTAATTTAAAAGTAATAGTTTATTAAATACATTATATAAAGTAATTAGAAAAAAGCATGTAATGAATAACAGATTTCATGCAAAGATTTTTATCAAATATAGGTTTAAATAATAAACTCATCTATTGAATCTTAAACAATAAGATGGTAAAATTATACACATAAAACAATATGTGTATATAGATGATATTTAAATAGAAGGAGGAAAAAAATGAAAAGAGAGTGGAAGAAACCAATATTATTACAATTAGCTGCTAGTGATACAAATGAAACTGAATATATTGATTTTTGTAATTGGCAAGAACCAATGAGTATTAAATTTAATAATGAAGATTACACTAATCCTAATATTCAACCTGCTGATCATCCAGATTGGGTGTGGTGTTACAAGCACAATAGATGGCATCCTAAAAATCATGGAAGTGCACCAAAACAATCATAATTTTTGTCCAAGATACCTATATCAAAATAAAGCTTGATATAGGTGTCTTGATTTAAGGAAATATTAGAAACATAGAATGCCAGAAAGGATTTAATGAAAGTATGTATATAGATAAAAAGTATTTCTATAGAGTATATGGACTTAATATAGATTCCAATATAGAAATTCTAGAATTCCCTAAAAGAAATGAAGATTTTATAGATAAAGACATTGTAACTATATTATATGGACAAACTCCCAATAACATTTTAGAAGAAATTAAAGAGGGAAAAAGTATTCACGTAACAAAGGATCATGTTTGGTTTCATATAGACCATGTGGCTACTTATTGTATTGAAAATGGAAATACTGTGATAGTAGATCCCTGTGAGAATTGTGATAAAAGTCTTATGAAAGTTTATATAATGGGAAGTGTCTTAGGGTTTCTCCTACTTCAAAGGGAGTCAACAGCTATTCATGGAGGCACCGTTGTCATAAATGGAAAGGCTATTATATTTACAGGAGAAAGGGGGGCTGGAAAGTCGACATTGACTACAGCACTTGTAAAAAAAGGCTATGATTTTGTAGCAGATGATGTAGCTGCATTAAGTTTTGATAATAAAATAGTCATTGAACCAGGCTTTCCTTACCATAAACTATGCTTTGATGCTTTAGAGAATATGTGTTATGTTAAAGAATCTTATCCTTGCTTTCATGTTGATGGAAAGATAAAGTATATAGTTCCAGATTTTCATGGGTTTTCTAAAGAAAAGTTTCCACTAACAGCAATTTGTGAGCTTGATATGGGTGGGGTTGATAATGTAAGAGTGGAAGAGATAAGGGGAGTAGAAAAGCTTAATAAGATTATTAAAAATATATATAGAAATGAATATATAGGATCTATGGAAGGTATGACTCCTAAGTATTTCAAAAACTGTATAGAGATCGCTCAAAAAGCTAAGTTTTATAGAATTACAAGGCCTAGGGATAAGTACACGGTGGATGATCAAATAGAAATTATTGAGGAGATATTTAAAGAGAAAAAAGGGTTTAGGGATATGTAAATTTTTAAGTTAATTCATATTAATAATTGGAGTTATAGTTACATTTATAAATAGCATAATATTATATGGGTTAAATTTATAATTATATTTGAGAGGATGAGAGAGATGGAGATTAAAGAACTTAAAGTTAAATCTGCTGAAATTAATGAAAACATGGAGATGACACTAAATTCTAAGATTACAAGAAACTCTGATATTGATGCTACAGATTTAGATGGTGAAGTGGTTATGATGAATTTAGAAAAAGGTCAATATTTTATGATGAACCAGGTTGGAAGTAGAATATGGGAGATTATTAAAGAGCCTTCTACTGTTAATAATATTATTAATACATTGCTTGGAGAGTTTCAGGTTGAAAAGAGTCAGTGTAAAGAAAATGTAGTAGAATTTTTAGGAAAACTTAAAAATGCAGAGCTTATCAGTATTAACTAGAAAGATTAGAACCTTTGCTATTTTAGATTGGAGTATTAAGTTGAAATTTCTAGAAGCTTATATATATACAGGAATATATAGGACTTTAATAATCTTTGTACCTTTTAATAAACTTAGGAAGAGATTGGGTAATGTAAAAGAAGAGTCGCCTGATGAGGTAGATATAAATTCATATAGAATAGCGCGAGACATAAAGTGGGCAGTTATTAGTGCTTCACGATATACGCCATGGGAAAGTAAGTGCCTTATTAAAGCTCTTACTGCACAAAGAATGATGAGAGGAAAGGGAATACCAACTACAATTTATCTAGGGGTTAAAAAGAATGAAAAAAATGAGATGGTAGCACATGCATGGACACGGTGTGGGTCTTACTTTATTACAGGTGGAGAGAATAGAAGTGGATATGCAGTGGTAGCTAAATTTTCAACTTTGGGATGGAAAAGATGAATTAGTGTAACATATGAGTAAAGCCACCAATGAAATCCTAAAAATTTCATTGGTGGCTTATTTATTGATTTACTGCAGTTTCTAGTATAACTTTATTCTCAATCTCTTTCAGCGTTCCTTTTTCAAGTTTTAAAATTCTATCACAGATAGGTAATGCAGAAGGTCTATGGGTTATTATAATACAGGTTGGTTTATGTTCTAGTTCTTTTACTGATTTAAGGACATTGAGTTCTGTATCAACATCTAAAGATGAAGTTACCTCATCTAGGATTAAAATTGGTCTTTTTCTTAGTAGAGCTCTTGCTATAGCTAGCCTTTGAGCTTGACCTTCTGAAACTCCACTACCTTTTTCACCTATTAAGGTATGAAAGTTATCTTCTAATTTGTTTATAAACTTCAATGCATAGGCTGCTTTTGCGGCTTCTTCAATGTCATCTGAATTAGCATCATCTTTACCGTAGCGAAGATTATCCTCTATGGTTCCAGAAAAGAGAGTGTTTCCTTGAGGCACATAAGAAATAAGTTCCCTATGATTTCTATTTAAAACTATTTCATCACTGTTTCTTATGTTATAGCTTCCTAGGGTAATTTCTCCTTCATCACAGTGAATAAGCGATAGTAAAAGTCTTATTAAGGTTGTTTTACCTTCTCCAGAGGGACCAATTAAGGCTACAATTTCTCCAGGAGCTATGTTAAAGGTTACATTATTTATTACAGGGTTTCCTTCCCTATAACTAAAGGATACATTTTTAAACTTAATATAGGGAGACTTAAATGACTCGGGAATACTTGGAACATTGACATCTTCAAGAGAGATTTCTTCAATCTCCATAAGTCTTTCAGTAGCTGAGATACACCCTATAAGGGCTGGAAAAGTGTTAGCAAGTCCAGAAATAGGACCTTGAATATTGCTGTAGAGTTGTATCATAGCGGTAAAAGTACCATATGTTCCCAATCCCTTTGAAATGTTTAAAGCCCCCCAACAAAATATAGAGAAATAAGCAATGGTAGAACAAAATCCCATGGACATCCCTGAAAGAACACTAAGTTTAGTATTTCTCATAGCTAACTCATATTTTTTTTTTTGTATTAGATGGAGTTTATCTACATTAAATTTTTCCATACAAAAGGTTTTAACTATCATTAAGTTTTGAATAGATTCTTGAATGAAAGAGCGATATTTTATATCCTCTTCTTGTATTTCTTTATATAGTTTTTTTAGTTTTCTACCAAAGGAACGACTAATTAAAAGCAATATAGGACCTACTATCACTGCTACAATTGCTACGGATGGAGCAAAATAAATAAGAGTAGAAAAGGAAGCTATAAAAGTTACTAGCAGAGATATAATGCTAGGAATAGTACCTAATATTGTTGAAGATATTGTCCCTACATCCGATGTGATTCTAGTAAGCAAGCTAACACTGTGAAATTTTGATTGTTCAATCCATTCACTATAGGTAAGATGTTTATAAAGCTTACTTTGCATACCTTGATTGAGTCTAGTAGATGCCCTAGTACTCATAAATGAGGTAATAGGAGATATGAGCATTCTTCCAAACATTATAGTGGCCATTACAATGAGCCATTGAATAACCGTTGAAGTTTTACCACTAATAGCAGCATCTATAAGAGATTTTGATATTATAGCATTATAAACTCCAATTAAAGATAATGCAGAATTGATTATTATTGTAGAAATAAAAAAAGGAACAATAGGTTTACATTGAGAACTAACCCATTTCATTTTTGCAAAGAGATTTCTAAAATCTTCTTTTGACTCCAATTTTATATATTTATTTAATTTACTTATTCTAATGTATTTAAGATATATGTCCTTTATTGAATTGTTCATATAGTCCTCCTATAGACTTTATTTAATATTAAAGAATTAAATATACTTCAATGAAATAACATGTAAAATATGAATATAAATGTAATAATATGGTAACATAACTAAGCTAGATTTTCAACTTATAAAAAGTTTCTGAAAAATGAAAATTTATTGTAGATAAATGGAATTGAAAACGTTATAATATTTATTAAATAACAAATTTTAAAAGATACAGTAGAAAAGGGGAGAATAATCAAATGAAATTAGGGGATTACTTATGGGGAGGTTTATTACTTTTATGGGCTGCAGTTTTAGTAGTTCCAACAACTAGAGAAGTATTTATGGCTATGACACAAGCATATCCATATATAAGTGGCTTTTTTAAATTCTTTGTTTTAGCTACCATGGGAGACATGTTGGGAGCTAGAATTTTACATGGACAGTGGCAAAAGACTAAAGGATTAATTTTTAAAGCAATTATATGGGGAATAATTGGAATGATGATAACTTTAGCCTTTACACTATATTCAGAAGGAGTGTTAGCTGCACAAGATATAGGCAGATTACCTTTCCATGGCTCAAAGTTTGGACATGCATTTTTAACAAGTGCTATGATGAATATTACTTTTGCACCTTTTATGTTTTTATTTCATAAGTTTTGTGATTTATATATTGATGTTAAATATAGAGGGATGAAAAAGGTAACTATAAATGATTTGGTTAAAGAAATTGATTTTAATATGCTCATAGGGTTTAGTATGTTAAAAACAATTCCATTTTTCTGGATTCCATGTCATACCCTTGTATTTTTAATGCCACCACAGTATAGAGTAGTTGCTTCGGCTTTCTTATCAATAGCTTTAGGTCTTATGATGGCTATAGCCAAAAAGTCTAAAAAAACTATAGTTAATGAACAAGAAGTCGTAGGATAGTACAAGAAGGAGGGGTTTAATGGCAACTTGGATAGCTCATCTTAGAATTGCAGAAAACATATTGAAGAATATGGATGATTTAGATTCTATAGCATTTATACTTGGAAATGTTGGTCCAGATTCTGGAGTTCCGAATGAAGATTGGAGTAGCTTCAATCCACCAAAAAAAATTACTCATTGGATTAATGAAGAAAATAATATAGATGCAGAGAGGTTTTTTGATAGGTATCTAAAAAATAATTTGATGGAATACTCAAAATATTCTTATGTCCTTGGATATTATATACACTTGCTTACAGATATTGAATGGTCTAAGTTTTTCAATGAAAAAAAGAAAAATGCTTTATATAATAAAAAATTAAAAGAGGATGCAAGTTTTATTTGGACCATAAAAAAGGATTGGTATGGATTAGATTTTTTATATTTAGAAAAAAATCCTAATTTTATTTTTCATACTATATTCAAAAATATAGACGAGGTACCGGATTATATAGATTATTTTCCTAAAGGGGCTTTAATGAAGCAAGTTAAGTATATAACAGAATATTATTTAGGAGATAATGAAGAAACTAAGGAGAATTTTATATATCTTAATGAAGAGGAAATGGATAAGTTTATAGATGATACTTCTAAAAAGATAAATGGTATTTTAAAAGGTAAAATTCAATAAATAAAGAAAAATATTAAGAATAAGAGCTATACATATGATTTTATGTTATAGTTCTTTTATTTTTGTATTCCTTTATAAATATAATAGTAGATTTTTTATGAAGAATGAGTTAATTATATATATATTCCACTAGGATACTTATTGCATCAATTATTAAAATGGCTTATAATAAAATAAACTTTGATTATCAAAGTATTTGAAATTCAAAGTAAAATATCTTAATTTGAAAGGTAGTGTTTTTATGAATATAAAAGGTCTTAAGATAGGAAATATATTTGTACCTATGCCTATAATTCAAGGTGGAATGGGGATAGGAGTTTCTAGATCAAAACTAGCATCAGCAGTGACTAATGAAGGAGGAATCGGAGTTATATCTGCAGCACAAGTAGGATATGATGAAGAGGACTTTGAAAGTAATAATTTAGCTGCAAACATTAGAGCTTTAAAAAAACAAATTTTATTAGCAAAAAAAGCTACTGATGGAGGAGTTATTGGAGTTAATATAATGGTCGCTATGAATAATTATAAAGAGCATGTTAAGGCAGCCATAGAAGGGGGTGCGGATATTATAATCTCAGGAGCTGGAATACCAATGGAATTACCAAAGTTAATCAAAGGTTTTTCAGTAAAAATTGCACCAATAGTATCTTCTTTAAAGTCAGCCAAAGTTATTTTGAAGCTTTGGGATAGACATGATAAAGTAGCCCCTGACATGGTTATAGTTGAAGGACCAAGAGCAGGAGGACATTTAGGATTTAAAAAAGAAAATATAAATATGACTGAAGAAGCCTTTGATAAAGAAGTAGTAGATATAATTAATGAAACTAAAATTTATGGAGAAAAGTATAATAAGGAAATTCCAGTAGTAGTGGCTGGAGGTATATACGATGGAAAAGATATAGCTAAATACCTAAAACTAGGTGCAGATGGAGTTCAAATGGCAACTAGATTTGTAGCAACAGTAGAATGTGATGCATCAGAAAATTTTAAGAAGGCTTATGTTGATTCAAAAGAAGATGATATAGTTATAGTAGATAGTCCTGTAGGGTTACCAGGAAGAGCTATATGTAATCCATTTGTAGAGAATACTTTTAAAGGGAAATTGAAAGTGGAAAAATGCTATAGATGTATATCTCACTGTAATCCAAAAGAAACTCCTTATTGCATTAGTGAAGCACTAATAAATGGTGTTAAGGGAAATATGGATGAAGCTTTAGTATTTTGTGGAGACAATGCCCATAGGATAAAAAGTATAGTTACAGTAAAGGAATTAATGGAGGAGTTAAAAGCAGAAATTTTAAATGCATAAAATCCAGAAATAAATCATAAACATCAAATTTAGAATTAACAAAAAAATTAAAAATTTTTAATTTAGGTTTTACTAATGATGAAAATATGTAATAATAATATGTATGTTTTATTATTAGGATGAGGTGTAAAGATGAAAATTGGATTTGATCATGAAAAATATCTGGAAGAACAATCAAAATATATTTTAGAGAGAGTAAATAATTATGATAAGCTTTATCTAGAATTTGGAGGAAAACTATTATTTGATATGCATGCTAAAAGAGTTTTGCCAGGCTTTGATGAAAATGCAAAAATAAAGTTACTTCATAAGCTTAGAGAAAAGGCAGAAATAATTATCTGTGTATATGCTGGTGATATTGAAAGAAATAAGATAAGAGGCGATTTTGGAATTACATACGACATGGATGTACTAAGATTAATTGATGATCTTAGAGGATATGATTTACAGGTAAATAGTGTGGTTATAACTCGTTATAGTGGTCAACCAGCTACTAATATCTTTATAAATAAATTGGAACGTAGAGGTATTAAAGTTTATAAGCATGAAGCTATTAAAGGTTATCCTACAGAGGTTGAAACTATCGTAAGCGACGAGGGCTATGGAAGGAATCCATATATAGAAACTACTAAGCCAATAGTAGTAGTAACAGCACCAGGACCAGGAAGCGGGAAATTGGCTACTTGTTTAAATCAATTATACCATGAGAATAAAAGAGGAAATGCTGTTGGATATTCTAAATTCGAAACTTTCCCTGTATGGAATGTGCCTTTGAAACATTCTTTAAATATTGCCTATGAAGCAGCTACTGTTGATCTTAAAGATGTAAATATGATAGACTCTTTTCACTTTGATGCATACAATGAGGTTGCAGTAAACTATAATAGAGACATTGAGATGTTCCCAGTTATAAAGAGGATTATTGAGAAGATAACTGGAAAAGAATCTATATATAAATCACCAACAGATATGGGAGTTAATAGAGTAGGATTTGGAATTACTGATGATGAAGTTGTTAAGGAAGCTTCTATACAGGAGATAATTAGAAGATACTTTAAAACTAGTGTTGAATATAAAAAAGGATATGTAGATGCAGAGGTTTTTCAAAGAATTAAAATAATTATGGAAAGTTTAAATCTTAAACCAGAGGATAGAAAAGTAGTCATTCCTGCTAGAGAATATTCTAGTAAGCTTAAATTAGAAGCAAACAAAAATGATGCCTGCCCTGTAGTAGCTCTAGAACTTGAAGATGGTACTGTTTTAACAGGTAGAAGTTCAGAGCTAATGGATGCATCTTCAGCAGCTATTTTAAATGCAGTAAAGTACCTAGCTAACATATCTGATGAGATTCATTTAATTTCACCAGTGGTATTAGAACCTATAAAAAGTTTGAAAACCAATGCTTTAGGAAGTAATAATACATCTTTAAATTCAGAAGAAATACTGATTGCCCTTAGCATTTGTGCTGCTACTAATCCTATGGCTCAAGTTGCTTTAGAAAAACTTATAAAGCTTAAAGGGTGTCAAGCTCACTCTACTACTATTCTAAGTACTGGTGACGAGCAAATATTTAGAAAACTGGGAATAGATGTTACTTGTGATGCTGAGTATCCTTCACAAAATTTATTTTATAATATGTAAAATAGTATAAATAAAAATAAATGAACAGTGTATATGATGATGAATTTAAAATCATGAAATATACACTGTTTTATTTAGAAAAAAATATATTTCGACATCCTAAGCTTTTTATAGAAATTTATAGTATCTATGGTATATAATATATATAGTAGTAATAACAAATTTAAATGTGATTTAGGAGGGAACATGGTTAAGAATAAAAGAAATTTTATTTTAAATGATAACTTATACAAAGTAATAGTTGTCTTAGCAATTCCTATTATGATAAATAATTTAATACAAACACTATATAATTTAGTTGATGGATTATGGGTAAGTAAAATTGGATCAGTAGAATTTGCAGCTACAGGGTTTGTTTGGCCAGTTAATTTTTTATTTATATCTATCGGAATGGGCTTATCTATAGCAGGTACATCTATCATTTCTCAGTTTATAGGAGCTGATAAATATGAAGAGGCTAATAAGTATGCAAGTCAGCTTTTGGTAGTATCTTTTTTATCTTCAATACTATTTGCTATAGTAGGATATATAATATCTCCCTTTGTTGTAAGAGTAATGGGGGGTACAGGGGAACTCGCAAGAAATAGTATAATATATCTAAGAATTACCTTCTTAGATATGCCTTTTATGTTTTTATTTTTTAACTTTAACTCCATAATGAATGCAGAGGGAAATACAGTATTTCCAACTGTCCTTAGTGCAATTAGTGCGGTTCTTAATATGATTTTAGACCCAATATTTATATTTACATTTAATATGGGAATCGCAGGAGCAGCTATAGCAACTCTATTGTCAAAGGCTGTTTTAGCAATAGCTGGAATTTATGTATTGATGAGAAGATCATCTAAGGTAAAACCTTCTTTTAAGAACTTTAGATTTGATAGAGAAATAATTAAGAAAATCATATCAGTTGCCCTTCCATCATCTATTGGACAATCTGGTTCAGCCTTAGGATTTATGGCTTTAAATGGTTTTATAGTATCCTATGGCACAGCTACACTAGCAGCTTTTGCTATGGTAAATAGAATTACATCTCTTGTAATTCAACCAGCCATGGGAATAGGAGCAGCCCTTACGTCTATTATAGGTCAAAATCTAGGGTGTAACCAACTTAAAAGAGCGAAGGAAGCCTTTGTAAAAGCCATAAAGCTTACCATCGGTTTTTCTGTTTTAGGGTTAATTGTATTATTAGCTTTTGATAAACAAATCATAGGTTTCTTTATGCAGTCTAAGGATGACATGATGGTAATTTTAGAGGGGATAACATATTTGCAATATATAGCATGGTCTATGCCACTTATGGGTATATTCAGTGTATTGCAAGGGGTATTTCAGGGATCGGGTCATACTAAATATTCTATGGAGATGGAAGTGGGAAGACTTTGGTTTGTGAGACTTCCTATGATATTACTATTCAAGAATTTTACAAATATAGGTTCTGTAGGCATATGGTTTTCTATGAGTTTTAGCAATCTTATAATATGTATTTTTGGATATATAATGTATCGCAAAGGAGCCTGGGAGAAAAATATAATTCATCATAAGGATTGTATAGAATTGAAAGAGGCAAAATAAAGGAATCTATGGGATGAAATCAGAATTAATGTTAAAATATACACATGGGATAAATAATTATCCTATGTGTATTTAATATATATTATTGTTTTATACTTGTCTATATTATTGATAGTGTTTTAGAAGTTAATCACTTTCATAAAATTTTGTGCATTGAGCACAGCGAAAGGAATGAATGTTATTATGGATGAGATTTTAATTGAAGAATATAGGGGAGAACTTTTAGAATGTGTACATAGAGGATATATATGTTGTGTAAATGAAGATGGACAGGTTGTTTACTCTATAGGTGATCCTGGATTTGTAACTTTTATGAGATCATCAGCAAAACCAATACAAGCTATTCCATTAATAAAGAGAGGCATTGATACAAAGTATAATCTTAGTAATAAAGAAATTACAGTTATGACAGGCTCTCATAGGGCAGAACCATTTCATGTTACGGCATTAGAATCTATAATGGATAAAGTCAAGATAGATGAAGATGAACTTATATGTTTACCTACATATCCATTATCAATGAATGCTAAAGAAGAAATACTAAGAAATGGTGGAGAAAAGAGACGAATTTATCACAACTGTTCAGGAAAACATATGGGAATTTTAACTTTATGCACTGATATGAACTGTGATAAAAGGGAATATTGGAATATTAATAGCCCAGCACAACAGGAAATTCTTTCCCACATTTCAATGATATCTGGATATCCAAGAGAACAGATAAAAGTTGGTACAGATGGATGTGGAGTTCCTGTATTTGCAATGCCTATGAAAAATTTAGCTATGGCTTATATGAAGATGGCATGTCCTGACACTATTGGGGATGAGTTAACACGAGATGCTGTAATAAAGCTTACTAAACTAATGAATGAAAATTATGAGATGGTTTCCGGTACTGATTTAATATGTTCATTACTTTTAATGGATGATAATATAGTTGCAAAGGGTGGAGCAAAAGGAGTATATTGTTTTGGACTTAGAGATGAAAGACTTGGATTTTCAATTAAGATAATAGACGGATCAGAGGAAGAATGGCCGCTAATTGTAGCGTCTATATTAGAGCAGATTAATTATAAAAATAAAGATACTATAGATAGACTAAAAAGGGTATTTCCAAGGGTTATTGTTAATGATAATAATAAAGAAGTAGGAGAAAGTATTGTAAGATTTAAGCTATAGCAGATCAACCTATTTTTAATATTAAGTTTACTTAGATAGTTATATATTAATATGTAATTATTTGCAGGAAGTATATTACATATTAAAAGGTTGAGATGGAGGTAATTAATAATGAAAGAAAATGTTTTAGTAGAGATATGTTGTGGTTCACTAGAAGATGTTATAATAGCTAAAAAAGCTGGAGCCCATAGGGTAGAGTTAAATTCAAATATGTTTTTGGGGGGAATAACCCCATCAATAGGTACTATTGAAGAAGCTAAGAAATTAGTAGATATTCCTATTATGGTAATGATAAGACCGAGAGGAGCTGGATTTTGTTATTCTGAATATGAAATTAAAACCATGGAACGAGATATGAAAGCAGCAATTAAAGCTGGTGCTGATGGTATAGTATTTGGAGCATTACGGGAAGATGGTACTCTTGATGTAGAATTATGCAAAAGATTTATGGATATTATAGGAGATAGAGAAGCTGTATTCCATCGTGCCTTTGATGTAGTGAAAGATCCCTTTAAAGTATTGGATACTTTAGTTGATTTAGGTGTAAAAAGAATTCTTACTAAGGGACAAAAAAATACAATAGAAGATGGAGCAGAACTTTTAAAAGAGTTGATAAAGTATAGTAAGGGAAAAATTGAAATACTTCCAGGGGGGGTAAGACCTCATAATGTAAAATGGATGATCGAAACTTTGAAGTTTAATCAGCTTCATGTAGCCTCTTTTACTAGAAGAAAAGATCATTCAACCCAATGCAATCCAAAAGTTTACTTTGGAAGTCCTCTAAATCCAAAAGAGATTGACTATGATATAGCTAATTACGAATATTTAAAAGAAATGTGTGAGAATATAAAAACTATTACTAAAGCTAATTGTATAAAATAGATAAAAATTATTTTTAACAAAGGTTGTTTCATGTTAAATTTGAGACAACCTCTTTTTGTTAATTTAACCTTTAAAATAATAGTATATCTTTATAAATAAGAGCACAATATATATTAAGATAATTAACTATTTATATAAGGAGGATTAGTAATGAAGAAATTAAAATATTCTTCTGTGGTTGTACTTATACTTATATGTATATTTTGTACTTTCAATTTAGCATTAGCTGAAGACAATAGGGAATGTACTGACAAGGAATACTTAAAAAAAATAGTATATCTAACTTTTGATGATGGACCTACCAATAATACTTTAAAGATACTGAAGATTTTAGAAGAAGAAAATGTTAAAGCTACATTTTTTGTTATAGGAGAGCTAGCTAAAGAAAATTCTGATATATTAAAGCAAGTTGAAGGACAAGGGCATGAAATATGTATACACACTTATAATCATAAGAACTGCATCTATTCAAGTAAGGAAGAATATTTAGAAGATTATGACAAAGCTAATAAAGCTATCACAGATGTCCTTGGTCATGAACCTTCAAAATTCATGAGAATGCCTGGAGGGTCTAGCACTACCATTGGAGATAAGGGAACTGTTAGAGCTATTAGAAATGAATTATGTGATGAGGGATTGTACTATGTGGATTGGAATATATCTATTGAGGATGCTCTTTCTACAAATGTGCCTGTAGAAAAACTTTTATCTACCTTTAAAAAGGAGCTTAAAAAAACTTTTATAGATCCCAATACTGCTATAGTACTCATGCACGATGGGGCCTCAAATTCTACAACACCTAAGGCGCTTCCTTATATAATAAAATATTTTAAGGATAATGACTACGAATTTAAGAATTTTGGAGATATATCTGAGGAAGAATTATCTCACCTTTTGAATCAAAGACAGATTAATAAATATAATCAACCAAAGCAAACGGATACTTCAAATTAAGAATCTAATCCTTTAAAAATAATAATTACTTTATATGCATAAGTATTATACTTGATTTAATTTGACAAAGGGTTAAAGGTATGTAATATTTATGTATATAATTAATATTTTTGTATAGTTAAAATATTAATTGGAATGATTTTATTTGTAATGAAAATTTATAATTAAAATAAAGTATGTGTAGTATAGTCACAAATTATTTTATTAAGGATGTAGATATTTATGAGTAGTATTTTAAAGAATTTAGATGATGGAAAAGAAAAATCTATAAGAGAAATAGTTCTTAAAGATCTTCGAACAGCTATATTTACAGGAGATATAAACCCGGGAGATAGATTGATAGAAAATAATATTGCTACAGCTATGGGGGTCAGTAGAACCCCAGTTAGAGAGGCACTAAGACAGTTAGAAAGTGAAGGCTTGGCTGTGAATATCCCTAGAAAAGGCACTATAGTCAAGGGGATTTGTATTGAGGATGCTATAGAGATATATGATATTCGCGAAGTTTTAGAGGGCCTTGCAGTAAGGGGAGCATGTATGCATATTTCTCGAATTGAAATAAGAGAATTGAGAGAAATCATAGAAAATATGAAAAAACTTATTGATACTAATGAAGAAAAGGAATATGTAGAAGTTCACAATAGATTTAATAAAATAATTTTAGATGCTTGTCATAATAAAAGGCTAATATCACAAATGGAATATATATATGAATACTTACAGAGCCTAAGAAAGATTAGTTTAATGACAAAAGAAAGGAAATTAGATGCACTTAAAGAGCATATAGAAATTGTAGATGCTATAGAAGCTGGAGATGAGCAACTTGCTGAAGAAAGAGCAAGAGATCATGTTACGCGTGCTAAAAAATCTTTTCAAAATGCAGTGGTTAAATAGTAGTTTATAAACCATTACCTATAAAACATAAAGAATTGTTAATACTAAAACTGTATTAACAATTCTTTTTTTTATGCTTTGTAGCAAGGTTGAAATTACGAAAATTTTTAAAAAAATATTTAATTTTCTATTGATTTTTATAAATTAATTGTATACACTATAAACAAGATGTATACAAAAAGTATTTAAAGTATGAAAAGGGATACAAAACTATTGAATATTTTTAATCAGGAGGCGTAAATATGGAACTTAAAACAGTAGCTAGTGCTGGCACATTGGAATCCAGTGATATTCAAATTATAATTGAACCTTCAACTGCTGGAATAGAAATTACTCTAGAAAGTACTGTTAAAGCACAATTTGGAGAGGAAATAGAAGCAGTTATCAAAGAAACTCTTAAATCCTTGGGGGTAGAAAGTGCAAAGGTGTTTGCTAATGATAAAGGTGCAATCAACCCTGTAATAAAAAGTAGAGTTCAGACTGCAGTTCATAGATCAGCTGAAAACAAGGAATATAAATGGGTGTAAGGGGAGATTAAGATGAAACTAAGACGTTCGATGCTATTTGTTCCTGGAAATAATCCAGGAATCATAAGAGATGTACACATATACAAACCTGATTCAGTAATGTTTGACTTAGAAGATGCAATTGCTATATCAGAAAAGGATTCTGCAAGATTTTTAGTTCACAATATGTTAAAAAATCTAGGAGATTACTATAAAGAACTGGGTATAGAAACGGTGGTTCGTATCAATGGTTTAGATACAGAATTTTGGCAAGAAGATTTAGCAGCAATAGTTACAGGTGGGGTTGAAGTTGTAAGAATTCCTAAAACTGAAACTGTAGAAGATGTTATGACTGTAGATAGAGAAATAGAAAAAATAGAGAAGGCTTGTGGAAGAGAAATTGGTTCAACAAAGATAATGGTAGCCATTGAATCGGCTTTAGGAGTTATGCATGCCTTTGAAATAGCAAAATCTCCAACTAAAAGGTTAATAGGTATGGCTTTAAGTGGTGAGGATTTTGTAACTAGTATGAAGACAACGAGAACTCCAGAGGGAGATGAGCTTTATGTGGCAAGAGGAATGATTGCTATGGCAGGAAGAGCTTGTGGACTTGAAGTGTTAGATACCGTTTATTCAGATGTAAATAACGATGAAGGATTCCTAAAAGAAGCTAATCTTATTAAGAGAATGGGATTCGGCGGTAAGTCATTAATTCACCCAAGACAAGTGGAGCTTATACACAGTGTATATACTCCTAGTGAAAAAGAAATAGTTAAAGCTAAAAAGATAGTCGATGCTACAGCAGAAGCTTTACGTGAAAATAAGGGAGTATTTACTGTAGACGGTAAAATGGTAGATAAACCAATTATAGAGAGAGCTCAAAGAGTTTTAGAACTTGCTAAAGCAGCGGGGGTTTTAGTTGGAGGTGAAGATAATGAATAATAGAATAAGCAAAGAATTATTAAATAGCATACCGGGATATGAGAATAGAAAGGTTTATGAAACTCCCTTTATTAATCAACCAAAGGGAACTATGGTTGAAAGAGATGGTGAAAATTTAAAAGAGCAAGTAAAGAGAACTAAAGTAGTAGAATCTATAAGAGTTGCTATAGAAAAATGTGAAATTAAAGATGGGATGACTATTTCTTTCCATCATCACTTTAGAGCTGGAGATAAGCTTTTAATGATGGTAGTAGATACATTGGCAGAAATGGGTATTAAAAATTTAAGAGTAGCATCAAGTTCTTTAACAAGTGCTCATGATGGACTTGTAGCACATATAGAAAATGGTGTTGTAAATAGAATTGAAAGCAGTGGTCTTAGAGGAAAACTTGCAGCTGCAATATCTGAAGGAATTTTAGATAAGCATCCAGCAGTTATTCGTTCTCATGGTGGAAGAGCTAGGGCTATTGTAGAAGGAGATTTGAAAATAGATGTAGCATTTATAGCAGCTCCATCTGCTGACTGCATGGGAAATGCCAACGGTGTAAAAGGAAAATCCATATGTGGATCTTTGGGTTATGCAAAGGTAGATGCAGAGTATGCTAATAAGGTAGTTGTAGTAACAGATACTTTAGTTGATTATCCCAACTTCCCACAGAGCATTCCACAAACTAAAGTTGACTATGTAGTTGTAGTTGATGAAATTGGTGATTCAAAGGGGATAATGTCTGGAGCAACTAGATTTACATCAAATCCTAAAGAGCTTTTAATGGCAAAAAGAGTACTTGATGTAATGCTTGCATCTGGAAGATTTGTAGATGGATTTTCTATGCAAACAGGTAGTGGTGGAGCATCTCTAGCAGTTACTCGTTTTGTTAAAGAAGAATTAAAGAAAAGAGATATTAAATTAAGTTATGCCCTAGGTGGAATTACAGGACCTATGGTAGATCTTTTAGAAGAGGGACTTTGTGATACACTATTTGATGTCCAATGCTTTGATTTAAAGGCTGCAGAGTCCATTGGAAAAAATGAAAAACATATAGAAGTTAGTGCAGATTTTTATGCTAATCCATTTAATAAATCAGCTGCAGTTAACAAATTAGATTTTGTTGTCCTAAGTGCATTAGAAATAGATACTGATTTTAATGTTAATGTTATTTCTGGCTCTGATGGAGTTATTAGAGCAGCATCAGGTGGACATAGTGACACAGCAGCTAATGCTGAAATATCAATTTTAGTAGCACCTCTTACAAGAGGAAGAATTGCAACTATAATTGAAAAAGTAACTACTATTGTTACTCCAGGTAGTACAGTAGATGTAGTTGTTACAGATTATGGTGTAACTGTAAATCCAAGAAGACAAGATTTAATCAACAAGTTTAAGAAGGCAGGCCTTCCATTAATAACTATGGAAGAATTAAGAAAAATTGCTGTTAAGCTAATAGGAGTTCCTAAGGAATTAGAGTTTTCTGATGATGTAGTAGCAGTAATAGAATACAGAGATGGAAGTATTATAGACGTAGTTAAAAAGCTTAAAAAGTAAGCTAGATATTATCTTTGATTTGAAAGGTTTAAACAAATAACTTGTTAACCCTATTAGGACTTACTAAAAGTAAGGCCTAGTAATGAAATTATACAATTTAATTTTAGGAGGATTAATTATGCCAGAAAATCTTATTGAAGAAAAAAAAGGTCCCTTTAAAGTATACGGCATGCCGTGGTACATTTTTGCAGGAGTTGCAGTAGTAGTTTTCTTTGCAGCAATCAAAGGTTTTTTACCTAAAAACTCTGTAGGTGCCTTTGCACTATTATACTCAGTAGGTATCCTATTTGCTATGATTGGAGATAGGATTCCAATATGGAAAGAGTATGTTGGAGGAGGTCCAATTCTTGCTTTCCTAGGATCTGCAGCGTTGGTTTACTATGGGATAATACCAGAAGCAAGTGTTGAAGCTGTAAAAATATTCATGGATACCGCAGATTTCTTAGACTTATTTATAGCAGTACTTATAACAGGATCAATATTATCAGTTAATAGGAAGCTACTTATGAAAGCTTTCCTTGGATATATTCCAGCAATATTGGGTGGAGTAATTGCAGCATTTGTATTAGGAGCTTTAGGTGGAGCTATATTTGGTATTCCTATGTCAGAAATAGCTACTAAGTATGTACTTCCAATAATGGGTGGTGGTACTGGAGCAGGAGCAATTCCAATGAGTGAAATTTACTCAAGTGTTACTGGTGGGGATCCAGCAGCATGGTTATCCTTTGCTCTATCAATTCTTACAATAGCTAATATTATAGCTATAATAGCAGCGTCAGTATTAAATAAATTGGGTGAAACTAAAGCTGGAGCTAAATTTAATGGACATGGTGAATTAATAAGAAATGCAGAAGATATATCTAAATTAGAAGAAACTAGAGTAGTTAAAGTTACAGCTAGAGAAGTTGCAGCAGGACTAATTCTTGCCTGTGCATTTTATGTACTTGGAAATATTTTATCAAAAACTTTAATTATACCGGAATTTACGTTAATGGGAATCAATGTTAAAATTGATATTCATAGATTTGCGTGGATGGTTATTTTAGTAGCTATAGCTAATGTAGCTAATATAATTCCATTAGAATTAAAAGAAGGAGCTAAAAAGCTTCAAGGATTTTTCTCTAAACAATTCTTACTAGTAGTAATGGTTGGAGTTGGTATAGCTATGACAGATCTTGGAGAGCTTATAGCAGCATTCAATATAGCTAACGTTGTTATAGCAGGCCTAATAGTCTTAGGAGCAATTCTTGGATCGGGAATTGTAGGATGGTTAGTAGGATTCTACCCAATAGAGACAGCAATTTCAGCTGGATTATGTATGGCAAACCGTGGAGGTTCAGGAGACGTTGCGGTTCTTACAGCAGCAAAACGTATGGATTTAATGTCCTTTGCACAAATTTCTTCTCGTCTTGGTGGAGGAATAATGCTGATATTAGCAAGTATAGCCTTTGGTATGTTCTTCTAAAATCAGATTTTGAAAATAAATATAAAAAGAGTGTTGCTGTCAACACTCTTTTTATATTATGATACAATGTAAGTATCCTATAGTTATAAACTTATAATGGAGTGAAAGATATGAGTAAAAAGAAAAATAGAAAAACAAATAAAGAAATTTTACAAGAAGCTCATGCAGAAGGAATGTTTAGTGAAGCAGAAGAAATATCTAAAGGAAAAAAGAAATATGAATTTAAAAGTGGATTTGATGCTGTGTTTTCAGTAATTATTGTAATTATTGCATTACTAATAATATCCTTTGTAAGAAGATACTTTAACTTATAAAATTAAGATAGGATGTAATTTATTAAATGAGGTGAAGAAATGTATTATAACACTCAAAAAATAAATCTTAATTCTAAAATAGAAGTAAATAGGGTTGAGGAATTTTTAAGGGGATTTGCCCTTAAATATGAAGATGTAGATTATACTTTAATAATAGAGGAAGAGGGAGAAATAATAGCTACCTGTTCTAAGAAAAATAATATCGTTAAATGTTTTGCCGTAAGCGAGGAGCATCAAGGTCAAGGTATATCAAATATACTTATTACTGATATTACTAATAAACTCTTTGAAGAAGACATATACCATAACTTTATTTTTACAAAGCCTTCGAATAATTTTCTGTTTCAAGGACTTGGATATAAGGTAATTGTTGATACGGATAAAGTTAGTTTATTGGAAGCTGGAAATAAAAATATCCATAGTGAGTTGAAAAATATAAAGAAGAGTTATGAATTAAAGGAAGAAGAGCAATATGCTGCGTTAATTATGAACTGTAATCCTTTTACATTAGGACATAAATATATAGTTAAGAAAGCAGCTATGGATAATAAAAATGTTATAATTTTTGTGGTAGAAGAAGAGAAGTCCTCATTTCCATTCCAAGTTAGATTTCAACTAATAAAAGATGGAGTTAAGGAATTTAATAATGTAACTGTAATACCTGGTGGGAATTATATTATATCATCAGCTACTTTTCCAAATTATTTTTTAAGAAAAGATGACGACATTTTAAAAGAATATACTAAAATAGATGGAAACGTCTTTGGAAAATATTTTTGTAAGGAACTAAATATAACTAAAAGATATGTAGGAAGTGAACCTTACTGCAATGTTACCAATACTTATAATGAAACTTTAAGAGAAGTATTGCCTAAGTACGGTGTGGAAGTTGAAATTATAGAGAGATGCGAGATAGAAAATAAAGCTATAAGTGCGTCTAGAGTTAGAGAATTACTTAAAGAAGATAGACTAGAAGAAGTAAGGGAGTTAGTCCCATTAACTACCTATGAATTTTTAACAAGCAGCCTAGGGAAAGATATTATAGAGAAGCTTAAACTTAGAGATTTGCCTCATTAAAATAATAAATATTTCCTATGACAAAAATTGAAGGCTAATTAATAGACAATATAAACATTTAATTTTATCATAGTAAGGAAGGGGAAAAGTGATAGGATAATTATTGCCTATCCTTACATTAATATGGACTATACAGAAATAGATGAATTTTTAAATCATAGAGAAAAGAGAGTATTATATCAAGAACAACTTCTGAGAAATACATCTGGTGGAGTTACTCTTGCCACTGTAAGAGTAAACTATCCTGGTATAAAAAAATCTAATTATATTACAGATAGAATTGCCAAGATAGTTTGTGAGGATATATATTTATTTCATAATAAAAATATAATTTGTAAAGAAATCTATAAGAATAAAGAAGGAGTTATAGGTCATTTCATTTTTAATACTGATAACATTGAAGTAAAAAAGCAACTTATATATATGGAAGAAAATCATATATTAGGCAGATGTGTAGACATAGATGTATATTATCTTGATGATAGTGATCCATTGATGCCGTCCTTGCGTGGAGTATCTAGAAGTGACATAGGCCTAGAACCTAGAAAATGTTTTTTATGTGAAGAAGAAGCTAGAATATGTTCTAGAAGTCAAAAGCATAGTATAGAGAGGATAAAAGAGTATTTTATTAGTAAGTATGAAGAATATACCTGCTATGTAGATAAAAGAGATAGATTGTCCTATGAGATATCTCAACTAGCCCTTAAATCAATGATTACAGAGGTATCAACTATGCCTTCTTATGGATTAGTTTCACCTGTTACAAAGGGGTCTCATAAAGATATGGATTACTATACATTTTTAGAGAGTTGTTTTGCCATAGCACCATTTATAAAGGAAATGGTAGAAGCGGGATATAGCTATGAAACTCCAAAAAATATTTTTAAAGCTATTAGAACTATTGGAATAAAATGTGAAGAGACTATGTTTAAAGTTACTAAAGGTATAAATACCCATAAAGGTATGATATTTTTAATAGGAGTAGTGGCTACTGCGCTAGGTAAAGCTCTATATGAGAAAATATCCTTCAATAAAGTTCAAATTATACTAAAGAATATGTGTGAAAATATATTGGATGATTTTAAAGATTTGCATAAAAAGAAAGACTTAACTCATGGAGAGGCTTTATATTTAAAATATGGCTTTGTTGGAATTAGAGGAGAAATTAAAAAAGGTCTTGAAAATATTTTCCAGGAAATAATACCCAAACATAAAAATTCTAATCTAAAAGGAAATGATTTGTATTCTGAAACATTGCTTATGTTGATTAGTAAAGTAGAAGATAGTACCATTGTGCATAGACAAAATATAGAAAAACTTCGTGAAGTTCAAAGACGTGCCTATGAAATTTTAAACTTGGGGGGCTTCAATAGCGAAGAAGGAATTAAAGCAGCCCATGACTTTGAAAAGCAGTGTATAGACGAAAATGTGAGTCCGGGAGGATCAGCGGACTTATTGGCATTAGTTATATTTTTGACAGAGTCTGAAAGGTTCTTTTCATAAACTTTAACTCGTTACAGATGTAAATTTTTAAAGTAGATATATTTAATTAACACAGGATGTTAAATATATCTACTTTATTTTATAATTTTTTCAAAAATACCTATGGAATATAGAGAATATATAATAATCATATATAGAAATTAATGTAAAATTAAAGTAAATATAAAAAATGCAGGAATAATAGTTTACATATTTAATATAATATATAGAAATTAATTAAAAAAATAATTATTTTTATGTATTGAAATATTTGAAAATTCAGTATAAAATGTAATAGTGATAATAATTTAACAAGCATTGTAGGGGGGAAAACAATGAATACATCCTTTAATTATGAAGAACTAGATGTTATATTAAAAAATCATGGATATAACCCTAGTAGTATAATTGCAATATTACAAGATACTCAGGAGATATATAGATATCTTCCAGAGGAAATATTTCCATATTTCTCTAAAAAATTAGGTATTAGCGAAGCAAAAATTTACAGCGTAGCTACATTCTATGAAAACTTTTCTTTAGAACCTAAAGGGAAATATGTAATAAAAATATGTGATGGAACAGCATGTCACGTAAGAAAATCTATACCAATATTAGAGAAGCTAAGAAGTGAATTGAATCTTTCAGAAAACAAAGTTACTACAGATGATTTAATGTTTACTGTGGAAACGGTTTCATGTCTTGGAGCCTGTGGTTTAGCACCAGCACTAACTGTTAATGACAAGGTTTATGGGGCTATTACTCCTGAGAAGGCAATAGAACTTTTAAATATGCTTAAGGAGGACAAATAATATGCTTCTTAATAGAGAGGATTTAATTAATATAAGAAATACCTATAAAGAAAGCTTTCACAACGAAAAGGTAAAAATTCTTGTATGTGGAGGTACTGGTTGTATAGCAGGTGGTTCATTAGAAATATACGATGAGTTTGTAAGACTAATGAAGGAAAAAGATATAAGATGCGAGGTTAAATTAGAAAAAGAATCTCATGAAAAATCTGTTGGAATTAAAAAAAGTGGTTGCCATGGATTCTGTGAGATGGGACCTCTAGTAAGAATTGAACCATGGGGATATTTATACATAAAGGTTAAGCCACAGGATTGTGAAGAAATTATAGATAAGACTATTGTTTTAGGTCAATGTGTAGATAGATTGGCTTATGAAAAGGATGGTAAGGTTTACAGAACTCAAGATGAAATACCTTTCTATAAAAAACAAACTAGATTGGCATTAGAACATTGTGGTCATATTGATTCTACATCTATAGAAGAATATTTTGCTATAGGTGGATACTCTGCTTTAGAAAAAGTACTATTTGATATGACTTCGGATGAAATTATAAAAGAAATCGATGATTCAAATTTAAGAGGCCGTGGTGGCGGTGGTTTCCCAACTGGCCGCAAGTGGGGTCAAGTAAAACGTCAACCTGAGGGTGAGAAGTACATTGTATGCAATGGTGATGAGGGAGATCCAGGTGCATTTATGGATAGAAGCATAATGGAAGGAGACCCACATAGAGTTATAGAGGGAATGATGATTGCAGCAGTAGCCTGTGGAGCACAGGAAGGATATATATATGTACGTGCAGAATATCCTCTTGCTGTTAGCAGATTAAAGAATGCTATAGAAGAAGCTAAAAAGTATGGAATATTAGGTGAGAACATTCTTGGTACAGGTTTTAGTATGGATATAAAAATCAATAAAGGAGCAGGTGCTTTTGTATGTGGAGAAGGAAGTGCACTAACAGCTTCTATTGAAGGAAAAAGGGGTATGCCTAGAGTTAAGCCACCAAGAACTGTAGAACAAGGATTGTTTGGAAAACCAACAGTGCTTAATAACGTAGAAACCTTTGCTAATGTACCTATAGTAATTGAAAATGGAGCAGATTGGTATAAAACCATGGGTCCAGAGAAGAATAATGGAACAAAAGCTTTTGCATTAACAGGAAACATCGAAAATACAGGACTTATTGAAGTTCCAATGGGTACAACCTTAAGAGAAATAATATTTGATATCGGTGGAGGAATAAGAGGAGGAGCAGAATTTAAAGCTGTACAAATTGGAGGTCCTTCAGGTGGTTGTTTAACAAAAGAACATTTAGATTTACCACTAGATTTTGATTCTTTAAAGAAAGCCGGAGCTATGATAGGTTCTGGTGGGCTAGTTGTAATGGATGAAAATACTTGTATGGTAGAAGTCGCTAGATTCTTTATGAACTTTACTCAAAATGAGTCTTGTGGTAAGTGTATACCATGCCGTGAAGGTACTAAGAGAATGCTTGAAATATTAGAGAGAATTGTAGCAGGTAAAGGTGAAATTGAAGATATTGATTTATTACTAGAACTTGCAGATACAATATCTTCTACAGCTTTATGTGGATTAGGAAAAACTGCAGCATTCCCAGTAGTAAGTACAATAAAGAATTTCCGTAGTGAGTATGAAGCGCATATTATTGATAAGAAATGTCCAACCAAGACATGTCAAAAACTTAAGACTATCTATATAGATGCAGACCTTTGCAAGGGTTGTTCAAAATGTTCAAGAATTTGTCCAGTAGGTGCCATTTCAGGTAAGGTTAAAGAACCTTTTGTAATTGATAAAAATAAATGTATTAAATGTGGTGCCTGTATTGAAGCTTGTGCCTTTAAAGCTATAAAGGAGGATTAATAGAATGAATGAACAATTTATGATTATAGATGACATCCCAGTGGAAATAAAGGGAGAAAAAAATATTTTAGAGGTTATTAGAAAAGCAGGAATAGATTTACCAACTTTATGCTACTACTCAGAGCTTTCTGTATATGGAGCTTGCCGTATGTGTATGGTAGAAAATAAGTGGGGTGGAATTGAAGCTGCATGTTCTACACCACCAAAAGCTGGTATGGAGATATATACTAATACACCTAGATTAAGAAAATATAGAAAGAATATATTAGAATTATTACTTTCAAATCATTGTAGAGATTGTACTACATGTGAGAAAAATGGACATTGTAAACTACAGGAGTTAGCACATCGATTTGGGATAAGACAAGTAAGATTTGACAATACAGCAGAAAAAAGCGAATTAGATACATCATCTTTATGTATAGTAAGAGATAAGAGTAAATGCATACTTTGTGGTGACTGTGTAAGAATGTGTAATGAAATTCAAAATGTAGGTGCCATTGACTTTATAAAAAGAGGAGCAGAGATGAGTGTAGGTACAGTTTTTGACAAACCTATAGCAGAATCAAACTGTGTAGGTTGTGGTCAGTGTGCAGCAGTATGTCCTACAGGAGCTATAGTAGTAAAAGATGATACACAAAAACTATGGAAAGATTTAAGTGATAAAAATACTAAGGTAGTAGTGCAAATAGCTCCAGCAGTAAGAGTTGGAATAAGTGAGGAGCTTGGACAAAAAGATGGAGAAAATGTAATGGGTAAAATCGTTGGAGCTTTAAAGAGAATGGGCTTTGATGAAGTATTTGATACATCTACTGGAGCTGATCTTACAGTACTGGAAGAAACAGGAGAATTTATTTCAAGATTAGAAAATAATGAAAGACTTCCGTTATTTACTTCTTGTTGTCCAGCTTGGGTTAACTATGTAGAAAGAACTTACCCAGAGATGATGAGTAATATCTCAACATGTAAATCTCCTATGCAGATGTTTGGTTCTGTTTTAAAAGAGCACTATAGTCATTCTAGTAAAAGAATAGTTAATGTAGCAATAATGCCTTGTACAGCTAAGAAATTTGAAGCTGATAGAGATGAATTTAAAGTTGATGGAGTTAAGGATGTAGATTATGTTATAACTACTCAAGAGCTTATAGCTATGATAAAGGAAGCCGGAATTGTATTTTCAGAGATAGAACCAGAAGCTGTAGACATGCCATTTGGTGTTAGTAGTGGAGCGGGAGTTATATTTGGAGTTACAGGTGGAGTTACAGAGGCTGTTTTAAGAAGAGTTTTAGATGACAAATCTGTATCTACACTAAGAACTATAGCATTTAATGGAGTAAGGGGAATGTCTGGTGTAAAGGAAACTAGTATTACAGTAAATGACAAGGAATTGAAAATTGCTGTAGTTAGTGGTCTTAAAAACGCTGATGACCTAGTGAAAAAGATAAAATCAGGAGAAGCACATTATGATTTTATTGAAGTAATGGCTTGCCCAGGTGGATGTGTAGGTGGAGCAGGACAACCATTTACTATGTTTGAAGGAAAGCAAAAACGTGGAGAAGGTTTATATGCAGCAGATAAGATGAGTAGCCTTAAACGTTCAGAAGAAAATCCAGTAATGATGTCTCTTTATTCAGGATTATTAAAGGGAAAAGTTCATAAGTTATTACATGTGAATTATAATAGAGGGGAGTAAACGCTGTGGTAAACTTAAGTGTTTGTATAGGTAGCGCCTGTCATGTAAAGGGATCTTATAATGTTATAAATGCTTTTCAACAGAGCATTGAAGAATATAATCTATCTGATAAAGTAGACTTAAAGGCAGTATTTTGTTTAGGTCATTGTTCTGATGCTGTATCTGTAAAAATTGATGACGGAGAAGTATTCAGTGTATCAGGCTTAACGGCAAAGAGTTTCTTTAAAAAAGAAGTATTACCAAGAGTAAAATAAGGTAATAAAACAAGCTAAATGTTAAATTAATATTGAGCCTACACTTATAATAAAGTGTAGGTTCAATATTTTGTAAGTTTTAGTGAGCTATTTTGAGAAGAAGCTCTATTTACTAATAGTAAATAAGTATAACTTCTAAAAAATCTCTGCAGTTGTTAATTAAAATCTATATATGTGATATAATGATGTGCATGTAAAACTTAAGAATTAATTAACAGGAGCTGATATAAATGTATGTATTATTTGGTGAAAATGTAATTCATAATGATGAGATGAAAGAAATAATAGAAAGTAAAACTGATTTTAAAGTAATTAAGGATATGACAAAGGGAACTAAAAGAGAAGATGTTCATGCCTTTTGCTTAAGTGTGAAAATCTCAATCTTAAATGAGATTATAGAAGAAGAATATGATGATTTTAATTTAAGTGAAATGGAAGAGGACGACATTTTTGATGAATATCTCAGTTTAGCAGAAGAGATGGCCTTAGATATGGAAGAGTTTATTCCAGAGGAAGCTATTATAGATGCAAAGGCCTATAAATGGGATCAATCAGATAAAGATATAAAAATTATTGTTATCATTGGAAATGACCAATTAGAAGAAAGAAAATTGAGAGATATAATGAAAAGATTACTAACTCAAGCAGAGTAAATGTGATATTTTTACAAAAAATTCACAATATATTCTTTATTTTATATAGAATTAGGTATAAAATATTTTATACGGTTGAGTATAAAATTTTATTATTTTTGTTTGGAGGAGATATATATGCTTAAAGAGAATGGAAACATTTCAATTCACACTGAAAATATAATGCCGATTATAAAAAAATGGCTATACTCTGATAAGGATATATTTATAAGGGAACTTATCAGTAATGGTTGCGACGCTATTAATAAATTAGAAAGACTAGTGACCTTTGGAGAAGCAACTGTGGAGAAGTCTAAATACGAAGTTACTGTATCCTTAAATAAAGATGAAAAAACTATAAAGTTTATAGATAACGGTATAGGAATGACTTCAGAGGAAGTAAAAAAATATATTAACCAAGTAGCTTTCTCAGGAGCTGAGGAGTTTTTATCTAAATATAAAGATAAGATTGATGAAGGAAAAGGCATAATTGGCCATTTCGGATTAGGGTTTTATTCAGCTTTTATGGTATCAGAAAAAGTTGAAATTGATACTTTATCTTATAAGGAGGGCGAAGAAGCTGTTAAGTGGATTTGTGAAGGCGGTACAGAATATGAAATTGAATCTTCTGAAAGAACTTCTAGAGGAACAACTGTTACTCTTTATATAAGTGAAGATAGCAATGAATTCTTAGATTATTATAAATTAAGGCAAATTATAAAAAAACATTGTAACTTCTTCCCTGTTGAGATTTATCTAATAGATGAGAATGAGAAAAAAGATGATAAGGATTCAGAGAAGGATATAGAAAAAACTCCTTTAAATGATACAAAACCATTATGGATGAAAGCTCCAAAGGATTGTACAGATGAAGAGTATAAAGAGTTCTATAGAAAAGTCTTCAATGAATATAATGATCCGCTATTTTGGATTCATATGAATGTAGACTATCCATTTAATTTAAAAGGGATATTGTACTTCCCTAAATTAAAACATGAATTTGAAGCTACAGAAGGAGAAGTGAAACTTTATAATAAGCAAGTTTTTGTGGCAGATAACATAAAAGAAGTTATTCCTGAGTTTTTACTTTTATTAAAGGGTGTTATTGATTGCGAAGACATTCCTTTAAATGTATCAAGAAGTTTTCTACAAAAGGACAGTAATGTATCAAAGGTTTCTAGACACATTGTAAATAAGGTAGCTGATAAACTTACATCTCTATTTAAAAATCATAGAGATGAGTACAATGACTTTTGGAAAGATATAAATATTTTTATTAAATATGGTTGTCTAAGAGATGAAAAATTCTATGACAAGGTTAAAGATATACTAATTTTCAAAACTACTAATGGAGACCATGTAACATTAAAACAATATCTAGAAAACAATAAGGAAAATCATGATAAAAAAGTTATTTATGTTAATGATGAAAAGCAACAGTCTCAATATATTAAAATGCTAAAAGACAATAACTTAGAAGCTGTGATTTTAAATACCACACTAGACAGTCATTTTATTACTTTAATGGAGAGTAAAGAGGAAGGAGTACAATTTAGTAGAATTGACTCTGACTTAACAGAAATATTAAAGGCTGATGCAATAGATGAAAGTCCTGAAGAGAACAAGGCTATAGAAGAGATATTTAAGAATTCTATAAATAAGGAACAACTAAAAATCTCTATAGAGCCTATTAAAACAGAGGAAGTTCCTGCTATGATTACTCTATCAGAACAGTCTAGAAGAATGGCTGAAATGAGTGCGATGTTTGGAGGAGGGGATATGTCAATGTTCCCTAAAGAAGAGACTTTAGTTGTAAATAGTTCAAATCCATTAATTAAAAAATTATTTAATTTATCTAAAGATGAAAATAAAAAAGACTTGGTTAATGATATTTGTAACCATGTGTATGACTTAGCTATGATAAGTCATGGACAATTAGGTGCTGATGAAATGTCTGATTTCATAAAAAGAAGCAATGATTTACTTGGAAGATTAATTAACTAGAGGTACCTAATAATTGTAATGATGAAGTGTATGTCCTAAAATAATTTGGGGACATACACTTTATTTTATACTATAATGGTATAAAATAAAAATGATATATTATATTAGGAGGTTTCAATGAAAATTTTAGTTGCTGATGATGATGAGAGAATTTTAAGACTTATTGCGGATTATTTAACTTTTAATAAATTTGAAGTAGTTACTGCAAAAGATGGTAAACTTGCTTTAGAGAACTTTGATGATACCATTGATTTAGTAATTTTAGATGTTATGATGCCTATTTATGATGGATGGATTGTATGTAAAGAGATTAGAAAGATATCAGAAGTACCTATAATTATATTAACGGCTAAAGATAGTGATTTAGATGAACTTTTTGCCTTTGATATAGGAGTGGACGACTATGTATCTAAACCATTTAACATAGCCCTATTACTTGCTAGAGTTAATAGACTTTTAAAAAGTAAAATTATTAAGGCGGGAAGCATTGTATTTAAAGGGATTGAAGTAAACGAAGAAAGTCACATGGTAAAAATAGACGGTAAGGAGAAAGAACTAAATCCGAAAGAATATGAACTATTGCTTTACTTTGTAAAAAATGTAAATAAAGTAATAAGTAGAGAAACGCTACTAAGAGTTATATGGGATGAAGATTACTTTGGTGATACTAGAACTGTAGATACTCATATAAGTCGGTTGAGAAATAAATTGGAAGATTATAATAAGTATCTAAAGACCATAAGGGGTTTTGGATATAAGTTTGGAGAAGTATGATGAAATCAATTAAATTAAAGTTATTTTCTGGTATAGTTCTCATATTCAGTATTTTTATCTTAGGGATTGCAACCTATGGAGTCACATATAAAGACTTTTTTCAAAGGGAAAAGTTAATGGAAATGAATGAAGTAATTGAAGAAATTAAAAACTATATAGATAAAGATTATGATAATAGAGTTGATGGGAAGTTAGAAGGACTTTCAGAGAAGTATAGTGTTCAAATAGATATAAAAGATGCACTAACATCAGAGAGCAGATTTTCTAGCCATAAAATGGGTAAAAATAATATGATGAATGGGCAGCATAGGTTTGAAGTTATAGAATTTATAGGTGAAAAAGAAGGAGTAAGTGAAACCATAACTCTTGATAGATCTACAGGTGTAGAGTTCTTAACTGCTGTAGGAAAAAATGTATATACTTACGAAATAACTGTTAAAACACCAATTACTGTTATTGATGATGCAGTAAATAAATCTATGAAGCTTTTATTTATGATAATGGTACCTGTTGGATTTATAGCACTTTTTATAACAGCATTATTTTCAAGACAATTTACTATGCCAGTAATAGAAATAACTAAAAAAACTAGAAAAATAGAAGAGCTAAGCTTTTGTGAGGATTTAAATATAAAGAGTATTGATGAAATAGGAATACTAGCTAAAAGTGTTAATAATTTATCCCATAAAATAGAAGAAACCTTAAAAAATCTAAAAGAAAAGAATTTAGAGTTAGAGACTATGATGAATAATGAAAAGAAAAATCAATTAGCTCGAAGGGAATTTGTGTCATCTGTATCTCATGAACTAAAAAGCCCTATAACTGTTATTTCAGGTTATATTCAAGCACTTCAAGAAGGTTTTATATCTTCAGAAGAGGATAGAAAATATTATTTAGATGTAATAGGTGGAGAAACAGAAAGATTAGGTATCATAGTCAATGATCTTTTAGATTTATATAAGCTAGAATCAAATACCTTTAAATTAAATAAAAAAGAAGTAAATATAAATAGTTTGATAAAAAAAACTCTAGAGAAAAATAAATTTAGATTCGAAGAAATGAACATAAATCTTAACTTTACGGAAGGTGAAAATATTACTATTATAGTGGATGAAGTTAGATTAGAGCAAGCAGTACAAAATTATATTAATAATGCCCTTAGCCATGTAGATGAAAATAAAATAATAGATATTAATCTAAAAGTAATTGAAGATAATTTAGTAATCTCTGTGTATAATAGTGGCAGTAACATTGAAGATGATAACCTTACTAGGATTTGGGAAGGGTTTATAAGGGTAGATAAGGTAAGAAACTATAAAGAAAAACGCCTAGGTTTAGGTTTAGCCATAGTGAAACAAATAGTAAATCTTCATGAGGGTACCTATGGGGTAAAGAATAGGAAGCATGGTGTGGAATTTTGGATAAGCTTAAGGTTATAAAAATGTATATTTATTTTAATCTAACTATTAGATTGTTGTAACATTAATGTAACATTCCTTTGTTATTATAAAGGTGTAAAGAAAATAAAAAATAATTAATGAAGGGAAGGATTTAATATGAAAAAATCAATGATAGCTTTAGCACTAGTAGGAGTAATTACCGCTTCGGGAGCAACTATGGCCTTTGCGGAGGAAAATTTAGGAGGAGCTTTTAGAAATGGTGGAGCTACACAGGTTCAAAGCTTAGTAGAAGAAGGAAAGACTTTAGAAGATGCAAAGAAAATTATGCTACAAGAGAAATATGAAAGAGTAGATGCTGCGGTAGAAAGAGGAACAATAACTGCAGAAAGAGGAGAAGAAATTAAAGCTGAAATGGCTGAAAATAGTGCTACTTGTGATGGGACTAGCATGAATAGAGAAAACAAGGAAGGCTATGGACTTAATCAAGGCTTAGGTAATGGTGCAGGTCAAGGTAGAGGAGCTGGCCAAGGAAAAGGTGCTGGTAGAGGAAATTGTATAAATAACTAAATTTATTATTTAGGTAGATAATATTATAGGAAGGATAGATATATTTATATAAGTATATCTACCTTCCTTTTTTCTATAATATTTCTTTACATTAGTTTGGATAGTTATGGTAAAATATTGTATATATACTACGACTATGAAGGAGATAATAATATGAAATGTGTAGTTATTCATGGTAGCCCAAGAAGAGGAAATACGTGGAATGTATTAACTCTAGTAAAGGAAGAAATGAGAAAAAGTTTAGACATAGAGTTTATTGATATTGAGCTAAGAAAAGAAAATCTTCCCCTATGTATAGGATGTTTTAATTGCATTTATAAGGGCGAAGATAAATGTCCTCACAAAGATATTATGAGTAAAATTATGAAAGAAATTAAAGAAGCAGAAGCACTAATAATTACTTCTCCTGTATACTCTATGCAAATAAGTGGATTACTAAAAAACTTTATAGATCATATGTCTTACAATTTCCATAGACCAAGTTTATTTACAAAGAAGGCTTTAATAATAACCACCACAGCTGGCGCAGGTCATAAGGATGCTGCAAACTATGTGAGAAGTGTTTTAAACTACTGGGGATTTAATCATGTTCAAACTTTACCAATTGCTTATAGAAGTAGGGAACTTACAGAGAAAAATAAAAAAAAGGTATTAGAGTGTGGAAAAAAATTTAGTGAGGAATTAAAATCTAAAAAGATTCATAAACCTTCCTTAAAATCAGTAGTTATGTTTAACCTTTGGAAAGCCATGTCAAAGGAGAAATATGAAGAAGGAAGTGCAGACTATGATTACTGGCATAGTGAAGATATGAGTAAAGGTGTATTCTCACCTAAAGTTCCTATTGGTATATTAAAAAAATTAATGGGAACAATTATTTATGGGTTAATGAATAAATAAGGTATGTATAAATATATAAAAAGTGGAAAATAATATATGAAAGATATAAGAATTTAGCTTGAACTATAACATGATAAGTACTATAATATGAATACATTATTTAATAATGTATTCATATTATAGTTATTAAATAAAAAATCCGCGGTTGGGGTGATGGTTTTGGATATAGAAATTGAAGATATACTTGTAAAGCTGTTAGAAGGTCAAACAAGACTTGAGACAGAAATTAATGGTGTTAAAAGTGAGATAAAGAAAAATTCAATAAAAATTGAAGCTATAGAAAAAAATATAGATATGATTGTAGAAGTACAAAGTTCACATAGGGAACAAAATGAAAGTTCATTTAAAAGCACAGATTTAATAATAGAAGAGAAGACAGACTTAATTGAGAAATCAATAAAAAACATTTCTAAAAATGTTAAAGAAGTAAAAGAAAGCATAGAAGTATTAAAGGACATGACAGGTAGACATGAAGTAGATATTAACATACTAAAACGAAGGCCGGTATAGATAAAAATTTAATGACTTCATTAATAACCATTTTATTAATTTAAGATAGTTATTTTTTATGGCTAAAATATAGATTAAATACTAAGGGGGTGCTACAAGCACCCCCTTATATATTATAGATTTAGTTAGCTATAGGATAACTTGCATTTAGGTTATATTTTGTAGAAGTACTATGAGCACCATTATATCCAACAACTTTAAGATAGTATGTGCCTAGTGTACGTGCTGAATAAGAAATGGATTCATTTGATGTTGAGCTTTTAGTAGAAGAGGCTACTCTTTTTCCTGATGAGTTATAGAGGTATAAGTCATAGTCATATGGTAGATTTGTTAATGTTGCAGAGATAACACCAGATTTGTTAGTTGTTACTTTATAATAATCAACGTCTGTATTTGAATATATATATGAACTATAATCTACACCACTATTTATAGTATATGCTTGGGAAGTAGAATCGTTTGGTTCATATGGGTCTGCTGGTTCTTCTGGATCTGTAGGGTCTGTTGGATTTGTAGAGTCTGGTAGGATTTGTATAGATGGGTCACCGAATAATGTCCAAGTGTTGAAGGTTAACAAATCACTGCTTGTACCGTTATCTAGCATTCTAGTTTCACCAGAGTAACACAAGCCGCCTAGTGACACCCTACTGTTGTTGCAAAGTAAGTCAATTATTCCGTCTTGACCATTCATAGGAGGTATCCAAGGTTGATTTACTGTTGACATTAATGTTCCTATTGCACCTATTGGGTTTCCGTTACTATTCTTTGAGCGAAGCCAAGTTTCTGCAAAACAAGTACCGCTTTGGAATTTACCACTTACACAAGAAACACTTATAATAAAAGGAAGTTGTCCTGGGTTTTGAAGATTTTTTATATTGGTATTGCTGAAGCCTGTTGTTACCCAGTAATTTTCAGCACCGTGTCCACAATAATTTATTATACCTCTGCCTTGGTTTAGACTATTAGTAACAGAAGAAGCTGATGCACCTGGATCGTATATACTATCCACTTGAGTATAACCTGCATTTAGAAGTTTACTCTTTATACTATCCATTTGTTGTATATCTGTTTCTCCAGAACCTTCATCTGATGCTATACCAACGCCTTTTTTAAACCATGCAGCTGTATTATAACCATTTTGTTCAAACTCAATAGATCTTTGTACTTGAGTTTCAACATCTGCAATACTTTCTGCAGAAAAACGGCCTACATATATGTCAGGATAATCATCTGAACCTGCAACCTTTGTATAAGTAGGATCAGAAACCCCTGTAGAGTAAGTAGGAGAGGATACATGTGCATAGTCACCTACAAGAAGTACATAAGTTAATTCAGGGTGTTGATTGTAATAGTTTTGTATATAGTTTTTTATTTCAGTTGGATTATTAGATGATGATACTGTAGACATATTTACTAATGTAGTGTTTATTCCTCTGGAGTTTTTCCAATTAATAAAGGAATTCATAGCACTACTAAACTGATCATAGGATATGATAAGCATAGAGCCTGTCTCTGAAGGATTATTCATTAAACGATGAGTAGGAGTTTTTAAATTACTGTAGTTAATAAATGTGTTTGAATAAGCAGGTTCGAAATCAGAAGTGGTTTTATTAGACCTTGAAGTGGTAAGTGAATTTACTGATGATTTACCATCTGTTATTATTTCTACAGTTACAGATTTATAAACTCTTAAAGTTTCATTTTTAGGTTTATATTGAAATGCATTTAGTGTAATAGTTGTCCCTCTTAATTCTCTCATTATGAAAGGTTCACTAAAAGAAACTAATTCTGAAGGATAAAAGTTTTTATTTTTATATTCCTTACCTAACTTATAAGGTATATCTTCAGGATTTTTATCCCTTGTTATAGAACCTTTTGATGGAGCTATAGGGATGTTTTTATAGTCTTTATATTCTGATGATATAACGTTCAACTTAACGTCGGCATCATTTGGTATAACTATATTTCTGCATATGCGAGGAAGTTCAGGAGCCCCTTCTTCAAGAGGTAAGCTAGTACCCTCACAATTAATATTATAGTAAGATTTATTGTTAATGTTTACTAAGTCTTTACTAAAATTATTAATATCAAATTTTACAACTGTATGGTGAGAATCAGACTCTAACACAGTAACACTAACATCTTCAGTGCTATTTGAGTTACCATCATTGTCAAGACTAGAAGTGGTTCTAGTATTAAATACGAAGAAACATTGAGTAACTAAAAATGTCAGTAGAAATAAAAATACTGATAGTTTTGATTTAAACAATTTTTTCATACATTCCCTCCTAAAAATTAGAATTTAATAGAGATAAAATAAATAGAAAATTATCTAAATAGTACATCCCTCCTTTTAAATTATTATAATTGTAACTTATGATATGAAGTGTGTTTTGTCTATATAGATAACAACTAAAATATGAAATTATTAAAGTTGTTTATCTCAAATATAATATTATGAAAAATTATAATTTTAATATGGGGTTTGAAAATTAATTATGTGACAATAGATAAATCATATTATATAAAATTGGATGAATAATTTTTGAAGATGTTTATAAAAGTAGTTCATCACTTTTATGAAAGAATGCATATGGATTTTATGCACAATTATATGTAATAATTAAATGAAAAATTTATGTTATTTATATATTAGAACAAATTTACATAATTGTAAATATGAAATGTGAAATTTCTTTAAAAAGTTAATAATATGGAAACAATTAACAATAGCTTAAATTCAAAATAGTGTATATGATATGCGATATACTGAAAATTTACATAGGTAAGGTGTAACTTTATTGTATGACGAATAATTGTTAGATAAAACGAGATAACTATAAATTTAAATAATACTTTATTAGTATTATATGTTATAATTTCCTTATTAAAGATAATAACTTAAAGAAAAAGTGATAAGTTCATCTAGTAGTAAGAGCATAGTTTATATAATAAAACATTTAGGTGAAAATTAAATTTAAAAAGTGGGGGAACTATGATGTATAAAATTAAAGATAGTAAAAGAAAACATATGGTAGAAGCTTATGACCAAGACAATAACTTAGTAGGGGAAGGTATAATTTCACCTTTTATGGAATCTGATTTATATGAAAGGCCTAGATTAAATATCTACATTGATATTAAAGTAAAGGATGTTATAGATAAAAGGGAGTTAAAAGATCAAATCTTTGATGAAATAATGAAGAAATCACAAGTAATAAGACAAGAAAATAAGGAGCTTGATGTAAGAATCTATCATTGTTGTTTTTCAGACAATAAAGAGAATATAGCATATTATTCTTCTAAAAAAGGCTTTAACCATGATGAAGGAATGCATATTATAAAGAAAAAAATAACTGAGGAGAGTTTCCAGATTACAGATATTGAGGGTATAGACTTTGCTACTCTTGAATTTATAAACGAAGACGAGATAAAACAGTTAGTAGAAAAGCAAAACGAAGTATTTGTTAGAGGCTATTCCATTGAGGATATAAAGGAATTAAGAAGAGAAAATCAATGGTTCAGTATAGCAGCTAAACATAGGGGCGAAATTGTAGGTAATATTATTATTATCGTAAAGGAAGATGGATTAAACAATAAATATGGTTGGGTGGATGATTTATTTGTTTCAAAAGAATGGAGAAAGCAAGGTGTTGGAAAAAATCTGATTATAAGAGCCTTTCAAGAGTTAAAGGATTTAAATATCAAGGAATCAAGACTAGAAGTCTGGAGTGCAAACAAAAGAGCATTGTCAGTTTATAATAGTGTAGGATATGAGTTTCACGAAGAAACAGAATCATCAATTGGGATGTCTCTTTAATGCTATTTTATATGAAATACTTAACTTGTAATGATGATTATTTATATGAGGATACAATAATTGAAAGTTATATTATAAACTATAAGAAAGGAACATTGTAAAATGAAGTTATTGATACATGACTTAGAAAATAAAGAGTTTAAAAAGATATTTCCTAATCAATTAGATGATACAATTATTATTTCAGATGATGGTACAATACATCATTGCATTGGTTGTTTTGGTTGTTGGATAAAAACACCTGGAGCTTGTATAATACGAGATAAATATGGTGATATGGGAGAGTATTTGTCAAAGTGTCAAGAGGTCATTCTTATTAGTAAATGTTGTTATGGTGGATTTAGTCCCTTCGTAAAAAATGTATTAGACCGAAGCATTTCTTATATCCATCCCTATTTTGCAATAAGAAATGGAGAAATGCATCATCGAAGAAGATATAAAAATCATATAGATATGAGAGTTTGGTTTTATGGTGAGAATATAACTGAAAAAGAAAAACAAACTAGTGAAAAATTGGTGAAAGCAAATTCTATTAATTTGGATTGTCATGTTAGTAGTATTTCATTTGTTAATAGCATTGAGAAAATGGAGGATGAGATACTATGAAAATAGCTATTATTAATGGAAGCCCTAAAATTAAAGATAGTGCCTCTGATTGCATCTTACAAGAGTTGAAAGTTTTTTTAAGTAAGCAAGATAATACGATTATAGAATATCACTTTAGAAAGCCACAATTGAGTATAAAGGAAATGGAGAATCTAGTAGAATGTGATGATTTAGTATTTGCGTTTCCTCTATATGTAGATGGAATTCCATCTCATTTGCTAAGTTGTCTTACAAAATTAGAAAATTATTTTCAAGCTGTAAATGAAAAAGAGATTAAAGTTTATTCTTTGGTGAATTGTGGATTTTATGAAGGTCATCAGAATAAATTAGCCATTGAAATTATGGAAAATTGGTGTATAAAAGCAGGACTTCAGTGGGGACAAGGGCTTGGAATTGGTGCAGGCGGCATGCTCCCATCCTTAAAAAATGTACCTATTGGTAATGGACCTAAGAAAGACTTAAAAAAAGCTATAAACCAAATTGCAAACAATATTTTAAAATCTACCTCAGAAGAAAATATATTTATAACAGCAAATTTTCCAAGGGTTGCCTATAAGTTTGCTGCAGAAATGGGATGGAGACAATCTATTAAAGGAAATGGATTAAAGAGGAAGGACTTATTTTTAAGAAAATAATAGTTTTTTTACTTATTTAGAACAGAAATAATGAAATTCTAAATGATATGAAAGAAAATATTAATATTGAATTATTTAAATTTGGAAATAAGAATACCGCTTATTCATTATGAATAATACGGTATTTTTATTTATTGAAGAACCTTTGAAAAAAGCTTAAAATCAACTTAATATAGTCATAATCTACTTTAGGCAAAAGTTCACATAATCAACTGGCACATCCATTCTAATAGCAATTTCCTTAATTGATAAACCATTATTCAAGAATCTTCTGACAACCATGATCATATTTTCACCAACTTCAATAATATGATTGTCAGGGTCGTAAAATCGAACAACACGCTGCCCCCAAGAATGTTCTACTATGGAATGTACATAATTAATATCTGTCATGTTATTAAGCCTTTGAATAAAGCAATCAAAATCATCTTCTTCAAAGTATAATTCTGTGTCATTTCCTCCAAATACAATTTCATTATCTTTTTTGTGAATAAAAGTACACCACGAATCTTTTGTTTGTAATGCAATACCTCCTGTTAAAGTCACATTTGCACCAAAATCCTCAACAACTTTTAAACCAAGCACTTCATAATAAAACAACTTTGATTTTTCTATATCAGAAACCACTATTAATGGACTCGAAAATTTCATTATATTCCTCCTCATATAAGTGACAATTATTATTTACTTTAATTATTATAGTAACTTTTTAACCTATTTTTCATATTGTGTAATTGGCAAGAAAAATTTTTCTTTAATGAAAGGGGGGGATTATCATGTTTAAGGAAAAAACGTATAATAAGAATAATTGTAAAAATTCTAGTTATAAATATAAATGTCAGTGTTATACACATGAATATATAGGTATTGCAAGAATTGTTAAATCACAGCCATACCCAAAACAACCATCATTTTCTTGGAGCTTCTAGCTAAACTAACCAAGTGTAAATATAAATGTGTATAAATTTATATTGAGCTGTCATCCATGACAGCTCTTATTGTTTAATGGCTAAGTGCTAGTTGTTTTCAATAGCTCAATTTTCTAAAAAATTAGATAGTTGTTCCTAATTTCTTCATTGTATAACCTATGATAAATAAATCAATGACTAATCCTAAAATTATAATAACTGTTTTTGAAATTAGTGATAAATGAAAGCTAAGGGATATTTTAATAAATATCAGTGATGTTAATAAGCATATAATTATAAATACACCAATCAAAATAGCAAATTTTTTAATGCCATTTTTTTTTGCATATCCAATAATATCATCAATACTACACAATAGAATGGTTATCATTAATATGGCACTATCCCATTGCTGAATTCCAATAAGTTTAGCTAAAATCCATAAAAATATACCAAATAGGATGATAACATGCTTGCATTTTTTCCATAATTTCATTCTAATTCACTCCTATTCATTAAGAAGGCATAATAATGTGTATATTGATTCAGTTAAATCAATATGCACATTATAACATATTTTCCAATACAGTTCTATTCAGTTTCAAAGATCGAGTTATTGTAACTCATGTAGCAACATTTACATACTATTACCTAAAGATATAACCAAATGGCATATATGATTAGAGTAAATACATAGTTAAAATTAAGAAGGTCGCATTTCAAAATATTGGGTTGGATGTAATAATTTTATTTTAAATTTGCTTTTATTGTCGTATAATCAATTTATAGGTTTATAAGTGGCTGTATTTTTGATGAAAAAGTTTTTACAAGGAGAGATAAGTATGGAATATTGTTATAAAAAAGGTGTACCTACATTAGAAGAAGCAAATATGATTTTAGAAGAGGCTGAAAAACTCAATCCAGGCAAATGGGTGGAGCATTCAATTAATGTAGCTGAAGGAGCAAAACTAATAGCAGAGCAGACAGATGATTTAGATCCTGAATTAGCATATATTTTAGGGCTATTGCATGATATAGGAAGAAGAGAAGGAATGTACGGTATGAGGCATGGTGTAGATGGATATAATTATGCAGTTAAGAAAGGATATGATTTAGTAGCTAGAACTTGTATAAGCCATACTGGATTTAAATATAATAATGAGGTTGTTATTGTAGGTAGATGGGATGGTACAATTGAAGAATATAATTTTGCCAAGGAGTTTTTATCACGTACAGAGGAGACTGATTATGATAAATTAATAAAATTATGTGATTATTTAGCACTACCAAGTGGATTCGTTTTAATTGAGAAAAGGCTTGTAGAGATGGCATTAAGAGGAGGAGTTAACGAATATACAATTCCAAGGTGGAAGTCAACTTTTGAAATTAAAAAATATTTTGAGGAAAAAATCAGAAGATCAATTTACAGTTTGTTACCTAATATAAAAGAAAATACATTTGATTCAATCCTATAGAGTATTCTAACTTTGCTAAAAAAGCTTGGATTGAATTTTTAAATAGGATAAAGAGTTGCGATTTTATGATGATAATATTGAGCTTAGTTTAATATACTAATGGGAGGTATAACTTAATGGCTATTAAAACAGATTGGTTTACAGTTGATTTACTAGATGATACTACGTATTGTATAAGTGAATATAAGCATTGGGAAGAAACACATTATTATTTATTAATTGGAAATGATAAATGTGTTTTAATTGATACAGGACTTGGTATTGCAAATATAAAAAATATAATTGATCAAATAACAGATTTACCCATAGAGGTGATTTCGACTCATATTCATTGGGATCACATAGGTGGCCATAAATATTTCTCAAAATATGGGGTGCATGAAAATGAAGAAGATTGGATATCGAAAAAATTTCCAATTCCTCTTCAAGTAGTAAATAATAATTTAATGAAATATCCTTGTGATTTCCCATGTGATTTTAATATAGACAATTATGAAATATTTCAAGGAAATCCAAGTTTTCTTTTAAGGGATGGTGAAAAGATTCATATTGGAGAAAGAAAATTAACAGTAATTTATACACCTGGACATTCTCCTGGACATATGTGTTTTTACGAGGAGAAAAGAGGATATTTATTTTCAGGTGACTTGATTTACAAAGGAACTTTAGACGCCTCTTATCCTACAACAAATCCTACTGATTTCATGCAATCAGTTCAAAAAATTAGTACTCTAGATATTAAAAAAATTTTTCCAGGGCACCACAGTTTAGATATTAGTATTAATTTAGTTGATGAAATTAATCAAGGATTCTCTAAAATTAAGAAAGAAGGTTGTCTGCATCAAGACGCTGGAGTCTTTGAATTTGAGAATTTTGCAATTCATATTTGAGCAGACTTATTGTATACAACTATAAATATAAGAAGCATAATCTACTCTATATACACTTATGTTATAAAATAATTTCTGCAATATAATATATAAAACTAAAGAATGTATTTGGATTTTCATTAAAATGGGAAAACATGTATATAGAAAACTATTAAAATATATAACTATTTAAATAGTTGCTTTATTCATGCGGGTTTTGGGAGGTTTTCATGTTTTAGTAGGAAGATTTAACGAAGTAAGAATTTTTTATTTTATGTTTACTTTTATTGGTCTACAATTAATTTATGGGTTATAATGTATTATATAGTATATAAAGGAGGATAAACGTGCTATATATAGTCTATGGTTTTATAGGATTATTAGTATACTATTTTGTTACAGTGATATCTGGTGGAGATTCTGGAATAGGGATATTAGCTGCAATAATAATAGTATGCACAATAATTATTATAGAAAAACTTAATGATATAAAAACGAAACTAGATGAGAAAGATAAATAAATTTTAATTGGAGGCTTAAAATGGATTGTGGATTTGAAAAAGAAGATGGATGGTTTAGATATAGAGCAGCAGCGATTATAATAGAAAATGGACAAGTACTTTTTGCTAAAAATGAAGTAGATGATTATTATTACTCCGTTGGGGGAGGTGTACATCTTGGAGAAAAGGCAGAAGATGCAGTAAGAAGAGAGGTTTTTGAAGAAACAGGTATAGAATATGAGGTTGAAAGATTAGCCTTTATTCATGAGAACTTTTTTAATGGTACTGGATCATTAGAAGGGTTAAAATGTCATGAAATAACCTTTTACTTTTTAATGAAGCCAAGAGGAAGTCAAGAACTCAATAGCAATAGTTATTCCCTAGGTGGTCGTGAATATATGCATTGGCTACCTATTGAAAAATTGAGGGATTATTTAGCTTTTCCTAGCTTCTTTGCAGAGAAACTAACATGTATTAGTGATACTGTTGAACATATTGTCACATATGAAAGCATTTAATTTAATATTATTTAGGATATATGGAGTTATTAGTACATATATAGTGAATATTAAGGAGGTTAAATGTAATGAATAAAATAGAACCCTATAAAGGTATTGCTGATATATACGAAGAGATAAGACCTTCTTACCCAGAAAAATTAATTCAAGATGTAATCTCAAAGACTGATTTAAAATTCAATGATAGGCTACTTGAAATTGGATCAGGAACTGGAAAAGCAACTATACAATTTGCAGATAAAGGCTTTAGAGTTCATGGAATAGAATTAGGGGAAGATATGGCAGAAATACTAAGAGATAAGTGCAGAGACTACCCAAATGTTTCAGTTGATGTAGTATCTTTTGAGGAATGGAATTGTCCTAATAATGAAAAATATGACATGATTTTTTGTGCTCAGGCATTTCATTGGCTAGATAAAAATATTAAATATAAAAAATGTCATGAACTTTTAAAGGAGAATGGCTATCTTGTTTTATTTTGGTATAATCCATGTGATGATGAATTTCCTAGAACAAAAGAAATTGAAAGAAAGGTTGAAAGTATTGTTAAAAAGTACATTTCTAATTACTTTACTGACAATAGAAAACTTGAAAGACGTGTACATGATGGAATATCAACCAATGATGAAAGAAAGGCAGAAATAGAAGCATCTGAGTTGTTTGATTTAGTTGAAAAAATAGAATATACACAAGAAGTAAGAAATAATTCAAGGCAGTATTTAAAGGCTACAAAATCAATGCCAGCATTTGCTTCTATTATTGATGGATTAGATGAGGAAATCATTAAAAAGATGGATAGTGAAATTGAAGAGGTTATAAATAATAATGAAGGATATGTAAGTGGGTTCTTTAAGTTTTCTTTGTATATAACTAGGAAAAGATGACTTAATATTATAACATAAGACAATGATATTAAAAGTATCATTGTCTTATGTTATAATTTATTAAATAAGGAATTAACTATTTTACTTCAATAGAAATTAATAAATAATTATAGTACAATAGTTTTTGAAACATAAAGATAAATCAGGAGGGAACAATGAAAGAAAAATCTTATTTCTGTGAAAAACAAGTTACGGATGAAACTACTAATGAAACAAACATCCTAGAACAAGAAGCTAATGACTTAAAGAATGAAAAATATTTAGAAGATGTAGATACTGAAATTGCAGGGTTAGTAGATGAAATTATCCTTAAAAGAATTCAAAGGACAGCTAAGAGTGCATTGAAAAGAGAGTGTTCTAAAGATTTAAAGGAACTTCTAAAAGTGGAAACCAAGGATACTTTAAAAGAGATAATGAATGAATTAAACATTGAATATAAGTCAGCTGATAAAAAAGATGATTTGATTGATAAAATTGCCATTAATTATGAAGATGCAATCTTAAAAGTATTGAAATATGTAGATAGTGATTGTTATATTTCTTTACAAAAAATACTAAAAAATAATGGAATTATTCCTATAAGTGGACATATGGATGAGTCCGAAAACTCTATATTTATGCAAGAAATGGGAATGTTATATATTGCTGAAAGTGATGATAAATTATATCTTTGTGCACCAGAGCAGTTTCTTAAAGTTATACCGCAAATAGACAAGAAGTCTATAGAGAAGAATGATGAAATAATAAAGTTATTTAGAGGTATGCTTTACTATTATGGTGGGATCGCTGCAAAAGAATTTATGGAAAGATTACCTGAGGATGCAAAGATAGATTTACCCTTAGAAGAAGTAGAGAAAATTTTAGCTATGGGAGAAAAAACTTGTGCTGAGTATATCTATGAAGATAGTTTTGGGTTAAATGGTTTTTTATGTGATATACAGGAGTTGGAAGCTCTAAAATTACAAGGATTAACAGATGACTACAAACAACTTACAAAAACAGAGTTGCTTAAGGCTAGTAGAAGAGATTACATAGGTGATAAAAATAACTATAAAAAATTTATAAAAGTTATTAAGGATAACTATGATATACCAGGAGATGGTATAGAACAATTACTGGAGTTTACATATGAAACATATCAATTAGAAGGTAAAGAAGAACTAATTAAGAAGGCTCTTGATCATCTATCTGTACCAGAATTTTTGGAAAGTGAAATAATTAATGCAATAGATGATGTTTGTAGGAAAATCCCAGCTTGGAAATATAATGGGTATACAGAAGCAGAGAAAAATAATTCTAATAGAGTTAACATAGAAAAGGTAAGAGTTGGAAGAAACGATCCTTGCCCATGTGGTAGTGGTAAAAAGTATAAAAAATGCTGTGAATCTAAGGGATTATAACTTGGTTAGGAAAGTCTTAGTTTTATAAAGTTTAATTTAATAGTAAACATAAGTAAATAAACTTCAGAGGAGATAATGCTCTTCTGAAGTTTATTTTTGTTTAAATTTGTTTGATTTGCGCATAAGATAAATAGATATCCATGTAAAATAAAGTATAACTTTATAAAAAGAGGAATATTAAAGTTTTTAGCGTATATATAAAAGATGGTAAAAAGATGCTATTAAAATAAAGGAATTATTGGGATTTAAATGAAGAATAGCAGAATAGAAATGGATATATAGTAGCAATATCTTTATGATAAATGTTTTAGGGGAGGTATTTAGTTATGAACTTATGTATTAAAGAGTATAAGTATGAATATAAAGATGAAGTAAATGAGCTTATTTCAGATGATGATTTTGTAAGAAACGATGTAATTAGCTGCTTAAATAGATGGCCTCAGTATGGGAGCATTGTTGTAGTTGAATCTGAAGTAGTTGGTGTAGGTGTATTTACTGGAGTAAGTAAAAAGACTAGTATGACTTTTTATGTGAAACCAGCAAAAAGAAAAAAAGGTATTGGAACTGCCTTGTTAAAGCACTTAGAGGATACAATGAGAAATGTTGGAATCGAGGAAATAGTTTGTGATTTTAGAGTTAATGATGTTGAAAAAACATTTTTGTATAAGAATGGATATAACTATTGGTTTAAATCTAATTTTATGACTTATAATGGCAGCAAATTGGCGGTAGATAACGATGAAATTATAAATTATGAAGATAAGTATTATCATGAATGTCAAAAAGTTTTCAGTGAAGCATTTCATAAAATGCGTTTATCTGTGGGTCTAGATTCTACATTGAGCCTTCCAAGTGATGAAGAGAGAAATCAGTATAAAGAAAATGAAGGAAATATATTTCTGCTTCGTAAAAATGATGAAATAGTAGCAGCTGTTAGACTTGAAGCTAATGAAATAGATTCACTTGCAGTAGGAGTAGAGAATCAGCATAAAGGGTATGGAAAAACATTGTTAAGCTATGCTGTTAATAGATTGTTAGATAAAGGATATACAACAGTAGCACTTTGGGTAGTTGAAGGAAATTCAGCAAGGTTTTTATATGAAAAGGTAGGTTTTATAAAAGAACGTGCACATGAATTTGCTGTTAAAGGTATAAAGTAGAAAAGAGCGTAATTTATAATTAATCTATTAAATTTTATTTGAAATTACTATTATAAAAAGTTGGTTAAAATAATTATATTAAAATAGTATGGAGGAAAAATATGAAACTATCTAATAAATGTTATTGTTTAACAGGTTTATCTCATGCTGATTGTTTTTCTGTTAATGCAGGGTTTATTATAGGAGAAAAGGAGACTGTTATTATTGATTCTGGATTTAATAAAGAGTCAGCTCAAACTATTTTAGGATACGCTAACGCGGTTGCTCCAGAGAATAAAGTATCTTATCTTATTAACTTAGAAGGTCATTATGATCATATATTTGGTAGTTCTTTTTTCAAATCTAAAGGAGTAAAAATATCAGCCCGTGAGGGAGTAAGTCTAAAACAAGAGGAGATAGATAGTTATATAGAGGAATGCAATAATGAAATTACAATTGAAAGAAGAAGAAAAAATAAAGAAGCTTATTTATATTTTGAAGGGGTTAAGTCTTTTGAAACAGATATAAAAATTAAGGGAGATACAGAATTAGAAATTGAAGGTGTTAATCTTAAAATATATATAGCCAATGGGCATACAGATAAGAATATAATGGTCTATGAACCAATGGAAAAGGTTATATATGTTGCCGATACTATATATTCTGATTTTTTACCTACATTAGCTTTTGGAAATAAAGAATTATGGATTGATTGGCTAAAAACATTAGAATTAATTGAAGATTTAAAACCTGAAATTCTTGTTCCTGGACATGGACGAATACTATATGGAGAAGAAATATATGAGGAAATATCAAGGCATAGAGAAATAATACTTAATAGAATAAATAATCAGTAGAATATAAAGTTTTAGATAGATTTAAAAATGGATAAAGAAAAAACAATATAAGTAAAAATTTGTTAAAAAATAATGTTTGGAGAAGATATATTATGGATAGTTGGAAAAGTGATAGAATTGGTTCTGCAGAAAGAGGTGAAAATCCTACAGTAATGGTAAGAATGAAAAGTGGCTTTGCTGTTATAGGAGATAATCAATTTCTGCCTGGATATTGTGTTCTTCTTGGATATCCGAGAGCGAGTTCATTAAATGAATTATCTCTAGAAGAAAGAACTCAATATTTAACTGATATGACATTAATAGGAGACGCCATTATAAAAGCATGTAATCCATTAAGAATTAATTACTCTATTTTGATGAATTTAGATCACTATTTACATGCGCATATTGAAGCTCGTTATGATTGGGAACCTGAAGAGAATAAGTGCAGACCATCTTATTTTTATCCAAAGGAACAAAGATATGGTAGTCAGTATGAATATTCAGATGAAAAATATGGTGATTTAAAAACAAATATAACAGAGAATTTATTGGAATTAATGAAGATGGCTGGTTACTAAATACTTATAATAATTAATTTTAAAATAGAAAAAAATTTATTAATATATGGATATATATGAGTAATATTTAAGGTATGTAAAAATCTATTTAACTGTACGCAAGGGAATTGTACTATCTAACCATTAAATGGCATTTATATCTAAATATCAATATACTATGCGCGTGCTCCACTTAACTAAAAGGAGAGCACAATATCCGAACAAAATTATGCATAAAATGTCAAGAATGATAAATTGTATTTTAGTATGATAAGAATTGTAGGGAGGTGAGAATGTGGACTGGATAGTGAGTATTCAAAACACAATTGACTATATTGAAGATAACATTGAGTCAGAACTAAATGCTGGTATATTAGCTGCAAAGATATACACATCAAGTTTTAATTTTCAACGTATATTTGCAATATTGTGTGATTGCACCCTAGGAGAGTATATCAGAAACCGTAGACTGACATTAGCTGGGTATGAACTTTTGAGGGAAGAAAGCAGTATTTTAGATATTGCCATAAAGTATGGTTATCAAACTAATGAGAGTTTTACAAGAGCATTCTCCAGATTTCATGGGATAACTCCATCCATAGCAAGAAAGAAGAGGAGTAATTTAAAAACATTCTCCCGTATATCTGTAAAATCAAATTTATCAGGAGGAAAAGTAATTATGAGTGATTTTAGTGAAAGAGGCTATGTTGTAAAAGAAACAGGAGCGGTATATTACACCCAAGATATAGATAAAACGTTAAAATGGTTTAAAGAAGTACTTGGATGGTATGGACAAATTGATGCAAGAGATGAAGATGGCATTGGTACTTATGGTTGTGTAAGCAACATACCTATAGAAATAGAAGTGTTGCATATTGCGCCCTTCACAGGAATTCATATGTTTAAGGGAGATGCACTTTCAATAATGGTTGGATTCATGCTTGTGCAAGGTATAGAACAATTATATGAATTTGTCAAGAAGAATGGATGGAATCAAATAACAGAGATTGTAACGGAGCCATGGGGAGGAAAAACCTGTGAGGTTACCACCATTGATGGTAGTATACTTAAATTTTTTGAGTAACGGGGATTAATTTTTGTGAAATGAATATAATGCAAGGTTGTGTTAATTCGCAATCTTTCCATTTTGATAATTAAAAAGAAATTTAATAGAGAAGTTATGTTGATTGGAGGACTACATATATGGATATAGTTTTTGAACTAGGACAAGCTGATGATTTTGATGAGTTAGAACAGCTTTATAACGATTTAAATGACCATTTAGCAGAAGGAGTAAACTATCCAGGATGGATAAAAGGGATATATCCTGTGAGGCAAAATGCAATTGATGGAGTTAAACATGGAAATCTCTATGTAGCAAAATATAATAATAAAATAGTTGGTTCTATTATTTTAAGCCATGAGCCTGAATCTGCATATTATAATGCAGAATGGGGATTTAAGTCTGATTATTCAGATGTTTTTGTAGTATATACATTTGTAGTACATCCAAAGTTTTTGAAATGTGGTGTAGGTAAAGCGTTAATGGATTTTGCTATTGAGCATAGTATTAAGTCACAGGTTAAATCAATTAGATTGGATGTCTATGAAGGTAATATACCTGCAATTAAACTATATGAGAAATGTGGTTTTAAATATATTGATACTGTTGACTTAGGGCTTGGAAACTATGGGTTGAATTGGTTTAGATTATATGAAAAATTACTTTGACAGTGTGAGTATACTCTATAGTTAAATTATTAAGTATAAAAGTGGGAGGAAATTATGGGGATTAAATGTAAAGAAGTTTCAGATTATTTTGCTAGTTATGGAGTGGAAAAAGAAAAACGATTGGAGTCTATTAGAAATATAATTCATGATATAGTTCCTGATATAAAAGAAAAAATGTGGACTAAAGTTCCATGTTTCTATATAGATAGAACAACTATTGTTATTCGTGTATTCAATGATCATATAAATATTTTTGTAGATAAAGTATTTCAATATAAAGATGAGTTATTAGAATATAAAATTACACCAAAAGGCGCACTACAAGTATTTGATAATCAGGTAATACCATTTGAAACTATATCAAAGATATTTAGGGCTTGTTTCGCAAGTGTGTATTAGAAAACTGCTTGTTGTCATTTTGTTGTTACAATGATATTAGAAAAGAGGGGATTTCTTTGAAAAAGAAAATGGAAAATATCGCTATTGAACATGGTGGTAGATTAAAGGTTATTCCAATAGAGCATTTAAAAGAATTAAAGCATATTATTAATGACTTTAAGGGGCAAGTAGAGCTTAATAATTTTCAAAGGTGGATTGTAAACGAAATGTACCAATATGATGTGACTGAAGAAGATTTCAAGGTGAATTCTATTATTCTTATCGCAGTCCACCATCCCTTCTATGCTAAAGTTAACTTTATAAAAGATGGGGAAAAGAAAACTTTTTTAAGTCTAGTAACTGCCAATTTCAATAAGGTGGAAAAATATTTGAAAGATTTTTTAAGAGAAGATGATTTTTCTCTTAAGATAGCAAATAATCTTCCATTAAAAAGGTTAGGGGTTCATAGTGGTCTAGCAAAGTATGGGCGTAATAATATTACTTATGTTGATGATTTGGGAAGCAACTTTTCATATGTAGCATATTTTTCAAATATGAAATGTGAGGAAGATACCTGGGGAGAAGTAAGAAATGCTGATGTTTGCACCAAATGTAATCTTTGTTTAGTTAATTGTCCAACTAATGCCATTCTCGAAGATAGATTTTTAATAAATAATCAAAGATGTTTATCTTGCATCAATGAATCTTCAGGTGAATTTCCTGATTGGATTCCTATAACTGCCCATCACACCTTATATGATTGTTTGGCTTGTCAGCATATTTGTCCAATGAATTCGGAGCAAAAAGAGAAAATTATTGAGGATATATTTTTTACAGAAGAAGAGACCAATATGTTATTAGAAGGGAAATCCATTGATTCTTTTCCAGCGGGCTTTAAATCGAAAGTGTATAAGCTAGGAATTGATCAATGGTATGAAGCAATTCCAAGAAATTTGAAAGTTTTATTTGATAATATGTAATACTGGTAATATTGAAACTGTGGAGTAAAATTATATAAAAAGAGAAATATAAGTTTTTTAGCAAATATATAATTGCATGGTTTAAATTATAACAAGATAATAAAAGTATATCTGAAATATAAATTAAGAACTGGAGGATTAAAATGGATGCTAAGAAGACGTTAGTTATTGCAATAGCAGCAGTATCAGGTGGTGGAAAGACTACTGTTACAACAGTATTAAATAAAAAATTACATAATTCTAAAGCATTATACTTTGATGATTATGAATTTAATGGTCCTGAAGATATATGTGAGTGGGTTGAGAGAGGTTCAGATTATAATGAATGGAACTTGACACCTTTAATTAATGATTTAAATTCCTTACTTTCTAATTCTATAGAATCATTAGACTACATAATACTTGATTATCCATTTGCTTACAAACACAATGAAATGAGTAAATATATAGATTTGACAGTATTTATTGATACATCTCTGGATATTGCCATGGCTAGGCGTATACTGAGAGATTTTAAAGAATTTTCTTTTGAGAGTATAAGGGAATATTTAGATGTTTATTTATCACGTGGAAGATTAGGTTATTTAGAAGCATTGAATTCAATTAAACCAAACTCTGATTTTGTAATAGATGGGTCCTTACCAGTAGAGGCTATAGTAAGTCAGATTCTTGAAATAATCAATAGGAGGAGCAAATTTGAGAATATGAATTACGTAGAATACATACGTGATAGAGTTGGACATGATGCAATAAACTTAACAGGGGTAAATATTTTAATAATCAACAAAAACAATCAAATTTTGCTTCAAAGAAGGGGAACATTTCCATATAAGTGGGGACTAGTTGGAGGAATTACAGAATTAGGAGAATCCCTTGAAGAAACTGCCATTAGAGAAGCAAAGGAAGAAACCGGATTAGATATTAAGGGGCTAAGGCTACTAGGGACTACATCAGGAGAAAAATGCTATATGGACTTACCTAATGGCGATAAAGCATACTTTATAACTGTTGGATATTTTACTAAAAGTTTTAGTGGAGTGTTAAATATAGATGATTTTGAAACTAAGGAATTGAAATTTTTTAGTTATGAACAATTACCTGACAATATACCAAATAGTCATAGGGTAATGATAGATAAATATTATAATAATTTTGAAGGGGGAGATTTAAATGTGGATGGATTTAGATAATATTTGGCAAGAGGCTTTTTCATTGGCTTGGGAATCTTTTAAAAGAAATACTATTCCTATAGGAGCTGTTATAGTTAATGAAGAGGGTAATATCATATCAAGAGGAAGAAATAGAATCTTTGATTATTCTAGTAACAATCCATTGGTAGGAAGTAATATGGCTCATGCTGAAATGACTGCTATGATAAATTTAAAAGAAAAGGAACATCCCAATATAAAGAAATATACCTTATATACAACTATGGAACCTTGTCCTATGTGTTTTGGGACCATGGTGATGATGGGAATAAGAAATTTGAGGTATGCAGCAAGGGATGGTTTTGCTGGTGCAACGGAATTAAATTATAATATGGATTATATAAAAAGCAAAAAAATATTTATATATAAAGAAGATGATGAATTAGAGTTATTTCATATTTGTCTACAATCTGCTTATGAGTATTCAAGAAATCATAAGAGATTAGAAGAAGTATTGAACTCATGGAGAACCTATTGTAGAGAAGGTGTTTTGCTGGGAAAACAACTGTATGATGAAGGTTATTTTTTAGAAGCTATAAAGCAAAGGAAGGAAATTGGACAAATATATGATGAAGTAATACTTAGATTTAACAATATTTAATATTATTGGAGGAGCACCTTAATGAATCAAGATATATTGTTTAAAACTAATGACTTTGTTTTTAGTTATCGAGTTGCAGAAGTATTAACATTAAATAATTCAAAGGAAATAAAGCATTTTATTTATCGTTAAGAAGTATAGATTACGATTATAGTCTATAGTTAAATTTTATTAGAAATTTCTATGGTAGGATAGTAGTTTATTACTAAGAAGCTGTTCATGGGAAGAAAGAGTGGAGGTATAAAATGGCTGAAGTTATTGTACATGAAATGCAATATTATGGTGAAAAAGTGAATTCGGACATAGATGTAGTTAATTATAGTGATGAATATTACAATGATTACCGAAGCATTTGTTGTGATTGTTTTCGTAGTTTGAGTATAGCTACAAATCTAGATCCAGATTCATTTTATACTAGAGAGGAAATGATAAAAAAGAATTCTTCTGTTTTTATTTTGTTTATAAAAAAAGAAATGATAGGTTCTGTTGAAATAAATGAAAATGTTATAGACCATTTGTTTGTGAACGAAAAGTATCAAAATCAAGGATATGGAAAGAAATTATTATTTTTTGCTATTAATTATTTACAAAAATCTGGAGTCAAGCAAATTATTTTATATGTTGCAGATTTGAATAGTAAAGCTACTGAATTGTATTTGAATAATGGATTTAAGTGCATAAATACAATAAAAGATGATTGGGGATAATGAGCTCAAACTACAGATAAATTAAATCAATTTCTAATTTAGCAGACAAGGATAAAGAGGGGAGATTTTTATGAGTTCGCAAGTAAGAGAAGCAATTAGAAGCGATTATATTGAAATCAATAATCTTGTTAAAGAAGTACATAATTTACATGTTGAAAATAGACCGGATGTCTATGTGAATACTGATACTCCTTTGATAAAAGAAGATTTTTATGAGTTATTAAGCACCAGTGACACAAAGGTATTTGTAGTAGAAGATCTTAAGAATAAGGAGTTGGTAGCATATAGCATAGTGAAAATTATGTACCATAGAAGTATTCAGATACTTAGACCAATGACATTTGCTTATATAGATGATTTTTGTGTTAAAGCTAGTAAGCAAAAGAATGGTGTTGGAAGATTGCTTTTTGATTATGTTGTAAATTATGCAAAATCAGGAGGAGCTTTATCTTTACAGTTGATTGTATGGGAGTTTAATAAAGATGCTATTAAATTCTATGAATCATTGGGAATGTCAGTAAGAAATAGAAGAATGGAATTAAACTTGAGTTAATATAAATGTAAAAAATATAATTTAAAGATAGGTACTGAGGGAAATAAATCCCCTAGTACCTTATTGTTTTTTATGAACATTTATTATTAGAGGTGAGTATAATAATAATGAATCTAATAGAAATAAAATTTCATATAGATAATAGGGGGAAATCATTTATGTCAGAATATTATAATGGTGAAAACATCAATCAAATAAATTATACAAACCAAGGTTTAAATGTAGACAATAGTGATTATAGTAATGATTCAAGCTATTGCCCAGAGTATCAATATAATTGCTCACAATGTCCTTATTACAACCAATGTCAACAACAGTGTTGCTGCTGTATTGGTCCAACAGGACCACAAGGTCCAAGAGGATGCATTGGACCGCAAGGCCCAACAGGACCACAAGGTCCAAGAGGATGCATGGGATCGCAAGGGCCAACAGGACCACAAGGTCCAAGAGGATGCATTGGACCGCAAGGCCCAACAGGACCACAAGGTCCAAGAGGATGCATGGGACCACAAGGTCCAACAGGCCCACAAGGCCCAAGAGGTTACATGGGATTACAAGGCCCAACAGGACCACAAGGAGCAACAGGTGCGACAGGTGCACAAGGACCAACAGGTCCAATAGGAGCAACAGGTTCAACTGGAGCTCAAGGACCAACAGGCCCACAAGGTCCAAGAGGTTACATGGGATTACAAGGACCAACAGGCCCACAAGGAGCAACAGGAGCAACGGGAGCAACAGGAGCAACAGGAGCTCAAGGACCAACAGGCCCACAAGGAGCAACAGGAGCAACAGGAGCGACAGGAACAACAGGAGCAACAGGAGCAGCTGGAGCAACAGGAGCAACAGGAGCTCAAGGCCCAACGGGGCCACAAGGTCCAATAGGCCCAACAGGCCCACAAGGAGCAATGGGAGCAACGGGTGCGACAGGAGCTCAAGGCCCAACAGGCCCACAAGGAGCAACAGGA
>NZ_DKPI01000014.1:0-590593 GCF_002470865.1 Clostridium sp. UBA7339
TTTTGGAGCGGGTGAAGGGAATCGAAACCTCGTAACTAGCTAGGAAGGCTCGCACTCTGCCATTGAGTTACGCCCGCATTTGGAGCGGAAGACGAGATTCGAACTCGCGACGTTCACCTTGGCAAGGTGACGCTCTACCACTGAGCCACTCCCGCATTTTTTTTATTTTTATGATTGGTGCAGGTGAAGGGAGTCGAACCCCCACGCCTAAGGCGCTAGATCCTAAGTCTAGTGCGTCTGCCAATTCCGCCACACCTGCATGTTTCATTTTTGGTGGCTCACCGGGGGATCGAACCCCGGACACCATGATTAAAAGTCATGTGCTCTACCGACTGAGCTAGTGAACCATCTGGCTGGGATAGCAGGATTTGAACCTACGAATGCCAGAGTCAAAGTCTGGTGCCTTACCGCTTGGCGATATCCCAAAATTTAATGGGGTGAACGATGGGACTCGAACCCACGACAACCAGAACCACAATCTGGCGCTCTACCAACTGAACTACGTTCACCATATATGGTGCGTCTTAAGGGANNTACCATTGAGTTACACCCGCATATATTTAATTTAAAATGGTCGGGGTGACAGGGATTGAACCTGCGACCTCATGGTCCCAAACCACGCGCGCTCCCATCTGCGCCACACCCCGATATATCTTAATCAGTGCCGTTTGATTAATAACCTTAACGACAAAATTTATTATACAGACTTCCCTTTAATTAGTCAACACCTTTTTTGAAGTTTTTAATTAAATTTTGACAGTTTTTATTGTAAATTCTCTTCAAGTCCTTATTTTACCTTCTTTTCTCTTATATACCTTATAAATACTAATGACTTATATTGTTACTACTAAATTCTCTGTCTATATCAAAATAAACTTAAATGCAATTAATAAATTATGTAACTTAATACTCAACACACGGAATAAATTTAAATAGTTCACTATGTAAAAATAAATATATTTATACATGGAACTATTTAAATATATAACAAGTAAAATTATTATATGTAGACTATAAATATTTTTTCATCTCTTCTGTTAACTTAGATAATGCATTTCCTCTATGACTTATAGCATTTTTCACTTTAGAAGGTACATCATTAAATGTAGCCTTTAGTTCTGGCACGTAGAATAAAGGATCATATCCAAATCCTTCACACTCTTTGTATTTCTCTAATATTAAACCTTCTACTTCACCTTGAACTTTGATAATATCTTTATCATTAACTATTAAAACCATAGCACATATAAATTTTGCTTTTCGTTCATTAAAAGGCACACCTTCTAACTCTCTTATTAACTTTTTATTATTTCCCACTGAATTTCCATGTTCACCACTATATCTAGCAGAATATATTCCCGGAGCTCCATTTAATACTTCTACTGATAATCCTGAATCATCAGATAAAACAAGTACATCTTTACAAATTTCATGAATTGCCTTAGCCTTTATGTATGCATTTTCCATAAATGTAGTGCCTGTTTCTTCTACATCTATATCTATATCAGCTTCTTTTAAAGATACTACCTCTAAATCAAACTCTTTAAGAATCTCCTTTATTTCTACAATTTTATGATGATTATTACTAGCAACTATTACTCTTTTCATTACAAATTCTCCTTCTTAAATGTCTACTATATGTTAAATAACTCATCTGCTTCTGGCGGAGTCACTTCATTGATTTCTTTATCATCTATTACTATACCTTTACTCTTAGTTATTTCTCCTATTTCAGTAGCCTTAATTCCATTATCATCAAAAGATTTTAACAACTTTTCTGGATTATCAGTAGTTATAAGCATACTACCTGATGATATTAGTCTTAATGGATCTATATTAAATTCTTTACATACTTTCCTTGTAATTTCTGTAATTGGCATTTTAGATTTATTAACCTTAAATCCTACATTACTTGCATTAGCAACTTCCCATAATGCTCCTAAAACTCCACCCTCTGTTATATCATGCATAGATGTTGCTTTAGCTATTCCACCTATTTTTCCTTCTTTCACTACACTTATGCTCTCCACATAGCCTCTTGCTTCTTCAATCTCTTCATCTGTTAATATACTCCTGCATCTCTCTTCATAATCATTAACCAATATTGAAGTTCCTTCAAGGCATAGTTGTTTAGTAACTATTATGCTATCCCCTACTTTTGCTCCTGATGTGCTAATAGCACTATTAACATTACTTTTTCCAATAGCCGTACACGAAACCACTATCTTATTAACAGCTTCTGTTATTTCAGTATGGCCACCTATAATTTGAACATTTACTTTACATGCTTCTTCATGAATTTCTTTCATAAGATCATGTAATTCTTGTATAGTAGTCTTTGGTGGTGCTAATATGGTAACCAAGATTCCTAATGGCTCGACTCCACAGGAAGCTATATCATTACAGTTAATGTTAACTGCAATTTTACCTATATTTTCCTCTGCACCAGTTACAGGGTCTGTAGAAATTACGCATTGATTACTGCCAAAATTTATAATGGCACAATCTTCTCCTATGCCGTTAGATACTTCTACTTCCTTCCGCTCTTTCCCTTTATGGTTATCTATTATGTACTTTAGTTCATTCCAATTTAATTTTCCTACCCTCATATAAATTCTCCTAACCTAAAAAAACTATTGTGTTTTTAGCACATTTTCACTTCTCATATCATATTATTAAATATAACTAATATTCTGGTGGTGTTATTTTGAGATATATAGGACCTTTTTTAAGAATTAACATACTAAACAATGACAATATAAAAAGTCAATTGTTTCATTTTTCTAAAGAGTCCCTTAGACATATAGTTCTACACTCTGGATGTGGAATTATATCTAGAAATGCAAACTTAAAAATTAAACCTTTACCTAATGATGATGATATCACAAATAGCGTTATTTCTCCACTATTATGTGTATATAGAAAAGCTGACGGAAAACTTTTGAAAGAAAAAGATAAATTACTTTGGAATCATCGCAAGTTTAAAAGAGAAATAAACATATGTGCTAATGGGTATATGACCCTTGGTTTGCTGTACTTATCTGACTATTATAGAAAATTTAAAGATATTGATGAGGATAAATATAAACTTAGCAAATACTATGTTGACCTATCCATTGAGCAATTAGAATTTTTTGCTCTTTATTGCCGTAATAGTGAGGGGGTATTTGTTGATAAATATGATTCTACTGATCCTCTTCAAAAAGAATATTTTCTTACAGACAAGAATATGAAGTTTAAATTTTCAACACAAGCTCTTCTTATGGCAGCATATTATAAATGTGCTACACTTTCAGAAGACAATAATGAAAACTTTCAATCCTTTGCTCTAGATATAATGAATCTATTCTCAAGTCTAAAACAAGAAATATATAATACTTCTCACGATGAGTTAGTTAAAATATGTTTAGCCTTCAATATTCTTTATGAATGTTCAAAACTGGAGAAAGCTAAGGAATTACTAGTAGATTTTTCTGAATTAATGATTGAAAACATCAATCATATGCCACCTTCTGTAATTAGAGATAATATAGATATTTCTTGTTTATGCTATATAAACTCTATATTAACTTATAAAAATACCAATTTATCTCATTTTAAAGATGCAGCCTTTAAAATCTTTAATAACCTAGAAAAATTATATAATAATGATGATGGTATTTTTATAAAAGACATTTCTGAAAAAGAAAACAAATTTTCTTCAGATGAAATAATTCTATATCTTTATGTATTTATGATTCAAGAGTCTTTATTAAGTGACAATGAAAAAACCGAGCTAGCTTCTAAAATTCATGGTCTTTATAAAAAACAGGTAGTAAGCTCTGGAATTATACTTAGGTGGCCGGAAGCTCCTAGTCTTGATAACCCTGAAAGATATAGGAATTTTTCATGTAAGGCAGAAGACCTATTAGATGATAATTATTTTAGATTTTCTTCTTATGTAAATAATGATACTAATGATTTAGCACCTATTTTTGTTAAAAATATTTCTTTAAATAGAAAGAAAGAAAGTTATAAACATTATAAACATAGTTTTGATTCTTGTAAAAACATGTTTAACTTTTTTACAATTATTTATTTAAATACAATTTTAGATTTCTAATAAAGAAGTACCTTAAATTTAAGGTACTTCTTTAACTTTTTCTAATCTTATATTTCCAGTGGTAGTTACATACACTTGGTTTATACCTTCTTTAACGCAAATAACATTGTTAATATTATATATAGGTATAGATATTAACTGATTTCTTAGTATTTTTTCACATTCCTCATAAATAATTTTTCTTTTTTCGTCATTCATTTCATATTTTGCAGAATTAATAAGATTGTAATATTCTTCATTTTCATATGAAATAAGATTATTATTAGAAATCTTATGGAAACTCTCAAAATACTCTCCAGGATTTCTATAGCTGAAATCAAACCTCTGCAATACTATATCATAATCTCCTTTATCAACAGCATTTTTCAACTCTTCTTTAGAATATTCTTTTAAAACTATTTCTGAATCAGTACACTCTTTAATATCAATACTTAAATCTTCAACAATTCTCCTATTCAAGTTATTTTTTTCAAAAATTACTCTTATTTCAGGATTTTCATTGATATTGACCTTGTTAAAGAATTCTTTAGCTTTTTCAGTATCTCCAAAAATCGAGAATACTTGTTCTGTTTCATCTGTTTCCATCACATAGGATGTAGCTGGAGTAAGTAATTCTTTGCATATAAGTTGAGAGTAGTATTCCTTTGATAAAAGTGAGTTTATAGCTATTCTAAAATTTACATCTCCACCAACAGTTTCTTTATCCGGGTTAAAACTTAAATAATATACAGCTGAACCATTAAAACTTTTCACCATTGAATTTTGAGATAATCTTAAAAGTTCATTTATTGGAGCATCCATCATTATATCAATACCACCTGAAAAATAATCTGTATTGGTATCCGTCGACTTTTCAAAAATAGCTAAAGTATTTTCTTCGCTGTTTAAAAATGTAATTCTAATAGTTTCATCAGTAATTTTAATTCTTTCATAATGCTTTTGATTTTTTTCTATGTAGATCCCATCATTCTTTACATCTTTAATTACAAAGGGACCTGTATACCTTATTGAAGTAAAATTTTCCTTATACTTATCCAGGGTTCCGTAATCTCTAATGTTAAATACTGGGTTAGCTATGATATTAATAAAATAAGGATTTTTATAATTTAGTCTAATAGCTATGGTACTATCATCTTTTACGTTTATTGCCACATTTGAAAAATCACCAATTCCTTCTCTAAACTCCTTAGCTCCATATATACAATCTAAACTACTAGCATATACATTATTTCTATCACTTAAAAATCCTTTAAAAAAACTCTTAATTGCCTCTGCAGTAATTTTTTCTCCTGTACTATAATATATATCCTCTCTTAATATAAAAGTGTATTCTAAGCCATCTTCTGAAGTTATTATCTCCTTTGCAAGTGCTGGTACTATTTCTCCATTGTTATCTTCTTTTACTAAACCTTCAAAAAGTGTTATTAGCAAATCTTTATCTCTTACAGTATTTTCTCTTGTTAACTGTAAATCTTCAGGATTTACATTCATATTGTAAGTTATATAATTCACTTTACTATATTTTACAGAATTTAATTTATCTTTCTCAATAGATATTCCTGCTAAAATTATTATAATGCAAAGTACTGTAAATATTATTTTCTTCACCACAACACCTCCTATATTTAAAATTATTTACTTATTTATTTCAAAATAAACAATTCTGAGCAAGTTAACACAAAATTCTTCTTTTCCAATTGTAAACATGTGATATAATATTTATAATAATGTGTAAATAAATTGGAGGTATCTTATGGTTTACTTAGATATTATATTGAAAATATTAGGAATCTTATCTTTAATAACTTTTATGATAATAATCATTTGGGGATTTGTTGTTTTCAATTCTATATATAGCCAGCTGAGATATAGTAATTATATACTTGAAAAAATCTCACATATATTAAATATTTCATGTATAGATATGCAAGCTAAGGAAAAGGAACAACAAAAAAAATCTGAAATAATTGATGAAAACTCTAATTCAGAGCTTTTAGATAGCACTTCTGACTCTACTATCTAGAATAATAATTATTTAGTTATGGATGATACTCCTAATCAACAGAAAAATTTATATTGATTAGATGTATAGTACAATACAGATTATTTACTATAGCAATTAACCCCATGGATAAAAACTCCATGGGGCTAATGCTTTCTACTTTAAATCATTCCCTTAAACTCTTCTTCAGAAATTACTCTAATTCCTAATTCTATAGCTTTATTATACTTAGAACCTGGGTCTTCTCCAACTATAACAAAGTCTGTTTTTTTACTTACAGAACCTGCTACCTTTGCACCGAAACTTTCTAATTTATCTTTAATTTCATTTCTTGAAAATTCTTTTAAACTTCCTGTAACTACAATAGTTTTATCTTTAAAAGGATTTTCATCTATTTGCTGAACTTGTTCCTCCCTTGGAGTTACACCCAAATTTAATAGCTCATTTATGGTTTCTCTAGATTTATCTAATGAGAAGAATTCAACTATAGTTTTTGCAACTATATCTCCTATATCAGGAACTGATATTAATTCTTCAAAGGATGCTTTCTCAATATTTTTTAAAGTTTTAAATTTCTTTGATAGATCCTTAGCTGTCTTTTTACCCACATTAGGAATACCTAGTCCATATATAAATGAAGATAATTCACATTCTTTACTATTCTCTAATGCTGTTAAAAGATTTGTAGCTTTCTTATCTCCAAACTTTTCTAATCCAACTAATTCATCTTTTTTTATTCTATATAAATCTGCTATGGACTTTATTCCAAGTTTTTCAAATAACTGTTCAGCAGTTTTTTCACTAAATCCAGCTATATTCATAGCTTCTCTGCCAGCGTAGTGAACTATAGTTTTTACCATTTGAGGCTTACATGCCAAGGTGTTTTCACAAAACAAATGCACTCCATCTCTAAATAATTCTTCCCCACAACTAGGACATACCTTAGGCTCTTCAATAGAAATACTTCTTTCTAATGACTCCTCTACTACTCCCATTATTTCTGGAATTACATCATTAGATCTTCTAACAAATACTGTAGCTCCAATTTTCACTCCCTTACGCTGAATATCATCTAAGTTATTCAAAGTAGCTCTTTTAACTGTTACACCACCTAACTCTACTGGCTCAAGAATTGCAGTAGGACTAACTCTTCCACTTCTACCTACATTCCATTCTACATCCAAAAGCTTAGTAGTTGTTTCTTCTGCTTCAAACTTATAAGCTATTGCCCACTTAGGAAACTTAATTGTATATCCTAATACCTCTCTAGTTTTTATATCATCAATTGCTATAACTACCCCATCTATGTCATAATTCAAGTTGTTTCTAATACTATTAATATATTCAACTTGTTTTTCTATCTCATCAATATTAGTGCATGTTTCCATATAATTATCCATAGGGAGTCCCATTTTTTTTATAAAATTCATCATTTCAGTATATGTATTAAACGGATTTCCTTCATTATATCCAACATCATAGAAAAAAGCAGATAAATTTCTTCTGGCAGTCTCCTTTACATTTAAATTTCTAAGAGCTCCAGCTGCTCCATTCCTTAAGTTCTTTAATGGGATAGAAGCATTTTTATTATAGTTTTCAAAAGCTTCCTTTGTCATAATAGCTTCACCATGAACTTCGATTATACTGTGATTATCTATTATGAGTGGAATAGATTTTATAGTCTTTACTTGACTAGTAATGTCTTCTCCAATTTCTCCAGTCCCTCTAGAGGATCCAACTATTAAAATCCCCTCCTGGTTATAGGTCAAATTTATAGAAAGTCCATCAAACTTTTTAGTAACAATATATTTAACACTTGGCAGTTTTTCTTCATTATTATTATTATACTCGTTTATAGCTTTAATATTTCTATTATGCCAATTCTTAATTTGTTCTATGGATTGAGCCTTATCTAAACTCCAAAGAGGAGCTCTATGTTTATATTTTCTAAATTCATCTAAAACTATATCTCCTACTCTTAACGTTGGTGAATAAGGTAAAACCTCTTCAAGTTCACTTTCTAATACTTTAAGTTCATCATATTTTTTATCATATTCTTTATCAGATATGATAGGATTATCTAGTACATAGTATTCATAGGAGTATTTATTTAACTCCTCTACTAACTTCAGCATTTTACTACGCTTATCATCACTCATTATAACGCTTCCTCCTATTAACTTAAAAATAGCTCTTATATATTTAAAATTTAATTATAGGCTATGTTTTATTAACATCTAAAACATAGCCTATAATAAACTTATTCTGCTGTCTTCGTGACTTTCTTACACTATATTAAGCTAGTTCCAGACCTGCCTTATTAAGCATAAGCTTTTTGATTCCCATATTGTTAAAAGCTATAGTAACTATAGTTTCTCCATTGTCTGAGGATATAGATACTACAGTTCCCACTCCAAATTTACCATGTCTTACTTTTACCCCTATAGTAAGTTCTTCTTTAACTGCACATTTGTCAACTCCACATTCAATGCCACTAATTTCACTTGAAGCCATAGGTTTCTTTGAATTATAAAAACCACTTCTAAAGGAGTGAGGATTATTATTAACCTTATTATTTACCTTATTGTTAATATTATCAAAACTTCCTTTGGATTGAGTTCCTCCATCATCATTCAAATCATATTTTAATTCCTTAGGTATTTCACTTATGAAGTCTGATATAGGATATCCCACAGTTCTACCAAATACCATTCTCTGTTCTGCCGATGATATATATAGCATCTCTTCAGCTCTTGTAATAGCAACATAGCAAAGTCTTCTTGATTCTTCCATCTCATTAAAATTATTCAAAGAAGCCATTCCTGGAAATATTCCATTTTCCATTCCAACTAAGAAAACTACTGGAAATTCAAGTCCTTTTGAACTATGAACAGTCATCATTACTACTGCATTATTCTCTTCATCTAAATTATCTATATCAGAAACTAAAGTTACCTTTTCTAAAAAGGCACTTAAGGATTTATCTTCTGAAGAATTTTCAAAGACTACAGCATCAGATACAAGTTCCTTTAAGTTTTCTATTCTACTTTCATCCTCGGCACTACTAGACCCCTTAAGCATTTTCATGTATCCACTTCTATCTAAAATATCCTCAATTAGTTCAGGTACACTTATATTCTCTGCATCCACTATAAGAGTATTCATTAAGCTCACAAATTTATTTATAGATGTTATAGCTCTTGCAGAAAGATTTGGTATAAATTCTGCATCTAAAAGTGCATCATACATGCATATATTATTTTCTGCTGCAAATTCCTGTACCTTAGCTATGGTTGTGTCTCCAATACTTCTTTTAGGCTCATTTATAATTCTTTTTAAACTTATATCATCAAGAGGATTATTTATCACTTTCAAGTAAGCCATAACATCCTTAATTTCTTTTCTTTCATAGAATCTGAGTCCCCCTACTATTTTATAGGTTATCTCATTCCTTCTAAAGGCTTCCTCAAATATACGCGATTGGGAGTTCATTCTATAAAGTATAGCAAAATCCTTTAAGCTTCTATTTTCTTCTCTTATCATCCTTTTAATTTGAGTTGCTACAAAGTTTCCTTCATCTATGTCGCTATAGGCTCTGTATACTTTTAGCTTTTCTCCAGATTCACTTTCAGTTCTTAACACTTTATCTTTTCTTTGCGCATTATTTCTTATAACCTTATTAGCAGCCTCTAATATGTTTGATTTCGACCTATAGTTTTGCTCCAACTTAATAACCTTTGCTCTTGGAAAATCCTTTTCAAAGTCCAATATATTATTTATATCTGCACCTCTCCATGCATAAATACATTGATCGTCATCTCCAACTACACATATATTTTCATTTTCATTAACTAAAAGCTTTATCAATTCATATTGACATTTATTAGTATCTTGATACTCATCTACAAGAATATATTTAAATTTTCTTCTATAAAACTCTCTAACCTCATCATTTTCTTTAAGCAGTTTAACAACTAAATAAATTAGATCATCAAAATCCAAAGAATTTGTAGTCTTTAATTTCTTTTCATAGGTTAGATAAACATCTGCTATCTTATTCATTCGAAAGTTTCCTTCATTTTCTTTTTTAAACTTCTTAGCAGATATTAATTTATTTTTAGCATCGGAAATTTTTGAGATAATTTCTCCATCAGTTATGTCTTTATCATTGATATTAAGTTCTTTCATGCACTGCTTTACTAGTGATTTGGCATCGTAACTATCATATATAGTAAAATTTTTATTGTATCCTAACTTATCAATTTCTCTTCTTAAAATTCTTACACAGCTAGAGTGAAAAGTTGAAACCCACATTGTATCAACTATATCTCCTACTAATGATTTAACTCTTTCCTTCATCTCTCCTGCTGCTTTATTTGTAAAAGTCAAAGCTAAAATCTGTGAGGGATATATATTTAAATCATTTATCATATGTGCCATTCTATAAGTAAGAACCCTAGTCTTTCCTGATCCTGCACCTGCTAAAATTAACAAGGGGCCTTCTACGGTAACAGCTGCTTCGTATTGCTCCTTGTTTAATAGCTTTTTTAAATCCATCTAATCACTCCTAAATTTATAGTTATCTAATGTAATTTATTAATCTTCTTTATCCTATAATATAATACTATACTATGAATATTTAACCTATTCTTTATTATACCATATACTATGAATTTATAAACGACATATAAATAATTACTCAATATGGTTAATACACCATAACCTTATATTGTAATTATTTTAATTTCTAATAAATTGATTAAATAGAAAAAGCCTTACTCTCTTCAAAGTAAAGCTTTTTCTTATAATTAATCTATGATTACTTACAACTTTCTATTTATCTTCATATTCATTCCAATCAACTCTTTCAAATACTACCTTATATCCATTATTTCCATAATTTAAAGAACGATTAACTCTACTTATGGTAGCAGTGCTAGCTCCAGTACTACTAGCGATATCTAAATAAGTTCTTCTTTCTTTAAGCATTCTTGCAACTTGAAGTCTTTGCTCCATAGCTTTTATTTCATTTATTGTACAAACATCTTCAAGGAACCTATATACTTCCTCTCTGGTTTTAAGAGATCTAATTGCATCAACAAGATAATCCATTTCTGAAGTTTCAAGTTTTGAAACATATCCACTCATTATTTTCTCCCCTATCACTAAAAAATTCATCTATATACATTATAAAGTTATCATATTAAAGTGTAAACATTTAATCTTTAATATAATTTTATCAGACATTAAATACAAAAGCTATCCCCCTGGATAGCTTTTAGTTAAAGTATAAATATGTTTATTCCTATAATTGACCCTGCAAAAACAACTGCTGATACTATAGTAAGTTTAGTTAAGAATGATTCCTTTGTTTTAGTTTTATTTTTGCTATAAAAAGTTTCTGAACTTCCAGCTACTAATCCACCTAAGCCTGATGATTTACTTTCTTGAAGAGATATTGCCAATATAACTGTTAATGCGGAAATAATTATTACAACCTTTAATGCTGTTATCATTATTATGCCCCCTTAATTCTTTATCCTTATACATGTAATATATTTTATCACAGTAAAAATATTTTTACAATGGAAAGAGTAATAAATGTAAATATATATATTAAATTAATATATACTTCTAATTTCTATAATAAAAACATNNATGTTTTTATTATAGAAATTAGTTATCTTTTTATGTTAAAGAAAGATTTTAATCCTCTAAATTCAGCCATGTCACCAAGTTCTTCTTCGATTCTTAATAACTGGTTGTATTTAGCAACTCTCTCACTTCTTGCAGGAGCTCCAGTTTTAATTTGACCTGCATTTGTAGCTACTACTAAGTCAGCTATTGTAGTATCTTCTGTTTCTCCAGATCTGTGAGAAACCACTGCAGTATAACCAGCTCTTGCAGCCATTTCTATAGCATTTAAAGTTTCAGTTAAAGTTCCTATTTGGTTTAATTTTATAAGAATTGAGTTTGCAGTTTCTCTTTCAATTCCCATTCCAAGTCTAGAAGTATTAGTTACAAATAAGTCATCTCCAACTAATTGAATTTTTTTACCTATTTTATCAGTTAAGTACTTCCATCCTTCCCAATCTTCTTCAGCCATACCATCTTCAATAGATATTATTGGATATTTTTCACATAATTCTACATAGTAATCTGCCATCTCATGAGGAGTTAACATTCTTCCTTCTCCAGCAAGATTATATTTTCCATCTTCAAAGAATTCAGAAGATGCTGGGTCAAGTGCTATGAAAGCATCTTTTCCTGGAACATATCCAGCTTTTTCTATTGCTTCGATTATAACTTTTATTGCTTCTTCATTTGATGATAAATCTGGAGCAAATCCACCTTCATCACCTACACCTGTTCCAAGTCCTTTAGCTTTTAAGATTCCTTTTAATGCATGATAAACTTCTGCTCCCATTCGTAAAGCTTCGCTAAAAGATGTAGCTCCTGCTGGCATAACCATAAACTCTTGTAAGTCCACATTATTATCAGCATGTTTTCCACCATTTAAGATATTCATCATAGGTACTGGTAAAACTTTAGCATTAACTCCACCAATATATTGGTATAAACCAAGTCCTAAGTAATTAGCTGCAGCTTTTGCACAAGCAAGGGACACTCCTAAAGTAGCATTAGCACCTAATTTTTCTTTATTATGAGTTCCATCTAATTCTATCATAGTCTTATCTATAGCAACTTGATCGAATATATTCATTCCAATTAATTCTTCTGCTATTATGTTGTTTACATTATCAACAGCTTTTAATACACCTTTTCCATTGTATAGAGATTTATCTCCATCTCTTAATTCAACAGCTTCAAATTGACCTGTTGATGCTCCTGAAGGTACTGCCGCTACCCCTACTGTACCATCTTCTAGAACAACTTCAACCTCTACTGTTGGGAACGCTCTTGAATCTAATATTTGTCTTGCATAGACATCAATAATTTCAACATATTGTTTCATTTTTTTTCCTCCTTCATATTATGTTTATAATAAATTTAGCATGGCTAAATATTTTAACTTAACAACTTAAATTAATGATTTTCCACTCATTTCACTTGGAATATCTAATTCCATCTTTGTTAAGATAGTTGGAGCAATATCTGCAAGTATTCCTCCACTTCTAAGTGTTCCTACTTCTTTACTTACGTATGTAAATGGAACCAGATTAGTAGTATGTGCAGTCATTGGTTTGCCTGTAGAGTAATCAATCATAGACTCAGCATTACCATGGTCTGCTGTAATAAACACTGTACCATTATGGTCTAGTACTTTATTTACAACCTTGCCTAAGCAATAATCTACAACTTCAATAGCCTTTACTGCTGCTTCAATAACTCCAGTGTGTCCAACCATGTCTGGGTTAGCATAATTTAATATAATTAAATCATATTCATCCTTTTCAATACTTTTTAATACTGCATCAGTAACTTCATAGGCACTCATTTCTGGTTTTAAGTCATAGGTTGCTACTTTAGGTGATGGAATCAATACCCTATCTTCACCCTTATTAGGTTCCTCTACTCCACCATTAAAGAAGAAAGTTACATGAGCATATTTTTCTGTTTCCGCAATTCTAAGCTGCTTTAATCCTTTGCTACTAACATATTCACCTAATGTATTCTCATAACTCTCAGGTTTATAAGCTATTTGTACATCCTCAATAGTTTTATCATATTGAGTCATACATACATATGTTACATCTAAACTTTCTCTTTCAAAACCTTTAAAATCCTTATCTTTTAAAGCTCTAGTTATCTCTCTTGCCCTATCTGGTCTAAAGTTAAAAAATATTATGGAATCTTTATTTTTTATAGTAGCTACCGGTTTACCATCCTTCACAATTACACTAGGAATTACAAACTCATCTGTTTTATTATCATGATAAGCATCGTCTATAACTGCAAATGGAGAAGTACTAGTATTTCCTTCACCTTTTACCATTGCATTATAGGCCAATTGTACTCTTTCCCATCTATTATCTCTATCCATAGCATAATATCTACCCGAAATAGTTGCAATTTCTCCTATTCCCTCACTATCCATATGGTTTTGTAACTCTTCTATAAATATTTTTGAAGATGTTGGTGATACATCTCTTCCATCTAAAAAGCAATGAACAAAAACTTTTTTTACAGCCCTTCTCTTACAAAGAGTTATAAGAGCTTTTACATGATTTATATGAGAATGAACTCCTCCATCTGATAATAATCCTATTAAGTGAACAGCTGAGTTATTTTTTAACGCATCATCAATAGCAGTATTAAAAGCTTTATTTTCAAAGAAATCGCCATCTTTAATTGATTTTGTTATTCTAGTCAATTCTTGATATATTATTCTTCCCGCACCTATATTTAAGTGTCCAACTTCTGAGTTACCCATCTGCCCCTCAGGAAGCCCTACATCTAGACCAGAAGCTGATAATGCGGTGTGAGGATATTTAGCCTTTAATCCATCGTAGTTAGGCTTATTAGACTCTCTAACTGCATTTCCATCCACATTATCGCTTATTCCAAAACCATCCAATATCATTAGCATTACTGGTTTTTTATTCATAATATTTGACCATCCTTTTATTAGTAATTTACAATAGCTGCGAAATCTGAAGCTTTAAGACTAGCTCCACCTATTAATCCTCCATCTATGTGTTCCTTTGACATTTGCTCTTTTATAGTTGATGGCTTAACTGATCCGCCATATTGAATTCTAACTTTATATGCAACTTCTTCTCCGTATAACTTGCATATAACTCCTCTAATAAATCCTATTGTATTATTAGCATCATCTGCAGTTGCAGTTTTCCCTGTCCCTATTGCCCAAATAGGTTCATAGGCTATAACCATATTTTCAACTTGCTCTTTTTTTATTCCTATTAAATCTTGCTTTATTTGAGCACCTAATACTTCTTCAGTTATTCCTAATTCTCTTTGCTGTAAACTTTCACCTATACATAATATAGGTGTAATCTTGTGATGAAAAGCAGTCTTTAATTTTTTATTAATAGCTTCATCAGTTTCATTAAAATACTGTCTTCTTTCACTATGTCCAATTATAACAAATTTTACTCCTAGTTCTTTAAGCATTAATGGAGAAACTTCTCCTGTAAAAGCACCTGACTCTTCAAAATGCATGTTTTGAGCCCCAACCATAATATTGCTTCCCTTACATTCTTCAACTATTGCTGGTAAACTTAAAAAAGTGGGACAAACTACTACATCACAGCTAGCATCATTTACTAAAGGCTTTAATTCCTTAACTAAATTTACTGCTTCTTCTATTGTATTATTCATCTTCCAGTTTCCTGCTATTATTGCTTTTCTCATGATTAATCCTCCTATTAATAACTTTGCAACACATCTTTAATGATGCTAATATATCCAAGTTTTTTCCTTAAGAGACATATTACATTTTTTTCTCTAAATCAAATATAATATATTACTCTCGAAAAGGAAAGTAAATAAACAAGATTTTATCTTGTTTATTACTTTCTTTATAGATTTTACATTTATTTATCATTTAAAGCAACAATTCCTGGAAGTTCTTTTCCTTCTAAAAATTCTAAGGAAGCTCCGCCACCTGTTGAAATATGTGTCATTTTATCTCCTAGACCAAATATATTAACAGCCGCAGCACTATCCCCTCCACCAATTATTGTGATTCCATCACAATTAGCCATAGCTTCTCCTACTGCTATTGTTCCCTTATTAAAGTTTTCAAATTCAAAAACTCCCATTGGACCATTCCAAATAATAGTTTTAGATTTTGCTATCACTTCTGCATATAATTCTCTTGTTTTGGGTCCTATATCTAAAGCCATATATCCATCTTGAATATTTTCATCTTCTGTTATTACTGGATTTGCATTTTTATCGAATTCCGTAGCTACTACGTGGTCTATCGGTAAATATAATTTTACTCCTTTTTCTTTAGCCTTATCCATCATCTCTAGTGCATAATCAATTTTATCTTCTTCTACCCTTGATATACCCATTTTATAATCTTTAGCTTTCAGGAAAGTATATGCCATGGCTCCTCCTATAAGAAGATTGTCTACTTTCTCTAAAAGATTATTTATTACATTAATTTTATCTGATACTTTAGAGCCTCCTAAAATAGCAGTAAATGGTTTCTCAGCATTTTCTATAGCTTCTCCTAAAAACTTAAGCTCTTTCTGAATTAAATATCCGCAAACTGACTCTTTTACAAATTCAGTTACTCCTACTGTAGAACAATGTGCTCTATGTGCTGTTCCAAAAGCATCATTTACGAATAAATCACAAAGAGAAGCTAATTCCTTAGAATAATTTTCTTCATTTTTAGTTTCTTCTTTTCTAAATCTAGTATTTTGTAATAGTACTATATCTCCATCATTCATATCTAAAATAGCTGACTTTGCTTTATCTCCCACTACATTATCATCCGCTGCAAAAATTATCTTCTTATTTAATAGTTCACTTAATCTTGCTGCTACTGGTGATAGCGAAAGCTCTGGTTTAGGCTCCCCCTTTGGTTTTCCTAAATGTGAACATAATATAACCTTTGCATTATTGTTAACTAAGTACTCTATAGTAGGTATTGCTCCTAGAAGTCTATTTTCATCAGTAATTTTACCCTCTACTATAGGTACATTAAAATCACACCTTACTAAAACCTTTTTACCTTTCACATTGATGTCTTCTAATGATTTCTTGTTAAATGACATATTAAAATCTCCTTTTTTAAACTTATTGTAATAAAAATCTAGTTCAATCATAAATCATAGAACTAGATTTTTATTACATACCTATTTTAACACATTTTGAAGATTATAATCTATCTGCAACATATTTTGTTAAATCTGCTAGCCTATTTGAGTAACCCCACTCATTATCATACCAAGCTACTACTTTAACTAGATTATCTCCCATAACCATAGTTGATAATGCATCTACAATTGAAGATCTCTCATCACCTCTAAAGTCCATTGAAATTAATGGTTCCTCAGAGAAGCCTAAAATCCCATTAAGTTTTCCTTCTGCCGCTTCTCTTAAAGCCCCGTTAACCTCCTCTACGCTCACAGACTTACCAAGTTCACATACTAAATCAGTCATTGAAACTGTTGGTGTTGGAACCCTTACTGCCATACCATTTAATTTTCCTTTAAGCTGTGGTAAAACTAATGCGACCGCTTTTGCCGCTCCTGTAGTTGTTGGAATCATTGATTCTCCTGCAGCTCTAGCTCTTCTTAAATCTTTATGTGGAGCATCCAATATTTTTTGATCATTAGTATATGAGTGTATTGTAGTCATAAGCCCTTGTACTATACCAAACTTTTCATCCAAAACTTTTGCAAAAGGAGCTAAACAGTTAGTTGTACATGAAGCATTTGAAATAATATTATGATTTTTAGCATCATATTTATCTTCATTTACTCCCAGTACAATTGTTATATCTTCATTTTTTGCTGGTGCGGAAATTAACACCTTTTTAGCTCCAGCTTCTATATGAGTCTTTGCTTTTGTAGCATCTGTAAATAATCCTGTAGATTCTATTACAATATCTGCACCTTGAAGTCCCCATGGTATATTTTTAGGATCTCTTTCTGCAAATATTCTTATTTCCTTTTCATTAACTATAATTGAATTCTCAGTAGCTTCAACTGTTCCATTGAATTTTCCATAAAGGGTATCATACTTCAAAAGATGTGCTAGTGTCTCAGGATCTGTTAAATCATTAATTGCTACAACTTCTATGTCATTTCCATATTTATCTACCAAAACCTTAAATACATTTCTTCCAATTCTACCGAATCCATTAATTCCAACTTTAACCATTATAAAATACCTCCAACATTTAATTTAATAATTTTTATATTAAACTTAATTGATATAAACAGATTTTTAGGAGATTTAATCCTAAAAATCCTTATCTAGAGATACATTTCCTTATATACATATTGATTTTAAAGCATAGAATCCTAAAAATCATAATATATTAATTTTAAAAACATATAAGTACTTTAATAAGTAACTCTAGGATAAAATCATTAAGTATTAACAACCAACTTTATTTAAAAATAGTTTTAAAATTTCTTTTGCCGTAGCTTCATCAGTAACTAATGTTGAATTTAATTTATCCATTTGTATAACCATGATAGCTTCTGCCTTTTCAACACCAGCTGCTACAGCTATTACATTAGGGATATTTTTAATTCTATCTTTAGTTATTCCAATTGAAGGCATAGAATATACAACCTCACCTTTGCTATTAAAATAATGTCCATAAGCTTCTCCTATAGCTCCTAATTCTAATATTCTTTCCTTTATGTCCTTACCTAGACTTCTCTTATCACACATATCTTTAGCCAGTCCTATACCATGGATAAGAATATTTGATTTCTCTATATGTTCAAAAGTTTCCTTAATATCTGATTCCTTAATCAACGCTTTAAAAGAATCACTACTTATGTTATCTGGAATATGTAACAATTCATAAGTAGCATCTAACTTATTTGCTAAAATCTCTACTAAGGTATTAGATTGTATTTCTGTTTCCTTTCCTATACCACCTCTTCCAGGTAAAACCTTTATATTTTTATATTTAGTCATTGGAAGGAAATTGTAAACTACCTCCTTAATTGTTCGTCCTCCTGTAAGGGATATTGTAATATCATCTTTAATAATACTTTTTAAATAATTACCCGCTACCCTACCAAGTTCAGTATATAATGAATTATCTTCTGTTACATTTCCGTTAATAACTATTACTTCTCTAACTTTAAGAATTTTCTTCAATTCCTCTTCTAAGTGATTTAACCCACTTAATTCCTTCATAAAAGCCTTAAGTCCAATAAAAACTTCATCACCTTCTTCAGTAATATACATACCAGAGGACTTAATATCAATTAATCCTTGAGTTTTCAATAGATTTGTTTCGCTTCTTACAACCCTTTCACTTAAATTCACTATGGTTGACAGCAGCCTTCTGCCTATGGGTTCTCTATACTTTATATTTTTTAATATGGTATATCGCATATCTAAAACTTCTAGCAATTCCGGCACTACTTTCTGTTGTAATTTCAATAACTTCTCCATCTTTCACCCCATTGACAAAATATGTCCCTATGGACACTATTTGTCCCATCAACATTTTAAACCTCTATTTATATTATATGCCAATATTCATTGTTTGTGAAGTACTTATGTTAATTTTAGTTTTATATAAGTTATATTTCTACATTCATCTACAATTTATACAAAAAAATAATTCCATATAAATCATAATAATAAATTAATGTTTCATATGGAATATCAAAATCTATATTAATCTTTTTCGTTGAGATGAGGATTTTATTCCTAACTCCTCTCGATATTTGGCTATAGTACGTCTAGATATATCTATGCCTTTTTCATTAACTAGTTTACATATAACTGAATCAGATAGTGGTTTTGACTTGTCTTCAGATTCTATTATATTCTTTATCATATCTTTTACACTAACAGATGATATATCTTGACTTAAAATGTTTACACTATTAGTAAATAAATCCTTTATTCTCTTAATTTCCCCTGTATGAAGAGCTACATATTTATCTCTAATAGCTCTACCAACCGTAGATTCATGCATATTTAGACTATTAGCTATATATTTAATAGTCATAGGTTTTATATAATTATTCCCCTTATCTAGATACTCCTCTTGATTTTTAACTATTTCCTCCATGACTTTACACAAAGTATTTTTTCTATTTTGTATACTTTTAATCAAAAACATAGCACTACTTATTTTGTCTTTTACATAATCTATAGCTTCCGAATCATTACTGCTATTAATTACATCTTTATATGTATTATTAATTATTAATTTAGGTAATAAATTATCATTCATTAAAACTACATATTCATCACTTATTTTTTTTACATAAACATCTGGAATCAAATATCCAATCTCTTCACCAGTAAAAAACCCCCTGGTAGGTTTAGGTTCCAATTTTTTTATTATATCTTCACATTCTTGAACTATTTTAGCCGAAACTCCAAGTTTTTTACCTATTAATTGATATTTTCCTTTTGATAACTCATATAAATAATTATTTATTACTTCCTCAACATAATTATTCATTATATTTTTCCTATGCAGTTGAAGTATTAAACATTCACTCAGTGACCTAGCACATATTCCAGGCGGTTCAAGTCCCTGAACTATATCTACACATCTCATCGCAGAATCCTTTGGAATACTCAGTTCTTCCATTAAATTATCTATAATCTTTTCATCTAAATATCCTCTATAATCAATATTATCTACAATATATCTACAAATACACTCATCTTGTCTATCTAAATTACTATGCATAACTTGTTCTCTTAAATAATCCTTAATAGTAGGCTTGCTACTTATAAAATTAAAAGGTGATACCAAATCATCTTCTTCATGTTTGTAGTATGATCTATCATTATAATTATCCATGGCCATGTCTCTAATTAATTCTCTATACTCTCTCAACTCATTATCAACTATTTCTTCTTTAGTTGTTTCTAAATTGTTTTCTACTTCCAAAACTACATTTTCTTGTAATTCCTTATCAATATGTTGTAAAAGTTCATAGGATGACATTTGTAATAACTTTATTGATTGTTGCATCTCCATTGTCATAATCAATTTTTGTTCCTGTGATAGCCTTAAATCAAAGCCTAAATTCATAAATATCCCTCCTACTCATATTAACTAATCATATCATAAATTATATGATATTTCTAACTAAATAGAGACAATCCATATTTCCCCGACAATAATTTATAAAAAGAGAGTTAGCCTATAACAAACTAACTCTCTAAACTATATTACAATTTAAATTAATTTAAATATTATCTACCATTCTTTTCATATGCTTCTCCTGAAGCAGCTGGAGCATTTGTTTTTCCTACAAAGCCAGCAAGTGCTAACATAGTTAATAGATATGGTATAATTGTAAACACTTCAGATGGTAATGACCATCCAAGCCCTTGGGCAAATATCTGGAATGATTCACCAAAGGCAAACAACAAACATGCTCCAAAGGAACCGATAGGTGTCCAGTTACCAAAGATTACAGCTGCTAAAGCAATGAATCCTCTACCTGCTATCATTCCTTCTCTATATATCGGTGTAACACCAATTGATAAAGCAGCTCCACCAAGACCAGCTAACATTCCTGATAATATTACACAAATGTATCTTACTAGGTATACATTTATTCCTAGTGTATCTGCAGCTTTTGGATGTTCTCCTACAGATCTAATTCTAAGTCCAATAGAAGTTTTGTAAAGTACAAAATGGGCTACAAATACCAATACTATTGCCATTATTACAAACCAGTTTAACCCAGATAAAATATCACCAATAATAGGAATATTCACAATGAATTCTGGTAAGTTGTAAGGAAGAAGGGTTACCAAGTCTGTTTGACCTCCCTTTCCATTGAATAATATATATATCAAGAAACTAGCTAGAGCTGTAGCAAACAAGTTAATAGCTGTACCAGAAATAACCTGGTCTGATTTTAAGTGGATACTAAGAACTGCATGAATTAATGCAAGTAATCCACCCGATACTAAAGCAAACACTATTCCTACTACAGGACTACCTGTTATATATGTTCCATATACAGCAAAAAATGCTCCTATGGTCATCATACCTTCAAGACCTATATTTACTACTCCTGAACGCTCAGAAAACACTCCTCCTAAGGATGTGAAAATAAGAGGTGTAGCTATTCTTAAAGTAGCTGTTATTAATGAAATGATACTAACAACAATTATATTATCCATTCATTATCTCCCCTTTCTTTTTCTTATTTCCAAAGTAAGTCACAATGTAATCTGTTGCTACAAATATAATAATTACTGATTGAATTAAAAATACTATTTCTTTTGGTATTCCACTAATTTGAAGAGCTCTTGAACTACTATTTAAAGCTCCGAACAATATGGCTGATAAAATACATGCTACTGGATTTTTCTTAGCTAACAGTGCTACTGCTATACCATCAAACCCATAGCTAGGAACCACCATAAAATCTTGAATTAAATGTTTCACACCAGCTACATGTGTAGCTCCACCAAGTCCAGCTATAGCTCCTGATAAAACCATAGCTAAAACTGCATTCTTAGCAACATTTACTCCACCATATTCTGCACCATGAGGATTTATACCAACGGCTCTTATCTCATATCCAATGGTAGTTTTCCATAATATAAACGCCATAATAATAGCTGTTATAATACCTATAAATAAACTTATATTAGCTGAACTTCCTTGAACAAATCTTGCAAGTTTTGCACTGTCTTCTATCATTGGAGTTGCTGATTTTCCATAAACTCCGAAAGAGGTTCTAAGTATAATATAGTTAGCTAAAGCTATAGAAATATAGTTCATCATAATTGTATTTATAACTTCATTAGTTCCAAACTTAGCCTTAAGAAATCCCGGTATTCCTCCCCAAATTCCTCCTGCAACTATACCACTTACAATTATTAATGGAATGTGTACTATAGGACTTAATCCTGGTATGGTTCCTACTATAGCAGCTGCAACCATACCTAATACAAATTGCCCACCTACACCAATATTAAATAGTCCACATCTAAAAGCTACAGCATTAGCTACACCTGTAAAAATCAAAGGTGTCACTTCTGCTAATGTAGTCATTGCATTTCTTGATGTTCCAAAGCTCCCCTTCCATATAACCGAAACTAAATCAGTTAATGCTGTAAAGTACTGAGTTATTGAATATCCTTTTGCCCACATAACAAAAAATACTGATATAAACAAAGAAAGTATAACTGCTACTACAGGAAAGAGTATAGCTTTAATTGTATCCTTAACTTTACTACTCATTTTATTTCTCTTCCCCTTTCTTATCTAAGCTTCCACCAGCCATTAATATTCCTAGCTTTTGCTCATCTGCATCTTTTCTATCTAAAATATCTACTATTTCACCGTCATACATAACAGCAATTCTATCTGAAAGAGCTAAAATTTCGTCTAATTCTAAAGATACCAAAAGTACCGCTTTCCCTTTATCTCTCTCATCTACAAGTCTACTATGAATATATTCAATAGCACCTACATCTATACCTCTTGTAGGCTGAGCAGCAATTAATAATGTTGGGTCTTTAGAAATTTCTCTAGCTGCAATTAACTTTTGTTGGTTACCTCCAGATAAAGCAGATGCATTTACTTCATTACTAGGTGTTCTTACATCAAACTCTTCTATAAGTGTGTCACAATGTTTTTTGATAGCCTTATAGTCCATCATAATACCTTTATTAAATTCTTTGTTTTTATGAATTCCAAGAATAGAGTTTTCAAATAATGAATATTTTAGTATAAGTCCTCTTTTATGTCTATCTTCAGGAATATGTCCAATACCTGAGTCAATAATTTCTCTAGGAGATTTTCCATATAAATCTTTTCCATTTAATAATACTTTTCCATTGTGACCTTTTCTAAGACCTGTAAGTACTTCTAATAGTTCTGTTTGTCCATTCCCATCTACTCCTGCAATTCCTAAAATTTCGCCCCCATTAACAGTAAAGGAAACATTTTTCACAGCAGGAATACCTCTTTGATCATTGGCATATAGATTTTCAACCTTAAGAATTTCTCCTGTTAATTCAGATTCTCTTTTTTCTACCACTAAGTTTACCTTTCTTCCAACCATTAACTCTGCTAATTCATCAATACTAGTATCAGTAGTATTAACAATACCGGTAACCTTACCTCTTCTAATTATAGTAACTCTATCACTCATACTCATAACTTCTTTTAATTTATGAGTTATAAGAATGACAGATTTTCCTTCATTTTTTAAATTATCTAATATTTTGCCTAGTTCCTTAATTTCTTGTGGTGTTAGAACCGCTGTTGGTTCATCAAGAATTAGAATCTTTGCTCCTCTATAAAGAGCCTTAAGAATTTCCACCTTTTGCTGTTGTCCTACAGATATATCTTCAATAATAGCATTAGGATCTATAGAAAATCCATATTTATCTGATAATTCCTTTACATCTTTATATGATTTTTTTCTATCCATACATAATCCTTTATTGGGTTCACATCCAAGTACAATATTTTCAGCTACTGTAAAGTTGTGAACTAACATAAAGTGTTGGTGAACCATCCCTATTCCAAGCTTTATCGCTTCACTAGGATTGTTAATTTTAACCAAATTTCCATTAACATAAATATCACCTTTTTCTTGCTGATACAAGCCATAAAGTATATTCATTAAGGTAGTTTTTCCTGCACCATTTTCACCTAGCAATACGTGAGTTTCTCCTTGTAATAAATCAAAGTCTACACTGTCGTTTGCAATGGTACCAGGGAAAACTTTAGTTATACCTTTCATTTCAATTACTTTTTCCATTTCCCTTCCTCCTTATAATATTACCTACGTTTACATATTACATTAAAATACTTAACATTAGTTAAAATACGATATGCACTTTATAGAATCCATCTCCCATTATACCATAAAAATATTTCATTGAATATTATTTTTATTTTTCATACTATTTTACTTTCATAAAAATATACTATCAAAAGGTATAAAAAAAAGCTAGATGTAAAATCTAGCTTTTTATCTCTTTTTCATTGATTATTTAAAATCAATAACATCTTGTCTTGTAGCAGGCACTTTAATTTTACCTTCTTTAATTTGAGTTTCAAACTCTTCTGCTTTCTTAATTACATCAGCAGCAGTATTGTCTTTAGTTGTTGCAGACATTCCTACTCCACCTTCAGCAATTCCTAATTCAATATGCTTGGCTTTGAATGTTCCTTCAACAATTGATTTTGTTACATCATAAGTAGCATTATCAACTCTTTTCATCATCGAAGAAAGAATAACATCTTTAAATTCTGGAAGAGAAACTGCTTGATCTTTATCAACACCAATAGCCCAAACTTCTTTACCCGAATCTCTTAATTCTTTAGCAGCTTGGAACATCCCTGTACCAGCTCCTCCAGCTGCATGATATATTACATCACATCCAGCTCCGTATAGTGATATAGCTAACTCTTTACCTTTGTTTCCATCAGCAAAAGAATCTGCGTATTTAACTGTTATTCCTGGGTTCTTGCCATCTGCACTTATAAGTCCAGCAGCCGCTTCTGGATTAACAGCTTTAACTCCAGCTGCAAATCCTGTTTCAAACTTTTGTATTGTTTCAGTATCTTTTCCACCTATAAATCCAACTTTGTTAGTTTTAGTAGTTAAACCAGCTATAACTCCCATTAAAAAAGAACCCTCTTCTTCTTTAAATGTTACTGACATTACGTTATCAGCTTCAACTACAGAGTCTATGATACAAAGTTTTGAATCTTGGTTGTTTTTAGCTACATTAGCAACTGCATCATATAATTGATATCCAATTGCAAAAGTTAGATCAGAACCACCATCTATTAATGCTTGTAGGTTTGGTTCATAATCTTCTTTCTTTTGAGCTTCAACTGAAGTGTATTTAACTCCAAACTCTTCTACTGCTTTTTTAACTCCTTCATCAGCTGATTGGTTAAATGATTTGTCATTTAATCCACCTTCATCTGTTGAAAGACCTACTGATACTTCTGATTTAGGAGTATCTTTGCCTTCACTTGCTGTGCCTTTGTCATCGTTTCCGTTACCAGCGCAACCTACAAGTAGGGATGCAGTCATAGCAACCGTTGCCATAAGAGCAACTATTTTTTTCATTTTCATCTTAAACCCTCCTGAAATAAATAAGTAATATAAATATATAAAAATTTTTATTATAGTATGTATTATAACCTAATAAAAAATTTTTATCATGTAAATAAATATATTCAGTATTATTTAATTTCATATATTTATATGCTGAATATACCATAATTATCCGTAAAAATCAAATAAAATTGACTGTAAGACTACAGTCAATTTTATTTTTATTATCTATATTTTAAGATACAAACTCTGCATTCTTTAATACCTGTTGAGCTTTTTCACCGTCTTCATCAGCTACAAGTACTATTGGCCCAGTACAACCCATTCCACTCTCTGAGTATATACCCTCTTTCCAAAGCGCTTTACATGCATTTTCAAGCTCTAGTATATCTATACCTGCTATAGAGAAAGTTACTACCTTTTTAGGTGGCATTTTTACCTCTTCCTCTTCTTGAGATTTGTTAGCTTTTTTTGTAGTCTTATCTATAAATTCTTTTAATCCAGCTACATTAGCTGACTTAAACTCATCCCTAGCTATATCCAAAACCTTGTTTTCTGCACAAGTTGCACAGAATCTTAATGCTTCTGCAATAAGCGGTGCTCCTGAAGCTCTAGAAACTATATTAACTAACTTATCATAGTTTTCTCCAATTCCAGGACCATATCCAGCTCCTACAGTTTCATAATTCCCACCTGTAGTAAATGAAGAGAATATCTTAATTAAAAGATTTCCTGTTAATGAATCACAAACCATAACGTCCGGTGTTCCTGCTAAAAGGTCATTTCCTCTCATTACAGCTCCACCATCAGCTCTTAATGATTCAGTAAAGGATATGTCATATCCACCTTCTTGAGTTTCTCTTAGAATTCTTTCTACTTGTCTAGCACCATCAAGATTTAGTATTCCAACTTTTGGATTTTTAATACCACTAGCTTTAGCTACAGATATCCCAGATATGGCATTTTTAACCATACCCTCAACTCTATTTGTAGAAGTAGTTCCTGTAGTTGTAGCAATTATCATTTCTTTTCCTTTTCCAGGAGTCATTACTTTACCTACTGTAGAAACTCCTATTGGAAAATCAAAGTGTTGTGTAACACAACCATCTAATTCTCCACACTCTAACATAGATGTCATTTTTTTATGACCTTCCTCAGCTGATTCTACTTCTATTACTTCAAAATCAGCATCTACTTTAGGTCCAATTAAAACTATATCAAAATCGCCATATTTTACTTTTGCAAGTTCAGCAGCTTTAACCATCTCTTCGACTCCATGTTCAGAACCTAGTATAGTTAAACCTATTCTAACTTTTTTCTTGAATTGTCCGCTTTTTATTCCTGTTGCTATATCATTAAATACTTCAGCAATCATTGCTTTAGTAGCATTTTGACTCATTTCTACACCCCGTTTCTTTAATAACCTCTTATATTTAAAGAGATAAATTAGTAATTGTTAAGCTTCAGTAGGAGCAATTATCCTTCTGAGTTTTAAGGCTCTATTTATCAGAGTTCATTAAAAAGCTTGCAAAATCCTTCATGGCATCTGCTACCATTGATTTAACTTCTTCTTTACTAACACCTGACTCATTGTCTAGTTTTCCAGTATTCTTTTCAACTAGTATAGAAACTCCATCAAATAAGTTAGTCATTCTTCCTAAGAATAAACTTCCTTTTCCTACGATCATAAAGTTATTTAAAATGCCATCTTTTATGTGATCTATTCCATGTCCCACTATTGGCACTCCAGATGGTATATGTCCTTGAGTTGGAGCGTAACCTTGATATCCATGTTCTTTTATAAATCCTGGTAATTCTTTTCTATCTAATTGACCCTTCTTAACAGCTAAAGCACCAATCATTTTATAGTTTTGAGTTGGAACATCTCCAGCTCCTGCAGGTTCAGTTATATCTGGAGTTTGCATTTCTGGTGCATACTTATCTACATCTGTTACTTTTAATCCAGCTGCTGTTAATGGATCAAGTACTAATGCTTCAAGTACAGCTTGTGGAGAAGCACCATGGCCAATTGTATGTTTTCCAATTATGTCAGTTCTTAAAATTGGACTTACTCCATCATTTTCTGAAACAAGAATAGCAAATCCTCCTAAACAATCTTCAAGTACTGGTAATTCTTTTTTTATGTGATCCTTACCATTCATTCCAAGCTTCGCAGTAGCTCCACCTGCAATTACTAATACATTTTTAAATATTCCACTCTTAACAAGTGACGCTGCATTTATTAATGCATGAGTAGGTCCTGCACAGAATCCTCTCATATCTGAACCAGTAGCTCCAGAAAGACCTACAACTTCACCTATAGATTTAGCTACGTTTCCGCCGCCTCTTTGGTTCATATCTCCTATTGCTTCTTCTGAACATTCTATTATATAACCTATTTCTTCTACAGGAATATCTAAATTGTCAACTAGATGCATTCCAGCAAGTACTCCTGATGATTTAACTGCTAAATTTTCAAGCATATAGTGAGCTGAAAGGTTTGGATCAAACTCATGTGCTCTTCTTACACAACCAACAAGGTTTCCATCTACATATAATCCTTCTGCTCCAGCATTATTAACTAACTCTTCAATTTTAGCCATTTCATCCCCAGTAATTTTTCCTGCTTTTTCTTTTAGTAATGGATGATTAGCTAATTTTTCTTTTATAGTCTCAACAAAAGACTCTTCTAATAAAACTAAGTCAAATACATCAGATATCTTCATTAATCCATAGAATTCATCTTGTGGCATTATTTCGCCGTATTTACCAAATCTATTAGCATTTTCTACATTCTTTCCAACCCATGGTCTTGGCATTTCGCCTAACTCTTCTGGTGTAATGTTTCCTATATAAGTTTGATTTGGTGCATAAGCTACAACATCCTCAAAACTTCTTAAATTATTTTTTATAGCCTTTAAATATTCTGAATCTGGATTTGTTTGTTTTTCTAATGTTTGTGTAGTTCCATTATGTATTACCATATCTGGAGTATTCACTAAAATATAAGATGCTTTCTTTATAACTGGAAAATTCATTTTTAATTCAACCTCCCTTAATAATGTGCGTTTATAATAATTTATTTTGTAATTTGCACAATCTATAATAAATAGGTACAAACTATTCATTGTACATTGTGCAAACTAGACATCTTCTTATTAATATATTTAGTAATTAGGGGTAATCCCCTAATTACTAAATCATTAATTTTAATTATTCAAATATTTTTTGTCCATCAACTTCTGTTTCAAGAGCTTTTAAAGCCTTTTCAACAAGTTTTCTTCTTAATGTATATTCATCCTCTTTTGTTAAGTTTGGATTTCCAAGTGGATGAGGAATAGCTACTGTAGGAATTATTCTATTAGCTCCAACAGTTAAAGATACTGGAGTAATAGTACACATGTGAACTACTGGAAGTCCAGCTCTTTCTATTTCTTTAACAAGCGTTGCACCGCAACGTGTACAAGTTCCTCACGTAGAAGTTAATACAACTGCATCTACGCCGTCAGCTATTAATTCTTTAGCTGCAAACTCACCATATTTTTTAGAAGATGCAACAGCTGTACCATTTCCAACTGTAGAATAGAAGTATCTGTGTAATGCTCCTATTTTCCCTTCTTTTTCAAGATCTCTTAGAACATCTACTGGGATAACTCTATCTGGATCTTCATTAGCATACACTGGATCATGACCACCGTGTGCTGTTTCAAAAGTTTCTCCAGTTAAATCATTAATTCCTTCTATATCATATTTACCAATTTTAGAAGCTGAAGATGACTCTATGTGATCTGGGTTTCCTTTTGGAACTATACCACCAGATGTAACTATAGCAATTTTAGCTTTAGTTATATCTTTTATTGCTGGCATTGGATCAACTCTATCAAAGTCAGGCATTTTAAATTCTGTAACGAATTCTTCACCTTTTAATTTTTTAACAAGCATGTCAACTGCTCTCTTAGATCCTCTTTCAGTTGCAAAATAGTTCTTTCTTATTCCTCTTTCAATGTAGTTCTCTTCTACTGGAGAACCTACTTCTTCTCCCTTAGCTAATTTAATAGCTAATTTAGCCATTTTAGGTAATGCATCTCTCATACCTACAGCACTATTTCTTGTAGAGATAAGATATAAATCTTTTTTATACATGTCTGCACCTGGATTTTCAATGTACATTCCAGATAATACAGGTATATTCAACTCTTCTTTAACTGCCTTACATACATCTCCACATGCAACACCATATCTTCCAGCGTTAAATGCAGGTCCAGCTATAAATAAATCTGGATTATATTTTTTTACCATTTCGATAATTTCAGCTTGTGCTTCTTTTGTATTCTCAGCATAATAAGAATCTCCACAAATAACTGTAGCAACTATCTCAACGTCTTCTTTCTTTAATAACCCATTTAATCCAAGTCCAGGTCCTACAAACCCTTCACGAACCTCAGGTTTAATATCAGCTTTTTCTTCTCCGCCTATTCCTGCGTAGAATTGGTTTATATAATGAACAACTTTTAACATAGGTGTTCCCCCTTTCATGGGACTTGCCCTCTAGAAATTCTATTTCTTAGGTCAATTAATTTAACATTTTCTATTAAAATTATTTATTAAAGATATTTACAGAATTGGTCTCTTACATTTTTAACTTCTTCTATAATAGCATCAACATCAAGAACCATTTCCATCATTCCGCATTGTTCGTCATAAATAGCTTCATCACATTCTGCTTTCATTTCTGGCTCTACAACGTGGAAAACAGATAATCCAAGATCAACTCCTGCTAAAGGACCTGCAAATGTTGGGTCTCCAGCAGCAACTGTTTCAGCAGATAATCCAGATGCTTCCGCTTCTGCTCCTCCGATTACTACCACCATGTTCTCTGCACCATATTTTTCAGTTAAATCTTTAACTCTTTGTTGGATCTCCAGATCCATTGCACCTGCAGCTGTTCAGACAAAGCACTCTGTTGATGCAAAAACAACTTCTGCTCCTGCTGATTTAACACAAGCCTCTATAGCTGGTCCTGGTATTCCGTCTCTATCTCCTATACAGATAGCTTTTTTTCCTTGTAACATAGTATCTATCTCCTTTTCAATGTACTCATAATCATTAAACTAAACTTTTTAGTTATATTTTAAAATTAATATCCTTTTGCTGTTAAGTAGTTAAATCCTACTTCGCTAGTTGCTCCAGTAATAACTTGGATTTCAGCTTCAATTGATCCATCTTCTCTTAAGCTTCCCATGTGTCCACCAGCAATAGTATTTGCAGCATCTACATGACCAATTACTCTTTTCATAGGTGGTAAAATAACAACTTCGTTAGCATTACCTCCAGTTACTACAGCATCACCCTTTGGAGTTGAGTCTGCTAATGATTGAGACATACCATCTTGACCAGCATACTCATCTGTAACTAGAACAGTTTTAACGCCTTTAGCTGTAACCTTATTACAGTTCATAACTAAGTCCGCATCTGGATTTCCAAATCCTTCTTCAGAAATTATAGCAGCATCTGCTCCTAAGAATTCTACTAACTTAGCAACCATATTTGATGATCTCTCTTTATCAGCTAGATATACGTTTTCATTTGTTATAACGCAACCTAAGAAGTTAAAGTCCTTGCCATGTCTCTCATATAAATCTTCTATTATTGGATGATTCATATGAACATAAGAAGGGTTCTTATCACAAGCAGATACACAGTTTCCACTTACGATAGCTCCGTCAAATACTTCTGTTGGATAAATAAATGTAGGAATTATTTTCTTAGCATCTACACCATATACATAAGTATCATGTAATAATCCTTGTGTTTGAAGCATATATACATATACTACCTTAGGTAACTCTGGATATTGTTGAACTTGTTGTAGAAGTGGTAGTGTCTCATAAGTTTTCACTTCATCAGGTTCCACATTCTTACCTGCTTTTCCAAGGTATGTAGCTGCTTTAAATCCTATAGTTCTTACTGCTTCTTCATGATCATGTTGTAAAATTCCTTCTTTTGGTTCACATATAATCACAAGGTTATTTGTTTTTGAGAACGGTGTATATTTAGCACCTTCTCCACTCATATCAACTATACCTTCTTGGAACCCAACTATTTTACCAGTAGTTACAACTGCAGCTCCTTTTAAAACATGTGTTCTTCCAGAACCTACTGTATCTACCTTACTAATAAAACCTGGAAATATTCCACCATTTCCTTCTACTTTAACTCTTGGTTCAACTACGTCTTTTACAGGTATTATTCTAACTTCCTCACCTGGTCTTGCAATATCAAAATCGATACTTGCAATTCTTTCGTCACCAGATACCTCGTTTAATAACTCCTCTTTGTTTACATAAAGAACTCCGTTCTCAACTTTTGTTTCTGGTCCAAATTGAAGATCCTTAATAAATATCTTTCCAATCTCTAGACGCAAAACCTTCACCTCCTAAAAATATATAGGTCACTTTTTATTTATTAGAAGATGGGAGGTAATCCTCCTCATCTAATAACCTTTTAAACCTTGAAAATTGAAATTATAATGTTTCGTAGTATTCTTTAATGAATCCTTCGATATCATCTAGTGTAGCAATTTTATCTGGAGTTATTGTAGCTACACAAGCTCCACCATTGTAAATTTTCATAGTTGGAAGTCCTAGAACTTTTTGTCCTATAGCAACTCTTCTTGCTCCACCTATGTTTAAGCTAGCAAATTTTATTTTATCTTCATACTTAGGTTCTAAATCGTGAACACCTGGCATTAAAGCTATACATATTTCACATTTATCTCCCCAAAAATCTACGAAAACTGGTTTATCACTGTTTAAAACTTCTGACTCAAAATTATCTTTGTTTAATTCTATCATTTTATTTTACCTACCTTTCATATTATAAATATTTATTAATATATAATTTACCTAAAGTAAATAAATTATATTCTAATGTAAATTTTCTATATAATGCTCTGCATTAGTAGCCGCAATAGCTCCATCTGCTGCCGCTGTAATAACTTGTCTTAATGATTTTTCTCTAACATCTCCAGCTGCAAATACTCCTGGTATGTTAGTTCTCATTTCTTCATCAGTTATTATATCTCCTCTTTCAGTCATGTTTACTTTACCTTTAAACAGTTCTGAAATTGGTAAATATCCAACAAATACAAAGCAACCATTAACTTCTAAAGTACTAACTTCACCAGTTTTTCTATTTTTTATAGTTAAGCTTTCTAGAATTTCATCTCCGTTAGCTTCTTCTACAACAGAGTCCCAAATAAATTTGATTTTAGGATTTGCAAAAGCTTTTTCTTGTAGTGATTTAGCTGCTCTTAATGAATCTCTTCTATGAATTACAGTAACAGTTTCACCAAATTTAGCAAGATATATAGCTTCAGTAATAGCTGAGTCACCACCGCCAATTACAGCAATATCAAGATCAGTAAAGAAATCTGCATCACATGTAGCACAATAAGAAACTCCTCTACCTCTTAACTCTATCTCATTTTTAAATCCACCAAGTCTTGGAGTCGCTCCAGTTGCAATTATTATTGTTTTAGCTTGATATTCACCTTTTCTACATTTAATAACTTTAATATCACCTTCTAAAACAGTTTCAACTACTTCGTCTTTAACAAACTCAGTACCAAAATCTTCTGCTTGTTGTCTCATTCTTTGACTTAATGTTGTTCCAGTACACTCTTCAATTGAACCTGGATAATTCTCTAGTTCGTCAGTTGTTGTTGCCTGACCACCATATTTCGCCCTCTCAATGATTAACGTTTTCATTCGTGATCTTGAAGCATATAGTCCTGCTGATAATCCTGCAGGTCCTCCTCCAATTATTATAGTGTCATAAATTTGTGACATATCAATATACCTCCCTTAGTTAATAGCATGATCTATTAAGTCTGAATCTATTACTTGAAAATCTGTTAATATTTTTTCACTCCATTTTGGAGTGTTAAAATCTCTTAAAAATTTTTCTGTTGTACCTATAGCATTTTCTATAATTTCTAAAGACTGCAAATCAACTCCATTGACAACCTCCGTTGAAACACAAACAGTTCTGTAAGGAGTTTCATTGGGCTTTACACTTCCCATCAATGGATGAGTAAGTATTCTATTGCCTTTATGAATATAATTTCTTACTTTTTTTAGTATATCCAACTGGGGCACATCTATAAACTCAACTTTAAACTTTTCTTCAAATTTTTCTTTTGACATAGGATTGTTAGTTACAATAAATAATGGTTCTATCATTTAAATTCCTCCTATTAGGTGCATATAAAAAAGCATAGCGCAAAATATTAATATATTTTGCCCTATGCCTCTGTATTTTAACCTGAGAGTTTTGCTCCTTCGGTGCATATACGCTTTCCAGAGTTTTGTCCATTTTCGGTCCTTTTGCCTGAGAGTTTCATATTTATTTGGCAAAATAAATACTTGCTTCTTCGGCTACCTAATTTAATAGATCCTCTCCCGAAAATATCATCCAAATTATTATTTTCTTTACTTGCTATCTTTAATACCAGTATATAATATATTTGTCTAATATTCTACATATTTTTATTGTTTTGTTATTTGATTTTTCTATAGTTTCTATAAAGTTTTTTTAATGAAAATATTCTGTCAATTGTATATATCATTATATCCTACATATATATCCCCTACTAATATGGAGAAATTCGTTGCATACCAACCCCTAGAGCATACTCATATACCTATTTTTTTCATTTTCAAAAAAATTTTAAAATAAATTTACTTATGATATATTCAAATGCCTATGCGTATAAACGTAAAAATACATTGATATTTTTTTAACTTTTTAAATATGGTTATTATTTTTTCTATAAATCAATTTCTGTACTTTATTGTTATTAAAATATATTTGAACCGCCCAATGTACAATAAATTTATTTGTATATTATAATTTAAATTATAAATTTTTATTCTGTTTATAATAATATGGAAGGATATAACCTTAAATCATATCCTTTTTAATACACTACTTCATATTTTTAAATCCGATTTGTCTCAATCCCTCATAAGCAATTATAGCAACTGTGTTGGAAAGGTTAAGAGATCTAGTTGTAGTATCTACCATAGGCACCTTTATAAGATTATCTTTATTTTCTTCTCTTATATAATCAGGTAATCCTTTAGATTCTCTACCAAATACTAAAAAATCACCTTCTTTAAAATTGGGTTCATTATAATATTTAGTTCCTTTAGTAGTACAAAAATAAAATGTTCCATTCTTATATTTTTCCCTTAAAGCTTCATAACTTTCATGAATTTCTAACTCTAACTGTGGCCAATAGTCAAGTCCAGCCCTTCTTACTGCTTTTTCATCCAAGCTAAATCCTAAAGGTTTTATTAAATGCAGCTTACAGTTAGTAAGTACACAAGTTCTACCTATATTCCCAGTATTTTGAGGAATTTCTGGTTGAAATAATACTATGTTTAAGTTCACTATTACGTCCTCCTAAAAATAAGCCTATTCAGGCTTGATAAAGATATAATACTTCATTTCTATTTCTATGTAAAGTTTATAACTTTAAAAACTTTGTTTAACATTCTATTTTAATATAAACTCTTCAATGACATGAGCAACTCCATCATCTTCATTACTAAGAGCCACATAATCTGCTTGTTTTTTTACAAATTCTTCAGCATTTCCCATAGCTACACCTACCCCAGCAAATTTAATCATAGAAATGTCGTTTTCGTTGTCTCCCATACAAATTACTTCCTCTCTATGAATTCCATAATACTCGCATATTTTCTTTACTGCTTCTCCCTTGGATGTCCCCTTTTTCATAATCTCAAAGCTACTCTCCATAGAACTTACTACTTCAAAGCTTTTTAGATTTAAAAATTCTTCCTTTGCAGCTATAACTCTCTCTTTATCCTCATGTACTACCATAACCTTAATCAGATTTCCATTTTCTTCAAATAACTTTTCCCATTCATTTATAATTCTTATGGCTACCTGTCTATTTTTAGGTAAGGTTGCATTTGCTTTACTATATATTAATGCTGAATGCTTTATCTCTTCTGTATATATTGTGTCAGTACTATAAAATTGAGGCATAATATCATACTTTTTTAATAATTTTAAAATGACTCTACATTCTTCTTTATTTAGATACTCTTCATATATAGCTTTATCTAAATCTTTTTCTCTAATATAAGCTCCATTTGAAGCTATAATAGGAGTTTTCACCCCTATTATATCCCCATAATAATTGGCTGACACAAATATTCTTCCTGTGGCAACTACAAATTTAACTCCTTTATTATGAGCTTCATTGATTGCATTTAAATTTCTTTCAGATATTTTCTTTTTACTATTTAATAATGTGCCATCCATATCAACACAAATTAATTTATATTTCATTAGTCCCTCCATAGATTAAATACAAAATACTTATTAATAATGTATTTATACCATTTTTCTCTTTCCTTAATATAATTCTCAATATACATGAAATATTCTTTTTTTTCAAATGTACTTGATAATATTTCTCCATAAAATTCATCATAGACCAAATTTACAATATCTCTTAATCTATTTTGTAGTTCTCTATCCCTTATAGACTCTACAAATTCTAAATCTCCACTACTTTTACTTTTTACTATACCTTGAGTTCTTAGTCTTTTTAAATAATAATTATATAAAGGTATCATGCTTTTATTATTAACTATTCTCATCTTATTAATCTCATACAGTCCAGCAAATATAGCTATCATTACAGCTAATGCTCCTGTAGTTACATATATTCCTATATATCTATTTAATTTATCATCTTCTCCTATTTCACTTTCCTCTTCATTAAATCCTGGCTTATTTTTATTAATTTTATTATTATTAGATTCATTATTGGAATTACTTTCTGTTGCTGTATTTTCTAATTCAATTTCTTCTTGAGATTCTTCGTATTCTGTGGGAGTTGGTGCCGAATCTACTATGGCCCATTGATTTCTATAAGGGTTTATAAGTATTTCTGCCCATGCATGAGCGTCAGCATTAGTTACCTTATAGCTACCATCCTCTCCTTTATCATCTGACATCTTAAATCCTTCTACATATCTAGCTGGAACACCTGCAATTCTACACATCATTACTGTTGCAGACGCAAAATAAGTACAATATCCTTTCTTATCTAACAGTATAAAATTACTTACAAAATCGTTATATTCATCATTATCTCCAACATTAGTAACATACTTATAATTTTTCATCAAATAACTTCTTATAGCTAAGGCTTTTTCGTGAGTGGTTAGTTCCTCCACAGTCTTTTCTTTTGCTTGTGCTTCACCAATTAATATATCATCAACTATTTTATATACTTCATCATTAATCGGAGCATCAAGCTGAAGATAATTCATGTAATGTAGCATAAAGTTATTTAAAAAGGAACTTTCTTTGTTTACATACTCCATACCTTTAGATGTATCTATTGATGACATTAAATTTTCTCTATAAGAATAATCATCAACTCCAAACTCCCTTTGAGGCATTATATAAATTTCATTCAATGGAGTTTTTTTATACATAGAATTTTGAATTCCTTCAAGATAATTATCAAAATCACCATAAGATATATAACTAACCTTGTAAGGTTCTTTTATCTCTACATCACTCATAAATATAGGAATTAAATCTACAAACAAATCCTTACTATCATTAATAATATTATTACTATTATTAGGAGTAAAATAAGAAGTAGTTTTAAAGTTTTTTCCTGGAATTATAGTTAATGTTTTTTCTTCAGTCTGAAAACTTTCATCTTTTGTTGGTTGCATAAGTTTATGCATGGGCATATTGGAAGCTTCATTAATCTCAACCTTTCTCATTACTTTATCTTCAGATTTTATCCATGATCTTCCTGTATAATAATCCATAGCCTTTCCTCTTAAATAAAAAGGCTTATCTGATATTACTTTAAACACCTCTCTACGATTTAATGCTATTGATCCTCCTAAAATTGTAGATGAATCACTATACCCACTTTGCTTCATTGAAAAGCTTCCCTTCAAAGCTTCTAAAGAAGGATTTTTTTCCTTTTCTTTTTTTCTTGCAAATTCATTTCTAAAAAAAGTAGTAACACTGTCTACAGTTTTCCCTTTGTATTCCTGTGGTAACATAAATACTAATCCAGGAATTAGTAAAGCAAGTATTAGTATTAACGTAATCATATATGTTATATTAATATCTATTTTAACTTCTCTTCCTCTATATTCTCTGCATTTTTTAATATATTCTCCTGTTCCTAATGTTATAATAACAGCTACTAAAAAATAAGGAATGTTAGGAATAACATTTTTATAGAATATTTGGTACCAGAAAATCACAAAAACACCTATTGAAAAAAACAAAGGAGTATATATGAATTTCTGAGTTATAGATATAAGCACAGCTATAAGTAAAGGAATTCCTATTGAAAATATATGAATAAACTCCTCAAAGTTAATATTTTTAGCCTTGAGGGCTGCATTATTTATATTTTTTAAATTAAGTGATATTACTTCAATTTCCTTCAATACAAATATTCCAGAAGTTTTATAGCTAATTATCCCTATTAAAATAAAAACAATAATAAAAAAGATTATTTTTTTCCTTATACTATTAAGTACTTTAGAAAAAAACAGGTAAATTAGTATACCCATGGCAAATAGTAGAAGTAAAAATACAAAATTTAGTTCCTCTATTTTAAAACAATCTACTATAAGCTTTATTACTAATGTAAAATTTATAATAACTAAAAAAGATTTTAATATTTTTTCTTCAATCACTCTCATGGCATCACCTTATTTCTTCTATGCTATAACAATTTATACCTTTATTTAACATATGTGAAATAGCATCATCACTAACCTTCGGTATTTTATCTAAATAAAATAATGTAACCTCATATCCCTCTGTAGATAAATTTATAAAGTAATCTATATTTTCTTTACTCATATCATAGGTTACTATGACAACAGCACTTTTCTTATTCACATTATACATAAACTTCTTCATAAAAAGAGGCAACTTACCTCTTCCCTCACTGTACTTACTTACCATATGAGTTTTTAATCCTTCTAAATGCTCTTTATTGCTAATATTAAAAACTTCAGTATTTTCTCCTATAATTATAGCTTGTGAATTAGCGCTTTTCTCCTGCATATATTTTATTAGAGATAAGAAAAACTCTACAAGTTCTTCCTCTCTTACTCCATCTTTATCCATACTAAGAGGATCTTTTCTTAAGTCTAAAAACACATGTATACGAGGACTTTCACTACTTTCATATTCCTTTACAAATAATTTTCCATGTTTTGCAGTAACCTTCCAGTTTACCCTTCTATAACTATCTCCAATTCTATATTCTCTAATATTTTTGATAGTTTCTAAGCTTTCTGGTCCTTTGTTTAGCTCCTGCATTATTGTTTTAGTATTAAACTCTCTTAAATTAGCTCCTTTAATTTTAATGCTCTTCAAAGTGTATATGCTAGGATATACCTTTATAGTTTCTTTATGGCTATAGGAACATTTCCAAGTAAAAACTCCAAATATATCACTAACTATACTCGTTGTGCTACCTAACCTATAGTCACCTCTAATTGGTATTTTTATATCTTTCTTTATAAATTTATTACCATTTATTTTTATAGAAATAATATCTCCTCTATATTTATTCATAATTCTTTTTAAAAGAGAATTTTCAATTTCCATATATGATATTGGAAATATTGAATCATTGTATACCTTTATAATTATATTATTATTTTCACCTGCAATTATTTCCTTTTTATCACTAACTACATCAATATTTAAATTTTTACTTACAAAATAAATATATATACTTGTAATGATCAACACTAAGAGAAAGCAATAAAAAATAGAATAGGGTAAATTCCCTCCTGAAAACAGAGCAAATATATAAGACAGAATAGTTAATATAAAATAGGACTTTTTAATCTTCAACATATACTCTCACCTTTGGAGCTATTACCACATTTAAAATTTCTTCTAAAACATTTTCAGCCTTTATTCCCCTTGCAATGGAGCCATTGGTTAATATTATCCTATGAGAAAGAACTAACTTAACATTTTCTTTAACATCTTCTGGTATTACATAATTTCTATTCTTTATTAAGGCTGTAGCCTGTGCAACCCTAAGTAATGCTAATGAAGCTCTTGTACTTCCACCTAATACTATCTCTTTATGGTTTCTTGTGGCATCAATAATATTTACTATATACTTGTTAATCTCATCATTAACCTTTATCTCCTTAACCTGTTTTTGAATATTTATTATATCTTCTTTTGAAGCCACTGGCATTAATTTATCTAATGGATTTTCTTGTCTATACAAATTTAAAATATAAGCTTCATCCATTTTGCTTGGATAACCAAGATGTACTTTTATCATAAATCTATCCAGTTGAGCCTCAGGTAAAGAAAAAGTTCCCTCATATTCGATAGGATTTTCTGTAGCCATTATAAAAAATGGCTTCTCTACCTCATAGGTTATGCCTCCTTCTGAAACTTGCATTTCTTCCATGACTTCTAATAGTGCAGACTGTGTTTTTGGTGATGTTCTATTAATCTCATCTGCTAACACTATATTTGAAAATATAGGTCCCTTATTAAAAGTAAACTTCCCTGTACCAGCATTGTAAATTGAGATACCAGTAATATCTGATGGAAGTAAGTCAGGTGTAAATTGAATTCTACTATATGTTAAGCTCAAACTTTCTTTTATGGCTTTTATCAAAGTTGTCTTTCCAACTCCTGGTACATCTTCTATTAAAATATGACCTCCTGAAATCATACCTTTCATGATATCATAAATCTCCTTTTGTTTTCCAACTATAACTTTTTCTATATTAGTAACAATATTTTCAATAAGTTCTACATTGTTTTTCATTTTAATCCTCCCAATTTTGTCCCTTATTTTATTCTTACTATTTCGGTAACATCACCAAAAAAACCTTTTAATTTTTTGAATTTTTTAAAAATTTTACCCAGATATAGACATTCTATGCCTATATCTGGGTAATAATTTTAATCTTTTCCTATTCTAACAACAGTATTTTTACTAGCATATATACTTTCACCAACTAAAATCTTTTCTACTATTTCACCATTTTCATATCTAATTCTATAGGTATTTACTATATATCCATTTACACCATTTTTTTCTATCACTATTTTGCCCTCTTCTAAGCTATAATCATAAATAATTTCTTTTTTAGGCTTTATTTCCTTTGCAATTTCACTTCTTATTTCATAATGGGGGTCCCGTTCTTCTTCATTAGAAAATATATTAAAAGTTATTTCTTTGTTTTTGACAATAACTTCAAGTAAAATAGGATAGCTATAATTATTTTTAAACTTAAAATCTGAAGCTCCATAAGCTATCATGGCATCCTGTCCCATGGGCACATATGATATTATCTTACTATGATTTTTCCTTTCCGTTATATATAAATTACTTTTTAGTACGGCATTATATAAAGTTGAAGAAACTTGACATACCCCTCCTCCAATTTCATCTATAAAAGCTCCGTTTTTAATTACCTTTGCATATTCAAAACCTTTTCCTGGGGTGGTTGCACCTACAACCTTATTGAAACTAAATTCATCTCCTGGCATAATTATAGTATTATCTATATACTTAGCTGCCATTTCAATATTCCTACACCTTCCAAAACTAGAATTTATAAAACTAGTTGTATAGGATGCTATCTTAGTATTTATACTTTTTAAGTCATCTTCCATAATCTTAGGAAACACCTTATTAAAATCCGCATTTATGATAATATCACCATCATCTACACTATTATTTATAGCTTCTATAATACTTTTATTTAATGCTTCTCCATTTATCTTTCTACCTATTTCGTGAGGCGTTATAAGAAATCCACTCCATTCATGATCTACTGTTGCATTTACCGGTGACTTATTTTGTTCTTTTTCTATAACCTTTAAAAACTTGTTAAAACTATCAGCCTTTAGACTTGTTTCCGTATAAAACTCCCTGTCTATACCTTTCTTAATATTTTTATATTTACCTATAAAACTGCCTTCCTTTCCCCAAAGTAATGCCATATCAACAATCTCTTCTATATTCTCACTAACACCTAGTTCACTAAAAGATATTTCATAACTCTTTTCATCAATTTGAACTTTTACATTTCTATTTAAATTTATATCTGTTATATCTTTATCTACTTTAAAAATAGCTTCTTCTTTACTTAATAATGAAACATCTATTTTGTTAATACTAATTCCTTTACATATAAAATTTTCATGATTTCTAATAATAATTTGTACCTTTATTAATATGAAAGAACAAACAATAAACAATATTGTTAGTAATAGAAAAGTTATTCCCATAAACTTTTTTTTCAAACCATTCACCTCCATATATAAAATATATGAGTCTAAGTAAGTCATTATAATATGTAGTTATAAATTTTCAAAAATAGGCACTTAGATTAAATCCTTAATCCAAGTGCCTATTAAAATTATTTAAGATATATTATATTGTACTATGACATTCTTTTTATTCTTCGCTTCCAGCTTGGAGATAAAATTTCATCTATAATATCTCCCATAACTGCAATCCCGCATAACCTATCTTCTTCATCCACAACGGGTACAGAGTATAAATCATACTTTACAGCTATAGCTATAGCAACATCGATTTCATCTGTGTCCACCACTTTAAATGGTTGTGTATTCATCATTGACTTTAGTTTAGCATCTGAATCAGATATCACTAAATCAATTAGAGGAACAGCTCCTTGTAGCCTTTCTTCTTTGTCAACAATATATATATAATGAGCTATTTCTTCATCTGGTCTAAGCTCTTTTAGTATATTAATGGTTTCTTTTACAGTTATATCTATATTAAAGGATATAAAATCAGTATTCATTATATTACCAACTACTTCATCCTCATATTTCATAAGATCTCTAATTTCAGTTTCATCATCATCATCTAAATTCACTAATACACGATTGGTAGTTTCTTCGTCCATATCATCTAGCATATTAGCAATTTCATCATTGGGCATAATATCCAATATTTCCCTTGCCTTATCTTCACTCAAATTTTTTAAAATATCCTTTACCATATCATGGTCAACTTCTTCTAAAGTATCTGAAGCTAAATCTATATCTAGTCCATCTATTACTTTAACTCTGTCTTCTAATGATAAATCTTCAAGAATTTTAGCAATATCTGCTGGATGTAACTTACTTAACTTATTGTATGGGGTTGTTAGCTTTAAAGAAGAATCTACCATCTCTAAAGATTGAACGCTCTCCCAACTTATTAAATTTTCTTTTGGCTCTTTATTAAATAGAGCATATACATGCTTTATTGGATTCTCAATTTTCATTTTTCTAGCAATTGCTAAAGTACCCGACTCTACTCCAATCACAGTTAAATAGCCATTTCTTTTAACCATTTTCAAATCAACAACTCTAACTATTTTTTTACCATTTACATCTACTATATCTTTATCTAATAAATGTTGAGATAAAAGATATGAATATTTCCTTGGAATTATATCTTTAACTTGTACAACCTTTATAATGAATTTACCATTTTCTTTATACACATCAATATTTCTAAATTCAAAGTTTTCAATTTCTCTTCCATTTTTAATCTTGTATCCAATAGCCCTTGGATATCCATAATCTGTAGTTACATAAATATCTTCTAACTTTCCTATACAATAATTTAATTCATCATAAACCCATCTGTTTAAAATACTACTTAGATAAAATTCTGATAGTCTATCCATGTTATTCCTCCTTCAATAGAGGAATATGTATATAAGTGTCTATAACTTAATAAACAGTACTCCTCTATTTCTATTCGATTTATAAATGTCATCACAGTCCTTACACAACAAAGGCCCACCGTCCATTAATTTCTCACCACCTAATTAAATATATTTATATTACTTATTATAGTCTACATCTTTAATTTTGTAACTATATTATTCAAATTTGGTTGAATTTCTTCATATTTATTTAATATCATGACTTTTCTCTATTTTTATTCAATTTACTATCTTATTCTAAGTCAATCTAACTTTTATATAAAATTTTCCTATGATAGTCCTATTCATATTTGTCTCTTATTATGATAATATAGTTTAATGTACAAATTAGTGCGAGAAAGGAGGTATCTTATTATAAACTTGCTGATATTATTGAAATTATTATTGTCATTAGTATTCTCTTTAAGAATTTAATTACTCGAAGTAAGTTTATATAAGAAAACCTATGAAAAGTAATACACAATTTTTACCTATTTCTAGAGAAGATATGAAAAAAAATCATATTTCTCAACTTGATTTTATAATAATAACTGGAGATGCATATATAGATCATCCATCCTTTGGAACTGCGATAATTGGAAGGCTTTTAGAAAGCGAAGGTTTTTCTGTGGGAATTATAGCTCAACCTAGTTGGGACTCTTGTGAAGACTTTAAAAAACTTGGTGAACCTAAATATGGATTTCTTATAAACTCCGGAAATATAGATTCTATGGTAAACCACTATACTGTTGCTAAAAAGAAAAGACATGATGATCTTTATTCTCCTGGTGGTAAGGGTCGTTATAGACCAAATAGAGCTGTTATAGTGTATTCAAACAGAGCTAGAGAAGCATATAAAAATACACCTATAATTATTGGTGGTATAGAAGCTAGTCTTAGAAGATTTGCCCACTATGACTATTGGGATGATAAAATTAGAAAAAGTATAATTCTTGATTCCAAGGCCGATCTTTTAATATATGGTATGGGTGAAAAACCTATAGTTGAAATTGCCAATTTATTAAGATATGGAAAACCAATTAATCATATTACTTCAGTTAGAGGAACTTCTTACGTGACCAATAAATTAGATGACATTAAAGACTATATATTGTTGCCTTCATTTGACGAAATTACTTCTGATAAAAAAGCTTATGCTAACAGCTATTTTCTTTCTTCTAGAGAACAAGACTCCGTATGGGGTAAGCCCTTAGTAGAGCCTTATGGTGATAGATTTGTAGTTCAGAATCCACCTCAAAAACCTTTAAGTACTAGGGAAATGGATAGGGTTTATAATTTACCTTATACTAGAACTTATCATCCTATTTATGAAGAAGCTGGTGGTATACCTGCTCTTAAAGAAGTTAAGTTTTCTATAACTAGTCATAGAGGTTGTTATGGAAGTTGTTCCTTTTGTGCTCTAACTTACCATCAAGGTAGAGTTATTCAAAATAGGAGTCAAGATTCTATAGTATCGGAAGCTAAACTTTTAACTGAAGATAAAGATTTTAAAGGATATATACATGATATTGGTGGTCCAACAGCTAATTTTAGACAGAGGGCTTGTAAAAAACAAATTGAACATGGAGTTTGTAAGGATAGGCAGTGTATGTTTCCTACACCTTGTAAAAACTTAATAGTAGATCATACTGAATATTTAAGTCTTCTAAAAAAAGTTAGAACCTTACCTAATGTAAAAAAAGTTTTTATTCGTTCTGGTATCAGATATGATTATCTAATATACGATAAAAATCCAAAATTTTTTAATGAACTATGTGAACACCATATAAGTGGTCAGCTAAAAGTAGCTCCTGAACATATAAGTGATAAGGTACTTTGTGAAATGGGTAAACCTTCTAAAGATGTTTACGAAAGGTTTATAACAAAATATCATGCCATTAATAAAAAATTAGGAAAGAAACAGTTTGTGGTACCCTATCTTATGTCTAGTCATCCTGGTAGTGATTTAAATGCTGCCATAGAGCTAGGACAATATATAAAATCCATGGGACATATGCCAGAACAAGTTCAAGACTTTTATCCTACACCAGGTAGTTTATCAACTACCATATATTATACTGGTATAAATCCATTTACTAATAAAAAAGTTTATGTAACCAAAAGTCAAAAGGAAAAAAATATGCAAAGAGCTCTTTTACAATTTGGGAACCCTGAAAATCACAATCTAGTTAAATCAGCTTTAACTAGTTGTCATAGAGAAGATTTAATAGGTAACGGTAAGAATTGTCTAATTCCAACTAATCCTATTATAAAAAGAAAGTCTTCTCAAACTCCTAATAATAAGGAAAAAAGTAATGTAAAGAACACTAATTTTAAAAAATCATCTAAAAATACTACCCCAAATAAAAGAGCTAAGAAAACTTCTTATAGAAAATAACTTATTATCATTCATCTAACTGATAAAGGCTATTTAAGATTTTAATTAAACATAAATCTCAAATAGCCTTTTATTTTATATCTATCTTATACCTTTTACTATTCTCTGTTTAAAAGTTCTAATGCTTCCATAAAGTACTATCATCCATGATAAATCACCTAACAACAAATAACCTATATTCTCACTGCTTTGTAATGTTACTGCAGTGGTTCCTACAAATACTAGAGAAGCTATACCAATTAATGCTGCCCCCCACTTTACACTATGCTTATACCTAAAGCTTTTTATCCCCATAAAAAACGATAATCCATTAATACACAATAATATTTTATATGGTAACAGATTACTTAGAATAACATTATATCCATAGGATAATGATATATAATACTCCATAGGAACTTTAAACATACATATCAAATAAATAACTATGCCCATAATAAAAATTCCATAAAACCATTTTATATCCATCCTTGTATTTCTATAAAAAACATATAAACAAGTATATATAATTATAGGAATATATATAATGTTTAAAAACACTAAATTCTTCATTAAGTATACACTTTTCATGTTATCTGCTAGAAGAAGCACTAGTAAGCTAACTATTCTTAATATAATTAGGATAAAAGATATGGTAAGTACTTCTTTTATTTTAACAGGGCAATACCTTATGCTTGAGGTTATAGACTCATAACTCAAAAATATCATGGCTAAAATTAAAAACAAATATATATAAATATTCAATATCCACACTCCAAAATAATAATTATATTTATATATATTACTTTTTTATATGTTTTATGAAAACATTACTCCTCTTTGCATCCTATTATTTTAATAGACCTACGTTCGCAGGTGATTTTAAGTGGAAAATCAGGGCCTTTTTCTCCATCAATATCTGTAGCTATATTCTCATCACAATCTATGGTTAGCTCTTTACATTTGAAATAAAGTATTCCATCCATATCAGCAACTTGACCCTTTTTCATCATAATAATTAAATTATTAAAAGCATTTTTCAAAATTTCCTTTTTTATAACAACCACATCTAATAATCCATCATCTGCTTCTGAGTAATCTGCAAATTTAATATTTCCTGCTGTTTGACCATTAAATACTAGTATAGTATATATTTTACCTTCAAAATTTACTACTGGAGAAGTAATCTTAACATCTATTTTTTTTAGATTTTTAACCTCTTCTGCAGCTTTTACATAATAAGCCAGCTTTCCCATTGTGTTTTTAAGACTATTATCAGTTTTTTGAGATATATCTGTAAACAGTCCTGCACTAGCTACATTTACAAAGTATTTATCATTTATTCTACCAAGATCAAAACGCTTGACCTTCCCATCTAAAATTTGCTTACAAGAAGCAGATATATCATTAGGCACTCCTAAGTATTTAGCAAAATCATTAGCTGTACCTACTGGTAAAAAGCCTACAGGAATATCTACGTTATTTTGCTTCATCTTATTTATTACTGAATCAATAGTCCCATCTCCACCTGCTATTAGTATATACTTATAGCTTTCATCTATTTCAATGAGCGCATCTCTAATATCAGAATCATGACTAATTCTAAAAGGTTCTATAGTATATCCATACTGTTGATGAATTTTGATTACCTTATCTATGTTGTTTATTATTGAATTTTCTCCCGAGTAAGGATTATAAATAAATTTAACTCTTTTCATAATTTCCTCCTATATTATTTATAAACAATATAACTTAATTATACCCATGAATATTATTTATAATTATATATAATACTTTATTTACCTTAATCTATATCATATTACCATTTTAAAAACCTTTTTTCAAATTTTAAAATTTATTCATGCTTTTTTATATTTAACAATTAATTTTTACTTTCACTGCATATATATTTTACAATGGTAACCAAAATGTATATAATAAAATAGAGGTGATAGTGTGAATAAATCTATTATCCCAAATTCTATGACTTTGGGTAACTTAATTTGTGGAGTTTTATCAATACAATTTACTATAAATAATGATTTTACTACAGCTGGAATTTTAATCTTATTAGGAGGAATCCTTGATAGATACGATGGTACTGTAGCACGTTTTTTAAACACTCATAGTGAACTGGGAAAAGAACTTGATTCTCTAGCGGACTTAGTTTCCTTTGGCGTAGCTCCATCAATTTTAGCCTTTTCCCTATATGGATTTAGTAATTTTGGACTTTTAGGTAAAATTTTATTAGTATTATTCCCTGTGGCAGGAGCTTTTCGTTTAGCTAGATATAATTGTACAGATTTTAATAATGTTTTTACTGGCATACCTATAACTATAGCTGGTAGTTTACTAGCTGTACTTGAGATTTTTTCTACGGTAAGACCCATCCCATCAATCATTCCAATGGTATTTATGACATTGCTTTCATACCTTATGGTTAGTCATTTTCAAATTAAGAAAAAATAAAATAGTAATATTAAAAGCGACTATTAAAAATAGTCGCTTTTAATATTACTCATGAATATATTCTAAACCACATAATAGTATGAAAGAGTAACCACTAAATATACTGCTATAAGTAACGCCCCTTCAAACCAATAGGTCTTACCATCTTGAAACACAAAATAAGACATTCCCATAGCTATAGACATGGTTACTATTTGAAAAGTTGAAAACAGTAGGTTTACTTGGAACCCCATAAAGGAAGAGCAAATAACTAATATAGGAATCACAAACATAGTAATTTGTATACTAGAACCTATGGCAGTTTCTAGACTAGCATCTATTTTATTTTCTAAAGCACATACTATGCTTGATGCATTTTCACCAAAGGAGCCTAAAAGTGGAATCAATATTATTCCTAAAAATTCTTGTGAAACTTTATATTCTTCAACAATGGCATTTACACCACCAACTAATCTTTCACTTATAAAATATAAAAGTATAGTTACAATAATAATTAACCCAAATACTTTTCTAGTGTCGTTCTTATCACCATTCTTAGGTAACATTTTTTTTTCATCTAATATAAATAAATTACTATGGGTATATAAGGAAAATATTAGCCCTAATATATATACGCATATCAATACAACACCTATGATTAAACTTATTTTTTGAAAACTACCATTATCAACAATAGAGTATCTATTTAAAGCGGATACAATTATTATAGTAAACATAACTAAAAATAACATATTTAAATTTGTACGTGCAATTATTTTATTAAATTTTTGTTCCCTATATTTTATACCACCACAAAACACTGCAATTCCTAACCCCAGTAGCATATTTGTAATAACAGCACCTAAGAGCCCTGCCTTTGCCATGGAAATCATACCATACTTTATAGACCAAAGTCCCATCATAAGTTCTGGCACATTACCTGCTGTAGCTGAAATAAGGCCGCCTCTTTTTTCACCTATATAATCTGATATTTTTGAAGTTCCTCTTCCTAATAAAATGGCTAAAGGGATCATTACTAATGAATACATTATAACATTAATTATGTTAGAATTTATATTTATAAAAAGCAGTACAATAGAGATTAATACTATGGTTAATGTTACTACTTCTTCTTTTCCAATAAAATCTTTTTTCTTAAAGTCTTTCATATTTTCCTCCACAATATAACATAGATATATATTTACTCTATTCATTTCATAAAGAAACAGTTACACCTATATTTTTTACTAAAGGTGTAACTGTAATGAAATACTTTATTTTAGTTTTTTATTTATTAGAAAATACTTTTTCTTTTAACTTTTGACCACATGGAGTTACTGCAAGACCACCTAAGGCAGTTTCTCTTAATTCACTAGGCAAGGCTCTTCCTATTTTGTACATAGATATGACTGTATCATCAAAAGGAATCTTACTCTCAACACCTGCCATTGCCACGTCTGCCATGGTAAGGGCACTTACCGCTCCTGCTACATTTCTTTTAGCGCATGGTATCTCAACTAATCCCGCTATTGGATCACAAACTAAGCCTTCCACATTTTTTATTACCATAGCCCCTGCATCAAATGCCATTTTAGGAGTTCCTCCCATCATTTCTACAATGGCAGCTGCAGCCATAGCAGCTGCACTACCACATTCTGCTTGACATCCACCTTCAGCACCTGCTAGAGTTGCATTTTTAGCAATTAAAATCCCAACCCCCGAAGCTGTAAATAAAGCAGTTATCATTTCATCATCAGTTTTATTTAATTTCTCCCCTGCTGTAATAATAGCTGCAGGTATAATACCACAGCTCCCTGCAGTAGGTGCTGCTACTATTCTTCCCATGGCTGCATTAACCTCAGAACAAGATAATGCTCTTGCCATAGCTTTGACTATAAAATTACCACATAAGGTTTCTTTTTCTTGGAAGTACTTTCTAATCTTAGTTGCATCACCACCTATAAGACCGCTTATAGATATAATCTCTTTATCCATAGCTTCTTGAGTTGCAGACTTCATAACTTTTAGATTTTCTCTCATCATTTCAATTAATTTTTCCCTAGAAGTTTCTGAAGATTCCAGTTCCTCTCTTATAGTATATTCTGCAATGGTTATGTTCTCTTTATTACATAATTCAATTATTTCTGTTGCCTTTGATAAAAACATTAAAGCTACTCTCCTTTCATTGGTGGTAATATTTCCTCTACATTTTTCACATTTTCTATCTTTCTTATTTTATCTACCACTTGATGATTCACTATCCCATCAGTTTCAACCACCGTTGAAGCTTCTAATCCCTTAGCTTTTCTATATACATTCATTGAAGCTATATTTATATTTTCATTAAATAAAAGATTGCTAACATTATATATCATTCCTGGTACATCGAGATGAGTAATTATAATAGTTGGATATTCTCCTGTAAAATGGATGCTTTGTCCATCTAATTCGAATATAACAATATTTCCTCCGCCTATGGATGAACCTGTAACAGTGGTTTCTATTCCTTTGGAATCCTTCATTACAAATTTAACTGTATTAGGATGTACATCACCTAGATCCGTTTCTTCAAAGGTAAATTTTACTCCTCTTTCTTCTGCTATAGTAAAAGACTCTTTTAATCTATAATCCCAGGGATCCATTCCTAAAATTCCAGCTACTAGTGCCCTATCTGTACCATGTCCTTTATAAGTTTTTCCAAAGGAGCCATGAAGTAAAAATTTAACTTCCCTAACATCATCTTCTGCAATCTTTGCAGCTAATTTTGCAAGTCTTGCAGCTCCTGCTGTATGTGAGCTTGAAGGTCCAATCATTATAGGACCAAGAATGTCAAACACGCTATAACTTTTCATAATTTCCTCCTATAAAATACCACTATAGAATATACTAAAATTTATTATTTCATTGACTCCTGAATTAATAGTTATTACTTAGTATATCCATTTTATATAATACCATTAGTTAAAGATTAAAAATATGTAACTTTTAAATAAGAATTATGTAAAAATATATCTATAATATTTATACCATAAAACTTATTGACAATATATATATTTTTTCGATATAAATAGAGCTCGGTAATAGTGTTTTTTTTGTATACCATTATTACCTAGCTCTATTTAATTAATATTCATTTTAAATTTAATATTGATAAAAACAACTTCCCCCTATAAATTCTGTAATTAAAGAATTTGTTGGAACAACATCCTTATCTACTTCTTTAAAAAAATGTAAAAATTCTATAAGTCTTCTTGCTTCATTGTAGACTGAACTTTCTGGTTTCACTTTATATAGCTCTTCTAATGCATATTTCTTTAAAACTGCTAACTCATATATAAGTGCTGAATTAAACATTACATCTGCATCTTCTTGATACGGAAATATATTCTTATCTTCTCCTCGTCTTATAGAAGACCACATTTTCAGTGTATATTCTACATCATATCCTCTTGACAAATAATCTCTAACTATTCTTCTAATCATCCTTACATCCGTTGTTGCTATTCTATTGTGAGCATCCATATTTATTTGAGTTAATGGACTAATATATACTTTAAATTTATGATTATGAGGAATTGAAGCTGTTAGGACTTCATTTAAGCCATGTATTCCCTCAATTACTATTACTCCCCTATCTGGAAGCTTCACTTTATTTCCTAACCACTCTCTTTTACCTGTTATAAAATTAAAGGTTGGAAGCTCAACTTCTTCTCCATTTAAAAGCATTTTTAGTTGTTCATTAAATAACTCTAAATCCAATGCAGTTATACTTTCAAAATCATATTCTCCAAATTCATCCTTTGGAGTAAGCTCTCTATCTATAAAATAGTCATCTAGTGATATTGGTACTGGAATTAATCCATTAACTCTCATTTGAATTCCCAACCTCTTACAAAATGTGGTTTTTCCTGAAGATGATGGTCCAGCTATTAATATTAACTTTATATCACGATTTTTCTTTATTTTATCAGCAATATTAGCTATTTTCTTTTCGTGCAAAGCTTCTGCAACTCGTACTAAAGTCACAATATCACCATGTTCTATCTCATCATTTAAAGCACCTACATGGGCTATATTTAGTATATCTCCCCATTTCTCAGCTTCATAGAATATCTTTGCTAACTTCCTATGTTTTTCAAATCGTGGAATTTGGGTTGGCTCTTCTTGAGTTGGAAATCTTAGAATAAACCCTGGATCATAGTAAATTAAATCAAAACATTTTAGTATATCTGTATTAGGTATCATTGGTCCATAAAAATAACCAATTTCTTCACCCAACTTATAAATTATTATACTGCTCTCATTTACATTTTTAAAAACACTAACCTTATCATCCATGCCAGCTTCTCTAAATAAATCTATAGCATCTTCCTTACTATAATTTTTCTTTTCAATTTCCATGTTAGCATCTACTATCTCAAGCATTCTCTTTTTTATGGCATATACATCATCTATGCTTAGATTTATGTCTTTATATATTTCACCAAATAATCCTTTACTTAAAGAATGTTCTATGGTTATTTTACTATCTGGAAATAAATCCTTGGTAGCTTTTATTAAAACAAATTGTAAACTTCTTATATAGCACATCATTCCTTGTTTATCTGTAATATCAACAAACTCTATATCACAATCCTTCTCAAGAACAGTTGATAACTCCCTAAGTTTACCGTCCACTTTAACCAAAACTATAGGTACTTTATTGTCATGGCCATATCTTTTTATCAAATTATAACACGTTATTCCTCTATGAACTTCTATGATTCTTTCTTCTATTCTTATCTTGATTTTATCCATACCCTCACCTCTATTATAATTATTTAGTTATCATATATTATTTCCTAATCCCTTAATTAACTAATAAAATCATAATCCTAATAAAATTTAAACTTAAATTATATTATATATTTGTATTACTTATTATATTACATAATTGTAAATATGAAACCAACAAACCACAAATAATTTATTATATTCTGTGCATACTATATTTAGCATTATATTAGAAATATAGGTGATATTTATGTTTATACTTATAATTAGAACAGTTATACTATATGTTTATTTAATTTTCATTATGCGAGTTATGGGTAAAAGACAGCTTGGTCAGTTAGAACCTGTAGATTTTGTAGTTGCACTAATGATTTCTGAACTTGCAACTCTCCCTATGGGTGATAACCGAATTCCGCTAATATATGCTATAGTTCCTATAACTACTTTAGTTTTTCTTCAAGTAATGACTTCCTTTTTAGAACTTAAAAGTGAACACATTCGCTCTATTCTAAACGGTCAACCTAGTATACTTATAAAAGACGGACTAGTAAATGTGAAGGAATTAAAGCAAGTTAGATATAATCTTGATGACCTTTTAGGTGAGCTTAGACAAAATGGTTATTTTAATTTACAAGAAATACATTATGCAATTTTAGAAACTGATGGTTCTCTATCTATTGTTCCTTACAAAGACTATGAACCACCTACAAGGGAAGATTTTAATATAAAAATAGAAGATGAACCTCTTCCCATTCCCGTAATATTAGATGGTGTTATAAACAAGGCCAATCTTAAGTCTATTAAAAAAGATAATTATTGGTTAGAAGAAAAACTAGCTAAAAATAATATTAAAAGCTATAAAGATGTGCTCATTGCAATAGTTTATTCAAATAACCAAAAGTTCTACTTTCAACTTAAAAATCAAACTACTAATGCTAGTGCTAATGAAAAAGAGAGTTAAGGAGGAGTTCCTATACAATGAAAAACATGATAGCAACATGCATCATCTTCTTTCTAATGATATTCATTCTTTTTTTTGCAAGCAAATATATAGTATTAACTTGTGATAAGCTTTTAGATGTTTCATCAGAAATAGAAGAAAACATAGTAAATGATAATTGGGATGAAAGCTATATGTTGTCTTTTGAATTGTTAAACATCTATGAAGGACACGTGGCAAACTTAACTTTATTTTTAAATCATACAGACTTTGATAACATTTATAGTGAAGTTATAAAGCTTAGTCAATATTCTAAATGCAAAAATAAAGATGAAGCTCTTTCATCTATTCACGTGGTAAAAACTTTAATTAACCAAGTAAAAGAATTAGAATCTATATCAATAGGAAACATTTTTTGATAAGTTTTTGGTTACGATTTCAAAATATGGTTTTCTATATAGCATTTAACTAAAGATTGAACTATAATAAAATTATAGACTTAATCTTATAAATAGAAGGGTGGAATAATGTTATGGCATTAGTAACTACTAAAGAAATGTTTAAAAAGGCTTTTGAAGGCAAATATGCTATAGGAGCTTTTAATATTAACAATATGGAGATAATTCAGGGAATTGTAGATGGAGCTAAAGCTCAAAACTCTGCTGTAATACTTCAATGCTCTAGTGGAGCTATAAAATATATGAGACCAGCTTATTTAAGACATATGGTACTTGCTGCTGTTGAGGAAAGTGGAGTTGATGTAGCTCTTCACCTAGACCACGGCGATTCTTTTGAACTTTGTAAAGAGTGTATAGACAATGGATTTACCTCTGTTATGTTTGATGGTTCTCACTATGATTATGAAGAAAACGTAAGACTTACAAAAGAAGTTGTAGAATATGCTCATGCTCATGGAGTTGTGGTAGAGGCTGAACTAGGTAAACTTGCTGGAGTTGAAGATGATGTAAATGTATCTGCTAAAGATGCTACTTACACTGATCCAGACCAAGCAGTTGACTTTGTTAAGAGAACTGGTGTTGATTCATTAGCAATAGCTATTGGAACAAGCCACGGTGCATACAAATTTAAAGGCGAAGCTAAACTTGACTTTGAAAGACTTGAAACAATAACAAGAAAATTAGAAGAAGTTGGTTTTGAAAAATATCCAATAGTTCTTCACGGTGCTTCTGCTGTAGATCCAAAATATGTTGAAATGTGTAATGAAAATGGTGGAGACATAAAAGGTGCTAAGGGAGTACCTGTAGAAATGCTAAGAAAAGCTTCATCTATGGCTGTTTGCAAAATTAACATGGATACAGACCTAAGACTTTGTGTTACAGGTTCTTGTAGAAAAGTATTTGCAGATAAACCAAGTGAGTTTGACCCAAGAAAATATCTTGGAGTAGCAAGAACTAATCTTCAACAATTGGTAGAAGATAAAATTACAACGGTTTTAGGTTCAATAGACTCAATGAAATAAGATAAAAAAAACATGGAACTTTTATTCCATGTTTTTTTATTTTATCTACTTTTCAGTATAATTGATAATATGTTTTATTATCATATTAATACTACCATCCCCGACTCTTTCAATTTCGAATCTATTAATATCATTATAAGCTTCTTCTGATATATATAAATCTATATCTTTATCTATTTTTAGCCTAACTCTCTTCAATTTCTTTTCTACCCACTGCTTATCTAAATCTACAGTTTCACTTACTCCACTTTCAATTGCAAAGGTTCTAAAGTTCTCTTTTAGAGACTGATTTTCTTTAAAAACTTCTTCTGCAAAATTATTCAAGTCTATAGAATCTTCTTCTCTGAGCCTCTTCTTAACTTCTCTACGTACTGTTTCTTGTCCTTCTGCATTTTCACTAAGGGCATTTTGAGTCCATTTTTCTGCTACTTTCAAAAACTGCTTTGTCTTATCTCTTTCATTTTCTACTATAGTACAGCCTAAATAATTATCTATAAAATAATTAGCTCCATATTCTTTATTTTCTTTATTGCTTTTACTTTGCTTATCAATTACTAATAAATCATAAGGATTATCACTAGCCATAGCCTTGATAAATGCACACTTTTGTATCCTTGAACTACTTGAAGGCAGTCCTGTAAATTGAGGTATTATATCTATTCCAATCTTTCCATCTACAAACTCTACATTGTGCATATAATTTTTAATATAATCCATCTTAAATATACCTATAAATGCTCCATACTCTGTAGTAAAGGATACAGTAAGCAAATCACAGGAAGGTATGCTCCCCTTTGATCTCATCAAGATAAACATCTGACTAGCTAACTCCTTAGATACATTTGTTAGATTATTTTCTCCATTCAAATATTCTTGACATACTTCCTTTACAATATTTCTCTCCTTATTAAAAATAGCATATTTAAGTTCCTCATCCTTTAAACATCTTTGAATGTGTTTAAAAATAAAAGTATACACCTCTTCTGCTAATTCTAAGGGATACTCATTTAAAACTGGCTCATCGGAATTGTTATCTAAAATATGAATAATAGCTTCATTTATATTAATTTCATTTATATACTCCATCACTTACCTCCATAAATTTTAGTATACATATCTTTATGTATATTTACTATTCTAGTATATCTACTATAGATTTTTAACAGTATAAGAATAATTATATATTTTTTTTTAACAATATCAATAAAATTTGTTATAATCTTAAACATAAGGTATAATGTCATCATTAAAGAAAAAGGGGTGCTATCCTTGGAAGAAATGGAAACTAGAATCTTAAAGATAGATGTAGATGAAATAAAATCTAAACTTAACAGTCTAGGCTGTGAAAAAGTTAAGGATGAAAATCAAGTTAATAACCTCTATGATTTTCCAGATAGAAGACTGCTAAGTAAAAAAGGTTATGCTAGAATTAGAATAGTGGAAGATAATTTAAATAATGTAATAATAAATTATATGACTACAAAAAAACTTCTAAGCCAAGAAAAGTATAAGGTTATGGAAGAAAATGAAATTGTTATAGACAATAGCACCATTGGAAGTCAAATCTTCACCTCCCTTGGTCTTGAGCTAGTAGCATCAATAAAAAAACATAGAGAAAGTTATAAATATAAGAATTCTCTTATTGAAATTGATATAAATGATAAGAGCTTTTGTCCCTTTCCTTATTTAGAAATAGAATCAACGGATGAGGAAGAAATAAAAGAAATTGTAGCTTTACTTGGATATACTATGGAGGATACCACCTCTAAAACAATCTTTGAAATATTAAATGGTGAAGGATCAGTAAAAGGAGTATAATGTTTGGTTATGTAACACCCTATAAAATGGAATTAAAAATTAAAGACTATGAAATGTTCAAAGCTTACTATTGTGGGTTATGTATATCTATAAAAAATAATTTTTCTAATTTATGCAGAATGACTTTAAATTATGATATGACTTTTTTAGGTATACTTTTGGATAGTTTAGAATACAGTAAACATAAGTATGTAGTTACTAAATGTATAGCTCATCCTATGAAAAAAAAGCCTAAGGTTATAGGTAATAGAGCTTTAGATTATGCTGCCTTTTGTAACGTGTCCCTAGTATACTACAAATTATTAGATGATTATAATGATGATAATTCTCTAAGTAAAAAGTTTATTTCTATGTACATAAAAAAATTTATAAATAAATCTAAAGAGGACTTATCTCCAATTTTAGTTAATATAGAAGAAAATATAAATAAATTAAGTTCTCTTGAAAAATCTCAGAATGTGATATCTATTGATGAACTCAGTGACCCTTTTGCTTCTTTAACAGCTTTTATAATCTCTTACTATTATAAAAATGAAAACTTTTTTAATGATTTATATAATTTAGGATATAATCTAGGGAGATGGATTTATATAATAGATGCCTTTGATGATTTAAAGGAAGATATGGAGAAACATAAATTTAACGCCATTAACAAAGCCTTCAATGTTGAAAACCTACCCTATGAAGACTTAATTATTAAAGAGGGCAATAGAATAGAATTTAACCTAATAATGAGTGCGAATTCTACTTCTGAAGCTTTAGATAAACTTCCTATAAATAAAAATAAAGACTTACTATTTAATATTTTACAATTAGGACTTATGAATAAAATAGAAACTATAAAATCAAGGAGTGACAAAAAACATGAATAATCCTTATGAAGTACTTGGAGTTAAAGAAAATGCCTCTCAAGATGAAATCAAAAAAGCTTATAGAGAGCTAGTAAAACAATATCATCCAGACAAGTATGTTAATAACCCGCTAAAAGATTTAGCAGAAGAAAAACTTAGAGAGATAAACGAAGCTTATGACGTATTAAGTAAAAAAGGTAATACTAGTAATGGATCTTCTAGCTATGGAAATCCTTCCTCAACCTATGGTGGTGGTTCTAACAGCTACAATGATCCTAATCTTCAATCTGTTAGAATGGATATTAATAGAGGAAATATAGGCGGCGCAGAATCGAAACTTAATGCTATGACTAATAGAACTGCTGAATGGAACTTTTTAATGGGGGTTGTACATCTTAGAAAAGGTTGGTACGATAGCGCAAATAATTTAATAAATACAGCTTGTAGAATGGATCCTAATAACTTTGAATATAGACAAATGCTTAATCAATTAAATCATACACAAAATAACTATAGAAGTACCTATTATGGTCAAAGAAATAGTTCTAATGACATGTGCAATACTTGCTTAAATATTTGGATGTTAGATACTTGTTGTGAATGTATGGGTGGAGATTGTATTAGTTGTTGTTAAAAGGAGGTTACTATGAAAGAAAATAAGGCTTCGAATATGGCAAAGGGCGGTATGCTTATTGCTTTCACTCTTATTATCTTGTATGCCGCTAATTTTATTACCTTTAACACTTTATTTTTATTAGGCTTAGCTTCAGCACTTATTCCCCTGGGAATACTTATTGCTGATATGAAAACTACTTTATTAGTATATATAGGCTCCTCTGTATTAGCTTATTTCATAATCCCAGACAAAACTCTTTGTCTTTTTTATGTGCTAATCTTTGGTCCCTATGGCATAGTAAAATTTTTTATAGAGCAAAAAAGAAATACAACTATAGAAATCATATTAAAACTAGTTTATTTTAATGTGATAACCTTTATATCATTTCTTTTATATAAACAATTATTTATGCCTACTATTGAACTACGATATCCTTTAATAATTATGTTTGTAGGTGGAAATGTGGCCTTCTTTATATTTGACTATGTTCTTACGGTATTCATAAATAGTGTGAGAACTAAAAAATTCAAATTTTAGGGATATAATATTCAAATCCCTTGACATTTACTTCACTCTTAATGTATAATTTTTAAAAACTAAATTATTTATTGCAGTGATGAGGAGTAGTAATATAATTACTTATTTAAAGAGAGCTACAGCTTGGTGTAATGTAGTAATAAGCTTATATGAACTTGCCTGGGAGCTTACTTGTTAAAAGCAAGTACGGATTTAACCGTTATATTATCAAGGGAGACCTTTATGGTCTAAATAGAGTGGTACCGCGGAATTATAGTTTTCGTCTCTTTCATAAGAGATGAAAGCTTTTTTTTATTTAAAATAATATTTGATATTTATCAAACAAGGAGGATTACTATGGCTAGATATGGAACTGCTACAGATAAAAAATGGCAGGAAAAATGGGAAGAAACAAACCTATATAAATTCGATGAAAACAATATGGATAAAAAATTGTACGTTCTTGAAATGTTCTCATACCCTTCAGGAAGCCAATTACATGCAGGACACTGGTTTAACTACGGACCAGTAGATTCATGGGCTAGAATGAAGAGAATGCAAGGATATAATGTATTCCAACCAATGGGATTTGATGCTTTTGGTCTTCCAGCAGAAAACTTTGCAATTAAAACTGGGATACATCCTAAAGACTCTACTGATAAAAATATTGAAACTATGGAAAAACAACTTAAAGCAATGGGTGCAATGTTCAACTGGGAAAATGAAGTTGTTACTTGTAGACCAGATTATTATAAGTGGACCCAATGGTTATTCCTAAAATTGTATGAAAAAGGTCTTGCTTACAGAAAAAATGCTCCAGTAAACTGGTGCCCTAGCTGTAACACAGTACTTGCAAATGAGCAAGTTGTAGAAGGTCATTGTGAAAGATGTGAAAGTGAAGTAACAAAGAAAAACTTAACTCAATGGTTCCTTAAAATCACAGACTATGCAGATGAGCTTTTAGAAAAACTTGATGGTCTTGATTGGCCAGAAAAAACTAAAGCTATGCAAAAACACTGGATTGGAAGATCAACTGGTTCAGAAGTAACTTTTAAAGTTAAGGATTCTAATATTGAATTCAACACATTTACCACAAGAGTTGATACTTTATTTGGAGTTAGCTACGTTGTTCTTGCTCCTGAAAATGAATTAGTTGAAAAGCTTACTACAGAAGAAAATAAGGCTGCTATTGAAGCTTATAAAGAAACATCTGCAAAGCAAAGTGATATAGAAAGACAGTCTATCTCTAGAGAAAAAACAGGAGTATTCACCGGATCCTATGCTATAAATCCTATAAACAGCCGTGAGATTCCAATATGGGTTGGAGACTATGTACTTAATACTTATGGTACAGGTGCAGTAATGGCAGTTCCAGCTCATGATGACCGTGACTATACTTTTGCACAAAAATATAATCTTCCAATAGAAAGAGTTATAGAAGGTGGAGATGCTCTTCCATTCACTGAATATGGTCCAATGATAAATAGTGGAAAATTTGATGGTCTTAAGGGAGAAGAAGCTAAGGATGCAGTGGTTACTGAGCTTGAAAAGTTAGTTCTTGGTAAAAAACAAATTAACTACAGACTACGTGACTGGCTAGTATCTAGACAAAGATATTGGGGTGCTCCAATTCCAATGATTCACTGTGACAAGTGTGGAACTGTTCCAGTGCCAGAAGCTCAATTACCTGTAGAACTTCCATACAATGTAGAGTTTGCACCAGATGGAAAATCTCCTCTTGCAAAATCTGAAGACTTTATAAATGCAACTTGTCCTAAGTGTGGAGGTGCTGCACACCGTGATGAAGATACTTTAGATACCTTTGTATGTTCATCTTTCTATTATTTGAGATATGCAGATAATAAAAATAGTGAAAAAGCATTTGATAGTGAAATAATAAATAAGATGCTTCCAGTAGATAAATATGTAGGTGGTCCTGAACATGCTTGTATGCACCTTCTATATGCAAGATTTATCACTAAGGCTCTTAGAGATATGGGACTTCTAAACTTTGATGAACCATTCCTATCATTAACTCACCAAGGCTTAATCCTAGGACCAGATGGACAGAAAATGAGTAAGTCTAAAGGTAATACAATATCTCCTGATGACTACATCAAAGAATATGGCTCTGACGTATTTAGAATGTACCTAATGTTTGGATTTGGATACACTGATGGCGGAGCTTGGAGTGATGATGGATTAAAATCTATTGGTAGATTTGTAGATAGAATAGAAAGAATTCTTGAAACATCAATTTCAGAAATTAACTGTAACAAGTCTTCTAAAAATGTAATAGAAGCACCTGAAAAAGAGCTTAACTATTGGAGACACTTTGCAATTAGAGGTGTTAGTGAGGATGCTGAAAAGCTTCAATTCAACACTGCCATTGCAAGACTTATGGAGTTTACCAATGCTCTTAATAAGTATCTAAATGAAGCTGTTAAAAATACTGATTTCTTAAAAGAAGTATTAGTTGATTATATTAAGCTTTTAGCTCCTTTTGCTCCTCACTTCAGTGAAGAACAATGGGAAAACCTTGGAATGGGTTACTCAGTATTTAATGAAAAATGGCCAGAATTTAATCCAGCTGCTTTAGTTAAAGATGAAGTAGAAATTGCTATTCAAATTAATGGTAAAATTAAAGCAAAAATAAATGTTGCAACTTCTTCTTCTGAGGATGAAATAAAAGAAGCATCTTTAAATGATGAAACGATAAAATCTAACCTTGAAGGAAAAACTGTAAGAAAAGTTATAGTTATTAAAGGTAGACTTGTAAATATAGTAGCTAATTAATCTAATAAAAAAACAGAGGAAAATCTCCTCTGTTTTATTTTTCACTATGATTTATTGGTAATTTTCTTTCACTATTATCAGAATTTTTACCTTCTCTTATGGTTATGAAACTATGTCTTGCTTCTTTATCTTTTATGGTAACAGGCCTAACATAAATATCATCATGCCATATTTTTATTAGATAGGTCTTATTTGGTGGTAATGGACCAAATAAAAATTGACCATATTCATCTGTAAAAGTATGGGTTATAGGTAGTATACTTAATGGGTCATTTGGATCTTCAAGTATGATTAACTTTACTACTGCATCACTAATTGGTTTATTATTTTTATCAATTACTCTACCATAGATAACACCTCTGTTATCATCACCAGTTTCAACCTTAGCATCTACATACTTATCTCCATAAGTAGTTGATTGAAATTTAATTAATTGCTCACTCATTTTATACCTCATGAAATATTGCTTATATCATCATATGAGGAATATAAAACTTTTGTACCAATGAATTATTTGTACCTTTCAAGAACCTTTTTAGTTTCTTCTAATAGGCTTGTAAGTTCAAATACATCTCCTACTTCTAATAACTTATTAAGCTCTTCTGTAAACCTTGATGCTTCTCCAGTTTTCCCTAGGGAAGATATAGTTAATATATTTTCCACTATATTACTTACTAAAGAAGATTTTACCTCAAATAGCTTTTGAGCATCCTTTATTTCATCTTTTATTGCTAACATTTCTGTATCTAAGTTAAAGGCTGCATCTGCTGCACTTTTAAGCTTTCCTTTAATGTCTATTGGTATAGCATGCTTATATTTATAATTTAAAGAATGTTCCACTGTAGCCCAGAAGTTCATTGCCAAAGTTCTTATTTGAAATTCAGCAAGCACTTCACACATTCCAGATGCCATATTTACTGGATACTTTATAATCATATGATAACTTCTATAACCACTAGATTTTACATTAGTAACATAATCTTTTTCATAAATTATATGCATGTCTTTTCTTTCACGTATTATATTTACTACTTTATCTATATCATCTACAAATTGGCACATGATTCTCAGTCCAGCAATGTCTTCCATTTCATACTGGATTCTATCTAAAGGTATATCAAATTTATTAGCTTTCTCTAGTATACTGGAAACCTCTTTAACCCTACCCGTTACAAATTCAATAGGTGAGTATTCATTTTTCTTTCTTAATTCTCTTCTTATACTTCTAAACTTTACTTTTAATTCCTCTACTGCTTGGTCGTATGGAATTAAAAAACTCTTCCACTCAATAACTGCCATATATGTCATTCCTTTACTAACCAATTCTATTAATCCGTATTTAATTATATCATATAATGGTATTTTTTATGGTATTTTATATGACTTTTATTGAATTTTTTATTAATCTAAAATCTTAATAGGAGCAAAATCTATATAATCACAGGATGTTAAAATATACTCAACCCCATCTTTTTCTCCTTCAAAGACATTTAAAAGTCCTCCACCATGAAGATGTCCATAGATTACCTTATCCACGTTATATTCCTTAAACATTTCTAAAAATTCATTTTCCTGCATATTAGGAAATATAGGTGGATAATGAATCATACATATTATTTTTTTAAAACCACTTTTTATTGCTGCATCTATGGAAAATCTTAATCTTATAAGTTCTCTATCATAGATTTTTTTATCGTGAGAATTAAATTTGGGATTATTCTTTAAAATCCATCCCCGACTTCCACATATAGCATAATCCTCATATACGAAAAAATTATTTTGGATAAACTCCATCCTCTGAAACATAGAATTAAGCTTAGTAATTCCAGTCCACCAATAGTCATGGTTTCCCCTAACAAATATTTTTCTCCCCGGAAGATTATTTATAAATTCTAAATCAACCTTGCCATTTTCCATATTCATAGACCATGAAATATCCCCTGCTACTAATACTGTATCTTCATCTTTCACAATTCTAATCCAATTTTCTTTTATTTTTTCATCATGATTGCTCCATTTTTCCCCAAATATATCCATAGGCTTTTCTCCTGTGGAGGCTAGATGAAGATCTGAAATTGCATATAATGCCACTTAACCACCTACTATCTATTTCATAATCTTTTTATTTAAATTTATTTGTACTTATTATCTATCTCCATAACATAGGCTATAACCTTTGCCACTACATCATAAAGCTCATAAGGAATTTCACTATCTATATCCACTTTAGTAAGCATATCTGCAAGTTCATCATTATATACAATAGGTACATCACTTTTTTCTGCTTCTTCAAGGATTTTATCAGCTACATTACCCATACCTGCTGCTGTAACCTTTGGAGCATTCTGCCCATATTCATATTTTAAAGCTGCTGCTTTTTTTCTCTTTCTATCTTCCATATAAGCACACTCCTAGCTAAACTCTAGTATTAATTGTAGTGAAATCATCATCTTCAAAGAAACTTCTGCAATTTGAAAAAGAAAAATCATGTTTTTTCTCTTTTATAAAAATATTAAACATATACTTACTATCCATTAAGTCGTTAATTAACTTTCCCTTAAATCTTTCTAATATCTTTACATATGTGGCTTCACTCTCTATTTCAATAGTGGCTGAATTTTTATTAACGGTTAAATAAGCATCTACCTTTTCCATATTTACAGTGGCTACACTAGCCGCTATTTTAATATTTTCAGTATCTAACTTTTTTCCTTTACTTCTTTCATCCTTAATAATCAGCTTACAATCATATTCCTTATCTTTCATATCCAGTGGAACATTAAGAAAATAATAATTATTATTTATTGTATTAAACATTTTAAACTCTTGAAACTTGGTTTCTAAGTTTTGAATCACATTATTAAAAGTACTAGTTTCTTTCTGGGATAACTTAATTAATTCCATTAAATCATTTTTTATAAAGGATATTTTTTCTCTTAATTCATCCTTTACCATATTGCTTGTTATACTTCTATCTACCATGATATCTGATTTAAGCTGCTTAAAGAGTTTATTAGTGCTATCTACTTCGTCATTGCCGTGAGATGCCATTTTCCCCAGTAGATCATCTTCATCATTGACTATTCCTATTGTTCTTTCATTTATAATATCATTAGAATGCTTTCCTTCTTTGTTTACCATCTTTTCTGAAGATAATATAGCTTCTTTATTTTCTAAGCTTTCCTTTATTGATACCATAGGTTGAGAACTATCTTTTTCAGAATATATTAATTTATCACCTTCAATGAAAGTTGAATTTCTATTAACAATAGCTTCTCCCTGTGTATCTTTATTAATATTGCCAATAATCTGCTCTTTAATAACATTGGTAGTTTCCTTTATCTCTGGTAAAATACTGTATTCATTAGATATAACCTTTGAAAAAGCTTTGATATTATGTTCATTTAGCTTTATATCTAGGGCTTTCATAACAAATACATCATCTATCTTTAAATTCTTGATTTCATTTAAAACTCTACCTAAAGTTTCTTTTATTTGTTTAGCTTCAGAACTATTATTTTGTATTCCTTTAGCTTCTATAAATTTATCAATGAATTTATTTAACTCCTTAGGAGAATTATTGCTTTGATCTATAAATTCCTTAAGTCCCTTAATTTCTAAAAGATTTTCTTCTGTAATTGGAATATTGTTCTTAAGCATAGATTTTAATATAGGCACATCCTCTTTGCCTACTGGAAAATCTAAATTCTTAAGTAGTTCTTCCATTAATGGATCTTTAATAGCTGAGTCACCATTGTTCCCAAGGCTATCTATAACATTTGATTCTAATATTCTAAGAAGGAATTTTCCTCCTTCAAATCCATCTAGTTGAAATTTAAACATATAATCATCTAAATTTTCTTGAAGTATTTCTCCATCTACCCTTGCCGGAAATACTCTTCCATCAAGTAACTTTATTATAACATCAGTTGTACTTCCCTCTAACCTTAAAATTCTAGCAGAAAATGAATCTCCTTTTTTAAAGGTGAGCTTGTTAAAATCATCTCTTGTTGTATAGTTTTGTACCATATTAATTTTCCATACATTTGACATAGACTTCACCCCCTATTAAACTAATCGTATCATTTTCATTTTAGTGAAGTATATTACAAAAACAATGAGTATACCATTAGGCATACTCATAATTTTTTTTACTAAGCTATCACTAATTTATAGAATTTTTTCTTTCCTCTTTTTATTAAGGCATATCCATCCTTTTCTAGGTAGCTTTCATTAAATATTTCATTAACATCTTCTATTTTTATATCATTTATAGTAAGTCCACCTTGCTCTATAAGTCTTCTTCCTTCTTTCTTAGATGGAACAATACCTGTTTGTGCTATTATATCAAGAATTAAAGCAGATTTCATATCTTCAGCAATTTCTACTGTAGGTACATTGCTCATGTCTACTCCACCACTAAATAGAGCTTCTGCAGCCTTTTTAGCTCCTTCTGCTTCTTCTTCTCCATGGATAAGTTTTGTAACCTCATAAGCAAGAACCTTTTTAGCTTCGTTAATTTCTGCTCCTTCTAAAGCTGAAAGTCTTCTTACTTCATCCATTGGAACAAATGTTAGTAGGCATAGACACTTCTCTACATCTGCATCATCAATGTTTCTCCAGTATTGGTAGAATTCAAATGGTGATGTTTTATTAGGATCAAGCCATACTGCCCCATTGGCTGTTTTACCCATCTTATTTCCTTCACTATTTGTAAGTAGTGAACATGTCATACCATAAGCTGATTTACCTTCTTTTCTTCTGATAAGTTCCATTCCAGCTAAGATATTTGACCACTGATCATCTCCACCTAATTCCATTGTGCAATCATACTTTTTATTCAATACGTAGAAATCATATCCTTGCATTAACATGTAGTTAAACTCTAAGAAGGATAATCCTTTTTCTAATCTTTGTTTAAAGCACTCAGCAGTAAGCATTCTATTAACTGAGAAGTGTGAACCTATATCTCTTATAAAATCCACATAATTTAAATCTAAAAGCCAGTCTGCATTATTTTCTAGGATTGCTTTATCATCACTAAAGTCTATTAGCCTTGAAAGTTGACCTTTTATACAAGATATATTGTGATCAATTTCCTCTTTAGTTAGCATTTTTCTCATATCTGTTCTACCTGATGGATCACCTATCATTGCAGTACCACCACCAACTAAAGCTATGGGTCTATGCCCTGCCTTTTGCATATGAGACATAAACATCATAGCAATAAAATGTCCTATATGAAGACTATCTGCTGTGGGATCAAATCCTATATAAAAAGTTACCTTTTCCTTTGCAAATATTTCTTTCATTTCTTCTTCATGTGTTAATTGCTTTAAAAATCCACGTTCCTTTAAAACGTCATATACATTGTAATTTTCCATAACTTCCTCCAACATCTTATAGTTTTTTTACTTTAATCTTCGGCTATGATTTCAATTTTAACAAATATAATTAAGAAACTAAAAAAGTCCCTAGTATAAAAATACTAGGGACGAAAATTTCCGTGGTACCACCCAAATTTATAATTTAAAATCTTTAAAAACATTTAAATTATTCTCTTCCTTAATAACGTTAGGAAACCGTAACAGCCTACTACTACTTCGACCTAAGACTCTAAAATGTATTTCATTAAAATCCTTTACTGATTTACACCACTCATCAGCTCTCTTTAAAATTCATTTAATTACTTCTTTTCTTCATCGTCTCTTACTATATTCTATTTTAAATACATATTACTATTATTATTATCATTTTTCAAGAGTAAATACTAATTTTCTCTAAACAACATATTTTTTAATAGTATCTGGTATATTATTTTCTTCACAACTAACGTTGGCATAAAAGTCAACTTTAAATTTTTCTGATAAATATTCTAATTTATTTAGTATTGAACCAAAATCATCCGCATCATTACATATGTCACTCAAAATACCGTCTATAAATATACTTTCCACATCATAGTCTTTAGATATTATGCCACATATAAAACCGTAAAAATCTTTGTAATTATGAATATTAAAGTCTTTAGAACATATAAACCTTATGTTCTTATGAATACGTAGGAGTCCTCTTGTGTCATCATCGATATACACTAGATTTCCTTTTGAGCTACTTACCTTTGAATTAGCTAAATTCATTAATGCTTTTGTTTTCCCAGAGCCTTTTTCTTTACAAAATACTTGAATCATTTTAAACGCCCCCAAACTTTTTAATAAAATACATTAACTTTAATAGTTATATTATATAATATTCAGAATATTTAATCAATAGTTCCTATTAACTTATATATTTCTGTTATTTTAATTATATGTGAATAATTATCACATTATTATTATTTTATATACATAATAGATTATTCTTAAATATACCTTCTTAAAACCATAGGTAATAAAAATGCCTTAAAGTTTACTTTCATAAAAATCTAGTAACCTTTAAGACATTTAATTATTTTTCTGTTATATAATTTATGGTAATTTTATTCTATGCCTACTACATCATATCCTTCTTCTTCTATAGTAGCTTTTAAAACATCATTACTTTCAGTAGCTTCTACTAAAGCATATTTCCCCTCTAAATTAACTTCTACTTCTGAAACTCCAGCTAACTCTTCTAGAGCATTTTTTACGTGAGCTACACAGTTTTTACAGCTCATTCCTTCAATTAATATTTTCTTTTTCATCGCTTTCTCCTCCTAAAATATATATTAGTATGATAATTTAATATTATCATTAAAATTATCAAATGCCTTTAAACCCTGATAAACAGAACAAATAGTTAACTATTTATATAGTTTCCTATTTATATAGCTTAATATTTATATAGTTTCCTATATAAATAGGAATATTAAGCTTTAAATCTTCTAAGTCTCAATGCATTTAATAATACTGATACTGAACTTAGACTCATAGCTCCTGCAGCTATCATAGGATTTAATAATGGGCCACCAAAAATGTGTAATACTCCCATAGCCACCGGTATTCCTAATACGTTATAACCAAAGGCCCAGAATAAATTTTCCTTTATATTTTTAATAGTTGCTTTGCTTAGTTTTATGGCTGATATTACATCCATTAAATCACTTCTCATAAGAACTATATCTGCTGATTCAATGGCTACATCTGTTCCAGATCCTATTGCTATTCCTATATCAGCCTGGGCAAGGGCTGGAGCATCATTAATACCATCACCAACCATGCCTACTCTATTTCCATCAACTTGAAGCTTTTTCACTTCATTTGCTTTATCCTCTGGTAAAACCTCTGATAATACTATATCTATACCAACTTGTTTTGCAATGGCATCCGCCGTTCTCTTATTATCTCCAGTTATCATAGCTACTTTTATGCCCATTTTGTGCAGACTTTCTATAGCATTTTTACTACTTGCTTTAACAGTATCTGCTACAGCTATAATTCCAGCAGCATTTCCATCTATAGCTATATACATTGGTGTTTTTCCCTCTGAAGCTAATCTATCAGAAGTTTCATCTAAACTTGAAATATTAATGTTTTTTTCCATCATAAGTTTTTTGTTTCCTAGAAGAATAGATTTTTTATCTATTTCTACTTCTATACCATGTCCTGGAATAGCATTAAATTTATCGATTACTTTAAGGCTCAACCCTTTTTCCTCTGCATCTTTAACAATGGCTTCACCAAGTGGATGCTCTGATCCCTTCTCTGCACTAGCTGCTAAAATTAGAATTTCTTCCTCTGATTCACCATTAGTTATAATATCTGTAACCTTAGGTTTTCCCTCTGTTATAGTTCCTGTTTTATCAAATACTATGGTTTTTAATTTATAAGTAGTCTCTAATGGTTCTCCACCTTTAATTAAAACACCATTTTCAGCACCCTTTCCTGTTCCCACCATAATGGCAGTTGGAGTAGCAAGACCTAAAGCACATGGGCAGGCAATAACCAGTACTGCAATAAATATAGTAAGAGAAAATATAGGTGTTTCACCAGCAATCAACCAACCCACTGAAGCAATTACAGCAAGCCCTATAACTACAGGTACAAAGTAGGCTGATATAACATCTGCTAGTTTAGCAATAGGTGCTTTTGAACCTTGAGCATCTTCTACTAGCTTAACTATTTGTGCAAGAGCAGTATCTCTACCAACTCTAGTGGCCTTATACTTAATAAATCCTGTTTTATTAATACTAGCCCCTATTACACTACTTCCCATAGATTTTTCAACGGGTATGCTCTCTCCTGTAAGCATTGATTCATCTATAGATGTATTTCCTTCTATAACTTCTCCATCTACTGGTAACTTTTCACCTGGTTTTACTAGTACTATATCCCCAACTATAACCTCTTCTACAGGTACTACAATTTCTTTGTTATCTCTAATTATAGTTGCTGTTTTAGGAGCTAAACCCATTAAAGCCTTTATAGCTTGAGAGGTTTTACCTTTAGATACCGCTTCTAAATATTTACCTAAGGTTATTAAGGTTAGTATTACTGCAGCAGATTCAAAATATAGATGCATTGCATACTTATGATCCCCTTGCATTATTTTATATATAGCAAATATACCGTATATAAAAGCAGCCAAAGTTCCTATGGATATTAGTGAGTCCATATTAGGACTTAGTTTAACTAAATTTTTAAGTCCTACCTTATAAAACTTATATCCAGCTATCATTACTGGTAAGGTTAGTATCAACTGAATTAATGCAAAGTTTAACGGATTTGTCATAGGATCTATTATAGATGGAAGATGCATCCCTACCATGTGACCCATTGTTATAATTAGTAGTGGAACTGTAAAAATTAGGGAAGATATGAACCTTGTAAGTAATTTACTAGCTTCACTTTTTTCCTCTCCTTGTTTTTCCTTATCTTTTACTTCCTCTTTAATTAACTTATACCCAGCTTTATCTACTGCTGCTTTTATATCACCATAGGATATCTCATCTTCATTTACTTTTATAGTAAGCTTTTCTGTGGCAAAATTTACCGTAGCATTTTCTACTCCATCTAGTTTTTTAGTTACTCTTTCTACTCTATTAGCACAGGCAGAACAAGTCATGCCTTCTACTTTAAAATTGTAGGTTTTTACATTTTTCTTTACGCCATACCCAGCTTTAACTACAGCTTCCTCAATCTTATGAGAATTTAAATTTTCCTTATTAAAATCTACAGTTAAAGTTTCTGTAGCAAAATTTACATTTGCTTTTTCAACCCCCTCTAACTTACTAATTGCTCTCTCTACTCTATTTGCACAAGCAGAACAAGTCATACCTTCTATTTTAAATGATTTATTATCCATGTTTTCACCTTCTTTATTTTGTAATTATCTTTTCTAATATATTATTTATTTCCACAATCTTTTCATCCATATTATTATTTATTGCTGCATCCTTAACACAATGATTTAAGTGTCCTTTTAAAATTTCTAAGTTTGATTTCTTTAATAAAGCTTGTGATGCTAAGATTTGATTAGAAATATCGATACAATACCTCCCCTCTTCTATCATTTTGATAATCCCATCTATCTGACCCCTTGCTGTTTTTAACAATTGCAAAGCTTTTTTTCTTTCTTCACTCATCATTTACCTCCCCTCCCCCCTCAGGGGGTATATCTACATAATAGTACTCCATTTATATATTGTCAATAGGTTAATTTTTTATTTTAATTTAGTTTGCCCCAAAATATAAAAAAATAAAGCACCAACTTTAGTGATGCTCTATCAATTATAAATATTTAGCTAAATATTTTTTTAACGGTATGGAAAGTGGTAATGCTATAGCAATTCCCCCTGCTACTTGAAGTATATTAGCTGGTATATCCTTTAAAGCCACTATAAATCCTTGTCCAATAGTTGGTATTCCATATACAAAGTGATTTAAGCAACCTCCAGCAAAAAAATATCCAAAAATCATAACTATTCCGGCTACAATGAATGCAAATAAGTTATTCCAAACTTTATCTCCTTGATAATCACCTCTATAGGCTATAGCTCCTGCTATATATGCCATAACTCCTTTTATAATAAAGGTAAATGGCGCCCATATATAGTATGGAGAAAACAAATCAAAAAATGTCATACCTATAGCAGCGGCCACAGCTCCTCGTTTTTTTCCTAGTAAGATGGCACATAAAAATAGTACTGCATCACCTATATGTAAAACTGCATTATCTCCCACTGGTATAGCTATAACTGCAGTTGCTATATATGTTAACGCTGCCATAAGTCCTATTTGAACTATTTCAATAATTCTAAAACTATTTCTCGATGCTTTTATTGATGCCTTTTCTTTCATTTTAAGTCCCCCTTTATGATTATGCAATATTGTACCCATACAACAAATTTAGTATCCATACAATTAAATTATACATTAAATCTAAAGAATTTCAACCTTATTTTTTAATATAAAAGAATAATATTAAATATTTTACACAAAATAATTTTAACTTTGACTTTCAGATCTTATAATCCTATATATTTTTGAGAAAATAGTCAAAAGATCTAACTTATTACTTTACTTGGATGTAGAAAGGATTGACATATATGATGTATCTTCGTTGGTTTGGTAGCTTTTTACTATTAGTAGTTTTAATTGGTTTATTTTTTGTTATGGGAGGAAATTTAATTAATTTAATAATTGCAGTAGCTCTTCTAACTATTGCCATGGACTACATAGAAGAATACCTAACTGTAAAAAATAAATTCAATAGTTAAATAAAAAAATTCCTCAAAGAAACTTGAGGAATTTTTCTATTATTCACCTTTACTAATATTAGATAAAACTAAGCCCTTATTGTGATCTAGTGCCCAACTAATACCCCAATCATTTTGGAATATAAGTAAGTCTCTATCTTTAATATCCTTAACAACTTTAGAATCACTTGTTAAACTTAAATCATCAACTTTACCTTCTAAAGCTTCAATCCATCTAATATTTCTATATGGAAGCATATCCATTTTTATATCTACATTATATTCATTTTTTAATCTAAATTCTAAAACTTCAAATTGAAGAACTCCTACAACTCCTACTATAATTTGTTCTGTTCCTATGTGAAGCTCTTTAAATACTTGAATTGCTCCCTCTTGAGCTATCTGTGTTACACCCTTTATAAACTGTTTTCTCTTCATAGTATCTACAGTTCTAACCCTTGCAAAGTGTTCTGGTGCGAAGGTTGGAATTCCTTCAAACTTAAACTTCTTGCTTGGTGAACAAAGGGTATCACCTATACTAAATATACCTGGGTCAAATACTCCTATAATATCTCCAGCATAAGCATTATCAACAATTTCTCTATCTTGAGCTAAAAATTGTTGAGGTTGTGCTAGCTTTATTTTATTTCCACCTTGAACATGATAAACTTCCATACCTTTTTCAAATTGACCTGAACATATTCTCATAAAAGCAATTCTATCTCTATGAGCCTTATTCATATTAGCTTGAATTTTAAATACAAAAGCAGAAAAGTTATCATCTGTTGCCTCTATCTTTCCTATATCAGAATTTCTTCCTAATGGCGCTGTAGTTAACTTTAAGAAGTTCTCTAAAAATGGTTCTACACCAAAATTAGTTAAAGCACTACCGAAAAATACAGGGGTAAGTTCTCCAACTCTCACCTTTTCTTCATCAAAGGCATCTCCAGCTATATCTAATAATTCTATGTCCTCAAGTAATTTTTCATATAGACTATCGGTTATAGCCTCTCTAGCTGCTGATTCATCCTCTAAATCTATAACAGTCTCACTTACTTCTAACTGTCCATGATCTCCAGCTTTAAAAATATGAATTTGTTTATTATTTCTATCATAAACACCTTTAAAGTGCATACCTGTACCTATAGGCCAGTTTATTGGATATGATTTTATACCCAATTCATTTTCTATCTCTTCCATAAGTTCAAAAGGGTCTCTTGTTTCTCTATCCATCTTATTTACAAAAGTAAATATTGGAATATCTCTCATACTACAAACATGAAATAGCTTTCTAGTTTGATCCTCTACCCCTTTTGCTCCATCAATAACCATTACTGCACTATCTGCAGCCATAAGTGTTCTATATGTATCTTCACTAAAGTCCTGGTGTCCTGGAGTATCTAATATGTTTATACAATATCCCTCATATCCAAACTGCATTACTGAAGATGTAACAGAAATTCCTCTCTTCTTCTCAATTTCCATCCAGTCAGAAACAGCATGCTTAGATGTCTTTCTTGCTTTAACAGATCCTGCTAGTCTTATTGCTCCCCCATATAAAAGTAATTTTTCAGTAAGTGTAGTTTTACCTGCATCTGGGTGGGAAATTATAGCAAAGGTTCTTCTTTTCTCTATCTCCTTTATATAATCACTCATTACCTTAACTCCTTTATTTAAATTTAAAATTATCTTCAATTTATATAGTATCTCTTTTTAGCACATTTTATATAATACCATATTAATTAATATAAACACAAATATTATTAATGTTTTTATGTATATCACATTTAAAATTAACACTAAAATTTTAGTTTAAATATCATACTAAATTTATCATTTTCAATTCAATTATACCAAAATAAAGCAGTAAGATATTTGTATCTTACTGCCATTGTAATAAATATTAAAATAATAAAATATAATTCCACAAATATATAATTATAATTTTAGTATGCATAATGGCTTAATAAGCCACTATAAACTACTTGTCCCTTTTCTATTCCATCGAAATCCTCTGGTTTCACTAAAGAAACATCTTTATCAAAGTTTATGATTTTACCTTCTTTTAGTACGTAAGCCACAAATTGTGAGCATAAAAAATGATATCTTCTTTGATAAGGTATGTGTAACATTATAGCTAAAATGCCTAAAAAATTATATTTATATCTATCATGTTCACTTTCAAATCGATCTATAATCTCTTTAACTTCATTATATTCATCTTCTGTAACACTTAATTCATAAACTCTACAGGATGTACTTTTATATAGCTTAAATATTCCTCCATCAATTTGTTCTCTAACAAAACCAGCATGAAGTGGAAAATATATTTTTCTTCTTCCAAAGCTATATAATTGCTTTAATTCTTTATCTAAGGCTATAGATGTATGATTATAATTATATCTAGTATATAGCTTTATAGCTCTTGAAAAAAAAGTTCCTGTCTGTGTCAATACAACATAGATTTTTCTATCCACTTAATCACCCCAATTATTATTATAATAATGTATTAATTCATTATAAATTAAATTATTTAATAAGTATACTATATTTAAAAAATATACTATAGATATATTATAATTTAAAAACCTTACAATTTCATTAAGAAATTATTACAATTTATACATTTTTCCTTTATTTCATTTTAACCATATATGATAATCCAATCTTTTGTTCCTTTGAAAAAGAGGATGCTTCTTAAGATTTTACAAAGGATATACATAGACAAGCTTCTACTATCTTAACCATAAATACTGATGTAGTAACAGATATTAACTTCAAAAAAATTAAAAGATACTTTATATAAACTAATAAATAATAGTTTATATAAAGTACCTTTAGTATTAATACTGATAATATTAATACTGAACTAATCCTATTTTCTTTTGCATCTTTCTTAAAGTCTTTGTAGCTACATAATTTGCCTTTTCTGCCCCAGCTTTGAAGATTTCTTCTAGCTTACCTTTATTATCTAAAAGCTCTTTAACTCTCTTTTGAACTGGTTCAAGCTCCTTAACTACAGCCTCTGCTACATCTAATTTAAATTGGGCATAACCTTGCCCCTTATATCTTTCTTCTATTTCTTCCATAGATATGCCCTCAATAGTGCTTAAAATTGTCATTAAATTTTTAACTCCTGGTTGTTCATCACAGAATTTAACTTCTCCTACACTATCAGTTACAGCTCTGGATATTTTTTTTCTTATGACTTCTGGTGGATCTAATATTAAGATATATCCATTAGGATTTTCTTCCGACTTAGACATCTTCTTTTCTGGATTTTGAAGGTCCATTATTTTTGCTCCAGCCTTACCTACGTATGGTTCAGGTATTTTAAAGGTTGGACTGTATAATTTATTAAATCTGTCAGCTATATCTCTAGCTAATTCTAAATGCTGTACTTGATCTATTCCAACTGGCACTACATCTGTTTGATATAATAATACATCAGCAGCCATTATAACTGGATAACTAAATAATCCTGCCCCTATACTTTCTCCACTATTTTTAGATTTATCCTTATACTGAGTCATTCTACTTAGTTCTCCCATATAGCTATGGCAAGTTAAAAGCCATGCAGCTTCAGAATGAGCTGGTACATGAGATTGTACGAATAGAGTATTTTTTTCTGTATCTATTCCTGCAGCAATATAAATTGCTAGTACTTCTAAAGTTCTCTTTCTAAGTTCAGTTGGTATCTGTCTTACTGTAATTGCATGCAAATCTGCAATAAAGAAATAACATTCATATTCATTTTGTAGTTTCACCCAATTTTTTATAGCTCCTAAATAATTTCCTAGTGTTAAATCCCCAGAAGGCTTAATTCCACTTAACATAACTTTTTTCTTATCTTCCATGTTTTTTCTCCTTTCAATCCGTAAAATTATTCCATTTAGTTATAAATAAAAGCCCTATGGAATAAATCCATAGGGCATAAATCACGCGGTACCACCTATTTTGAGATAATAAAATCTCACCTCTTTCAGATACAAACATATCCTAGCTCTATAACGTGAGCATCCGTGCTAGACTACTTTAAATTCACCCAACATCTCAGCGACCCATTCATATCAAGCATAATTGCGATAATCTCACCATCTATCACTCTCTGAAAATCTGTTTTTAATACTACTTACTTCGCCTCACCGATCAATTAATAATAAAGTTGTTTAATATTACATTAAAGTTATTATAATTCTAATATTATATTATGTCAATATTAGAAATTGTTATTCTATTTTTTAGTTTATCTATCTCTAACCTTACTATATGATTATTTTTATTTAAATTAGAACTATATAAAAGCCCATAAATTTCTAGTATTTATTTACTGTATTGAAGCAAACTAAACATATTAAATACATTTCAGTATTTTAATATAATTTTAAAATATATCACCACTTACTTTAAGGAGGTATTTTATATGGATTCAAAAAACAATTCTAGTAAGTCTAATGGTGCAAAACCTTATGGTCCTAATGAAAGAGACTTTTTAGATGCTAGTACCAAACCTGTAAAAGCACATTCTCTTGAAGACTATGTACTGCTTCCAAATCATGTTGTAGATCCAATTGTGGCAAACAACATCTCTAATGCAGAATTTGATTATACCTATAACGAGGAATCGGATCTTCTAGGTTTTGAAGATCAACCCTTAGCATCAATAAATAAAAACACTCCAACTAAATAGTAAAAAATATAGGAATTGCTTTAATGGCAATTCCTATATTTTTTATTAAATATTTATTTTTACTTCATGTTCTCCATCAGAGGTAACAGGTATTATATCTCCTTCTATAACATTTCCATCTAAAGTTATGGTAGAATTACCACTTCTAATTACTTTGATATGATATACAGCATTTCCATATACATAGTCTATAGAGTATTCTTTAAAGTCTTTAGGTACACATGGTTTAATTTTAAACCCTTTTCCCTCTATTAATCTAAAACCCAATATGTGTTCTAATGCGATAGTATACATCCAACCTGAGCTTCCAGTATACCAACTCCATCCGCCTCTTCCTTCATGAGGTTCCACCGAATATATATCTGCAGCCATAACATAAGGCTCTGTCTTAAATACATTTGCTTCCTCTATGTTTAAACTATGATTTATAGGATTTAGCATGGAATATATGTTATATGCTTCTTCTCCTCTTCCTAGTTTTGCAAGAGCTAAAGCTACCCACGCAACTCCATGGGTATATTGTCCTCCATTTTCCCTTACTCCAGGTACATATCCTTTTATATATCCTGGTTTTAAATCTGATTTATCAAAAGGTGGGCTCAATAGTAATATAATTTTTTCTTTAGGCTTTACTAAATATTTTTCTAAAGAACTCATAGCTATATTAGCTCTTTCCTTATCTCCTGCTTCTGATATTACAGACCAACATTGTGATAGGGCATCTATTTTACATTCCTGATTTTCATGAGATCCTAGTGGAGTGCCATCATCAAAGTAAGCACGTTTATACCAACTTCCATCCCATCCATGAATCTCTAGATTTTCTTTAATAAAATCCATAGTCTTAATATATTTTTCATAATTATCCTCATCCCTTTTATATATGCATAGATCCTTAAAATCTTTTAATATAGCATATAGGAACCAGCCAAGCCAGATACTCTCTCCCTTACCCTTATTTCCTACAGTGCTCATTCCATCATTCCAATCTCCACTTCCCATGAGAGGAATATTATGGGAACCAAACTTTAAACTTCTATTTATAGCTCTTATACAGTGATTGTATAAGGACTCTTTTAAATCTGATTTTGATGATACATTATACCTTTCATCTTCTCCTTCTCTTAAAGGCTCATCCTTTAAATATCCAATCTCTTCATCTAAAATCTTATAATCTCCAGTGGTTTTAACATATATACAAGTAACATAAGGTAACCATAATAAATCATCACTAAATCTAGTTCTTATTCCACTATTTACAACTGGATGCCACCAATGTTGCACATCTCCTTCTTCAAATTGTCTAGTAGCACTATAAAGAATTTGATTTCTAGCAATTTCAGGCTGTATATAAATCATTGGAATGGAGTCTTGTAATTGATCTCTAAATCCATAAGCTCCTCCACATTGATAAAATGCTGTTCTTGAAAATAATCTACAACTGATAGTTTCATAAGGAAGCCAACCATTAATCATGAAATCTAAAGCTTTATCCTCTGTTTTTATCTTTATCTTAGTTAAAAGCCTTTCCCAATAGCCTTTTACCATTTCTAACTCTTTCTCAACTCTAGTTATATCTGAAAACTCTTCAAGGGAATTTTGAATTCCTTCAATACTGTCTTCTGCTCCTAAGACAATTACCAGTGATTTTTCTTCATTAGCTCCTAATCTTAAGTAAACTTTCTCACTAAGTACTGGTTCTAATCCTGAACCACACCTTCCTGATAAGCTTATAGTGTTCTGTTCAGGTAAAGAATCCATATATTCTTTACTTACAATAAAATCTCTTTCATCTCCACTAAAACTTTCATTTTTTCCTCCACTTATTTTTAAATAAACATGACTAGATGAAAAATCACTACTATATGGATTGATTCCATATATGTATTTGTTTTCTTTATCTATTACAGTGTAAATCTTCTTATAATTGTTTTCTCTTAAATCTCCTAGACACAATCTTGCAATATAAGTAATTGCTATATTTCTCTCCTTATCTACTAAGTTATTTAAGCTAACCTTAATAAGCTTTGCACTTCTCTCCTTTGAAGGAAATACAGTAATTTCCCCCAGTATTCCACTTTTACAATGAGTAAATTTGGAATATCCAAATCCATGAGTTATTACATACTCTCCTTTATCTCTTATTGGTTCAGGAGTTATTGACCAAAGTTTATCCCCTTCTTCTAGGTATAAAACTTCACTAGGGGTATCTTCAATGAAATCATTATTCCAAGGAGTAATTTTAAATTCTCTACTATTTTTATACCAAGTATAGCTACTACCAGACTCACTTATATTAAATCCAAATCTATTATTATTGGCTATAACATTTATCCAAGGAGCTGGTGTAGACATTCCGTCCTTTAGTATAATTGTATATTCTCCCTCATTATTAAAACCTCCATATCCATTAAAAAAACTTAACTCTGAAGTTTCTACTTTAGGGATATTACTATCACTATAACTTAAATTAGCTTCTTTTAGTTCACTCATTTCCCAGATATACTTTCTTGAGTCATATGGATAATCTTCATTTTTCATGGCTTTTTCAATTTGTTTTAATAAAGGCCCTTCTGATCCGTCTACGATTATTGCTGCAATAGAATAAAGCAAATTCAAATCTTCTTTAGACATTTTTTCATTATTAATTATAAATATGCCACCTGAAGTATTTTCTCGTCCATTTAAAGAGCTATTCAATATTATTCTTTTTAGTGCATTATCTAGAGGCTTTTCATAGCTTATTTCCTCTTCATTAATGACTACAATATCAAACTTTAATCCCTTTTCTTCTAAATATCCATGGCAATTTATAAGCTGTCTTAAGATATCACTTTCCTTTTCCTTGTTAATAGTTAACAATACAATAGGTAAATCTCCTGAAATTCCATAGGCCCAGAGATTTCTTTGACTTCTACTTAGATTAATTAGGTTGTTTATTCTCTTTGTATAACTAAAGTTATTAAATAATATACTACTTGCAAACCGCTCATAAATAATCCCTTGTGTTGGTTTTATTCCTTTATTAATAAGACTTTTTTCTACACTTAAAGCAGATCTTAGGGCACTTTCCTCTAGAATATTACTATCTTGATAATTTCTTGACTTATTTAATACATCCTCCCTAGAGTTTCCTGTAATTGTTATATATTTTATAGATTTGCTTTCACCTTTAGGAATTTTTATTATTCTTTTAATTGCAATTATAGGATCTAATACATTGCCTACATTATTTTTTAAAGGTTCATTTTCTTCTAAAGCTATAGGATTTTCTTTTGAATGATTTCTTCCTATAAAACTTAGCCTTGCCGTATCATACTCTGTTTTAAATCCCTCTTCACCTAGTGTACTTTCAAGAGTATATATGTCCCTGTCTTTTTCGCTACGAGGTCTGCGTTTTGCAAGTATTCCACTTAATTCATCTATATACTCTGTAGTAATAAATAAATTCCCAAAAGTAGGATGTGATATATCTCCACTGTATCCTTGTAAAACTACTTCACTATAGCTAATAACTTCTATGATTTTTTCTTCACTATCATTATTTTTTATATCAATAGTCCTAATTTCACAATTATCTTCAGGAATTACTTGAACTATAGTATTTATTTCTAGATCTCTCCAGTATTTTATGAATTCTGCCTTATACAAATAGAAATTAACTTCATATTTATCTCCTTGCTCTTTACAAGGTTCATAGGTAGAAGATGTATATTCATTAGAATTAGTGTCTTTAATATAAAAAAACTTTCCCCAACTACTACGAATCAAATCTTCTTTCCATCTATATACCATTACATTTTTAAACTTAGAGTAGCCACCACCTGCCGTATTTAATAGGATGTTATAATTTTTATTCCCCAGAAGTATGGTTTGGGGATACTTACTTTCTCCAAATTTAAATGTTCTATGGATGGAATATTGCCTTTGCACTTCTTTCACTTCTTGTAAATTATCTTCTTTTCTATCATAGACCACATTCTTACTTATCTTCTCTTGAAGCAATATATCTACAGCTCTGATCATGGGAATTCTATGAAATCTTCTTTGAATAATATTATTATTCATAACATTATCTAAAGCCAACAAACTCATTCCTAAATGATGTATCATATAGCATTTTACTATTTCAAACTTTTTATTTTTTATCCTTTTATCTGTATAATCTATAGCTTCATAAAATCCATATTTTCCATAACATTCAAGTTTTAATAGACTTCTTATATTTGCCATAGACTTAGGTATATTTTCCATAAGCCCCATGATAGTAGAATATGGTGATACTACTAACTCTTCTTCTAATCCTCTTTTTATACCAATTTTAGGTACACCGAAGGCTTTATATTGATAATTTAAATCTACATCAAATTTATAGTAGGCACTTTCTGAAATACCAAAAGGAACCTTCCTCTTATCTCCATATCTTATTTGACCTTCCATTACAGACCTATAAGTTTCATCTAACATAGAATTCCTATAATTTTTCATTAAAATCCTTGGCATAAAGTATTCAAACATGGTTCCACTCCAGCTAGCCAATCCTTTTCTACCATACATTAAAGTTAATGATCTATTTAAAGCAAACCAATGAGATGTTGGAACTATTCCCTTAGCCACTGCAATAAAACTTGTTGTTCTAGCTTCTGATGCCAATAAGTCATAGTAATTACTACTTAATGATTCATTGTCTACATCATAGCCTATATGAAATAACTTTCTTTCATCATTATACAAAAATTTAAAATCTGTATTATCTATAATTCTATTTATTTCGGCTTCAATTTTTGTAAATTGTTTTAATAGTGTTCCTACTCTTTCTTTACATAAATCTATATTCTTATTTATTCTTTCTAATTGAAATTCATTTAAATTATTAGATATAAAATTAAACCCTTTTATAATATCATATATATGCCCTAAACTATCACTACTAATAATTCTAATTATATTTTCATACTTGCTTCTAGGTAATAGCTTTATATCATCTATGAATGGAAATAAAAATTTAATTTCACTTAAATAGTCTTTTATATTATCTAATAGTTTTTTATTCCAATAAGTACTATCTATATTTTCTATATCTTCCTGTACAATATCTTCAAAGTTATTTAACATATTATAAAAAGTTAATATATCTTTTCCTTCTCTTTTTATTCTTTCAATAACATTAAGGTACATATATTTTTTTCTTTCATCTTCCAGCTCTTCCATGGCAAGATAAACAGTATCCTCTATGCCTTCAACTCTATTATTAAAGTAAGGTGTGTTTCTTAATTCTTTTAGTGCTTCTTCTATGGTATATAAATAAGATACTAGATTTCCACTATCTACTGTAGAAACATATTTAGGTAATAGAGGACTAAGTGTCTCCACATCATACCAATTATAAAAATGTCCTTTACAGGTTTCTAGCCTTTTCAAAGTATCTATGGTTTTACCCAAGTTTTCTATACCTTTAACCGTCCCAATGTACCCCATATCTATAGCAACAATATTGGAAATTAAAGTCATACCAATATTAGTAGGAGAAGTTCTCATAGCTAATCCTCTATATGGTTCTTCCTGATAATTATCCCCGCCAAGATAGTTAGTATCCTCAGTGACAAAGTCTTCAAAATATGCCCAAATCCTTCTAGTTAACCTTTTTAAAACCTTATTATCGTCTTCACTTAATTTTACTGTTTCATCATTAATATTCTGACCTATAATATAAGCTATTATTGGACTAATAACCCATATAATACAACTTGGTATCATTACATAAAAGGTATCCAAGCCACTTCTCCATGCTACCACCATAATACATAAAGCTATTACTATCTCTTGCCACATGTATTTAAAATAACTTATAAAGTCTTTTCCTGAAGACCTTTCTGCTTCCTCAGCCGTTTGCCATTGTAATAAGTTTTTTTTACTTATTATTAATCTGTATAGTGTTCTTATAATAGCATCTACCATTAAATATGCTTTAAAAGGAAGAAAAGCATATATAAAAAATACTTGCTTTAAAGCCATTTGGAAATTCTGAACTTTTCCACTTAGACTTATTCCATTTATAGGCGAAACTATATTTTCTGACATATTAAATAGAATAGGTGTTATTAAAGCAATGAAAGCTGACATATACCACTTATCTATACCATCAGGAAGGATTCCTGCTAAAGAGCAAAGTAATAAAATTAACATAGAAGGAGCCATTAAGCTTCTTCTTAAATTATCTATCATCTTCCACTTAGATAATCTATTTAATTTATTTTTCTTTAATATGTATGGTAATAGTTGCCAATCACCTCTCACCCATCTATGAAGTCTTTTACAACTTGCAATAAAGTTAGAAGGATATCCATCTACTAACTCCACATCTGTAAGCAAAGCCGTTCTTGCCAAAGATCCTTCTAATAAATCATGACTTAGAACTTGATTTTCTTCAATTACTCCATGAGTTACCTTTGTAAATACATCCACATCATATATGGCCTTACCAGTAAAAATACCCTCTCCAAATAAATCTTGATATACATCAGATATTGCAAATGTATATATATCAATACCAGCTTCTCCTGAAAATACTTTAGAAAAATAAGTTTTATTAGCACTTTCTAAATCTATACCAACTTTAGGTTGTATTACTCCATACCCTCTCCAAACAGTTCCATCTTCCTTTGTATAAGCTCTATTTAACGGGTGAAGCATTGCTCCAATTAAAATCTTTGCTGATTCTCTTGGAAGTATGGTATCTCCGTCTAAAGTTATAACATACTTTACTTTAAAAAGTTTTTCCACACCTTCACTTAAAACACTATAAGTGGTATTTTTATCTCCTCTTATAAACTTATTAAACTCTTCTAGTTTTCCTCTTTTTCGCTCCCAACCTAGCCACTTATTCTCCTTTTCATTAAACCTTCTATGTCTGCATAAAAAGAAAAAACGACCACTATCTTCATTATACTTTGTATTTAACTTATTAATTTCTTCTAAACAAAATTTAGATATCACTTCGTCTTCTGCTTCTTTTTCTCTATGACTATCTATAAAATCTCCCAAGATAGCAAAATATAGATTTTCATCATTATTTCCTAAATAATAAGTTTCTAAATTACTCATTAAACTTTTAGCTTTCTCTATACTTTCTATTAGAGTAGGAACTACTACACAGGTGATTCCTTCTTTAGGAATTCTATCGGATATATTAATTTTAGGTAATACATTAGGTGTGCTTAAATTAGTAATACTCCAATTTAAGATGGATACCACAACCTCACTGAGCGGTATAATAGTAACTATTCCAGATAAAATATATTTAGATATTGATATATTTGTATCATTTATATAGCTCCAAGTTATAAATCCTCCCGATAGTATGCCTGTAAGAATAACAATAGTTCCTATATAAATACCAACAGCTCTTCCCTTTATCATATTTTTTAACTTTTCAAATCCTTTAAAATCAATATTCAAAATATGATTTAGCTTTTCTCTACCACTATCAGTTAGATAATATCCCACATGATTTTCAAATTCTTTATCATTATTTACTTCTGCACACTGTAGTACTTTTCTAGCAACAAATGTCTCAGAAATTTTATTTTGTCTAGCTATTTTTTCTAAAACATGTCTATAATAGTCCTTGGAATAAAAATCCATAGTACTATAAACCATAGCAGGATCTTTACTTAATATTTCTTCTACTTTATTGCTAATATTAAATACTTCTTCCCAATTTATATCATCTAAATTTCTTAAGCCATTAATGCTACTACTAATGGCTATAGAATAGATACCATCACTTTTATTAGAATCTATAATAATTTTATCTAAAGTAATTTCATTTTCGCTTAATTTATCTTCTATCCATAAATTTAATTCATCGTAATTTACTCCATTATCTCTTAAAACTCTTATTAATGCATCCGCAAAGTATTCTGTAAATTTAATATTGTTCTCAGATATGAAATCCATAGCTCTCTTCATATTTTCTTCATTATAATACTTAATAATCCTATCAGCTAATCTTTCTCCTCTATGTCTATCGTTAGCTTTATCCACTATCAATACTGAGCTTTTTCCTATTATCTCTAAATAGGCTATTTTAAGCATTATAGGTAAAGCCCATAATTCTCCCATGGTTAATATGGTTGTTTCTTGATATCTTTTTAAAAACTTATTAATATTATCCCTAGTTAGCTTATCCCTATAAATTCCCAATATTTCTCTTGATACAGCATAAATTCTAGGATATCCTTTTAATGCTCCACTTTTTAGTATAGGTAGTGATTTTAAATATTTCTTTGATAAATGTTTTTTTATAAATTTATATTCTTTTTCAATAACATAGATATTATCTAATATCCATTGTGTTCCTTTTATCTTGAAATACTCTCTATTTTCATCCACTTTAAACAAATTATGGCACCCCAATATATTATTAAAATGCTTATCTAAATTGGAAATTAAATCATTCCTACTTATTTTTTCAATTTCTCTATGGTCTCTGGCTATATCATCAATAGCATCTTCCAATTTTTCTTTATTTTCTGCTAAAAAACTATTGTCACTAATCTTAATATAGGCTCTTCTCTTATTTCTATTTTTGATTACGTACATAAGAAGAACTATACTTAGTATAAGTATTAAATTTACTAAAATAAATATGTGCTCCATGGTGCTATCCCCTTTCAATGATGCTCAACTATTATTATTACCAAATTAACTTAAATCTATAATAGTAAATATTTTTCTATCCTATAGATTAGCTTTCTCCTATAGCTAAATAAAAGCCATCTAAGAAAAGTAACTTTATATCTTACTTATCTTAAATGGCTTCTTTATATATGCTATTGTGAACTACCTTTAGTTAATCCTCTATAACTACCTGGTTGCACATTAAATTTTACTTCTTTCCCATCACTAGTTTCAATAATTATTCCTTTGTTACAAGGAGTTTCTATAATTATATTATATTTTGTAAAAATCTACAAAGGATTTTGCTACATAACTATGATCCTTAACTCCTGCAAACTCTCTTATAGAATGCATAGCAAGGGTTGGATTTCCAATATCTACAGAACGTATATTCAAATGGGTTGAAGAAATTGGTCCTATGGTTGAACCACCTCTTAAGTCTGAACGATTCACAAACTTTTGTACTGGTACCCCTGCTTTATTACAAATAGATTCATATACAGCAGAAGAATCTGAATCACTAGTATATGCACAATTCGCATTTATCTTTATAACAGGACCTTTATTTACAATTGGTCTATTAGTCGGATCTGCCTTTTCTGGACTATTAGGATGAACTGCGTGAGCATTATCTGCCGAAATAATAAAGGATCTGCTAAGTGCTCTAAAGAACTCTTCTCTCCCTTTTCCAAGACAAAGAGCAATTCTTTCTAAAATATTTGCTAACATATCAGAATCGGCTCCTTGTTTTGTAGAGCTTCCAACTTCTTCATTATCAAAACATACCATTACATTTATGCCCTCAGTTATTGGAGCTTCTTTTAGTGCCTCAATTCCAGCATGAACCATTTGAAGATCATCTAATCTACCTGAAGATATAAATTCATCTTTTAATCCAACAATACATCCCTTTTCAAATTCATAAAGGAATAAATCAAAATCTATAATATCCTCTTTATTTACCTTCATTTCCTCAGCTAATATGTTTATTAATGCATTATCCTTTTCTAATTCTTCAGTTACCATTGCAAGTAGTGGAAGAGTATCTTTTTGTGGATTTAATTCTCCTCCAGAATTGGCTTCCCTATTCATATGAATTGCTAAGCTAGGTATTATTAATATTGGTTTCTTTATGTTAACTAACCTTAACTCTGGATTAAGTAAATTTTCACCTTTTAAAGCAACTCTTCCTGCTACAGCTAGTGGTCTATCCATCCATGTACTTCTTATTAAACCACCATAAACCTCAGTATTTAATTTAATATAATTATTTTCTGATATAATTTCACTATTTGGTTTTATTCTAAATGTAGGTGAATCTGTATGAGCACCTATAATTTTAAATCCATGGTTCTCAACCTCACCATTACCTACAGTAAATGCAATTAATGCAGAACCATTTTTAGTAGTATAATATTTACCACCCTTTTCTAATATCCATTTATCCTCTTCATTTAATTCCTTAAAATCACAACCTTCAAGAGAATCTTTAACATTTTTCACTGCATGAAAAGCAGTAGGGCTTTCATACAAAAAATCTATAAGTTCTTTAGCAAACTTCAATTCTTTTGACATAATTAATCCCCTCCTTAAAACGAAATACTAGTAATAGTATACCAAACTTTTACTACATTTCCTATGAATTTTGTGATTTTCCCTAATTTATAACATGTTCTCGTGTTATACTATAGTTATGAGAAAAAATATATTGATAAAGAGGTGTAATAATTGATTTCTCAAAAACTTATAACAAAATTTATTAAAAATAGTGAAGATATAAAAAATAAAAAAGTCAGAGAACGCTATGGATATCTTGGTGGAGTTGTTGGTATTTTAGTAAATCTAGTTTTATTTTTAATTAAAATCACTGCTGGACTTTTAGTTAATAGTATTGCTGTAATTGCTGATGCTTTTAATAATCTCTCCGATGTTGGTGCTTCATTAGTAACCATCTTTGGCTTTAAACTTTCAAGCAAACCAGCGGATAAAGAACATCCCTTTGGACATGGACGAATTGAGTACATTTCTGGTCTTATAGTTGCATTTTTAGTAATATTAGTTGGCTTTGAATTCATAAAAAGCTCTTTTGAGAGAATTAAAAATCCTGTTCCTGTAGAATTTTCACTACTTCCATTTATTCTTTTAATCATATCTATATCATTTAAAGTATGGTTAAGTAGGTTCTATAGAGGTATAGGTAACAAAATAAATTCTTCCGCTCTTAAAGCTTCTTCTGTAGACTCAATAAGTGATGTAATATCTTCTTCTACTGTAGTTATATCACTACTAATCTCAAAATTCACATCACTTCCTATAGACGGATATATTGGTTTAGTTGTTTCCTTAGTAATTCTTTATGCAGGATATAACCTAATTAAAGATACTTTAAACCCATTACTTGGAGTTGCTCCTGATAATGATTTAGTAGAAGATATTCAAAAAATGTTATTATCCTATGAACATATAGATGGTGTTCATGACTTGCTAGTTCATAATTATGGTCCTGGAAGAATAATTGCTTCTATTCACGCTGAAGTTCCTCTTGATATTTCTGTTGTTGCTGCTCATGAGGTTATAGATAGAGCTGAAAAGGAAATTTCTTCTGAACTGGGTATATATCTGCTAATTCATATGGATCCAGTAACTACAAAGGATGAAGAGATTCTTAGTGCAAAAAGAGAATTGGAAGAAGTTTTAAATAAAATTCCTCATATATCTTCTTTTCATGATTTTAGAGTAGTAGGTGAAGGTGACTATAAAAACCTAATATTTGATGTAGTAGTTAAGGATGATTTTATAATAACTAAAGAATCAGAACTTAAATTACAAAAACAAATAAATGAGGAAATTAAGAAAGTTTCTCCAAATCACAACGCAATAATTACCGTAGATGCATCTTTTATCTAATTAATTTGAATTTTTATTAACCATTTTTAACTTATATAATATTATGATAGTGTAGAAATCATTGGAGGATTAATTATGACTGGAATATCCACTCACTATTTTTTAGGTGGCAATACCGGAAAAGGCTTTTACTCTCACTTTAATTATATTATTTCCCAAAAGGATGCAACTAGAATTATTTGCTTAAAGGGAGGTCCTGGTACAGGAAAATCTTCCCTTATGAAAAAAATTGGAAAACACTACATTGATAGAGGATATGATGTAGAATTTCATCATTGTTCTTCTGATAGTGATTCTTTAGATGGAGTTCTAATTAAAGAATTAAAAGTAGCTATGCTTGATGGCACATCTCCCCATATGATAGACCCTATTACTCCTGGTGCTGTAGATGATATAGTAAATATGGGCATATGTTTAAAAGAAGAGAATTTTAAGAACATAAAATTTAACATTCTAGCTGTGAATAAAGAAATTGGAAATTCCTTTAGAAGAGCTTACAGATTTTTTGCTGCGGCTAAATCTATTTATGATGATTGGTATACCTTTAATAATGAAGCTTTAAATCTTTATGAACTTAATATTTTAAAAGAAAATTTGAAGAATAGAATTCTTCCTAATACATTCTCATCACTGGGTAAAAAACGCCACTTATTTGCAACAGGATTTACTCCAAAGGGAGTTATAACTTATATTCATAATATAGTAGAAGACATGTCCAGTGTTTATGTACTTAAAGGCTCTCCTGGAACTGGCAAAACTCGTGTTCTTGAATATATTGCAGATGAAGCTACTCGAAGGGGTCTAGATGTAGAGATTCTACACACTCCACTAAATCCTGAAAAAATTGAACATTTATTAATTCCTGAATTAAAGGTTGCTCTAGTAACATCAAATGAAATTACCAAAATAGAATTTCATGGCGAGGAATATGATATGGATAGTCTATTAGATGCAAATTATATTGAAAAAAAACAAGATGATATAGACGATATTTCTTCCATTTTTTACATCCTACTTCAAAAAGGTCTTGATTGTATAAAAATAGCTAAAGATTTACATGATGAATTAGAGGAATTCTATGTTCCTAATATGGATTTTAATAAGGCTGACCAAATATATGAAGAAGTATTAAATAAAATTCAAGGATATGAAGATAGCTTATAATATATTAAAAATAAAAAGTAATAGCACCCTGTGATGCTATTACTTTTTATTTCTTAATAACTATTAAATTATGAAGTGCTCTTGTACACATTATATACATTAGATTGTCCTTGTATCTTTCTTGGATGTCCTCTTCAATTATAATAGCTCCATCAAATTCTAAGCCTTTTGCATAATAACTAGGCATAATCATAGTTCCCTCAGCAATATGAAGATTCTCTTTATCTATAAGCTTTAATGAAATATCTTCTTTTAACAAATCATATATATACTTAGATTGAGATAAATTTTTAGTTATAATAGATATATTTTCAAGATTTTTTTTCTTTAAGCTAGTTGCTAGCTCTATAATATATTCTTTTATCTCTTTCTCATCCTTTACTAATATCTCATTAACAGAATCTCCAGTTCTAACCATAGGTACTATGGAAATATCATCTATATATCTATTACTATATTCCATGATTTCTTTAGTTGAACGATAACTTTTATTTAACTTAAACATTTCAACTGAATCCTCACTAAATATATCTTTAATACTACTTAAAGAAGAATTATTTTCAATAGGTATTAATTGCTGATTACTATCTCCAACTATAGTCATCGATTTAGTATTTACAAGTTCTTTTAACACTATAAATTGTAGTGGTGAATAATCTTGAGCCTCGTCGATTACTAAATGTTTAATTTCTCTATTAAGCCTTAAGCCCATGAGTTTAGCTTTTAAGTATAATATAGCAACCAAGTCTTCTTCTGTATATTCTTTATCACCATTAAATTCTTCATATATATTTTCTATATTTTTTCCATCTAAATAACTTAATGTAGCTTTTACTTCTATTACATCTCTTACTAATTCTCTTATTTCTAATTTTCTTTTGAATTCTAAATCATTTATATGAAGTATTAATTCTTCAGGGGTAAACTCTTTCTTTTTCTCTTTATACTTCATTTCAATAAATCTAAATTCTTCATCTCTCGCATCACTAATTCTAGAGAATAAAATTCTTTTAATTTTTTTACTTCTTCTAAATAACGGTAGTGAAGTAAAGTCTTTTGTAAACATGGTTTTTATTTCTTCTTTAGTTGCTATAACTTTATCTCTAAAGAAAACTCCATGGCTAAAATAACTATCTTCTTCTAGTTTAATAACAAGTCTATCTAGATCCTCCATAAACTTTAAGGACCTCTTATAAATAATTTTTTTCTCAAAACCTTTATCTTTATTAAGAATTCTTTCCATAACATCTTTAATATCTATAACATCATCTACATCTACTAAATCTAAAGCTAAATCTAAAAATGTAGTTTGAAACACTCCTGTTTCTCCTAAAGTTGGAAGAACATTTGAAATATAATCTATAAATATTCTATTAGGCCCTAAAATTAAAACCTTATTTTCTAAAAGATTTCTGTAATTATAAATTAAATAAGCAACTCTATGAAGTGCAATAGTAGTTTTACCACTTCCAGCTACACCATCTACAACTAGTATCTTATTCTTATCTTGTCTTATAATCTCATTTTGTTCTTGTTGTATAGTCATAACTATGTCTTTAAGCTTATCTGAAGAGTTTTTGCTTAATACCATTTGAAGAATATCATCTTTTATATCGATATTAGAATTAAATAATCCCTCTAATTTACCTCTCTTTATGATATATTGAACCCTTTCTAAAATAGAAGCTGTAATTTCTCCTTCAGGTGAATTATACTGACCAATATTTCCTGAATTATTATAAAAAAGCGCTGAAATTGGAGCTCTCCAATCTATAATTAGTGGTTCAAAGGTTTCCTCTAAAGTTACTCCAAACCTTCCAATGTATATATCTTCTATCCCATAATCTTCTTCTCTAAAAGTAACCTTACCAAAATAAGGAGAAGATTTTAACACTGTTAGTTCTTTTAATTTTCTATCAGTACTTTTAAAATTTTCTTCTTTTACGTAGTTTTCATGGTCAAAATACTCTATTATCTTATCTTCATCATCTTTAAATTCTTCTAAAACATTTTTTCTGTATTCTAATATGGCATTGGTTATATGCTTTCTTTTCTCTATACACTTAAGAATTTCATCATTTATTATTTTTATAACATATTCTAATCTTTCTTCTTCTATGGCAACCTCTAACTGTTTCTTTAATTGGTCTTTAAGATCATTTGACATAAAACCACTTCCTTTATTAGATTCTTATAATGAATTTTCATAGTAACTTATTATAAGTTCTATATATTAATCTTAAACCCTTTCATCTATGCAAAATTAATATAATATATAGATGGATAAAGTTTACTTATACTATTTCTTCCCAACCTCTTATATCAGTAATTCCAAGACCAGGTTCATCGGACAAAGTGATTTTATTTCCTTCAAAGATTGCTCCTCCAACTATAGGGTCCTCTGCAAAGTATATCATTGTATCTAAATCTGCTGTTATCATATTTCCTCTTGAAGCTGCAAAGCTTGCTGCTGCTGTGATTCCAATTTTACTCTCTAACATACAACCAACCATACACCTTATACCCATGGTATCTGCCATATTGTAAATTCTTATGGCATTTTGTATTCCTCCACATTTCATCAGTTTTATATTGATTAAGTCACAAGCTCTATTCTGAATTACCTTAAAGGCCTCTGGGGATCCAAACACTGATTCGTCAGCTAAAATCATAGTATCCACATTATCTTTAATAAATTTTAATCCTTCGATATCCCAACCTTTAACTGGTTGTTCTACAAACTCTATGTCTAAATCTAATTGCTCTATCTTCTTAATTATCTTTATTGCATCTTTAGGTGACCAGCCTTGATTACCATCAACTCTTACTTTTATTCCTTTTCTAATAGCACGTCTAATAAATTTCACTTTTTCAAAGTCTGATTCTACATTATTTCCAAGTTTTATCTTTATATTAGTATAGCCATCTCTAGTAGCTTCATAGGCTGCATTTATCATATTTTCCATCTTATCATCATCTTGTATAGTTATATCTGTAAGTACCGTTGAATTGAATCCTCCTAATAACTTATACAAAGGAGTATTTACTCCTTTACTCCAAAGATCATATATAGCAATTTCTACAGCTGCTTTTGCACTATTATTTCCTTTAATGCATTCATCCATAACTTTAAAAATGCATTGAAGACACGTAAGATCCATTCCCTTAATAAATGTAGTAATATGTTTAATAGCACCTACAATTGAACTTTCTGTCTCCCCTGTCACTCTTGGTGCTGGAGCTGCACTTCCTATTCCCACATCTCCATTTTCCGTAAAAATCTTTACAACTACTTCGTTAGAATAATTATAAACTCCGTTTTTAGTTACGAATGGTTTTTTTAATGGCATTGTAATTCTACCAACTTTAACATCTGCAATAATCATCTTTATACCCCTACTACTTATAAATTTATATTTTTAATATTATTAATCTATCCGAATTTTATTCATATAAAATATGCTTAAAATAAAATATGATAGATTTTTTACATTTCCGTAAAAATTTCTATCTAGTCAAGTCATAATTATACACCAAAGCCTAAAGTAGTCAAGCTATATAGTAGGTTGTTTTTGTTCAATTTATTTATTTAAATAGTAGATATTACTCTCAATGTCTACATATTTCCTAATATCAACCCTGGTTATGTTTTATTCCTATGAATTTTATCCACCTTTTTTTAGCAATATATCTTATGTACATTACAAGCCTCTCTATAGCTACTTCTTCCGTATCACCTAATCTCCTTGCCATCTCAAGTGCAATGTCATATATACTTCTTTTACCATCTATTAAAGCCCACGCCAGCGATGATTTATCATCAAAAACTATATCACTAAGATTATTTTTTTTCACTAACCATCTTGCGAACTTTTCTATAGGTTTGTTATGTTCAAAGTATAAAGTAACTATATTATTATCATTAATTTTATAGTTATCATGTTCAATTTGGGGAATATATAAAAGAAAATTCTTTTCTTCTTTATTTTGTGTTTTTTTACCTTTCATACAAATCACCTACAAATTAGTTAAGAGCCTCAATGGCTCTTAACTTTAATATTATTCATAATTATATCCATATTTTTTAATATTATAAGAAATATTATCAATAATCATAATTTACCTTTAAGTTCTTTCATTATCTCCACTACAAGAAATAAGATAAATAATTACTCCAAGAATTATAAATATACCTGTTGAGAATATAGAATTTTGAGTTAACCCTTCAAAATTAAGTCCAAAGGCCACATTAAGTCCTAAAGTAGCAAACCCTGCAACTACTATACCCATTAATGCATCTCCAGCAACTAATCCAGAAGATATAAGAATACCTCTCTCTACTTTTTCTTTCATAAGGGATTCATTTTTCTTAAATTTCTTCTCAACAAATATTCTAATTATACCACCTGATAATATACCTGCATTTAAATGTATAGGTAAGTATAAACCAAGCGCAACTGGTAGTACTGGTAGACCAGATATTTCTGCAAATATAGCTATAGATACTCCCACAAACACAAGTACCCAAGGTAATTCACCAGTCATAACACCTTCTATAACCATTGACATAAGAGTAGCTTGTGGTGCTGGCACTGCTTCTGAACCAATTCCATATGTATTATGAAGCATTAATAATACATACCCAGAAACTACAGCACCAAATATTAACCCTAAATACATTCCAATTTGTACTTTCTTTGGAGAACCACCAATTACAAATGTAGTCTTTAAACTTTGAGCTGTACCACCAGCAACAGCTATAGCTACACATACTATACCACCTACCATAACAGCTGTAATCATTCCCTCTTGCCCTATATTGCCAGTTATCTTTAATATGGCTGTAACAAATAGTAAAGTAGCAATAGTCATACCCGATACAGGATTATTTGATGCACCAATTATACCAACCATTCTTGCAGAAACTACTGCAAAGAAGAATGAAAATACTACTGCCATTAGTGAGCCAATTATTCCTACTCTAATTTGTGGCAATAACCATGCAAGAACAAATACCAATATTGCTGAAGCTATTACCCAAACAATTGGCGGATCTTCATTTATTCTAGTAGTTGCACCACTTTCCTTTTTACCTATACCTGACATGGCTTCTTTAAAAGATCTAATAATGGTTGGTGCAGATTTTCCTAAAGAAATAAATCCTCCTGCGGCAACAGCTCCCGCTCCTATATATCTTATATACTTACTCCATATATCTGAAGCTCCCATCTCAGAGATTAACATAGTTGAAGGAAATAAAGGTTCTGGAACTGTACTACCTATATATTTAATAAGTGGTATTAATCCAAGCCAAGCTACAAGAGATCCTCCAAACATAAATGCCGATGCTTTTGTACCTACAATAAAGCCGACCCCTAGAAGTGAAGCTAATGTATCTATTCCAAATACGGAATTTTGATATGCAGGTATAACCCATTCTGGTCTTTCACTCCAAAGAGCAAATCCTCCAGAAGCTAACTTATAACCTCCACCAATTCCGAGACCCATTAAAACCATTTTAAATCCACTACCACCTTCACTTCCATTAACTAAAACTTCAGCTGCAGCCATAGATTCTGGATATACTAAATTTCCATGCTCCTCAACTATTAAAAATTTTCTTAAAGGAGTAACAAAAAATATACCTACTATCCCTCCTAGAAGAGTAACAATAACTATTGTAGAAACCCTTAATGTAATTCCCCATAAAATAATTGCTGGTAGTATAAATATAATTCCACCTGCTATAGATTCTCCAACTGCTGCAATTGAAGCAACCATATTAGCCTCTAATATATTGTTTCTTTTAAACAATCCTTTTAAAATCCCTGTGGCAAGTATTGCCCCAGGAATACCTGCTGAAATTGTAAGACCAACCTTTAATCCTAAATAAGTGTTTGCAGCAGCAAATATCATTGTAAATACTGCACCCATTAGAATAGAATAAACACTTGATTCAGGCATTGCCGTTGTAGTTGATATAAAAGGCATATAATCATCACCTTTTATACCACCATAGGCAGTATGGGATAATCTCTTATTATCTTTCATTTATAATTCCTCCTTTGTAAAATATATTAGTCACATTGATTATGCATCTTTTGACTTATTTTTAATATTTACTTTTCCCCTCATTCCATTACTTACCACTTTATTTTATTGCTGATTTTAGTTATTGTTAAATTCCCTTATACCTTTAAATATATTTTATGGATATGAATTTATCTTTCCCTAAATATAGTTTAATTATTATTGTATTTAGCATAAATTAAAATAAAAAAATGGTGAAATAAATTTCACCACTTCAATACTTCTTTAACATTTTACTTACTTATACACTATTTTAGTTTACCAAACCTATCAAAAGGAAATATAATAAATTTTCCTTCTCCCTGTATGTCTTCAAAAGATATATAAGGATTTTCCCATAATCGTGCATCAATAGAATTTCCTCTATTATCTCCCAAAAATAAATAACAACCTTCTGGTACATTAAAAGAACCTGTAGTATCACTAAAACTACTTACATAACTCTCCTCTAGAAACTCACCATTTATATATACACTTCCATCTGATTGAATTTCTACATTCTCTCCTGGAAGACCTACTACTCTTTTAATCAAGTCTTTATTTAGCTCATCAGAATGAAATACTAAAATATCTCCTCTTTTAATAGATGATGGTTTATAAGTTCTCAATGAAAATATTCTATCTCCTGGTGTAATAGTGGGATACATAGATTTAGTTGGAACATTTACATTGAAAAAAATAAACTTATTTATTAAAAATCCTAAAATTATAGCAATTAATGCTGGTATTATCCATTCTTTAAGAAATTTTATCACTAATTATTCCCCCCAAAGTCATTTTAAGTTTTTTATATTACTATATTACCACATTTTAAACAATAAATATCATCTTATCATATATTCTTTTATTATCTAATTTATTCCCACTTATTAATTTATTTAATAGTAGGTGAAAAACATACCTACTATTAAATTATAAAAACTGCAAATACTAATATCGTAGAATAATTTTATATTTATTAAAATTATTTGATCATATAAACATTTAATTATATAGTGGGAGGTAATATTTTGATTAATAGAAGAATTGTTACTTATAATCAAGAAGAAGATTTTTCTTATTTAAAAACTACTTCTAATCTTTCTACTTCTATTGAAAATATGGATTCAGAACTTTGCATCAAAGAACTAAAAAATATTACCTTAGTTCCTAGAAGTGGAACTCATAATAATTTTAAAATAGGAGAAGAATTTATTATGTATGTAATCTCCGGTGAATTACTATATAGCGATAACATAGGAAATTTAGAAACCCTTTCATCTGGAAATTTTCTTTATATTAATTCTATGGATGGGATAACTTATGATATTTTTAATAGTGGTATTGATTTTCTAGATATTATTGAAATAACCTTATACACCAATAATAACTCTTATATTCAAAAAAAGAATAGTAAATCTCCTATATTAAATAAATATGACTTTAAAAATTCTATTGAAAATCAGTGGATATATGCTATTAGTCCTTTAAATGGTCTGGCTCCTATTAAATCTAATTGTGATATCAATATTTATTTTGCATTACTACATCCTAACAAGGATTTAACTTTTACAATTAACAAAGATAGACAAGGCTATTTATTTCAATGTTATGGAGAAACTGAAATTTGTGCAAGTAATTCTGATAATATTACCTTAACAGGCTCTGACAGCGCTTATATTTCCAATGAAACTTTTGAAGTAAAAGCAAATATTCATAGCAATATACTTCTCATTGAAACTGCAACTTAGTAAATATTATGGCTATGTGAAATTTATTAGAAATTTTAGCTCTGTAGATTTTTTCTTATACATAGCCTTAATATTTTTTTCTTATCATATCTTCTTTAAAAACTCTTTCTTTAAATTTCAATAGTCTAATATATTTATTATGTGATATTTTATTATTTTTATCGTATAAATAATAAAAGAGTTTTTTGGGGAGGTATCAAGTATTATGAATATTATTGCTATTATAGATATTGGTTCAAATACAGTTCACCTACTAATTGTTAATATAGATGATAAGTCCAATCCAAAGATTATAGATGAAGATAAAGAACATTTAAGACTTGGAGCTACCTTAGCTACCAATAAAATTGTAAGTTCTGAAAAAACCATTCATGTAATAACAGTTTTAAAAAAATTTTTACGTTCTTGTATTATAAATAAAGTTTCTAAAATCATATGTGTAGCTACGGAAGCTTTAAGAGTAGCTGAAAATAGTAACTATGTTCTTGATTTAATAAAAGCTCATACTGGAATTTTAGTTCAGGTTTTATCACCTAAAGAAGAAGCCTATTTATCTTACCTTGGAGTTTTTTCTACTTGTAATCTAGATAAGGGTATAATAATGGACACTGGTGGAAATAGTACAGAATTAATTTTTGTAGAAGAGGGTAAATTTACAAATTACACTAGTATTCCTCTAGGTTCTATAAACATAACTGAGAAAATAAAAGTTAATAAGCGTGGCAGATACTTGAGCTGTGACTACAACGAGGACTTTTTCTATAAGCTATTTTCTAATATACCTTGGATTGAAAGCTTTTATGGAAGCTCTTTAGTTGGCATTGGCGGAACTTTTAAGAATCTCGGAAAGATATATTCTAATTATTTAACAAATTCATGTTCATCTACTAACACAATAGAATTTTCCAACCCTCATGAACTAAAAACTCTTTGTGAAAGCCTTAAAGTTATAAGTTTAAAAGAGAGAGAAAACTTACAAGGTCTTTCAAAAAAACGTGCTGATATTATATTAGGTGGATGTGAAATAATAACTCATATTGTAAACTATTGTAACTTCTATAACATTATTATATGTAGTGAAGGCTTAAGGACTGGTATATTAAATAATTATTTAAATTCCACTAATCAACCCATTGAAGCGCATATAAATGCATATGTATGTCCATTATAATAAAAATAAAAACCACTCTAAAAAGGTGGTTTTTATTTTTATATGAATTTTGATATAAGTAAATATATAAAGTGAGCTGACATACCTGCTATTAATCCACCAAAGGTATGACTAACAATAGCTTTACCTGTTAATTCTCTACACTTTAAACCATCCATCATCGCAACGTGAGTACTTAAATATCCACTCCAACACATCCCCATAGCTGTAAATACTGCAATTTCATTACCACCTATTAATCCATTTTGTAACATTTCCGGTACTAAACCAATTGCAGCTCCTGCTGCCCCTAAAGATGTTATCGGGAAAGCTATAGCTTCAGGACTTTGGAAACCAAATAACGGAACTAATATAAATTGTAGTTTTTCCCCAATCCAAGGTAAAAGTGCGATACCTTCTGATGCAGCTCCAGTGTAAGCTCCAGATGCAGATGGTCCATTAGTAAGCATTAAAACTAAAGTACAAATTATTAAAACTCCTGGAATTATAGCAAGTCCCATTTGTACTCCTGAAGCTCCTCCTTCAAGCATAGCACCAATAAATCTTTCTCCAACACTTCCATCTCTAATTTCTCTATAGTTCATCATGTCAAAACCAGTATCATTGTCTTGTACACACATTTCTTCTTTTCCATAAATTTTCGCGGTTTGTCTAAGCATTAATCTAGTACTTATAATACTTCCTATTACAGCTCCTACATTACCTATTATAGCTGGCAGTATAAAACTTTCTCCTATAGGTGACTTTTGTCCCATCATATAGGTAGTAATAATCAACCCCATTCCAAAGGCTGTTCCTAAATTAGTTAAAGCTGGCAACTGATATTTTTTAAAATATCTTCTAAATCCTTTATCATCTGCTAAAGTAAGTATAGCAGGATTATCAGAAAGATAGGTGGTTAAAACTCCTATAGCACTAGCACCAGGCAAATCATAAAGTGGCTTCATTAATGGTGATAACAATTTGTTAATTAAAGATACCACTCCAAATTCTGATAGAAGTGCAGATATAGCTCCTGCCAATACTGCAATAGCCATTATATAAAAAACTGTTTTCATTAATAAGCTATACGCAGTTTCCATTAGGGTATTAAACATATTTATGGTTCCCATAACGCTTCCCATACCTATGAAAAAACCTAAAAATAAAATTAGAAATATAATACCTTCTTTGCTAACGGCCTTTTTCAAACCCTTCTTATGCGTCAATTATTGCTCCCCCTTATTTTAAATTTTAAATCTTTTATGAATATTCCATATTTATTATGAATTATTTACCCATTAATGTCAATGGTTATTATTCGTAAATTTTTTCACTTTTTATTTCATATTTATAAATATTTTTAAATTAAATTTTATATGTGATTGTTTTCTAAATTTAATTTTCACTTTAATAAATTATATTCTTACGTTATGTATTCCTTTACACTTTTTTATTTATACTATATTAGTTATTTCTTAAAATAAAAGGTATCTAAAAATTTTATTATTTAGATACCTTTATCTTAATGACTTTTCAATACACATTTGTTTAAAACTTTAACCTACATTGAAAAAATTCTTGTTCTGAAATTTCTGAAATTCCATTAATGCAAAAACTATTACTTTCTTTATCCTCAATAAATTTATTCATTATTAACGAATCATCAAATTTAATTTCCTTAATAAAGTTAAGTTGCATATAAGATATTTTCTTTACTCTATGCCAATCTAAAGAAAAGAAATCTTCTATAAAAGAAATATATTTAGCATTATTAACATGATTATTTATATCTATATCATTGTAATATAACTTCCTATTGACAGTTTCTATAGCCTCACCTGGCATCTTTATCTTGTTAAGCTTATTATCAATGACATCCCCTACATTAATATTTATATCTACTGGGCACATGGACGGCTTTTGTGGAAGTCTAGTTTCAATATCTACAATTAAATAATATATCAAAACTCTACCAATAACTTGTCCATCCTTATCCTTAATCTTAAATCTTCTTTTCATAAAAACTTTTTCACGGCCACCTAAACAAGTTTCTACTGTTATATCTTCTCCAACCTTAGGATATCTTTCCATTGTAATTTCAACTCTAGATACTACCCAAAATAATCCTTTATTCATCATAGACTGAAAATCCACCCCCAAAATTTGAGAATGACTTTCTGAAACTTGTTGAACATAATCCATTATTGTAAATAATTTAACATTTCCCTTAAAGTCTCCTTCATGAAACTTTATAGTGAATTGTTCTTTATAATTTAGCTCCAAAATTACACCTTCTTACGCCACTTTTCTTCTTTATTCCTTATTTATATTATCTTACTATGTAGATTTAATAACAAAATTAGTATATCATAATTTATATATAACATAAAGTTAAGGAGAATAAGTTATGAATAATTTAACAAATAAGCACTTAGTTGTTATTTCAATTGATGGATTAAAAGCAGCTGATTTTGATATAATAAGTAACTTACCAACTTTTTCACAATGCATTCAAAAGGGGTCAGTAGTTAGAAATGTTAAATCTATATATCCATCATTAACATATCCAGCTCACACTACCATAGTTACAGGTAAGTATCCTAAAAACCATGGGGTTGTAAACAATAAATTATTAGAACCTGAAAAAGCTGCTCCAGATTGGTTTTGGTTCAGAAAATATGTAAATGGTCCAACACTATATGATATGGCAAAAAGTAGAGGGCTTACTGTAGGATCTATATTTTGGCCTGTTACTGGTAAATCTTCTATAAAATATAATATGCCTGAAATTTTCTCTAACAATAAATATATATCTCAAGAAATGGCATCACTTCTAGGTGGAAGCCCTATATACCAATTCAATTTAAACAGAAAATTCAAACATCTCCTTGATGGTATAAAGGAGCCTAACTTAGATAATTTTGCTACTGCTTGTGCTATAGAAACCATTAAAAAGTATAAACCTAACTTACTTTTACTACATCTCTTAGACCTAGACAGTCAACGTCATGGTTATGGTACTGATTCTAAAGAAGCTGTAGATTCACTTCATCGCCATGATGGAAGATTAGCTGATGTAATAAAAGCTCTGAAAGAAGCTGGTATATATAATAATTCTTCTATAGTTATTTTAGGTGATCATGGATTTCAAGACTTTAATAAAGTTATTACCTTAAACACCCTATTTAAAAATCAAGGGTTAATAAGCATGGGTGATGATAACAGACTTAATTCTTGGAGAGTATATGTAAAATCTTGTGATGGAAGTGCCTATGTATATGTTAAGGATGACTTTAATAAAAATCTCTCCTCAAAAGTTTATAATATTTTAAAAGCCTTATCTCTTGATGAATCTAAGGGAATTGCAAAGATATATAGAAATGATGAGATAATAGATTTAGGTGGTGATCCTAAGGCTACATTTATGATTGAAGCTAAAAGAGGTTTTATTTTTATAGATAAATTTAATGGTACTATAGTGACTTCAACCACTCCTAAAGAGGGAAAATCTAACGGAAATCATGGTTATCATCCTAATAGTCCTGATATCCATACTCTCTTTATTGGATGTGGTGAAGAGTTTAAAGAAAACTTTTTTATGAATAATATGAATTTAGTGGACATAGCCCCTACCCTCTCAAAAGTTTTAGGTATTAAATTTCCAAAATGTGATGGAAGGGTAATTGATGAAATATTGACTATCCATTAATTCTTTAAGAATAATCTATGATGTAATAAAGAGATAAGAATCTAAATTAAATTCTTATCTCTTTCCTAATTATTATACTATCATATGCATACAAAGGGCACTCAAAGTTCCAACTACAACTCCTGCACCTACATCTGTTGGATAATGTACACCAAGATAAACCCTTGAAAATCCCACAAGACTAGCAATTACTATAGATACTACTGCTAATCCAGTAAAGCTTAGTGCAATACTAACTCCAATTGAAAAAGCTGCAGTGGTGTGACCCGATGGAAAGGAATAATCATCTACACCTATCTTCTTTATGTTTAGCGTTGGAAACTTTATATATGGTCGTATCCTATTTTTTACTCTCTTTAAAAAGTGAGTAATACCGCCAGAAGTAATAATTGATAAAGATGCTAGAAATCCTAGGTTCTTAATTTCTTTACTTTTAGACATAACAGTCATCACAACAAAAACCATACAAAATGTGGCAGATCCTAAAAATGTTATATATGGCATAATTTTATCTAAAAACTTGCATCGTAATTTTTTATTTATAAACTGCAATAGTGTTATATCCACTTTTTTTATTAATTCTATCATAGATCCTCCTAAAAACATCATAAATAGATTATATATAAAAATAAGATAAAATAAAAGTTTTTCATTTAATTCTTTCTTATTTCTCTTTTATAATAAATAATTAGATTTTATGAATATATTATTTAGATTATTATTATAGTATATTTATTAGGATAAATGCAGTTTAAATGATAAAATATTTATAAGAAATATGTTTTATACATGTTATATATTGATGTTTAGGAGGTCTCTATGGAAATTTTACAATTAAAAGAAATAAAGAAAAAAATTTTAAGAAAGCTTTATAACTCTCATTTCTTAAAATCTGAAAATATATCACAAAAATTTCTTGATAAGCATATAAACTCACCAGTTTTTTTATACACACTCCAAGACATTTTAGTGGAAAAAGATTTTTCTCCATCTAAAGTTCTTTATCTATGTACTCCTTTATTAAATGATTTATATGAAGATGGTCCTAATGAATGGTTAGTATATTTATATAATTATGCCTTAAGCAAGAATTTTAAAGATGCAGTAACTATAGAATTAGATTCAAAATTAACTTCAGGATGTGAAATATTCCTTAGAATTTATAAGGTTCTATGTAATATAGAAAAATCCATATCTGATTCAGATTGTTGGCAAGCAAACTATCCTTTAATAACTTTAACAGATAGTGAAATTGAAGAACTAGAAAGAAAAGATGAATATTTAAAATTCATTAAAGCCTTTGACCGTGACTATGTATATGAAATGATGAAGCTTAATGGAGAAATATTTAAGTATAATACTTTAGATCACATCTGTGGTGTACATTACCTAGCTATGTTTTTAGCACGCCAACTTAAAACTAAAGGGTTACCTATAGATTTAGGAAGAGTCTCTGGAGCTGCTGCCGGACATGACATTGGAAAATATGGATGTAAAGGTGAAGAGCTAAAACGCGTTCCACATCTCCACTACTATTACACAGACCAATGGTTTAGAAACCACAATATAAATTATATTAGAAATATCGCTATAAATCATTCTACTTGGGATTTAGAACTTGAAAATCTATCTTTAGAATCATTAATACTCATCTATTGTGATTTTAGAGTTAAAAATGTATTTACTAATTCATATCCTACTATGCATATTTTTTCTTTAGAAAACTCTTTTAAAGTAATTCTTCAAAAACTAGAAAATGTTGATGCTAAAAAGGAATCTCGTTATAAAAAAGTATATGGCAAGTTAAAAGACTTCGAAGATTACATAAAGAGTATTGGTGTAAATGTTGATTTAGATTTTAAAGAAGACAATTTAACTTCTGCAAACCCTCCAATATATTCTTTGCTTAGAGGAAAAGAAATAACTGATAGTATGAAACATTTAGCAATAAATCACAATATAAATCTTATGTACTTATTACGTGATGAATATTCGTTAAATACTATATTAGAACAGGCTCGAAGTGAGAATAACTGGAAAAATCTTCGCCAATATATAAGAGTATTAGAAGAATATTGTACTTACTTTACTCAAAAACAAAAGCTACAAACTCTAGAATTTCTTTATGACAATTTAGCTCATAGAGAAGATGACATTCGCCGTCACTGTGCATATCTAATAGGAAAATTAATAGCTATTTTTGATGAAGATTATAGTAAAGAATTACCTAAAAACGTATCTATAGATAAACCTAACATAAATAGTTATCAATTATTTGAAGAGTATATTTCATTAATGCTTTATCCTAGCGGTAAACTAGTAAATGCTCATAAAAACTGGATTGGCTATAATACTAAAATCATGGTTAACTCTGTTTTTATAAATTCCAGAAAAATTTTTATGAAAATATATAGAAGTATTCTCTTGAAACATTATATGTCTCAAAACATAACTTCTTTTGAAACTCAGCTGTATTTACTCTATACCGCAAAGTATATATCTTTTGAGTCCTATGATGAAACTTTAGATTCACTCATAGAATTCATTATTGATAAAGTAAAAAAAAGAAATGTAGTTATAAGATTAGCTGCTCTTGAAAGTTTAAACGATATAATTCCTAAAATACCACCTACTCATTCTATACTTGATTATATGATTAAAAATCTTGGAGAAATTAAAACTAGAAGGAAAAATTCATCTGAAAATTATTTATACTTAAAAATTTTCACAACTCTTAATATGGATGACCATATATTTCTTTTTAAAACTTACTGTAAGGAAGATTATAATAAAATCCCAGATATCCTCCTTAGCAACTTAAAAACAGCTACTAATTGGGTAGTAAAAAAACATCAGATAGATATACTTCTTAATTATACACTCTATATTGCGCCAACTACAGGACTTCATACTTGCATTCACTTTTGTAATATGTTAAAAGTTAGTGCTATGGAAAGTGTTAGAAATAGTGCAGGCTCTTCAATACTTAAAATTATGCCTAACCTAAATGATTCAGAAAGAAATGAAGTAGCTATAGAGCTTTTACGTGGACTAGAAATTGAAGGCCAGAAATTCACAGAATATATATCACCTTTCTTAGGTCAGATAATCTTATGGCTAGCACCTAATGAATTAGATGAAATTATTGATGATTTAAAAAGCAAAATCAAAACTTCAAATGAAGATGTTAAGATACTAATTCTTAAAGCTATAGGAATCTCCTTGTCTAACTATGATGTATATAAATCTCGTTATAATGAAAATGAAAAAATTTATAATGAAAGATTAAAATCAATGTTATCTATTATTTTAAATGGTATAGGTGATTATAAGGATAAGGTTAAACAAGCAGCCATAATCACTCTTGGCAAGGATATATTTGGAAGTTCAACAATTTCTATAAATGATAAGTTATATGTTTTCAAATTAGTAGCTAAAAAAATTCTTACTCTTGTAGGTAATGATGACAATAATAGATTACTTTTACTAACCAATGCAGCTGCTCTAAATCACATCTATAGATTCATAGCAGACTATACTTTTTTAAATGGCGATATTCTTATAGATATACCTAAGAAAATAGCATTTTTCCCTGGTACCTTTGACCCTTTCTCTTTAGGACATAAGAATATTTCTAAAGCAATTCGTGATTTAGGTTATGAAGTATACTTAGCCGTGGATGAATTTTCTTGGTCTAAAAAAACCTTACCTAATCTTTTAAGAAAAATATTAATTAATTTATCAATTTGTGATGAATTTAATATTTATATATACCCTGAAACTATACAAGTGAATATATCTAATACTGATGATTTAAGAATGCTTAAGGAATCATTTTCAGATTCTCAAATATTCTTTGTTTCAGGTAGCGATGTACTTTTAAATGCCTCTTGCTATCGTAATCCTGTGGAAGAGGATTCCATTCATACTTTTAATCACATAATTTTTGAAAGAGGTAATTCAAAAAAACTTTTAGCTGCTAAATCTCTCATAAATGGCACTGTAGAAGTATTAAAACTTCCAGCTAAATACTCTACCATAAGCTCTAGTCAAATCAGAAACTATATAGATAGAAATAGAGATATTTCAACCTTAGTAGATCCTTTAGTTTCTCAATATATTAATGAAAATGGTTTTTACCAACGAGAACCCCTAGATAAGCTATCTCTAAATGAAAGTCACTTAGATTTTGAATTTGTTGATGAAGTTACTGATAATATAATATTAAAATTATTTTCTCATTTAAACCTTAGTAATGAAATGAAATCTATCTTATCAGAACTTAAAGATAAGGAAGCTCCTAAACTAGTAATGATTAAAGATTCTAAAAAAAGTGAAATTCTAGCTATTGCCGCAATGCATTGGGTTCGTTCAAATAATCTTTACGATGAAGTTAAAGATGAGAATATTTCTAGAGCACTTCGTTCCCTATCTACAGGAAGAATGATATTTATAGATGTAATTTATGTTACTGATAGAGAAAAATATAAATTTCTTGAGCAAATTATTTTAACTGAGGCTTTAGCTTATGCTATTTCTAAAGATTATGAATACGCTGTTTTTAATCCATGCCATAGTTCATTATCTAGCTCAACCTTAGTAGAAATAATGCTATCCCAAGGTTTTGTAAATATTGGCTCTGAAAATAAGGAGTCTCCTGTATTAGCAGTTAATATGACTAGTCCATGTATTTTGAACTTAGATGTAGAAAATATTTTAAAAGAACCTTTTAGAAGTAACTCTAAAATTAAGAATGTAATTAATTATAGAAGAAAATTATTGCAAGGTGCTCTTTCAAAATTATATCCTAATGAACTTTTACTTTGCTTTAATAGTGAAGTACTTCATCAAAAAATGATAAGAAATATTTGTCATGAAAATAGTATTTCTACTTATGTAAAAGCATCTAAGGAATATGGTGAAGCTATGTGTGTACCTTATGGTGATATTTTAGATAGAGATTTAGTACCAAATACTGTTACCAAATCCCTTCATACAGAAAAATATTATTATGGTGATATGAAGAACTTCTTTATAGGCGAATCTCCCTATTACCTATCTTTAAATAACCAGATGAAAATGATAAAGTCCTTTAATCGACCAATTTTTTTAGTAGATAACATTCTCCATAAGGGGTATAGAATGAGAGCCTTAGACCCTATACTAATTAATCAAGAAATTAATGTAAAAAAAATCCACTGTGGTATTCTCTCTGGTAGAGGAAAAGATTTAATGGATATGCAAAATAGGCAAGTTTCTAGCGTATACTTCATACCTAGACTCAAAATTTGGTTTAATGAGAATTCTTTATATCCATTTTTAGGTGGAGATGCTATATGGAGAGGAGAATTTCCTAAACGAAACTTAATTCCATCAATTAATAGTATATTACCATACACTTACCCAGTATTTATAAAAAATACTTCCCACGAAAATGTTTATAATTTTTCTAAGGTTTGTCTTGAAAATTCTATAGAAATACTAAAAATACTTGAAAGAGAATATCATAACATATATGGGAGAAATCTAACCCTTTCATCACTAGGCGAAGTTATAACTACTCCTCGAAGTCCAGATATTGGAAAAGGAATTGAATATGATTTATCATCTACTCCATCAGCCCTAGTTGAAAAGGATTTAGAACTACTTACCAGACTTGAAAATATGCTATAAAAGGAGAACTATACATGTTTTACTATATATTTAATAATAATTTAATTATAACTAATGAATTTATAACACGAGATGACTTTATCTCTACAGATGAAAATTTCTGTAAAAACTATACTGGTAAGATCTTTGCTTTAACTTCTATAAATTGTGAAAATTCTAGAAGATCCTTTATAGTCTCTACTGAAAATCTTTTGTTTTTAGAAAAAGAGGATTTAAGTATACTTAACTCCTCTTATAAAATAAATAAAACAATACCTATCTGGCTTAAAAATGCCATTAATGAAAAAAGAGTTATTTCCTTAAATACTAATTATCCAAACTTTCTAGATGTGATAGTCTATTCTACCCCTCTAAAGTGGAAAGTAAATGTAGTTGGTTTAGGAGATGTAGGTGCAACTCTTTTAACCGGCCTTAAACTTCTAGGTAATGATGTAATATCTAGTTTAGGTATTTATGATAAGGATTTTAAAAAAGTGAATCGACTTAACCTTGAATTATCTCAAATTTTATCTTGCGATGGTAAAGAAAACAATCTACAAATTCTTCCCTTAAGGGAAGAAGATTTGTTCAACTGTGATATGTTTGTATTTTGTGTATCTGTAGGTATTCCTCCTATAGGAAAAGAAGAAAAAGATGTAAGACTTGTTCAGTTTGATGGTAACAGAAAAATCCTTAAAGTATATGGACAAATGGCAAGAGATGCAAAATTCAAAGGAATCTTTGCAGTAGTATCTGATCCTGTAGATTTATTATGCAAATCTCTTTTTATTGATAGCAATAAAAATAAGGATGATACCCTTGATTTTCAAGGTCTTGCTCCAGAGCAGATTCGCGGATATGGATTGGGGGTTATGAATGGTAGAGCAGCTTATTATAGTAGTTTAAGGGAAGATACTGCGAATTATTTACAAGAAGGTAGAGCTTTTGGTCCCCATGGTGAAGGATTAATAATTGCTAATAGTATTGAAAACTTCAATGAGTCTGCCTCGGATTTTCTTACTGAAAAGGCTAAAACTGCAAATTTGGAAGTTCGTGCTACCGGATTTAAACCATATATAGCTCCAGCCCTATCTTCTGGTGCTCTCAGCATCCTTGATACAATTAAAGGTAACTTCCACTATTCTTCAAACTTTATTGGTGGTACCTATATGGGGTGCAAAAATAAATTTCTAAATGGATGTACAGAAAACGAAACATTAGATTTACCTTTAGAATTAATGAATAGATTAAAAAATACCTATAATCTTTTAAATGAATTGTATAATAAAAAATAATAAGAATAAACTGTTTATATATCTAATATTTTTTATAACAAAAATGTTATTAATAATACTTTGTTAGGAGGGATAATAATAGAAACTTTATATGTGATATTACCAAATAAAAATACATCTCCTATATTGAATACTATGGTGTCTCATTCACTTAAAAATATACATCATGTAATAATAGATGATGTATGTAATCTTCCTGATTTATCCTATAAAAAATTACTTTTTGTAGCTCAGGTTGAGGATGTTGGTTTTGATATCCCTATGATTAACCTTCTATCAAAACTTCTAGAGAAAGGTAAAGACACCTTACTTGGATCTACCGGTGCTATTCTTATATATAGTATTGATGACCATGGTACAAAACGTTTTGCTCAAGATATTGTATATATTGCTAATAATATGGGATGTGCTTTTATAGGCCATCCTCTAGTAGAAGCCACTAGTTCTTTAAAAAATTTTTTAACGTGGCAAAAGACTATGGATATGTCATTGAATGATATTTGTTATGATCTCTGTAGGAAACTAGTCAATCGCCTTGTAAAGGATAATCCTAAGACTCTTCAAAGTGGAAAGATTTCTGTTATATACTCTAGTCCACATAAATCATCTAATACCTTAGACCTATGGCACCTAGTATCTGATCATATTAATTATTTTCAAATTAATGAAATACAAATTGAAAGAGGAGAAGTGCTAGATTGTATAGGATGTCCTTATAAACTTTGTCTTCATTATGGAAAGAAAAAAGGTTGTTTCTATGGAGGTATTATGACAGAAAATGTTCTTCCCGCCATTGAAGAAAGTGATGCAGTAATTTGGCTATGCCCTAACTATAACGATGCTATAGCAGCTAATTTAACAGCTGTAATAAACCGTCTTACAGCACTATATAGAAGATGTAACTTTTATAATAAATCCATCTTTGCTGTAATAGTATCTGGAAATTCTGGTAGTGATTCTATTGCTAAACAATTAATAGGTGCTCTTAATATAAATAAAGGATTTAGGCTTCCACCTTATTTCTCTATTCGTGCCATAGCTAATGATCCTAAAACGATTTTTTATGTAGAAAATATAAAGATGAAAAGTGAAGATTTCGGTAAAATAATTATAAATAATATAAAGGTGTAGAGATTGCTCTCATACACCTTTATATTATTATTATTTTTATTTACTTACTAGCTACTTTAAATAAATTGAAGCTATTTTTTAAGATCATAACTCCAATTTGTAATACCACCTAAATCACACACATTAGAATAATCTAAGTATTCTAGCATCATTGCAGCTCTAGCACTTTTATTGCCGCTATAGCAATATACACATACAGTTTCATCTTTATTCTGAACTATATCTTCAATGTCATGAGAAATATCACTTAAAGAAATCAATATGGCCCCTTCTATATGTCCTTCTCTGTAAGCCTGTTCATCTCTTAAATCTAGTATAACTAATTTCTCATTGCCATCCATTTTTCTCCTTAATTCTTCTGCTGAAATTTTTCCCATACTTATTATCCTCTCTTTTGCTTCTATTTACAGTTCCTACCCTTATATTCATAACTAAATCAGTTTTATTATACTATATAATTGACTTTTTTTTATAAATTCTGTGAACATATACACTTAGTATAGCTGCAATAGGTACTGCCACTATCATTCCAATAGCTCCTGCGTACCCTCCTCCAATGGTTAAAGCAATTAAAGTCCAAACAGCTGGAAGTCCTACACTACCACCTACCACCTTAGGTTGTATAATATTACCATCAATTTGTTGATATATAATTAAAAGTATGAATCCCCAAATTCCAAGTGTAATACTAGAAAACATCCCCAATATAAATGCTACTACTGCTCCTATAGCGGGTCCTATATAAGGAATTACATTGCTTATACCTGCAATTACTCCAACAAGTACAGCAAATGGATGATGAATCATTAACATAAGTATAGATGAAACTATACCTACAATAAGGGCATCAAGTAAAACTCCTCTTACAAATCCTCCTACAACTTCATCTAAATCTATAATAAATTGCTTAAGTACTGTTCCTAACTTTCCTGGTATAAAAGCTCTCCCAAATCTCCTAATAGTTTTAAATAACATCTCTTTATCTTTTAAGAAATAAAATGTAAATATTATACTTAAAACAAAATCTATCATAAATGAACCAAATCCATAAATGCTATTTGTAATTATATTAACTATCTCTTGACCAATAACTGCAAATGCTGCTGTTACCTTATCAATATAAGTACTAATTTGCTGATAATTTATATCTAAAGTAGCAAAATACGAATTCAAGTTATTTATTCCATTCCTTACTACACTCTCATATTGTGGAATATTATTTATTAATGATTTTGCATTCTCTAAAAGAGGTGGAATTATAAAATTAAATATTAATACTACTGATAGTATTATTATAAAAAAAACTAATACGATACTTATAATTCTATATATCCAATTAAATTTATTATTTTCCTTTACACTAACACATTTCTTAATAAAGATTTCAATACGTCTTACTAAAGGAAATAATAAATATGAAATTATAGCTCCTATTATTATGGGTCTTATTACACTTAAAAATCCTAATATTGCATTTTTAATTATATTAATAAAAGTACCACTTCTACTTACTATTTCATAGCCTATAAATAAGGCAATTCCAGCAATAACAGCTACAACTCCAATATTTATATACTTTCTATCTATATCTAACTTTTTATCTATTCTAAACCTATCCCACATATGATTTGCTCCTTTATAAAGCTTGTTTTTATGTTGATTTAATAATATTAAAATTTAAATAATCCATCATATCTGCATTATAACACGAATAACCTAAAATTAACAAAAAATAAATATATTATTAACTTTTAAATAATTAATTTGCAAATTAAAAGAGTTCTCAATATAATTAGAGTAGTTATTTATAACCTTAGTTTAAATTAACTACAAATTTAATTATATGAGGAGATAAAGTATGGAAAATATATTTGTTATTTTAAAAGGAATGGTTATTGGTGTCTCCAATGTTATTCCTGGTGTTAGCGGAGGAACTATGGCGGTAGTTCTAGGTATTTATGATAAACTTATATCTGCTGTAAATAGCTTTTTTAAAGATTGGAAAAAAAATATTTTCTTTCTTGGTGAAATAGCTATAGGTGCAGGCTTAGGTATAATACTATTTAGTAAATTAATTACAAATCTATTAACAAATCACCCTGAGCCAACCAATTTCTTTTTTATAGGATTGATTTTAGGTTCATTTCCTATGCTATATAAAAGAGCAACAAAGGGAAAAGTAAAAAAAATAAATTATCTTTGGTTTCTCTTGACTTTCACATTAATGGTAATTATGTCTATATTTAGTGATGTAGAAGTTAGCACTATAGCTATGACTAGTTTAAGTGTAAAATCTTTTATATCCCTATTCCTAGCAGGATTCATTGCAGCTGCCACTATGATTCTTCCAGGGGTAAGTGGTTCTTTAGTACTTTTGATTATTGGACTATATACTACTTTTACTAATGCAGTTTCTACCTTTAATATTCCTTTACTTATTCCTGGTGGTTTGGGTGTTCTTGTCGGTATATTGACTATGACAAAGCTCATAGAATCCTTTATGAGTAAATATCCTCAACCTGCATATTTTGCTATTTGTGGATTAATTTTAGGTTCTGTCTTTCCAGTATATCCTGGTTTTACTTTTAATTTATCAGGAATGCTATCAATTATAACTTTTTTAATTGGTTTTATACTTACATATATACTTGGGAAAAAAGAAAATAATTAGAACATAAAAAGTAAAGACTGTTTCTAAATTGAAACGGTCTTTATTTTCTATGATAGATTATTTTCGTCCTTTAACCAAATTTTCCATTGAACTTCAAAGTCATCAATAGAACACTTTAATATATTAAAAATATCATCTACATCATAGTTTCTTATAATTTTATTTATTGTTTCCTTACCATAGTTTTCTTCTATATACTTGACTATAGTCCATGCCCATATCTTATATAGACTTTCATTTTCTTGAATTTCATTTAATTGTGGTATCATGTCTTTCTTTATAGCTTCATTTATTACTTTTTTTACTTCACCCTCTTTCCATAATTCAGATAAATACATAGCTATTCCTTGTCCTATCCATGTAGATGAAACTTCTGAATTTAAAGATAGAAATTCATGAAATATATGAACTACCTGACTGTAAATTACTTTTTTAAGCTTATACTCATCATAAGTATAAGTAGATTCTTCTTCATATGCAAAAGGTGATAATATCAACAGATCATTTTTAGATGTAATAGCTACTTGACTTTTCTTAGATTCATTATTCCCCCTAAGTTTTAAAATCATTTTACTTATATAATTATATTCTCTTCTGTTCATAGCTATAATAGCCCTTATAGAAAATCCTTTATCTATTAAATGAAAATAATTTTCTAATTCTTTATATGCATAAAGTATTTCCTCTTTAACTTCTACTACAAATCTCATATCATTTCCAATATAATAAACCGTTATATTTTCATTTTGTACATACCTATAACTTTCTAACATTAATCTACTCCCCCAAACTCCAGTAATATACCCCATTTTTTCTTATATATTCTATAAATACGTTACTATTCCTTTTTATTTTTATAAAATATCTTTAATTAGTATATTATTAAATTTATTAACATTAAATTATACTTTAATTTTGTAAACTATCTCCTGATATACTTATAATTCTTTTAAAATATTTTATAATATAAAATAAAAAACATCACATTAAATAAACTAAGATTTATTTAATGTGATGTTTACTTTAAGTTAATAATATTGTATTCTTATAAGCTTATTCAAAAGCAATTTCTAATATATTATAGATATCATCTCTTTTTAAAGGTTTAAGTGTTCCAATAGGTGCAAGGATTGCAGCATTATCAGCTATAAAATCTAATTCTTCTCTCTTAACTCCCACTTCTTTTAAAGTTATAGGTGCTCCTATCTCCTTATAGAAATCTCTCAGCGCCTCAATACCTTTTAGGGCCTTTTCTTCGTCACTACCTTCATTTATAGTAAATACATGACATGCAAATTTCGCAAATTTCTTAGCATCTTCTTTATAAACATATTTCATCCATGCTGGCATTATAATAGCAAGACCTGAACCATGGGCAATATCATTAAGTACTGAAAGAGAATGTTCTATAGAATGAGATGCCCAATCACCTTTCCTTCCAACTCCATTCAATCCATTTAAGGCTAAAGTTGCTGCAAAAGCAAGTTCACTTCGTGATTTATAATTGTTGCTATCTTTTAATAACTCTCTAGTATGTGTAATTACAGTTCTTATAATACCTTCTGAAAGTTCATCAAGCATATCAGTACTTTCTGTTCCACCATAATAAGCTTCAAATACGTGACTTATAGCATCTATTGCTCCATTAGCCGTTTGATTGGATGGAAGAGATCTTTGAACTGAAGGATCTAAAATAGATACTTTAGGATATAATAAAGGTGAACCAAAGCTCCACTTTTTACCTTCATCTTCATTAGTTACTACACCACCTGAATTCATCTCAGATCCTGTTGCTGATAGAGTCAATATAGTAAATAGAGGTAGTGCTTTTTTAACACTTCCTTTACCTTCAAATAACTCCCATACATTGCCCTCATAGCATACTCCCGCAGCTATAGCTTTAGACGAATCTATTACACTTCCTCCACCTACAGCTAAAACTCCATCTACCTCATTTTCTTTAGCTAACTTTATGCCTTCTTGAACCTTTGATAATACTGGATTAGGCTTAACTCCTGATAATTTAATATAATCTATGTTATTATTCTCTAAAGATTCTACAACAGTATCATAAACTCCATTTTTCATTATGGAGCCTTTTCCATATACTATTAATACCTTTCTAATTCCACTCTTAACTAAATGTTCTCCTATAGTTTCTATTGTACTTTCTCCAAATACTAATTTAGTTGGATTATAAAGTGTAAAGTTTAACATATGCTTTCCTCCTCTTATACTTATATTGTTTGTAACAAACATCTCTTTATTTAATTCTATCGTAAATTAAACTTTATATTTAATTCTATTCTTCGTCAAAGTTAAATTCTCTATTTACATAATTCACTAAAAGATCTATGGATGCATTTGTATCATCCATACTTAGTAACGCATTAGGTCCATGTACATATCTAGTTGCTACTGATATACCTGTGGCCCTAACTCCAAAGTTGGATTTATTGATAGCTCCTGCATCTGTACCACCACCATCAATAACATCCAATTGATATTTAATGTTATTTTCCTTAGCACAATTGACCATCTCTTCTACTAAATATTCATTGCATATAACTGAACCATCTGAAACCTTAATCGCAGTTCCTTCCCCAACTTTATTGCTACCTTCTGGGCAATTAGGAAAATCATGCGCAGTTGTAACATCTAGAGCTATTCCTAAGTCTGGATTAATTCTATTAGCTGCAACAGTAGCTCCTCTAAGACCAACTTCTTCTTGTGTTGAAAATACAAAGTATAAATCATTATACGGCTTATTGATTTTCTTTAAAGCTTCCACTAATATATAGCATCCAATTCTATCATCTAGCGCTTTACCTGTTATATTGTTTTCCTTAAGCTCTGCATAATCTCCAACATATGCTGCTACATCTCCAACTTTAAGATATTTTTCTGCTTCTTCCTTACTACTAGCTCCAATATCGATATACAATTTTTTAGTATCTGTGGTTAATTCTTTTTCCTTAATTGTGCTAGCTACTAGTCCAATTATTCCATTTCTAAACTTAACTCTATTCATAGATGTACCAATAACCGGGATTCCACCTAATGCTCTAACTCTAATATTCCCCTTATCTTCTATTTTTACAACTTGAAATCCTATCTCATCCATGTGAGCAGAGGCCATAATTTTCTTCTTATTTTCTCCAACTCCTGATTTATAAACTATTAAATTTCCAAGGGCGTCTACAGTAATTTCATCTGCTAACTCCTTAATCTCTTCTCTTATTACGCTTCTTATGTCTTTTTCATATCCACTAACACCAAAGGCACTGATTAATTTTTCTAATAACATAATATTTCCTCCTTATATATGTAAATTTATTCTATATTTATTATGTTATCATAATATTCTATGAAATTCTATAATAATTTCGTATATCGAAATTTTAATTCCCATAAAATTTTATACTTTTAAATATTGATTTTATTTTTAAACATTGATATACTCAAAATATAATTTATGGTGATGGAGTTCACCTTAATCGCAATTGCTAATGACTCCTACAGACAACGCTATGAGTATGTCTGTAGGAGATTTTTATGTGTAAAATAACTAAATTATTAACACCAAATAAATTCTTTCAATATTTTGTGTTAATAATTTATAGTCTTAATCTTGGCATTGTAAAGCTTTAATTTAAAAGGAGGGCTATTTTATGGCTACAAGTATAGCAATTATTATATTACTTGCTATTGTTTCTAACTTTATATTTGAAAAAATTAAACTTCCTGGACTTTTAGGTATGTTAATTTTAGGAATCACTATAGGTCCCTATGGATTTAATTTGGTTCATGGAGATTTACTAAATATCTCTTCTGATTTGCGTAAAATAGCACTTATTGTTATCTTATTAAGAGCTGGGATGGGTATAAAAACGTCCGATTTAAAGAAAATTGGAAAACCTGCAATAAAAATGAGTTGTATACCTGGAATATTAGAAGGTTTTTTTATAGCCTTTATTTCTACTAAATTACTAGGATTCACCTTTATCCAAGGAGGAATCCTTGGATTTATAATTGCTGCCGTATCTCCTGCTGTAGTTGTACCTCAAATGATTAGCCTTATAGATAAAAAAATTGGCACTAATAAGAGCATCCCTACTTTAATATTAGCTGGTGCTTCTATTGATGATGTATTTGCAATTACAATATTAACTAGCTTTCTTGCCTTATATTCTGGTAAGAACGTTAATATCGCTTCCCAACTTTTTCAAATACCACTTTCCATAATATTAGGAATAGGACTAGGATTAATATTAGGCTTTGTAATTATATATTTATTTAAAAAGTGTAGTATTAATGATGTAAAAAAGATACTAATTGTGCTAGCTATTTCTATACTTTTAACTACCTTAGAAACTATCTTTAAAGATAAATTATTAATTGCAAGCCTTTTAGGTGTTATGACTATTGGCTTTGTTCTTACTGAGAAACTTCCTAATGTTGCTGCTCCCCTTTCTCAAGGACTTAATACATTATGGATATTTGCAGAAATTCTACTCTTTGTTTTAGTGGGCGCTCAAGTAAACATATCTGTAGCATTCACCTCAGGCGCAATAGGTATAATAATTATTTTTATAGGACTAGTAGGTAGAAGTATTGGAGTTATAATTTCACTTATAGGTACTAATTTAAACGTAAAGGAAAGGATTTTCTGTGTCATCTCCTATATACCTAAAGCTACAGTTCAAGCAGCCATGGGGGCCTTGCCTCTGTCTCTAGGTGTTGTTTCTGGAGATTTTATTCTAGCAATATCTGTATTATCCATTTTAATAACTGCACCTTTAGGTGCTATTGGAATAAAGGTTTCAAGTAAATTCTTATTACACGTTGAGAACTAAAAATGCAATAATACATAATATAGGACTATTTCTTTTAAAATAAATAGTCCTATATTTTATCAAATGAAATGATTTAAAAAAATTCACCTTTTACTGTTGACTTATTTTAAATAAAGTAATATAATTATTTAGTGGAAAATTTTATATACCTCGGTAGGTGAGGTTACTACAAGGATACGGGTTGCTACCGTAAAAGAGTGGAAACACTCTTAACTGGTTAGCAGATTTTGCCGAACAAAGAAGGCTTAATCTAACGCAATTTCATTGCCTTGCAGAGCTAAAACTTGAACGAGACATACTATTATTAGTATTTGCCTGCGTTTTAGTTTACGGAGGTTTTTTTATTTGATAAACTTTAGGAGGTGTAAGAAGCATGGACGATGGTAGTAGTAATATTGACAATGAAGATTTAATAAGTTTATTGTTTAATCCAAAAATAAAACTCTATGTAACTTCTTACCCTCTTTATGGCATAATTAAATTTTACTTTAACTTTTTCAAAGTTAAATCTATCATTAAGAATTTTATGTCCATAAACAGATAGAAATATTACATAGTTATTTATCAAGGCATTAAACATGAGGTTTAATGCTTTTTTATGTCTTCATTGTTTTTTACCCACTACAACCTAGAAATTATAATTTTTCAATTTTAGTCAATACTTATTTTGAACGTTCATAATGTATTGAATTAATAGGAGGGGTAACAATGGAAAACACAATAAAACTAATCAATGAAAAAAAATTCATTGATGCAAGAAAAACTCTTGAAAAAAAGAATGTAGTAGATATAGCTACTTTATTAGGTGAAATGGATAAAGAATCTGTAGTTAAAATTTTTAGAGTACTTCCTAAAGACAAAGCTGCACATGTATTTTCTTATCTAGACCACGAGGAAAGACTATTTATAATTGACTCTATTACCGATAGTGAAATTTCAAATATTATAGATGATTTATTCATTGATGATACTATAGACTTTCTAGAAGAACTACCTGCTAATGTGGTTAAAAAAGTTTTAAAAAATACAGATGAAAATACTCGTAAGATTATAAATCAATTCTTAAAATATCCTGAAAGTTCAGCTGGAAGTATAATGACTATAGAATTTGCTGATTTAAAAAAGCATATGTCTGTAAATGAAGCTATTGCTCATATAAAGAAAACAGGCATAGATAAGGAAACTATTCACACTTGCTATGTTTTAGGCGATAACAGAGAGCTAGAAGGTATTGTTTCTTTAAGAAAACTTATTTTAAGTGATGAAAATATGCTAATAGAAAATTTAATGAAAACTGAATTTATACATGTTAATACTTTAGATGATCAAGAGAATATAGCTCAACTATTTAAAAAGTATGACTTGTTATCTATCCCAGTTACTGATAATGAAAAAAAATTAGTTGGAATAATCACCATAGATGATATAGTAGATATTATAGACCAAGAAAACACAGAAGACTTCCAAAAAATGGCCGCTATGGAGCCAAATGAAGAAGAATACTTAAAGACCAGTGTTTGGACTCTTTCTAAGCATAGAATAGTTTGGCTTCTTGTATTAATGATTTCAGCAACTTTTACAGGAAACATTATAAGAAAATTCGAAGATGTCCTATCCTCAGTAGTTATTCTTGCTTCCTTCATTCCAATGTTAATGGATACAGGCGGCAATGCCGGATCTCAATCTTCAACTCTTATCATAAGAGGTCTTGCCTTAGGAGATATAAAATTATCTGATGGATTTAAAGTTATATTTAAAGAACTAAGAGTTAGTATCATTACAGGTTCCGTTCTTGCCATAGTAAATTTTATAAGAATATATTATTTTGAAAAAATTAACCTTTTAATTTCTTTCACTGTATGTATAAGCTTATTCTGTACTGTTGTTGTAGCTAAAATAGTAGGTGGTATACTACCCATCTTAGCAAAAAAATTAAAATTAGATCCTGCTATTATGGCAAGCCCATTAATCACAACTATAGTAGATGCGGTTGCACTAACTCTATACTTTACATTATCCGTAAATCTACTACACCTAGCAGTTTAATTTATATTTTAATATAATAAAGGACTATTCTAAGGCAATCTATTATCTTTTAATTGCCTTAGAATAGTCCTTTAACTAAAAAAAGAACTACAAGACCTTAGTCTGTAGTTCTATAGAAAATAGATTATTATCTTCTATTTCTTTCTGCTTTTCTTGCTCTTCTGCAATCTGGGCATCTTACTGGCTCATTTTCGAATCCTTTTTCAGCGTAGAAAGCTTGCTCTCCCTCTGTAAATATAAATTCTTTACCACAGTCTTTGCATAATATTGTTTTATCTGCCATTTTAATTCCTCCATTTTTAAAGATTTACATTCAATTAACCAATTCCCTAAAAACGGAGAAAGTTATAATAGATGTGAATCTTTTTATTTTATGGTTTCAGTTTATCACTTTGCTAGTTAAATTTCAAGTATTTTTTGAATACTTATATCCATTTTTATACCAATTATAGGATTATTTTATTTTTAAATAACTCATATACTATATATAAAATCAATCCTTATATTTTAATAAATTATTATAATTTTATATAAAAATAAAGCTATAAGATTAATTCTTATAGCTTCTATTGAAATATTAAATATTACTATCTTCTATTTCTTTCTGATTTTCTTGCTCTTCTGCAATCAGCACATCTTACTGGGTCATTTTCGAATCCTTTTTCAGCGTAGAAAGCTTGCTCTCCTTCTGTGAATATGAATTCATTTCCGCAATCTTTACATGTTAATGTTCTATCTGCCATTTTTCATTCCTCCATTTTTAAAGATTTACTTTTAACTAACTGATTCTCTAAAACTGGAGAAAAGTGTTATTAATCTTAAATCTTTATAATATATTTTTGTATTTACTACTCTTTTAGTATATCATGGCGATAATAATAATTCAATATATATTTTAATTTTATTTCCTAGATTTTTGCACTTTAACTTTTTTACCTTTAATAATTATCTCTCCATATTTTTTTAAGAAGTTCTCACCTTTATTATTCAGTATATCTACATAAGAAATATTATCTTGTATATCTATTATACCAATATCGTCTCCATTCAAATCTGGAAGATTACTAAGAGCTCCCACTATATCTATATTCCTTATTTTCTTTTTTTTACCAGCTCCAATGTATACTTTTAAGATATCTTTATGAATTACTTTCTTTTTATTTCTCTGTCCTACTTTAAGTTCTTTCTGACTCTCCTTAAATACACTCTTACCTTCTTTAATCTCTAAATCACTTGGGAAATTCCCCTTTTTAATACTATACCCTAAGTATTCTTCTATAGAAGTCAAATACTTCTTTTCATATTCAGAAACTAAAGTTATAGCTGTTCCTTCCCGTCCTGCTCTTCCCGTTCTACCTATTCTATGAACATAACTTTCCCTTTCCATTGGAACTTCATAATTAAATACATGAGTTATATTATCTACATGAATCCCTCTTGCTGCAATATCCGTAGCAACCAGTACTTTAAATTCCTCATTCTTGAACCTTTCCATAGTTTCAATCCTTATTTTTTGTTCCATATCTCCATGTAGTTGTTCTACTGGAATTCCCTCTGACTTTAATTCTTCATACACTTTTTTAACTTTATCTTTGGTATTACAAAATATTATAGCTGCATCCGGTGTGCATGCATATAAGTTCTTCCATAAGGCTTTAAACTTATCTTTATGTTCAACATTTAAATATGATTCTTTTATTTTATCGCGATTAAATATCTTGGATTCTATTTCTAAAAATCTAGGGTTTATCATATAATTAGTGCATAGCTCCTCGATACTTTCTGGTATTGTTGCAGAAAATAGAGCTGTTGTCCTTTTTTTCGGTAGTCTATCTAGTATATCACTTATCTGATCTATAAAACCCATATTTAGCATTTTATCTGCTTCATCAATGATTACATATGTTAAATCCTTAAAGTTTAAGTTTCCTCTATTCATATGGTCACTTATCCTCCCAGGTGTTCCTATTACTATATGTACCCTCTGCTTAAGTTCTCTAACCTGCTCATTAAAAGGCTGCTTTCCAAAAACAGCAGCACATCTAACTTTTTTTATTCTCCCTATATTGGATATATCATCTTTAACCTGTAATGCAAGTTCTCTTGTGGGAACTAGAACTAATGCTGTTATTTTTCCCTCTTCTACCCTAACTTCATTACAAATAGGAACTCCAAAGCTCGCTGTTTTCCCACTTCCAGTTTGTGATTTTACTATAATATCTTCTCCATCCAAAAGACTTGGAATTGTTTTATCTTGAACTTCAGAAGGATTTTCAAACCCTAGATTGTTTAGAGCCTGTAATATGTTTTCACTTAAATTATATTTTTTAAATCCACTTTCCATAACTATCTCCTTGTATCTAATTAATATCTAATCATTATTCCTATTTTACATCATATTAGATTTATATATATATTTCTACTTATTTTTAAAATTTTATACATTAATACTTTTTATATAAATAGTTAATTCTATATAGCTCAAAAATAAAAGCTATAAGAATCACTTCTTATAGCTTTCATTGAAATATTAAATATTAATTATCTTCTATTTCTTTCTGCTTTTCTTGCTCTTCTGCAATCAGCACATCTAGTTGGCTCATTTTCGAATCCTTTTTCAGCGTAGAAAGCTTGCTCTCCCTCTGTGAATACGAATTCGTTTCCGCAATCTCTGCATGTTAATGTTCTATCTGCCATTTACAATTCCTCCATTTTAAAGATCCACCTATTATTAACAAATCCTCGAATTGAAGAAAATTATTATATATGTTAAATCTTTATTTCAATTTTATTTGTGTTTAACCACTTACTCAGTATAACATACACTTTACGTATAATGCAAGTAATTATATAAATATTTTATTTTATCTTTATTTATACAGTAGTAATCCCTTTATTACTTATTTCAAATACTATTTGTTCACCCTTACCATCTACTAAAATATTACATCCATCGTAAACTTCCCCAGCTATAATTTTTTTTGCAATCATGGTTTCTAAAACATTTCCAATATATCTTTTTAGTGGTCTTGCCCCATAAACTGGATCATAGCCTTCTGTTGCTAAAATCTCCTTAGCTACGTCAGTAATTTCTAAACCTATATTTTTATCATATAATCTTCTTCTAACATGGTCAATAAATATATCTATAATTTTCTTTATACCTTCAATATTTAGTGGTTTAAACATTATAATGTCATCTACACGGTTTAAAAATTCTGGCTTGAACCTACTCTTCATTTCACTCATTACTAAAGCTTTAGTTTTTTCAGTAATCACACCACTATCCTCTAGTAGATGACTACTACCTATATTAGAAGTCATAATTATTATAGTATTTTTAAAGTCTATAGTTTTGCCCTTATTATCAGTGAGTCTTCCATCATCTAATATTTGTAGAAATACGTTAAATACATCTTCATGAGCCTTTTCTATCTCATCAAATAAAACTACTGAATATGGATTTCTTCTTACCGCTTCAGTTAATTGTCCCCCTTCTTCATAACCTACATATCCTGGAGGCGCTCCTATAAGTCTTGATACTGAATATTTTTCCATGTACTCTGACATATCAATTCTTATAATATTTTCTTCACTATCAAATAAATTTCTCGCTAAAGTTTTAGCCAGTTCTGTTTTACCTACCCCTGTAGGCCCTAGGAAAATGAATGAACCAATAGGCTTATTTTCATCTTTCATCCCTGCTCTAGCCCTAATTACGGCATTAGCAACAGCTGTTACTGCTTCATCTTGACCTATTACCCTATTGCTAAGTTCCTCCTCTAATCTTAATAGTTTTTCTCTTTCCCCTTCTACTAATCGTGTTACTGGAATTCCAGTCCACTTAGATACAATTTGAGAAATTTCTTCTTCTGTAACCTCTTCTTTGAGAAGGGCTGTTTCATAATTATTGTGCATGCTTTCTTCTTTTTCCTTTATTTCTTCTTCAAGACGTGGTATAACCCCATATTTTAGTTCTGCAGCACTATTTAAATCATATTCTCTCTCATACCTTTCAACCTTACCTCTAGCTTCATCCAATTGCTCTTTCAAAGTTCTAACTTCAAGAATCTTGCTTTTTTCTTGTTCATATTTAGCAGTCATTTCATCATTTTTTTCTTTTAATTCTGCTAACTCCTTTTGAAGTTGTTCAAGTCTCTTTTGAGATGCTTCATCACTTTCTTTAATCAGAGCTTCTCTTTCAGTTTCTAATGTAAATAGCTTTCTTCTAACCATATCAAGTTCTGTAGGAAGAGAATCTATTTCACTTCTTATCATAGCCCCAGCTTCATCAATTAAATCTATGGCTTTGTCTGGTAAAAACCTATCTTGAATATACCTATTAGATAATTTGGCTGCTGTTACTATAGCTGAATCATGAATTCTAACTCCATGGTGTATTTCAAATCTTTCCTTAAGTCCTCTTAATATTGAAATTGTATCTTGTACTGTAGGCTCTTCTGCAATAACTGGTTGAAATCTTCTCTCTAATGCTTTATCTTTTTCTATATATTGTCTATATTCATCAAAAGTAGTAGCTCCAATACAATGTAATTCTCCTCTTGCTAGCATAGGCTTTATAAGATTTCCTGCATCTATAGCTCCATCAGCTTTTCCAGCACCTACAATAGTATGAATTTCATCTATAAATAATATTATCTTCCCATCAGAACTCTTAACTTCCTTTAGTACAGCTTTAAGTCTTTCCTCAAATTCACCTCTATACTTAGCTCCTGCAATTAAAGCTCCCATATCTAAAGAAAAAATCATCCTGTCTTTTAATCCTTCTGGTACATCTCCACGTACAATTCTTTCTGCCAAACCTTCAACTATGGCAGTCTTACCTACTCCAGGCTCACCAATAAGCACTGGATTGTTTTTAGTTCTTCTTGATAAAATTCTAATTACACGTCTTATCTCTTCATCTCTTCCTATTACAGGATCTAATTTATGTTCCTTAGCAAGGTCAATTAAATTCGTTCCATACTTAGCAAGAGCATCATAAGTTCCCTCTGGATCATTAGTATCTACCCTTTGATTTCCCCTAACCTGAGATAACACTTCCATAAATTTTTCTTTATCTATGCCATATTCCTTAAGTATTTTCCCTGATATACCTTTTGCATCAACCTCCATGATAGCCATCATTATGTGTTCTACACTTATATAGGAATCATGAAATTTCTCTGATATATCTTGAGCCTTAACTAAAACTTCATTGATTCTTCTAGTGGCAGTAACTCCAGATGAACGAGCTCCTTCTCCTAATACTTTAGGCATTTTCTCTAGCTCTAAATTTACTTTTCTTTTAATTCCTTCAACATCCACACCCATTTTTTCAAGGACATTAGGTATTAATCCATCTCTTTGATTTAGAAGTGCAGAGAATAAATGAATAATATCTACTTGTTGATGATTATTTCTTACTGCTTCCTCATAGGCATCATTTAAACTTTGTTGAACTCTTATTGTTAATTTTTCTGTCTCCATAACATCACCTGCTACTCCAATTTTATATCTAATTAAGTAGCATTTCTCCCTTCATAAAACTTAAATATTATTAACTATCTTTCTAAATAGCTTTAAAAATTCTTCTCTTTCACCATTTGTGTCTAAGGCATTTAAAACATATCCATACAATTTTCTTTCAAAAGCTATATGTTCATTCTTCACTTCCTTGCCTTCATCTGTAAGTTGTAATCCATAGGATCTTCTGTCTCTCTTACTAATAGTTCTATTCACATAATTAAGTCTTTCTAGCCTATCTATAGCACTGGTTAAAGTACTTTTAGGTATGTCTAACATATTACAAATTTCCTTTAAAATTATATCATCCCTATCATAGACAATTCTTATAATACTAATTTCCATAGTATTAAGTCTTTCTATCCTAGGAAATTCCTCCATAGTCCTATGTTGATTTGAAAAAGACAAAAACATTTTCCATAAATTCGAAAATTCTTCAATTAACTTGTCATTATCCTCCATTACACCTACTCCTTTAAAATCTTCTTATATCCTACAATCATCATAATTCAATTATTAAATCAATAGATTACAACCTATATTATTGTTTGCTAAACGTAAAATTTAATTAGTACGAATTTCGTACTATATCTTTAAATAAATAGTACTACCATCGTACTATTTTGTCAATAATGAAATTTTTTTAATCAAAAATAAAAGTAATAATGAAAATCTACTATCATTATTACTTTTATTTTATATTTACAATAAATTTTGATTTAATTATTTCTTATTTCTTATTTCTTTTCCCTAACTACTGACGAGTTTTCTTCATAGATTTTCTCTTATTAGTAGAAGTGTTTTTACCCTTTTTTCTTTCTAAAGAAGTTCTTCCATGACTACCTCTAGGTAAAACTGTTTTACTATTACTATGTTCTTTACCAACCTTTTTATGCCTACTGTAATTTCCACCATGGTTAAGATTTTTTCCTTGTGTTTTAGGCCTTATTAAACACTTCGGTCCATTTCCTATTAAATCTTCTCTTCCAGCTTCCACTAAAGCTTCATATACTATATCATACTTTTTAGGGTTTCTATATTGAAGAAGAGCTCTTTGCATTGCTTTTTCCCTCTTGCTCTTAGGTACATATATCTCTTTCATAGTTAATGGATCTACCCCTGTATAAAACATAGCTGTAGATAAAGTTCCAGGTGTTGGATAAAAATCCTGAACTTGCTCTGGCTGATAATTAATATCTCTTAGATATTCTGCTAACTCTATAGCTGATGCTAATGTACTCCCTGGATGACTAGACATTAAGTAAGGTATAATATATTGTTTCTTTCCAACTTGCTCAGTAAGATTATAAAACTTATCTACAAATCTATCATAGGTCTTCCCAGATGGTTTTCCCATATACTTTAAAACATCAGCACAAACATGCTCTGGAGCTACCTTTAATTGTCCACTTACATGATGTTCTACAAGTTCTTTAAAGAAGGTATCATTTTTATCTGCCATTATATAATCATAACGTAACCCTGAGCGTACAAATGCCTTCTTCACCTTAGGAGTAGCTCTTACCTTTCTTAGTAGTTCTAAATACTCAGTATGATCTGCATCTATATTTTTACATGGTTTTGGATATAAACATTGCTTATGCTTACATGCACCATGCTTAAGCTGAGTTTTGCATGCAGGGCGTCTAAAGTTTGCAGTAGGACCTCCCACATCATGAATATATCCTTTAAAATCAGGTAAATTTGTTATTTCTACAACTTCTTGTAAAATAGAATCTTCGCTTCTACTCTGAACTATTCTTCCTTGATGGAAAGTTATAGCACAAAAAGAACAATTTCCAAAGCAACCTCTAGAACTAACTATACTAAATTTAACCTCTTCTATAGCAGCTATTCCACCTGCTTCTTCATAACAAGGATGATAATTTTTTGTGTAAGATAATCCATAAACATGGTCTAACTCTTCCCTAGTTAGTGGCATCTCTGGTCTATTTTGTACCACATATCTATTGGCATGCTTTTGTACTAGAGCCTTTCCTCTTACTGGATCTTGTTCTTCATATTGAACCTTAAATGCTTTGGCATACTCCATCTTATCTATAGATACAGCTTTATAGGACGGTATCTCAATATACCCGCTTACATATTCTAAGTCATCTATCATATAGCATGTTCCAGGCACATGTCTTATATACTGAACTTCTAATCCATCATTTAAACAATTTGCCACTTCTACTATTTGCTTTTCACTCATTCCATATATAAGTAAATCAGCTCCACTATCTACTAACATTGATTTTCTTACCTTATCACTCCAGTAATCATAATGGGCAAATCTCCTAAGACTAGCCTCTACTCCACCAATTATAACCGGAATATTCTTATATGCTTCTCTAATTTTATTACAGTATACAATAGTAGCTCGATCTGGTCTTAAACCTATTTTCCCACCTGGAGAATAAAGATCCTTTTCTCTAACTCTTTTAGCTACAGTGTAATGATTTACCATGGAATCCATGTTACCACCATTAACTAAAAATCCTAATCTAGGTCTTCCTAATTTCATAAAATCTTCAGTGTTATGCCAATCAGGTTGAGGAATTATTCCTACTTTAAATCCTGCATCTTCAAGAACTCTAGAAATTATAGCAGTACCAAAGCTATGATGGTCTATGTATGCATCTCCTGTTACTATTATAAAATCTAACTGTTCCCATTGTCTTTCTAACATATCATCTTTACAAATTGGTAAAAATCTATTTTCTAACATTTAATCACCTACTCAAATATAGTTCAAATTTATAATTCAACTCAAGGTCTAATTATACTATAAAAAGAATCAAGAGACTATTTCTTTTACAAAATAATCTCTTGACTCTAAATTAAATATATTGGTATTTTATAATAGTTGGCTAAATTAATTTATATTGTTACTTAAAACCCTTAACACCTTAAGCTATTTTAGTAACTTTTTCTTCCTTTAACATCTGTGCAACGTAGTTAGCTAAATCAACAACTCTTGCTGAATATCCCCACTCATTATCATACCAAGATGCTACTTTAATCATGTTTCCATTTACCATAGTTGATAATCCATCTACTATAGAAGATCTACTATCTCCTTTAAAGTCTACAGATACTAATGGTAATTCACATAAACCTAATATTCCCTTAAGTTCATTTTCAGATGCTTCTTTAATTACTCTATTTATTTCTTCTACGGTAGTTTCTTTTTCAACTTCGCATACTAAATCTGTTATAGATACAGCAGCTGTTGGAACTCTTAATGCAAATCCATCTAATCTACCCTTTAATTGAGGTAATACCTTTGCAACCGCTTTTGCAGCTCCAGTTGTAGTTGGCACTATAGATTCCCCTGCCGCTCTTGCTCTTCTTAAATCTTTATGACTCTTATCAAGGATTTGTTGGTCATTTGTATAAGAGTGAACTGTAGTTATAAATCCTTTTTTAATCCCAAATTTATCATCTATTACTTTAGCTACAGGTGCTAGACAATTAGTAGTACATGATGCATTTGATATGATTGTATGTTGTGATAAATCTAAATCAGAATCATTTACACCCATTACTACTGTTATATCTTCATCTTTACCTGGTGCTGTTAATATAACTTTTTTAGCTCCTGCTTTTACATGATCCATAAGTTCTTCTTTTGTTTTAAATTTTCCAGTAGACTCTATAACTAAATCAACCTCTAAGTCCTTCCAAGGAATTTCTTTTGGTGATCCACATCTTGTTATCTTTATTTCTTTATTATTAATTATTATTGAATCCTCTGTTGTCTTAACGTCTCCTTTGAAGGTACCAAAGCATGAATCATAAACAAATAAATGTGCAAGTGTTTTTATATCTGCTCTAGCATTTATAGCTACAATATTAAAATCCGTCTCAGGACTTTCACATGCTATCCTTAAAAAAGTTCTTCCGATTCTTCCGAATCCATTTATTCCAACGTTTATCATAATTGAACCCCCGCAATTCATTGTTATACTCTTTATATCAATATAGTATATCACATTAGAATATGTGTCAAATATAGTATATCATATTTTTTCTTAATTTCCCGTTGAAATATAGTATTTACTTTCATTTTCTTTTATTTACTACCATTTTCATATTTATATTTATGTAAAAAATATTTAATTTACTAGGTTGATTATTAAATTTCATTAAAAACTAATCATTTAAATCTGATATATATGCTACACTTTTACTTTTATAATATAAATAAAAATCCCACCAAGTTGGTGAGATTTTTATTTGTTATTTTTAAAGATGAGTTTGAAGTTTAGCTTTAATGTCTTCTGGAGACATATAGCCTACCATTCTATCTACAGGAATTCCATCTTTAAGTACTACCATAGTGGGTACACTCATAACAGAGAATTTTTTAGCAAGAGATCTACTTTCATCAATATCTGACTTTAAAAATTTAACTTTACCATCAAAATCTCCTTGAATATCTTCTAACACTGGAGTTAATCTTTGGCATGGTCCACACCAAGTAGCAAAGAAATCCACTAAAACTAAACCTTTGCCTGCTTCATTTTCAAAATTATTTTCATCTATAACTTTCATAATAATCATCCTCCTATTCTTTTAAAGGTTAATACCTTTATTTTACTATAAATACATAAATTAAAAAAGCCTTCTTTTCATCATTATCCCATTTTATTTCGTACATCTAAGTATAATCCTTAAAAATCCTTTTAATATCATCATCAATCTACGAATTTCAAAGATTATACCATATCAATATTTTTTATATGCTATTTTTCTAGCCATTAACCCTATAATAGGAATTTCATATTCTTTATATTCATAACACTTCACCATTGAAATAATTTCAAATATAGTTATAACTATAGCAACTATACCTGTTATTATTGCTGATAGTAATATAGTACCTAGGGCCCCATATGCTAGAGGTCTAAAAAACATTAATCCTATACTACCACCTATAATCATAAATATAATAGAACTAAATATAATACCTACAATATTTATTAAAAAAGCTTGCATAGCATGAAACTTCACAAAACTGCTATCCTTTTCTAAAATATAAATTACAATAGGAGCAAGCCATGCTATAATCTTTATTCCTGGAATAAAAATTACTACTATTGCTGCACCGTAAGCAATCAGAGCCATAACATTAGCATCTATATTTCCTATAGAAGACTTATGTGGTTCATAAATATTCATATAATACCATCTCCTTTTATATCCATATAATTATATTATTCCTTAATATAGTTATAATTACAATATATTTAATTCCTTATTTTTAATTTTTAAAATTTATAAAAAAAGGAATGGAAAAAGCTCATAAATAGTTAATTTCGATTTATGAACTTTCTACATTCCTAATAAATATGAAATTATATATGTTTATACTTACTTAAGCTCACCATGTTTTTCATAATGTGCAATTTCTTTTATTTTATTGCTATGATCTACAAAAACCACTGTTGGTTTATGTTCTTTGGCTTCTTCTCCATTCATTTCACAATAACTCATAATTATAACCTTATCTCCTACTTGAACACATCTAGCTGCTGCTCCATTAAGGCATATAAGACCACTACCTCTTTTTCCTGCTATAGTATAAGTTTCAAATCTACTTCCATTGTTAATATCTACAATTTGAACCTTTTCATATTCTAGAATTCCTGCTGCATCAAGTAAATCTTCATCTACTGTAATACTCCCTACATAATCAAGCTCAGCTTGGACTACGGTAGCTCTGTGTATTTTTCCCTTTAACATCGTTATTGTCATTGTTTTTCCTCCTAATTATATGTGATAAGTAAAGTTATCAATTAATCTTGCTTTTTTAAAGTACACTGCCAATGCTACTAGGACATCCTCCTTAATCTCTTTTACCATCTCTAAACTTTCACTGCTTACCACTTCTATATAATCTATTTTGGCTAAATCTTCTTTCTCTATATTTTCCCTAATTAGCTTTTTAATATTATCTGGATTTCTTTCTCCATCCTCTAATAGTTTTTTAGCCATAGAAAGAGATTTATTAAGCACTAATGCAGCCTTTCTTTCTTCTGGAGATAAATATATATTTCTTGAACTCTTCGCAAGTCCATCAGTTTCTCTAATAATTGGACATCCTACTACTTCAATATCAAAATTCAGATCTCTTACCATTCTTTTTATAACCGCTAATTGCTGAGCATCCTTTTCTCCAAAATATGCTCTATGGGCAGGTATAATATTAAATAACTTAGAAACTACAGTGCAAACTCCTCTAAAGTGCGTTGGTCTGCTACTTCCACAAAGTCCAGTGGTCAAACCACCTACCTCTAAAAAAGTTGAAGCATCTTTATAATACATATCTTCACTTTCTGGATGAAATATTAAACTTGCTCCAGCATTTTCACAAAGTTTTGAATCCCTTTCTAAATCTCTAGGATATTTATCTAAATCTTCATTAGGCCCAAATTGAGTTGGGTTTACAAAAACACTAACTACTACTCTATCATTTTCTGATACAGCCTTTTTAATCAAACTTTCATGACCTTCATGTAAATAACCCATAGTTGGAACTAATCCTACTTTTAAACCTTGAGCCTTCCACCCTTTAACTACTTCTCTTACTTTTATTACATCATTTAATATTTCCATAATTTTACCTTCTTTTTAGTTTAATTTTATTAATTCACTCAGCACTGAGTTTACTTTTAATATAGTTTAGATATAACTTCTTCACTTATTTTAAATCCATGCTCTAGTGCTGGAAAAATTCCCTTACTTACATCTTCAATATAGGCTTTAAAAGCTTCTGTCATTGTAGCTCCTAAATCCGCATATTTCTTAACAAACTTAGGTGTAAAATCATTAAACATTCCTAACATATCTTGATATACAAGAATTTGTCCATCGCAACTAGCTCCTGCTCCAATACCTATTGTTGGAATTGATATTTCTTTGCTAATTATCTCTGATAACTTAGCTGGAACACACTCTAAGACCACTGAAAATGCGCCAGCTTTTTCTACCGCTTTTGCTGCTTCAATGAGTTCTTTAGCCGCTTCTTCACTTTTTCCCTGCACCTTAAATCCACCTAAGGAATTTACTGATTGAGGGGTTAATCCTATATGTGCCATTACAGGAATAGACGCTTTAGTTATAGCTTCAATTCTATCGCACATATCTACTCCACCTTCTAGTTTTACGCATTGAGCACGTCCCTCTTTCATAAGGCGTCCCGCATTAAAAACAGCGTCATAAACAGAAGTTTGATAAGACATAAATGGCATATCTGCAACTACTAAAGCATTTTCTGTTCCTCTTGCTACGGCCCTTGTATGATGAATCATATCCTCTATAGTTACTGAAATTGTATCCTCATAACCAAGACACACCATCCCTACTGAATCTCCAACTAAAATACCATTAATCCCTGAACTATCAATAATCTTAGCCATGGAATAGTCATAGGCAGTAAGCATAGTTATTTTTTCACCCTTTGCCTTTGCTTCTCTAAATGTTATAGTCGTATTTTTCATTTTATTTTTCCTCTCCTAGAAATTGTTCAATCTCACTATAATCTCTATTTTTATTTTTTTTCTTTGCCACCTTTAACAAATTATTATTTAACATCCTATATAAAACTTTATCTTCCTCACTTAAACAAGCTATATGAGCCTTCATAGTAGATAAATCACCTCTTTCCAATGGTCCTGTAAGGCTTTTTACCATTCCTGAAGATTTTATATTCTCTATATTATTGTTTATAAGAGGATATAAGGCTTCAATGGCTAAATCTTCACTAAAACCACACTGTTTAAGATAATTTACACCATTATTAATAAGCCCTAGAACCAAGTTACTGCTAATAACCGATGCTAAGTGATATAAACTCTTACTTTCTTTTTCAATAATTTTTACCGAATTACCCAGAGAACGAAAAATTTCAGCTAATTTATCAATATATTTTTCATGTCCTTCAATAGTTATAAAGGCTTTTTTAAAATTTTTATAGGAATTATATTTGTCTGATATGGCAAACATAGGATGTATAGAATATGGGTAAGCACCAAACCTGCTTATATCTGAAAAGATTTCCGAAGATAACAAACCACTACAGTGGCATATTAATTTATTTTTTATAGACAACTCTTTAAGCTCATTCCAAACCCCATGAATTTCTCCATCTGGGGTAGTAATAAAAATCACATCACTTTCTTTCATTAACTCCTTTAAGTTTATGAAAGATTTTGTGCCAGTAAATTCTGCGGCTTCCTTAGCTGAGCTATGATTCCTACTATAATATCCAATAAGTAAGATACCATTCTCTTTAAAGTATTTCCCTAGCGAAAAACCAACCTTCCCGGCTCCAATGAATCCAAATTTTATAACAATCACTCCTCACTTTATCTGTTTTCTAAGTTAATATTAAAACAATACATAAATATTAACTGAAATTTAAAACTAAAAATCATGTGAAGTAATTTGTTATCTAAGTCTCATTCTAAAAGATATGAGCTGTCCGTAAAACTTTTCCTTTATAGCTGCTTTCCCTAGAGAATAATAGCTATATACAAATTAGAATATTATTTTTCAATCTATATATTCTAATTTAAAGATATAATCAAATTATAGGTGCAGTTATTCCTATACTGCCCATAATTACTTATATCACAATTATATAAGTAATTCAATGTCTAGAAATTGTATTTTTTAGTTTTAAAATTCTATAAACACTCTCATTAATTCTTTTTTCAGTAATGATACCATTTCTAACAGCTTCTACTACTCCATCTATGGCACTATTTTGATCATGTATACCTGATGATACTATTATTATGTCATTCCCTGCTTCTATAGCTTTAACCGCTGATTCATTAGTTGGATACTTGCCTTTAACTCCCTCCATAATCATATCATCTGTAACAACTACTCCATTAAATCCTAACTCTTCCCTTAAAAGCTTTGTGACAATATTTTCAGATATACTTGCTACGTAATCCTTATCTAATTGAGGTAAGTATAAATGACCTACCATTATCATTTCAACACCATTATCTATTGCATATTTAAATGGAATTAACTCTAATTTTTTTAATTCATCAAGGGATTTATTTATAACTGGCACCCCCACATGAGAGTCAACATCTGTATCCCCATGTCCTGGAAATGCTTTCCTACTCCTAAAACACCTGCACTCTTCAAACCTTTATATACTTCCGTTCCCATTTTCTTAACAATTTCAGGATCATCTGAAAATGCTCTATTACCTATAACTGGATTATTAGGATTAGAATTCACATCTAGCACAGGTGCGAAGTCAAGATTAAAACCTAAAGACTTTATAGTTTCACCTATAGCTTTTCCATGTTCAAAAGCATAATTTAAATCTCCAGTAGCTCCTACATCCCATGCAGATTCAAAACGTCCCATTTCCTTAGGAATTCTACTTACAACTCCACCTTCTTCATCCACTGACATAAAAAGTTTAACCTTGTTTTCATTATTTAACCCATTCAAACTTTCTATTAACTTTTTTGTTCCACTTACAGTGTTAATATTTTTACTAAATAATATTATACCTCCTACTTTTTTATTTTTTATTAAACTAATAATATTATCATCCACTTCATAACCATCAAATCCAACAATAAACAGCTGACCTACTTTTTCCTCTAATGACATAGCATCTATTTCATCTTGTATTGGGTCAACTTGAGGCTCCTCTTCACCGAATTCTTCCACCATATTATTATTTTTCAAATCCTTATTAGACTTATCTTCTATATCTATTTTATTATTATACTTTGATTCTTTACTTATAAAGCTACATCCATAGAATAAAATATTTGATGTGCAAATAACTACGACGATCATTATAACCTTTGTTAATTTACTAATTGTCTTGAAAATATTTCTACTACTTTTCATTTATTTTACACTCCTTTAATTTCCTATAATAAAATACACAAAATAAACCACACTAAAATTATATTCAAATTTATTTTTTTAGGAGGAATTCTTATGACAAAGGATAGTCAACCAGATAACAAACAAGCTAGAATGGAAAAATGTAATTATCAAACACCAATTACTAGTGAGACAGGAAAAAATCATAATAGAACTGCTAAAAAGCATTCTATTAAGAGAGAAGGATTTCAAAGCCCTCATATAAATTAAAATTATAACCGATCCTTAAGTAATGGGGAAATTCCCCATTACTTTTTTAATATATTTTAATATATTATTCTTTTATCACATATTAACACCTTTGTTCAACTGTAGTAATATATTTATATACGGAGGTGTATAAATTATGATTTATTTTGCTCATAGAGGTGCTAGCAAAAATTATCCTGAGAATACTTTGCTTGCCTTTCATAAGGCTATTATTGCAGGTGCAAAAGCAATTGAACTAGATGTTCATAAAACAAAGGATAATAAGCTAGTAGTTATTCATGATGAAGATGTTGCAAGAACCTTTCAGGGTAAAGGACTTATAAAAGACTTAACCCTCAAAGAAATTAGTTCCTTAAAATCTAAAAATATTGATTATGAAAATAGCAAGTTATGTAAGATTCCAACTTTATACCAGGTCTTAGAGTTACTTAAACCTAGTAAAGTCCTTATAAATATAGAACTTAAAACTGATGTTATTCACTATAATAATATAGAAAAAGATGTGATTGATTTAATAAAAAACTATGGTATTGAAAACCATGTATTACTTTCTAGTTTTAATCACACTTCCCTTGAAATATGTAAGTCTATAGATAAAAATATAAAATTAGGTGTGCTAATTGATAGAAAAATTGATAATATAATTGCCTATGCTAAAAATCTAGGTGCTTATTCTTTAAATCCTAATGTTTATTTAGTAAATGAGCCTTTAATCAAATTGGCTCATAATAATAACTTAAAAGTATTCACCTACACCGTAAATAAACCATTTATAGCCAATCACCTTGATAAAATTGGATGTGATGGTATCTTTACCGATAACATAGAGAAATTTATTTAAGTATGATTTTAAGTTCAGTAGATAAAAGGAGTTAAGTTACTTGCTTTAACACCTTTTATTATATTTTATATCAAATTACTAATTTAATATTCATAATTTTAAAAATAATTATAGAAGTACATTTACTTATAATGGTATAATTACTTAGAGTCCAAAAATAATTATTGAAAAGGTGTGATAAAATTGAAAACAAAACAAATAGTTTACAGTGGACTTTTAATTGCTTGCAGCATTTTACTTCCCCAATTATTTCATTTAGTGGGAGGTCCCGGTATTGGAACAACACTTCTTCCTATGCATATTCCAGTTTTAATTGCTGGATTTATCCTTGGTCCTATTACCGGATTAATAATTGGAATTTTAAGTCCTATTTGTAGCTTTTTATATACTGGAGGAATAATGCCTGCAATACCTATGTTATATCTTATGATAGTTGAACTAGGTACTTATGGATTATTTACAGGTCTTATATTTAAGAAATTTAAATTCAACATATATGTATCACTTATTGTATCTATGATTGCAGGTAGAATAACTAGAGGTTTAGTTTTTGTCGTTGCTACAAAATTTTTGGGAATTTTTCTTCCTCCTGCTATGGGTATATCTATAGCAATAACTCAAGGTATTCCCGGAATAATACTTCAAATGCTAATTATCCCACCAATTCTCTATTGGTTATGTAAGCTACCATATACTAAAAACTTAATGACTCAATAAATTTGGAGGCGTATTAAAATGAAAACCCGTATAAAAGCTTTACTTGAAGAATATAAATATAGCTGTATCCTTATGAGCAAAGAAAAAACTGTGATGACTTCCTTTGATAAAGGTGTAAGCCCTATATATAAATATATCAAAGAAAATGGAGTGTCTCCTATACCATTAATAATGGGCGATAAAATTGTTGGAAAGGCAGTTGCTCTGATGGCTATTTATGGTGGTGTGGAATATATCTACACACAAATAATTAGTCAAGGCGCTATAGATATTTTAAATTCCCATAATATTAAATTTGACTACGAAGAAATAGTTCCTTATATAAATAATCGTAAAAAAGATGGGCAATGTCCTATGGAAGCATCTTTGTCTGGCACAATAAATCCTGAAGAAGGATTTAATATAATTGATACATTTATTAAAAATAGAGAATTAAAGGAGTGTCCAAAATGATTTATAAACCCTATGGTAAAACTGGTAAAATGGTTTCTGCCCTCGGCTTTGGTGGAATGAGATTTAAAGATGATTGTTCCATTGAAGAAGGAGCTGAAATAGTTAGGTATGCAAATAGCCTTGGTATAAATTACTTTGATACTGCACCTAACTATTGCAATGATAGAAGTGAAGATATCTTTGGAGAAGCTTTTAAAAATATGTCTGGTGAATTCTATGTATCTACTAAAAGCAGTCTTGGTAGTGAACCAGATGCAGATTCAGTAAGACGTAGAATAGAAAACTCACTCAAAAGACTTGGTATAGACAAAATTAACTTTCATCACATGTGGTGTATTATGGACCTTAATCACTATAAAAAAGTTATGGCCAAAGGTGGTCCTTATTGGGGAGCTCTTAAAGCTAAGGAGGAAGGCTTAATAGACCACCTAGTATTTTCTACCCATGCTTCTGGTGAAGAAATTAGAATTATGGTAGAAGAAGGTTATTTTGAAGGAGTAACCTTAGGATACAACATTTTAAACTTTCCGTATCGACAAGAAGGTATTTTAGCTGCTCATCAGCATGGTCTAGGAGTAGCAACCATGAACCCTTTAGGTGGTGGATTAATTCCTGAAAATCAAGAATATTTTTCATTTGTAAAACAAAATCAAAATGAAAGTGTTGTACAAGCAGCGCTGCGTTTTAATGCTTCTCATGAATGTATTTCAGTAACTCTATCTGGTATGGGTAGTAAGGAAGAAGTTAAGCATAATGTAGATGCTGTTAAAAACCTTACTATTCTCAAAAACTCTCAAATAGAAACTTTAAAATCTTCTCTTAGGCAAGATATGAATCAACTATGTACAACTTGTCAATATTGCAAACATTGTCCTAAAGGTATTAATATTCCTAAATATATGGATTTATATAATTATTACGTATTAAAAGGTATTAATGGTATAAAAGAAATGTATGAATTACTCTCTAAATATGGCGATATTGACTTTGATAAAGATATGGCTCCCAGCGATTGCATTGGGTGTAAAAAATGTGAAACTCTGTGTACACAAAAGTTAAATATAGTAGACAGACTAGATTGGATTAATCGCAATGTGATTAGAAACTAGTTATTTATAATATGTTAGTTGAGTAGTTTAGCTTTAAATTAAAAATATATGGATTTATTAAAATTTCATTTAATAAATCCATATATTTTCTTTGTTATGTACTTTAAAATAATAATCATAAACTTTTTATAATTTTATTAATCTCTTAACCTATTTTTATTAACAACGGTAGTATTCCTCCCCTTTTCCTTAGCCTCATAAAGGTTTATATCTGCTCTATATATTATATCTTCGGTATTCATATCTAAATCTCTAAAGCCATATACTCCGAAACTACAGGTTATACTAAACTTATTTCCTTTATGTTCAAGGGTCGTTTCCTCTAAATTCTTCCTAATTCTTTCTGCAATAATTTCTGCTTTATCTTCATCTGTATCATTTAAAACAATTAAAAATTCTTCTCCACCATAACGTCCAATCCAATCACTTCCATTGCTTCTAATATATTTTGAAGCAATTCTCGTAAAATCTTTTAATACATTATCTCCAACTATATGACCATAGGTATCATTAATTTCCTTAAAATAATCTATATCTGCCATTATAACAGACATAGATTTTTGTTCCCTTATAGATTTCTCAACATCAACTTCTAATCGCTCTCTTATGTACCTTCTATTATATACACCTGTAAGATCATCTATTAGGGTAGTTTCTTGTATATTTTTCAAAAACTTCTCAATAGATTCTGCATATTCCCTCTCTCTATCTATAATAGCTCCTCCTTTTGATATATCCTTCACTAACTCAACTATATAGGTTTCCTTGCCAATATTTATAGGAGAAGCCATAACTAGAAAAATCCTGTTTTTGTTATACTCTATTTTTACTACTGTTTCATTGCTTTCATATGCTTGTTTAGAAATACAATTTTCACATATACCATTCCTATTCCATAACTCATAGCAATGTGTATCAGTATTTATAGTATTGTTATCTGTTGATAAAATTTTATTATTATTGGGATTAATTATTCTTATCATATCATATATATTTTTAAAGATTGAAAGTCGCTCTTTCACATCATCCATTATATCCATACTTCAAAAACCTCCTTGTTTAAAATATGGCTTCATTTGTTATGTATTTTTTATTTTTCAGCTGTAATAAAGTACATCTCTACATGTAATTCTAAAATATCTTTTATATATATTTTGAAAAAATGATCTAGAATATACTTCTATTTAACTATTCATCTATAGAAAGTACATCTATATATTTCTCTGATACATCATTTGTCAAACTTTCTACACTCATAAGTTTTTTATTAATCTGCTTAGTCCTTGTACCTACAAGCTTATCTAAATCTGTACTTGCTTGATTTAACTTTTTCTGTGTAGCTTTAAGCACCTCTTCAAATTTTCCAAACTCTGTTTTAACTGCTCCAAGTACATTCCAAACTTCACTAGATCTTTTTTCAATTGCAAGAGTTCTAAATCCCATCTGTAAACTATTTAAAAGTGCTGCTAAAGTTGTTGGGCCTGTTATATTTATCTTATATTCTCTTTGAAGAATTTCAACTAAATTAGTTCTTTTAACTACCTCTGCATAAAGACCTTCTATTGGTAAAAACATAATTGCGAAATCAGTGGTGTAAGGTGGGTCTATATATTTATCTCTAATATCCTTAGCTGATTTCTTTATAGCTGTTTCTAACTTTTTATAACCTTCTTCTATTAAACTTTGGTCTCCAGTATCATAGGAATCCACCAAATTGTGGTATACATCCAAAGGAAACTTTGAATCTACAGGAAGGTATACTACATCAGAGGTTTTATCCTTACCTGGAAGTCTTATTGCAAATTCCACATTATCTCTAGATCCCTTCTTAGTTACTACATTTATATCGTACTGTTCTTTAGTAAGAATTTGATCTAAAATTCTTCCCAATTGAATTTCTCCTAAGGTTCCTCTAGTCTTAACATTGGAAAGAACTTTTTTTAAATCTCCTACTCCCATAGCTAAGGTTTGCATCTCACCTAGTCCTTTATGCACAACTTCCAATCTTTCACTTACCAACTTAAAGGATTCTCCTAATCTCTTCTCCAATGTACTTTGTAACTTTTCATCCACAGTTTCCCTCATTTTTTCTAACTTATCCTCAGTAGACTTAAGCAACTCACCTTGTTTTTGGGATAAATCATTAAATTTTTCTTTTTGAAGATTATTAAACTCATTAACACTTTTAGAAAATTGATTTTCAAAAGATTTAAGTGATTTTTCTATAGTATTAGAATATGTATCTAGTTGATTCTTTTGAAAATTTGCTATTTCACTCATTCTACCTAAAATAGCATCACTTAACCTTTGTATTTGAAGGTTCAACTCAATTCTAGCTTCTTTTTCACCTTTACGAGATTCTTCCCTATTTCTAGAGATTTCATCTCTAAAGGCTTTTTCTAATTTATCAACACTTTTATCTATATCTCCTACCCTTTGTTCTATATGTAAGATTGAATTCTCAATATCGGCTGCACTGCCCTTTTGCATTCTGCTTCTAGAATCCTTTAATTTTAGAGTAAAATATATATTTATAATTAACAATATAATTACAATAACCAATAAAACTTCCATTATCTCATCCCCAATCTTAAAATTTATATAAGAATATTACTCTCAAATACCGTTTAAAGGCTAAATAGAAAATTTTATCTATTTAGCCTTATATTTAAGGTAAAATAAGAAACATGAAAATATGTTCCCTTGGTCATTATATCATTTTTCAGTATAAAATTACAAATAGATTAAATTATTAAACTCTTCAATGTTTTTACTATCTATTTAATTTATATTAGATACTTTTCATAAGTACAATTTTAAACTCAGTACCTATGTCCACTTTACTTTTAACTTCTATATATCCTCCTTGGGCTTCAATAATTGATTTACTAAGAGATAATCCAATTCCAACAGACTCAGATTTTCCCCCTTTATAAAATCTCTTAAAAATATTAGGAAGATCCTTTTCACTAATTCCCACTCCATTATCCCTTATTACAATTTTTGTATTTATGGGATTTTCCTCAAGTTCTATATGGATTTCACCATTATAACTATGTTCTACACCATTCTTAACTATATTAATCAACGCTTCTCCTAACCATTTCTCATCATAATTAAACATAAACTTATTTTTATTTTTTTTATTAATCTCTTCTATATTACTTATTACCGTTTCTTCATACATATTACTTTCAAATACTATATTAACTTTATTTTCTGCTGCCATCATTGCAACATTGTCTATAACTTCATAAATAGTATTAACTAAGCTATTTTCCTTCATGTTAAATTCAATTGCTCTTGCATCTACCTTGGCTAGCTTCAATATACTTTTTATAAGCCAATCCATACGATTTAATTGTGTCTTGCTATTATGTAAGAATTTTTCCCTATTATCTTCACTAATTTTCTTATTACTTAAAATATCATTATAAATAATAAGGGCAGATAGTGGTGTTTTTAATTGATGAGATATGTCTGATAATATATTTACTAGAAACTCCTTTTCTTTTTTTAAATCTACCATCTGACTTTGTAAAACTTGTCTCATATTTTTAAATCCATAGGAAAGTTTTGCAAAATCTCCTTCCTTCTCTTCATAAAGATTTACATCATAGTTTTCCTCTAATATTTCCTTTGAGGCTCTTGTCAAATTTCTTACTCGACTATATATACCTCTATACTGAATATAATTTAATAATATTAATAAACCTCCAAATGTACTACCTATAATTATAAATATAAATTTACTATTTTTAAAAGCTTCATTTATTCCATCTATATACATTATATTTATATTATCTTTATAACCATAATTATCTATAATTTTTTCTCCTAATTTTATCCCTTCCTTTGTTGGCACTTTAAAGGTTGCCTCTACTAAATCCGCTTCAAGATTAGGAAATTTTTCTACCATTGTAGATAACATTGCGGCCTTGCCATCTATATATTGACTCTTTATGTTATTAAAATAAAAAGTAATCCACATATTAACGATAAATATAAATATTATAACTATAAATAATAACACTACGGAACTCTTTTTTAATTCTGGATTTATAAGCTCTTTCATTAATTTCTCCTACTTTCCATTAACAACTTCTTTTATCCACATATAGCCTAGTCCTCTTTTCGTTATAACATATTCTGGCTTACTAGGATTATCTTCTATTTTTTCTCTAAGTCTTTTTATATAAACTGAAAGAGTATTTTCCTCTACATATGCGCCTTCTTCACCAAATAATTCCTTTAATATATGATCCTTGCTAAGTAATATTTCTGGACTCTGTAGAAATGCTAAAAGAAGCCTATATTCCTTTGCCGTTAATGATATCTTTTCATTACCCTTGGATACTTCTGCACTAGATGTGTTAATAATTATATCTCCGGATCTTAAAGTTGTTATATTATTATCACCTTTGCCAACTCTTCTTAAAACTACACGAATTCTTGATAATAACTCCTTTACTCTAAAAGGTTTTGTTATATAGTCATCACCACCTATATCTAATCCCAAAATTATATTTACCTCTTCATCTAAAGCAGTTAAAAATATTATAGGTGTGTCCTTCTTTTCCTTCACGTATTTACAAAAGTCATATCCACTTCCATCAGGTAAATTTATATCTAGAAGTATTAAATCAAACTCCTCATTATTAAATTTTTCTTTTCCATTCTCTATAGAACCCACTCTAAAAACCTGATACCCTTCTTCTTGAAGGGTATATTCTACTCCTAAAGCCAATGCCTCATCATCTTCAACTAATAAAATTCTATTCATTACATAACCTCCTCCATAAAAAAATTTTCAAATTATTTATTAACACTACTTTAAAACTTGCATTTATAACTTAATTTTATCATTAAAATCATATAACATTATAGGGATTTTAAAAAGCTTAGGTTATAATTATATTAAAACAAAAATCCAAAGAATATTTCCTTGGATTTTTGTTTTATCTATTTCTTATTCTTATTTTGGAATAACTGTTTTATTTAATAATATGTCTATATTATTTACTCACCTCTTATACTATCAATAATATTTTGTTTACTTAATCTTCTAAGAGGTATTAATGCCGAAACATATCCCATAATAATTACAGCTACAATAGAAATAGCAATACTATTCCATGGTAATGTAAATTTGAAATCCCTAATATTTGACATAGGATTATATAGTATATATGCTAGTATAGTACCTGCTACTGAACCAATAATTCCTCCATATAGTCCAAATAATACACCTTCAAAAGTTATCATTTTTCTCACTTGTTTCCTTGTCATCCCTATAGCTTTTAAAGCTGCTATTTCCTTATTTCTAAGAAGAATATTTGTAGTTACCGTATTTACAATGTTTACTGCACTTATTAAGGTTATTACTATTATAAATCCCATAAGCAATATACTCATTTGCAATTTATACGCCTTTTCACTTTTAGCAGATTCTATTTTATTATAATAGCCAATTCCTGCATTAGTATTTTCTATCTTTTTTAGCGACTTATCTATTTTATCTAAATAGCTCTCATCATTAATTTTTATTCCCATATCTGTAACTCTAAAATTTTTCATCTGCTGCTGATTGCCTTCTATTATATTCTTAACAGTATTCTTACTTCCTATAACATTTAATACTCCTTGATAATCTAAATCACTAAAAGGCTGAACATCCATAATTGCTGCTACCTTAACCTTCTTAAGCTCCTTACTATTAAAGTTCTCTTGTCCATCTGAATATTCCACATCACTAATTAGTATCTCATCTCCTACTTTAAGTTTAGCCATGGGTGCAATAAGACTTCTCTTATCTCCAAAGAATGTTGTTTCTCTAACTATAATTACTTCTCCATCTTTAAGATTATCAATGCTACCTTCCTTAATATATTTCTTAGCCACATTTAACTTATTTTCTTCATAGGCTTGAAATACAACACTAATTTTCGATTTGTCTTTTCCATCAACTTTACTCTTGAATAAATCTTCATCCCTATTTTCTGCTGCCCACTGTCTTACTTCCTTAGGTATAGCAGAATTCTCAACAAATCCTTGAGTTAATATGAAATTATAATGTTTATAGATTTCACTTACCCCTGAAATATTTCTTACTTCTTCAATTAATTTATTATTTATAGCATCTAGTTTTTCAGTATTACCATTATCATGAATGGTAAATGCAATGTCATTATCTTCAGTAACCTTCTCAGAAAAATTATCTGAGAACTTAGCAAAGCTCATAAACGTTACAAATAGAGTTACACTTATAGCCATAGATAATACAGTGATATAAAATCTTCTTTTATTTCTCTTAACATTTTTTAGAGCCATGGCTGTATCTATTTTAAAGAATTTCCCTAAAAATTTACCACTCCTATTTCTCTTTTCTTTCTTAATTAAAGATTGACTACTTATAGCTATTAATGGTGAAATCTTACCTGCACTTCTAGCTGGTAGATAAGCTGAAACATATATAGTTGCTGCTCCTATACCACTACTTAATAATAGTACAAATGGTGATGTTACTACTTTAAGGTTTGAAAATTCACCCAATCCTGACATCTTATTAAAGGTAAATGCAATACAATATACAGCCACTATTCCAAAGAATACTCCAATAGGAATACCTATAAATATCATAATAGATGCTTCTCTAATTACTAAATTCATAATTTGTTTTTTAGTAGTTCCAATAGCTCTTAACAATCCAAACTGCTTCATTCTTTCTGCTATGCTAATATGGAAAGCATTATAAATAACCACTACTGTAGCCAAAACAACAATTCCTATAACAATGAAAACTATCATAAATAGAGATTTATTCATATCCGCATTACTAGACTCCCCTATAAGTCTTAGTAAATCTTTATTTTGTACTACTTTACTTTTACTACTAACAAGATTAGATACTTCCTTAATCACTTCTTGTTTATCAGCTTCATCCTTAATTTCAACTAATACTGTGGAATCTTCTTTCACATTACTATCATTCTTTATTAAATAAGCCTTTGATATTCCTTCACTTTGATTTTGCCAATCATCTTTAGCTATTCCAGATAAGGTATAATCTTTTTCATCTCCATCTTCATCTTGTATTTTAATTATATCGCCTACTTTAACTTCTTCATCAAAATATCTAAGAATCCACCTTTCAATAACAACTTCATTATTACTCCTAGGTAATTGGCCTTCTTCTAAATTTATATTCATAAGTTTAAATGCAGCTTCATTTAAATAGTTAAGTTCAATGTTTTTATCCTTTATAAATGGAACAGCATTTTTACTAATCATAACCCCTAAACTATTAACATTTATATTAGTTTGAATCTTATTTATTTCATCTTCAGATACATTAGTTATAGCAAGATGAAATGCCCCCATACTTTTCTTTGAATTTTCAATCATAGAATTCTGCACTGTTAATATAAAAGTACATATTGATGTTATAAGTGCTACTGACAATATTATTCCTATTATAGTTAATATTGTCCTTTTTTTATTATCCTTTAAGTATTTTCCACTTAAAGCTTTATAACTATTAATCAATGTTTCTTCCCCCTATGCCATAGTTTTATCACTTTCAATTTTTCCATCACTTAAAGTTATAACTCTATCTGCTTGTTCAGCCACATTCCTATCGTGAGTTATAAGTATTAGAGTTTGATTATACTTTCTAGCGGTAACCTTTAAAAGCTCTATAACTTCCTTAGAATTCTTACTATCTAAATTACCCGTTGGCTCATCTGCAAGAATTATAGATGGCTTATTTATAAGTGCTCTTGCTATTGATACTCTTTGTTGCTGCCCTCCTGAAAGCTCTGATGGAATATGTTTTCTTCTATCTTCAAGACCGATCATAGATATAATTTCATCTAAATATTTTTTATCTACCTTCTCACTATCAAGAAGGGCAGGTAAAGATATATTTTCTTCTACATCGAGAATAGGCATTAAATTAAAGAATTGAAATATAAATCCTATATTTCTTCTTCTAAAGATACTAAGACCAGTTTCATTTTGCTTGTATATGTCTATATCATTTATAAATACTTTTCCACTAGTAGGTATATCTAATCCTCCAATTAAATGAAGTAATGTAGACTTTCCAGAACCTGAAGCTCCTACTATAGCTACAAATTGTCCTTTATCAATGCTAAAGCTAATATCATCTAAAGCACGAACCTGACTATTTCCTTCTCCATAATACTTCTTTAAGTTTTCAACTCTTAAAATCTCCATACATAATTCTCCTTCAATCTATATTAAAATTTTGTAGTTACAATAATTTAACTCTTAGCCTCAATAGTATTTAGATTAAGGTTGTATTAATCACTACACTTCTCTTTACAAATATCATTATATATATTTAACTATTTTTTCACCATAAACCTTACCTTACATAATTAATAGTTTTCTTACATTTTAGTCATATAAGAAAGAGTGTAGCAAATTGTCATTAAACAAATTTAACTACACTCTTCCAATTCTAAAAGTTAATTATATAACTCCATTTCTAAATCAGTAGTAGATGAATGTTCAAATTCACATATATCATATCCAGATACACTTAATTGAAAATCCTTCTTTTTTCCTCTCCCTATATACCCTTCATAACTACTATTAGAAGTTACTGAATTAAAGTTTTCTTCATTACCTAAATCAGCTCCATCAAAGTATACTCTACCTCCAAGATTATCTTTTAAATTAACCTTCATAGCATAATTGTCAAAATCAGTGGTATACTCTACATCCCTTCCAACTAATATAACATTTTTTCCTATTGGCATGTAGGATTCTATATTTATATAATTAGCATTGATGGTAACATTATTAGGTAGCACTTTTCCTTCTCCATAATCCTTATAAGTACCTCCTGAATATACCCTAGCATTATTACAATCTATTTTAACATTTTCAGCATTTATAAATTCACTTAAGTCTATTTCTAAATAATTGCTAGTTTTAATATTAATATTTTTAAGAGTATTATTATGTGGTAAATTTACATATCCCCCTCTAGGACTTGTAAAAATCAATGTATCTTTCAAAACTTTACTATCCTTTATTGTTAGGTTTGTATAATAATTACTATTAAAATTAATGTCTACTCCCACTGGAACTTCTATAACAATTTGAGCATTATTATTTTTTTCTTCCATAAGTGTGTAAATAATTGCATCATAAGATTTTTCAAAAAATCCCCTTATATTTTTTGCTTCAAAAAAATTATACATAGTTCTGTCTCCTACAACTTTAAGACCCTTTGTATTAGCATCATAGGAAGTTTGTACCTTCATATCATTTTCTATATATTCTAGTACCTTAACCCTTGTATTTTTATCTGATGAAGATTTAATTTCTACATTATACCCTTTATTTTCTAAGGATGAAATATCAACAACATCAACTTGTTTATCTGTTACGAATACTTCTCTTTCCGAAGGAGTTGCATTTATTATTTCTCTTTGAACTCTATAAACTTCATTTGCAATTTTAGGCATCATATATGCTCCACTTATAATGGACCCTGTAATTCCTACTGCAAGAAACACTCCAGCCACAATAAGAGATTTTTTCCATCTATTCATTAAATTTTTCCTCCTTATCATCTATATTTTCTGCTTTATAATCTACATCTATATCTTCTGTAAAAATAGGCTTTTCTTCGTAAGCCTTATCTTCTACAGAAATTTCTTCTATCTCTTCATTTTTCTCAGTAGCACTTTCAGTATTCTTCTCATTACCTTCAGTGTTTTCTTGTTGATTTTTAACTCTTACATACATATTTCTAGTTTTAACCCAAGATATATAGCTCACTACTAAGTATTTTAATCCTTTATATACTAAACAGTATAAGATCCAACACAAAATAATAAATCCAGTCCATGCTATACAAGCAAAGAATCCAAACACTCCCATAGATATATCAATTCCACACAGGAAGGCAGCTCCTAGATAACCTATAAAGTTTGCAATTGACATTCCAACAAGTCCTAAACCACTGGCTATCATAGACATAACTATTGTTAAAGCTGGGAAAAATAATAAAATACTTATAACAACTATTATTAATTTTACTCCAGCAGAAGATATCTTTCCGTTAATTACTGAATTGGAATCTAAAAATTCCTTAGTCTTATTACCTGCCTTTTTTCCTTGTCTCTTTACATTTTTCCAAAGATTTTTAGCGTCCTTAGAAACTTTATCTTTAAGTTCACTATTGCTACTACTTGTAGATTTGCCTTGTCCCTTCATCTCCTCAGTTAATTCTTTTGCAATGCTCTTAGGAGAACCTAATGTTTTTATAATCTCCTCATCACTCTTTCCCTGTAATTCTCCATTTAAGAAAAATTCTTCATAGTCTCTTAATATATCATTTATCTCAAGTTCACTAAAAGCTCCCTTTAAGTAATCCCTAAGTATATCTAAAAAATCATTTTTAGTCATTATTCTTATTCTCCTTCCTATAACATCCTAATATTAAATTTACATCCCTTACAAACTCATCCCATTCTTTAACTAAAGTACTTAAATTACCTTTTCCATAGTCTGTAATCCTATAGTATTTTCTATCTGGGCCACCTTCTGACTTCACCATATAGGTTTCAAAATTTCCTTCTGTAGTAAGTCTTCGCAATAATGGATATATAGTGCTTTCCTTTACTGACATAACTCTTGAAATATTTTCTACAATTTCATACCCATACATATCTCTGTCATTTATAAGTGTGAGAACACAGATTTCAATTACACCCTTTCTGAGTTGTGTACTCATATCTAAACCTCCTTTATTAAGTTTTAACAACATACTTTTCTTTATATATATTTTAACTATCCTTATACTATGTAAAACACAATAGTGTCTTAAAAAATATAGAAGTTACTGTGTATTACACAATCCTTCTAAACCTTTAGCAACTTCACTATGTAAAACATAGTAGTCCCTTTTAAATTTGGTACTACGTTTTACATAGTACCCTTACATACTTATGTTATCATAGTATCGTGTTATACACAATAGATACATATTAAAAATTTTATAAATATATTTAACTCCTATATTCTAATTAGTGTACAAGTTCTTTATATTAAAATAACCAAGGCTTTAAGCCTTGGTTATCCAATGTTAAACTAAATTATTTATAGCTTTCATATACTTCTTGAATCTTATCCCAGTTAAATAAGTTCCAAATACTATTAACATAATCTGGTCTTACATTCTTATATTTTAAATAATAAGCATGTTCCCAAACGTCGATTGTTACAAGTGGTTTTTTACCTTTACTTAAAGGAGATTCTTGATTTAAAGTAGCCATAACTTCTAGCTCACCATCACTATTTAAAACTAACCATCCATAGCCTGAACCAAATTGTCCAATAGCAGCTTTAGAAACAGCTTCTTTCATATTTGCAACACTTCCAAAAGCTTTATTGATTTTTTCAAGTAATTCTCCCTTTGGTTCACCTTTTCCTCCTGGTGTTAAAATACTAAAGTAAAAATTGTGGTTTGCCACGCCTCCACCTTGATTAATAACTCCTTGACGAATTTCATTTGGAATACTATCTAAATTCTCTAACAATTGTTCTAAAGTTTTACCTTCAGTAAGAGCTTCATGTCCTTCAAGTAATTTGTTAAGATTATTTACGTATGTTTGTAAATGTTTGCCGTAGTGAGTTTCTACTGTTAAAGCATCAATGTGTGGCTCTAATCCATTGTATTCATAAGGTAATTTAATTTTATCATATGTCATTTTAATCCACCTACCCTTTCCATTTATAACATATGCTTATATTTTACCACTTTTCATCCATATAAGCACTAATAAAAATTTTTACTTACAATTTATTATTATAAATTATTTAATATATTATTCATTAATATTTCATATACATTAATATGTTCAAATTTATTTTAAAAATCAATAATTAAGGAGCGATATTTTATGAAATCCACACTATTAATGTGGGAATGCATTGGTGCAATCATGATTTTCCTAATAGGTGCATTAATACATTTTGGCTATGAAGCAACAAACAAATTATCTTTTACTTCTGGTATCTTTGCCGTTAATGAAAGTATATGGGAACACTGTAAGCTTACCTTTTGGTCTCCTCTAATCTTTGCTATTATAGAATATTTTTTCGTGGGTAAATATGTAAATAATTTTCTCTTTGCAAAGACTCTAAGCGCTTATATTACAACAATTTCAATGTTAGTTCTTTATTATGAAATGCTTAAAAAGAATGGCCATCACTCACTGCTTAAAGATTTAATTATCTTTGAAGTTAGTATTCTAATAGGACTATTAGTAAGTTATAACTTAATGTTACTACCTGAATTTCCACCAATAATGAATAAGATAGCCATTATTATGTTAGTTGGAGCTACATTCATATTTTACCTATTTACTTATTGTCCACCGAAGTTACCTATATTTTATTGTCCCGTATCCAATTCCTATGGTATCAAGAATTAAATTCTCACAACAAATATTATTAAAAATGACTGTATCAAAATTAACTAAATGTTAATATTTAATATAGTCATTTTTAAAATTTATTATACCTTAGGTATTTCTATTATAAATTCCGTTCCTTCATTAACTTCACTTTTAACTTTTATATTTCCTCCATGAGCTTCTATTATTGCCTTTGATATGGTAAGACCTATACCAGCTCCTCCTGTAGCTCTAGTTCTTGATTCATCAGCCCTGTAAAATCGCTGAAAAATATAAGGTAAGTGCTCTTTAGAAATTCCTATGCCACTATCCCTTATGTGTATTATTGCTATATTTTTTCCTTCATTACAGGTAATTTCAATTATTCCCCCTTGCTCAGTATATTTTATTCCATTTGAAATGATGTTTATTAACCCTTGAGTAATTTTATCTCTATCTACATTTATAATAAAAGTTTCTAATTTATTGTTCACACTGATATTTTTATCATGAAGTTCCTTTTCAAAATTAATTAGAATCATTTCTACTAATTCCTTTATATCAACTTCATTTTTATTTAAAATCAAATCTTCACTTTCATATCTAGAAAGATGCTCTAAGGAACCAACTAACCTACTTAATCTCCGTACTTCCTCATGAATACTTTGCAGCCTTTCTTCTGTAGGCTCCCAAATTCCATCTATTAATGCCTCCAGTTGTCCTTGCATGGTAGTTAATGGAGTCCTAAGTTCATGAGAGATATCCTTAGTCATGATTTTTCTTATCTTTTCTTCTTCATCTAAACTAAAAGCCAAAGTATTTACTGAACTAATCATTTCATTAATTTCTTTTATATTGCTTTCCTCTTTTATTTTATTTTTATATTTGCCTGTAGCTATGCAATTTGTGGCTTTAACTACGCTTCCTATAGGTTTACTTATTGAAGTAGAAATTAAAATTCCTATAAATATGGAGATACCTAAAGAAAAAATCCCCACAAAAATTAATATATTATCTAAGGTTTTAAAAAAAATCACATCAGAATCATTATAATAAAGGGGACCATAATAGCCTATTTCAAGAATCCCCGCATATTTTTCATCTATTTTCAAATTATATACTTCCTCAGTATAATCACCTTTATATCCTGGATTTACAATGCTCATATTGTAACCCATTCTACTCATCATTGCCTCACACATACTACTATTATGAGTTTTAGCACTCCATATTACATTATCTGAAATATCTTTTATGCTTATAATAAATCCATTATTTATAGCTTCAATCCCTATGTCTTCTATATTTTTATTATCCCATTGTCCATTTTTATAAGTATTACTTATATCTTTAATCAGTGATTTTTTTCTTCCTTCTATAATATCCTCTAGATATCTATTAAAGTTTTTTTTCATAAATATATGAGATGAAAAACTAATTAAAAGAATAATTGTCATAGAAAATAATAAAAAAGTCAAAGTAAGCCTATGTTTCAATTTCATCAAATTATTCACCACCAAACTTATATCCAATGCCGTGAACTGTTAATATATATTTAGGATTTTTACTATTTTCCTCTATCTTACTTCTTAAATTCTTAATATGAGAATCTATTATTCTATCATAAACATCACTATCATCCCCTAGAGCTCGATCAAGAAGTTCTCCTCTAGAGAATACTTTCTTTGGACTTTCACATAAAGCTAAAAGTATCTTGAACTCCGAAGGAGTTAATTCTACTAAATTATTACCTTGTCTTACCTCATAAGTATCTAAATTTATAACTAGGTCTCCCTTATTAAATGATAAAACATTATCCTGTTTATAATTCAATGCTCTTTTTAACACTGCATTTACTCTAGCCACTACCTGCTTAGGGCTAAATGGCTTTGTTATATAATCATCAGTCCCTAGAGAAAAACACTTCAAGATACTTTCTTCCTCTACCTTGGCTGTTAACATTATTATAGGAACCTCTGATTCCTTTCTTATGATTTCACAAATTTTTTCTCCTGATATATCTGGTAACATTAGATCTAGTATTATTAATCTAGGATTGTATTGTTTATATTTATATATAGCTTCACTTCCATTTATTGCTGTTATAACACCATAACCAGCTTTCTTTAGATATGCTTCCAAAACTTCTAAAATTTTAACTTCATCTTCTACAATAAGTATATCCACTTGCATCTATACTCCTCCATTAATTTAAAACTTATTATAATATACTTTCTAATTATAATAAATCATTATGAAGATTCTATGTAGAATTCCTCCATAAAATCTACACAACTTAAATATATACTTTAGCTACTATCTTAAAATTAAGTATGAGGTGATAATTTTGTCTAATAAATCTATAACCCTAAATATTGATAATATGGTATGTACGTCTTGCGAGAATACTATAATAAGACATTTAAAAAAGATTTCAGGAGTTACAATTGTAAAAGCAAACTATACTAAGGGAACCGTCCATGTTGAATATGATGCTGAGAAAGTATCCTATTCTACCATAGTTGCTACTATTGAAAAATCCGGCTACAAAGTTACTAGTGATAAAAAAAAGAGTAACTCAGAACTTTTACCCATTATGGGAATAGTCCTTATAGCCTTACTTATGATACGCCTTGGCAAAGGTACTGGCGTATTTGATATGTCTTCTGCTTTAAGTAGTAAAGTTAGTTACATTGCTCTATTTACTATTGGTGTTTTCACATCTCTACACTGTGTGGGTATGTGTGGTGGAATAATGATGTCCCAAAGTATTACATCTTCTATTGTACCTGAAAAAAACAAATTTAAACCTGGACTTATGTATAATTTAGGCCGTTTAATTTCTTATACGGTTTTAGGTGGTATCGTAGGTGGTATTGGTAAAGCTTTTTCTCTTTCCTTTGGAGTTCAAGGCTTCATAGCAATAGTTGCAGGTGTATTTATGGTAATTATGGGTTTAAACTTATATGGTTTTAAAGCCCTTAGAAAATTTTCTATAAAGCTTCCTTGGAGTAACTGTAACTCCCAGAAAAAATTTAGAAACCCTCTTATAGTAGGATTTTTAAATGGGTTTATGCCTTGTGGTCCCCTACAGACAATGCAGCTTTATGCTCTAGCTTCTGGAAGTGTCATAGCTGGTGCAACTTCAATGTTTTTCTTTGCCCTAGGTACAATTCCTTTAATGTTAGGCTTTGGAGCTATTGCTAATGTACTTAGTCAGAAAAATTCCAAAAGATTAATTAAATACAGTGGTGGTATTATCATAATTTTAGGTATTATTATGGCTAATCGTGGCTTGTCTTTAATAGGAGTTAATTTAATGCCTAATTCCTTATCTTTAGGTGGAAATAATAATACAACTATATCCGATAAATCTTCAGCTAGTAAAGCAACAATTTCTAACGGAAAGCAAGTTATAAAGATTGCAGCTAATAATCAAGGATATACTCCAAATGTAGTTTATATTCAAAAGGGAATTCCTACAGAGTTTATAATTGATGGTGAAAGTATTAACTTCTGTAATAATAAAATTGTTATTCCATCTATGAATATTGAAAAGATTCTATCCTCTGGAGAAAATGTAATAGAATTTACTCCAGACGCTGGAGACATAAACTACAGCTGTTGGATGGGCATGCTTAGAGGAACAATAAAGGTAGTAGATGATTTAAATTCTATAAATGATTCTACTATACAAAATGATATAGATAGTGAATTTTATTATCCTTCTAATGATTCTAATAACCAATTTTTTAATGGTGGTTTTTCTTGCCATTAATAAAAAAAGAAGTATTAAGGAAATTTCCCTTTAATACTTCTTTTTTATATGCATTTTATATAATATCTACTTTTAAATAACTCTTTAATATTAATTCACTTACTAAATTCATCTATTAATATTATACTTTTATTTTTTAATCTAGAACTTCAGAAATAGTTACTAGTACCTTACTATCTACTTCAGCAATTATACTATGGTCTATTCTTGCATCGAAAGGAAGGAAATCACCTTTTTTTAATCTAAACTTTTCTCCTGTTTTAAATTCCATAGTTATATCACCTTCATATATTTGAATTGATGCATAACCATTATGAGTATGATAAGGCTTACCACTCCCTGCTACAAAGTTGAAGAATATAGTCTTAAACTTTTCATTTGATGCTATAACTTTAGTCCTAATATCTATATCATTCATACTTATAGGTACTAATATATTTTTATCTAAACTCATTTTTATTTCCTCTTTTCAAACTTATTTTGCTTCTTATAATACTTGTATACTAAGGTTCTATTATATATACATAAGTAAAATCTATGTGAAAGATATTAATTTAATGCAGCTAATAATTTCTCTATGTCTAATCCATGAACTATAGCAGCTTCTGCAAGAGTTTCTGCTTGAGCTGATGGGCAACCTACGCAACCCATACCAAAACTCATTAAAATTTCAGGAGCTCCTTCTTTCATTCTTATAACTTCACCTATTGTCATATCTTTATTTATCATATTCTTTTCCTCCTATAATTTGAATTTTTATATATAACTAATAATTTAAAATTATTAGTATCTCTTACAAGTTAAAGTATACTAAAACACTCTGCTATATTCGGTAACATAGGTTACAGAATAGAAAATTTTTATAAAAAAAGTATTCAAAGGTAAACTCCATTTACCTTTGAATACTTCATTACTTGTAATTCTAGCTTTCCATGAACATTTTCATATCATCTTCTACATTAGTTATTCCACCAATACCAAAGTTATCTACAAGAACTTTAGCAACATTTGGTGATAAGAATGCTGGTAATGTTGGTCCTAGATGAATATTTTTAACTCCTAAGTATAATAGTGATAATAATACTATTACTGCTTTTTGCTCATACCATGCAATATTATATGATATTGGTAGGGCGTTTACATCATCAAGCCCAAAGACTTCTTTAAGTTTTAGAGCTATAACAACTAATGAATAAGAATCATTACATTGTCCTGCATCTAGAACTCTTGGGATTCCTCCAATATCTCCTAGGTTTAATTTATTATACTTATACTTTGCACAACCTGCTGTTAAGATAACTGTATCCTTTGGTAGTTTTTCAGCAAATTCAGTATAGTAATTTCTTGATTTGGCTCTTCCATCACAACCAGCCATAACAAAGAATCTTTTTATAGCTCCAGTTTTAACAGCCTCCACAACCTTATCAGCCAAAGCTAATACTTGATTGTGAGCAAATCCTCCAACTATTTGTCCTTTTTCTATCTCTGTAGGTGCTTTACACTTTTTAGCCATTTCTATAATCTTAGAAAAATCTTTTATGCCATCTCTATTAGCTTCTATATGTGCACATCCTGGCATTCCAGTTGCACCAGTTGTAAATAATCTATTCTTATAAGACTTATCTGGAATTACTATACAGTTTGTAGTCATAAGAATTGGACCATTGAACTTTTCAAACTCTTCCTTTTGCTTCCACCATGCATTTCCATAGTTTCCTGCAAAATGTTTATATTTTTTAAACTTAGGATAGTATTGTCCAGCAAGCATTTCACCATGAGTATAAACATCTACCCCTGTTCCTTCTGTCTGCTCTAACAACATCTCTAGATCCTTTAAGTCATGTCCTGAAATTAATATTCCTGGATTTTTTCTAACTCCAATATCTACAGTTGTTATTTCTGGATGCCCATAGGTTTCAGTATTGGCTTTATCTAATAATGCCATACCATCTATTCCATATTTTCCTGCTTCTAATGCAAGTGCTACTAAATCATCAACAGTTAAACTATCATCTAAAGTTGCAGCTAATGCCTTAGCCATAAATCCATGAATTTCTTTCTCATTATATTTTAGGTTCATAGCATGCTTCATATATGCTGATAATCCTTTTAATCCATAAGTTATAAGTTCTCTTAGACTTCTAATATCTTCATTTTCTGTAGCAAGCACTCCAACTTTTTCAGCTTTAGCATCAAATTCTATAGTATTATCTGCTGTCCAAGCTACTGCATCTGCCATTACTATTTCTTTCTTTTGTAGACCAAATATCTTTTTAAAGAAGCCTCCAGTTATTTTTACTTCTCCAACTTGTCCACCAGCACTAACAACTTTTCTTTTTAAAGTTTCTCTTAATTTTAAAGTTTCTTTTACTCTATTTAAAATAGCATCTCTATGGAAGTTAGCATTAGTAATAGTAATAAATAAATTTTCTGTAATATATTTATCTACTACACTATCAGTAACATTTACTTTTCTTCCTTCATTACTTACAATAGCTAATCCTTTAGTTACATATACTAATAAATCTTGAGCCTTTGCAACTTGCTCATCTTTACCACAAACACCCTTTATAGTACAGCCTTTACATCCTGCTGTCTCTTGACATTGATAACAAAACATTGACATAAATTTCTCATCTCCTATTAAATTGTTATTATTGCTTTTCACAAGTTAAAGTATACTAAAGTACAAAACAATATTCGGTAACATTCGTTACCAAAATTCAAAAGAATATATATTTTAATATGCAAATAAAATTTAGATATTAATAAAAATAAATAAAATGAACTTTAAGCACAAACTCTCATGTACTCAAAGTTCATTATTCCGATTATTAAAGATATTTTTTCTCTAACTCCTCTAATATTGAAGTATATTTTTTCATAACTTCAGTATTTGCATCTTCAAATTCAACACACTCTGCATTTACCTTTTCAATGATTTCTTGCTTTAATTCTCTAGTAGCAAATTTATATATTACATTATCTTCTTTGTCTATATGCCTTTCTAAAAGATGAGTATAAGAAATGGCATTAGCAATAATATCTAATATAGCTTCTTTATTACCTGATTTTAAATTTTCAAGTGCTTCACTTAGTCCTGTAATATAAAGTCTTCCTAAATCATGTTCTACAAGCATACCATATTTCACAGTCTTCTCTGCAATAAGTCCAAGCTCCTCCACCATCTTATTAAAAAGAATTACTTCTTCTTTTTTATGGTGATGTGCATCTGCATAATTTCTAATGAAATCTATCATCTTATAGAAATCTTCATAATTTACATTCTTTTCTTCTAGAGATTTGTAAGTAGCTTTTCTAACTACAGTAAGCATACGTTTAATATACTTATGCTCTTCCATCATTAAATCTATAGCATTCATCTTTTCTCCTCCTACTTTCTTTTAATGATTTGAGTTCCATCTCCTAATTCCTCATATTCATAGTTACCATTAACTTCATTAACAAAGGCCTTAATCCATAGTCCTCTTAAGCTATAGAAATAAGAAACATCTCCAGATTCTCTATTCCATATGTCCTTATGAACACAAATTCTTCTACTCCACTGTACCATATATTCTGTAGACACTAGAACCTCATTCACTCTATCACATGGCATTCCATCTAATATATAGTCATTTATTCTATCATATATATCCATAGCATTACTTGCTGGGTCTAACTTTTCTTTAACTTCCTTAGCAGCTTTCATTCCTTGATGAATATAAATATTTTCTAATTTAGCCTTAACTTTTTCATTACTATTTAGTAATTTAGTTGTCCAAGCTGCCATTCTTCCCTCTGCTGAATGTATTTTCCCTTGTAGCCACCCATGGATATTACTTGTATCTATCATATCTTCTAAAGGAAGATTTGGCAGTTTTTCTCCATGATTTTCATTAATCTCCTTAGCTAATGAAGATACATCTAGTCCCTCTTCCTTAGCTAGATTAATTATTTCTTCCTCTAATCCTTCAAACCATAATATTTTGTTAAATAACCAATAATGTACTTTTCCAAGATATAAACTCATATTTTCTCCTCCTACATTTAAATAATTTTAAAACTCAAATCATGTTTATCTTCTATATTGAAATTACTTTATAACGCTAGTTTCAATATAATTGTAAATCATAATCCTTTAGTTAAATATATTTTAACCTGCTTAATTTATATTAACCTTTATAAGCAGATTATATTTTATTAATCTCTACATCTATGAGTTTATATTAATATCTTTATAATTTCGGTAACATTGGTTACCAAATCAAATTAAAAGCCAATATATCAAAACTCTTTATGATATATCAACTTATAAATTATATATTCATCCTATATATAATTTACATTTAATAGTTCTTCAAAATCTTCCCTAGGCATAGGTTTTGCAAATAAATATCCTTGGGCCATTTCACATCCTATCTCTTTTAAGAAATCAGCCTGTTCTCGCGTTTCTACCCCTTCACAAATTACTTCCATATTAATATTTTTCGCCATATCAACTATACTTTTAACAATATCTTTACTCCTCTGTGAATTAGTTGTTTCATCTAAAAATGCTTTATCTATCTTTAAGGTATTAGCTGGAAACTCCTTTAAAAGATTTAATGATGAGAATCCAGATCCAAAATCATCAACAGAGATTTTAAATCCTACCTTTTTTAAACCTATCATTTTTTCTATAAGCCTATCAGCATTTTTCATAAAAGCACTTTCCGTTAATTCAAACTCTACCAATTTAGGATCTATGTTATAGCTTTTAACTAACTCATTAATATCCTTGACTATATTGGGATTATTAACATGAAATCTAGAAACATTTAATGATATTGGAACTACACTTTCTCCATTATCTAATCTTTCTCTTAAACACTGCAATACACTTTTATAAACATACATATCTAAATTTACTATAAACCCATTTTTCTCAAACAAAGGTATAAATTTCACTGGAGGAATTAACCCTTTCTCAGGATCCTGCCACCTAACTAAGGCCTCAGCACCTACAATTTTCTCTGTATTTAAATCATATTTAGGTTGATAATAAACCTTATATTCTCTATTTATAAGAGCCTTATACATTTTATTTTCTATTTCTAATTCCTCAATAATTTTATTTTCAAAACACTTATCATAAAAGGCAATTTTATTTGTATGAGAACCTTTAACTGATTTACGTGCTATATTAGCTTTATTGATAATATCTTCAACCTCTATATCATTAGAATTAAATATATAGATCCCACTTACAACTATTAACCTATAATTTTTTGCAAAAACTTTTTCTAATTGTCTAAAAATATTTTCAAATTTTGTTAACCTATCAATTAATTCTTTTTTATTTGTGTATTCTACAAGTATTAAAAAATTATCTGCAGATACTCTTGCAAAAATTTCATTTTCCCCCATTGAGTTGTATAATTTATTGGATATTGCACAAATAATTTTATCTCCTTCTTCATATCCTAAATTATCATTTATAAACTTAAATTTATCTATGTCACTGTATATAAGCGCATAGGATTTTCCTTTATTAGTCTCAAGTATCTTTTTAGCTCTAACTTTAAACTTATTAGCATTCCATAGACCTGTAAGTGGATCTGTAAATGCCATTTTTTCATAATACTTTGTTCTTCGTTGTTTTACATAAAAAAATATCAAAAGAGATATTATTACTAATAAAGATATAAAAATAATAATTTCTAATCTATATTTAACTAGTACTACCTTTAAATTTATTGGAATAGATTCTTGTACTACATTTTTCATAATAATATCTACTCTAGTTTTTTCATCTATAACATTAATAGCCTTATTAAGTATAGGTATTACTAATGAATCTATATTAGGATTTACTCCAATTGATATATTATAACTTAAATTCCCAATATTCATTGATTTTAAATTATTATCTTTTATACTGCTAATAGCAATATTGGCTGTGTAGCTGTCTAATACTGTTATATCTACTTTTCCCGATTTAACTGCATTAATACAACTAATATAATCATTGTAATACTCAATGTTGTATTGTCCAAATTTATTTTTAAAAGCTTCTTTGTTGATTTTCATATCATTAGGTATAGCTATATCCACATTCTCTGTTTTTATATATTCTTCTCCTTTTCCAACTATAACTAAAGGTAAGGATATATATGGGTTAGTTAATATAATGTCTCTAGAATGTGTATTTTTTTCAATACTAGATTCACTAGCTATTAAATCTACTTTTCCATTTGCCATTAATTTTATAGCTTCTTCCGTATTTTTTACCTGTACATATTCAAATTCTATACCTATTTTTCTAGAGATTTCTTCTAACATATCTCTTACTATTCCAGAGAAGTCACCCTTACTATTCCTATATTCTATAGGACTTAAATAATCTTTATAAGCCACTTTTAACACCGGTTTTCTTTTTATAAAGTCAACCTCTCTTGGAGTAAGTAATGGTTGTTGATTTAAAATACTATTACCATAATATTTTTCTCGTAATTTCATATCAAAATTTAAATCATCTAGTTTTATCTTCCTTAATGCTTCATTAAGTTCATTAGTGATATCATTATTACCCTTTTGCGTTATATAATAAAAAGGGTGAATATCGCATTTGGCAACTAATCTACCACTATTCTGATTTGAAATGCTTCCTAAAACTATAGCATCCACATTACCTAATTCCATATCCGCTATCATTTCTTCTTCAAAATCATAATATACTTTTTCATAAGAGAAATTATTTTGTTTTGCATAACCTTCAAAGACTGTATTTTGAAAACTTTCCTTTAAAAATCCTATTTTCAAGCCATTGAATGCTTCAAAATCTTCATAAAATACACTGTTATTTTTACTTGAAACATACATAGTTGTAAGTTCTATTCCATTTGAATATTCTACATAGTCATATATCTCGCTTCTATCCTCGGTGTACTGAGCCCCACATAACAAATCTATCTCTCCTTTAGATAGCTTGTCTAATAGTTCTGGCCATGTATAATATACATATTCATAATTCCAATTAGTATATTTTGATATTTCCTCAAGATACTCTACTCCGTACCCTGAAAAAAGTCCATCTTTATCTTTTTCAATGAAAGAAGGATAATCATAATAACCTACTTTAATTATCTTGCTATCAGTATCTGAAAACGCTATCATCGTCATAGCTATGTTTGTAATTATCAAAAATATTAGTGTTACGCACAGTAATTTAAATTTTCTCATCATATCCTCTTTTCCTATTGCAAATAATAATATATTTACATACCACTATAATTATCGTACTTTAAAATTATATCTTAAAGCAACATTTATTATAATGATGAAATAAAATTTTATTTCACTTTCTCCTATAAAAAACAGGTTTTAGATTCGTAAATACAAATCTAAAACCTGTTTTAATTTCTTTTAAAAATATAATTATATTCAAAAATTAAAAATTTGATGACTATCCTAATGCATTTCTATCTAATTTTTTGAACTCTACCAACTACTCCCCCCTCAAGCATTACCTTAATACCTCTTGGATGTACTGAAGAATTAGTTAATAACCTTGTAACTATTCCCTCTGTCAATTTTCCAGTGCGTTGATCTTCCTTCTTTACTACTAAGACCTTTGAGCCTATTTTTATATCTGATCTTTTAGTTCCATTCATAGTTATTTCTCCTTACTTCTTGAATAGATCTCCAAGAGCTGCAAATGGATTATCATTAGCTGCTTCTTGTTCTGCTTCTTTTTTCATTTTCTTCATATAGTTATTAACATCCCTCTTATCAACTTTTCCACCTTTTTCGAATCTCTTATTAAATTGGGATGCCTTTTCTCTAAAGTTACAGTTTGCCCCTGGGCATACATAGATTTGACCTTCTCCGTGTCCTTTAATGGTAAGTTTTTTCTTACATTCTGGACAACGAGCATTGGTAGTTCTACTAACACCTTCTCTGTGACCACATTCTCTATCTTGGCACACATTCATAACTCCAGTTTTAGTCTTAACCTCTAACATGTATTTTCCGCACTTAGGGCATTTTGCACCTGTGACATTTTCATGAACAAACTTATTACCATTGACTTTAACATCTTCAACTAGAGCTCTTGAATATCTTCTCATCTCTACAATGAAGTCCATGGCATCTTCCTTGCCTTTACTAATATCCTCTAGCTGACTTTCCCACTTAGCTGTTAAAAGTGGTGACTTAAGATCACTTGGAACTAATTCTATAAGTTGTTTCCCCTTAGATGTTGGAACTATTTCCTTACCTCTTTTTTCTATAGAAAATGAGTTAAATAATTTTTCTATAATATCTGCTCTTGTAGCTACAGTGCCTAATCCACCAGTTGCATTTAAGGTCTTTGCTGCATCCTTTGAAACATTAATATATTTATGTGGATTTTCCATAGCAGAAAGTAATGTTCCCTCGTTAAATCTTGCCGGTGGCTTAGTTTTACCTTTATTTATATCTACAGAGTTTATCTTTAATTTATCTCCAATATTCAGCTTTGGAAGTACTTGATCCTTTAACCCATCTTCTTCGCTAGAATCCTCCATATCTTCTCTATCATATAGTGCTTTCCATCCTTTAGATTTTATAACTTTTCCTTTAGCTACAAACTTCTCTCCAGCTATTTCTGTCGCTATATTAGTTTGTAAATATTCAAAAGGTGGCATCATAACACTTAAAAATCTCTTAACTACTAAATCATAAATATTTCTTTCCTCTGAACTTAAGTTAGACATATTAGGACTTTGCTCTGTAGGAATTATGGCATGGTGATCTGATACCTTACTATTATCTACAAAGCTCTTGCTTGGAGTAATCTTACCCTTTAGTATATTTGTAGCTGCTGCTCTATATACTCCTATAGATATAGCTCTTAATCTCTCTGGAAGTGTAGCTACTATATCTGTAGTTATATATCTTGAATCCGTTCTTGGATAAGTTAATATCTTATGATTTTCATAAAGTCTTTGCATTATAGAAAGGGTCTGCTTTGCAGAATATCCCCAAATTTTGTTGGCATCTCTTTGGAGTTCTGTTAAGTCATAAAGAGCAGGTGATGGCTTTTTCTTTAGGCTTTCAGTTATATCTATAATACTTGCTTCTTGACCTCTAACCTTAACTAGGGTTTTATTAGCTACTTCCTCATTAAAAGTGCTTTGATAATTATTCTTATCAACCCATTGTAGTGAAAATTCTTTAGCCTTGGCAGTAATTGTATAGTAATCCTTAGGAATAAAGTTTTTAATATCTTCTTCCCTTTGAACTATCATGGCTAAGGTTGGAGATTGAACTCTTCCTGCTGAAAGCTGAGCATTGTATTTACAAGTAAGGGCACGAGTTACATTAAGTCCTACAAGCCAATCTGCCTCTGCTCTACACACCGCTGCCTTATATAAATTATTATAATCTTTACCTGGTTTTAAATTTTTAAATCCATCTAAAATTGCCTTATCTGTCTGAGAAGAAATCCATAATCTCTTTAGTGGTTTTTTTACTCCAGCCTTTTCTATTGTCCAACGTGCCACTAACTCTCCTTCTCTTCCTGCATCTGTTGCAATAACTATCTCATCTATATCATTTCTTAGCATTTGCTTTTTTACTTCATAAAACTGCTTTTGGGTCTTTTTTAAAACTGTAAGTTTCATATGCTTTGGAATCATGGGCAAAGTTTCCATGCTCCATTTTTTATATTTGGCATCATAGTCCTCAGGATCTTGTAGTCCCACTAAGTGACCTAGTGCCCAAGTTACCACATACTTACTTCCCTCTATGTATGCACCCTTACTCTGATTGCATTTTAAAACCTTAGCTAAGTCTCTACCTACTGAAGGTTTCTCTGCTAGTACTAATATTTTTCCCATCTTTTACTTCCTCTCTTATCTACAGTATCTATATAAAGTATTATTAACTTATTAAGCTAAATCTTATCTTTTGTATTATATCATACTTTACCTTAGTTTAAAGAGAGTTCTTTGCTTCAGGGTGAGTTATTACTCCCACTGAAGCTTAGAAATCCTTATCCAGGGACGTAGCAGCTCTTTACTCCCATTTTTAAGAAGATAGGAGTATTAGAGCTGGTAGTCATCGGATAAAGAGAAATGGTAAAAGAAGGCTATGAATCAAAGTCCATAGCCTTCTTAATATATTTATTAAACCTATTTTACATACATTCCACTTGGTTTTTCAGATAAATTAACCATAATATTCTTCATTTGAGTATAAGCATCTAGGACAGATTTATGAGTTTCTCTACCTATTCCTGAGTTCTTATATCCTCCAAATGGTGCTCCAGCTGGGAAACTATTATAAGTATTTACCCAAACACGTCCTGTTCTAATACCTCTAGCAACTTGTATAGCTTTATTAATGTCTCGAGTAAATACTCCTCCACCTAAACCGTATTCGCTATCATTTGCCATGGCAATTACTTCATCTATTGTCTTGAATTTAATAACAACTCCTACAGGTCCAAAGATTTCTTCTCTAGCAACTCTCATGTCATTAGTAACATCAACAAGTAGAGTTGGTTTCATGAAGTAACCTTTAGCAGCATCGCCTTCAGTGTATCTTTCTCCACCTGTAGCTACTTTAGCTCCCTCTTTCTTACCGATTTCTACATAGCTAAGAATTTTATTAAGTTGAGCCTCACTTACTTGTGCTCCCATTTGAGTATTATTATCTAATGGGTTACCCACCTTAACCTTTTCAAAAGCTTTAACTGCTTTTTCTATAAATTCATCATAAAAATCTTCTTGTACAAAAATTCTAGATCCCGCTGAGCAAACTTGTCCTTGATTAAACAGAATTCCTAGTTGAAGTCCTTCTAAAGCTATATCTAAATCTGCATCTTTAAAGAATATATTAGCAGATTTACCTCCAAGTTCTAGAGTTGCAGGAATGATATTTTCAGCTGCTGAAAGTCCAATTTTCCTACCTACTTCTGTTGATCCAGTGAAGGCTAATTTATTAAGGCCTTTATGATGTTGTAGGTATTCTCCACTTTTAGATCCTCTGCCTGTAACTATATTAATTACACCCTTTGGAACTATATTCTCTATTAATCTCATAAGCTCAAGTACACTTAATGAAGTTGTGCTTGATGGTTTAAATACTGAAACATCCCCTGCTGCTAATACTGGAGCAAGCTTCCATGCAGCCATTAAGAATGGGAAGTTCCAAGGTACTATTTGTCCTACAATCCCAATTGGTTCTCTTAATATTATGTTTAAAGTATTTTCATCAAGCATTGTTGAACTACCCTCATCTGAACGAATAACTCCAGCAAAATATCTAAAGTGATCTGCTGCAAGAGGTATATCAGCTCCTGTAGTTTCTCTAATTGGTTTTCCGTTATCCATAGTTTCAATAGTAGCTAAATACTCTGCATTGTCATCAATGGTATCTGCAATTTTGTTTAACACATCTGCTCTTTCAGCAACTGTTGTTTTTCCCCAAGTTATGAAAGCTCTTTCAGCTGCTTTAACTGCATCATCTACATCTTTTTCTGTAGCATCTGCTATTTCAGCTAAGAATTCTCCAGTAGCAGGATTGTAAGTTTTCAATACGCCTCCATCAGAAGCCTCTCTCCATTGACCATCAATATATAGTTGATATTTTTCTTGTAATTTTATATTCATATTAAATCCTCCTTGTTCATTCTTATAATGATTTAGATTTTTTCTATCTCTTAATTTAATTTTATTATAATCACAAAATATCTTTCTAGGAAGTAGGCACTTTATTCTCATTAACTATACTTTTTGTGACATAGTATCATAAATGATACTATTATATTAATAAATAATATTAGAAAATCTTATAATAATGTAAATAGTGGATTTAAAATTTAACATATATAAAATTCATGGTATAATGCAGAGTATGTTATAGACTTTTTTATATGTAGTTACTTTTTTATACTATAATATTATAAATATACTATTAGGACGGTGAATATAATGGATAAGAATTTGCTATGCATATTTCCTAGACATGAAGAATGTCATATGAGGAATCAATGAACTAAGTACTCTACGTGCCCCATGGTGGTGGTACAAAATCTTCTATCTGGTAAATGGAAATTATTAATTTTATGGTATTTAAGTTATGGTACCTTGAGATTTAGTGATATTAAAAAGAGGTTACCTAAGGTAACTCAAAAAATGCTAACTTCACAATTGAGAAGTTTAGAAGAAGATAAGCTTATATCTAGAAAAGTATACCCTGTAGTCCCACCTAAAGTTGAATATAGTTTAACTGAAGTTGGTAAAGAAATCATACCTATTCTAGAAATGATGCATTCCTTTGGAAGTGAATATTTAGATGCTGGTTTATTAAATACTGAAGAAAAGGATGAAGATAACACTGATTTAAATTAGTTAGATCTTTCTATTTAAATCTATGTAATAATTGAAGAAATACATATAAACAGATTTCTTAGTATCAGTATTTTTGATACTTAGAAATCGTTATCCAGGGACGTAGCAGCTCTTTACTCCAACTTTAAAGAGATGGGAGTATTAGAGCTGGTAGTCATCGGATAAAAAGTGCCCAATGCTAATTAGCATTGGGCACTTTTTATAACATTTGTGTAATCTCAATATATTGGTAGCAGAGTGGTACAACATTTAATTATTTTCTTTTGTCCATTTAGATTTTAAAATTGACATTTCATATAGGCTCCAATAACCGTCCTTAGCCTTTCTTACATCCTTTAATAATTTTTCTATTACAAAACCAACCTTTTCATAGCATCTAACTGCACCCTTATTAAAATCAAAAACTCCAAGAGTTATTTTCTCAAATTCCCTATCTTCAAATCCACTTCTTAAGATTTCCTTTAATGCCAAAGCACCTATACCTCTACCTCTTTCCTTTTCTTTTCCAATTAAAAATCTACATACCCTAGCAATCTTATTTTCTCTATCTATTTCACGCAGCTCCACTGTTCCTATAATTTCTTCTGTACTAATGGAAATTATCTTATATATATAGGTATCTACCACTTCCTTATTTTTCTCATCTAAGAAATACTTTTCTACTTGAGAAAGGGTTAATGGATACTCATATAAAGGTCCAGCCCATTGCAATAGATCATTAGCAGATTTATTCCTATTCCATTCCACAATTTTATATAAATCTTCTTTTTTAATTAGTTCTAATCTTATCATTTCATATCCTCTATTTCTTATAATTAGTAACTCTAAGACTTATTAGAGTATAGTGTCTTATTTAAGATTTTCTGAATAAATTTTGTCTTTCTCTCGCAGTAAGTATCAGCATCGTATCTATATTCTTTAGCTAGCTTTGTTTTCAGTGCTGCATAATCCTCTCGTGCATCTCTATTTGTTCTAAGATGATTTCTTAATGCAATATGCTCTAAATATCCTTTACCATCTTTAGGACATACATATAAGTGATATGGCATAAATCTATTTTTCACATAACTAAAAGCCTCTCTATCTTCAATGCCTAAATTCCCTTCATGATGATATCCAGATTCTTCTAACCTCTTCTTTATTTCAGGGAAATTATCATAACTATCCATAACCACATCTATATCGATGATAGGTTTTGCAGAGAGCCCTTCCACTGAAGTACTTCCAACATGTTCAATTGATAAAACCAAATCTCCAATATAAGAATTTAGCATGTCCCTAATTCTTTCAAATTCTAACTTCCATTTTTCATTATAAGGCTCAATGACAATAACTTTTGTTCTAATTGACATAGATTTATACCTCCTTTACACATCTAATGTAGTACACCCTCCCCCTACTTATTTTATATTTGTTTCATAATGCTCTTCATTAAGTCTCACTATTTCAATTTCTTTTATATTCTCATTCAATTTCAATGCTAAACTTTGAATTCCAAAGAACTCGGTGAAAGTATGACTACCGATAATAAGATTTATCCCTTTAAACTGAGCATATTGAATGGTATACAAATTACATTCACCTGTAATGTATACATCACACTTATTTTCGACTGCTTCCTTAAGGCAATCTGTTGGCCCTCCATTACCACAGACTAAACCTACCCGCTTCACTTTTTCGTCATTAAACTTCCAAGATTTAACTGGTTCTTCAAGTAGATTTTCAATTTTTTTTACTAATTCATTAAACTCAATTTCTTCATCATATTCTGCCACTCTACCAAAATATAATCCTTCCCATTGGTGGGTTCTTTTAACACTTTCTAAATTCAATTTTTTTAACAGACTATCATTTGTTCCAAAGTTACAGTCATCAAGTGGCAAGTGATTATAGTAATGACTTATACCATACTCTTCTAGTTTTTCTCTGCATGCCTCTTTTAATCCATATATTTCATCCCATGCATCGTGGTGTGTCACCATCATATCAACCCCATGAATTCTTGCTTCCTCTATAGTTTCAAGGGTTAGGTTAACACAGTATCCTAATTTTTTAACTTTTTTACCTGCATGATATGTAATCCCAGATTCATTAGAAAAGATTTCCTTACTTGTTACATTAAAAAGTTCATTAATTCTTTCAACAATATGTGAAACGTCCATATACTTCCCTCCAATTTCTTCCTTGCATTCAGTTATATTTTCAACTGTAGTACAGAAACTTGTACAAGTTAAACAATGACTAATAATTGCAAAAACAATTATCCTAGTCTTAAAAATTTCATTTCCTATAAAATTAAATGTTAAACCACTGTCTATAAAAGGTACTAAAAATGTCCATATTAAAAAGTCTTAACTTTTTTTCTATCTATATCAACAATTCGAGTTCTAGTATCAGCTTTAGATATAAATATTTCTTCTCCATTACTATCTATGCAATAGGAAATAGGAATAGATATATCACAATTTCTATATGAACCATCTGCATGACTTGTTCCAATTACAATGGTTTTATAGATTCTAGCAATATTTTTCGCCTCTGTTATCCACTGTTGAAATTGTTCATCACTAAACATTCCTACACCAATTGGATGAGCAATAAAGTTTATAGTTTCATTAACTCTTTGTAAATCTCTAACACCTTTCAAAATTTCCATACATAGTAAATAACCAATATTCATTTTATTATAATTAACCACTAAAGGATTATATAATTTCTCATTATCATATGGTGGTGTTTTAGCTCTCTCTAATATTTTCTCTCCAAGATTATTGATTATTACTGCTCTATCTTTGTTATTCATTCTATAAGACGTAATAATCATCACTCTATATTCTTTTGCAATGTTACAAACATCCTTTAATAATTCTTCATTAGCCAAATACCCTTCAGGATATAGTACAATATCAACTTCCCTATTATTTATTATTTCATTACTAATCTGCTTAAGCCCATTTTCATGTAGTGGTTGTCCTATTAATATCTTCATCTTCGCTCCCCATTCCATAGTTAAATATTATCTTACCATTAGTTTAATCATAGAACCCTCTACTAATTTAAATCATTTAAAGATTTAATTATAGGGTACTTACTTTCAATATCATTCCTATCATATCTATCAATTAGAATTGGAATCATACCAAAATCTTCTGCCGCAACAAGATTTGATTCACTATCATCTATAAAAATTACTTCCTCTGGTTTTACTCCGATTTCTTCAATAGCTATTTTAAAAAGTACCTTTTCAGCTTTATAGGATCCATAAATTGATGACATAACAAATGTAGAAAAATATTTTCTTAGACTCTTATTAATAAATACTCTTTCTAAGGATGGCCATGTATCTGAGACAACCCCTAAAATATATTTATCTTTTAATCTTTGTAGCCCAGGTTCCACATCATCAAAAAAATAAAATTTATGATCATTATGTACATTATCACTTGCCAAAGAATTAATTATTTCCTCATTTATACTCGCATACTTTATTTCTTTTAGTACTATTTCATAAAACTCCTTGAACATCGCAAATTCATCTTCTTCTGTTTTTACTAATAACATTTTATTAATATGATCACAGGCTTTATTCATTGCTTCACTTAATTGATCTTCTGTATATTGAAAGCTTGTGTCATTAATAATATTAAAAAAGTTAGGTGTAATAAACCAATGTCCTGTTCTAGGTACATTTAAGGTTCTTCCCGAATCAAATAAAATAGCTTTAATGTTGTTCATATTCATTATAAATTTCCTCCAAGCCCACAGTAAACATTTTCATTGTTTCTGTGTATACTTATTTATTTTCCCTCATATTGAATTCTTCTACATTTAGCATAATTATGGAATTTTCTATTTTTCCATCAACTGTTGAATATTGAAGGTTAAAATAAAGATTATTCTTAATAAGACCCAACTGTTCTTTATTGAATAATTGTTGTGAACTAATTTCTCCTATACTTTTATTCAACAAAAGTTCACCAGATAAAGACGTTCCTTTATTATCCCATCCATTTGAAACTGCTTTTGATAAAACTATATCTTTATCTCCTTCTTTATCTAAATAGATACTTTCAGAATATGATTCAATTTGTTCTTCTTTGCTTCCTATATACTGTATATTGCCGCCACTAACTATATGCTTGTTAGGAAATAGAATAATTAACCCTTCTGTTAATCTTATATCTGTGTTTTCTCCCTGAAATGAATACACTTTAAATTCTTGGTTATCCAGCTTAGTTTTGTACCAAATTAGTTGTACCAATGAATACTATATTAGTTATAACTAAAAAAATACAATCCAAAATATAAATGATCTCTTCATACATCTCTCCTCCCTATTTTACTACCAAATCAGCATTTTCAATTGGTGAATAATCTAAGATATATTTTTCTTCCGCTGGGAAGTAACGCCTTTCATATTTGCATTTTATATCCTTTAATCCACCTATATACCCATCTCTTTTTATAACTCTACTTAATCTAACTTCTTGTGGTACATCAAGATAAATTATAAAATCTAAATACCTTCTTATCTCTTTTCTTTGTAGAAATATCCCTTCTAAAAGCAAAACAGTACCACGTTCTATTAAAACTTGTTGTTTAATATATCCATCATTTTCTTTATCATATAACTCTATTAATTTATATATTTTATCTCCTCTTTTTACAGGTGATAAAATTTCTTTCACTAAATAATCATATCTCCACTGTATATTGTAATAACAATCCCATTCTTCTTTAGACTCATCATATCTAATATGTTTTGGATGTATAAAGTCATCAATATGCAACACATAAGTATGATACTTTTCCTTTTGTAATTGCACTTTTAATGAATTAACTATTGTGCTTTTACCCGCTCCTCCTAATCCATCAATTCCAATAACATAAATTCTATTAGAAATTTTTTGGTTTCTTAATTCCCTTAATAAGCACTCCATTTAAGACTCCTCGCTAAATAATATTATTATTTTGCTTTTTTATCATTTCTTCAAGCTTATTCATCCGTAAATTAATCTCCTGAAAATGTTGTAACATTCTTTCTTCATGCTTTTTTATCTTTTCGGGAATGTAAACTGTAATATTATAAATTACCCATAATATTAATATAATTAAAATGTATTCCAATGCTTTGCCTCCTACATAATATCTAACTTGTAAATAGCAATTCTTTTATTGCATCTATAATTGCATCTGGTTGAGTTTCATTTATACAGTGATTACTATTTTTAACTACTCTTACATCACTCTTACTTGATAACTCTTTTAACCCACTAGAGAGTTCTTGTGATAATCTTTCAATTCTTTCTGCTTCTATTTTAGGTATTCCTTCTTCAATCATTTCATTTATAGAATAAACTGGGTCTTCAATTAGTACTATTAATGGACAATCTGGAAAATTACCATATTTACTCATATACTTTACATTACTTCTCAAGTCTTTTATTTCAGAGAGTTGATTTATATATATTTCTGGTCTTACATGAAACTCCATAAGTTCCCTTTTCATATTAATTGGTAATTTAAAATCTACTTCTGATAATTTAGGTTTCACCTCTTCTATTAATTGTTCTTTACTATACTTAGAATATGTTGTCCATAACTTTATGTAAACTTCATCTGAGGTACTTTCATCCGATATTGGAGTTTCTAACTTATCATATCCATCCTCTCTATTCATTGAAGCAGATTCAACAAGTACTACACTATCAACTTTCTCAGGATACATTCTTGCAAAGTGTTGAACACACAGTCCGCCATAAGAGTGTCCTACCAATATAACTTTTTCTTTAATATTTAAGTTATCTAATAATATATTTAAATCCTTTGCAGTTGTCATTGTATTACTACCTTCACTATTAAGCCCACTATTTCCAACACCAGCTCTATGAATTGCAATGACTTTTGTATATAAGGATATATTATCTATAATATTTATCCATTCATAAAAACTTCCACCCATTCCTGGCATAATTACTACTGTTTTCTTACTATTTCCTTTAATTAAATATTCTAACTTTCTTCCCTCGATATCCATTAACTTAATCATAATCTAAACTCCTTAGACTAATTATTTTTGTATATTTTTACAATATATAATTATTATACCTTATTATTAACTATATCCCTATAACTTTTACACATTTTTACTCTTTTAAATCTTAAAAAGATTAATTATAATAAATCTAATTTACTTTTTATAAATCATACACTTTAAAATGAATAATGCTATAATTTATTTATTAATGATAATATTGTATTGGAGGGAATTTTAAAATGAAAGTCTTATTAATAAACGGTAGTCCTAATGAAAAAGGATGTACTTATACTGCTTTATGTGAAATAGCAATGGAACTAGAAAAAGAAAATATACAATCAGAAATATTCCATGTGGGCAAGGCTCCTATTAGAGGCTGTATGGGATGCGGTCACTGCTATAAAAGTGGTAGTGAAAGATGCGTTTTCAATGATGATACTGTTAATATTGCTTTAGAAAAAGCTAAGGATGTTGATGGATTTATCTTTGGTTCTCCAGTTCACTATGCTGGTGCTTCTGGTATGATTACATCATTTTTGGATAGATTTTTCTATGCAGGTAGTGGATTTGAATATAAACCTGGGGCTGCTATTGTAAGTTGTCGTAGAGGTGGTTCCTCTGCTACCTTTGACCAATTAAATAAATACTTTACTATATCAAACATGCCAATAGTTTCTTCACAATATTGGAATATGGTTCATGGCAATACTCCAGAAGAGGTAAAACAAGACCTTGAAGGTATGCAAACAATGAGAACTCTTGGTAAAAATATGGCTTGGCTATTAAAATCTATAGAGACTGGTAAAAAAGCCGGAATATCCTTACCTAAAAAGGAAGAAAAATTAAGAACCAACTTTATAAGATAAAATGAAAACAAAAGTGCTTTTCAAAATATCTTACTAATTTCATGTAAGATGTCTTGCCAAGCACTTTCAATTTATTTATATAAAGTTCACTTTACTCTTCATATCCTTTTGGATTTTGGCTTTGCCATCTCCAAGAGTCTTCACACATTTCTTTTATGCCTTTTTCAGCTGTCCAGCCTAACTCTTCATTAGCCTTTCTTGGTTCTGAATAACAGGTCGCAATATCACCAGGTCTTCTTGCAGTAATTTTATAAGGAATTTCTCTTCCACTAGCCTCTGAAAATGCCTTAACTATATCAAGAACACTATATCCATTTCCTGTTCCTAAATTATAAGTTACAAGACCTGAATTAGTTTTTAATTTTTCTAATGCTTTTAAGTGACCTTTAGCTAAATCTACTACGTGAATGTAATCTCTAACTCCTGTACCATCTGGTGTGTCATAATCATCCCCAAATACACTAAGCTCCTTAAGCTCACCTATAGCAACCTTTGTAATAAAAGGCATTAAATTATTTGGAATACCACATGGATCTTCTCCAATAGTTCCACTTTCATGGGCCCCTACTGGATTAAAGTAACGAAGTAATGCTATATTCCATGAATTATCAGAGCTATATAAATCTCTTAAAATTTCTTCTAACATTAGCTTTGTTCTTCCATATGGATTTGTAGCAGATAGTGGTGCTTCCTCTGTAATTGGAATAATTTTTGCATCTCCATAAACAGTAGCTGATGAGCTAAATACAAAATTTTTAACTCCATATTTTCTCATTAATTCTAAAAGTACAAAAGTGCTAGTTAAGTTATTGTGGTAGTACTCTAGGGGCTTAGCCACAGATTCTCCCACAGCCTTAAAGCCTGCAAAATGAATTACTGAATCTATAGTATTTTCACTAAAAACCTTGTCCATATCTTCCTTGTTTAAAACATCATATTTATAGAATTTAGGCTCTTTTCCTGTAATCGCCTTAATTCTACCCTTTACTAACTCTTTACTATTACTTAAGTTATCTACAATAACAACTTCATACCCCTCTTTTAATAGCTCAACAGTAGTATGACTACCGATATAGCCCATTCCTCCAGTTACTAAAACTGCCATGTAATACACTCCATTCTACTTTATTTATGTCAAATTTTAATTTATATCATAGCACTCACCTATATTGACAATACTCAGATAAATATCTTCTTATACAATTATATCTCAAATTGTAAAATTATTAAAGAAAAAAGAGCTATTAGTTCAGCTCTTTATTTAAAACCCTTAAGAATTCCTTAATAGTATCTTTATCTACACTATAAAAAATTTTATTATCTACCTTTTCCATATATACTAATTTAGCTATAATTAAAGCATTCATGTGATAAGAAACAGTAGCTGTAGTAAGAGAAAGAGCCGCTGCAATTTCTTGCCCAAACATAGATTTTTTCTTAAGCATCTTTATAATATTAAATTTACTTTTATCGCTTAGACACTTTAATCTATCAATTAGGATTTTTTCCTCATTATCATTTCCTACAGAAGCACTCAAAAGTTCATAAAACTTCCATCCAAAGTACATATATTCTCTTCTTTTATTATTAAAAACAGGGCTTATGGTTGATAAAAATGATACTGAATTAAATCTAATTATACTTGGAAAGATATAAATATCATCTTCCCACTGATCAAAGATTTTAATACCTGTGGAATCAGAGATAAATTTAGGGTTTTCTTTAATTAACTCTCTAAGATCATATATAAATTTTTCTACTTCTTTTTCCATAACCTTAAAAGCTTCCTTAAATACATCTATAGAATTTATAATCATATCAATAAGTTCGCTTAAATACTCCTTTGGATTTTGAGAAATAACCGTAAGCCACCACTTAGATTCACTGTCTAAAGTACATCTTTCTATAAGATAAGGCATAAATTCTTTTTCTGCATCTAAGCTAGATAAATCATCCTTATCAGGAAAATCATCTCTAAGATAATCATCTTGACATAGAATTTCCTTCATAGCAAGTTCCTTTAGTTCCATGGAATCTAAATTGCGAATTCTACTACGTCCCTCAATTAGTTCCTTCTCGGTTATGTTGTTAACAAAAATACTAGCTATACAATGTGTTTTTTCATGAACTTCACTAATATCATTAAAGAATATCTTAAGTCTATCCATAGGTATCTTATTTCTAGTCTTAAATTTTTCGATAAATTTAAAAAAGCTTTTTAAATCCTTATTCATATATTTATCTATATCTTCGCCATACTTTTTAAAACTGTCCTTCAGCTTGTTAAATATTTTTTCTTCATTAACTATAAAATAAAGAGTATTTTTCACTTCCTCAATTAAATTAATGTTATTCTCTACTATATATTTCATATGAAACTCCTTCTTTCGTCCTTCAGATGAGTAAGTTCCAATAACTAAATCAAATATTTAGATTGTCACTTAAATTTCCTGCATGCTTTTATTATAACGTTGACATAGGAATAATACCACCATACCTATTCCGAATATTAAGAATAGTTGAGCTGTGCTTAAGAATACACAAAGACTCCCTACTACTAACGATCCTACTGGTGTAGCTGCCATGCATAATGAATTAAGTATTCCTGCTGCTCTTCCCAAATATTGTTGTTCTGTTTTTTGCATAAAAGTTATATTTACTATCATCATAAATATACTAGCAGATGCACCAAATAAAAAGCCTACTAAAATGATAGTTCCATAAAGAACTAAATCAACACCTATCATAGGTACAAATGCTAGAGATAAATATGCAGTTCCTAGGATTACCCCCGATATTATAAATAAATTAATTCCTTTAAATTTTTCTGCTATTTTAGGATATATAGCACCACCAATAAGCATCCCTGAAGTTAAGCTAAAGCTAATCATAGCAACTACTTCAGGCCCCTTTAACAACTCTTCATTTACATATGCAACTCCTAAAGTGTTAAAAGGTATCATAAATAAATTAATTAATGCGGCAAATATGGTTATTGACATCAAAATTTTACTAGTCTTTAAATAGATAAATCCATCCTTTAAATCTCCCAAGTACCCCTTCATATTTAGCTGTTGTTTCTTTAAAATCTCTTCTTTATATCTGACCATAGCCATAAATATCCCGCAGAGAAAAAAACTAACTGCATTAACAATCATTCCGCCACCAATACCAATAACTGCAATGATTCCAGCTGCCACAGCAAGTCCTACTAGCTCTACAATTCTAGATAAAGTAGATTGTACAGCTCTTGCATATGCAAACTTTTCTTTTTCAATAATTAATGGATAAGCTGCTATTGCGGCTGGTCCTTCAAAGGACTCAAAGGTAGAATTTATAAAAGTAAATATAAATAAATGATATGGCTTAAGTATGCCAAATATAAACATTAACGCTGTGATAGTTACTACAGTGGCTCTTCCTAAATTACAAAGGACAACCACATTTTTTTTCTTTTTATAGTCTACAAACACACCAGCAATAGGTTGAAATAATATTGTTGGAATAGCATTAACTCCAAAAATTAAAGCCATTAACGCAGTACTGCCTGTAATTTCATATACCATCCATCCATAGGCAATGGTGTCAATAGAATCCCCAAATCTTGAAATAAGATTACCAATGATAAATAAGCAAAAATTTTTATCCATAAGTATGTCTTTATATCCTATTTTTTTCTTTTCTACAGCTAAATCCATAACTATACCACCCTTACATAATTTATATATTATTAAATTTTCTTCCTATTATTAGTTTATGATTATATTAGATAATTGTCAATGCCAATTAGATATATATCTAACATAAATTAAAAATAAAAAGGTCAAGAAGTATTTATTCAACATCACCCTTTATTAAGGTGTTTTGCTACTTCTCAACCCTTTATTTCTTAATTGTTTTTTTCTTCATTGTTATCTAAACATTTTAAAAATAGCTCTACTAGTTCTGGATCAAATTGGGTACCTGCACATCTCTTTAATTCTTTAATAGCCTCTTCTTTATTCATAGCCTTTCTATATACCCTATCATGAGTCATAACATCATAGGCATCAGCAATAGCAATAATTCTTGCCATAAGCGGTATTTCTTCTCCTGCAATGCCTAAAGGATATCCACTACCATCCCATTTTTCATGATGAGTTAAAACACATTTTGCCACATTCATTATTTCACTAGAAGCATTGATTATTCTAAATCCCTTTTCTGCATGAGTTTTCATCACTTCAAATTCATTTGTTGTAAGTGGACCTGGTTTTAAAAGTATATCTTCCTCAATGGCAATTTTTCCAATATCATGAAGTCTAGCTATTATCATTAATTCATCCATTTGTGAGCTCTTAAATCCATATCTCTTTCCTATTTCCAACGCATAGGATTCTACCCTTTCAGTATGCTCTTCTGTTTCCATATTCTTAGCTTCCAAACTCTTTTTTAATGAGTTCATCATGGAGCTTCTAACACTATTATGTTCTAAGAGTTTTTGCCTATATACCCTCTCTTCTACTTCTTTAATACACTTATCAATGTCTTCTTCTACAGAATGCTTAACCACTTCACCAAGAGCAATACTAAGTTCAATGTAATTATGTTTATACTTCCTACATTCACTTTTTATTTTTTCAACACTTCTCTCACAGCCGCTTTCATCACAGTTTGGCAGAAGTATCATAAATTCATCTCCACCCCATCTAAAAACAAAGCCTTTATCACTACAAGCTTTATTAAGAACACTAGATATACTTTTTAGTAGCCTATCGCCTTCTAGATGTCCTAATGAATCATTAACTAGCTTTAATCCATTTACATCACCCATAATTATTCCTAAAGGAAGGTGTTCCTCATTATTTAATTCACATATCTTTTCTTCAAAATAAGTTCTGTTATATATTCCTGTTAGAGCATCATTATAACTCAAATATCTAAGCCTATCCTCTAATTTTTTTTGGCTAGTAATATTTCTAGCCAGCCCAACAATTCCCAAAACCTCACCTTTTTTATTTATGACAGGAGCCTTAAAACTTTCTTCTATAATTCTATTTCCATTTTCATCTAAGGTAACCCCTTGAATATATTTTGCTTCTTTACTCTCCATTATTTCTTTATCTACTTTAATAAAATTTTCTGCAATTTCCTTATCTGGATAAACTTCTAAGTCATTTTTCCCAATTACATTATCTACTCCAAATTGCTTATAATAGTCATTAAAATTTTTATTGCAACCAATATATCTTGAATCTTTATCTTTATAAAAAATAGCCTCTGGTATTGAGTCTATTATAGTCCTAAGAATACTTTTTTGATTTTGAAGCTCTATTTCTCTTCTTTTTTCTTCTTCAATATTTACAATAATCCCACCCATAGCATTAGTATTACCGCTATCATCAGTGATTGGAAATACATAACACTCTTCTGCTATTTCTACAGTAGTTTCATCATAAGAATACAATTGTAATTTATCTAAACATTCTCTTACTCTTTTATTATATATACTTGCTACTTTCTTCGGAAAGATTTCTTCATAGGTCTTACCTTTTACTTCTTCTAGCTTTAAATTATAACTTTTTTCACAGGCTTTATTAATAAAAATAATCTTTTTATCTATATCTGCAATCCATGCAGCCCATGGCATATTCTGTAAATACAATTCAGCTAACCCCATACTTATCCCCCATATTTATTCCCAATAATTCATCATCACCTTATTCTACCACTTTTCTTCCTATAATATCTACATTTTCTTGTCATACTATGTATTTTTATTCATCCCATATTTATCTAATCTCAGATCTATACACTATTTAATATAAATCTATATAAACTTATAATATATACTCATATTAAATTATCTTATATTATTTAATATGAGTATATCAGCCAAGAGGACAAAGAAAATTATTTCCAAGTTATTTGGTCCTATTAGAAGCTTATTAATTTCTATATCGCCCTCTAATTATCTTTTTCCTTTTCTTCGTAATTCCTTTTGTAATTTAATCTGAAATCTAAGATCATTAGCAATGTAGTAACTTAAAATATCACTTATAGTTTCTCCATCTAACCCTTCAATTCCACCTCTTTTATCTACTTCATCTTCTATAATATCTAAAATATATTCTTCTAAAATTTCTCTTGTTAATTCCTCTCTCTCTCTTATTTCTTCTTCCAGTTCCTCTCTTTTCTCTTTTTCCTCATCAGCTTTTAATCTTTCTTCTATTGATATATATTTATTATTTCTTTTCTTTTGTTTTTTCCTCTTTTTCTTAATTTTACACAAAAAACACCTCATATTAATCCTCTCTCTTTAAAACTCTTTCATTATAAACTTCACCTACTAATCCTTTCTAGTTAATATCTTCCCTAAGAACTCTATTTATATAGTAAACTCCATATCTTTGTTATACTCTGTTCTAGCAATCAAATATCTTTTTAATATTTTAGAAGTGTATACTCTAAAATTTAAGGAGGGTTCTATTTTTATAGAATAACCTTCACTAGTTATAGCTAATCTAAGCTCTTCTATGGTATAACATGGATTATCTAGTTTAGTATATATCCCACCCAATTGTAATGGAGTGTGACTATCACTACCTGTAATTACATTAACTCCTATTTTACTAGATAATTCATATAACTCTCTTCTTACCTCTTTTTCACCTTTTTTGAATATATCTTTAGCATTTAAATCTATAGCATCTAATCTCTTTAGTAGTTCTTCAGGATGATTACATAACTTATGTCCTCTTCTAAAAGGATGTGCTCCTATTTTTAAACATCCATACTCATCAGCTAAATCTAATAACTCTTTAAATTCCACTAAGTTTTCTCTATTCATATAAGGTTCTAGCCTTTCATGAATCTCTAATATAGCCTCTCTCCTTCCTACTAAAACAACATGTCCCTTATCCTTTATGCTCACTTCCATAGCAGGAAAAACAGAAACTCCTTTAACTAAATACCTATGATCTTTGTATTCATAGTTTTCTTTAAGATATTTATATATTTCTTTAAAATTTATAGCATTAAAATGTTCACACATAATTATTCCATTTAATTTATTTTGCTTTGCATATTCAATTTCCTCATTAAAAAATCTCTCATTAAAATCTTTTCTTTTACTCAACAATCCATGGACATGAAAATCTATGTTCATATTAACTTCTCCTCTTAAAATTACTGATAAAATCTAGAATCTAAACTGTAAACTCTCTCTTCTTATCATTATATAGAAATAACACCAGTAAGTTCCCCATATCTGAGTTGCTTCTCATCCATTACACATAAATAAAAGACTGACCCAAAATAATTTTGAGACAGTCTTTGTGCAAAACTAAAATCCGATTTTTTCTTTTCTAAGTCTTTGTATGGCTCTTTTTTCTGTAATTACTGCTACAACTTGACTTTTTAAATTCTTATTTTCTGAGTATTTTCCATGGAAGGATAAGAAATTGAAATTTCCAATAAGAGCAAGATTTTCATCACAAATCAACACCCTTTCACAGGTATCACCCTTCTTTATTTCAAAAAGTTTACCATAGTTATTAAAATCATCTTTAATGATATCTGCTATTCTTTCTGATCCTCTTTCCATTTCTTCCATATTCAAATCCTTATTGGAACCTAAGCCATAAACTATTCTAACCTTAACCTCTCTGTTTAATGCCTCTTTCAAAAGACTATATACTTTTTCCTTATACATTACATGATTATTTATCCAAGGAGTAACTATGTCTATTTCGCTTTTAGCTGCAATTAAAGCTTCTTTGAAAATATCAATGATTTCATCATCCTTTATAGTTTTATAATCAGCTACCCCTAGTCGAGATAAGCTATTCACTATTTCTATAGTACAATCTACATTTTTCTGAACTGAAGTCATATAACTCTCTTCTAATTCTTCTATATTCTTTTTAATATTTTCACTTATTTTTTCATAATTTCCTTTTTTCTTTAGTTCTTCAAATTCATCAGTAATGTTATCCACCATTTGATTAATTTGTCTCTCACTTTGTCTTATACAAACATCCATAACATTATTAGTATGACTCTTTAAGCTTTTTTCAAAGCCATCTAGATTTATGTTACTACTATTTTTAATTTCTCCCTTCATAGACTTGAACTGCTTGTCTATATTCATTCCTATTTGCATCTTTAATGAAGTGCTCTGTCTAGTTAAAATTTGTTCTACTTCTTTAGTATAAATATTCATACTTTCATTTAAAAGCTCATTTATTTCTTTATTAATTCCCCTATAATCTTTTTCACTATTATCACTAACATAATTTTTTATTTTAGTTTCTATAATTTCTATGAGCTCCTCATTATTCTGTGAAAATTTGTTTCTTGCCTCTTTTATTACATCTTCATAAGTATTATTAACAGTTTCTCCCATTTCATTGACTATCTGTTTCTCCACAAATCTTTTTTTCCCTTTCATAGTGGTTGCTAAAACATCAGACATACTATTATTAACTCTATCATTTGCATATTCTATAACATCTCTTTTTACTTTACTTATCTGATTATTAACTTTTTCCCTTATATCATCTTTAATGTCAAAAGTTTTTTCATCAACTGTAACCACTGCTTCTACTTGTTCTTCATGACTCTTCTTTTTTTTCTTTAAATTATACCCCTCAAGCAACTTTGAAAATAGAAATACACATAATGTAGCTAAAGCTATTACTAGTAAAATAGTAATTACTAAAGTTATTGTGCTTTCTCCTAAACTTTTAAACATCATTTTTCCCCCACAATCCTATTTGCATTTAAATTTACTGTAAACACCCCTAAAACAAATAATATATACATTCATAATTAATATACTATATATTATAATATTCTACCAATATATATAAATCTTTATAGTTAAAAGAAAATATGATGAAAACTTTCAAATAAGTATGCTATAATCTATGTTATCCTATTTAAATCTTATGAAAAGGAGTAATAAAATGGCAACTATAACGTTTAATAATATTGTTAAAAAATATGATGAAACCAATATTGCTGTTGAAAACTTTAACTTAGAAATAAGAGATAAGGAATTTATTGTTTTAGTAGGACCATCAGGATGTGGAAAATCTACAACTTTAAGAATGATTGCAGGTCTTGAAAGTATTACAGAGGGTGAAATATTCATTGGTGATAAATTAGTAAACAATGTAGCTCCTAGGGATAGAGATATTGCCATGGTATTTCAAAGTTACGCTCTATATTCCCATATGACTGTATATAAAAATATGGCTTTTGGACTTGAAATGAAAAAGGTACCAAAGGATGAAATTCATAAAAAGATCACTGAAGTTGCTAAAACTCTAGACATTGAAGAACTATTATATCGTAAACCTAAGCAGCTGTCAGGGGGGCAATGTCAACGTGTTGCACTAGGACGTGCTATTGTTCGTAATCCATCAGTGTTTCTACTTGATGAACCTCTATCAAATTTAGATGCAAAGCTTAGAACTCAGATGAGAACTGAGATAATCAAGCTACATAAAACTTTAGGTACAACCTTTCTATATGTAACCCATGATCAGACAGAAGCAATGACCATGGCAGATAGGATTGTACTAATGAAAGATGGCCTTATTCAACAGGTAGATACCCCTATGAATCTATATAATAATCCTTGTAACTTATTTGTAGCAGAATTCATGGGATCTCCTAAAATGAATACCCTAGAAGTTACTCTTATAAACAACTCTAACAATTTTTATGCTAAACTTAATTGCATTACAATTAAATTACCTAATACAGATAAAATTAAGTCTTTATTTAACAACTACGCAAATAAATCTATTATCTTAGGCTTTAGACCTGAAGATATATATGTTGAGAATAACACCATTAAAGATAGTCTAAGCAATATTATTTCAACTAAAGTTGATATTACTGAACTAATGGGATCAGAATCATACTTATATCTAGATTGTAACGGTAACAAGTTAATAGCAAAAGTTCCATCTTCTACAGATATAAAATCAGAACAAATAAATATAGCAATTGATACTAGCAAACTTCATTTTTTTGATAAAGATACAGAAGAAAGAATAAATATCTAATATTATTAAATTTTAAAAGCACCTTCTTAAAGATTATTAGGAAGGTGCTTAATTATTAACCTTTACTTGTTTATCTAATTTATTATCTCTATATTATCTATGCTTTCAATACGGATAATATTAGTTTTAGTAACATTCTTTTTATCTTTATAGGTTATCTTAACCCACTCATCATCTACATCAAGAACTTCACATTCCATTTCGCTTTTGCCTGTAAATACTACAGCTCCATCACAATCAATAATACATTTCACACCAATTAGATCCTTTAACAACTTTGACAAGGCCTCTTCCCCCTTAATCTTTCTTTTTAAATTCTTTAATTCACCTTCTAATTTTTTTATTTTTGATGAATATCCCATCTGAGATAGGACTAGTACAAATGCAATTAACCCAAAATACTCCAAGGAATTAATCCCCTTTCTATAACTTAAAACTTTACTAAGTTGTCCATATCCTCTCATAGATATGAAACTATATAAATATTAACATATGAACCTAGTTATATAGTCATATATAAACCTATATAACTATATAACTATATAACTATATAACTATATAACTATTTAAATAGTTGTTCTGTTCATGCGGGTTTCAGCGTCTTTGCTACTTAAATTAGCTCTTTATAAATGCTTCAATTACTGACTTAACTTCCTCTTTATTTTCCATATATAACATGTGCTTTCCTGAAATAATTTTAATCTTCATGTTAGGAAATATAAAATTTTTATGATGATCTGGTCCTACAGCATAATCTTCATTGCCAGCTACTACAAGGACTGGAATGTTTATTTTTTTAGTAATATCAAAATAATTTTTTAAATACTCTTTATTGCTAAGTCCTTGATTTGCCATAGATGGATTAAAACTATCTATTGTATTACTTACTTCCCTTAATTTTAAAAAATTATCATATTCCTTATATTGAAGTTTATAAAAGATATCTTTTTCAATAAGTCTAGTAACTATCTGTTGCCATTTTTCCATATATGATTTAGCCTCTATGGACTTTAATTCATTTTCAGATAATAATTTTGATCCATGATATATTTGACTCTTAAAGGAATCTTCCATGCTAAGAGTAACATTTAATAAAATAAGCTTGTCTATAGCCTCTCCATACTTATGAGCATAGTTTGTTGCAATAATTCCTCCAAAGGAATGAGCCATGACTATCCACTTTGATATGCCTAATTTTTTTCTAATTTCCTCTATATCCTCTACAAGCCTATCAATAGAGTAATCAGTTTCCTCGTCTCCTTCTGATCTTGCACTTCCTCTTTGGTCAAAATATATCATATTCATAAAATCTTCTAATGCAATTCCACCTAAAACTTCAAAATCAAGACTTCCTTCCCCTGGTCCACCATGGACAAATATACACGGAATACCTTGTCCTGATTGCTTTACATACAAGTTAACCTTATCCCTCATTTCTAGATACATTTATTTCACCTCTTTAAAATATCTTCCTGTTATTTCAATAGTGTTCCCCTCTGGATCTTCTAGTATATCATCCACTTTTTAGTTCTAGGATTATAATCAAGGCATATTCCACATCCAGGTATATTTCTCTTTCTATCAAGACTTTTGTGTATATCATCAATATAACCATCTTTTTTAATGGGATATATGTTGACACCATTACTATATGCATTCTCAAAATCAAATGCTGCCCCACCCTTAAACATATCATAAAGTTTATCTAATATCTCTGATGGTACTGGCTCAATACTTCTTTTTCTTCCCTTTAACTCACTAAGAATTTTGTGATGAATAACCTCTTTATAAACTTTTATATCATTCATATAAACCTTTACTATATAATCATCATCATGACAAAGATAAGCATATCTATTTTGTAAACTATCGAAAGTAAACTTCCTTAAAGGTTCAACTCGATGTGCTAAATACAATAACTCTGCCAGTTCCTCATTACTAACTTTCTCAAGATCATCTTCACATTGAAAATCTACCCAACAAAAATCCCCATAACTATATACATCTTCTTCTATAAAACTTTCCATGTTATTCTGCAAAATATATTCAAACCCTAACTTATGACTCCAATTGCCCTCATCTGGAAATCCCTTTAAAACTAGAATGTTATTAGGTGTTTCTTTAATTCCACTCATAAAGTCCTTAAAGGTCATTCCTGATGTAAACACAGAATTACTTTCTTCATCTATTTTTATATAACAAAACCATGTATTCTTCATTTTATTACGCCTATCCTCTCTAATATGTTCTCTCTATTCATCCATTATATATTAATATTTTATCTTTTTAAAAATATACGTAACAATAAAGCCCCTATCATCTTGACTTTCACTATATTTAATTAACTTAAATGACTTATTTAAATCTTCAAAATCAGTTTGCTGAATCAAGTCATCTTTTCTAATTTTAGTATCTACTTTATGCTTCCATCCAAAACCACATACAAATAAAATGCCATCATCAGCTATACATTCTCTCACATATTCAAGCTGGTTCTTGCTTAATCTATAATGGTTAACTAGAACATTATCAAATGTTCCAATATTTTTTAAAGCATTTATTACACTTAAATCAATTTGCTTTGTATGAACCAAATAATTATTTCTTTTTGCAAATCTATTCAACCTTTCAAGTGCTTTATTGCTAAAATCAATTCCTGTTACTTGAAATCCTTCTCCAAGAAAAAATAAAGTATTTCTACCATCTCCACATGCTATATCAAGAACAGATCCTTTTTTAAAGTATGCTATATTTTCAATTATTGATTTTTCAGCACTCAACGGCTTGTCACTTCTATTTTTAAACTTATCATCCCAATATTCCTTATTTCCCATGTACTCCATACTATGCCCCCTAATTTAACCAAGGTATATTGATATATCCTCTAATTAATCTTGAATCTCCCTTATAAATGTTTTAATAATATTTTTTCTTTTATATCCACTTATATTATGATAAATATCTTCTCGCTTATAATCAGGTACTATAAAACTGCTATCAATATTCATCAATTTTGCTAAATGTATGTTAAAATCATAATGACTTACTGGTTTTTCGCATGCTATATTTATTGTTCCTTTAAAATGGCTATATATAAGTTCAATTATAGCCTCTGCTAGATCTTCTACATTAATAAAACTTGCATAGAAATTTGCGGTTCTTGAATAACTTCTACCCGTTTTTGAAACTTCCAATAAAGACTTCATTCTAGTATCCATTCTTCCATCATAGTCATAACCATATATACTCCCTGGTCTTACAATTACATGATTAGAATGCCTTTTAACTATACTTTCGCCTTCAATTTTACCGTTAATATACTTTGAAAAATATTCATTAGGCATACGTTTATGAGTAATTACATCTTCAGTTTGATTCTTTCCTTTTCCAAAGGCAGTAGAAATATAAATTAAACGTACATCTTTAGAGATATTAGTAACTATCTCATTTATACCTATTTTAGATAAGGACATCTCTTTTTCCACATCAATAATACTCCAAATAATTATATCAGGTTTAAATGAAAGCAACTTCTCTATATCTATTTTATTCAATACATTGATTTGTAAAAGTTCATGATTCCCTAATCTATAACAAGTTCCATAAATATCATCATTATTACATTTCTTAAGTTTCTTATATATTGTATTTCCTAAATATCCACTTGCCCCTATAATTAATATTTTCATAGTTGTATTCCCTTCTAAAAAATATAGTAAATACTTTCTTATTCTAATATTGTAAAAAGTTTTATACTATTCCATTTTTTCTTTTTTTATAATCTTTTTAAGTATAATCCAAATGGAATCTCGTAGTAGGTCGGGTTATTATTGTTATCAATATAATGATAATCGTAGTTTTGAAACTTTACCAATTCAATAAATCCCCAAGATTTATACATAGCTGTTAATCTTTCTAAATCATTGTTATCAGCTGCAATTGTTACTTCTTTAAATCCTTTTTCTTCAACTCTTTGAAGAACCCTTTCCATGAGCTTCTTCCCAAGTCCTAACCCCCTAAAGCCTTTTTCTATTCTGAAAGCACAAAGATAAGCTCTGTCTTTACCATTAGCTTCATTCTTATCTTCCGAATTCCAAAATATATAAAGCTCTCCTATTAACGAGCTATCTTTCTCATTTTCAATTGTCCAAAACTCTATATTATCTTTTTCAATTTCTTTAATGAAATATTCTTTAGTGAGAGATTCATTTTTCCATAAAGCCTTTAATTCATTCAAATTACCCGTCCTAATTATCATATTTATCTCTACCTTTCATGTAACTATTGAGTTAAATACATATTAAAAACCACATTCCTCATTAACTATAAATAATTTCATCCTATTTTTATCCGCTTGTCCCTCAATTATGGAAAGAACATTACAAACCCTTTCCTTTGATTTACAATCTACACATCTATTTATTTCTACACAGGGTGGATTATAACCTGCTCTTTTTGCATTTAAAGGACATGCTATGTTCTTAACTCTTTTCATTCCCTCTTCAACATTGTCTACAATTTTATTTTTACCTACAACTACAATTACTTTATCTGGTCCAAAAGTAATTGCTGCTACCCTATTTCCACTATGATCCACATTGATAATTCTCCCATCAGTGGTCACAGCATTAGAACCAGTAATATACCAATCAGTTATAAGAGCTTTCTTTTTCAGCATTTTAGTTTCATCCTTAGTTTTTCCAAGTTCTTTATCATAAACTATATTTCCTCTGTCCATCAGTGATTCTACTATATTCATTTTCTGAAGGGTAGCTGAATGACCAATTCCAATGATACATTCTTCATGTATAATTTTTAATATATGATTCTTAACTTCAGTTAAATCTTCAAAACATTCAACCTCTATATTTCTCATCCTAAAGTTTTCTTTTAACTTATTTATAGTATTTATATCCATGATTATACCTCCATAATAATTTCATATAGAAAATACCGTATATACATAAATGAATAGTACGGTATTCTATAGATAAACATTTTAATTTCTTATTAAATACTCCTATGTTATAAGCTTCTATTCTTCAACAAATCTCATTAATTCTTCATTAAATTTTTCTTTCTGATCGTAAAATACTCCATGACCACTATATTTGAATGGTACAAGTTTTGAATTTCTAATACACTGATTTTGAATTTCAGCTAACTCAAATAGAACCACTTTATCATGAATGCCATGAAGAATTAATGTTGGAACTCTTATAGTCTCTAAATCAGAAAATAATTTTTCCTCACCTAGCCACGTGTTTGCAATAGATGCTGTGGCCCATCCAGCTGCCTGTAGTCCGAGATTAAAAAACCACTGAGAAAATGGTTCAGATATATATTTAAAGAAAAATATATCTCCGAAATCTCTCAGCATTTTAGGCCTATCATTATATGTCCCATCAATAATTTTAACAACTTCTTCTCTATCCAATCCATATGGAAAGTTTTTACGCTTAATAAGACTAGGTGCTGCTGCAGATATAAGAACTAGCTTAGATACTCCATATCCTTTATGACGAGCCATATATCTAATAGCTATAGCTCCACCTGTTGAATGCCCTGCTAGTGTGAAATCTCTAAGACTTAGTGCATCTACTACACATCTAACATCATCAGATAAACGATCATAATCATATCCATCATAAGGTTTATCAGAATCTCCAAAACCTCTGGTGTCTATTCCGATACATCTATACCCATACTTTGGAAATTGGTCAAACTGATATTCAAACAGATTATGGTTACCAGGCCAACCATGTAAAAATAGAATTGTTTTTTTTCCTTCTGGATTAAGATCCTCTACATAAATTTTCACATTTGGTTCAACTTTAATATAATATCCCACTCATTACCTCCATCAATGAAATAACTATATTGATAGATTATTCACTCAGAAGTTTTATGTGAGCATTTTCATGATGATTGTCCAATATATTGTTTGGTGATATTATAGGAATATTAGATTTACTTAGCTTTTTACTGTATTATAGAATTCTTTTAGATCTCGCTTTACTTCCTCTGAAAGAGAATGCCATCTGATTTCTTGTATTGCTCCCTCTAATGCACATAACCTATTGATACAAGCAGAATCGTCTATGGCTTTAATATCTAACCATGCTTGTTTACTCCCGACTGTTTTTAATTGTTCAACAGTTTTTATGCCGACTTCATTAAGTTGTTCTTCTAGTTTCTTACCTATATTAGGTAATTCAGATAATTTACTCATAGTTTCCTCCTATTTAAAGTTATTTAAATTTTAAACTTATACTTTTGTCCTTATAAAATAATCATCATATAGCATCATTTTTCTATTTAATGGTACATAATATTTTTTCTTTAATGACTCAATACGCTCAGTTGCATTTGGAATTGCTTTTGTAAGAATTCCCTCAACATTAAAGAGTTCAAAAAAATTCTTATTTACAATTTCTAAAATATCATCTATATATTTTTGTTTTTCATATTTACTATGCAAATCTATTCTCAATAATCCATAATGGTTAAACTCATCTTCTGCTTCTCTTTTAAACATTTCAATAGTTCCAATTCTTTCATTTGTATCATTCAAAATTATCGTCCATCTCACAAAGTATTTATTCTCATAGGAAAAAGTCCAAAATTTAATTGCCTCCTCCATTCTTTCAACTGTTGTATAATAGAAATCATCACCATTACAGTTATCAGAATTAAACAATTTCACAGCCTCTTTATCTGAATAACACTTTAGCAATTCCTCTGCATCTTTAATTGTTGTCTGTTTTAATGCAGTCAAATGATTTTTTAATATAGGGCACTGCTCATAAACATTCCTTATCATTTTAATCTTCTCCTTAAGTTAGTGCTTTTGCCTTAACTTTATCCTCATCTATCTTGATTCTAACTCTCTGAAGATTATTTCATAGAATTTATCTTTACTATAAACTTCATTCCAAGGGTTATGTCCACATTTCTTTAATAATATGAATTTAAAATCCTTTATGGTTCTTGTCAGTGGCTTTTCAACACCTTCAAAAGAATGAGAATCATATTCACCATGTATAGCAATTACAGGACATTTTATATTCTTTCCAAAATCCAAAAGCTCTCCATTGCTTCTTAATTTATTAATTTCTTCCATACAACTTTGAAAAACTTCTGGTTGGAAATCTAGAGATTCATTTTCAATAGAAATTGGACTAAAAGAATCCGCCTTTGCCATTAATTCTCCAAATTCACGCAATACTTCTTTTTTGTTTGGATTATTATGTTCATTTAATAATTGAAATAATGTACCAACTCTTAAGTTTTCTTCTTCTGTAAGTCTGTTAGCTCTTTTACTATTCATTGATGAAAGATAAATATCTTCATAGGATCCACTTCCTATAAGTATAACCTTACTTACTAACTCTGGATATTTCCATGCAAAAATATAACTTAACCATGCTCCCCATGAATGACCAATTAGTGTTACTGGAAATTGTCCATTATTTTCAAGCAATTCTTTAAGTTCAGAAACTTGTCCATCAATAGAATTTGCTGATTGCATAGGTTCAAGAACTCCATATTTCATTGACAATTCTTTTGCTACTGGAGCCATTCCCCCTGGAGCACCAGGCCCTCCGTGAATAACTGCTATATTATATGGTTGGCTTCCATACCTTCGTATCTTAATCATATAATTACTCCCTTTTATAAATATATTAGACAATTTTTATATTATCTCTAATATTTTTTGAATTTTAATCCTTATCATTGTTAATCTTTACAATTATTTATTTTCTTTATTATACAAAACCTTAAAGTTTATTACAAATTTTTTCTATTTATGTATATTCATAATAATTATCTATTCTTATCAGTAAGTATTTTTCTTAATCTATTTCCCTAAATATAAAAAAATATTTTAAATCAATATATATTCCAATATGGTAAATAATAGTATAATAGACTTAACCCTCATTAAATCTTAGGCTGAATAAATGTGTTATTAAATGTTATGAAAGATGTGGATTCAAGGCTATAAAAATCCTTAAAAAAAGAGAATTTCATGAAGGTCAGTATAGAGATAATTTGATAATGCATCTGGTCAGGTTTTAATATATATCTACTATTTAATAAAAATATTATATAGAATGATGTGCTTGTTTTGAAAAGATATTCTTTCCTAGACTTAGGTAAATGTTTATTAGTTGCTATTCCTACGGCCTATTTATTAGGAGTAGTAATTATGTTTATAATTCAATGTTGGAGGTTTTTCATATGAAGGAGTGGTTACAACGAAAGTCTATATCTAAACCAGAATTCCTATTAATAGTTATTTTATTATCTATTGCTTTTATCCTACAAGGCGGACTTTTAGTTTTTAAAATAGGTATATACTATTCAACTGTTTCTGGGAAATCTATGGAAAAAACTTTATCAGATGATTCCAAACTACTTCTTATTAAATCTGATTTGAAAAAAATTAAGCGTGGAGATTTAGTTTCTATTAAAGCTGATAATGAAGGTAGTTATAACTTACTTAAGCGTGTTATAGCACTCCCTAATGAAAATATAAAAATCAAGGAAAACAAAGTATATATTGATAGGCAGCTTCTAGATGAACCTTATGCCTATTATAGTCAATCCAGCAAAGATGATTTAAACCTTACGATTCCACCTGATGGATACTTTGTCATGGGGGATAATAGATTAGATAGCGTAGATTCTCGTGACTTTGGACCAATATCAAAAACTTTAATAAATTCTGTAGCATTAAAATTTAGAAAATAACTCAAAGAATAATCATTATACATTAAAAATAGGAATAGATATGTTGCTAGTAATATACCTACTCCTATTTACTATTATATCCGATTTAACTTTATCTCTTAATTTTCTTTTAAAAATCTAGCTAGTAACAATGTGTTTTTGTATTCACCTTTGATTTTTATGTTTTTATTTTTTCTTCCCTCTTCAATAAATCCGAACTTTTTATAAAGTGCTATAGCAGGTGTATTTTCTTCAAAAACCTCTAATTCAATTTTCTCAACTTGATTTTCTTTGCACCACTTTATAACCTCTTCCATTAACAAAGTTCCTATTTTTAACCCACTGTATTCCCTTAAAATTGTTATACCAAAATCTGCAACATGACTTGTCCTTTTAGTTCTACCCCTTTGTAATGTGGTAGAACCTACTATTTTCTCATTTATCTCTGCTACTAAAAATAAAGATGTATTTTTAATATATTCTGCCTCGTCTTCAGCTGTTAAGTCAAATTCGTCTGGGTCTTTAGGAAAGAAACTTACCTCGCCCATTACTTGTTTCACTAACATTACAATTTCATTAGAATCTTCAACTGTTGCTTTTCTAATTATAAGTTCATTGTGATTTTTTATCTTCATCATAATTATAATACCTTTCTACACTTTAAATATTTTCCAATTTGCCATTTGTATTATATTTTCCAATTTCAATCAAAAATTGATAATTGAGTATGGCATTCTTGATTTAACTTTTCTTTCATTGGTTTGGAATAACTACTTGATAAACCATATTTTTCTCTCAAAGCATTTACTGTTTTATATAAATTATTTTTATATTCCTTATTTGCTCCACCAGTTTTATATAATAATAGTAGGTCATCATATATCTTTGGAAATTCTTTCTTTATGAAATCTAAAAATACTTTTCTTGTACTACCTCTTAAATAAAGAGTTCCTGGTAGAACGTAATCCACATCACATTCTTTAGCATGTAAATATAGAGAATTTATATTTTCAAAAGTATCTGTTATATATGGAATAATAGGCATAAAATGAAGTCCAGTAGATGCATTGGTTTTACTAAATTCCTTTAACATTGCAAATCGTTTTAAAGATTCTACTCCATTTGGTTCAATTAATTTTCGTATATTTTCATCCATAGATGTAATTGTAGCTGCTATATTTACATAGGTAACCCTAGAAAGATCATCTATTAAATCATAATCTCTTAAAATTAAATCTGATTTAGTTGAAATAATGCATGGTGTTTTATACTTTATCATAAGTCTTAATATATCCGGCATTAGTTTATACTGTTCTTCTACTGGTTGATAGCTATCTGTTACCCCTCCAATATTAACAACTTCCCTTTTCCACGAAGGACTACTCAGTTGTTTTTCCAATTGTTCAACCACATTAGTTTTTACATATATGTCTTCAAAATATTTATCTGAATCTAAATATTGATGTGAATACATAGCATAACAATATTTACAACCATGTTCACAACCTCGATATATGTTTAAATCCCAGGCAAAGGGTATTTTTCTTTTTAATTTATTACACGCTACATCACAAGTAATTTCTCTAATCTTTGCCATTTATTCACCTCCAATATAACAATTATAAGGAATATAAAAACTAATTATTTCATTTTTTACTTATGGGTAATATTTTACCATACATATGTATATTAAAGATATCTTTAAGAAAAAAAATTATTTTTATCCATGAATAAGTTTCTATATTTTCACTTATGTAATCATTTACTATAAACTGAAATTAGGTTAATATTATTATATAAACATCTTTTATAAAAAATTTAATGTGCCTTGAACTTAACTATTATCTATTACTTAATGAAGGGGTTGTTTGAAATGAATAAAGATTTTTTCAAGAAGAATAGGCTAAAGTTATCAATGGAATTAGCTAATGGATCCATATTAATAATGTTTGCTGGAAAAGCACCGAAGAAATCAAATGACTATAATTATAAGTTCACACCAAATAGAAATTTCTATTACCTGTGTGGAGTTGATGAAGAGCATATAAATCTTGTAGTTATTAAAGATAGAAATGGGAATATAGAAGAAAGACTTTATATCAGAAAATTTGATGAAAAAAGAGCTAAGTGGGTAGGTAAGAGTATTAATGTTGAGGATGCTAAAAAAATATCTGGAATAAATGATATTAGATTTATAGATGACTTTAAAACAGATTTAAATAGTTTAATATCAACTAAAAATTTAGTCCATATATATTTAGATTTAGAAAAAGATGCCTATGAAGATGATTTAACTACTAATGGTTGCTTTGCCAAAGATTTAAAGGAAAGATACTCTCAGGTATTTATACACAACGTATATCCTAAGTTATCCATTCTAAGAATGTGCAAAGAAAAAGAGGAAATTAAAGAAATTAAATCTGCTATAGAGAAAACTAAATTAGGAATAGAAGCGATGATGAAAAATGCTAAACCTAATATTATGGAATATCAACTTGAGTCCTATTTCGATTTTTCATTAAAAAACAATGGTGTGAAAGATTTTGCCTTTCCAAGTATAATTGCCAGTGGAAAAAATGGAACAATTCTCCATTATGAAGATAATAATTGCGAAATTAATGATAACTCTTTGGTTTTATGTGATGTAGGTGCAGCATGGAATTATTATCATGGAGATATAACTAGAACCTTTCCTGTTAACGGTAAGTTTACCGAAAGACAAAAACAAATATACAATATAGTATTAAATGCTGAACTTGAAACTATAAAAGCTCTTAAACCAGGTCATACTTTTCAGTCAATAAATGAGGTTACAAAAAAAGCTTTAACAGAGGGATTAATTGACCTTGGTATAATAAAGGATGAAAATGAATTGTCTAATTATTACTATCATCAAGTAAGTCATCATTTAGGACTAGATACCCATGATGTAGAAGATTATGATGCGCCTTTTGAAGAAGGCATGGTAATTACAGTAGAACCTGGCCTATATTTATCCCAAGAAGGCATAGGAATAAGAATTGAGGATGATGTAGTTATAACTAAAAATGGATGTAAAGTCTTGTCTGATGAGATTATAAAAACTGTCGAAGAAATTGAAGAATTTATGAAGAAATGTTAAAAACAAAGAATTTTTTAATCCTTTAAAATATGAAGGAGAGTAAGTAAGTTTGTGTAAACACAAATTTACTTCTCTCCTTTTTTAATATATAAACTTTTATTTAATAAGTGCATCTCCAAAGAGAGAATTGAAGGTTTCATTTGCTATTTTTGTAAAGTTCTCAGGTGTAGAATATTTATTTTCTAGATTAAGATTTTCCCATGTAGCAGTCCAGATTAGATATTTATCTAGGGGTAACATGCCCTTTACCTTTAGATGACAACCATCACGAACTAATAATCCATCTTTAGCTATTTTTTCAATATCAAAATATAACCTTGCACCTGTTTTATATTTCATTTTCTCATCCATAATAATTTTATTATTTTCCTTGGATAATACAACGACTTCACTTGAAACATTCCCATTAGAAAACATAATATAATCACTATAGTCCTTTGGATCACCAAGAAGCTCACCTATAGGCTTGTCCTTGTAGTTGCTACCTTCTTTTTTTAGTATATTCCACGACTTTAAACATCCATCGCTTTTAATTTTTTCCCAATTCTCCATTGTGGTACTATGAATAAGAACCCTAGGTTCATTTCCCCTTAAAAAAGCTTCATTATAATGATGATTCTCATATTCTTCCTTTGCTTTAATTAAGTCTTCCTCATCTACCGACAAAATCATATTCTTACAATAGCTATTTTCATATTCTATAAAATCCATAAGATTAAATTCCCACTGCTTACACTTTTTACTTACCTTTAAAGTATATACAGATGAATTGCCTCTTCCATTGGTTATTTCATAATTCTTAGAATTAGTTAAGCAAAATACAATCCAATCATCAGTATATCTTTCATCTGTAAATGGATTTATATGCTTCGGTTCAAATCCAGGTTCTGTAATGTATATCAAAAGCCTTCCTCCGTTCTTTAGATAATTGTTACCACTATTAAAACTAAATTATAATTATTCTGTTTTTAATATTTCTATTATAGCATATTTTCTAAATATTCATTATTATTTTTTATTTAATTTAATTATTAATATCTATGGCTTTAATATACTTAACATTATTCCTTTATTAAATTATATTCTCAACTTCAATAAATCCAAATTTTTTATATAGATCATAAGCAAGTTTATTGTCTATATGTACATCTATAATAATATCTTCTATATTCTTTTTATGCATATCATTTACACAGGTAGCTAATAGTGTAGAAGCAACTCCTTTATTTCTATGATCTGGTGCAACATGCAGTGAATAAATATGCATCTCATTCACACTTCCAGGTAAAGCTATTAAAATACCTATTACATCATCCTTACATTGTGCAGTTATAATATATCGTTTCGAAAAATCTCCCAAAATATTATTCCTAAGATTTTCAATAAACTTATCTGGTTTTTTACCAGAAAGGTCAGTGTCTAAGGTTCCCTCTATAAACATTGATAGATAAGTATTTAATTTACTTTCTAACTCTGCTCCTTCTAAAACTAGGTCACTGATTTTAAATTGAAATGGTCTTTCTATTTGGTTAATTAACCTCTTTCTAAGTTGTATGCTCATTTACTTATCCTCCTTTATAAATAATTAGTACAAGATATCAAACTCAAAAATTTTATAACCTACATACAAATATATTTCACTTAAAAATACATAAATTTTATAGTAATAATAAGCGCTGGTAGGGTTAAAACTACAATACCAACATTTATAATTAGGGCAGCGATTGTTAAAAATAAATCCACTTTAGGAACACATATATTACTAATCTCTCTTTCTCTTAGTGATTTTGAACTTAAAATGCTATATATCATTCCAATAATACTAATTACTAAAATTAATGATATGGTGATTAGTAAAAGTAACTCATTATCTTTAGGTAGATAAAATATATCCATGATCATAAATATAAAATATATAACTGCACTAATCCCAATAGATATAAAGGAATATAAATTAAGTTTCGTATGTGATTTTATTTTCATTTTAACTCCCCCAATGCTACACAATATTTAATAAGCACAACCTTGTTTTACCATATTATAACATATGTTCAAATTAAAAGCTAATTATCTCCATGAATATCATTTTTTATTAGCATAATGGAGTTATAATACCACATGAAATTATATTAAATTTTCCTCTTAAAATATACACCATTTAAGTTAATTATAGTAAAATATTCTTATACTATTGTACAACTATATATTTTTTGATTACCAGATATGTATACATTGACGTATTATGACCTCAAATCATGCTATATAAATTGGTCTAAAATTTAAACTCAGAATTATATTTATTTTAATAAGGAAGTGGAAGAATTGGATAGAGAAATTGAGAAATTATTTAATAATCAAATTTTAGGAGAAGCGGCAAGAAAGTTTAATATAGATATGTCTACACTAAATTTAATTGGAGGTTTTCAAAACTATGTTTATGAATATAAAAAGCAGGAGAAATCTTATATTTTAAGATTTACTCATAGCTCACATAGAAGCGATAACCTTATAAAAGGTGAACTTGACTGGGTTTTATATTTAATTAATAGTGGAGTGTCAGCTTCAAAGCCCATCTACTCTATCTCTGGTAATTTATCAGAAAAAATCCATATAGGAGGATCGTACTTTACAGCTACTTCTTTTGAAAAAGCTACTGGAAGAAAGATTGGATATCCTGAATGCATTAGTAATAAAGATTTATTTGAGAAATGTGGTAGATTAACAGGGAAAATGCATTTTTTATCTAAGAAGTACATACCTTCATCAAAAGAAATTAAGAGACCTGATTGGTCACATAATTACTATCTGCAAAACATAAAGAAATATATTTCTGCTTATCAGTTCAAGATTTTTGAAAGTTATGATGATATAGTGAATAGAATAAATAAGCTCTGTAAGGATTCTGATTCCTTTGGAATTATTCACGGAGATATTAATGTTGGAAATTTTTTCCTAGATAATAAAGATATTAATATATTTGATTTTGATGAGTGTCAATATAGTTGGTTTATTGAAGATATAGCTATTCAATTGTTTTATATTACTTATGTATTCTTAGATGATAGCATGGATGAAAGACAAGCTCAAAGTTGTATTTTTATGAAAAGCTTTATGGATGGTTACCTTAAAGAAAATCATATAGATGAATATTGGCTAAAACAAATACCTCTATTTCTTCAACTAAGAGAACTTATCGTCTATATAGGTATATGTCGTAGCACTGGTTTTTCTAACATGAGTCAATGGATGAAAAACTATATTTCTCAGAGCAAATCTAGAATCGAACAAGGAATTTCTATAGTAAGTGAGAACTATGTATAAACTACATAATTCTTTTATATACTTAAATATTTATTTTAGGAGGATAACATTTTGGATCTTTTGGGGGCATTTTCATATGCATGTTTAGCATTTCTTATTTTCAACTTATTATATATGATACTTATGAAATATAGAGGTAAAGCCATTAATTCCTTTATTATTATAGTAAATTCTCTATTCTTAGTACTTATATCAAATTTAAGTATATGGCAAGGAGGAATATATGTTGATGAATATAACCTAAGTGGTAGCAGTATAGATTTCTACATTAACCTTGTAAATATATCTATTTTTATTATCATAGCTTCTATAGCATCTTCCAATAAAAATGGACGTAAAAATCATTAGAAGGAGTTCTAATAGTATTGAACACTTAAATGATTATATTTTTATGAAAGTATGAGGGGCCTTCGCAAAATAAGCTAATCTAAGTAAATGTTGAGCTTGTACTTATATTATTGCTGTTCAGCCGTTTCGAAGCATTGATTTACTAAAAGGATTTATTCAAGTTAAAATCTACAACACAACAACTCGTATTCACTCAAACAAGTTGCGTTGCTTTACGATTTTACCATTCATAAATCCTAAGTAATAAATGTTCTAGGAGGTTCTTCTAATAAATTAGAAGAACTGAGTTCGAATAACTAAATCAAAGATTTAGATTCTTACTTATGCAAATGGCGTTCGTTAACAATAATATTAAAGTACATGCTCAACAGTTTATATAAGATTAGTGATATATTTTGCGAAAGCATCTTCCTAACCTTCTACTCTCCTATTTCCTCCAAGTGCCCTGTATCATTAATGCATTTCACAGCTATCGTATTGCTTATCTCATCACATTTAACAATACTTATACTACAATTATCAAATTCCATGTTATATCTTTTAAAAATCATTATTACAAACTACACCATTAAAAATAATATGGATTATAAAGAAACTTTCTAGGAAACCAATGGTCTAATATTATTTTAAACTTTGAATCTGATAGTATAATCCATTCCTTAAATTCAAGCTCTTCTACAGAGTATGCACCATACAATAGTGCGGTAAGCCCTTTTATGTCCATCTTTACATCTGGTTTTTTACTCTCATATTTGCTCATTTTTAGTTTCTTATTCACAGCTTCTAACTTATAAATACCATTATTCCACTGACAATGTTCATCATATAATTCTAAAATAATATTACCTTCTAAAGCTACATTAATATCATTCATTGCTTCTACTGCATCAATAATTCTTACCATCCATGGATTATTGTTAATCTTTACTTCAAAAGGCCTCATTGGATCATTCAACCATGTCCAAAAATTAGTACCATATGGAACTCTTAATTCTATATGTGAAAATTGGTCTTTGTGCTTTGCAAAATATCTGAATAACATCACTCTGCTTTCTATGTCTTTCCAATACATTTCTGCCACAAAAATTTTTCCATTTTCTCCTGATCCTATTTTAATATACTTTGCTGCTGCCATAGTTTTATTATTTTTCTTTATAAATACTACAATTACACCACCATGATCTTCTATCCAATACTCCTTGGACATATTATTGAGAAAAACAAGTCCATGATGCTCCAACAAATCAAGTTCAAATTTAAATGCTTCAAATTCCTCTTGCACCTCAATAGCTCTTACTCTTTTCTCTTCCCATTCACCATTTATTTTTGATACATCTTTTAAATAATGAAAAAATCCATCTAAAGAAATTTTAACTAGCAAATTGTCATTTGTACCCACATACCCAAAAGAATTATAAAAACTTTCTTTAAAAGGATGTAATAAACTAATAGATTGATTTTTTTCTTTCATATCTATAAATGCTAATTTTATCAAGTCCTTTACATATCCCTGCAAACGATATTCAGGAAAAGTAGCCACATGGGAAACCCCTCCCATCTTCTTAATTACACCTCTCACTGACTGATTAAATGTATAGTTCCTTATCATAGCTACTAGTTTCTCTTCATCAAACATTCCTAATATTTCATCAGGAGTATAAAATGATAATTCATCCTTTGCTGGTTTAGTATCAGTCCACTGACGGCCTGTACAATATACGTGTAGCTCCCTTACTTGCTCAATATTCTCAGCTTTAATTTTTTTAATTTCCATAGGCATATTCTCCTATATATTTCTTTAGAGATTGCTCCATTCTGCTTTTCATTGATAATATGTCTATTAAGAATACATCCACCAAAAGTTTACCCTCCATCTGATATTCTTGTTTGGCAACTTGTCCACAAAATTTGTGATAAAACTGATTTGATGCTGCATAATGATGGTTATAGATAACAATCTTTTCCATACCCATAGACATGTAGAAACTCAATGTATAAATAATCATCATGAGAGAAATCCCCCTATTTCGCTGGTCAGGATATACCCAAATCCCATTTAACTCTATACCTTTTTCAGGTATATCAAAGGTTTCCGCAAAACTGCTAAAGGCTACTCCAAGCATCTTGTCATTTTCAAATGCTCCAATTAACAAGCGAACATCATTATTTTCTTTCCCTGTATGCATCCACTCTACCCAGAAGTCTAATTCTTGAGAAACTGAAAGGATGTTTTCAGCCTTACCTGCCAACTCTTCCGTCCAGCACAAAATCTTTAATTCTAAGGCCTGCTGCATGTCAGATTCCTTTAATTGTCTAATTTCAATCATTGATTCATCCCCCCAATTATACAACTAATCTTATTCAATTACTTTTTCACTAGTATATATTCAAGATAAACTGATGTATTTTCTCTATCATCGATATTTCTTTTTACTGATTTCTTTTCCTTATATATAACTTCAAATTTTGTAAGGGCTTGCTCAATTTCGTTATCCTTATAATGACAATAGATCACTTCATCATTATCTTCAATTTGTAAAAACTCCCCTTCACCAATTTCTTTTCCTATGCCATAAGTATCACACTCTTCACCTAAAAAATTCACATAGCATAGTCCTCCAGGTTTTAACACTCTATAAAATTCTGATAAAGCAAGTGAGAAATCTTCTTTTTTCATATGAACAGATGTATTATAAGAATACAAAAAACTAAAAAACTCATTTTCAAAAGGTATTTTTCTCATATCACCAAATATGATATTTAAATCTTTATCTTGTTCTATACAAAATGCCCTTGCTTTTTCTAGTTGATCTTCAGATATTTCAATTCCATAGGTTTCATATCCAAATTCATAAAACAAAGAAAGAGGTGGATTAGAACCACCAGCACCACAGTCTAATATAATTTTCTCAGAGGAATTGTTATTACAATATTTTAAGAAATTATATAACGGAATAGCATTTATAAGGTTATGCATATTTTATTACCACTCCTTATATTTAAAATTTATACTATTTGTTTACTAATAAAAATAATCTATTATACTGTTCATGTTGATTATAGTAAATATCCTTTTTAAGATATATATGAAAATATTTTTCCAATATACTACACCATTTTTCTGTTTCTAAATTCCACAAGTAATAAATCATTGTCTAAGTGTGTAATTCCCCACTTCCACATCCATATAATCTACAATGCTATTTGTTCCACTACTTAACCACTTTAAAGCTTCATTTAAATCTTCTTGTCCCAAATCTGCATTTTCATATTTATTTGGTATTACTGCTTAAAATATATTGTCCCAAAATATTTTTGTGCTATTATAATTCTCCATTGATATTTCTCCCTTCCTTCAATAGAGTTCTTCACTAGTGGACTTAGCTTACTACACGTTATGATTATAATCTTAGATTAGTCATTTCATATGATGGATGATACAGTCCTGTTGGTTCATAGAAATTATCTCCTATATAATGAAAATCTAAGCATACTAAAAGTTTTTTAGATCCAACATTATGTGGGTGATGTCCTGCAAAAAGCTTGTCTGCATTTAATTTAGAAAAACAATAATTGATTACTGCTTTTGCTGCTTCATGGGCATAACCTTGACCCCAGTATCTTTTACGAAGATGAAAACCAATTTCATATGAGTGTTGTTTAGATTTAAATGGGCGTGCACCACAGCAGCCAATCAGTTCTCCTGTTGTTATTTCAAATATAGGCCAATATTGAACATGAAAACCCTTGCCATTACAAATTTCAATATTTAAACGATTGTGAATATCATTTTCTGTAAATTCCCCTGTAGCACAAATAAATTTAGTAACATCCTTTTCTCCCCAAAGCTGATGTGCTAGTGTAAAGTCGCAATCTGACCAATTTGAGAAACCTATACGCTCTGTTTTCATAAAGTAATCTCTCAAACCTTTCACCTCCTATTATGTGGATAATATTTCTATGGCATTATGATACTTCCTATTAATAGGTTAGCTTATTTATTCTATTTTCATCTCAAATAATGCAAATGCTCCACCATTATCTAATAAGAATTTATCAACTATCTCAAATCCTAGACTCTTATAAAGATTACATAATTTCTTATTAGTCCATCCTGTATCTAATCTTAAGTATTTAATATTTCTTTTTTACATTCTTCTATTGCAAATTTAACCATTTTGCCTGGTAGACCCAATCCTGCATACTCTCTTCTCACGCACAGTTTATGTATATATCCAGCTTCATTTTCCTTTGAATTTGGCCAAAAGAAAGTATCACTCCATTGCAATATCATACAACATGCATTAGCTCCTGAAACTTTTCCCACACAAAAATCTTCTTCCATAACATTTACCATTAATTTTTCTTTTGTAAGGTGTTCATCCTTCCATACATTTAATCCAACAGAGCGTCCCCAATAAGCGACTTCTTTCATAATATTAATTACATTATCAACTTCTCCGGTAGATACGATAAAATTCATATTTCTCCCCCTCAAATTTGTAATCTGACACACCATAAATTGTCATCAACTTAATTTAAAATTTTCACTATATAAATATAAAGATATTTACATTTTATTTTTTCTTCAATAATGTTGTCCACATAAAAGATTTTCCAAATATATTGTCATTTTCGATCTCTTTCATCTCTCTAAATTCAAGTATATTGAAGTGTAGTTTTAAAATTGTTTTTAGCTTATACTCAGAAAATCCAAGTCCACCATGCATTGAATAATCTCTATACACATCATAATCAGATATATTTGCACCTCCGTTTAAATTAAAACAGTTCATGGAAAAATATCCATCTGGCTTTAAAAGTTTTAAAACAGCACTTAGGTATTGATTTCTCCTATGAGGTTTTATATGATGAAAACATCCTGAATCATAGATAAAATCAAAACTCTCTGGTTCACATTTAAAGTCAAATATTGATTGGCATAAAAAATTCACTTCTATAGATTGTTCTTTCGCCAATTGTTTTCCCCATTCAATAGATGTTTTTGAAAAATCAATTCCATAAACTTCAAACCCTTTGTGTGCAAGATATAATGAATTTCTACCATTTCCACATCCTATATCAAGTGCTTTTCCTTGTTTTAATAAATCTAACTCAAAATATGAAGCAAGGTTTTCATCAGGAATATTTTTAAAGAATGGAATTGCTTTTTCCTTATCAGAATAAAAATTGCTCCACCACTCATTATCCCGTTTCTCTACTAAATTATCTAACATATCAAGTATGTCATTTTCACTTTTAATAATCTCTGAATTGATTTTTTCTATCACACATATTCCCCCCTATACATTTATAACGGATATCAATCATTAATTTTCAAAGAAAAATATATCTCCCATTATCATCTCTCAATTGTAATTTTATCCCAATGCTCCAAGGATTTAGATATAGTTAAATGTATATATCATCTATTTGGATTTTCATTAGGAAAACAACAAATTACTGTATCGAGATACTCAATACCACAAAAATATTCACATATTGAAGTATTTTTCACTGCACATTTATGTGTATTAGAACCTTCTTTTTCATTCCAAGGACAACGACTTTGCTTCCAATCAACCTTGTCATTACTTGTTAAATCTATGTCCATATTTGCACCTAAAAGTTTTTTTATTTTTTCTTTCATAATCTTTACTCCTATTTGCCTAAATCAAAACTTAGTTAATATCTTCAAAGCTTCATTGACCATTATTAAAATATTATTAGTAATGTTTTAGAAGTTCATATTAAATCATCTTTGATATACAACTTTATAGTTTAACAAATTAACTTTTCATAAAAGAACAGAAATCCATCTTCTGATTGTCCAGTTTTTTTATAACCAGCTTTTTCATATAAATATTGATTTCTTACACTATAATAAGGAGTTCCCAATATCCATCTTTTTATCTGCGGATGCATTTCTTCCATTAGACTCATAGTCTTAAATCCAAAACCTTTATTATGATATTTCGGATGAATACATAGATCTTCCAATTCATAAAACTCTTGTTCTACTCCGTGTAGCCAAAAGAATCCAATTATATCATTATCAAGGATAATCTTATAGCATAAATAGTTTTTAATAAGTCTTCGTGTTTCTTCTTCTGAATCATATCCTGGAGGACCACCATCCCTTCCTGGTCCAAATCTACTTGTTTCATCATTATATGCAAATTTCTTAATTTCAGTTATAACTTTAGAATCTGTTAATTCTGCCTTTACAATGTTAATCATATTCATATTTCCTCCCCAACTATCTACTTTAATTCATGTTATAATCTATAACTATCTTATAAATAATATAGATGTCTTAATACCGCATATTGAGAATCCACATTTTTTATACATATCCTTTGCTGTATCGAAATTGTCTGTTATTAAGTATGCTATATCAGCTCCTGCATTAAGAGATTCTTCTAGCAATTTATGCAACATAGAAGTGCCATATCCTTGTTTTTGAAATTCCTCAATAATATCAAAATCCTCAATCTTTGCAATGCCATCTTTTATGAAAAGCTCACACTTACCTATAGGTTCCTTTCCCTTGTAGCAAACATAAAGGTTCAAATCAGGATTTTCCTTATATACCTCCATCTTTCTTTTGCTTCTTTTTATAGCAAACTCTTCTCCCATAGCTGCCTTATTGGCCTGTACATCAGCTTTGTATCCAGCATCAAGTATTTCAAGAGTATCTGCTTTTAAAGCTATGCAATCATCTTTTACTTTTAATTTCTTAAAATCTTTTGGCTCTATAGCCATAAAACAGTATTCTGTAATCTCAGGCTCTTGAATCAAGTTTTTTAACTCATCCCATTTCACACTATAATCCATCATGATATGTAAATGTTCATTATTTGACTTTTGCATTTCACCAAGCTTATTTTCAATAAAGCTTCTTAGTTCCCCCATCTCCATTGACTCTTTAAGAAAAGTGAAATTATGCATGTACATATCAAGTAGTTTTTTGTCTGTGAAAATGATTGATTTCTTCAGTTCAGCATAATCTGAAAAACATTTTATATATTTCAATTCAGTTTCCAAAATTTTTTCATATAATTCTGCCTTCATAATATAAATCTCCTTAACATATCTATTTTTGAATAATTACTATATATTTAAATTAATTACAAATAATTCTTTAAGAAAATTATAACATATAATTTTAATGAAAGTCCCAAAATATATCACATTCTTCTAATTTCTACTATTCTGTTTCCAACATCAACTATTTACATTTCAATGTTTGAATTGTAATATAGCTTGGTTATTAAATGAAAAAATATCACACATTCCTTTTAGAACATGTGATATTTAAACTAATTATAATTAGTATTATTAAAAATATTTTAGGATTTACTTAATAAATTTACCTATTGCATCATTTAAATCTGTGAGAACTTTTTTATCTCCTGTTTCTACAGCATCAACAACACAATTTTCAATATGATCTTGTAAAATTATTTTACCAATATTATTAATTGCAGATTTTACTGCTGAGACCTGTACTAATACTTCACTGCAATCTCGCCCATCCTCAACCATCTTTTTCACTGCCTCTAAATGTCCTATAGCTCTTGATAATCTATTTATTACAGCTTTAGTATTTTTATGTGTATGGTTATGTCCATTTTCATCACTCATAAATTTATCTCCTTTTGTTTTATTTTAATTATATGTTAATTTTCTGCCATTTTCCATTTAAGAAACGTTTTAGCAAAATAATACCTCTAATTGTAATATCTAAAGCATACCCAAGCCATACTCCCAATAATCCCAGCCCAAATGTTACTCCTAGTAAATATCCAACTATTACTCTCCCACACCAAATTCCTATTAGTGTTGCATACATTGGAAATTTTGTATCTCCAGCACCTTGCAACGCGCTGGTAAATACTTGGGTAATTGCTGCAAATGGCTGAAATAACGCAATCAACCTTAATACTCTTATAACCATTTCTTGTATTTCTTTTGCATCTGTAAAAATCATTGCAAATTGTGGGGCAAATATAAAAAATATAATTCCAATACAAATCATAAAAATAGTTGCAATGAAATCCGATAAAAAAACAATATTTTTAGCTTTATTAGTATTATCTTCACCAAGACTTATACCAACAAGAGTAGCTGTAGCAACCCCCAAACCCATTGCAGGTATATAGGAATAGCTTTCAATATTGCCTGCTATATTATGGGCTACATATGCTGATATACCAATAGAAATAATCATGCTATTGTATACTAATTGACCTAATCTCATAACTAATTTTTCAATTCCAGCTGGTATTCCAATTCTCATTATGGATTTTATTATATCTTTTTTAATCTTTATATTTGTCAAATCAAGCTTGATAACACTACCATTTACTAGTTTTAATAAAAGAATTAAAACATTTACTATACGTGAGATAGTTGTAGCTAAACCTAACCCTAGAATTCCTAATCCTAATCTCATAAAAATATAATTTAAAATTATGTTTAATATATTAGCAACACCCGTTGCTATCATTGGTGTACTAGTATCTTTAGTTGCTCTTAAACAACTTGATAGAATAAGTGATAAGCAAAGAAATACTGATGGTACTGCAACAACCATATAATATGGTACTGTATAACTTAATATTTCATTTGAAGCACCTGAAATCATTAATATCGGTTTATAAAATATTAAATTGACTGCTCCAACCAATATTCCTATTATGATACCTAATATATTGGATTGTTTTATGGTCGCATTGGCTTCCTCAAAATCACATCTCCCAACATTTCTTGAAATAATTGCGTTAGTTCCTATACTTATAGCAGTATAAAAAGCAATGAACACATTAACAATTAAATTAGTTACACTAATTGCTGCAATTGCACTATCATTAATCTGTCCTGCAAAGTAGGTATCTACCGTTCCCAGTAGTGTTTGAAGAATATTTTCTACTATTACAGGAATTGATAATAAAAATATAGTAATAATATTATCTTTATTTTTCTTTACCCAATTCATTCTATCCCTCCTTATATCATCCCCCCATAGGGGATAATATAAGGGTATCATTTATTAAAATACACTTCAAGGATCTTTGTAAAATTATCCATTTAACTTCTATAATACCAAACTTAAAATATTTTCTTTGACTTTATTAACGCAGTATGATAAATTAATCGCCTATATTCAATACCATTTTGCATGGTTATTATATGTAAATTATACCATATAAATTATAGGTAGCTTATTTATAAATTAATTATTGAAAAATAAAAATACCGTAAAATTCATCACTAAATTTCACAGTATTTTAGAAACCCATTTATTCTTATATCAATTTTATATATATGAAGAATATGTTTTTGTTTTGTAATTATTTAGCAATCTTAGATAATGATTTGCTTCTCTTAGAACATGATCTCCTAAGAGTGGTAAAATTATGGACTTAATCTTACAATTTAATAATCCTTCTGTTCCTTTCATCTTGAAATCTCTAATATCTTTAGTGGCCTCTCTACTCTCCTCAGTTACAGTGGATATATGTGCTAATGAAATTGTATTATCGTGCATAGTAAGTGCTTCTTCTGTCAATCTATCAAATTGCTTACCAAACTTGTTAGCAACATTAAATAATTCCTCTTCTGTTGGATCTAAAAAGCCTCTAATAAATTTAGAATGCTCAGCCATAATTCTGTTCCAGAAAGCTTCCTGATCAACCATTTCCTTATTAATGTCCATCTCAACTCTTTCCTGTAACCTTCCTAACATTCTAAGATAGAACATTGCTTCTCTTAAAATATGATCCACTAAAAGTGGATAAGAACCTGTAAACATCTTGCACTTTAATACATTTACTTTTATTTTATTTTTTAACTTAGCTGTTTCATTTACTACAGGAATAATCTCTTTATTTAAATAAAATACTTCTTCTGATAAACCATCTAGAGTTTTACTATTTTGATAATCTCCTAAAGATAATTCCATTTCAGTTGTATTTGTATTGATATTAATTCCAGTGTAAAATTCTGTAGCTCTTTCTGCTTCTAGTGTATAGTTTGTAATTATTTCTCCTGTATTACCAATGTTTGGATCGATAATTCCACTAGATAATTTTATAGTCTTTCTAAGCAATCCATCTAGTTGTTCCTTTAACATATCTGCGTAATGAAGGTAATTTTGAGATCTAGGCATTAACGATGCACCAACAAAAACTAGATGCTCCTTCATTATTCTTAAAAAGAATAGATTTAATTCTAGCGATTGTTTAATAAACTTCTCCTTAGATAACATATTTTCTCCCTTTAAATAATACTTCATTAACAATATATGCTTATACCTATATACTGACATTGCAATTTAATTAATTTTTATTACAAAATATACTAATACACCTTGTTAATATTAAATTTACCACAAATTACGTTCTTACTGGTTGTTTTTCTTTTTTGCCATTTTATACTTTTGGTAAAGAATATCTTTTAAAACTAAAACAGTATTTACGTCATCAAACCCAAACTCAATTTTAAAAGCATCATATAACTCAGATATTTTCTCACTATAAGTATATATTCCTTTTATCCCTTGATATGAAGCCAAAATTGGATACTTTTTACTCCACGCACCTGTCCAGTCAATTTCATCAACTATCATTTCAATGCCAGTAACATCACCACTAATATGGCTTCCACTAATAAGATAATCATAACTTACATTATAAAGTTGACTTAGTAATTTTGCTTTAATAAGTTCAGGAACCGTTTGGTCGGTCTCCCATTTACTTACCGTTTGTCGAGATACACCTAATTTCTCTGCAACATCCTCCTGAGATAAACCTTTCTTTTTACGTAAATATAATAATTTTTCGCCTAATGACATAACTATCACCAGCCTTTCCTAAAATCCAAGTTAACTTGTAGCTATAGTATACTAAACACTAAACACCTTTTCTATCAAGTTAAAATGGAAATTTGTCAACTAAACTTAACATTCTAACTCTCTCGTATTTCCTTATCAACCCTAAAATATTTAATTTAATCGTAATTATTTATCATGCTCTCTTCATTAATGGCAGTATCTCCACTTACCTTTTCATCAGATTCCCCTTTAGACTTCATTAATTCATTAATGTATAAAGAATCTGCTATTGTTAAGCATTTCACTCTTGCCAATAATTCCTTTGATGCAGATTTTGCTGGAATACTCTTTATACACTTAGGTGGATTTTTACCATCACTAACATAAACTTTTATAATACCACCTTCAAGTATGTACTCTATTTTCCTTTTACCTGATGTTTTTATTTCAGTATTACTAGCTTTTGATTCTTCCAATAATTTCAAAAATTCTCCTTTTGAATTTTGCTTTTTATTTCTATCTTCATAATTTTTTATATAATAATTATTTAAAGTAACTTTCATTATGAATACTCTCCTTAAATTTATAACTTAATAACTCTTTCTAAATCCCATATTCGTTCTAAAACTATTTCTTTGATAAAAGTCGTCTGCTCCATCTGTTGAAAGTAAATCTAATCTTGTATTCGGATATAAATTATGACATATATCAATTAAAGCTTTTCATATTCCCATTCCTCTATAGCTATTATCAATTATAATTTCAGCTATATAAGTAGTAATTTCTCCATCTGTTAATGCACGAACTAATCCAACTATTATGTCTCCATCTAATACAACAAGTGTAATATTAGAATTTTCCCATGCCTTTAATGCATTTTCTGATCTTTTTAAGAATGTCATCCATCCTTCTTTCTCATATAATACTTGAATAGAAGAAAAATCTGTTTCTTTAAATTGCCTAATATAAATTCCTTTTGGCAATTTTACTTGTCCAATTAATTCCTCTGTTAAAATAAATTTATTCATAAAAGAATTCCCCTTATATCTTTCTACTAACTTGTAAGTCAAATTCTGGCTTTGTAACATATGCTAGATATTGAACATTACCATCAAAATCTAAATATGCTTGAAAACGTTGACGAATTGATGGTGACGTAATCATATCAAGAACTTTATACTTCTTTACCCAACGTGATTCTGAATTCTCATCTGAAATACATAAGTCACCATCTACAAATGTACAAATAAAATCCATCATCACCTTTGTAGGTACTGTCTTAACTCCATTATATCCTTCATGCATGGCTGTATTTGAAGAAATAGCAAAAAGTTTCTTTACTGTAACATTAATCCCACTTTCCTCTTTTATTTCTCTTACAACTGCATCAATAACATTTTCTCCGACTTCAACTTGACCACCAGGAAAAACCCAGCCCCCATGATGAGCTTTGACTAATAAAATCTCTTCTTTATCATTTTCAACTACTCCTGCTCCTGTAACAATATGTGTTGGCATAATCATAAGTATCACTCCTTAGTCAATTACTAGCAATTACTTTACATAATAAACATTAACTATAATCTAGCCTTTTATTTTCCTCCATGAACTTTCTTCTAATCCATCTGCTTTTAGATACTTACAGAATCTTTCAAAGCATCCCATCATAGCAGCTATAGACTCTTCTGTTACTTGATAGTTCTCTTCCCACCACCAATTTTTTATTATCAATGGTTCATTTCCTCGATGTATTTCAGGTTCAAATCTTGCTACAAGCTTATCTCCATATAAAACTGGTAATACATAATATCCATACTGCCTCTTTGAAACAGGTTTATATACTTCCCAACTATATTCAAAATCAAAAATATCTTTAACTAACTTTCTGTCCCAAAGAAGATTATCAAGTGGAGCCAGAAAACTTGCTTTTTTATCAATACTAGAATTAAGATTATCTAACATTGATGTATCGTCAGCCCTTATATAAAAAGTTTCATTTAGTCCTTCTACTTTTACAAGTATAAGCTCACCATCCTCTAGTAGTTCCTTTAATATTTTCTTTCTAAGATTTTTATCGGATACAAAATGACCAAGCCATCCTTCACCACTTCTCTCCCAATAAATCCCTATACTTCCTATTCTCCTTTTAAAATACCACTTATAAAAATCATCATCACTATTGAATGGATCTTTCATTTCCAGTATTTCTTTAGGCAATAGATTTTCTATCAAGTCATAAACCTTTTGTGTGTTCTTCTTTTCTTTAACGCCTAAAATTCCACTATTCCACATATAATCCATAGTAGCACTAGAAAGCTTTCCATGCCCCCAAACTCCACTTTCTACTCGTCCAAGATCCAACTTTGAAGGCAAGGTAGCACCATTTTTCCCTATATATTCCTTTGCTACACCAACATAGTTAATTGCTTCAATTGAATTCCTATGATGCAATACTCTCTCAATCTCTTCTTTTCTCCTTAATCTCACCCTCTCAAAATAAGGCCAGTCATTGACAGAATAGATAGCCATCATTTTATCCCAACCATCTATGATCTCTCTTTTATTATAAAGAAGAGTTTCTAGCATCATAGGGTTATAATTTTCAACTCTGGACTGAAGCACCAAATCAGCATTTCTCCCTACCATATTTAAAGGATCATATTGTATGCACCCTACTCTATTTATAAAATTCTTAATACCCTCTTCACCATCAAAAGATTTTGGTGAAGATAAACCCTGATACATAACCAGAAATTTTCTCAATTCGCCCTTTGACATAGTAATTTTTTTCATATTACTTCCTCACTAAAATTTTTATTTATTATATTATTTTCAATTTTAAGACTAGATTTTAAAATAAATTATTCTGAAAAACTTCTTATAATAATTATATTTACATGAAAATATTGAGCTTATGAGGTTTTGTTTCTTTTACAGGCATTACAACTTCAACAAAACCAATTTCTTCATATCTACTGTTTGGAAAAACCTCATAGTTTTCGATTATGTATTTTGTAGCTTCCACTAATGCTGATTCTTTATCTTCACTTCCCAGCATAACAGCACAATGAGGTACCCATTGTCCAGCTGTGTAATATTCCCAACCACTATGATCACAAAATGCAAAGGTTTCGTGTACATTTTTATGTAAAGCAATTAATTCATTACATACAACTGGTGCAAGATATACAGTTCTAGTATTATTAAACACCCCAATACTAGAAAGTAATGTAGGAAATGATTTTGTATCCTCAGCAATTTCTTTTAATAACTTGTCACACTTTTCAATATCAATATCATTAAATATAGCTATGGTAATATGAGGACGAGTCTTCCATTCTAAATACTTTTCACTGATTCCCTCTCTTGCAATTCCTTTAGCCAATTTAAGAATTTTTTCCTCTGTTTCCTTATCAAAATATAATTCTATTGCATATTTCATGCTAATTCTCCTCCAATATAAAGATAATTTATTATGAATGTGGCTATGAATTTCATGTTATTCAAACATCAAAGTCGCTGAAACCCTTGGTATGACAACAACTATTTAAATAGTTAAATAGTTGTATAGTTTCCTATGTAACTATTTTCATATATAAATAGTTACATATTTATTTTATTCTACTTAAAATTTAAAATAATTTCATTAACATAGTCATTCATAACTGTTCTATATTCTTCAGGTCTGTAGTCCATGGATTTTATCAAATTAATCATCTCTTGGGCTGAAATAAATTTAACATCGTCTACCTCTGACTTTTGTAAGGTTAAATCTGAAATATCAATATCTTTACATAATACAAAAATATCAATGAAATGATTGTATTTTTCCCATAAAACTCTTTTAAGAAAATTTATATCATCTATCTTTATACCTAATTCTTCATGTATCTCTCTAATAATAGCTTCTTTACTTGTTTCTCCAGCTATAACGTGCCCCATGTGAATATCCCATCCACCAGGTAAGAACTGTTTTGATTTTGACCTTTTCTGAATTAAGAATTCGCCCTTTGAGTTATGTATATATGCATGTGCTCCTAAATCATATTGTCCTTCTAAAAGCTCTTCATCTTTTGGTGCTATTTTACCACTTCTACTACCATCTCTATTTAAAATATCAAAATACTCCATGTGTTTTCCTCCTATAGAAATATTATTATTTTATCACCTACATAAACACTGCTTAAGCATGTTTTCATTGTAACATTTATTTTAATGCTATGTATATATTTTGTATATAAGTTAATTTATTCTACAAGAAAAAGCAAAGTGGTTACTTCAAAATGGAAGTAGCCACTTTTATAATTTTTAGAACAAATATCAGATATACCTATATTAATAAATCTCCAAGAATGATGTTATCTTTCCATCAGGACGACATTCTTCAAGAAGTCCAAACTCTGGATCATAAAATTTGCCTTTATAATGTACTACCCAATGTGTATACTTTGGCATGTGTACTGTCAAAATTGCTACTTCTGAAATCTTAGGATTCTTTTTAGATAATCTTACATTTTTATCAGCATGTTTAATGTTATAAAAATCAAGAGCTTCAATTAGCTGTCCAATGGATGTTGGCCCATGTGTATGCATATTTTTAATAACTTCATCAACTGACACTCCCGCAAGCATAGCTATGCATGCTTGTCCACATGCACATGGGTTTGGTTGCATTATTAATTTTATACTCATTTTCTTACTCCTCCCTAATGTACAAGTATTTAATATTACTATTCTTATTCAAAACTAGAGATTAATTTTTCAGGATTTATTATTTTTCCCTTATATTTTTCTGTTCCCTTTTCTATTTGTCTGCTATCTCCTGTTGCAAGAGCTTGTTTCCAAAATTCTTCTGGCGTAATATCTGGTTTTACTTGACAAGCTAAAGCATAAAGTCCAGCAAGATAAGGCATACACCAGCTCCATCCACCTTCTCTATAAAATACATAATCCTTCTCTCCTGTAGGGCTAGCTACGGTTTTAGAATCAATAGGAATAAGTAATAATTCTTCTGGTTTGTCCATATTAAATTTCTCTTCATAATACTTATTAAGTTCATCAATATGCTCTATTTTCGATACCCACTCTTTCCATTCTGTAACTTTATAATTAGAAATATCATTTTTATCTGCAAGGGAATCTATATCTAATCCATGGAAATAAAACTTATCCTCATATGTGTCAAACATATTTACTGTTATAACAAATATATTTTCTTCAATTGCTTTTTTTATTGCTTCTATAAATTCGTTATACCCCTTACTTTCAGGTTTGCATCCTGCTGATATAGATAAAACTCGTATCTTATCATCCTTTGGCAAAGATTTATTTACTTCAATAATTCTTTCAATTGCTTTTGCTGTCCAAGAAAAATCTATTTCCATTTCACTATTAACAAAGTTATAGTTTTCACATGCTATAAAATACAAATCTGCTTCTGATGCAACTCCAATATTCTTACCTGCTGCAATGGATGCCACTGCTGGAGCATGCATCTGTGCTTCTTCTGGTTCATAATGAATTTCTTCATACATCTTTACTCTATCATGATATTCCTCATGATTTACTAAAAGAGAATAATCGATAAATGCTATGTTTATCCCCTTACCAGTTATACCTCTTTCATGAAGTTTTTTTATTTGAAGACCTGGATTTTTATGAAACTCTAAAAAACTTTCAGGGTTAAACTCCTCTGGAAGTTTCCCTGGCCATTTTGTTTTACTATCAAACACTGAATTTAAAAGCTTATCTTTCTCCCCAGATAAATCAAGTTTCTCAAGGTCATATCCTCTTAAATCACTACTATTTTTTCCCCACTCATCTTTGAGTTCTTCAATGTTATTTATACTCCCTCTTCCAAAATCAGCCATGTACGGAAATCTTTCAATTTTTACATCTTCTTTAATATTATTATTAGTAGAAGTTGTTTCTTTGCTGTTAACTTTATTATTGCAGGCAGTTATATTTATTACAAATACTGCTACCAACAACACTATTGCTAACTTCTTTTTCATTTAATATCCACCCTTTCATTTTTCTCCACAATATTATCATCTTCTTTAGTTAGTACCGTTGCCTCTGGATTTCTTAATATATAATTTAGCTTATCTTCCCATCTATCATGCATATCATAAAAATGCTCTTCTCTATTTATAAACTCAAATCCAAATTTATCAAATATACTTTTCATTCTCTTATTTGAGCCCATTGTATCAGCATATATGCATTTAAGTTTTAATGTATTAAATACATAGTCTATTGCCAATTTAACTGCTTCAGTTCCATACCCTAATCCCTTATAATTATTATTGGCAAGGGTAATCCCAAGTTCACATCTGCTTTTTTCATAATCAATTCGCTTAAAAGATAATTCTCCAATGATTCTTCCATCCCTTAAAAAAATTCCAACCCTAGGATACCATGATTCCTTTTCTATAATAGAATCATACTTTTTATCAACCTTTTCTTTATCATAAATATAGGTATTTGGATCCATAATTGGATCTGTAACATAGGATTTATAGTGTTCATGATATTTATCTCTAGTATATGTTTTTAAATAAATCTTGTCTCCTTCAATTCTAATCATAGACTCCTCCTTAAAATAAGGTATACCTCCAGCTTTCCTAGCTTTACAGTTCATGAAGATTATTAGTTAACCTTTTTGACCACATAAAATATTTTATATGACTTATCATCAATTGGAGATAATCTAAAATCTTTATACCTATTCATTATTTCAAAGCCAGAATTTATAAGAAACTCATCCATTTCTTCAACAGTATATGCCCTTTGAATATGTGTTTCACATTGATTATCACCAAAGTCAAAGACAGTTTTACCTATTTTACTTACCTTATCATATTCTAATATTTGTTTGAATTCTATATTATCAAACTTTCTATCAATTATTCCAAAATGCCTTTCTTCATATAAAACTGGAGTATTAATATCAAATATAAAAATTCCGTTATCCTCTAAATGTAAAAAAACATTTTTTAAAGTTTTTTTCATGTCTGAATCTGTTACTAAATAATTTAGTGCATCAAATGCACAAGTTATAAGCTGAAATTTTTTATTCAAAGTGAAATTTACCATATCTGCAACTGCAAATTCTATTCCCGTTGTAGTCTCCTTTGCTACATTAATCATATCTTCTGAAATATCAATTCCAATAACTTCAAAATTTTCATTATATAATTTTGATGCTAATATACCTGTCCCACAAGCAACATCTAACACAGATTTAATATTTAGATTGTAAATATTAATTACATTGCAAATTAAATCTCCGTATTTAATACTATCTTTTCCCCAACATTTTTTATAAAACTTTGCTAATTTCTCATAAGGTTTCATTGATTATACTCCCCCTTTTTACTTCACAATATAATCTACAGATTGTTAATAAATCTATGTATTGTAATTTATAAACATATGTTCTTATAGTGTTACACAAACTTTAAAAGTTCGTGAAAGCTATTAATTACATAATCATATTCTTTAACTTCCCCAAAACCATATTGTGCATAAATAAAAGGTATATTAGCAATTCGTGATGCTTTTAAATCTCCCTCAGTATCACCAACATATACTGAACTAATTAAGTTATTTCTTTTTATTATTAGTTTTATATTCTCACCTTTACTTAAACCTGTTCTTCCTACATTCTCATAATCTATAAAATATTTATCTAACTTATGTGATTTAAAAAAGGCTTCTATATATCCACATTGACAGTTACTAACAATAAATAATTTATATTTTTTAGATAATTCCTTTAAAGTTTCCTCTACCCTATCATATAGAATTGCACCATGTTTGCCTAAATGATTACATTCATCCTTACAGCAATGCTTAACTATTTTAAGTCTATTTTCTTCTTCTAAATATGGGAAAAACTTTAATGCAACATCCTCTATTACTAACCCCATAACACCCTTCATATCATCTAGCGTAAGTTTATTTATCACCTCATCATAGTTACCTATAGTTTTATTCCATGAATCTATAACACTAGATGTTGAGTCCCATATAGTTCCATCTAAATCAAAAATAATACTATCTATGTCCATATTTTTACACCTCATTTAACAGAATAAATGTATTTAACTCTATAAATCTAAAGCCATAATTATTTCATCTTCATCTACTTCTCCTGTATGAAGAAAGCCTAACTTTGTATAAAGATTTTTAGCAGCAATATCACCATCACAGTAACATAAAACTATTCTGCTGTATTTTGCATTATTTCTCATCAGTTCTATTGCTTTGAATACCGCTTCTTCTCCATATCCATTTCTCTGATATCTTCTATCAATCATCATTTGATCAAATACAAAGGCTTGTAATTCATCACACTCTCTATACATTAATAATCCTACTATTTCACTATCATTATATATTGCTTTAGCTTGACTTCTTTGAGGTCTAAAAACATAAGCTCTAGCCAAAATACCAACATTAGAGCATACATAATGTTGCTGTTCTTTTTCCACTTCTAGTAAGTTAACATCTCTCCAACTTTTCTCCGTAACTTCTTTTAAAAGTATCATTAAACTCCCTCCCTAGCATTCTCCAGAAACAGTAATCTTAATAAAATTATACCATATTACACCGGATTATCATCCATATATTTGTATATGTAGTAAAATTAGAAAATAAAAAAATATCGTATACTCATTTCTGAATAATCCGATATTTTATAACCTTACTATTTAATATAATACATGTTCAACTCTAAAGTACTTCCACAATTACTTTCTGCTTTATTGAATCCACCTTCTATTCCACCTAGAGCTTTAACTAACTGAATACTATTAGGATTACGACGATCTGCCTCATAAATAAAATAATCTAAATCCATATGTTCACGAAAAAAGTTAGTTAGACCAGTAATAGCTTCATATCCATACCCCTTACGTTGCTCATTCTTTCGTATCCATAAACCCACCTCAGGAGTCTTAGTATCTATCAGATGAATCTCTATACTTCCAATGAATTTATATTCCTTATCTAAAATACAACACACCAAATTTGTTCCCATTTCTTTAAGTTCTGTAAACTCATCAATAAATTTTCTTGTACTATCTAGGCTTTTAAAAGGCTCTGGATACTGGTATTTTGTTATTTCATCATTAAATTCAGTAAAATAATCATATGCAAATTCTTCTGAAATAGGCACAAGAAGTAACCTACTTGTTTCTATATTAAATCCTTTTTCATTAATAATATCCTTTATCATTCTTACCTCCGTTATATCTGAAAAACCAAATATCTTATCTAACTCATTTATCTACACTAGAGTTTTATCAACCATTATTTTTTGTTTCTTAACTATTTAGTTGAATTATGTATTATAACTGTTTCAAATCATTAACAGTCATTCCCTTTAATCTAGTACCATGGTTTTCACTATCAAAGTGAACATTACTATGTTTAGGATACATAAATTCGATCATTGCGAAGTTTGCAACATCAACTAAAAATTCTGTATTACCAGTTTCTTTATACTTTTTTAATCTTATTTCTAGATTTTCAACTGAATTAATTAAACCCTCACCATAGTTATTTTTTATAGGACCGTATTTATGATAACTGACGAACATTCTATTTTTTCTTAGTTTATCAAATTCTTCACTATATTCTGTCTGTAATACTTGTTCTATATCATTCATAATTTTCTCCTTAACTTTGCTTCACTATCTTAGAAATGCATCATTCATAAAAATATCATGAACTATTTAATATTGTTTATTCTCTTTTTTTATATTTACTTACTAACATCCATACAAATAGTTCAGGCATTAAATTTAATAAGCTAATCATATTTATTCATATGTATGTTCTGAAAAATAAGCAATTTCAATAAAACCATTTCTTTCATATAACTTTTTAGCACCAGTATTTGACTTAGCTACTCGAAGTCTTATGTTTCTAATAGATTCATTCATACTCATATTTCTAATACAATGTGCTAATATATAACTTCCATATCCTTTATTTTGAACTGTAGGTTTAACTACAATATCAGTTATATAGTTTTGGCAGAAAATATATGCACCTACCAACTCATTATTTATCCAGAATGAACGTACTTGGCTATGCTTATCTAAATCAATAAGCTTTTTGTAAAATTGTTCTTCATTTATGGCATTAGTATTTACCTGCCAACCATTATCTTTATATAACTGATAATATGAACTATCAAATAAGTTAATAAATTCTTTTAACATATCACTTTTGAATCCTTTATCAATTAAATTACAACAATTTAAATTAGGTAACTCCTTACCAATGAATTCAAGATGATATCCTTCAACATCTACTTTAAAACCTAATTTTCTTACTTCATTAATTATTTTTAGATTATTACCGTACACGTTAAAGCATATTTCTTTTGAGTCAAATTTTAAAATATATTCTTTAGTCTTATTTTTTATAATATCTAAAATTTGTTCTATATTGTTTCCATTAAGAAAATAAGCATAAAAAATGCAACAATCTTTATTGTCAACAGCTATAAATACTCCTATATTTTCCACTGTTGATACAGAATATATTATATCCACTTGATTGTTTTCAAATGCTTTTTCTACATACTCTTTTGCATGGGGAGATATATTATCTATGAGCATTAATATTTCTTTAGACTCCATTTATACTACTCCTTCCATAACATGCTTATTCTTCTGTATATATGGTTTCCCATGGATATTTAGAGTAAGCCGTTTTATGCCTTTTAAAACCAATTTTTTTATAGAAATCCTCATTTCCAAAAGTAGCGGTAAGATGAATAGGTATATAGTCTTCTCCTTCCAAAAGTGTGTTCATTAAATTCTTTCCTACACCCTTTTTCTGATATTCAGGCAATACCCCCACATCAAATACTGAGCCATAACATATGCCATCTGATATCATTCTACAGGCTCCTATTAATTTTTCATCATCCCATGCTATAACAACTTTATAACTATTTTTAAATGCTGATTGAATTTTGTGGTATTCATTATTTTCCATAAACCGTTTCAATAATCCAACTCTTTTATATAGGTCAAAAAGTTTATCCCACTGAATATTTTCTAATCCTACTTTATATGATATCATCTATACTTGCCCCTTCCTACTTTTCACTATTAAAATAATTATTTTATTTTAAATAAACATCACATTAAACACTAAAACTCATAATACTTTTTCCTATATGTGACCTGTAAAACAAGTAAACTTAATGAAATTATACCATATTAAACCAAATTATTTTCTATATATTTTTATAGTAATTTATATTTTAAATACCATGTTATTCAACTCTCAAATAATATTACTTTAATTATACAATTTACTATATAGTTAAATCATAAAATAAAAACACCGTGTAATCATTATTGAATACTACGGTATTTTAACCAATGAATATTTATTTTTTATAGATATTTTTAATTTTAGAATATATATATCTACTTCTTAGTAATAGGAACCCATATTTCGCAGGCATAATCATCATCATTTGTATCTCCTGGTAGATAAACTTCAAGTTCATAGTCTGCTGCTCTTTCATATCCACAGTTAGGAAGCCATTCTGCTGTTATTTTTGTCCACATGACATCAATTGGGTGCGCCTTGCCATTGAGGCTTCCTCTTGCAGTAAATACTGCCCATTTTCCTGCTGGTATAGTATAACTTTGCAAATCCGTTACAACATTTTCATCAACTTCAGCACCAATAGCCAGTATAGTTTCTCCATTTTCTAAAGTTTTGGTGAAACCCATCTGCCACATGGGGCTGCGATAAAGTTTGTATTCACATGCTATCTTCCTATCAATATCACCATCCAAAAATTCATCCCAAATATCCCATACTTCACCTAAAGCTTCTTTCCAATTATTAGCTTCAGCATTAGCAGACTGCCTCTTTATTTGTTTAACAAGTCCAACCAATTTTATTTCTTTCTTTTCCTCAATACGATACTCCATCTCAACATCTCCTTTTATTGAAATATGAAAAGTGATGGGTGGGTAGGCTTTAAGTTTTACTCCCAAAGTGCGCGCTACCTTAGGAGTTACACCATGCATTCCAACGAAAGCACGAGTAAATGCATCGGGCGAATTATATCCATACTTTATAGCAATATCAATAACTTTTTTATTGCTACTTTGTAAATCTAATCCTGCAAGGGTTAATCTTCTACGACGAATATATTCAGATAGAGATACTCCTACAACATAAGAAAAAACACGTCCAAATTGATGCATTGAGCAACAAGAAACTTTTGCTACTTCATCATACATAATATCATCGGTCAAATGATTCTCAATATAATCTATTGTTGCTGTCATTCTATCAACCCATTCCATTTTACCTTCCCCTTTCATATTTAATTGTAACAAAGGAAATATAAGACTACCCTACATTCCTAGTACAAATATGTAGGGTAGTCATCGGATAACGATTTACCCTAATGGACAACGAGTTCTAAGTATCGAAAGTACTGATACTAAGAACTCTATTTATAATTTTTTTGACATGGTTATAAATTCCATTTCTCCCTTAACTGTTTTTCCTATGAATTCATTTATAACTTTAAAATCTAAACTTTTATATAATCTTATAGCTCTTTCATTAAATTTAAGAACTGAAAGCTCTATATTTTTTAAATTGTACCTTTCCTTAGCAAATTCTAAAATAGCTTGTAAAAATTCCTTTCCCATGCCCTTGCTTGTTAAACTTGGTCTCATTTGAATTGAAAAGCTTACTTTATCATTAAGGTAAAAAGCACAATTTCCTACTAATTCATTTTTATCATCATAAATTGCGTACACATTATCATCCATAGGAAAACTTTTTACATAATTTATTTTTCCTTCTGAGAAGTCATTATCAAAAAATGAGTAAATTCCTTCATACTTCCATGTAAGCATATCTTCAACATCATTATTTGTTACTTTCCTAAATTCATATTTTGTAATTTTATTCATCCCCAAATCCCCCTAATTAAAATTTAACATTTTGTAAGTTTCACTGCTTATATGTAATTTAAACTTATATATTACATATTTATACATATTAGAACATACTTTTCAATATATTTATATCTATTACTATTTCAAAGAATACTGCTCTTATTTACCTTCCTAATGTACACATTGCTATATTCTTATAATTTCTCCTTTATTCCTATAAGTGAAATTAATCCATGTGCCAAGGTTTCTCCCCAAGATAAGTAATCATGTCCTCCATTAAACCATCGCAAATCAACTTTATATCCTTTAGATATCAATGTATCTCTTAAATTTATATTAGGATCTATAATTTTATACTTAGTTTCTAAAACCCCCATATCTAGGTAAAATTTAAGAGGAAGCCTGTTTACTTCTTTAAACATTTTGCTCATCCAGCAATCCTCATCAGGTACATAGTCTTCTGAATTATACCAAAAATAACCTGATTGAGAAAGGACATTTCCAAAAACTTCTGAATAGTTTAACCCTAAATAAGCTGCTGTTAATCCTCCTAGACTAAGTCCACAAATTATAGCTTTTTCTGGCATGCTAGAAATATTATAATTTTTTTTAGCCCATGGGATTACCTCCCTTGCAATGCACTTACAAAATGAATCATTACACTTTAGTTCTTTTCCTCTATTTTTTGTTGAATCAATAAATATGGCAACTATAGGTGGTATTTCTTTAGTGGCAATAAGATTATTCAAAGTTTCTATTGCAGAAAGATTAGAGATATAATCATCACCATCAGTTAAAACCATAAATCCATAAGGTTTTTCTTTCTTATCATATCCATAAGGTGTATAAACTCTGATTCTACGCTTATCCTCTAAGTTTTTACTTTCAAACCTATGTTCCTCTATTTTTCCTTCTGGTACATCTTCTATTTTTGTTGACCAAATATCTTCAGGTGACTTAGGCATTAATACATAAGAACCCTTATCTTCTGGATTCTCTTTATCAAAACTCAATGCTTTTTTGCAAAACTTATCATACTTAACTCTACTACCAAATCTTTCATTCCAATCATCATCCAATGGATCATTTGGTGAAAAGTAATATATAAATCTTAAATTATTTCTTACTTCATAAGTAATAAACCATAGATCCGTTTCCATTATTTTTTCCATTTGAAAATCTCTATAGTTATCTTTAAATTTATCTAATCCTATATCAGGTATAAACAAAACATTTTTACACTCTTTAATCCCTTCATATATAAAAGTAACTAAGCTATTCTTATCATCATTTTCTATATGTTCTATTATTGGAGAACCCTTATGTTGTAAATCATGTGTAAATTCTTCTACAGCCTTATGTCCATTCTGTTTAATCCTTTTTTCTAATTCAGTAATAGTTTTACTTTTTATTAAAGATTTTTTCATATAAATCTTTACTCCCTTCATTCACATAGCACTAAAAAAGTGAATCCTCATTTTATAACTCCCATAAAGTCATTAAAAGTAAGTATTAAAACCAAAAGCAGCTCCAAGGAAATTATACCATATTATACAAAATATCTATACTTGGTAATTTATATATAACACTTTAGCATTCAATTATTAAAAAATACCGTATATTCATTTTAAAGAATAATACGGTATTATAATATTCATTTTCTATTTATCTTTATATACATTTGAGTAGTCTATTTTTATTAAAAATTAATCATATTAATCTATAGGAAATTGTAGCTCTGTTACATATTCATTGGGATCATCTGTTACCCATTCACCTTCATGGTATATTTCACGCACTGGTCCACAGATTGAATACTTATTTTCTGAAATCCATTTGTACATTATTTCATAGGTTTCTCCAATTGTAGCAAATGAGCCATTATGAACTATACAAGCCATTTTTTCTATCATGGGCAGTTCAGATACTTTGACAGTATCACCTTCTGGGATTAATTTTGTTATAGGTTCTACAACCTCCATATCCTGTATTGAAGTATTATCTTTATGATAAAGTGTCATACACGGAATTGTACGTTTTCCTTTTACTTTATCTATATATTCATTAACTTGTACCCATAGGCTTTCACAAAATTCATCATAAGTTTGATTACCATCCTTCACAAAACATTTTCGCAATGATGCAACTAAGATTTTTTCTACTTTTTTAATTGAAATTTCATTCATAGTAGGTATGCCTCCATTCTTTATTAAAAATATATTTGTACGAAGACGTTGAAGCCTACTTGTTTCTAGTTCTAGTGCCTTTTCAAGTAAATCTGCTTTCACTTCCAAAACCTCTATAAGCGACTCATTACTAGAATTATTATTAAAGAAATTGCTAATTTCAACAAGTGAAAATCCAGCATCCTTTAAAGCAATTATTTTATTTATGGTTATAAGTTGACTTGCATCATAGTATCTATAACCAGTAAATTTGTCTATATATATAGGTTTTAAAATTCCTACATTGTCATAATGATACAGTGTATTAATTGAAAGTCCACTCATACGCGAAAATTCACCAATCTTAAACATAACTTCACCTCAACAAATAAGCTCTACAAGTGTGCACCTTGCCATCTATTATTATTATAAACCCTTCGGTAACCCAAGAGTCAACTACTATAAAAAAGTTAGAGGTTAATCCAACTTCCTCTCTTTTCATAAATTTATATCGGCTTCTAATAAAGTAAGAATATAAATTATAAAACATATAAAGTAAATCGAATTGTGACGATAATAATAGAGTGATATCAAAAATATAATACTATATTATATTTTAAATTTATTTTATTTGAAATTTTTGTAGAATAATAAACTCAGTAGAATATATTTTTTACTATATTTATAATTTTTACATATATATTGTACCATTTTGTTTATATGTAATATATATATTTAAACATCAAATTCAAATGTGAATGGGGAGGACTTTATGGGAATAAAAATTCAAGAAGTATCAATATATCATCCTAAAAAAAGAATAGAGAATCAACACTTCATTAACAAATATGGACAAGATTTAGAAAAACTTTTAAATCACTTAGGAAGAAAGTCTAGGTATTTAGTTGATAACAATACAGAAAATTCTCTTACTATGAGTGTGGAAGCTACTAAATCCTGTTTGAAAAAAGCTAATGTTAAGGCTTCTGAATTAGACATTATTGTATTTGTTAGTGATTCTGTAGAACATTTAATACCTACTAACGCTCTTTTGATACGAGATACTATAGATGCATGTAACTGCGATTTAACTTATGACATGAACGATAATTGTATAGGAATGATAACAGCTATAGATAGCATTGCGACCTATATGAAATCTAAAAGTAAATATAAAAAATCTTTAATCGTTGGTGCTTCATATGGCTCACTCCTTGCCAAAAGTGATTGTGAGTTAGTAAATTCTACTGTTGGAGATGGTGCTGCCGCAATATTACTTACTAGTGATGAAGAAACTGGTGGGGTTCTTAATTCTGCCTTCCATACTGATTCTAAAAATCATAAATATATGGTTTTCCCTGAATGTGGATTATCCCATATATATGATGAAGAACTGCCTATAGATAGTAAAAAATATGCTTGGGTAAATCATGATGTGTCTTACTTTAGTGATGAATGGGTAAAACTTATCAATAAACTCTTAAAAGAAGGAAATGAATCTATAACAGATGTAAAACACTTCTTATTTTCACAGTTTTCCCATGCTGATATAAAAGAAACATTAAATAAATTAAATTTAGAGGTTAGTAGTGACACTTATACCTTTGTTGCAGATGAATATGGTTATACTGGATGTACAAGCCCGTTTTTTGCGCTTAATAGAGCTATAGAAACTAAAAAGATAAATAAGGGAGATCTCGTTATTTTTTGTTCAGTTGGTTCTGGATACACAATGGGAGCTTTTTTATATAAATTTTAAAGGAGGAATTTTAAATGTATAAAGTAGAAGTTAATAATGCTAAGAAGGTCTTATTTATCACTGTAGGAGGATTTTTTCAAGAGGAGGATGGCAAAAATTTCTTAAATGATTATAATAATGCTGTAAAGTCTATAACTCCATCAAGCTTTACTCTTGCACTTGAAAGTTCAGAATTATCAACATCAAAAGCAGAAATGATTCCAATTCTTGAGAACTGCATTAAAATGTATAAAGCTACTGGGTTCAAAAATATAGTTTCAACACCACCAAGCTCAGCTATTGCTGCAATGCAATTAAAAAGATTATTAAGTTCATTAAATGTAGATATTGAATTTGTATCAGATTTATCTAAATTATAAAATACATATCTTAATTTTAAATAAGTGGTAAATAGCTTATCGACATGATTAGTTATTTGCCACTTATCTCTTGTATATTATAAATTTTAAGCAAAATAGTTATTAAATATATTTCACCTTATTTTTTGATATAATAAAATTAAGTTATATAATAAAGTATATTAAGGAGTGATATTATGAAATTCCCAATGGGTTTTATAGGGCATGGTTCACCAATGAATATCATAACTGACAATAGCTACACAAAAAGTATTTATAATATCTGTGAGACTCTACCTACACCAAAGGCAATAATGGTGGTTACTGCTCACTGGATGTCAGACGGTGCCACTGCAGTTACTACATCCCAAAATCCAGAACTTATATATGATTTTTATGGTTTTCCAAATGAATTATATGAAATAAAATATCCATGTCCAGGTTTTCCTGAAATCAGTAGAATGCTTGAAAATCTTGACATAAAGCCTATTAATACATATGGTCTTGACCATGGAGTTTGGTCAGTCTTAAAACATATGTATCCAAAGGCTGATGTTCCTGTAGTAGCCCTTAGTATTGATATGGCACAACCTGCTATATATCATTACGAAATGGGTAAAAAATTAAAATTTTTAAGAGAGCATGATATTTTAGTATTAGGCAGTGGAAACATTGTCCATAATTTATACTTAGCAGATATGAATTATGATACTACTCCATATCAATGGGCTATTGATTTTGAAAATGAAGTAGTAACAAATCTAAAATCAAGAAACTTTGAATCTCTAATTGAATATGGAGATAAAAAAAATAACGCCATTCCTACTAAGGATCACTATTTACCATTACTATATATACTTGGCATGGTGGATAAAAGTGATACAATAGAAATACTCTATAAAGGTATTCAAAATAAATCTATATCAATGTTAAGCTTTTTATTCAAATAATAGTTTAACATTACCGCCTCCAAAGTATACTAATATATAAGGATTTTATGGTTATATAAATTATTGAATATATTTAAATATTAAGAAATATATTACTGAATATTCCCTTTAATTATATCATTTATATTTTTACTCATATATTCCCAAGTATCCACAAAATCCTTTAGTTCTTCACGGCCTTTATCTGTTAAACTATAATATTTCCTAGCAGGGCCAAGGGGAGACTCCTTCATTTTTGACGATATAAAACCATTCTTTTGCAGGCGTGTATACAGTGGATATAAAGTTCCTTCAGAAATATCAGTAAAACCATTATCCTTTAATATTCTAGCAATGTCATATCCATAAATCTCATCTTTTAAATCTATAATTTTAAGAACACAGCCCTCTAAACTTCCCTTTAATAACTGTGATTTATTATTCATGGTTCCCTCCTTCTATTGATTTTTATTTTCAAAGAAATACTGTATCAAATAAATAGTTATAAGTATGCCCATGAATATTAAATAGTTAACTTCAAAAAGTACCTTTGTTAAAAACAGTTTAGTTAATACAAATATAGCTGTTATAATGCAAAAGCCTATCCATAATAAAAATGTTATCTTTCTATCTTTCTTTTTATCCTCTCCATTAAAAATATTATACATATATTGTATTTTAGATAATAAATAATTAGTTAATATAATTACAATTATAGTATTAACTAACATTGAAACTGTAACTGAAACTGTAAAAAGTGTTGTTTTATTTACCCAACTATCAATTAATTGTCCTACAAACATCTCAAACACGCCAGTAAAAATAATCAATATTATTGGTAGCTTAGAAACCTTCCAGTACACTTTTTCTAGCACTGAGTACCCTTCTATTGTTTCTGATATAAACTCATCACAAAAGGAATTTATATCACTATTTCCTAGTACTTCTTCTACGTCAATTCCTCTTTCCTCAGCTTGTAAAAATAAATCTAAACAATGGTGTATAAACTCCTCAGCATCATGATCATTAATATTTGAAAACCGTATTTTAAATAATATATTTTCAAACTTTTCCTCATTTTCTTTACTTAGTTTATTAATAAACTTATTAACCTCTTTTATATACTGTTTTGTTTTCATAAACTGCCCCTCCAAAACTTATTTCCAGTACTATTTATCACAAGGTATATTGTAATGCATAATAGTCCTTTTCTATATTGTATTGCATGGTAGTATTTTTGTCAATAAAAAAGCTTCAACTACATTTTAAATCTTACATTGTAGTTGAAACTTTATTATTTATCAAGTATAAAAAACTATAAATTTAGTTATAACTATTAAACTTACGCTATCTTTGTCTTATACCATCAACTTTAATAGTATAGTCAACACTGCTAGAGTTATTTAAAGAGTATAGTTTAATAAAATATTTACCAGGTACAGCCTTAAAGCTTCCACTAGTTCCATCTACTTCACTATTCTGACTCCAGCATACATAATTATTTAAGTTATCTGATTTACACACTATCCAAGTGTATCCTTGCTGAGTACTTCCAACCTTTATATTTACATTAGATGCAGTATCTACATCAAAGTAAAAAACGTCAGTGTCTCCACCTGTAGGTAGTTTTCCTTTTGCATCAATGTTGTTGTATATAGCTACATTTCCAGATTCAAAGCTATTATTTGGTTCTACTTCTGTAATATTACTTGGCACTTCTGGGTCATTATTATAGGACTTTATACCATTGATATTTATACTATAGTTTCCATTTTCTATAGCTTCATCTGTTGAGTATAGTTTAATATAATACTTTCCTGGAGTAGCACTAAAGCTTCCTTTACTTATATCTCCTTCAGTGTATTGCTTCCAACAGACGTAATTGTCTAAGTCATTCTCCTTAGAAACTATCCAAGTTATTTTAGATGAATTTCCTGTAATCTTTATATCAACTTCACCAGCATTATCTACTTCAAAAGCAAATGTATCCTCATCATTAGCATTTTGTATAGTACCAGTTACATCTTTATTATTAGCTATAAAGTAATTAGCCTGATTATAATCATTATTGGGTTCTACTTCTGAAGTTATTCCATTTTCTCCAGATGTTTTGCTAGCTTTAATATTAAATGTTGTTTCTCCAATGGCACCTTTGTTATCCGTAACTTTAAGGGTAACAACATAATTTCCTTCTTTATTATAAGAGTGAGTTGGATTTTTAGTTGAACTCGTAGATCCATCTCCAAAATCCCAATCATATGCTACTATAAATCCATCTGAATCTGCAGATTTATCTGCACTAAATAAAACCGTCTTATTTACTTCTACATTATCTGGAGCATCTATACTTGCAGTAGGAATTTTATTTTCAGGATTTACTGAGCTATCATTTAAAAGTCCTTTAAACACTAAGTTATATTCATATTTACCATTGACAACTTTATAATCAGTAAAATAGCAAGTTACTGTTTCATAGCCTGTCCAACCCTTTAATAATAGGTTTTTAAGCATTTCATTAGCTTTTTGATTCATTTCATTATTATCCTGTAATCTTCCTTTTGAAGTTCCACCTACATACTTACCAGATATCTTAAATGTGTTGAAATCTGCTGAATAAGTTTTATCTTGATTTACACCACTAATTCTACTTATACTTACTATGTCGGAAGAAATTTCTTCTATAGTTCTTTTAGGATGAACCTTTGTATAACTATCTGATACTAATGGAGTTCCTATAGTAGTATCCCCTATTAATTGCTGCATATATTGTTGATATTCTACATTTTTGTTTGAGTCAACCTTTAATTGTGAAATAAAATTTCTGTATGCTTTTATGTCAGTATTAATCACATAATCATTTATTTTATTTAATGATTCCATATCATTATTATACATGTAGCTTACAAGGGCAAAGCCATAATTATAGAATTGCCATCCACTATTGTATCCTGAAGATATAGTTTGACTTAATGTAAATCTGTTGGCTTCTTCCTTTGCAAGTTGATTCACTATAGCTTCTCTTGGTTTTACTCCTTCTGTACGAGTAGATCCAGCAAAGAACTCTGCTGAACCTTCTTCAAACCAAGTCAAATCTTCATTTTCATAAAATGGGCCTTGTCCCCATAAACCAGGAACTAAATATCTACCCTGTAGATAGTGAGTAAATTCATGTCTAAATAGTTCTTCTAAGCTATAAATACTTTCGTGAATTGTTCTTTCGTAAGTGTAAAAAGTTCCTATAGGTTCTATATATATTCCACCATTATCTGTACTAACATTACCTAAATATTGATTCATTTTATACTCTGATGGGGAGTTGAAAATTTTTATAGTTAGAACATTATCTTTATTTCCAGCTTCTAAAACTTTATCACTTCCAATATTTCTAAAGAATTGAGCTTCTACTTCCTTTGCTGCCCAATAAAGTCTTTTTACCTTTTCTTCTGAAACATTAGATCCAACTTGCATTACTATTGAGCCATTATCAAATGTATACTTATTAGGTAGGTACTTGTTGTAGCCCTCTTCTTGAAGTTGGGTATAGTTTATATTTTCTCCACGTGAGTTGATGCCTTTGTATAGATAATCAATTCTTTCTGCTGCTATAAAAAATTTCTCTGAATACTTATTTGAAGTATCCATAACATCAGTTAATAATCCAATTGCCATCTTCTGATTGCTGTGGAACACACCTAGTTCTCCTATTTGATAAATGGCATTATTAACTAACCATTGGTTACCACTACTAGTATTTTTCATCAATGCTATTTCTTTTAATTCATTTATAAAGGTATCAATTTTACCGTAGTAAGGCATTGTTGCAGGATCTTTTCCGTAGGCTGCAGAAGTTAAATCATAGGATATACCTTTAATTACTCCGTAGATAGCATTAGCCTTTGATAAATCAGTGCCATATATCTCTATATTGATTTTATAATCTCTTAATAGTGCTGCTGACTTATTAACTATTTCTACACTGGAAGATGCATTTCCAATTAAAGATCCAAAACTTTCAACTACACCATTTTGAAGTTTATTTCCAAACTTAAAGTTAGGATTGTCAATCATTGAGTTTAATGCTGGTAAGCATAAGTCTTTAAAGTTTCTATCATTTAGATAACTTAATTCAGTATTATAATATCCTAAATAGAACCCTGATCTTAAAACTTCTACTATAGTGGGAATACCATTGTTATTAGTGCCTGTAAAAGTTTTAGCTCTTGTATCTAGAGCCTCTATTATATACTTTACACGAGCTCTATCACCGTAAAATTCTTGTGAATCTGCAGAATACTTAAATAGTCCATCGATATTTCTCCACTCTAAGGATGCAATAGTATTAACCATTTCTTGATAGCTCATCGCTGAAAGTTCTTTTAATGTATAGTTGCGCTGAGCTTCAACTGCTTTTGTATCTACCCTCTTCTCTTCTGAAGGTTTAAGTAAACTGACATCATCTACTTTAGCCTCTGCTAATGTTTTAGCTTGAATAATTTCTTCATTATTTGAAATCCCATTTTTTAATACTCCATATGGTTTTAGCTTTTGTTCTAAATTTTGCTTTAAACTATCCTTATTATTTTCTGCTGCTATATTTATTGGTATCTTGTCCATATCTTCCATAGTCATAGCCATAACTCCAGTCGATGTATTTACCACCATAAATACACTTAAACATGCTAATGAAGCATTTCGCTTAAAATTTTTCCTCCCCATAAATCGGATTAAATTTTCAATTAATGTAATTTTAATCTTTTTATTCATTTTAATACCTCCATTGTAATTTTTTATTTTTTATATAATTATACTACTTTCATGAATAATTGCAATGTTTTTTAATCATTTTTTATATAATTATGAATATTTTTTATATTTTTTCAATATTTCAAAATACTACAATAAATTTATATATAAATATTTTCTATAAACAAAAAAATCCTTACATCAATCTATTACTTGATATAAGGATTTATTAAAGTCTATTATAGTATTGCAGACTAAAAAATTCATGTTCTATACGAACTATACATTATTTAAAATTATCAATAACCTAGTTGTTCTCCCACAATAATTACTTTTATTCTATTTTTAATAAACTGACCTCTTATAATTGTGAAATCATTACATATTCTGTTGGGACTTTTACAATCTACACAATAGCCTAAGGTAGTACATGGAGTATCTTTATTTAACCTCTTGGCATCAATAGGAGCAGCATAATTTCTAACTCTTTTTTCTGCCTCCTCTATGTCCTTTACAATCTTATTTATTCCAGCTACTAGAATAACTTGCTTTGGACCATAAAGTATGGGTGCAACCCTACTTCCATTACCATCAATATTATATAGTTCACCATTCTCTGTTAATGCATTAGTACTACACATGAATGTAGTTGCAGAAAAATTTTTTAGATAAATTTCCCTCTTCTCTTCACTAGTAATATCATCTCTATACTTGTCCCAAAATACATAATCACCTTTGCGTAGAAAATCTATAACTCCTGTTTCAAAAAGTGTCATAGAGTCTCCTACTCCTACTGTGGAATTATCATCTATTAGATTCTTTAAAAGCATTATTAGCTCATTTTTATCTTTAACAAAGAATCCACCCATGTTTCTTCTGTTCAGATTTTTTATAGTTCTATCAATTCTTTTCTCCATATACCATAAAGTATTGTTATCCATCTTAAGTGCTCCTTTCTAAAATAGAATTTTACATTTTAGTTGCTTTTGTAGATTGTGTTTTTTCATAATACTCTCTTTTCTTCTTTCATAATTTATAAATAACTAGCTGCTATTCTAATAATCTTTTTGAATTTACTTTTATATTTCACAATATGATTGAAAAGTTCTTCATGAGTTGGTTCTTTGTATCTATGAGCAATTCTATTTCTAATTAACTTAGATTTTTCTAAGAATTCATAAGTATCCTGATCTAAAATTCCCTCTTCTCTAAATATTTTTAAGCTATCACTTAAGCTTATACCTATCTTAAATCTTTTTATTTCCTTTAGTATAATGGAGCATAAATCCTCAAGTATGGTATGAAAACTAACAAATAACTGCCTTAAACTTGATTTTGCTAACTTTAAGAGTAATCTATCATTGCTAGTTTTAATAATTTCTATACATTCTTCTATATCACTACTACATTCCTTTAAATCCTCAATTATCCTCATAAGTCTTTCTTCATTCATACAAAACATCAACCTTTCTAAAATGAATAAAATTTTCATTTTCTCTATATATCCACTCCACGTCATCGCAAAACTCTTCAAAGACCTCATTATCAGTTGAATATATAATTTCGCAAGAGTTTAGAATACTTATCTTAACAAATATATCTAAAGTTTTACTCTTTAAATCTACAACATCAACTTCTCTTTCTAAAAACTTTTCTAAAAATAATTCTATTTCTAAAATATCATCTAAGGAGAAACTACCTCTTCCTAATACTGCAATATCTACATCTGATTCTTCATTAAACTCTTCAGTTAAAACACTTCCAAATACAACTATATTTATAATGTCAAATTTCTTTATAAAACCAGTAAATTCTTCTGATTTTAACTTATTTAAGATTTCTTCTTTAATTAATTGGTTTGACAATGTGATCACCAACTTTTCTAATATTCATATCTTTATTATATACAACATTTGTAAAATAATAAACCGTATTGTAAAATAAAATACGTTATACTACTTATCACTTTTTTTACTTTATATACACACTCTATTAATATATTTCACAATTACTTAATAGCTTTTAAAATTTATTGTAAATAGTTAATTTAATTAATTTATTTATAGTGTTTTATGTTAAAATAAAACTATAATATTACTTACATTAAAATTTTACGTTTTACATTTTTATTTAATTTTAAACTCTTATGAGATGAATGCTGGTTATGTTTTCGTTTCCATTTCCAGCATTTATCTTATAACCAAAATGTATAGATAATCAACATACCCTAAAAATATATAAGAGTAGTACTAATTTAATTGTGGTACTACTTTTTTTATTTAAGCTTATCTTAACTTTTAGTCATAACTCTGCCTTTCTAAAAATATATTTTTAAAGAAAGGAGCGATGAGAAAATGGGTAAGCAAAGAAGAGGTAAGGTTATTAAGAAAATAGTAGGTTGGAGAGGTACATGCCCTCTATGCGGTAGAAAAAGAGTAAAATTAGTTTGGACTAAGAAATGTGAAGACGGAAAAACTATAAACATCTGTAAAATCTGTTCATCAACAGTAGCTCAATAATTTCAGAACTTAAAAGGATGTTTTGAAATAACCTTATTTCTAAACATCCTTTATATTTATTTTAAAACTCACTCTTTTAACTTTCTTTAATGTATTTAACTATTGCCCAGACTAATCCTTTATTTGATATAACATAATAAATCTTTCCATCTTTATATAACTTATTTATCATTTCAAGCTTTTCAAGATAGACTAAGTGGGACATACACTCCCCTAACGCAAAGAATCTTTGAGTTATTGGGAAGTCTTCCCAGTTTTTAATTGTTATACTCCAGTGCATTCTTCCTGCAATTTCATAAGGGGAAAGTTTTTCTCCATTAGCCAAAATATCCATGATTTCCTCTAACCTAAGATCATAATGATCCTTGAGTTCTCTTATTCTCCTTTTAGTATTCCTTATAATAGCTCTATGAGAAGAAAGTGTTACGTCTATAGGTAGAGATGCAACTCTATCTAAGCTATCAAAGTATTCGTGTAAAGGGTTTTCCATCCATTGCTCAAGGTTATAGGCTATATTTGGAGTTATCTTTGCTAATATTAAATCTCCACCAATTAAAATCCTATGGTTTTCTTCGTATAAGCAGCAATGAGCTGGGGTGTGCCCTGGAGTCAAAATGCATTTAAACTCATACTTTCCTACCTTTAATGTTTCCCCATCCTTAATATCTGTATAAGTTGGCTCAGTGAAACTTTCTTCAAAACCTTCTTGATCTCTTAGAGCTTTTAGTGCTGATACCGCCTCGCCCTTAGGAAATCCCATTGCTTCATTAAATATATTAATTTCTTCCATATAAGTTACTTTTCTTAAATTATATATCTCTTCACTTTCTCTTGGATGAATATAAGCCTTATTATTAGAATTTAAAAGAAATGGTACAAGACCTGTATGGTCATCATGAAGATGAGTTAAAAATATATCCGTATTGTCCATATTTACATTCAATTCTTTTAAACTTTGTCTTAAGCTTTCTAAAGATTTAACCTTGCGAAAGCCTGTATCCACAAGTAGATTTCTTTCATTACCCTTAATTAAATAGGCATTTAGTGCCCTTAAAGGATTATCCGGAAGTTCTACCTCTATTTGATATATATCTTCAAATAATTCTCTTATCATCAGTATCTCCTTATCTTTTGCCTCATTACTAAAAACTATTTATAACATTACGCTCTATAATTTTAATCATACTGACTAAAATATAGCTAATATTTTTACTTAACAGACTTAAGAACAATTCCTTCCTTAAATCCCCCACGCTGCTTTAGCTTCCAATTTCTTTTCTCCACTAATTCCTCTTCAGAATATCCTAAATTATGAGCTAGCCCAAACAGCACTTCCATAATATCCGCTAGCTCCTCTAAATTTTTATCCTTTAGATATTCATTTACCTCTTCTTTTAGCTTATCTTCTAATAAAGAAATCATGTCCTCTTTAGATGCAATTTCTACATCACACTGATTTCCATCTTCAGCTATCACCTGTGGAATCTTATCTCTTACTAATTTATTATATACTTTCATTATCTATTACCACTGCTCATAATGAACTATTTCTTCTAAATTCTTTCTTGGACGAGGACTTGGTGCTTCATCTGGATAACCTAAAGTTAATACTGCAACCACATACTTATCATCAGGAATATTTAAAACTGGTCTAAAGTCCTTCTGTTCAAACCAAGCAATCCAACAAGTTCCCAACCCTAAATCTGTTGCTTCAAGTGCCATATGTTCAATGGCAATAGATGTATCTCTAATAATTTGCTTAACTTCGAATTCCTTACTATATTCATCAATATAAAGGTCATCACACTTAGGTAACCTTGATTTTATATCTGCAACACACACAAGGTGGACAGGTGCACTAACCATCCACTTTTGATTATACGCAGCAGCTGCTATTTTTTCTCTATTTCTCTGCTCCTTAACCACAATAATTTGCCATGGTTGTGTATTACTACCTGATGGTGCTAGTCTTGCACTATGAAGAATTTGTAATAACTTCTCATCTTCCACTTGTTTATCCATATATCTTCTTATGCTTCTACGCTCTTCAATTGCTTTAATCATAACTCTACCTCCAAACTAATTTTTATATTAAATTATGTAGGTATTCTATCTTTAAAATACGCATTTACATGTATCTATTATAACATGTTTGCTACAATTATATAAATCATCCATAACACTTATTGATTGCCTTGTATATCTTTGTAGTATGAAATATAATTTAAATATTATATTTCTGTGTTTGTTTTAATAAAATTCCCCATTATACCTGCCACTATAACTGGAACTATCCAGTTAAAACCTAAATTCGCAAATGGAAGTTTAGTTACTATTGGTACTCCTATTGAACTGCCTATTCCCATATGGTTTAAAACCGTTAATACACTTATAAACAAAGCTGTATATGTTGAAAAAATAAACACATAATTGTTCTTAATTTTTTCTTTAAATAATGTTAATATTACTAATGTAACTGTTGGAGGATAGATAACACTTAATATTGGTGCTGAAAATTTTATTATAGTACTTACTCCAAAATTAGCTACTATACTACTAAACACGCATACGAATATAACTATATCTCTATATTTCCATTTTCCCTTTGATACTTTACTAAAATACTGGGCTGTTGCAGACGTAAGTCCTATTGCTGTTGTAAGACATGCAAGACCTATTATTATTGCTAATAATATCTTTCCTGGTTTTCCAAGTAATATATCTGTTATATGTACTATTAATGCAGTTTGAGATATTTCTCCTAATGGTATGTTTGCATATTGATTTGAAATGGTAGCTCCTAAATAAGTCAACCCACCATAGACTAAAACTAGTCCTATTGAGGCAACAATAGATGCTTTTAAGGTTAATTTTATTTTTTCCTTTATTCCTTTATATCCTTTATTACTTAATGTTGTTATTACAACAGTAGATAATGCTATAGCTCCTAATGCATCCATGGTTTGATAGCCTTGGATTACTCCTTCTGCAAATATACTTTCTACTCTTGGCGCTATACTGATAGAATCAATTGGATTTATTATTCCAACTAATATGAGTAATAGTAGAGTTATGAGAAGCATTGGGGTTAAAAACTGACCTATTATATCAATTACTCTAGATGGTTTTATAGATAAAACCAATGTTATAGAAAAAAATATTATTGAAAATACTACTGGGCTAAATCCTTTGAATATTGGCACAATACCCATTTCATAGGTTGTTGCTGCTGTCCTCGGTATGGCTAAAAGTGGTCCTAAGCATACCATTATAACAGCACCCAAAATTATTGATAATTTTTTACCTACCTTTCCAAAAATTTCACTTACATCTCCATTGCATTTAGCTGCAGCTATAATTGATAGTATAGCTAAGCCTACATCAGCTAAAACAAATCCAAACAATCCACTACTCCAACTTATCCCTGATTCTAGTCCTAAAAATGTTGGAAATATAAGATTTCCTGCTCCAAAAAACATAGCAAATAAAGCAAAACCAATTACTATAGCATCTCTCGTCATATCTTTAGTTTTCATTTAATCTACTCCTTAACAAATTCTGTCTTTAAATATAATTATTTAACCTCTTAGGTATACGTTCAACCAATCTTAAAATGGGACTTTAATTCATTCTAAAATTCAGTTGATATTGCTCATAAATAAAAAAGATTATCTCAATATAAAAATATGAGACAATCCTTTTAGCTCTAATTTAATAGGTCTATTTTAATTTTATCTCTATCTTGTCTACACTTGGAGTTAATTGAGTTAATTTCACATTAGCCTTTTCAAACATATATTTAGAGGCTTTTATAGAATCTGTTTCAGCATACTTATCACTAAGATAATAAACTTCCTTTATGCCTGATTGAATGATATTTCTAGCACATTCATGGCAAGGGAACAAATTTACATATAGTCTACAGCCTTCTAAAGACTTACCTCTAGCATTTAAAATAGCATTTTGCTCAGCATGCACTACATAAGGATACTTAGTTTCTAAAAATTCTCCATCTCTACTCCAAGGAAAATCTTCATCACTACATCCATTAATAAATCCATTATATCCAATAGAAACTATCCTATTGTTGCAATCAACTATACAAGCTCCAACCTGTGTTGATGGATCCTTACTTCTCATTCCTGATAACAAAGAAATACTCATAAAATAATCATTCCAAGAAATATAATCTTCTCTCTTCATACGTAACCTCCTTGAAGTATTTATTACTATTTTATATTAAAAACCTTCATAATTAAAGATACTTTTCTAAATCTGTTATGGATTTCATATAAAAATATCTGTTTATTGTGCTCATTAATATCACATGGTAAAGCAAAAATCCCAAATATATTGATTAATTTTTTTCTATAATGACAATAATTATTATACGAGGTGATTCTTATGAACAAATATGAAATTTTAGTACTACTTATAGTACTCATAATACTTATAAAGAGCTTTACTCAATTTATTGAGAAAATAAGAGGCTTTAAAGATGAACAACTAAAATTTACTATGAGGATTAAAAAAGAAAATATTAATAGATTAACAGGACTTCAATTTGAAGGCTTCTGTCAATGGCTTTTTCATAATAACCCTGAATATAAGGATATAAAGCTTACACCTCCTAGTAATGATGGTGGAGTTGATTTGATTCTTACAAATTATGACGATGAAAAAATCTATGTTGAATGTAAAAGATATAATTCTAATCCAACTCTAGCCTCTAATGATGAAGATAATGCTTCTGATGAGTTTTTTATAGGAAGAGTTATATGCCAAAAACTTGTTGGTGCTATGATGGCAAACAATATAAAAAAAGGTATTATTCTTACTACAGGCAGTGTGTCCCCTAATGCCCTAGAATACATTGGTAAACTAGAAGACAACAGTGATCTATCTCTTAAAATATATACTATGGATAATATTTTAAAGCTTATTGAAGAACGAGAAAATCAAGATGACTATGAACTCGCCGTAGAGATTTAAAGACTCAACTACTCCTGATATAAATACATAATTATATATATTTACTCTAACATCCATGTACCTATTATTAATTAATTTTCTAATTTTTGCGTATATGAAATCAATTACTGCAAACACTAATCTTGTTAATATATTAAAAACAAGGAGGAGTAAATATGGAAGCAATCGTAAATAAAGATACATGTATAAGTTGTGGAGCTTGTGTTGGTGTCTGCCCTGAGATTTATTCATTCGATGATGATGGTAAAGCTGAAGCTATAGATGGAGATGTTCCTTCTGATCTTGAAGCTGGAGCTGTTGATGGAAGAGATCAATGTCCTGTAGATGCCATAGATATTAAAGAATAATGAGCTAGGCTTACTGCCTAGCTTTTCTTATCTTAATACTTAGTTATGATTATATTATTAGTTTTGATAATAAAATTTAAAAGTATAATTTAAAATTTATAACATACAATAACTTTACTAGTTCATAGTGAATTTCTTTACCTCTTAGTAATAATAATTATCTATTGTACAGAAACTTACTATGACTAAAAATTAAATTAGGTATTAAATTTTATCTTAATATCTGAAAATAAAACTTAGGAGGAAATTGTTATGCAACAAAATCAAGGAAAAAATGCTAAACAACATGTTCAGGATGTACAAAGTAAACTTCAAGATTCAACAAACTGCTTAAATCAAGCATTAAACTCTGTTGAAAAACCACAAAACAGACAAAAAATCCAAAATACTCTTAATTCAGTAGAAAGTGCATTAAATTCAGTAAATAGTACTCTTTCTAACTATCAAGAATAACAAAACACAAGGTTAATCCCAAAACCTTGAGTTCTATATGAATACCAATTAATTTAATAGAGAGACTGAGATATTAAATAAAATAATTAATATCTCAGTCTTTTTCTATATTATATTTCATCATTTTAACAAACAAAATTTATCTTTTTATATTGGTTATATCAATAGATATATATTATATATAGGATAATTCAATTATACATATTCATTTTTGTCTTATATAATTACTTTAGAGTTATGTAACTAATATGTAAAATATATTTTTGTTAGGAGGGAACCTTTAAGTGATTAAAGAAGAAATGACTCCAAAAGAGAGAATGGATGCATTTTCTAGAGGATTAGAAATTGATAGACTAATTTGTATCCCCGACATGGGAGCAACTATGGCGCCATTCATTGGTATAACAACTAAGGATTACTATCATTCTGCACGACTAATGGCAGATTTAGAAATAGCTTTGTTTAAAAAACTTCGTCATGATAGCGTAGGCATATCTACTAGTCTTAGAGGAGTGGCTGAAGCTATGGGAGCCAAGGTATGCTATCCTGATTATGCTATCTCCTATTTACTAGAACCTGCTATTAAATCAATAGATGAAATTGAATCTCTCAAAATAGTAAACCCTCTAAAGGATGGAAAATTACCTATACTACTGGAAGCATTAAAACTTACTAAAGATGCACTTATAAATGATGTAGATGTCAGTGCCTCTATGTCTGGTCCTTTTAGTGTTGCAGCCTCTGTAGTAGGAACTGAAAATTTATTAAAATGGATGATTAAATATCCTAAAAAGGTTCATACTCTTATGGAAATAGTGTCAGAATCTAATAATAGATACATAGAAGAAGTTGCTAAACTGGGTATCTCAATTAGTTTTGCTGATCCAGTCTCATCAACAAGTCTTATAAGTCCAAATCAATTCAGAGAATTTTCCTTACCTGCTCTTCAAAAAAACATAAATAAAATAAAAGAAAAAACTGGTAGTTACCCTGGTATACACATCTGCGGAAAAAGTAGAGACATTTGGGAAGATGTTGTGAATACTGGAATTTCTAATTTTAGTATTGATAATATAGAAGATATAGAAGAAGCTAAAAATGTGATTGGTGATAAAGTTGTAATAACCGGAAATGTTCCTCCTGTTGATGTTATATATGCTGGAACTAAAGAAGACATTTTTAAGTCAGTAAAACACTGTATTAGAAAAGGTTTCAATTCTCAAAAAGGTTATATTTTAAGCACTGGATGTCAAATTCCAATGCACACTCCAATGAAGAATATTGAAGCCTTTATGGATGCTGGTAAACTATACGGAAAGTATCCAATAGATCTAGAAGAACTAATGAATGATTAATAGAACTTTTTACTGAAACCTTAAGAAATAGATTCTTTAATAATCTATTTCTTAAGGTTTTTTCTTTCATAAGCTAAACTTTCCAAGTATGATTTTAAATTTATGACATATAATAATTTTGATATTCCATAGTGAAATTCTTCTGATAATAATGGTGTTAATAGGACTGTTGTAGATGAAGAAATTTACTATGAACAAAATTTCACTCTTGGATTGAGCTTAAGCTTATTTTCATAATATGCTAGCTCCATACCTTAAAAATAAAGTTTTAGGAGGTAATTGTTATGCACAATAATGAAGGAAAAAGCGCTAAACGCCATCTACGAGATGTACAAATTGAACTTCAAGATTCAAAAACTTGCTTGGATCAAGCATTAAAATCTGTTGAAAAATCACAAAACAGACAAATAATCGAAAATACCCTTAACTCAGTAGAAAGTGCACTACATTCATTAAATAACACACTTTCTAACTATGAAGAATAGTAAAAACTAGTGCTATTGTATTCCACTATTTCCTCTTCGCCAATATCCCTTTTAGGGTATTGGCGAATTTTATTTTACTCTAACTTCACTAGTTATAACAACCTGATGCTAAAATCTTATACAATCTCTGTCATTATATGCTCATAGGTTGGTGGTAAGTCATAACTTTTTATATGTTCAAACTTTTTCACCTTAACCCTTCCGTTACCTTCTACAGTGAAATCAATATTATCAGTTCCTACAAGAATATGAGGTCCTATATAGGGATTTACTTGAAGGCTTATATCAAATACAAAGGAACGATAACCATTTGGTCTAGAAATACTATTTATATATATGGAGTAAGGATCAACTAGTGGCGTTTGAGATAAGTATGTAGAATAATATTTTTCCACCTCAATCTGGATATAAGGCATTAGTAAAGCTAAAAACACATCTTGATACAGTTCTTCTGTGGACTCCTTAGGTGGTTGATGAGGTAAGTCTACGGTTGTAGATACATTCATAAAAATCTTATCACCTTCCATCCTTCCATGTACTTCATCATTTTCTACTCCAAATATTATTTTCTCATTTATATTATACATTAATACCATAACAGCCAATAAAATTTGTCCCTTCTTAATGTACTTTTTAAAATTAATCATTACTTATGCCCTCTTTTCTTTAATTCTCATTCCCTTTATGTATATAGTATGTGTATACTTACAGCCAAGGATACACTACAATAAAAACTCATATTGTAAAAACTTCTTACAGAAACCTATTTAAAAGGTTAAATATTTTGTTATTTGTCTATATAAATAAAGCAGTAGAAAGCTAAAATTCTACTGCTTTATTACTTAATCTAACCTCACCTTTCTATTTCTAAAAGCTTTACCTATGATGTAACTTAATAGCAATATTGCTACTAAAATCATGAATGTGTATAATGAATTAATTTCTACAACAAAATTTGTAATTAAGATAAAGTTTAGAATTGCTCCTGGTATCACAAATAAAATATATAATAATAACACCTTTATTATTTTTTTTGTATTTCCTTTATTATTTATTATTACTTTCCTTAATCCTATACTAAAAATAAACCTACAAAACAAAAAGTCAACTATAAACATAAAAATTATATTTAAGGTGAATTTCATATGAAATATATAATATAATAATGACATCATTGCTGACATAATTATAGCCCACCTAGTACTTTGATATATATTAAGTATTGTACTACTATTAATATCCTTTGATTTTATTATTTCTTTACAAAATTCTTCAATATTATTACCAATTATACTCTTCACATCAATACCATCATCCTGTGCACTTATTAATAAGTCCTTTACATCCTCACTTACTTCATCCATAAAGTTACCTTCCATACCACTACTTGATAAGTATATTACTATACTGGTGTATGCTTCCTTATATTCATCCCTCAATATGCTATTACTCATCGTCCATCCCCCCTATAATCTTATTTACATTAACATGTAGTTTATTCCAGTATTCTATAAAACCTTCAAGTTCTATACTTCCCATTTCTGATAGTTTATAATATTTTCTATTAACTCCCGCGGATGATTTCCTTCTTTCAGCAATTATTAACTGATTTTTTTCAAGCCTAAGTAATAATGGATAAAGCGTTCCCTCAACAATATCTTCAAATCCACATCCTTTTAATTTTGTTAGTAGTTCATAACCATAGGTCTCTTCCTTTGAAATTATACTTAGTATACATCCTTCAAGAATACCTTTAAGAATTTGAGAATTATTATTCACAGCAACTCCTCCCTTACCTTGTAATACAAAGTATATTATTATTATATTAAAATGTACTTTGCATTGCAAGGTATATTTTAATAAATCCTGCTATTACTTAATACTTACTAAAAATAATCACTAAAAAAAGAAGGTGTAGCCTCTACGACTACGCCCTCTTTCCTACTTATATAATCCATAAAACTATGATTTATTTAAATCATAGTTAGCCAATTCTTTTACCTAAATTCTTTTGAGAAAGGCTTGCTTCATAAACAATCATAGTAGCTGCTACTCCTACATTTAAGGAATCTGCACCTCCAAACATGGGGATTATTATTCTTTCACATTCATATTTATTCCAAATTTCTGAAATTCCATGTATTTCATTTCCTACAATAATAGCAATTCTCCCCTTATAATTAGCATCATAGTAATTGTTACTGGCTTTTAAATCAGTAACAATAATCTTAAATCCGTTACTCTTAAGCCACCTTACAAGTAATTCTATGTCACTACTTACAACTGGCAACATAAAACTAGATCCCATGCTTGACTTTATCAGCTTTTGATTTGTTTTTCTAACTTTACTATTACAAATAATTACTCCATCTCCACCAGCACCATCAACTGACCTTATAATTGTTCCAATATTTCCTGGTTTCTCTAATCCATCAAGTACTACTAACAAATTGTTTTCCTTCAACCTTATATTCCCAAGATTATACTTTGGAAAACTACATAATAGAAAAAATCCTTCTCCACTATCTCTGCTACTCAATCTTTTACACAAATTACTTGATATTAAACATGAATTCTCTGCTATCATAGAAATACTCTTAACCATATCAAAGGTAGATTTGTTTTTAATAAACTCTAGACAAAATACAAAGTTTATTATTCTAATATTACTTTTAATTATCTTTTCATAGGCCCATAATCCCTCTATAACAAATAAATCTTCATCTTCAACCTTTTTATTCTTTATTATTCCATTGATTAGTCTTATTGAATTGTCCTTACTACCAACAAGTTTTAAATGAGAAAATTCTTCACCTAATTCCTCTATATCTAACCCCATTTTAAATATTATTCCTTTCTGTATACCTAATTCAAAAAATTTATTATTTATATTTCACCCCACAAACATAAATATCTTTAATTAAGAATTTCACATGTCAAAATTTATCATCATACTTATTTTAATATACAGAGATCATCAATTAATATATAAAGAACAATTCTATATTATTCTTTGCACATAAAAAGCTACCACTCATTATTAGAGTGATAGCTTTTCATTTCTATTTTTACTATATACAATTTTTTTAATACTATCTATAGAAAGAAAAAATTCTTCTGACAGCTCATCAATGGTATATCCACTTTCATGCTTATTACGTATAACTTCATTTCTATTTTGTATACGCTGCCTGGTTCCTGACTTTTCTCCCCACTTTTTCCGTGTTGTATGTTCAGATGGAATATATACATATTCTCCTTGAATATACTTTTGAATTTCTCTTAATAAATTATCTGGTAAAATTGTTTCAGCCTTTACATATCCCATAAAGCTCAGCTCCTTAAATTTATACTTTAAATTAAGGAAACAAAGCCTGTATAAGTATGAATTTATTTAGTAATGGCGACTAGATATTTACCTCTGTGCAATTGTCGCCTTAAGCCATACTTACAGACTTTGCACAGAGTATTTTGAGTTGTTCTTTCTTAGCTAATTGAAATCTCATATTTACTACCCCCCAATAAACCTTATTTTCTATATAATACCAAACACTGTAGAAATCATCAATTAATTTTCTAAATTATAAATCTAGATATCTAGATTTATAGATAATCCAAGGTATCTACTAATTCAAAATCATTATACTCTGATACAAAATCCTGAAGTATTTTGCAATGCCCAGCTCCATAAATAACCAAAACTCTATCTCCAGATTCAACTATATCTTGTAGATTTCCAAAAATATAAAGATTTCTCCTATACCATTCTGTAAGCATGTCCACTCCATAATATTTACCTCCAGCTCCTATTTGAGCCATATCTAAATATAAATCACTATGCTCCTTTGCAATACGCGTAGGATCATTAAGATGCTTTAGGATTTCAATAACTGTACTATTCTTCATAATTTCATTTTCACTTATATTACATTCCTTTATTTCATTCATAAACTTCTCATAGAACTTTGGACAATTCTTTTCAGCATATTCAAAAACCTGCTCCGGTAAATCTACTGGATAGTCTATAGGATAAATTTTATTATGTTTTAATATTTGTCCTAACCTAAACCCTAATTGAACAATTTCATTTCTATGACTTATTATTTTGTTAGATGAATTATAATTATTTATACAATACTCGGAATAAGCCTTATTTAATTTCTCTTCTTTTCCTCGATTTGCTTCAACAGCAATTTTATTTGGTTTAAATTGCATTAGCTTTTCTATCACTACCTTAATTTCTTTTTGTTTTTTTTCAGTAGTCATATCTTCACATTGAGTTTTAATTAAATGTTCTCCACCATTTGCAAAATGATAAGTTCCTAATATAAGTATCTTGGCTTTTTTCTCCATAAATACGCCCCCTTTTTCTATATAATACCAAATATTGTAAAAATCATCAATTAATTCTCTAAATTACATTGAAACTCAAGAATACTATGACTTATTTTTATTGGTTAAGTTCAAAATATAATGCTTATATAATTTTTAATTACCATTAATATCAAAATAAGAAGCGTACCCACCATCATAAATAATTACATAATAGTAATCATCCTTTTTGCTATCTTCGTCCAATATAAAACTTTTATGCTCTAATAATTTACTATCAATTTTACCATCACTTATAACTCCAACCTCTATAGTTGGAGGATTATCTTTCTCTTCTATAGTATGAAAATCTCTTGATTTATAGTAGTTTTCTATATTTTCGGTATCCAATTCAGATTTTAATACTATAACAGTAGCAAAATCTAATCCATTACCATTACCATTTAATTTACCATATACAGAATCTTTATCAATTAACTGGGTATTATTTGGCAATTTACAATTATATAATTGCTTTGAAAACTTATATAACTTTATATTATTACTAATTGGAAATACTATCCAAGGCAATATTGTAATTGCTACTATTATAATTACTAATACTATAAATAATTTTTTAACCATCCTCATATCAGCTAATCTCCCATTATATATTTAAAGCTATAAATGTTATTAACAATTATTTCATTATCCAAAACATATACTTATTTACTCTTCTTATGTGATATATTTATGCCCTGCATAATACAAATAACAATTCCACTAAATTATTAATTTATCTCCTAATCAAACTCAATTATAATTATAGGAACAAATGGATTAAGCTGAAGTTATTCTATTTCTTTTTTGAAATATATACACTATCATTAAAACAAGTAATGAGATTAATAATATGTGTAAAATTATATGGTATAAATCAGGTATCAATATACTATCAGATTGTGGAATAATATGGTATGTGTTAGCAAAGAATTTATTATACCCACTTAATTTCCTCTCAGTTACACCAAAAATTGTGTAATTCCAATGTGAAAAATATTGAACTATAACCCAAACCGTAAGAAATACTGATAATACATATTTACCTTGTTTTTCTTTTAAGAAAAATAGCATAGAACAAACAACAAAAATTATCCACCAAGTAGTATCAAAACTCAGTATGCCTGGGCTTTCAACTAAGCAAGAATTTCCTATAGAAAACCCTGTAATATCCAACGTAAACCAAAACAGTAAACTAACCAATAATATATTTATAATTCTCTTCATAACTCCCCCATCTACACAATCAACTTTTTTAATTTTGAAAAAAGTTAAACTATTTCCTACTAAATATTTGTGTATCTCCAAGTAATGTAATTGCATTATTATCAACAATTATCCCACCAGTATCTTTAATTGCATATACAGTATCTGTTCTTTCATTTAATACCTTATTTATATAATTTTTTTCTATTTCTGTATCTTCATAATGAACTTCAATATCAAAGTCTCTAATCAAATTTAATCCTCTATTATATGAGAATGTATCATAATCTTTATCAGGAGTAATATGGTAATCTGCTATCTGAATTATTGCTCCAGCACTAATACCTATAATTACTCCTACAAAACTTTCAATCTCATTTATTAAATCAAACTCCTTTAAGCGATACATCATTTTATCAGGTAACCCTCCGGTAAAAAATATTATGTCACTGTTTCTTACTTTCTTTTTTGCACTTTCTTCTGTATCTTTAAAATAATTTATCCAGTCTATATTTTCTTCCCTAATTTCATAACTTAAAAATGGTAGAACAATAGTGTTATAATACTTTCCTTTATATTTACTATAGGCACTCTGCCACTCCATATCATTGCTTATATTTTCACCGAAAGAAAATGGAATTACCAAAACCTTATCATTACACTTTATATATTTTTCCATCGTATCTTTTGCCCAATTTTCATGGAAATTATATAAACTAAATAATATATTAACCATTAATATTCTTCCTCTCTTCATAATTCACAAAGTAATAATAGTTCCAATTATTATTTATGTAAACTACTTCATTTTGCAGTAGTATACTACTGTTTCATAATCAAAAATCAATGTCCCATTTTTATTATACTTTTTAAATAGAAGTTCAAGTTCCGTAATCATATAATTGAATTTTGGGTCTTCTTCATTTGGAATATACGAATAAGATACTAAATCCCCTTTTAATCTTTCCAAATTATACACTTGAGGATTAGAAAATATTTCTTTATCGATTGTTTTTAAACCAAAGAATTTGGGTAAATCCGTATTAAGTGAATTCCCCCCCTCACGTTCTGAGTATTTTTCAATTAGTTCCATATATTCATTCATAAATTTGCTATTGCTAAATTTTCTTCTATTATTGATAATTACTACGAACCCGCCAGGTTTTAATATTCTGAGAAATTCTTTTTTTGTAGCTTCTGGTTCAAACCAATGGAATGCTTGTCCTGATGTAATTATATCTACTGATTCTGATTCCAACTTTGTATATTCAGAAGATGCATCTATTGAATGAAAATTTGTGTAATTAATTAGATACTTCTCTCCAGCGTACCTCATTTCTGCATTAGGTTCAATGCCGTATACTTCGTTTCCATTATCCAAAAATAATTTAGCAGAGATTCCTGTTCCAGAGCCAATATCAGCAATAATTGCTTCTTTAGTTAAGCCAATTGATGTATTTAGAAACCCTATTATTTCATTAGGATAGTTAGGTCTATATTTTGCATAGTTTTCTACTCGACTACTAAATCTACCTTTAGGATTAAGTTCTGTTAAATTCATAATACCCTCCAAATTAAAAAATTTAATGTTTCCTTGTAAATTTTACTTGTATTATAACTCCCTATCATCAAATACTTTTATGATAGAATTTTCCTTTTTTGCATCAATATTTATAGGAACATGTTCTTTATCAATTATGTCTTCATAGTTAATGTCAGAAAAACAATTAATACCTTTCGCATTTATTCACTCCTAATTGAACTCTATAAGTATTCCTTATTTCATATTTCCAAATTTTTATATTAACTCTATTCTTAATATAATCATCTATAATCTTAATATCCTTAATATCCTTCTCTCTTCCTAATTGTGCCTTCTGCTTTTTTATACTTTCTAAACTTCCTACAGGTAATCCATCAATAAACACTATTTCATCTACGAACCAATTTTCTAGTATTTCTATTGTATTATTTATCTGAACAATTCTTGAGTTATCTTTTTCTAATGTGTACTTACAACCTTTTTTTACAAATAGCTCAACTAAGTTTGTAGTACCCCCTAAATCAATATCATTTGTGGTTTCTTTAACACCATGAATTACTAAACCTGCACCAGAGGTTATCCAATATTCATTTAAAGGTAATTCCATGTCTTTAATCATTTTAATTATGTCTTCTTTTCCTAACATCTTAATCCCCTTAACTACATTCATTTTCATCTAATTTCTAATACTCTATAATCCATTATAAATTTCAATTAGTAACTTTATATTATCCCTATGATATGGACTATTGCCCCTGATAATAAAGCAACAATAGTGCCAATTACTATTCCTATAACAGCACCCTTTATGTGATGCCAGGGATTCTTATATTCTTTATCCATATCCTCAGTTCCAGGTATTCTTGTTCTTTTACTGTGACAAAAAAGTCCAATATCTAATACTATCATATCGTAAATATTCACCACAAAAAATAATATAAAAACGTGGATATATGCAGACTTAAAGTTTTTTGCACCAGAGTAATATGCCACTACAGCAAGAACAATTGCAAAAATCAATACTGCAATTAATTTAACTGATAAATGTCTTTTTTCTTCAACTTTAATAACATATTTATACTGAGGCAGATTTTCTACCCTATCTATAATTTCTTTAGGGTAAGACATAATATGCTTAATAGGGTCTTTATAAAGAGAAGGTAATATAATTAGCGTGAAAACTGCACAGGAAATAACACATTCTATAAATAAAATCATATTTTATCCCTCCTTCAAAATGAAAATAACTATAACATAACATATTTTTAGCTTTTATTATTTTTATGTTCTTCAATCTACAAAGCGTTGATATAACTATCATTAAGCCTCCTAGATATAAATAAAATTTTATAAACATATAATTATTTTTTTCAAAAATAATTTTCAAGAATTAAACTTTTCTTATGTCAACCAGAAATATATTTTATTTTCTTGCAGGATCATCCGTATAAACTTTTTTTACAATCCCACTACCACTATTATCAGGAGTATAAAATTTTATTTTAAATCAATAGTCATTTCCCTCAACTATCTCGTCATATTGCTCTGATGTTAATATTAGTGTGCTATCAATAGGTTTTAAAGGATATATATAATCATGATATTTTAATGTGAATTGATTATTTTCTTTTTCTTTATATTCATAAGGATTTTTATATTTTTCATATTTAGCTATATCTTCCTTGTTATTGACATCAACAATTTTTATAGCAGATGTATAGGTTATTGTTTTTGGTTTTTCCCAAATCATATATCCAAAGAATGCCAATACTCCTACAAAAACCATTGCTATTAGTAATAACTTAATTCTAATTTTTGAATCTGATTTCATTCCTTTAACCTCCCAATTATTTACTTATATATTGTGAATTCATTAACTTTTGTTTAGCAGCCTTATAATGCCTCCAGTAATTAGTATAATACTTATGGTTATTATCACCACATTATTAAATATAGTTTCAATGCTAAAATTCTTAACTAAACTAAATATTATTGGTATTGCAAATATAACTCCTATTATTAACATAATTATAGGAGACTTTAATATATTCTTCATAGGTAATGGTGCTTTGCCTGAGCCAATAAAATAACCATGATTATTAGCGTTCTTTTGCCACTCATTTATCTCCTCTACTTGGTTTTCTAATGGATTTAACTTTGATTCATTATTTTTATTATTAATAATTTTCACCCCCTATTAAATCTAGATAAAAGAATGAAATTTATGCTCCTTCGACATTAGTATTTTATTCAATAAGTCCTTTTTCCTTTATAAACAATTTAAATTTATCAATATCTCCATTTATAAAACCGTTTTTACTAAGAATTATATTTTGTTTTTCTATCATCAATGAAAATAGATTTTCTGTTTCTAATACTTTAGTAATTTGACTATACTCTAATGTTAAATTAGACCTAAATGTAATAATATCTATTTTTTCATCGTAAAAATTTAACGTTATTTCCACTGATTCACCATATACCCCTTTAAAGTTTTTATAACTCTCTTTTAATTTTAAAGTATACCCTTTAAAAAACATAAAAAGGAAAAATACTGTAGATAAAAACATGGACACAGAAACCAAGTATACTCCATTTGTTATGAAGTTTATAACAGTAAAAAATGCAGATATAAGAAACATTAATAAAACAAAACTGCGATATTTCTTATTACATTCCTTATAATTTTCTTCTGAAAGCTCATTTATTACTTCTTTTGTAATTATTGTTTTATTTTCAAATATTGGCATCAATTCAACTCCTAACATTCCATTCTTTATTTTATCCTAAGTTTCTCAATCATTTTATTTATATTTTAATTATAACATTAATTTCAATATGATATATATACTTGTATATTAGTTAATTAATTCCTAAACAAAATAGAAAGCATTAATTTACTTAATGCCTTCTATCTCCATCTGTAACCTATTAAAATATTTTTCCATAAACTTAATTCTTTCTCTACCAATTTCTTTTGCTTTCTTTGTATATAACTTATCTTAAATTTTTACTTAACACTTCCGTTAAAGAACCATCATCTATTTCATATACCTTACATGATACAAAACCATTCTTTAATAATATTTTTCTAGATGCTATGTTATTAGGATCTATCATTCCTATAACTTGTTGTATACTCTTCATTTCTTCAGCTTTATTTAATAATTCCCTTAGAATCTCACTTCCATATCCCATTCCCCAATACTCAAGGAGCAGTAAATACTCAACCTCAGCCTCGGTAAAATCATCCTGAGAAAGAATTTTTTCAAAATATATTCTCTTAGCCATATTTACCACTCCTTGTCTATATTATTAAGCTAATATATTTATTTTTCTCCAAATGCATATATCACTGACATATTAAAATGAAGCCCGTCACCTTTGCCGAAACTTTCTAGTCCTTGAAATATGTCTTTTTTAAACTCTTCAAATACATAACAACCCAAATCTTCTATTTTTTCAAATATTCCTCTAACTGCATTGGTGCACATTTCTTGCCACCATTCCTCTTTATCCTTATACACAACATCTGTACTTTCTTCATGAACTTTAACATTTTTAAAACCTGACTCATCTAATATTTTTTTCACATCCACTACTGTATCAAACTTTGGAATATCTGGCTTTCTATCTTTATTTTCTTTCTGTATGTTCGTAGGTAAATATTTATTAACTATTTCAGTTAACCACTTTTGATCTTCCTGTTTACCCCATATACTAAATCCTACTCGTCCTCCATTTTTTAGTACCCCTAGTATTCCATTTAATCTATTTTCACTAAGTAAAAGATATCCTATTCCAAATCCACAAATAACATTATCAAATGAATCTTTTTTAAAGTTTAAATTCTGAGCATTCATATTTTTAACTTCCGCATTACATATTTTATTATTTAAAATATCTTTATGAGTTTCACTTACCATAACTTCTGAATTATCTATACCTACAGCATATCCATCTGTGCCTATTTTATCTATTGCAGCAAATAATGAAGCACCTCTACCCATTCCAATATCTAACACTTTAGCTCCTTTGTTAATACTTGAAAGTTCAACTAATCTATCTCCAAAACTATTCCAATACTTAGGTCCAACTTTTCCAAAATCAACGGCAACCTTGTCCCATATTGTTACTAACTTCATTTTACTCCTCCAGTTATATTCCTCTATTGCTCCTTTATAAACATATCACCATATTATTTTGTAATACTCTATAATCCATTACAAAATTCAATTAATAGCTTGATTGATGATTTATCTGTAAAATCTACTACTTTACCATAGGTTTCAAGCATCATTTTTGCTTCATCATCCATTTTATCCTCAGGCATTTTACTTACTTTCTTTTTTAATAAAGCCATCATATATTTGTGGATAAAACCAAGATTTTTATAATCAATAGCACCTCTAAAATGATATAATTTAATCCTATCCTGCATTTCCTTTGTAAGATTCTTGTTAATAACAGGGATATATTGATTAGTGTTACTTGGATCAGCAAGTCCTACAGTAAATACAACTAAATTTTTATCTTTTAGCTTATCAAAGGCTTTAGTAATTAATGAAACACCCAGTATTCCACTTGCATAAAGACCGCCTCCATAAATAATAGTAGAATAATTTTGCATATCCGCTACATCAATTTTAGATGCCTCAAAAATATCCGCATCAAGTTCAGTAGCAATCCATTCTGCATATTTTTTTGTTGAACCATATTTTGATTTGTATATAACAACTGTTTTATTCATGTATTTCCTCCTATGATTTTATATGATAATTTACTTTATTTAATTATATTAGGCATATCCATATTAGTATTATCTATAATTAAATCTACAAAGGAATAAGGGTTATCAATCTTTTCATATAATTTATATGCTGGAACATACCTATCATTATATTGGTTTAATAACATTTTCAAGTTAACATTCTTAAATATATCTCTTTCAGAAGCACGTCTGAATTGTTCATCTATTTCAACTATAATCATAATACTATAATCATAATATTTCTTAAATTCATTTTTAAATATAAATATACCCTCAATTATGAGTATCCCTTCACTATCTAAGGAAACATCTAATTTTTTTGTATATTCATCCTCTAGTGTATCTAAAACAAAATCACTAAATTCTATTTTCCCTGTTATTCTGACTTTTTTTAAAATATCTCTTTCAAATTTTATATAGTCAAAGTTGTTATAATAGTGTTGTTCCCAACATGGTAATTCACCAGAATAGCGTATAGCTCTTTTATTACAGAAATCATCAATTGAAACCACTTCAGCTTTTACTCCTGACTTTATTAAAGAATCTTTAATATTTTGAGATAAAGTGGATTTTCCTGAACATCCTTGTCCATCAATTCCAACTATTAAGCATCTATCTTTTATCATTAATTTCTGAGTGATTAATTTTTCTACTATATACTCAGTTAATTCACTACACCTCAACCTTATTCCTCCATTTACTATAATTAGTAATATATATTCTAATTATAACATTAACTTCAATATAATGTATATTCAGCTCAATTTCTTTAATAATAAATATTAGCTAAATAGAAATGCTATGTTGTTCTCAACATAGCATTTTAATAATTAAGACTACACTCTTAATCTTAATTTCATTATTCTTATTATCCTCTTGATTTCCCAGTAATATGTTCTATTTTAATTTCTACTATTTTTGCACTATCTTGTGCTCTTTCAATATATCTTTTACCTTCTTCTATGAAGCTTTGAGAATATTTTTCAATAAATTTAAATAAAATATCTCTCTTTAACTCTCCAGTTAGTTCCTTCGCTTCTCCGAAAGCTATAATGCTTTTATATTTTGTACTAAACTTACCTGGTAACATTTCAGTATCCGTAACAATACAAAAGGATACTTTTTGATTTTTTTCAATATTATCAAGCTTATGCCCTTCTTTAGCACAATGAAAATAAATAGTGTTATCTTGATAAACATAACTTAATGGCACAGTATAAGGATAGCCATTTTCACTAACAGTTGCTAGAATTCCATATTCTCCATTAATTAAAATTTTTTCTATGTCTTCACCAAAAACTTCTCTATCCTTTTTTCTCATTTCTCTAAACATATACACAACTCCTTTAAATTTTCTTCATAATATTAACAGACTAAAAATACCTACACAAAACTACTAAAATAACTTTCCCCGGAAATAATTAAACCTTAATTATTTCCGACATTTTCAAATTACTTATTATCAATTATCCTCAAAAATCTATCTACATACCTTTGATCAAAGTCACATAGTTCATAATTTTCTTTAGATGATGTCTTTTCAGCCTTACCTGTGTCCATAAGAAGCTTATCAAATATTTCAAGTTCTAAATAAGTGTCTTCAAATTCACTATTAGCTTGATAAAAATTTACTTTATTACCATCATTAAAGAATACAGTATAATAAAATTCACCTGCTCCTTTTGGAAAAATGCCAAACTTCTTTCCATTAAATCCAGCTTCAACCTTAGAAATATCTTCATAGGAATAGGTTGTCCCCATTGGATTATAAAAACTATAGTCAGTAATCTTATTTTCTGTTACCACAGTAATGCCAGTAATGCACACATATAGTAGAATAATATTTATAATAATAGTTACAAATATATTCTTCTTTACAAAATTGCAAAAGTCTACAGTCCATTTTAACTCTATATTCTTTATTTTTTTATACACTCTTGATATTAAAAATGCAATTAATTCTATTTCATAGAAGAAGATAAAATAACTATATGGTGGTTTAAATATAAACATTAAATAACTCTTTGGTACAAATATAGCTTCTTGTAACGTCCCTATACCCACAAAAATTGAAATAGTTAAAACTATTGCAAGAATTGAAATTAAAAATACAGAGGCTGTACCTTTAGTCTTTTTATTAGGTTGCTTTAAATATTTTCTCCAAGTTAAAGTTAATATTACTGTACTAAATATTGCCATGATGCTATTAAGCCCTATAGAATCATAATTTTTATTAGTAATATTAAGCCAAAGCCACAATAATGGCCCACTAAGCATTAAAGTACCAAACAGTTGAGCTGTTAATGAAATTTCACTTAGCTCCTTAACTTCACCTAAAAATTCAGTGAATTCTTCACTTTTAATATATTCAAAGTCATCATGATAATAATCTAAATCTGCATTAGGATTTTTCTTTACTTCCTTTAATAAAACTTCAATAGTAAATTTCTTGCTTTGAATATCTAATTCACCTTTATTTAATTCTTCTAATTTTTCTTTTAAAATATTTTCTAATTGTAAGTCACCGTTTTTAAACTCTCTTATTTTAGAAATTGGGATTTCTAATTGTCTAAGAATTTTTATCCTTTTCAATTCCTTAATATTATCTTCATCATAATCCCTATATGTGTTTGAATTTCTTCTTACAGAAATTAAACCTTCACTCTCATAAAACCGAATTGTCTTAGCTGATAATCCTGTTAACAGTTCCGCATCTTTTATTTTCATCTATGGTCTCCTTTATGTGATTAATTATAAATATATTAAACACCTTACATCTACTGGAATGTCAATAACTTTAGCAAAAATACAAAATTTATCTATATATTATCAACTAATTTAACCATCAAAAGCCTCTAAAGCCCCATGGTGACAACAACTATTTAAATAGTTAACATTTTAAAATTTTATCTATATAACTTTTAAAAATTTAAAATAGGAAACTATGTAGATAGTTTCCTATGCATATATTCAATATAACTTTATCTTATCCTTCAATAAAATATAAGTCCAAAACTTACTTACAATCTTTTTAACTCTTAATTAAACTAATATAATTATTTTTCCTATTTATATATTTGACATTCTTCCAACGAATCCTTTTTTATATTTAAAAATCAGAAAACTTCTTTGTCTGATCTTAATTATAATGTAATTAAATTATACAACTAGCTTCACAATGCCCCAAATAATACTGTCTACTCCTCTTCTTGCCATGTCTAACGGAATATCTAAAAAATTAAACATTAATAATGCAATTATAATTAATTGACCATACCTTTCATACTTCATAAACTTAAAGTATTTCTCCTCTGGTAATAATGCTCCAATAATTTTAGCACCATCTAGTGGTGGAAATGGTATCAAATTAAACACGCCTAGCCCTATGTTGATTATATAAGTATAGTTAAGAAGATTGAATATGAACAAAATCACATCTCCACCATAACCTCCTGTGATTTTTAGAATTATTTCTATAACAAAAGCGCATATAAGAGCTATTAAAAAGTTCATCATAGGACCTGCTAATCCTACCAGTGCCATGCCCTTTCTTTTATCCTTATAGTAATACGGGTTTACTTGTACAGGTTTTGCCCATCCGAATCGAAAGAATAAAAGGCATAGTGTTCCTACTGGATCCAAATGTGCTAATGGATTTAGTGAAAGACGTCCCGTTACCTTTGGTGTTGGGTCTCCTAGTTTATAAGACACATAACCATGGGCAAATTCATGAAGAGATACTGCAATAAGAATAGCCGGTATAAGATAAATTAGTTCTTTTATATTCATAATTACTTTGCTCCTTTTGAATTCATATTTTACTACATATTGCTTCTTTATATAGTATATTATTATTTATTTGTTACATTTTCAATAAGTAATTTATTATGTTCACATATTGGTTTTATTTTAAGTAGGGCGCATACTTTATATAATTAAAAAAGTCCGAAATAAAAATAGAAGAATATCGAGTATTCTTCCATTTTATAACCTATTCTTTTTCTTTTAAAAATGATTTCAAGACTTCAATTGATTTCTCTGAATTTGTTATCTTATTCTTAATTAAATTTACTTCCTGTGATTTATCTTCTAAAAGCTTTAACTTTTCTTCGTATTGCTTATCAAATTCAGATGCATTATATGTTACTCTACCAGTTGTACCAATAGCAACTCCTATAATAATTCCTGTAATAATTACAAATGTTATGGCCAACTTTCTAAATAATGATCCTTTGTTTTCCATTAACCTACACCTCCTAATAACACTTAGAGCATGGAGTTAACCCTTGTGATTCTGCCGATTCTCTGGTTATATATGTGGCATTGTTAGGATTTGTGTTACCACAGTTATTAATTTTATGATACTTCTTACCTGTAGCAGTTCTCCACACCATTACTCCTATGGGTTCTTGATTTGCTACTGAATTCCCATTGTTTCCACTATTTTGACTTGCAGTGTTAGCAGATGCTACTTTTTCATCTTCTACTTTATCTATTTTTTCTTGTTCAGCCTTTGCTTTTGCCTCTGCTTCAGCTTTTGCAATTCTTTCAGCTTCTGCTTTCTCTAATCTTTCTTTCTCTGCTTTAGCTTCTTTTTCAACCTTTAAAATCTCTTCTTTTTTATTTTTAAGTTCAGTTTCTTTGCTAGCTAAGGTATTTAGATATACTTTACTTTCTTCTAATACCTTCTCTTGAGCATTAATTTTAGCAAGTATAACTTCATTTTTCTCATTTATTTTAGAAAACTCATATTTTGATATACTTCCCACAATTCCAAGACCAGAACCAATAAAAATACTAATTATAGCTAAAATTAAAACTTTTTTTATACTTACTGAGCTATCTTTAAACTTCAAAATTATCCCCCCATAATACCCATTCTGTTAAGTAATAAGTAGTATATTAAATATTAACCAATATTACAGATTTATTCTAACATCCAATTTAACTCATTTCAACCATATTATTATATAAAAGTTGACATATTCCAACATTAACTATTTATATATTTAATGAAAATATCAAGACTTTCAACAGTTCCTTGATTATATAGAAAAGCATAAAAATAAAATGTTTTTACCTGAACAAGATGTTATAATTAGCTTGTACTCCTCTAAATCTAAAACTGCAGAATCTATAGTCATCACTTAGGGATATATATTTAGCTCTTTATAACATAAATCCTGAAAACTAATAAAAATTTCTTAGTTGCATGGCCTTGCTATACTATACTATAATAGGTAATAAGATTATGTTTTTCTTAGATTTGGTAATTTAAAAAAGATTGATTATTTTATCTAAATTTTATGAAACTAAATATAAACAGAAAGATTAAAGGGTGTTTGATTATGGAATTTCAAAAGTGTATAGAAACAAGAAGAAGTATTCGTAACTTTAACTCAAAAGAAGTAAGTAATGATATTATAGAGGAGATAGTAAACACTGCTGCTTATGCTCCGTCTTGGAAAAATTCTCAAGTAACTCGTTACTATGCAATTAAAGACGCTAAAGTAAAAGATGCAATAATAGAAGCAATGCCCGACTTTAATAAACCTTCATGTAAAAGTGCTCCTGTTATTATAGTATCTTGTGTAGTTAAATTTAGATCTGGTTATACTCGTGATGGTGGCTTTGACTCTGCTAAGGGTGATGGTTGGCAAATGTATGATTGCGGATTATCTAACATGATTTTCTTATTAAAGGCTAAAGAACTAGGTCTAGGTACAGTTATTCTTGGCATCTTTGATGAAGAAAAGGTAGCTGAAATTGTTGGAATCCCTAATACAGAGGAAATTGTTTCAGTTATTCCTATTGGATATTATGATGAAGAAGTAGCAATGCCAAAACGTAAGTTTTCAGATACTATTTTAAAAGTAATAGAGTAATTATATGGAGGCTAACTCAAAATTCTGAGTTAGCCTTTTATTAAAATTATAAAATAATTAGTTTTAACTTGGATCAGGTATTCTACATAATCTTATTGGTCTGCTAGAACCATTATCTCCGCAACATACTTCCGTTACTCTTATTCTTACATCTTCTGTAACTCCCCTAATTTCTATTTCATAAGTATCTGGAATGTTACGGAAAATAACTTCCTTACATGAGCATGGTCCTACTGTTATACAAATAGTGCAAACCCTGCTTCTATCATTACATATATTTTTTCTGCGTATTTCTAATTCTACTGGGGTCCTAGAATTATTTCTTATATTAATAAATAAATTAGCTATTCTACATTCTCTTCTTACTCTACCAGTAGTTAAAGCAAACTTTCTTTTACAATTCATACAAGCTATTATACAGTCTAGTTTACATTGGATTTCTCTATTTCTAGCTTCTAATCTACATATGGTCTCCTTAACATTTCTTTCTATAGCTCTAACTTCTCTTTTTATCTCTGCCAATCCATAACGTGGATTTGTAATAATATTATAAACATCTTCAATGTCTGGTTCTTTATGATGACCACTATCCAAAACATTCAATTCACCGTCACCACTTTCTCTTTTAATATTGGATTCTTTTTGTTCCTCAACTGGTAAATCACCTTGACTATCAGTCATTATATCAGAAGAATTTGTTATATCCTTTAATTCAATGTTTTCTATGCTATCATTTTCTATTATATATTCCATACCATCACTTTCTCCTCTCATATATGTGAAGTATGATAGTGCTGATTTAATAACTAGAGGAAGAGTTTTATCATAATGACCTACATCTATATATAAACTATTTCCCTCAATTTTAAATTCACTAGCTACTTCTATATTTATTTCACTATAACTTTGATAAGCATTAGATTTTAGAACTGATAATTTACATTCTTTTATATTAACTTCTGCATTTTTATCTCTATCTAATTTAATGCGGTCTATACCTTCAAAAGTCATATTAATAATTTCTGGATTTGTTCCTTGCTGAAGTATAAATTTATAGTCTAGCTCCCCATTATTAAAATCAAAACATAAATCTATACCGTGATAAATTCCTTTATACCTTATTTGTGAATAAGTAGGTACATCTATAACTTCTTCATCAGGTACATCAAAATCAAAATAATTTTTCTTTTCATCACCTTCACCTTCTCCAATTATTTCAACATCAGGTAATGAATTCTTAAGTAATATCTTAAAAAAATTAATAGTTTCGGTATTCTTAGTTTCCTTTAATTGTTCTTCATAGTAATTAAGTGTTGTTACACTATTAGTATCTTTGAGCCCCATAATTATCTCATTTTTAAGAAACATTATAATATATCTATCATTAGTAACTGTATATTTTACATCTTTGTGATTCTGTCCATTATTAAATTCAAAGGGATAAATATTATTTGAATTTACTTTCTCATCCATATCATTTAACATTCTAAAACTCCTTCTTAATTCATTTAAAAGTTTATCATTATTAATGTATTCAAAAGGAATTTTATATGTGAAGCTAAATTCATGATTATGAGAAATTTTTATATTTATAATACTTCTAAAGTCTTAATTATAATTATTCAATTCTTTAATTATAAAAATAAATTGTTTGATATTAAATAATTCTATAATGTCAATGAACTTTTAATGCTTCAAAACTAATAATACCCTTTTTAGCTCCCTTATATTTCATTATTTTTCATTTTTGCATAAATATTGACAATATATTAATAGGATGTACAATATAAATAGAATGTTTACTTTATTTTTAAAATTTTATTATGATTGGGGGGAAACGTGTAGGTATGTCTCATTCTGATATAAGAACTGCTATAATATGTAAAAATTTATCTAAATTTAATGATGTATGTGAATATCTAAGATACAATTCTGATAATTATTTAGAATCCTCTATTCGTAAAACAAAAGCTATAGAAGAGATTCATAATACTTATCTATATCCTAAAGATAAAAAAGTTAGAAGACCTGCAATGAATATTTTATTAATAATTGCATTTATATGTTTTATATCTCCTTTTGCTTACACTTATTTTTTTGAAGGAGAAATTTTCTGGCCTACATTAGGACTAGGTGCAGGGTTATGTCTTGTTCCTCTGTTTATTTGTCTGTCATTTGCAAATCCAGATAAATATGCTTACTTTCATCTTGATGAAAATACAGAGGTTTTCATAAGGGGTAATATTTTAATAAAATTAAGTCCAAATGATTTAACTAGAACAGATTTTACTATTAATGTGAAATATATTGATTTAAAGAGTATTACTAAAATCAAATATAATACGTTTTCAAAACTTTACTCAATTACGGGTATTAATTATTGTTGTGATTTATCACCTAACTCTGCAAACGAAATAATAGATACCATAAATCCTAACTATTTCCAAAGATATTATAAGGAATTTCATATCTATGATACTTTTTATAATGGTGACTTTATTAATGAAATAACTGAAAAGTTCTCACTACCAGATATAGAGGAATATTGTGAATTCCCTGATAAAGAAAAAGAATCTCCAGAAGACTTCAGCTATCTTTCTATTGGCTTTTGGGGGTGTATTGGACTCTCTATCATCTTATTTTTTGAACTTTACTCTTCTGTAGGATTAATTCTTAAAACTCACTATTACTTTAATGACCTTATTTTAAATATATTATTTATATTAGTTATAATTGGACTTTTAACTTCCTTAAAAGCCTTAATCATTAGATTTAAAAAATGCAAATTAGAAATTTGCTGTTTTAGTTCAGAATTGAAATATTTAATAGGATTAACAATATCTTCATTAATATTATTTATAATAACAAAAATATTCTCTTCATCATATATAGAAAAATTTTCCTATGTAAGTTGTATTATAGTTATTGTTTTCGGGTTAATTTGCTTTTCTTATTACTATTTTGGTATAGGACATAAATTATCTCATTATAGGTTTTTAAGTTCTAATCTTGCACTTTATCTTATAGTTTTGTGTCTTATTTTAGGAGTTATAAAAGCAAATATTGAATTTGGGTTTATTCCCGGTTTATCTATTATAAATTTACTGGCTTTTTTTTATTCTTGTAGTAGATTAGGCAATATAATACGAAAATATTTGAATAGAGATAAGGTTGTTATACCACCTTATAAGAATTCCACTAATAAGACTAGAGGATTTTTGGAGTAATTTAACTATATAGGAGGGGATCTTATTGGTAAAAAAGTTTTATATACATAGTAACATAGATAATATAGGTGAATGGGTTATGGCACTAATATTAATGATACCTATAGAAGTGCTAGCGATGCTTGTATGTGTAAGTTTTATTAAGAATGAATATATAAAAGAAGGTATCCTTAATGACTTTTTAGAACCCATATTTATAGGTACTGCTGTTTTAAGTGCTACTGTTTTAATTTTGATTGCTATTATTATACTTATAGTTGGATTTAAGGTTTCCAAGCATGTACCTATAGATATATTTTATGGTCATTTATATGAACCTGCTGAAAGCTTAGTCTATGCTATTGATTACGATAAAAATATCTTATTCGCATATGAATATGAAGATTACAGCAAGAGCACAAAGTCACCTTCATTATTAAAAAAAATATTTGGTAACACTCTATTGAAAAAATTAACAAATGAAAAATCTAAGAGAAATCCTAAAACTTTAGATACATGTACAAAAATTAGCAATAATGGACCTACCTTAGTTATGAACTTTGAAATGCAAAATTTTTCAGTTGTAGAGAATAGAAGAGGTTATATTGTTCTAAAGACTGATGGAATAGAACATGGTGAAACAGAAAAAAAATCTAAACGTAAAACTTTTATTATAACATCTAAATATAAAAAATATAGAAGACTTAAAAAATTTATTTTAAAAAATGAGGTACAATAATGAGAAAAAAATTATTACTCTTCATTATAATTCTAATAGCTGGAACAATAATTTATTATAATAAATATAGCAACATAATGGAATCATATACATTAGAAACTGAAAAAAAAATACATGATGCAATGGGTAAAAATTTACCCTATTATAATATAGATAAAGACTGTAACTATATTACATGCGAGTGGAAGCCTACTTCTAAGTCTGAAGATGATAAAAAATGGCTTAGCCATATAGATAACGCTTATCATGAATTTTACTTTATTTCTTCTACTACTAATAATAACTATATTCTAAAAAATACCACAAGTAGTAGATGGGACCTTTCTGAGCTTACTGAAAATGCTTTTAATGATTGTTATGAAAGTGGTAAAGCATTAAATAACTTTTTTGGAGAGGAAGTTATTAGATATGAAGATTTTTTACAATTTAAAAGTATATATGAAGAAAGTGAAAATCATGATGCTTATTTACGAAAATTAAGCCCTAACTACGAATCTATTTACACTATTATGATACATGGTTTATACCTAGATGAGGGCGATCTATCCTATACTATAGACCTTAGCATAAAACCTAGAAAATAGTACTTCTAATAACATTCAAAAAGAACTATAGGAAGGACACATATCCTTCCTATAGTTCTTTTTCATTGTTTGTGTGTTGTAATTTAAGGTTAACTGTCTACTGTAACATATTAAAGAGTGATAATGATTTAACATGTCGGGGATATCAATAGACAGGGGATAACTTTAATAACTCTACATTTTTCCTGCCTTTTCTACACATGCCTTCATAGCTTCAATGACACTGCTACGTAAACCTCTTTCTTCTAAAACTCTCACCGCTTCTATAGTCGTACCTCCTGGAGAACATACCATATCCTTTAATTCTCCTGGATGTTTACCTGTTTCCATTACCATCTTAGCACTACCATAAACTGCTTGAGCTGCAAACTTGTAAGCTTTATCCCTTGGCATGCCTTCCATTACCGCTGCATCTGCCATGGCTTCAATAAACATAAATACATAAGCCGGTGAACTTCCACTTACAGCCATAACTGCATCCATCATTCTTTCCTCTACAACTTCTGCTTTTCCAAAGCCACTTAAAATATTACATATATAATTTAATTCTTCTTCACTGACTAAAGCATTTTTACACACTCCAGTGATTCCTTCTCCTACAAGAGCTGGCGTATTTGGCATAGTTCTAACTATCTTCACAGCTCTTCCAAATTGACCTTGTAATTTTTCAAGACTTTGACCTGGTGCTATAGTTACTATGATAGTTTCATCCTTAATCACAGATGAAATTTCTTTAATTACATTATCATAATATTGAGGCTTTATAGATAAAACTATCACATGACTATTCATTGCTACTTCTTTATTATCAGCAGTAATATTTATACCTAGCTCCTTATTTGTGTTAGCTAATCCTTCAGCATATGAATCAGAAGCTATAATTTCCTCTGCACTAAGAATCTTAGATGAAATAATTCCTCCGATCATAGCTTTTGCCATATTTCCACAACCAATAAATCCTAACTTCATTCCCATTTTAAAGACCCCTTTATATTTATATTTTTATAATATGCTCCGCCTCGCATTCACTCGGTGGAGTAACTTCCACTAACCAAATCATAGATTTGGAGTGTCAGTTAAATCGCTGTTCTGTTCTGTTTATTATTTCGTCCTGAAGTTCTTTGCTTAGATTTCTGAAGTGGTCACTGTAACCTGCAACTCTTACTATTAAATCCTTATAATCTTCAGGATATTTTTGAGCTTCTATTAAAGTTTCTCTATCAATTACATTGAATTGAATATGATGGCCATCCATATTGAAATAAGCTCTTACTAAGTTAGCCATGTGGTCTAGTCCTTCTTCTCCTGCTACTACACTTGGGGTGAATTTTTGATTTAGAAGAGTTCCTCCAGTTCTTAGATGATCCATCTTAGAGGCTGATTTTATAACCGCCGTTGGTCCATTAGTATCTGCTCCCTTTTCAGGTGATATCCCTTCTGATACTGGTTTATGAGCAAGACGACCATTTGGACTAGCTATCATCACTTCTCCAAAGTAAACATGGCAAGTAGTCGGTAGCATATTGATTCTATAACATCCGCCTTTAACATTTGGTCTACCAGTTATTATTTTATTATACGCATCAAATACTGATGTCATGATTTCATCAGCATAATCATCGTCATTACCGTATTGGGGAGTTTTATTTCTAACTAGATTTGCAATTATCTCATTGCCTTTAAAGTTATTTTCTATGGCTTCTATCAATTTTTCCATGGTAAATTTCTTTTTATCATAGACATTATATTTTATAGCAGCTAGAGAATCAGTAATAGTTCCTATACCAACCCCTTGTATATAGTTAGTATTGTAACGAGCTCCTCCTGCATTGTAGTCTTTTCCTTTTCTTATGCAATCATTAGTTATAATTGAAAGAAAAGGTGCAGGCATATAATCTGCATATATTTTTTCAATGATATTACTTCCTTCTATTTTTATATCTGCAAAATACTCTATTTGTTTTTTATAAGCACTAAATAACTCTTCATAGTTTTTAAATTCCTTAGCATATCCTAATTCTAATCCTAGTTGCTTACCACTTACTTTATCATATCCATTAAATAATGTTAATTCTAATATCTTCGGTAGGTTAAAGTATCCTGTTAAAATATAGGCTTCATTTCCAAATGCTCCAGTTTCAACACATCCACTAGTACCACCTCTTCTTGCATCCTCTATGGATTTACCTGCATTAAGAAGTTCTTGTACAATGGCCTCTGTATTATAAAAGGCAGGTTGACCCCATCCCTCTCTAGAGATTTCACAAGCTCTTTTCAGGAATCTCTTAGGGGTTTTTTTACTGATTTGTACATTTGAGCTTGGCTGAAGCAGCTGCATTTCATCCATGCAATCTAGGATTAAATAGCTTATATCATTTACTCCATCTTGCCCTTCAGGTGTAATTCCACCAGTGTTAATGTTAGCAAAGTCAGTGTAGGTACCACTTTCCTTTAAGGTTACTCCTACCTTTGGAGGTGATGGTTGATTATTAAACTTAATCCATAGACATTCCAAAAGTTCCTTAGCCTTATCTTCATCTAAAATACCTTCCTCTGCATCTCTTTCATAGAAAGGATTTAAGTGTTGATCAAGTCTTCCTGGACTATATGCATCCCAAGGATTTAATTCTGTAGTTACTCCTAAATGAACAAACCAATACATCTGTATTGCCTGCCAGTAAGTCCTTGGAGCATGGGCTGGTACTACTTCACAGTTCGCTGCAATTTGAAGTAGCTCCTTTTTTCTTTTCTCATCTATTTCTTTGCTAGCTAGATCTCTAGCATATTTAGCATATCTCTCCCCTAGAATCATAATAGCATCACAGCTAATACTCATAGCATTTAGTTGCTCTCTTTTTGAAAATGCTTCTTTGTCATTTAAAAAATCCAATTTACATATAGCTTCCTTAATTTCATTTTTATAATCTAAGAATCCTTTTTTGTATATATTTTCAGAGCCTACTGTATGCCCTGGACCTCTTTGCTCCATGAACTCAGTAAAAATTCCACTTTCATAACACGACTTCCACTTATCACTCATGGCATTTATAATTTTATTTCTAATAGATCTTTTTTCCCAGTAAGGAATAATTTCTTCTTCCTGAGTTTTTAAATCCTCTTCATTTACTTTAAAGCAAATTAATTCTCTATCATTCATTATGTGCATATCTTCAAGGGTATGACAACATAGTTCTGGAAATGTTGGAGCTGCCTGTGGTCCATCTCCTTTTTCTCCAACTATAAGTTCCCCATCATTAATGCATAAAGTTTTGTTCTCCATAAAATACTTAAATGCTAAAGCTCTCATTTCTGGAATTGATACAGAACCTTCATACTTCTTATAGGCCTCAGTCATTAGCTTAGCTCTCTCCATATATATATGAGGAACAGTGTTTACACTTTGAGTCCTTAATTTTTTTATTCTTTCATTCATGCCTCTTTCCATGAATTAACCTCCTATTTTTATATTTATAAATCCAGCCTTTTCAAATTTCCCCTTTACAGTCTCCATTCTTTCCTTACTAGGTGCTTCAAAGTTAACTCCTTCATAGACCTTTTGAAGTCTCTCATATTTGCTCTTCCCTGTATTATGATAAGGAAGTAAATTTATCTTATGTACATTTATATTATTCTTTAAAAATTTTATTAATTCTTCTATAGATTCATCATCTGCATTAACCCCTTCTACCAAGGGTATCCTTATATTGATATTTGCTCCAGCTTCACTTAACTTTTTTAAGTTTTCAAGAATAAGATTATTAGACTTTCTTATATATTTTATATGCTTTTCATTATCCATAAGTTTTATATCATATAAAAAAGTATCTACATACTTAAGTATTCTATTATAATTTTCGTAGGGAGCTTGACCACAAGTATCAATGGCAATGTTATATCCCTTTTTCTTCAATTTTTTTAATAATTCTTCTATATAGTCCATGTTTTGAGTCATAACCTCTCCGCCAGATAATGTAATCCCTCCACTTGATTCCTCATAAAACATTCTATCTTTTTCTGCTTCCTTAACAAGCTGTGCTACTGTATATTCTTTCCCCACAATTTCACGAGCATTATTTACACAATAGTCAATACATTCCTTACAAAGATCACACTTGATTTTATCTGTAACAACGCATTTTTCTTCCTTTGAAATTGCCCTTTGAGGACAACTATCTATACATGCCATACACCCTGTACATTTTTCTTCATTGTACATAAGTTCTTCACTATAATTTTGACTTTCTGGATTATGACACCATAGACAAGATAGTGGACATCCCTTGAAAAAAATGGTGGTACGAATTCCATTCCCATCATGGATAGAATACTTTTGAATATTAATAATCTTTGGCAAGTTCAACATATCACCTCAACTCACATTGATAAATAAAATTTATACTCTTAAAAATAAATTCATATATATGAATTTATTTAATTATATTTTCACTTTAATTATAAAATTTATTATATCCAATGTCAAATAATATATTTTCATAAATATGTTGTAAATCTATAAAACTTCATACATTTTTTTATTCTTACTATATCTTTAATTTGATAGACTAACTTTAATCAATTACTGCGTCAACCGTTGTAGCACATAATTCTTCACATGACTGTGTAAAAGTTTGCATTTGCATAGAATTCTATATATAATGATATTTATACCTTATTATTTGTTTGAATAGTAATTATTATATACATATAGTGATTTTGGAGGAATTTTAATGTCAAAGGAAAAAAAGATTGAAAAAGCAAATGCAAAAGCAAGAAAAAGATTAGAAAATGCCATGAATAATATTTATGTAAAGTTCACTTTATTTAAGGAAGTTCATGAAACTGCATATAAATTAAACCCTGAATATAAGTACTTCTGGGATAAACATCCTGCCGAAACTAAGCAAGATATACTAAAAAATCAAAAACCTATGGATATGAATCTAAGCAAGGGCAGAATTCCAGAAATGCAGTTCGGCTTTGGAACCTTAGGCTTTGGCTATGGAATAAAGAGATTATTCTCTAGTGAAAGGTTATCTTCAGAAGAAAAAATAGAAATTTCTGTTACTTGTGAAAAGTTTACTAAAACTGTAAGAGCAGTAAATGAAACTCTTTGGAGAAAACCACCAAAAACTTTATAATTAGTTATAGAAAAAGTGTGCAAAATCATATGATTGTGCACACTTTTGTTATATTTAATTTATTTTTATTATCTTAATTTATACACCCTTTTATTACTATCAACATCTTCCATGATTAGATTTTTATTCATCATAAATTCTATTAAAGTTCTTGTAAATTCTTTTTTGTCAGTGACTACAGCTTTTTTTCTGCTATAGAATTGGGAAGCTGTAACGCCTAAAACTTCTTGCTCTATTTCCGATTTTGTAATGAACTTTTGTGTTTTTAACTTCTTAATTACTTTTTGGGCACCCTTGCTATATAAGATTTGTAAAAGATCCTTCTGTTGTGCACCTGATTTTTTTAGTCCCCATGCATATATAATAGCAGTAGCTACTGCAAATAATAAAATACCTATAATTGTTTGAATTCTAATTGGCATTATTTATTCTCCTTCCCTATGTAAAGAATAAATTTATTCTCGTGAAGAATTTGAAAAAATTTTACTAAACGGTTTAGTAAAGGCTCTGCTTCTTTACCAAAGTGTTTCTTTACCTCTTCCGAAATACCAAAAATTGTATTCATTCCATCGATATAATTCCATATGAAAGTTCCATAGGCATCTAGCTCTATATGGCTAACTTTAGGTTTGTGGAAGAATTTTTGAGCAATTCTATTATGAAGTCCTTTATTAGGTATATCTACTACTACTAGTTTTTTTTCATTTAAAGACCAAGTGTATTCTTCATTTTTCTTTGGAATGTAATCTAAATAATTTTCCTTCTGTGCACTTTTTTCTTTATTTAACATGACTATTCACTTCCTATTAAATAATATCCGGCCTAGGTTTTCCCTAGGTCGGATAACTTATTTTTTATTTTAATAGACTATTGCAAGAAATAATTTCTATTTTCTAATCTTATTTTTAGATGCACTGAATTTGAATATTGTGAATATTAAGAACAAGAAGAAGATTAAACCACCAATATTGCCTAAACTTATAGTTTCTGAAATATTAATTACATCACCAAGAGTAGATGCTCCAATTGGGATAATTGCAAATACTGCAAGTAAAATACCTACTAATCCTTCACCAGCAATTAAACCTGAGGTGTATAAAATACCATTCTCAACAACTTGACCTCTTTCTTCTTCTGAAACATTTTTCTTCTTATCAAAGTATAATCTTACTAATCCACCAGCCATAATTGGTGTACTTAAGTGAATTGGTAAATAAAGTCCTACAGCAAATGGTAATACTGGAATTCCTAGTATCTCAATTACAATTGCAATACCTGCACCTGCAAATACTAGTGCCCAAGGAAGATTTCCTTCCATTACACCTTCTACTACCATCTTCATTAATGTTGCCTGTGGCGCTGGTAATTCTGTAGAACCATAACCCCATGCCTTATTTAATAGGTATAACACTCCACCTATAGCTATGGCAGATACTAGCACTCCAATTAACTCGCCGATTTGTTGTTTTTTAGGTGTTGCACCAATGATATAACCAGTTTTTAAATCCTGTGATGTATCACCAGCAATAGCTGCTATAATACATATAATTGAACCAATTGCGATTGCAGCAGTCATACCCTCTTGTCCAATAGTTCCTGTAGCTTTTAAAATAATTGTTGCAAACAATAATGTTCCAATTGCCATTCCTGATACTGGGTTATTACTACTTCCTACTAATCCTACCATTCTAGAAGATACTGTAGCAAAGAAGAATCCAAATACTACAATTATAATTGCACCAACTAGATTTACAGGAATTACAGGTACTAGCCACATTAATATAATAATTATTAAGCAAGCTGCTAAAATACCTTTCATAGGTAAATCTTGTTCTGTTCTAAGGTCACTAATAGTGTTACTTCTACCGTAGCTCTTCATCGCTTGCCTAAATGTTTTCACAATTAATGGTAGTGACTTCACTAAGCTTAAAATACCCCCCATTGCAACAGCACCTGCACCGATGTAACGGATATATTTACTCCAAATTGTAAAAGAATCCATAGCGCTTATAGGATCTGCACCTGGGTATATAACTGCATCTCCGCCAAATAAACTAATTAATGGCATTAATACAAACCAAGCAACTATTCCACCAGATAACATGTATGCAGATATCTTAGGTCCACATATATAACCTACTCCTGCTAGTGCTGGAAGTACGTCTATACCTACTCCAGATCCCTTATAGCCTGTAAGTTCATAATGTACTTCACTTGGAAATAACTTTAATCCATCAGCAATAAATTTGTATAATGCAGCTATTCCAAGACCTGCAAACACTGTAGAAGATTTTGCTCCTCCCTGTTCACCAGCAAGTAAAACTTCTGCACAAGCAGTTCCTTCTGGATATGGAAGCACTCCATGTTCTTCAACAATAAGAGCTTTACGAAGTGGTACCATAAATAAAACACCGAGAATACCACCACAAAGTGCGATAATTCCAATTTCCAGTAAAGATGGTGCTTCTGTTCCCCATTCTGATGCCCACATAAATAATGCTGGTAATGTGAAAATAGCTCCAGCTGCAAGTGATTCACCAGCAGAACCAATTGTCTGAACTATGTTGTTTTCAAGAATGGAGTCTTTTCTTAGAATAACACGTATAACTCCCATTGAGATAACCGCTGCTGGAATTGAAGCTGATACTGTCATACCAACTCTAAGACCTAAGTAAGCATTGGCTCCACCAAAAAGTACTGCCAGTAAAATTCCTAAAATAATAGATGTTAATGTAAATTCGGGTACGACTTTTTCAGCAGAAATGAACGGTTTAAAACTGTCTTCTTTTTTCATCAAATTCCCTCCCTATATATTCATCTTATTACATATTGTAGCATCCCTTGTTTTGTTTTACAATACGCTATATTACATTATATTATTTTTTATGAAACTTATAACTAATATACTATTTATAGTTAATATTTTTTATAAATTATTATTTATGTTAAATATTTAACTATAACAACTTTTATTTCTTATATTGCTAAATCAAAAGAAATAACTATCATATATATAAATACCCCCTAGGATAGACTATAATTAGCCTATCCTAGGGGGATTTTTTAAAATTCTATAAAGTTTTACTATTTCATATTAAAAATTAACTTGTATTAATAGCATTATTGCACTAAATGCTGCTATATATCCCATTAGAGGCATTATAAATTTTAACCACTTGTCATAAGTTACATCAACCATCTCTAATGTTGCAAGAATTAATCCTGTTGGAGTAATAAATGAAATTAATCCTAATCCGTATACATAAGCTGAAATTATAACATCTCTTGAAAGTCCAACTGAATCTGCAAGAGGAGCCATAATGGGAATAGATAGAACAGCCAGTCCTGATGAAGAAGGAATAAAGAATCCAAGTACTATAAATATTAAAAGCATTAGTACTATAAATATATTTCCGTTCATACCTGCTATAGCATTAGAGAAGAAGTTAAGTATTGTATCAGAAATCATACCATTTTCTAATACAAGGTTAATACTTCTAGCAACCCCTATAACTAATGCAACACTCATTAAATCAGCAGCTCCAGTTACGAATTGGTTTACAAACTCTTTCTCCCCTAATTTTGATAGGAATCCAATAATTATACCAGTTACTAAGAATAGAGCTGTCATTTCTGCGAACCACCAATCCAAAGAAGAAACTCCATAAATCATAACTACAAAGGTTAAAAGGAATATTAACAATATAATTTTGAATCTTAAAGTTAATTCTGGTGCTTCTCCTTGACTAGCAAATTTAGCTTCAATTTTTTCTTTGTCTGCAAATGTTAATGATTTACTTGGATCTGCTTTAACTTTCTTAGCATATCTTAAAATATATATTATAGTTATTAAAGTACCAAGAACAAAAGCAATAATTCTGAAGTTAAGTCCATTTGTAAAGCTTATTCCAGCAGCATTAGAACCTATAACTACTGAGAATGGGTTTACTGTTGAGAACATACTTCCTATAGAAGAACCCATGTATATTGCTGCAATACATACCATAACATCATAGTTTGCAGCTAAGAATACGGGAACCATTATTGGATACAGAGCTATTGTTTCCTCTGCCAGTCCAAAAGTAGTACCTCCAAGAGAAATCAAGAAAGTAATAAATACTATCAATATGTATTCTTTTCCTTTAGTTAATCTTGAAAGACTTGCAATCCCTGCATTAAATGCACCAATGTTATTTAATACTCCAATAACTCCACCTATAATAAATACAAATAAAATTATATCTATAGTATCATATACTCCGTTAATAGGTGATAGAATTATATCAATTATACCTTGTGGACTTTGTTCAACTTTTTCATAAGTACCTGGTATAGCTACTGGTTTATTAATACTACCATCTTCAAATTTAGAAATGTCACCAGTAACCTTAAGTTCATCTAAGGTTTCTTGAGTACCAGGCATTTCTTTTATATCTCCATTGGGAGCAGTAATCTCAAACACAGTGCTATCTGCATTATAAGATAACTTTGAATATGAACCAGCTGGTATCACATAAGTTAGTGCTGCTGCTAAAAGCAATACTATAATTAATACTGTAAAAGCAGTTGGAAATGATAATTTCCTTTTATTCTTTGCCATGTAAATCCCTCCAATAATTTAGTATTAGTGCTTGCCACATATAGTAGCTTAAATTATTTATATCTACTTTAAGCACATAGTTAATATTTTATTCATAAGCCAATAAAGATTTTATATTAGTAACATGCTCTTAAATATACACACTTTTATGAAATAATGAGAAACATTCATGTATTTTTGTATAATTATCCTATGAATTAAGAATTTTTATGCTTTAATTTAAGATTCTAGTCCTCATCGCTCTTTAAACGTTTTCAGACCTACGAAAAAATTTTTAGCCATTTCACGGCATAAATTCTATAATTTCCAGCATTTCCCCATCTTATCAATTTCTTTATTTATTTCATAATAATTTTATATTGTATATTATACTCATAACTTTCTTTACACGTATAAATAATAACTTGTCCTATGTACTTTAAGATTTTAGATATAAATCCAACAAATTTTGACTTTGAGAGTCAATATTTATCGATATTCTATAATTATATTACTATAAAATCACAAAAAAATAAAGTATCATATTCGCTCTTTTTCCCCTTTTTCCCCCTTATTTCTTATTAATTCTCAGCATTACACCTGTATATTCACATTTTTGTTCATTCTATGTTCATTTTTATAAGTTTTGAATTTATATTATAAAAATATTATCGTTTTATATTTTAATTATTTTTTTTAAAAGAATTGACATTAATTCCTAATGATAATATACTAAAAGTACAATACTACATTACTCATGTAATGTAGTTCCTGAAACAAAGGAGGTTTACCCTTGAAAATAGATGTAAATAGCCTAGTTCCTATATATGTTCAAATTGCAAATGCTATTGAAGATGATATTCTTAGTGGAACTTTGGAAGAAAGTGGTACTTGCTATTCTCAATTAGTAATTGCCAAAGAGCTTACAGTTAACCCTGCTACTGCAGCTAAGGGAATTAATTTATTAGTAGGAAGAGGTATTCTTGAAAAACAAAGAGGATTAGCTATGATTATAACTCCCAATGCAAAGAAAAAAATTATGAATAGAAGGAAAAATGAAACCTTTGAAAAACTGGTAAGAGATCTAGTCAATACAGCAAAAAAATTAGACTTATCTGAAGATTATGTACTTGAAACTATAAAAAAACACTATAAGGAGGATAAATAATATGACTTCTTGCATTATAGCTAGAAATCTTTTTAAAAGATATAAATCTAAGGTGGCTATAGATAATCTATCTGTAGAAATTAATGAAAATCAACTCATAGGTTTAATCGGTAGTAATGGCTCAGGTAAAACTACTTTTATGAAACTATGTGCAGGTCTAATTGAGAAAACCGAAGGAGAATTAATGGTTTTAGGTGAAGAACCCATGGATAATTTATCGGTATTAGAGGAAATTGTATATAGCTATCATAATATGTCCTATGAATCTAACTTATGTCTAGGTAGAATTGTTGAGTGTTATAATATGATGTACCCTAACTTTGACCTTAAGTTTGCAGAAAACCTTTTGAAACATTTTAATCTTAAAATGAAAATTAAGTATAAAAATTTATCTCAAGGTATGAGAAGTTTATTTAACTTTATATGTGGTATTTCCTGTCGTGCCAAGGTTACCATGTTTGACGAACCAATTTTAGGCATGGATATTAAAACTCGTAAATCTGTTTATGATATCATACTACGAGATTATATAGAACATCCACGAACTATAATTATTTCTAGCCATATTTTATCAGAGTTGGAAAATATTCTTTCAGAACTAGTAATAATTAATAATGGGTCTTTAGTTTTATATGAAGCTATGGATACTATAAAGGAGTCTGCCTATAGAGTAGATGGAAATCCTGATAATTTAGTAAATTTCATTAAAGATAAAAAAGTACTATATAAAGATTTTAGTAACATAACCTCCTTTGCAATAATAGAAGGCTTAATTACAGAATCTTTAGAGATAGAGATATCAACTAACAATTTGAATATTTCAAGAATTAGTCCCGAAGAGCTATATATTTATCTGACTGAAAATAATTATAATGGAGGCATGGAGGAGTTATGGATAAAAGACAATTAAAAAATATTAATAATCTATATAAAATACGCTCAAAAGAGCATAAAAAGGCACTTTGGATAATTTATATACTACTTGCATCCTTTTTTGCAATTGATTTAATTGCAACTCTTATGGATATTTTCACTTATTCTAAAGATGTAACTACCTACAGTCTACAGACCTATACCACTAATGGTCTTTTCCTAGCAATTAGTATAAGCATTGGAACTTTATTGTGGTATAACTCCTTCAATAATCAACATCAAGCTTTTCCCCAGGATAATAAAACAAGATTTATGTCTTATGCTCTGTTTAACTACATTACTCTATTAAAAGTGTCAGTAACTTCTTTACTTTTATACCTAATTCAATATAACATTTGGGCATTAATTGGAAAATTAAATTCTAATATATCTTTTGCTTATCCTATAAATTTACCTTTCTTAATCTCTGGTTTTATAGTTAATTTACTCTATGGCTCCATGTTAATTGCCCTGACTTTGTTAATCAATGTTTTGAGTAAAAAATTTCATATGTATTTCTATATTACTTTCATAATGTTTATAGTGGCTGCATTCTTTAACAATGGAGCTCTGTTCATTACCATTGGAAATCTTTTTAGCTTTTGGACTAAAGAACCTTCCCTTGGCATATTTGTTGTAAAGTGTACTATAACACTAGGAATTTTACTTATTTTGTCTGTAGTTATAAATAGTACTATAGTATATTATAAAGCTGAGACTAAAAATACAACTAAATCTAGATTTATTTTATGTGGAATTGCCCTTTTCTGTTTTATCATTGTGATATCTTTAAGTGTTTTTACCCATAATTATCCATACAATAGCAATAGTGAAATGGGATCTGATTCCATAAACTTTGTTAACGATAACCCCTTTAAAAATTTTGAAGAAAAAGAAATAGAAGTGGCTCTAACTAATCTTAACACTGATATCCCTATTGAAATAGTAACTCAATTTAATGAAGATGAAGAAAATATTTTTACTACTCGCTATAGCGACTCCTCAATAGAAGAAATTTATGAAAATATTATTGTAAAATACCATCTTCCCTGCAATGAAGTGGACTATATAAATCTTAATTATTTCAAAAACCCTATAGTTACAGCAAAACTTGAGGATAACAAACTATATATTAACTATACCTATGACGAAAACCAAAAGGTTATTCTTCTTAGCTCCTATGGTACAATGTCTCAATTTGATTGCTTTAAAGGGAAAACCCTCTTTAAATCTAATGCAGGTCACATGACTGGTAGCAGTGATGGTAGGATAGAAATAATCTATCCTAAGGGTACAAAATTTAAAAACTAAAAAATTAAAGCCATCTAAAAGGAGTAATTTCTCCTTTCAGATGGCTTTATTATGTTATTTTAAAATCTGTTTTTTTATATAATCTAGAGTTATCTGTTCACCTTCACTTGCTAACTTATTAAGTAAAAGCTCTAATAATTCCCTACTGTCCTCATGAATAATTTGATAATCCTTACCCCTTTCATAATATATTAAAGCCGAATTATCTTTATACTTCTCTTTTTCATAATTCATACAAGCGCAAATTCTGTCAATAAACATTTCAACTACATAATTATTGGGCATTTTCATACCAACTATTCCATCTTGTATTTTCGTACCATAATCAATCCAATATTCTAAGTGATGCTTATTTCTTCCCTTATGATGAAGCCAAGCCTTAGAATATCCTTCCACCTTCTTTTGTATTCCATTAGGGCTAACATCTCCTCTGTAATACTTTATTCCTGCTGAAAATTCTACCCAAGAGTACTTAGAAAGATCATGTAATATTCCTTGTTTATATAACCCCACCTTAAAGCAGTATTTCATAACTAATAACTTATGCTTTGTTATAGTCTTAAAGTGATTAATTGCGTTCATTGTATTTTCATCCCCTAAAAATTATGTTTTCTCTAGTCCTATATTAACATAATTTCCTTCTCAAATAAAAACATTGAATAATAAACTAATTTAATTTATAGATTTCTTTTACCTTATCGGGTAGTTCTTTTATTTCAACTTCTTCATAACTCTTTGTTTTTTCACCCTTAACATATACCTTTAAATATCTATCAACCTTTAGTATCTTTGACGTTGTAAATGTAATTGATTTCTCATTTCCTTCTTTATCATACCCATTTATTTTATACTCATACGTATTGTATCCTCCACTATTCTCACTTGTTATATCCTTATATTCACTTACAGTTTTAACGTAATACTTTGTTGAACCTAGATTAATTATACCGTTAGAACTTACTAACAATAAAACTCCACCTACTATTATTATACTTACAATAATTCCTATTAATTTTTTCATTTTATATCCTCCTATAGTTTCTTTTAAGTAAATTATATGTTTTTTATAACTAACTTCATATTTACATCTATTACATTAGTCTTTCATTATTGTCACCTAACTTAACACTTTTAAATGAATAGATCAATTCAAGTTGAAGGTACTTTTGGAGTGTTGAAAAGTGACTATAATTTCACTCGTTTTTTTACACGTGGAAAAAATAACGTTAAAACTGAATTTATTATGCTATGTTTTGGGTGCTAAACCCCAACAAAACCTTCGGTTATTTTTATTTGAAATAGCAAAAGGAGCATCACTCCATAACTTAATTACTTATTTTGTGATGCCCCCATTAAAATTATTTATGCTGTTTTCTTAATACCCTTAGAGCTTCTGCCACTTTTCTAGCAAAGTCTAATGGCCTATCAATTGACTCAAAATGAATATACATAAGTCTTGGATCCTCAAATAACCAATGGTTATGCAGTGCAGTTACTAGTATTCCTCTTGCTCTTAGCGCAGATATAAAATCATTTATTTCATTCTGAAGTATAACTGTTTCACCTAAATTAAGAGTTCTACCATTATTATCAGGAGATTCAAAAGAAAATAATGCTGCTAAAGCTAGTGGTGATTTTGTTCTTCTTCCTAATATTTCTGCATTTATATTTCTCATAAATGTTACTGTACAAACATTATTTTCTGTACTTAGAATTTCTGCTCCAAGTATCTCAGCAAATTCATCACAAATCCTACAAAAACTTTCCATAATATTCCTCCAATTATTAGATAGGTTCTATTATATAGTTAAAAATATTTTATCTATATATACATAATATGTTCTTCTTTACAATTTTGATAAGCATTGATTTAAATAAAGTAATTATTTGCAAAAAATATAATATAACATTAATGGACATTAATATCTTTTCCTATTTCTTTTATAAAACTATCCTCTAATAATAAACGAAATGAAAGAAGGATAATCCCATCATTAATAGATTATCCTCACTTTAAATATACATATGTTCATTTTTTAATACTCCGTTATCCATGGATAAAATTCTATCAGCTACTATAGTTGCAAAAGTCATATCATGAGTAATAATTAAAACTGTCATGCCCTTTTCAATACTTAATTTTTTTATAAGATTCGCTACTTCTTCAGTGATGCTTGGATCTAGGGCAGAGGTTGGTTCATCAAAACATATAAGTTTTGGATTCATTGCAAGTGCCCTTCCTATGGCAACTCGCTGTTTTTGTCCCCCTGAAAGTTGAAATTGATAGCTATTTTCTTTATTTTTAAGTCCTAAAAAACCTAATATTTCTTTAGCTTTATTTTTAGCTTCTTCAATACCAACTCCCAATACTACCCTTGGAGCTTCTGTAATATTTTCCAGAACATTCATATGTGGGAATAAATTAAAATTTTGAAATACTAGCCCCACATCCATCGGTATTTCCAACTTTTCCTTTCTTTGAGCCCCTTCTCCATCTTTGTATAAATACTTGTTGTTTATTATTATAGAACCCTTATCAGGTTTAGTTAATCCACTTATACACCTAAGAAGGGTGGTTTTTCCACCACCAGAAGGTCCTACTATAACAGTAATTTCCCCTTCTTTTACTTCAAGGTTTACACCTTTTAAAACTTTACTATCACCAAAACTTTTTTCTAATCCAATTACTCTAAGCACAATATACCCTCCTCTATTGATAGTAACTATACCTTTTTTCTAACTTTTTAAAGATTTCACCAAATAATGCAATTAAAAGTAAATATATCATTCCTACTATTAAAAGGGGCATAAGAGAAGCTTCTGTATTAGATGCTATTTTACCAACTTTTAGTAGTTCGTCTAATCCAACTACATACACTAATGCAGTATCCTTTACAAGTGTAATAATCTCATTTGCCAGAGCAGGAAGTATTCTCTTAATAGCTTGTGGAAGAATTATTTTAAAAAATATGTATTTTTGAGAAAAGCCAAGAACCTTAGCTCCTTCGTATTGTCCTTCCTCTATAGAAATTATTCCAGCCCTAAATATTTCTGCAAAATATGCTGCATAATTAAGAGTAAATGCTAATATAGCAGCGGGAAATCTGTTAAAGGTTATCCCTATAATAGGTAAACCAAAAAATATAAATACAACTTGTAGGAGTAGAGGGGTTCCTCTCATAATTAAAATGTACCCGCTTGTTATTTTGTTCAATATTTTATTTTTAGATAATCGTCCCTGCGCAACTAGTATTCCAAGAGGTATTGAAATTACAAGGGTTAATATAAATACCTCAATGGTTACTTTTAATCCTTGGAATACTTGTGGTAATAGGGTAATTAAATTATTCATATAAATACACTCCTATTTAATTATATCTTTTCCAAACCACTTTTCGGAAACTTTCTTAGCTGTACCATCTTTTTTAATATCCTCAAAGGCTTCATTAAGCTTCTCAAGCAATTCTTCATCACCTTTTCGTATACCAACACCATAAGATTCATCTCCAAAATCATCATTTAATATTTTAAATTTACCTTCACCTTTTTTGTTTATATAATATCTTGCTAAAATCTCGTCAGCTACAACAGCATCTATTCTTTTTGCTTCTAAATCCATTAATGCTTCATTATTTGTTTCAAAGGTATAAACCTTACCATCCTTAAAGGTTTTTAAAAGTTCCTCTTCCTTGTTTATTGCATCTACTGCACTAGATTGATTTTGTGCTCCAACATTCATACCTTTTAAATCAACTTTACTATTTATTTTTGAATTCACTAAAGTTATTATAACTTGTCTATTTTCCAGATAGGGATTTGTAAAATTCACCTTTTCTTTTCTTTCTTTGGTTATACTATAACCATTCCATATAAGATCTATTTTTCCTGAGTTAAGTTCTGATTCTTTCATAGACCAATCAATAGGCTGAAATGTTACTTGTTTACCTATTCTTTTTGATACTTCCTTTGCAAGATCAATATCAAAACCTACTATTTCTCCATTATTATCTTTAAATCCCATAGGAACAAAAGTATCATCAAAACCAATTATAAGCGTTTCCTTATCCATTGCATCCTGTGACTTATTGTTACATCCTGCTATTGATAATGCCATTACTGCAATAATTCCATAGATTATTACATTTCTTAATATTTTACTCATTTGCTTATCCCCCCCACTTAATTATAATCTACTACTTTATTAATTTACCATGGTAGAGTAATAAAGTAAATACATTTCTTTTTTTATTAATATTTAATCCATATAAAAAAGCCATAAAACTAATTATGGCTTTTTAACACATATAATTTTAAAACAACTTGGCAGTATCCTTAGCTACTTTTATTCCTTGTTCAACTTTCCCTTCAACATCTGCCCCAACAACATCTAAACTTTCTACAGCAATAGTCTTCATATCTTGAATTCCAAAGAATCCTAGGATTGTTCTTAAATATCTATCCCCCATTTCATATGGTGCATCCCCATATTCTCCTCCTCTAGATACAATGTGTACAGCTTTTTTATCCTTTAAAAGTCCAACTGGCCCTTCTGCTGTGTACTTAAATGTTATTCCTGTAACACTTACATAATCTATATAAGCTTTTAAAATTGCAGGAATACTTAAATTCCACATTGGTGCTGCAATTACATATTTATCTGCTTCTGCAAATTGATATGCATATTTTAGAATTGGGTGCTTCCTACTTTCTTCATTTTTAGCTCCAAATATTTCTCCTAAATCCTCTGGTTTTAGAAAATCTATATTTTCTTTATATAGATCTAAAGTAATTATTTCATCATTAGGATTACTACTTTTATACTCCTCTATAAAACTATCCGATACCTTAAAAGTTCTTGATTCTCCATCCTTCTTAATATTTGCTTTAATGTATAATACTTTACTCATATCTTTCTCTCCTTTTTTATCTTGTATATATCATCACACAAGACATAATTTTATTTTTGTTCTTAAATTTTATATTGTAGTTATCATATATATAGTGCTTCTGTTTTATTCATTTCTATTACAATTAAATGTGAGTTTTCATTAGCTTCAATTTTAATGTTTTCTTCAACTATTTCTAAGGCATCTTGTTCATTTAAATGCACATTATTAATTTCTGAGTTACCTTCAATTTGTACTAAGTATGCCTGTCTTCCTTTATTTACATTAAAGTATATCTCTTTATCCCTTTCTAAATAAGTTGCATACACATTTATATCTTGATGAACATTTATAGGTACATCCTTTAAAGTGCCAGATACCATGTGGAGCCAATTGTTGGTTCTATCTCTCCAATTAAATCTATAATCTCCGTAATTAGGTTTATATCGTTTCTTATCAGGCATAATCCATATTTGAAGAATCCTTAAATCCTCATTGCTATGATTAAATTCACTGTGGTATACTCCTGTGCCAGCACTCATATATTGCATTTGACCTCTCTCTAAGCTTCCAATATTGCCCATACTGTCTCCATGAGTTAATTCTCCTCTTACAATGTAAGTTATAATCTCCATGTCATTATGAGGATGAATATCAAATCCTGAATTAGCCTTCATAACCTCATCATTTAGTACCCTAAGCACACCAAAATTAATATTTGTTGGTTTAAAATACTCTGCAAAAGAAAAATGAAAATTTCCTTTTAACCATCCGTAGTTACTTTTCCCCATGTTATTACTATCTATTCTCTTTAACATAACAACCTCCATTTTATCACTAATTAGTGATAAATTTTTATAAAAACTCATTACAAGTTTTTAAATTTCTTTAATATACTTTTTAATATAATTTTTTCTTCATCCGTTAAAACACTAAAGATCCTATTAATATTTTTAATATGCTTTGGAAAAATGTCTTCAATAATTTTTTTCCCCCTATCTGTTATAGAGATTATAGCAACTCTCTTATCTTCTGGATCTATAATCTTTTTTACTAATCCTTCCTTCTCTAAATTTTTTATAACCACAGTTATATTACCAGAAGTAGTTAATATTTTTTCTATTAACTCATATATTTTTAAGTCTCCCTTATTGTATAAGGCCTCTAAAACTCCAAACTGAGCAACTGTAAGTCCAGTTTCCTTTATAGTTTGAAACTCCCTTTTATGAATTTCATGCTCTGCTCTAGTAAATACGACTAAAGTTGATAGGTCTAAGTTATTTTCTTTAATTAATTTCTTTATATCTTTCATAATCTAAATTTATCACTAATTAGTGATAATGTCAACAAATAAAAATATGATTTAAAAATTTATATTTTAAGTATAATAACCTTATCAATAATAGTAATATATATTAACTCATCATCAATCTTCTTCTAGTTTCTTCATCAACCTTCTCTAAAGCATACCTAAAAGCTACTCGTGGCATAATATTTTTATTCTTTAATAAATACTCATATACCTTATCCTTTTCAACCTGTGACAGCACTTTTAGCATCCAGCCATACCCTTTCAATACGAGATGATGTTCATCTTTCATAAGCATATCTGAAATTATGTAAGGATTGATTCCATGATACTTATCTTTTTTAATAGGATAAATTAAGATAACAGCAGCTGCACGTCTCACAAAAAAGCTTGGATGATTTGTCCAAATTATCACATATTTAAATAGTTCATTATTTTGACTTAATAATTCTCCAAAGGCATGTGTGCAAAAATCATCACAATCTCCCCAGCCTGTAACATACTTCTTTAACCAACTTTCAAATACAAAAAATGTGTCATTATTATACTGATTCCTAACTCTATAAGCCCAATCGTATGCAATAACCCCTAATTCCCATTTATGTTCATCAAGTAATTGTTCACATATATTAAAAATATTATCAATACTTTTATCTTCTATAGTTTTATATAGCTTTGATGAAAACGCTCTAACTTTACTGGTAGTTAGACCATTTTCTTTTGATAACCCTTTAAAATAATGCTTTGCTATTAAGATAATATCATTCACTCGTATCACTACTTTCATATAAAATAAATTCTCTCGTCCCAGTCTCATTCCTTTATTTTATTGTATAGGATATTAATACCATATTCAAATATAAATATATTAACATAAAAAACTAGTAGCTTCAGCACAAATGAAGCTACTAGTTTTTTTGACTTAGTGGAAGTTTTTATCCATAATAACCATTAATGAACTATGGATAATCTGTTTATCTATAAGAAGTTTTTAAAGCTTCTTTTAGTATCCTAGGATTCTTTTTATATGGAGTTACCGGACAGATTTTCTTATTCTTCACTTTGAATAAAGTATATACTGCAATTCTTGCTGCACGTACTGAATATTCTTCAGTAAATACCATGTCCTCTGGTATTTCAACGAATTGACTAATCATAGCAAAGTTAGTTGATCCTTCTGGTACAACCTTTGGTCGATCAGACATCTTACGAGGTTGGAATTGAGAATCTATATAAGGCATCATGCATGGAATAACATTCACCACATCTTCCATAATTTCATCTATCTGATCTTCTAAATGTAAATGATGTAAAAGTTCTATTAACATTTCTTCACCAGTACAGTCTCGCATTGGTTTCTTTACATAATCTCCAACTTTATCTGTATATAACCCATAACCCCAGAAAATAGTTGTATCCATTGTTTGAGCTTTAAAGTGTGGTTGAGCTGCAACTACAATACTCATTAACCAATTAGAATCTTTAAAAGTCATCAAAGCACCACTACCTGGAATATTAGTAGAAATCTGCTCTATTAATTTTAATAGTTTATTTCCTTTACAAGTTACAGTGAAGCTTTCCCAGTTAGTTTCATCCGGATGATTAAAGAAAGGATCCGGATTACCAAGTCCTGGTTTTTTATTAGCAACTTTTCTCCAAAGCTCACCTGAGATTGGAGCACTAGGGTCAAAAGCTGCCGGTGTATGAAGATCACCTAAAGTTGCACTATCAGTCATACAACCATTAGTCATGATACAAACATCACCTTCATTTAGTTCAATAACTCTTTCTCCATTTCCATCTTCTACATGAATAGCTGTTACTGTAATTTCATTACCTGGTCTAAAATCTAAATCTGTTACCGTTGCATTTATACTAAAATCAACTCCATGTTCATCTAGATATGCCTTTATTGGTAAAATCACAGATTCGTATTGGTTATATGGTGTACGAGTAACTCCTTCTAGTGTTTCTATACGAGAGAATTCAAAAATCATACGATTCATATAACGCTTTAATTCAAACAGACTAGACCATTTTTGGAAAGCAAAGGTTGTTTGCCACATATACCAGAAGTTAGTCTCAAAGAAATGAGGGGTATGACTAAACCATTGCTCTATAGTCATATCATCTAAACTTTCTTCTGGAGTAATCATTAATTTACCAAGAGCCATACGATCTTCATTGTTGAATCCCATGCTTTTTACATCTTGAATTACACCATACTTATCTACTAAACGAGCTTGAGCATGAGTTGGATGTAAATGGTCAAAGTTAAGTATTTCTTCTGTAACACTTTTACCTACCATATCTAAAGATGGAATGCTTGAAAATAGTTCCCAAAAATTTTCATAAGTTTCTTCATTTAGCATTCTACCACCACGACATAGGAAACCATTTTGTACATCTCCAGCACCATCATTGCTACCACCAAGAATTTGCATTCCCTCTATAATATGAATGTTTTCGCCTTTAAAATTACAGTCTCGTACAAGATAAGCTGCTCCTGCTAAAGAAGCTAAACCTCCTCCAACAAAGTAAACTTGTTTTCCTGAATGATCTATATATTCAATTTCCGTCTCTTGACTTTGTGATTTGTTCTTAAGTTTTTTAGCTCCTAAAGTAGCTATTGTTGCTGCCCCTGCTATAGCTCCTATAGCCACTAAAGGATTTATGCTACTTTTATTTGATTTTTTACTCATAATAATTACCTCAACTTTCTAGTTAAATTAATTAATGAAGATTGCTTATTTATTATTATAGTTTAATACAATTAAAATGTAATTATACAGATTTACTTATTTGTCTAAAAAAGTATTAAGAAATTTGAAATAATAAATGTACATTTCATAAACTCATAATTTTTTAAGAACAATAATAGACTTTCATTAACTTTAGATTAACTTCTATCAAATTTACTGGTATAATTTATTTAATATGTAATATATTATTCATGTTTTTAGGAGGATTTAATTTTGAGTAAATCTGTTTATAAATTTAAACCAGGCTCTCCTTGGAAAATTGGTGTTACCGAAAGCTGGCTTAATTCCATGGCTAAAAGAGGACTTTTCATAGAAAAAATGGGGAAATATTTCGCCAAATTTAATAAAGATGAACCTAGGGATATGTACTATAGAATAGAAATGTCTAAGGAAAAGAATGAATTGGGAGAAGAACAAATTAGAATGTATAAAGCTCATGGATGGGAATATGTTACAAACTATAACAATTTTCATATTTTCTCATCACCCTATGAATTCAATACCACAGAGGTTCATATTATCCCCGAAGAATATGCACAGCTATTAAAACCCTTTTATAAAAAAGCTTTAACACAACTTCTTATTTCTTTTGCAATTCTATTTGCATTTTATGCAGTTATCCCTATGTTTATTGATAAAAGATACGTTAGTGTTTTAGTAAATATGAGTTTTCTAGAACTTCTTTCCCAATTAATAATTATTTCAACCTTTATTAATGGATTGTTTGAAATTATATATATAGGCAAACTTAGAAAGTGCCTTTTACAAGGAACTTCTGTGGATCATAATGCACCTTGGAAGTCTAATTATATAGTATCTATTTTTATTAGTTCTTGTCTAATTCTACTTTCAATAACTTTAGTAGTTTTAACCTTCACATCATTGTTTACAGGTTATGATGATGAAAAAACTATTCCTGATGATACGACTTCCATGGCAATTATAAGACTAAAGGAAATAGAAAACTCAGAAACCTTAGAAGAAACTCCAATTTCCACTTCTGAGGAAGTTAATTATGAACGTCACTACAATTTGAAAAAAACCTTTTTTGCTCCATTAAAGTATACTAGTTTTGAAATGGGGGCTATAATGACTAATCCTACTACAACCTATTTAAAATCTCATGATGCTATACTAAATAATGAAGTATATCAAGTAAGATTTAAATCCATGTCCCAAAAACTACTCTTAGAATTATGGGAGGATGGTGATGACTCAAGAACGGATGATACTACGCCTCCTATTTTACATGATGATGAGCTAGATCTTTTAATTGTTCATAAAACAAGTGATGGATACGAAATCTATGCTTGTAAAGGAAAAGGTGTTATCCGTGTGATATATACTGGTAAAGAAAATGTAAATAAGATAATACCATTGATAAAACAAAAGATTTCTTTAATATCAGAATAGAATTATATAATGAATTTTCTATGTTAGTATAACTGTAATAATATAAATAAGGACTATATGGAAATTAACTAAGATTTCTAACTTAATTATTTTCATATGTCCCTTATAAACGATTTAATATTAGTCATTATCTACTTTTCTTATCTTAACCTGTTCATCCTCTTCAGTTTTAATTGAAATTTCAATCTTTCCCTTTGCTTTATTTCCTACAAATTTAAATCTATATTTTCCCTCTATTAATTTTATTGTTCTTTCTCCAGTTTTAGTGCCTACTAGTATATCCTCCACCTGTTTTTCTGGACTAATTAAAACCCCTTTAAAATCACCACTTTCAACCTTTGAATCATATTTAATGGTAATTTCACTTTGTCCCTCTGATTCTATATTCCAAATTGTATCTGCTCCTGAAAACTTCCCATATTTAACGGTAATTTCATTTTTAGAACCCGATTCATTCCTACCTACATAGCTATAGCTATCTCCATCTTTTGCAATTTTTTCATTATTATCATAAACATCTGCTTTCCCTGTATCCAATGTACAACCACTAAAACTGCATAATAATAGTATTAAGCAGATTCCTAAAAAAGTTTTATTTTTTAATTTCAATTCTACTCCTCCTTTATATAGTTTTCACTTACACCATAAGTGTTTTTATAACTTTTCATATATTCTTCACCATAACCCCAATATGCTTCCGAATTTATAGCAATATTACTTAAAATACTTTCTTCCTCTACTTTAGCTCTACAAATATTAATCATTCATATTCCTCAAGACTAACGTCTTATACTTGAGAGTATATTAAAATTATAGAATATTTTGTATGATAAATCTACAACTGCATGACAATTAATCTCTCAGATTAGCATAATACTAATTATAAATTAGTATTAAAGCACCTTGTTAAATAATTAATTAATTTACAATATGTTGAAGTTATGCTACTATATTATTATAGCAAGTAAATATCTATTAATAATATTTGTTTATTGATAATATTTACAAGAGATTTATATTTTAGAAAGGATTTGATGTTATGAACAATTTATTCAATCTTACTGGTAAAGTTGCTATAGTTACAGGTGCTTCTAGTGGACTAGGAGCTGATGCCGCTAGAGCTTATGCTGAATATGGAGCTAGTGTTGCACTACTTGCAAGAAGAAAAGATAAACTTGATAATGTAGTTAAAGAAATTGAAAATAATGGTGGAAAAGCTCTAGCTGTTCAATGTGATGTTGCTAATGAAGAAAGTGTTATAGCAGCAATAGACGAAGTTATTAAGCACTTTGGACAAATTGATATCCTTCTTAATAACGCAGGAGTTGCAACTGCAGGTTCTGTTGAAAACATGTCTGTTGAAGCTTGGGATAAAGTTATGGACATTAACGTTAAGGGAATTTTCTTAATGAGTAAATATGTAGTTCCTCATATGAGAGACAGGAAATATGGTAAAATTGTTAACATAGCTTCTATAAATGCTGTTATTGCAGACAAAGATCCTTCTCTTTTCCGTCACTCCTACAATACTTCTAAAGCAGCTGTTAGAGGCTTAACTATGGGTATGGCTGCAAGCTATATGCAAGATAATATTACAGTTAATTCTATAGGTCCTGGCCTTTTTGAATCTGAGATGACAGAAAATACTCTTTTTAAGCATGAACCTTTTCTTAGAGCTTACAATGCTATTTCTCCTGCTGGAAGACCAGGTAAAAAAGGTGAACTTAATGGAACAATTATTTATCTATCATCAGATGCTTCTAGCTACGTAACTTCTCAACATATTCTTGTTGAAGGTGGTATTTCTATAGTTTAAAAGCTACACGACGTATAATTAAAATATAAAGACTTTTTAATATAAAAAAACTGTTAACATACTATTATGCTAACAGTTTTTTCATTTATCTAAGTTGAGAAACTTAAATGGCCTCTCCCATAACTTCTCCATCTTCTGAGTTAGGATTATCTAACTTCTTTATTTCATGTTTAAAGATAAAGTTAGTGATTATAACAGATATAAAATCACTAGTTGGCCCCGCCAACCATACTCCTGTTAATCCAAGAGTTTCTCCATTAGGAAGTGGTATCAAAGGAAGAATTATAATACATGGTATTAAAAGTATTACTTGTCTTAATAAACTTAAGAACATGGATTTCTTAGCTTTTCCAATACAAGAGAAGTAATTAGTTCTTATAATCTGCGGCCCTACAAAAATAATCATAGAAAGGAAAATTCTCATTCCATACTTTGTTATTGAAAGTAGATGTGGATCTGAGTTAAATGACTTTACTAAAACTCCTGGAATAAGTTCTACCATTAAAAATCCTATGGTAGCAATAATTAAAGCTGCTATTTGAGGATACTTTATAGCCTCCTTAACTCTATCATATTTTTTAGCTCCATAATTATATCCAATAATAGGCTGTACTCCTTGATTTAATCCAAAAATCGGCATAAGAATTATCATAGTTATGCTACTTATTATAGTCATTGCTCCTATGGCTAAATCTCCACCATAACTCCTTAAAGCATTGTTTGATATTACTTGAACTATACTTGCAGCAATTTGCATACTAAATGGCGACATACCTATAGCAAATATAGCTAGTATCAACTTTTTTTCTAGCTTAAAGTTTTTAACTTTAACTCTAAGATTAGCATTTCCCCTTAAAAAGAAACTTACTCCCCATATAGCTGAAGCAATTTGAGCTATTACTGTGGCTATAGCTCCTCCTTTAACTCCCATTCCTAATGTAAATATAAATATTGGGTCAAGAATTATATTTGTAATTGCACCTATAAGCATAGATGCCATGGCTATATTAGGACTTCCACTAGCTCTTATGGTATGGTTAAGTCCAAAACTTAACATGTTAAATATAGTACCTATAAATATAATCTGCATGTATTCTTCAGCATATACTAGGGTGTTTGAACTAGCTCCAAACATTCTTAGTATATCCTTTCCCCAGATTAATCCTATAGCTGTTATAGCTAAACTAATGATTATAATTAAAGTAAAAGCATTTCCTAGAATCTTCTCTGCTTCTTCTTTCTTATTTTGTCCTAATCTAATGGAAATAGTAGTAGCAGTACCTATTCCAACTAACATACCAAAGCCTAATATAATAGTTGATATTGGCATAGTTACTCCAATACCTGTAATTGCTAAATTTCCTACCTCTGGAATGTGTCCTATAAACATTCTATCTATAATATTATATAGTGCGTTAACCAACATCCCAATGATGGCTGGTATAGAAAACTTAAGTAATAATTTTGTGATTTTTTCTTCACCTAGTGCATTTTGTCTACCCATGTAGTATCTCCCTTCTAAATTAAATTGTCTATTTAAGTACTAATGCAAGGTTAGAAAAATCTTAACCTTGCAAAATACATCTTAATATATTTATTACATAACATATAATTATGGCTAAGATAATTCTTAACCTTTAAATTCTCATGTTGTAAACTTTAAGTACCTTATATCTAAACACTATTCTTCACAATATAATTATACTTCATATCCCTTATATTTTCAATGATTTATTTCGATAAGCTAAAAATTTCATTATCTAAATATAATTAATTGGTAATTATCTTCTTAAAATACGCTGTAGTAAACACTTTTCATATAGAATTTCATTATGAAAATAACTCTTCTAGTTCCTTTTCATTCATAGAAGATAAGGTCAATTCCGTATGTTCTTCTCCATCTATTACTTTATCTATGATTTCTTTTTTCTTTTCTTGTATATTGTAAATTTTCTCCTCTATAGTTCCCTTGGCTATAAGTTTTATTACCTCCACAGTATTCTTTTGTCCAATTCTATGAGCTCTATCTTCAGCCTGTTCTTCCACTGCTGGATTCCACCATGGATCAAAATGTATTACCATATCAGCTGATGTAAGATTAATTCCTGTTCCCCCAGCCTTTAAAGAAATTAAAAATACTGATGATTCCCCCTCATTAAACTCTTTAACTAAATTCATCCTATCTTTAGATGGAACAGAACCATCTAAATACATAGTGTTTATGCCCTTTTTATTTAACTTTTCTCTTATACTCCCTAGAATTGTAGTAAACTGAGAAAATAATAGTACCTTATGATTATTCTCTAAAGCTTCTTCTAAAATATCATAAAGAGCATGATACTTTCCACTATCACCTTTATAATTTTCTATAAAGGAAGCGGGATCACAACAAATTTGTCTAAGTCTAGTAATAAGTGACAGTATCTTCATCCTACTTTTGTTAAAGCCTTTTTCCTTTATTTCCTGCTCCATCTCTTCTTTATAGGCATCTACATAAGAATAGTATAGTTTTTTCTGTTCTGAAGTCATGTCCACCACTATTTTATGTTCTATCTTTGGTGGTAGTTCAAGAGCTACATCCCTTTTAAATCTTCTTAAAATAAATGGTTTTATAAGCTTCAATAATTCCTCTAAAGCTTTATCATTCTTTTCTTTTACTATAGGCAATTCAAAGTTTTTATTAAACTTTCCATGGGTTTTTAAATATCCAGGCATTATAAAATCAAAAATAGACCAAAGTTCTGTAAGTGAGTTCTCTATTGGTGTTCCTGTCATAGCAAATTTACTCTTAGCTTGAATTGACTTCACAGATTCTGCATTTAAAGAAGTTGGATTCTTAATATATTGTGCTTCATCGATAATACAAATATCAAATTTCATCTTCTCATAATATTCAAAATCCCTTCTTATTAATGCATAAGACGTAATTATTACATCGTACTCCTCTATGTTTTCTATTAATATTTCTCGCTCTGCTTTATTTCCACTTACAGCTACAATCCTTAGACCCTTAGAAAATTTTTCAAATTCCATAACCCAGTTATAAACTAATGAAGTGGGACATACAATTAGTGCCTTATTTCTCAAATTTCCTTCTTGTTTTTCTGAATTTATAAATGTTATAGCTTGAAGGGTTTTACCAAGTCCCATCTCATCTCCTAGAATTCCACCAAATCCACATTGAGATAAGGTCTTAAACCACTTAAACCCAATTTCTTGATAAGTTCTTAATACTTCACCTTGTTCTTCTGGAACCTTATATTCATTACTTTTTACATCTTTTATATTATCTATAAGATTTTTAAAGCCTTTATTTCTTGTAACAAAATTCAATGCCCCCTTATTGATCTTTTCATCTATATATAAGGATGCATACTTAGGTATTTCTACACTTCCACTAGCTAACTTTGAAATTGATATATCAAAGTTATCAATAACAGAATAAATATCTTTAAATTCACTTCCCTGAAGTGGAATTATAGAACCATTCTTTAGTTTATAGTATTTTTTCTTCTGTTTAACTGAAGTTAAAGTTGCCTTCAATTCTTCTTTAGAAATTCCTTCAATATTAAAATTAAACTCTAAAAGATCTGAATCATTTAATCTAATGCTAGAATTAAAGGATTTAGGCGTTAATATTTTTATCTCCTTAAAGCTATCAGAGTAGTAAACCTCTCCTACCTCAGCTAATTCCTCCACACCATAGGTTAAAAACTCTACTAATTCATCTTCATTTTCAATATAAAAACTTTCATCTATATTTTTAAATCCAAGTCCATTAAGCTTCTCTATAGTCTTTCTTTCCTTCACTAAATCTCTAATAATTATATCTTCACTAATATCTTCAGATACGCCCACTTCTTTTTCATTTAATAATTGTTGATTTTCTTCTTTGATATTTTTACTTTCATTTTCTAAATTATAATAAAAGCTTTCTTCTCCATAATTAAACTTCACATCACAAGTTACTCTATCTTTATCCTTATCTAAGTAAAATTCTGTTACTAAAGGCTCCTCCTTTATAAGTTCCTTTACACTTTCATCTTTAATAACAATGGGGCTTATACTCTTTAATTTAGGTAGAAGAAAATTTGCCACATCATTAATACTACTTTTTTTAAAGGATATAGTATTATTTTTTGATTTCATAAATGCTCTATGAAGTGGAGTAAAATCACTTTTTTCCTTTTCAGACAATAGATATAAAGTATTATTTAAATAATAAAGTCCTGTATTCTCACAAATGGCCTGTGAGATTTCACCATTCATATCTATATTTAGATTTTCTCCCTTCATAAACATATAAAAACTAGTAGGCATGTTTCCTAATGAAACAGTTATATCTTTATAATGCTCTCCCTTATAATCTAAATTGATAGTCTTCCCATTTTTAATGGTTAGAATATTTTTAAGTTGTCCTTCTGAAAGAAATACCCTTTTCCCACTAAAGAATACAGAACGATTAGTATATACCCTATTCATTACTTCTAAATTTAAATCATAAATTTCCTTTATAATATTCATGATTTCTTGATCCTTATCTTTAAACATATATTTAGTGTTATTATACTGAAGCTCTTTTCCAAAATTAATAGTTCCACCACTTGTATACATGCACTCCATAAGTTCACGAATATTTTTTACCACATATAATCTACTAGTTCCTATCTTTAACTCTAAATAAAAACTTTTTTTCTTACTTCCGTAGTGCTCATCCTCTACCACTAAGGTAATATCCATATTTAGAGGTTCTTTCTTAACTCCTCTAATAGCCTTGTCAAAGGTACTTTTATAGGTTTCAAGAAGCTCTTCTTCTCCAGACTTAGGAATATTTATACCCCTGCCTCTTACACCTTCCTTATTTAACTTTATAAGTACAGCTCCTACATGCTTACACATATGATATTGACTAAAAGCTTCACAACTACAGTTGGGATATAATTTAAAATTTTTATTATTTATAAGTACACTAGTTTTATAATTATTTACATCATAGGCTGACTGTACTATGGCTGTAACTGATAATATATTTATAGAGTTTTCATTGATCCTTATACTTCTAACTTTATTTCTAAGGTACATATCCATGGCTCTATTAAAAATAACATTTCCACATATATCCTTTATCTCTCTCAACTCTAAATCAAACTTCATTCTCACAATTCTCCTAATTAAAATTTCTTCCTTTTTCAATAAATTTACTCTACCTTTTATTATATACCTTTTTACATCTTTATAGCGCATTTATTTTAAAGTAATTCACCTTTTCTATAATTTCCAACTATAAAAGAAATATGAACTATAAATAATTACATAAAAAATGGTGAGCATGAATCTTAATATAATTACATGCTCACCATAAATTTAAAAACTAGTTTAGACCTTTAATCAAACCAAGATTCACTATATCATTTTCATCTACGTCTTCAGTATTTAACTCAATATATATATTCCATTCTGCCATATCTGCAGTTCCAATTCCAGGAACCATTCTCTCAATCGCTATAGAAATTTCATTGCCCTCTTTAATTACCTTTTTTACTTTATGCCTCACAGATCCACTTGATTCATCTAGTGTTACAATAATTAAAGCTTTTTTAGAAAAAAACTCATCATCATATTTGCTTGCATCTACGTCACGGTTTTCATTTACACATGACAGCATACTTACAGTAAGTCCTTTTACTTTCCCTTCATGCTCCCTTAAACATTCTTTTGATTTGCAAATAGTGATAATAGGATATTTTTTACTTGAATTATAATATGGAGATCTTTCATAACTATCCTTAAACTCAAGCTCCCTCGCAGAATCACTAGGTTTTTTAATAATCCCCCCTTTATCTTCTGTGCTTGCTGAAACTTCATCATTATCTTGATTTTCTGTATTTCCTACTTCAACAGTTTCCTCCTCTTTTTCACTTTCACCTGCATTTATATTATTACACCCTGAAAAAAGTACCACCGTAGTTAAAACTAAAGTACTACATAACAATTTAAATTTATTCTTTTTCATATATATACCTCCATATTTCATATAAATAGAGTTCTTTGCTTAAGATGGAGTTTTCTCCCACTGAAGCTTACTAACAGACTTCTTAGTATCAGTATTTTTGATACTTAGAAGTCGTTGTACTTTAGTGAAGATCGTTATATAAGAACGTATTAACTCTCTACTCATACTTTAAATCTTAATACCTATATCTTAAGAAATATCCTTTATTTATATACGCTTATTTATACAAAAAGATTTAAACTTTTTATTTCTAGCCTCTATTTAAAATTACATTATTATAATATACAAGCTATATGAATATTAGTAGTCCTTCTTTAAAGGTCGTATTAAAACATTATTTTTGCAATAAATAATAAAGACTGAGTCAAAATTTTTTATTTGACTCAGTCTATCTCAGATAATTTTATTTAAATTTTACTGCAGTTCCATAACAAATAACTTCAGATGTACCATTCATTATTGAGCTTGTTGCATACCTTATATTTACTATAGCATCAGCACCCATAGTTTCTGCTTCGTCAGCCATACGCTTTGTAGATATGGCTCTAGCTTCATTCATCATTTCTGTATAGCCTTTTATCTCTCCACCTACAACGGTTTTAAGACCACTAAGAATGTCCTTACCTATATTTTTAGACCACACCACTGACCCTTTAACCATTCCTAACATTTCTAACTCTTTTCCTGCAATGTAATTAGTATTTACTAATATCATTTTCGTCTCCCCCTTTTATTTCTTTTATTCTTTCTATCATATTATAAATAATTGCTCCTGCTATACCTATGGCAATTAAAAGCAAAATTATTGGCAATAACTTTATTCCTTCTGCAAAAGTAACAAATATGATACCTCCAAAATAGAAAATTGCAAATAGGAGCATCAATACTGTTATTACTATGGTAAGTATAATTTTTCCCATACTCTTATCATCTCCCTAAAAATATGCTATAAATATTAATTATTCCATTTTACTAGACTAATATTATCATACTACAACTACTAATACAATATGGATAAAAATAGTTATTGATGCATAATGATTAAATTTTATTTTTATCCAATCAACTTCATCTATACCTAATATTTATCCGTTCTTTGTATACCTGTATACATATTTACTTTTCATAATAGTGTATAATTTTAAAAAATTATATAAATTCATGGGAGGAAGGATAATAATGATCAAATTAATCGGTATTATAATTGTTATCATTGGTTTTACGTTAAAACTCGATACTATTGCTGTGGTTCTTTCTGCGGGGGTTTTAACAGGGCTCGTTGCTGGTTTGAGTATTAACGAAATATTGACTACTCTAGGACAAACTTTTGTATCTCAAAGAGCCATAACATTATTCATATTAACATTACCTGTAATTGGTATGTGTGAAAGATATGGACTTAAAGAAAGAGCTGCAACTCTTATAAGTAATGCTAAATCTCTTTCTGCTGGAAAGCTATTAAGTGTCTATGCCCTAGTTAGACAAGTGGCAGCTGCCCTTTCTATTAGAATGAGTGGACATCCTCAATTTGTTAGACCTCTTGTTAACCCTATGGCACAAGGTGCTGCCGTTAGTAACTTTGGAGAAATTGATAAGGAAGATGAGGATAGAATTAAGGCTTCTTCTGCAGCTATGGACAACTATGGTAACTTCTTTGGACAAAACTTATTTATGGCTAGCTCAGGAGTACTTCTAATAACCAGTACACTTCAGGAACAAGGCTATGTAGTAGATGCTCTTGATGTAGCTAAAGCTTCTATCCCAATAGCTGTAATACTATTTATAATGGTATTAGTACAAAATCATTTATTAGATAAATCATTAATTAAGAAATATTCTAAAAAAGATAATTAAAGGAGGAATCGATTATGGATATGGCAGCACTATCAAATTTTTTATTGGAAATCTTTTATGCCTTAGTGGGCTTCCTAATGATTTCCCTATCAGTTTATACATTTACAAATAAAGATCATAAAGCTAGAATTGGTACTTCAATATTTTGGTCAATTCTAGGTATTATATTCATAGCTGGACCTTATATCCCTGCTAATATAGTTGGGATTTTAATAATAGCCTTAGGTTGCTTGACCGTTTCTAAGCAAGTTAAAATGCTACCTACCAAACCCCTCGATGGAGAGTTTGCTAAAACTCAATCTGGAAAACTTAAAAATAAAGTTTTCTTACCACCTCTAGTAATCGCAATTGTAGCTCTAGGAATAGCACAATTTACCTCTATTAGCGGAACAGCTGCTATTGGTATAGCTGCTGTGATAGCAACTATTGCAACCTTAATTATCACAAAAGCTAATCCAAAGTTCATTTTAGAGGATGGAGCTAGAATGATTGACTCTGTTGGACCTGTAAGTATCTTGCCTCAACTTCTTACTGCATTAGGCTCACTATTTACAGCTGCTGGAGTTGGTACTGTTATTGCTAATGGTATATCAAGCTTCATACCTGAAGGAAATCTTTTAATTGGAGTAGCTGCTTACTGCATTGGTATGGCTATCTTTACAATGATTATGGGAAATGCCTTTGCTGCATTTGCAGTTATCACTGCTGGTATTGGAATTCCATTTGTATTTGCACAGGGGGCTAATCCAGTAGTTGCTGGTGCCTTAGCTCTTACTGCTGGATATTGTGGAACACTAATGTCACCAATGGGAGCTAATTTTAATATTATGCCTGCAGCTCTTCTAGAAATTGACGACAAAAATGCAATTATTAAACGCCAATTTCCTGTGGCTATGACATTACTAATAGCACACATAGTTTTAATGTATTTCTTAGCATTTTAAAAGCTTATATAAGATATAACTAAAGGAGGTGAATTTTAATGAAGCTAATGCTTCATTAAATATATATATGAAAGTTTTAATAAGTGGTTTTGATCCCTTTGGAGGAGAACCTATAAATCCAGCTCTTGAAGCAGTAAAATTACTTCCTAATAATATTGCTGGCGTAGAAGTTATAAAGGTAGAAATTCCTACTGTCTTTAATAAATCAATAGAGGCCCTTGAAAGCTCTATCAAAAATCATAACCCAGATGCAGTTATTTGCATCGGACAAGCAGGTGGTAGATTTGCAGTTATGCCGGAGAGAGTTGCTATTAATATAGATGATGCTAGAATTAAAGATAACGAAGGAAATCAACCAATAGATATAAAAATTAAAGAAGATGGAGAAAATGCTTATTTCTCTAACTTACCTATAAAAGCAATGGTTAAAAACATGGTAGATAATGGCTATCCTTCTGCAATTTCTAATACTGCTGGAACATTTGTTTGTAACCATATAATGTATGGATTACTTTATCTTATCGATAAAAAGTACTCTCATATGAAAGGTGGATTTATTCACGTTCCATATATACCAAATCAAGTGGTTACAAAGCCAAATACACCTTATATGAATCTTCAAGATATTTCAAAATGTCTTGAGCTTTGTATAGAAGCCCTAGTTAATAATGGAAATGAAGACATTAAAACTATAGGAGGTACAATCTGCTAATGACATACCCAACAGAAGAAAAAAAAGTATTTGTATATGGAAGCTTAAGAGAAGGTTTCTTTAACTATGATAAATACTTAAAAAGTAAAGTATCTCCAGCTTCTCTAGGCGAAGTAAGGGGAAAGCTTTTCCATCTTCCTCACAAGGGATACCCTGCTTTACTAGATGGAGAAGATACTGTTATTGGAGAAATTATGGCACTAAAAGATTTTTATGAAGATATAGTTTCCTTAGATCAAATGGAAGGATTCAGATCCTTTGAAGATATATCAATCAATGAATATATAAGAACTACTATAAATGTCAAAAATCTTGAAACAAAGGCTATTGAAAATTGTTATGTATATAAATACGTAGATGGCAATGATAAAAACTTTAATTCCCATGCAATCTATATTCATCATGGAGACTGGAAAAAGTATATGAATAGCCTATAATAATACAAGTAGAAAAATCTATCATTTATTTGATAGATTTTTTATTGCAATAAACTAAAATTATATTTAAATTTATTGACATCTCTATTTCTATTGCATAATATATAAAATAATAATTATTTTCTTAAGGTGAATTTATGTCTTATAATCTAAACCCCGAAGAATTAGTTGTAGCAGCTGCTATTCTCTCTATATATATAGCTAAAAATAGAACTTCTGATGAAATTAATCTATTAGGAAATCTTTTTCAAGCTATAGGTACAAACCTATCAACTATTGCTACTGTTACTCCACAAAATGAATCTACTATTAATAACAAAAATAATACTAATGAATAAAATTTAGTTTAAAAATAATTCCTATAATATGAGGAATTATATTATACTATAGACGTTTTTTAAGATTTAACATAAACATTACTTATTACTCTATTAAATTGAAAAGGATGATTTAATATATGTATGAAGAATACTTTAAACATATTCCACAAGAAAAAATGAGAACCTTTTTTCTTGAAGAACTTGCTCCTTTAGGAATTATAAAACATTATAAAAAAAATGAGCATATAGATTACTTTCCTGGGGGTAAACTCTCAATAGTTACTGAAGGAAAAGTGAAGGTTTGTATCTATACTAAAAATGGTCTTGAAAAAATTTTATTTTTTTTAATACCAGGAGAAATATATGGGGAGGAAAGTTTATTTCATCACTCTCATATAGGCATTACTCCAGTTACATTAGAAGATACTTCAATCTCATTTATTGATTATGAAACTTTATATAATTATTTAAATGATAAACCTAAAAATTATGAGTATTTTCTTCAAAGTATATTAAGAAAATATCAAATTTCTTTATTTCAGATGGGAGACCTTTTAAAGAGATCACCACGAGCTCAAATTTGCTCTGCTCTTTGTAGAATTGTTGCTCAAACTATAAATAATTATTCTAAATGTAATGATCCAATTGAACTAAGTCTCCCGCTTACCCATGAAGGATTAGGAAATTTAATCGGCTGCTCTAGAGTTACCGTTACTAGAGTTCTTAATGAGTTAAAATCCCAAGGAATATTAGCAAGCACATCTAAAAAAATAGTTATTCTAGATTTTGAAAGATTAAAAAAATATTGTGACTAATAACAAGTAAATTAAATGTAACATATAATTACTTATTTAGACTTATATTACTTAAATTCTCTAAGTAATTTTTATGTAACATATAATTTTTTATTATTTTTCATCTAATTTTATGTTATTATATTATTGTAACCGCAAGGTTAAAAATTCATTGGTTAATCAGTTATAAGTTTAAATTCAAATTATAATTAAACTATTCTAAGAAAAGTAGGTTGTTTAGTATGGATAATAACTCAAAAGAACTTTTTAAACTTATTGATGATGGAAACACTATTGTACATAGCGATCCTAGAAAAGCTTATGAAATAACAAAAGAAGCATTAAAATTAGCTGAAGCGTTTAATAATAAATCTGCAATGGGCTATTGCTTTATTAATTTTGCTTTAATTTACAGATCACTATCAAATCTTGCCAACTGGGTAGAATATGGTCATCATGCTCTAGATATATTTATGGAATTAAATGAAGAGGAAGGCATTGTTGTAGCTTTAAATCTTTTAAGTTGCGCATATTTTCACGTTGGACTTTATGAGGATTCTTTAATAAATTGTCTTAGAGTTCTAGATTTGTGTATTGATGATAAACATAGCTTTATTCACACCTGTTCCCTTAATAATATGGCAGAGATTCACAGGATAACTACCCAATATAATAAAGCCTTGAAATATTATGAGAAAGCTTTAGCTAAAGCTAAAAAATTTAATTATACTTCACTATCTGCATCTATTTTATTTAATATAGGACAAGTTCTTCTAGAGAAGAATAATTACCATAAAGCTTTAAAAATATTTTTTGAAAGCTATGATATAGCTATTGAATTTAATAACTTTATACTCCTAGGTGAAATAGAAAATAATATTGGTTTCATTCACTTTAAAAATAAAGAGTTTGATAAAGCCATGGAATACTATAATAAATCCTTAGAACACTTAGAAACCATTAGTAACAAATTTTATATCATAGATTTATACTTTAACATTGGTTTTTTAAAGCTTTCCACTTCTTCTGGTGATGCTATAGAATATTTAAATAAAGCTATACATTGTGCTGAGGAACTTAATTCCAAACATAAGCTTAGTAAAATACATTTGCAGCTTTCTAAATACTACGAATCATTAGGAGATTTTAAAACAGCCTTAGAATATTACAGGCAGTACCACCTTTCAGAAGAAGAAGTTTCTTCATCTACTATGAAATCTAAACTAGAAATTATAAGAATTCAATGTAATCATGCTATAGAAGCTGAAGAATTAGAACAAATTAAAATAATAAATCAAAAACTAGAAATGGAAATAGAATCCCAAAATAAAAGGCTACAATATATGAAAAATGAGAATAAGAATTTACGATTTAAAGCATTGAAAGATTCTCTTACTAAAATTTCAAATAGACATGCCATTGACCAAATGTTTAGTAGACTATGGAAATATTCTAAACTCAATAAAAATAATATGGTTTTATTTATGATAGATGTGGATAACTTTAAATTATATAATGATTATTGGGGTCATATGCATGGTGATAAATGTCTTGCTAGTATTGCTCAATGTTTAAAAGACATTTCTACCTCCCGTCACGATTTTTGTGGTAGATACGGTGGAGAAGAATTTATATATCTTGCTGAGGATTTAACCTATGATGAAGCTATTTACCTAGGTAATCTAATAAGTTGTAAAGTTAAGGACTTAAAAATAAAATCTACTCATGATAATGAGAGTTCTGTAATTACTGTTAGTATTGGTGGGGTCTATGGAAACCTTTCCTCTCTTAGATCAACTGACTATATGATTGAAATTGCAGACAAACAATTATATATCTCTAAAGAATCTGGAAGAGATAAAGTTACGTTAATAAACACCTTAGAAGATGAACTAATGCTAAATTCAATAAATTCAGTGAACTTAGCAACTGCAGATATATATTAATAATTTAAACTTTAAAACAGTTATTCCTTTATTATTAATTATATTATTCAAGTTATTAAACATAAAAGTATAATAAAGAAGGACACTCTTAAAATTACTAAGCTTAAACTACCAATAAAAGCTTAATTTTTAATAGTGTCCTTTTATTAATTATTAATCATCTTCTCTTAAAAGGTTAATATCTTTTCCACTAAGAATCTTGTTCATATTTCTCATAGAACACATTTTACCACACATAGTGCAACTATCTTCATGATGAGGTGTAGATTCTTTTCTATATTTTCTTGGCTTTTCTTCATCTAAAGCTAAGGTAAACATCTTCTCCCAATCAAGTTCCTGTCTTGCCTTACTCATTTCATTATCCCACTGCGATGCACCTTTAATTCCTTTAGCAATATCCGCTGCATGAGCTGCAATTTTTACTGCTACTATACCTTCCTTCATATCATCTAGGTTTGGAAGTCTTAAATGTTCTGCTGGAGTTACATAACATAAAAAGTCTGCTCCATAACTTGCTGCAATAGCTCCACCAATGGCAGAAGTTATATGATCATAACCTGGAGCTACATCCGTAACTAAAGGTCCTAAAACATAAAATGGTGCTCCGTGACAAAGTCTTTTTTGAAGTAACATATTAGCTTCTATTTCATTTATAGCCATGTGCCCTGGACCTTCAATTATAACTTGTACATTTCTCTCCCAAGCTCTTTTTGTAAGCTCACCTAATACCATAAGCTCCTTAATTTGTGAAGCATCTGTGGCATCAGCTATCGAACCTGGTCTACATGCGTCTCCTAAACTTAAAGTTAAATCATATTTTTCACATATATCTAATAATCTATCAAAATACTCATAGAATGGATTTTCTCTCTGATTTAATTCCATCCAAGCAAACAAAAGAGATCCTCCCCTTGAAACTATATTAGTAATCCTCTTATTTCTTTTAAAAGTATTTATAGTTTCCCTGTTTAGTCCTGCATGGATAGTTACAAAATCTACTCCATCCTGTGCATGCTTTTCTACTACTTTAAAGAATTCATCTACAGAGATATCCTTTAGTTCCTTATCATAAAAGCCAACTACATCATACATTGGTACTGTTCCAATCATCGCTGTAGACATTTCTACTAACTTTTCTCTGAACTTTGCAGTTTTTCCATAATTAGAAAGGTCCATAATAGCCTCTGCTTTCATATCTAAAGCAACTTTTACCTTTTCCATTTCTTTATCTATATCATCACAATCTTTGGATATACCTAAATTTACATTTATTTTAGTTTTGAGACCTTGTCCTACTCCCTGTGGTACAAGGGATTTATGATTTTTATTAGCAGGTATAGCTACCTTCCCTTCCGCTACTAAAGCCCTTAACTCTTGAATATCCATATTCTCTGACTTAGCTACAATCTCCATCTCTCTTGTTACAATGCCCTTCCTAGCGGCATCCATTTGTGTTGTAAAATTCATACTTTCTTCCTCCCTACGTACAATAATTATTTAATTTAATAATTTAGCGCCTTTCTTTAGGAGAAAATAATTGCTTACATATTTTTTTACAAACCTTTATTAATTCTTATCTAAAAAAATAAAGGCTTACACAAGGTAAGCCTTTAGATGAATTCATAAAATAAATATTTATAAACATTTTTATAAATAAGCTATTATTAAAATCTTTTAAAGCTTTCCTTCGATGGCATTATCCACATCAGGTTCAAGGGTTAAAGCAATTATTGCTTCTCTCAGCATTAGGCACCCCTAGCTAAATAATTATTAAATTAACTTCATTATAACATAAAAACTATAATTTTCAAATTTACTTTTAATTTATTATTATCCACATTTTTAATGGAAAATTTTTAATAACATATTTTTTCTTTCTAAGGATAAACTAAAGTCGAGTTTTCTTAAACCTTTTATTTTTCAATAGCTTATCCTTATTCTTGTTGTTCTCATCAAATATACTCATACTTAAGAATTTAAGTAAATACTTTAAAAGGACGGTGTATTACAATGAAAAAATCTTTAATTATGCTAACATTAGTTGGTGCCATCATGACTTCTTCTACTGTAGCCTTTGGATATGATAATATATCAATGGATTCTAATAGTGAAAAAATGACTACTATAGAGACTCCATCAGAAAAATCTAAGGATGAAAAACCCACTGAGGAAAAGAAACCAACTATGATTGAGGAAGAAGAAAAGACAAAAAAACCTGATGAAAAGAAGCAAACTATAAGTGAGTCTAAGCCTGAGAATGAAAAAGCTCCTAAAGAAGATGAAAAGAAACCAACTCTAAACGAAACTGATGAGAAAAAACAAAATACAAAGACTCCTGGAAAACATATGAGAAAACCAGAGTGTGATAATAAGTGTAACCCTGAAAATAACAAGGAAAACGAAAAGAAGGCTCAATAATTAAGTATAAATTTAAACTTAATTTAAATATAGGCTATGTTTTAACAACAGTTTAAAACATAGCCTAATATTTTATTTTATGCTGTTTTCTTTGTTTCTATATCTCTTTGAATTTTGCTAAAAAATTTATAAGTAGTTGAAGATAACATCATTCCAAAGGCAATAGCTCCACCTACTATAATAGTTTTCATTGCACTGCTATAAGCAAGGTCATAATTTTGAGCTACTATATATAATACTGTGTTATAGGCCATAACTCCTGGTACTAACGGGAATATTCCTGGTATTGAAAACTGCATACTTGGAGCCTTTAACCTTCTTGCCATTACTTCACTATAAACTCCTACTACAAATGCCCCCATGAAAGTAGCAATAATTACACTTCCTCCATAGTTGAACACTATTAAATAGCTTAACCATGCAAGAGTTCCTGAAATCCCAGCCCAAGCTAATTTTTTTCTATCTATATTAAATAATATGGCAGGAAATACACTTCCAAAAAACGCTAAAACAATTTGTCTAATCATAACATAGCCTCTACTTTCATCTAAATATATTATATCTAAAAGATTCCTAGAAAATTTCTAAAGGCTAATGCAGTACCAATTCCTGAACCAATTGCTGTAATTATTAAAACAGCCTCACCCACCTTTGAAATTCCTGATGTAAAATCACCATAAATTATATCTTTTATTCCATTAGTAAGGGCTACACCAGGTAATAGTACCATGATAGACCCTAGTATAATCTTGTCCTTGTTCACTATAGTTATAATATTTTCAAATAAAATACTTATACTAGCTATAAGAAATCCTGAGAAAAAGAAGATAAAGAACTGAAAAAATCCTACATTGGATACCTTATCTACCATATAATATATTATCATACCAATAATTGTAGATATAAAGGCTGCAAAAATTGTTCCGTTGAAAAATAATGAATAAATAAAACAAGTCATCCCACCAGCTAACACTCTAATAGGTAATTTAAAAGTAGGCGTTTTTCTTATATCTTCTAGTCTTTCCATTGCTTCCTCATAGGAAATCTTCTCTGACTCGATGCTTCGAGAAAAACTATTTACTAGCTCTATGCTATATAAATCAACACTCTTGCTTCTAACCTTTTTTAGTGATGTAACCTTTTCTTGATCCTCATCTAAAATAGATATAAAAATTCCTTTTCCTGTAGTTATGCATTCACTTTTATAATTATATGCTTTACATATCCTTTCAATAGTTTCCTCTACTCTATAGGATTCTGATCCATTACTAATAAGTAGTTCACCTGCTGAAAGAGCTATATCTAAAACCTGTTTTGCCTTCATGATAAATCTCCTTCTAATATTCCATATATTTAATAAACATGAATTTTATTCAGTTTACTATAATTATTTTTTAGCATATTTAATATTACACATTTATTAATGGTAATTATATCATCTTTTTCATATTTGTCTATTAATTATTTATATATTAAATGAACTTATATTTATTATATATTTAATTAATTACTTTATTATTATTTCCTAAATACTAGGTTATACTTATCTCTAAAATAAAAAGAACTAACTCAAATTAATTTACTTAATTTAAGCTAGTTCTTAAAAACTATGTCAATAAACTTCAGATGGAATAAACTCTATCCTAGTTAAAAAACTCTATTTACTTTTTATTTAGTTATTAAACTACATCTTCTTTAATGTCTTCAAATTGACTATTATATAAGTTTGCATAGAAGCCATTGGCTGCAAGTAACTCATTATGATTTCCTTGTTCTACTATATCTCCATCTTTCATTACAAGGATTAAATCTGCATCCCTTATAGTAGATAATCTATGAGCAATTACAAAACTAGTTCTACCCTTCATCAAATTATCCATTGCCTTTTGTATTAAAACCTCAGTACGAGTATCTACAGAACTAGTGGCTTCATCTAAAATTAGAATCTTAGGATCTGCAAGAATTGCACGAGCTATAGTAAGTAATTGCTTTTGACCTGCAGACACGTTATTAGCTTCTTCATTTAAAATCATATCATATCCATCAGGTAAAGTTTTTACAAAGTGATCCACATTGGCAGCCTTAGCTGCAGCAATAACTTCTTCATCATTGGCATTTAATCTACCATATCTGATATTTTCCTTAATAGAGCCATTAAATAACCAAGTATCTTGAAGTACCATACCAAATATACTACGTAAATCTTGACGGTTGAAATCTTGAATATTATGACCATCTATTAAGATAGCTCCACTATTCACATCGTAAAATCTCATAAGCAATTTAACCATGGTAGTTTTTCCTGCTCCAGTAGGTCCAACTATAGCAACCTTCTGTCCTGGTTTTACATGTGCTGAAAAATCATTGATAATAATCTTATCTTCTTTATACCCAAAGTGAACATTTTCAAAGTTTACTTCACCTTGAATTTCTTCTCCCTCATCTTCTGACAATAACAGATTTTTTATTTTAATAGGGTTTTCTGCAAATTGCACTTCCTCTTCTTCTGCTAAGAATTCAAAAACTCTTTCTGCAGCCGCTGCTGTAGATTGCATTAGATTTGCTATCTGAGCTGACTGAGCTATTGGTTGATTAAAAGATCTTACATATTGAATGAAGGATTGAATATCTCCAACTTCAATAGTTTTCTTAATAGCCAGCCATCCACCTAAAATAGATACTACTACATAGCCTATGTTTCCTACAAAGGTCATAATAGGCATCATCATTCCAGATAAAAATTGAGACTTCCAAGCCGAGTCGTATAATTTATCATTTAACTTATTAAATTCTCTAATTGCCTCTTCTTCTCCATTAAAGGCCTTAACTATATTATGACCTCCATAAACCTCTTCTACTTGACCATTAACATTTCCTAAATATTTCTGTTGATTTCTAAAGTGTTTTTGAGATTTCTTAACTACTACCGATATTAAAAACATAGATATTGGCAATATAAGGAGAGTTGCCCCTGTCATGATACCACTTATTGAAATCATCATTATTAGTACTCCAATTAATGTAGTAATTGAAGTTATAACTTGAGTCATACTTTGGTTTAAGTTTTGACTTACGGTATCTACATCATTTGTTATCCTAGATAAAACTTCACCATGAGTCTTATTATCAAAATATTTAAGAGGCATTCTATTAATTTTTTCAGAAATCTCTTTTCTAAGATTATATGAAACCTTTTGAGTAACTCCTGACATTATAAAACCTTGTACAAAAGAGAATAATGTACTAATTATATATAAAATCAAAAGTAATAATAAAATTCTTCCTATATATTCAAAGTCTATGCCTACTCCTGAACCTGTTATCTTACCTACAAGTCCCTTAAAAATGTTAGTGGTAGCTTTACCTAAAACCTTAGGTCCAATTATAGAAAAAGCAGCACTTCCAACGGCAAATATTATAACAATTATTATGGATGCAGTAAAAGGTTTAAGATAACTAATAAGCTTTTGCATGGTGCCCTTAAAGTTTTTAGCTTTTTCTCCAGGACCTCCCATTGGTCCACGTCCCATAGGTCCTCCACCACCCATAGGCCCTTTTTTCATATTTTGCTCCTTACTCATTAGCTAACTCCTCCTTTGAAAGTTGAGATAGTGCTATTTGTTTATACACATCACAAGTTTTCATTAACTCATTGTGAGTTCCAATACCTGCAATTCTACCTTCCTCTAAAACTATTATCTGCTCTGCATGTAGAATCGTACTTATTCTTTGAGCTACAATTAGAACTGTACTATTTAATGTTTCTTTTTTAAGGGCTTTTCGTAATGCCGCATCAGTCTTAAAATCTAAAGCTGAGAAACTATCATCAAAAATATATACCTCTGGTTTTTTAGCAATAGCTCTTGCAATAGAAAGTCTTTGTTTTTGGCCCCCTGAAACATTAGTACCCCCTTGAGATATTTCAGTATTATAACTCTCCTTAGTACCTTTAATAAAGTCAGTGGCTTGTGCAATCTCTGCAGCCTTTATCATATTTTCGTCTGTAATACTTTTACCTGAATATTTTAAGTTACTTTCAATGGTACCAGAGAATAGCACTCCTTTTTGAGGTACATAACCTATCTTTTCTCTTAAATCATGTTGACTTACTTTTCTAATGTCAATTCCATCTAAAAGTATTTCTCCCTCAGTCACATCATAAAATCTCGGTACAAGATTAATAAGGGTGGATTTACCGCTTCCTGTACTACCAATAAATGCGGTAGTCTCTCCAGGCATAGCAGTAAAAGTTATATTACTTAGAACATTTTCTTCAGCATTTGGATACTTAAAGGAAACATTATTAAATTTAAGAAATCCCTTTTTATCTTCTTCAAGTTTTATTGGAGCTACAGGATCCTTAACTACATATTCAGTGGATAATACTTCATCTATACGCCCAGCTGAAACTGTAGCACGAGGTAACATCACTGAAACCATAGATATCATTAAGAATGCCATTATAATTTGCATTGTATATTGAATAAATGCCATCATATCTCCAACTTGCATGGTTCCTGCATCAATGCTATGTGATCCATTCCATACTATTAAAATAGTAATTCCATTCATAATCAACATCATAGTTGGCATCATTAAAGCCATAGTTCTATTGACAAATAAATTATTCTTGGTTAAATCATTATTTGCTTTATCGAATCTTTTTTCTTCATGTCTTTCTGTACTAAATGCACGAATTACCATCATACCAGTCAAAATTTCTCTAGTTACAAGGTTAATCCTATCAACTAGTTTCTGAACCCTCTTGAATCTTGGCATAACTACTGTAAATAAAACAATTACTACTGCTGAAATAGCAACTACTGCAACAACAATAATCCAAGCCATTGAAGTTTCTGTATTTAAAACCTTTATTACTCCACCAATTCCTAAGATTGGTGCATAGAATACTACTCTTAGAAGCATTACCATAAGCATTTGAATTTGCTGAATATCGTTGGTACTACGAGTTATAAGTGACGCAGTAGAAAATTTATCTAATTCTGCATTAGAAAAACCTATAACTTTAGAAAATACTTTACTTCTAAGGTTTTTACCAAGGTTTGCTGCCACTCTAGCCCCAATAAATCCAACAGTTACTGTAGCAGCCATACTTAGTAGGGCTATAAGTATCATTAATCCTCCTGTATAAAGAAGATAGTTAGTTTGCATTTTGTCTATATTCAAACCAATATTATTATACTCATTTTTTACATAACTAATAGCTGCTTGGTCTATCATAGTATTAGGTAAGTTCTCAAAATTTTTATCTATATCTTTCATCATAGTATCTCGCTGTTCCTGCGGTAACTGTGACATCACTTCCAATATATCTGCATTTTCATCTATACCCATATTAGGAGGAAACTCCGCTATAATTGCTGCTTTCATGGCCTTACTTTCTTCACTGTCACTTTCAAAGCCTTGCACTACTAACATTGGCCTTGCAAATATTCCATTTAACTTTTCAATGGTTTCTTTATCCTTTTTCTTAGTTGTAAGCTTATATACACCTTCATTTTCTAAAGAAGGATACTTCTTCACATATTTATTGTATTCTTCATCACTAAGAGAATCTTTATCTAACAAAGTATAATTACTCTTAATTTCTATTCTATCCTCTTCACTAATAAATAGTTCTAACTTTTCTAATTGACTCTTTCTAATTACTTCTGGTGTAACTTTTTCTACTCCCCCCTGCTGAATTCCAACATTTACTATATTAGAAGTATAGTCAGGTAAAGAAAGGTCACAGACTGCTTGAACAATTAGTAATCCAATTATGATGATAATTGGCACCACTGAGTTCTTTAAATATTTAATTAACTTGAACATATTCCTCCACTCCCTCTTACAATAATGAATCACTAAGAAATAAACTAAAAACAAAATACTTTATTACCTATGCTATATGAACATAGATAACAATAGTATTTACAATTTATCAGTTTATTTGCAATTTAAAAAAAATTTATTTATAATAATCTTATAAAATACTTATTAATTTATATAAATTATGATATTATATTATTTATAAGTATATAACAGTTATAAACATATATTAATTATAGTTTTATAACTATTATAAGTCAATAACTATTTTATTGTGGATTTTTTAATTTTTAATTAACGATTTTAATATAGAAATTCAATACTGCAGCCAAAGGAGAATTATTATGGATGAAAAAAATTTAACTAAACTATCTGAGGACTTTTTCCTTCTTATGATGCTACTTCATAAAAAGATTATAAAATTAGAAGACTTTATGAAAAATACAGTTGTGCCACCATCTCATGTAAAAGTGGTTTTTTACCTAGCTCAAAATGGACCTTCATCGGTGTCTAGTATAGCCCGAGACCTTTGTATATCTAAACCCAATATGACCCCAATAATAGATAAACTCCTTGAGTGTGGTTATGTTAATAGATATGAAGATCCAAAAGATAGAAGAGTTATTAGAATTGAAATAACAGAAAAAGCCAATGAAGTCTTTAAAATCAAAAAGGATTTAATGAAAAGCTTTCTTAAGGAAAAGTTATCTGTGCTACCAGATGAAGATTTAATTTCTCTTAATGGTGCAATATCCGAATTTAAAAGAGTTATGTCTAAAATAAATTAAAATAAAAGGTATAAAGCTATCATAAAACTAGCTTTATACCTTATTAATACTATAAAATTTTATACTTTAATATTATTATAGATTGTCTATTCTCTTCTCAAATACTCCTCTCTCAAAGATTATGTCATTAAGCGACAATAAAACTCCAATTAATATACCATACCAAATGTAATGTAGTTCAAAACTATCCTTAATTGTCAAAGCAATAAAAACAGCAATACCATACCCTATAGCACTCCATATTTTCTTCTTCTTAGATTTTGATACAAATTTCTGCATCGGTTTAAAAAGTCCAATAATGCTATCATTAAGTCCTTTAAACAATATTGAACATATAAACTCAGCCACTATAACCCCTATAACAATATATAAAAAATCCATATAACACTCACCCTACCCTTTATCTAAAGTTCATCCATTATATATACATTTAATTAATTACCTATTTTATTAATAAATTCTTCTAGCCATTGTTTTCCTTCTATAAACCATTTATGTGGATATAATATTAACTTATTATCTACAATATAATTCATATATGCTAAAGATGCATGATATAATGACTTGTCTAATTCTTCTTTTACCAAATCATAAAAAGGAGGTCTTCCATCTTGATCCCATGAAAGTTTGTCAGCTATAAATAAAGTCATCTCATATGGTGTAGGATTTAATTTTAAAGTAGTATGACAACCTATTGCACCTAGTATATTATTATCTTCTATGTTAAAACCTTCCTTTGCTAATTTAACTGAACAACGTTGATGTAATAAAAATGGGTACTTTTTTTCTGCCTCATCTATATACCAATTATTATCCTTAGCATACTGTAGCATGTCTTCAGGGCTAATAATTGCACTAATGTCATGAAGATATCCAGCAATTTCACAAACATCTTTATCTAAGTTATATTTTTCTGCAATTATAATACTAGTTTTAGCAACATTAATACTGTGCTCTAAGGTCTTTTCTCCATTATTCCCCATGAATATTCTTTCAATATTTTCTTTTATTTCTCTAGACATATCTAAATCATTTAAATTTGTGTACTGTTTTATCATAGCTATCCTCCAATGTATTTTTAATTATCACAGTATAATAAATAGTTTTTCTAAATCTAATGATTATCTTATCCTGTATGAACTCAATAGCTTATTGCTAACCATTTTCAATATTAATTTTCTATACTATTATTTCTTTCACTCCTAATAAATCCTTTGAGTAATATCTAACATTTTCTTCTGTATTAGATCTTACTAATACTGCTTTAATTCCAACATGTTCTGGACCTGTTACATCAGCTAAAATACTATCTCCAACCATCCATATATCCCTATAATTGCAATGCTTCTTCAAAGCATAATGATATATTTTAGGATTTGGCTTCTCATATCCAACATTAGCAGATGATATACAATCGATTATATACGGTGATAATGCTAATTTCTCTACTATCTTAGGTAATTCAGGAATATGATTTGAGAGTATTACGTTTGAATAACCCTTTTTCATAAAGTACTGTAATACTTCTATTGTATCTTCATATAGTTGAAAACTTTCTCCTGATGCAAGTACTTGTCTAATTTCTTTTGAGTAGATAGCTGCTTTTTCTTCTGAGATATTTAACTTTATATATCCCTTTATTAATATATCTTCAGCATGGTTCCACCAAGCATCACTAGAAGTGAGATTCACATATTCCTTTTCAGGTTGTTGCCAAGGAAATCCCACTAATGAGATTTTCTTAAAATCTTCAATACCTATTTCCGTATATGGTTCATACTTACATAAAACCTTGAATAAAGCTTTACTAAGCATCCACTCATTATGAGCTAATGTACCTTGAAAATCCCAAAATATTAACTTATCCATTTTAATCTCCATATATTACTAAATTCATAGTTATACATCCATATTATAAAACTATGAACTATTTTCCTAATAACTTATAAATTTCTTCTTCCTTTTCTGCTACATGCTTTTTCATCATAACCGTAGATTCATTATGAAGATACCATTGATAGCACTTCTTTAAGCCTTCCTCCATAGAAGTTTCTTCTTTAAATATACTATGGACTTTTTTTACATCCAACACATTGTCATAATTAAAAAATGAAAAGAAGTCTCTCTCATTATACCCCTTCTCCTCATAATAAAAATGATACTTTATTGCCTTTTTACCAGCAGCCTTCTCACATAATTCTATCCATGTATTAAAGGTCACTGCCTCACTATTCCCAACATTATAAATAGATAGATTATCTTGATTTGTCTCTAAAAATCCTTCTACTAAATTGCCTAGGTCCTTAGAGTAGATAAATTGAATTTTAGTCTCTCCATCATTAGGAATTAGAATAGGCCTATCATTGATAATATGATGGAAAATAAAGCCTTCCCTTGCTGCATAATTATTTTCTCCATAAACATAAGGAGGGCGTAGTATTATAAGCTGAACATTACTATAGTTATACTTATCCTCTAAAAACTCTTCACACTCTATTTTGTTTGTTCCATAATCTCCCCAATATTTATTTTTACCTAACATAAATGATTCCTTAAAAGGTATTTTATAATTTTCTACATCATAGACAGCACTTGAACTAATAAAAATATATTTCTCTAACTTTTCATAATTTAAGGCTTCATGAAGAATTTCTAACTGATTTACATTAAGTCCAGACACATCAATTATATAATTAAATTCATGCTCACTAAGACATTTTTTCATTTCATCTAAATCTTCTCTGTCACAAATTATATTAGTAATTCTTTTATCTTCGTTTTTTCTGCTTCCTCTATTTAAGGTGTAAATTTCATAATCTTTCTGAGAACCTAATAAAGCTTCTACAATGGCTTTTCCTATAAAATAGCTTCCTCCAAGAATTAAGACTTTTTTCATTTTCTCCACCTCTACATCTATAAATTTAAAGCTTTTATAAAAACTTTCCAAAAACCGCCTTAACATTTTTTTAAATAAATTTTTTTATTTTCCATTTGTCTATCATAATATTATTTTACAGGATTAATCTGTATAAGTATATAATTAATGTAATATCATTTAAATATAAATAAATTTTATATTAGTTAAAATTTTTACTAGTTAATAATTTTTCAAGAATAGAGTGGAGCTAAAATTGGAATAAATTTTTTAATATTTTCGTTATAATAATGTTTCTATATTCTAATATATAATTAAACTATTAGAGTGTAGAAACTTTATTTATATATTACATTTTTAAGATTATTTTAAGGTAAGTATTTCATAATTAATCTTACAGGTAACCACTTAGAAAATTTAATCTCTGTTAGAAAGGAAGATTATTATGTACATCTTTAAAAATGCCTTAAAAAGTATTACAAGAGCAAAAGTTAGAAATATTTTAATTACAATTATAACAATAATTATTTCTGTTTCCGCTTGTATTGCCCTTAGTATTAGACAAAGTGCAGAAACTTCAAGGGAGGCCTCTCTTGATTCATTGGAAATTACTGCACAAATATCCGTAGACCGACAATCACTAATGAAAAATGCTGAATCCTCTAATGATAAATTAAAAACATTACAAGGTTCACAAAATTTATCATTAGAGGAAATGCAAATTTATGCACAATCTAAATTTGTAAATGATTTTTACTATACTATTACCTCTTCTCTTAACGGCGATATCACTTTATCACCCGTAGATACCTCTACTACAAATGAAGAAGATTCTATTAATTCAAATGGAATGCCAGTGAATAACCCAAATGGTAATAAGGGATTTGGTAAAATGGGGAGTCAGGGAGATTTCACTATTATTGGATACAGTTCCCACGATGCAATGACATCATTTAAGAATGGTACAAAAAAAATTACAGATGGAACTGTGTTTGATTCAGAGACAACGAAACCACAATGCATTGTTAGTGATGAATTAGCCATTCTTAATGAATTGAAGATTGGAGATAGTATCACATTAGTAAATCCAAATAATGAGGAAGAAAATGTAGCAATGACAGTTTGCGGTATATATAACAATAGTGAATCTTCTACCTCTCAACAAGGAAACATGATGGGTTTTAATGCTTCATCTGATCCTGCAAATCAAATTTATGTAAGTTTCAATGCCTTAAACTCAATTGTTGATAAATCTAAATCAAATGCAACAGTTGAGACTGATGAAACATCAGGAATAGAAATCTCTACAGCTTTACGTGGTCAGGAAAGTGGTACATACGTGTTCTCTAATATTGAAAACTATAAGGCTTTTGAAACAGACGTTGTTGCTCTTGGTTTAGATGATACAATCTATACAATTTCATCACAAGATGTTGATTCCTACGAACAAAGCCTAATACCACTAAATAACTTAAGCAATTATTCACTGTATTTTCTTTTAGTTGTTTTAATAATAGGTGCAGCTATACTAATTATTTTCAACCTATTTGCTGCAAGAGAAAGAAAATATGAAATTGGGGTATTAGCTGCTATTGGTATGAATAAAGTAAAAATTGCAACTCAATTTATATCTGAAGCATTTATCATTACATTTATCTCCATAGTAATAAGCATTTGTATTGGTGCTACTATTTCTGTTCCAATCGCAGATAAGTTGTTAGAAAATCAAATTGCTTCTGTAGAAACATCTAACCAAACAACTAAAGAAAACTTCGGTGGTGAATTTCAAGGTAGAATGGACAGTAGTAAAGGTAGCATGTCAAGGCCGTCTAATAGTAAAACAAAAATTAATTATGTTAAAGATATTACAGCAAGTATAGATGTTGTTGTTTTATTCCAACTATTAGGACTAGGTATTTTACTTGCCTTGATATCAAGTGCAACAGCAGTAATATCTATTCTTAGATATGAACCATTAAAAATCTTAAGTAATCGTACTTAAAGGGGGCCGTTATTATGAGTTCTTTTATACTAAAAGATTTATGTTATTCTTATGACAATAAGCAACATGAAATTATAAGTCACATGAATTATGAATTTAAAGATAATAAAGTTTATTCTATTGTAGGAAAATCTGGCGCCGGTAAAACAACCCTTCTCTCCTTATTATCTGGACTTGCCAAGCCAACACAAGGTTCCATTTTATTTGATGGAAAAGATATAAGCAAACTCAATTCTTGTAAATATAGAAGTAATTTTATTGGAGTTGTTTTTCAAAGTTTCAATCTCTTAACTCACTTAACAGCCATTGAAAATGTTATTCTTTCAATAGACACATCAGGTAAAAAAATATCAAATAAAAAAGAAAAAGCCTTAGAACTATTAAATAGTGTAGGATTGGATGAAACTACAGCTAATCGTAGAATATTAAAGTTATCCGGTGGTGAACAACAACGTGTTGCTATTGCACGAGCATTATCCTATGATCCTGCAGTAATCTTAGCAGATGAACCAACTGGAAATCTTGATGTTGAAACAGAAAATAGTATTATAAAAATATTTCAAAAATTGGCACATGATCATGGTAAATGCATAATTTTAGTTACCCATTCTCCAGAAGTTGCTAATATGTGTGATGTGGTTTATAAACTCTCATCTAAAAATTGATAGTAGTTATGTAATATAACCTTATATGTAAATATAAAGGTAGCCATTAAGGCTACCTTTACTACTAAAAAATATATTCATTTCATTCCCTGGAGTAACTAACACTTAGCCAAATCATAGATTTGGAGTGTTAGTTACATTCTTATAGCCTATATAGGTGGCGTAGAAATAGCCTCCATATATAGCTATTATCAGTAGTGCTGTTATAGTGGCTGAAGCCCCTATCTCTGCATTGCCGTAAAGAGATATAAATTCATTAGCTACACTAATTCCAACTATGGAGTGAATTATAGCTAATACTAATGGCATTGCAAAGTATATTAAAGTTTGAATAAATATAGTTTTATTTATCATCTTTCTTGAAGCTCCAATCCTTCTTAGAGCTTTATATCTATCAATGCTCTCACTAGCTTCTGATAATTGTTGAAGAGCAAGGACTGCTGCACTAGATATTAAAAATACAATCCCTATATATATACCTATATATAAAATTGTTGTAGTAGCTCCTTTTGTCATACTGTATATGCCAGTCTTAGTATCACCTAATATTATAAAGTCTTTACCCGAAGCATTTTCATCTCTGCTATTTTTGAATATTTCTCCTATTTCTGATTCTCGTTTTTCTCTATCTTCACCTACAAAGTTACAATTTAATATAGAGTCATAGGGCTTAAGGTTTTCTAAAGCTTTATCTGGAAGTATTACTGTAAAGAAATTATTAGCAAAGCCTGTGCTTTCATAAGCTTCTGTAATAAGCTCTTGATTTTTTATATTATAGTTTATATTATTTATTTTAATTACTGTGTTTTCCTTCATATAGCTTTTAACTAAAGGCACTAATTTACTAAAGTTAGAGGTTATTAATACTTCATCTTCTTTTAAGTCTATAGGACTTTGTCCATTTAACTCTCTTAGTTTATTATAATCACTTATCTTTAGAGCTGACATGTCATTATAACCTTTATCTAGAAATTTATCTTCTTTGCCATCTCCATATCCCTTTAATAAATCACCATAACTTTCTTCTAGTCTATACTCTTGTAATACTACATACTTTTCTTTATCTGTGAAATTGAACCCTAATTCTTTAATGGCCTGTTCTATAGTTTTGTTTTCCGAGCCTTCAAAATTTATAATTCTAGCTGAGACATCAAAAGGTACTGTATCCTTAAGACTACTTTCTAAAGAATTTTTAAAACTCAATCCCGTAGATAATATAGAAATAGTTATAAAGAGCATTAAACATATAACTGTTATAGATACAAAATTTGTGTTAATTTTACTACTTATCTGTCTAGTAACAAATATATTTAGTTTTTTAAGGTATATATTTTTACTATTCTTGATTACATACAATATAAATCCAGCTAATCCATAATAAAATAATATAGTTCCTAGAATCCCCAGTATTATCGAAATAGTAAATCTAGAATCAGTTATGTCTAATCCCACTTCTATTATAAACTTATAAGCAGTTATAGGTATTCCTACTCCTAAAATAAAAATAATAATTGATACTATAGGATTTTTAATCTTTATATTTTCACTTTTCTTATTAGCATTTATCATATCTATAAGTTTGTATTTTGAAATTACAAAGGTATTAAATATCATTATAAGTAAAAACATTATTCCAAAATAAGCTATAGTCTTTACAGCAGCATTTTGTGAAAATACAAATTTGTATTCACTCATGCCTACCTGAAATAACTTCGCTGTAAAAAGAGATAATCCTTGTGATAAAACTATACCAAAGATTAACCCTGCTACTAAAGACATAAGGCCTATGAAAAAAGATTCAGACACTAAAATACTTGAGATTTTTCTTTTACTCATACCCAATGTCATATATACACCAAGTTCTTTTTTTCTTCGTTTTATCATAAAGTTATTTGCATAAACAATGAGTCCACCCAAAATTACTGACACAAATACAGATACCCAAGAAATAACTGTAGTTAACATATCTATAAAACTAGCTTCCTTCTTACTTATTTCAAACATTGCCTTTTGTGATTCTATAGAGTTAAAGCTATAAAATATACAAACGGCAAAGGTTAAAGTTAAAAAATATATGGTATAGTCTTTAAAACTTTTCTTTACATTATTTAATGCAATTTTAGAATACATCTCCACTGTCACCTCCAAGTAATGTCACTACCTCAATAATTCTATTAAAGAATTCTTTTCTACTATCATTTCCTCTAATTAGTTCATTAAATACTTTTCCATCTTTTATAAATAAAATCCTATGAGCATAACTAGCTGTAAACGCATCATGTGTGACCATGAGTATAGTAGCTTCTAGTTCTTCATTTAATTTCTCAAAGGAGTCTAGTAATAATCTAGAAGACTTAGAATCTAATGCTCCTGTTGGTTCATCAGCTAAAATTAGTGATGGATTAGTAACGATAGCTCTAGCTGAAGCAACTCTTTGTTTTTGACCACCAGACATTTCATAAGGATATTTATTTATAATTTCACTTATACCTAATTTGTTTGCTACTGCTTTAATTCTTCCATCTATACTTTTAGGTTTTACATCTTGTATAGTAAGTGCCAATGCAATATTTTCATAAGCAGTTAATGTATCTAAAAGATTAAAATCTTGAAATATAAATCCAAGCTCATCTCTTCTAAACTTTTCAATATCATTATTCTTAAGACTAGTTATATCTTTATTATTTATAATTATATTTCCTGTAGTCACTGTGTCAATGGTAGATATACAATTTAAAAGTGTAGTTTTACCACTTCCAGAAGGTCCCATTATTCCAAGGAACTCCCCCTTCTCTACCTCAAAACTTATATTATCAATAGCCTTAGTCACATTTCCCTTTCCACCATAATATTTTTCTATATTTACAACCTTTAAGACATTTTCCATAATTCATCCTCCTAAAATACATTTTAAGTTTTTCCTTAACTTTATGAGCTTATTATATATTTTTCTAAAAATATGTTGTATTTAATTTCATGTCATTAATCTTTCATTTTCGTAAGATAATAATGAAAGTCTAGAAGTTCATCTATAAAATTAGGAGTAGCCCTGTTTTTTAGACTATTGAAGTCCTAGGTATAAGTATAATATAATCAAATATTTACCACAAAAAAACTGATTGAGATTAATTTTTATCCAATCAGTTTTTATTTTAGCTATTATTAGAAACTAGTAAATCTTCCTAGGGGAAAATTTATATACACCTTAGTTCCATATTCTAACTTTGACTCAATACTTATCCCCAATCCAAGTCTATTACAAAGTTTTTTACACAGATATAATCCCATTCCTGTGGATTTACCAAACTTTCTTCCATTATCCCCAGTAAAACCTTTTTCAAAAACCCTAAAAATGTCTCTTTCTGAAATTCCAACACCATTATCTTCTATAGTTAAAGTTATTTTATTTTCTGTAGAAGTTGAATATATTTTTATTATCCCATTTGATTCCTTAGAGTACTTTATGGCGTTTCCTAAAACTTGATTTAAAATAAATTCCACCCATTTTATATCACTGAAAATTTTACCTCCCATATCTCCTATCTCTAAGGATATTTTTTTATTTATGAAATCTCTAGAATTCTTTCTTAAAATCTCCATAACAGCTTCTTCTAAATTAAATTCTCTTATAATATAGTCCTTACTTACATCGTTGCTCTTTGAGTAATAAAGGACTTGTTCTATAAAATCTTCTACCTTCTTCAATTCATGTCCAATTTTATTTGTTACCGTACTTTCGTTATTATCTATAATAAGTCTAGCAGAAGCAATAGGCGTCTTTACTTCATGAACCCACATTTCTATGTATTCTCTATATTCTTTTTGGGTACATTCATACTTTTTTACATTTTCATGCATATTTTTATTACATTCCTTAAGAACTTGATAAACTATTTCACCTTCTAAAAAATCTGGCTTTTCCATAACCTCTGGAAGCAAATACTTTTTATCCAAGCTATCTATAGTTCCTGTAATATTGTCTAGAAATTTCTTATGTTTAATAACTTCAAGGGTTAAATATGTACTTAATGGAGTAAACCATAATATGAAAGATAAAAATATTAGTCCACTCCCTACATTTAAAAATATTAAAATAGATACAAAAATCATAAATAGGACTCCATTAATTATTAAAAAGCCAATTCTTGATTTAAGATAATCCCTAACTTTCATTTTATCTATTCCTCTCTACTATTTATAGTAGAAAACTCCTTCAAACCCGCATAAACAGAACAACTATTTAAATAGTTTTATTTTTCCATATTTAAATAGTTTTATGTATAAATAGTTCTCTACATAAATATTTATATATTTATGGCATTATATATCCAAGTCCCCTTCTTGTTTCTATAACATCTTTAATTCCAATTTCCTCTAATTTTTTTCTAAGTCTTGTCACATTAACTGACAAAGTGTTATCATCTACAAACAAATTAGACTTCCATAGATAATCCATTAGATCCTCCCTAGATACAATGTTTCCTTTATTCTTTATAAGGTAATAAAGAACTTTTAATTCATTTTTAGTGATTTCTAAAGCATTATCTCCACAGTTTATGGTCCCATTAGATAGATTTAACTTTAAATCATTATATACTAATATTTCTTGATTCCCTTCATTCCCTTGATTTACCCTCTTTAGCACTGAATTTATCCTTGCTAAAAGTATTTGTGTATTATAAGGCTTAGTTATAAAGTCATCTGCTCCTAGATTCATACTCATTAGCTCATCCATATCACTATCTCTACTTGTAACCACAATTATAGGTACTTGAGAAGTTTTCCTCACTTCTCTACAAATGTAGAATCCATCAAATACAGGTAAGTTTATATCTAAGAGTATGAGATTGGGCTCTTCTTTTTCAATAATAGATATTATATTTTCAAAATTAGTAGGGGCTATTACCTCATATCCATATCTATTTAAAAATGTTGCAAGCTCCTGCCTAATAGTTTCTGTATCCTCTATTATAATAATCTTTGCCACTTTATCACTCCCAATTTTTTTATACTATATATTAACATTAATGTAAAATTAACATTTATCTATACTAAAACTAGTTGAAATACTTTTCCAATTCTTATTAATAACATTATAACCAAAACATAGTGTAACTAAAAGGCAGTCAATTATTAATTTGTTTTATTTTTATTCATAAAGTCTTTATTTTTTTACATTTTATGGTATAATAACCTTATTTAATAGAATTATAGGGAGGTGGATTTTAATTTGAAAAAAACTTTTAAAATTCTTTTTATTATAATTTTAGGTTTAATTTTAATTTATTTACCTTATTATAAAAAAGATATTTCCTTTGAAAAAGCTTTAGAAAAGATAAATCATAAAAATTTAAATATTCCCATATCTAAATTAAATATTAGAGAATTTATATCCGAAATTCCAAATGAAGATATACTAACTGCTAAAGAGCACGCTCTACTATTTTCAACACCTCACGTAATATCTCCTACTGCTATAACCAGAAAAGAAGCTATTTATGATGTAGAACTATATTTTAAGGCTTTAAAATCTAGCTACGCACCATATAATTATTATGGTAGTGATAAATTATTTTTACAGGCTAAGGAATCAGTTTTAAGTTTTATTGGTGATAATGATGTAATTAATGTAGCTGAACTAACAAAAACCTTAAAAGATAATCTTGCTTTTATTCCTGATAGACATTTTTATATAGGTACCAATGGCTTTGACTTAGAAAATACCTCTAGATATTATACAAATTCAACTCTAGGAATTTTCAAAAACAGAATAGGCTATTATGTAGAATATGGAGGTGTTCTTTACTACATTAAATCTATAAATAAAGATGAAAACATCGAAAATTATTTATATCTTTCAATAAATACTGAAGGTAAGCTATTATACAATTTAGGTGTTTTAGCAAAATATTCTGGACAAGCTTCAAGGAACTTAAATGTTGTTTTTTATAGAGGTGAATCAGAATATACTAAAGATATTGAACTGAAATTATCAAATACTTTTTCAGATGAGTCTATTTCACCTTTAGACTACACAACTATAGATGATGTTCCTATAATATCTTCCAGAGAAGTTCCCTACAATATAGGTTTAGAACGAATAGATTTCATTAATACTGCTTCTAAAGTAAAGGATTCTCCTGTAAGTATATTAGATTTACGTGGTAATAATGGTGGTGATATATTGACCGCTTTAAACTGGATAAATGAATATTTTGGAGTTTCATCTCAAGGGAAGGGTCTTTTTCTACTTCTTTATGGAAGATCTAAGGATGCCCCCTCCTACTACGATTTTAACACCTTTCATAAGGACCTAAAAACTTTACAACTTGAAAAAATTCATGCTTATTATTATGAACATATACCTAAATCTAAAAAAGAGCTTAATAAAAATTTAAATACTATCTTTGTTCTTACAGATAAAAAAACCTCCTCAGCTGCTGAATTCTTTGTAGAGCATCTAAAGGATTTTGAAAATATTGTAGTAGTTGGTACTAATACTCATGGTACTCTTGAAAGTTCTAATGTAGAACTGGGTTACCTTCCAAATTCCCATATTGAATTTTCCTATGGAAACTGGTTAAGGCTATATGATGAAAAGTTCTTTAAGGAAGGTGAAGGTATCAAACCTGATATATGGGTAAATGGAGAAGATGCTTTAGAACTAACTCTAAAACTTATTGAAAATTACAATTTAAAGTAACTATTTAAGAGGTTGCCTGATTTTTTAGGCAACCTCTTATTATAAACCTATAATTTATTTACTTCTCTTTCTATTCTTTCTAAAGCTTCTTGAAGAACAACTCTACTAGTTCCTATATTCATTCTTTGGAACATAGCTCCATCATGTCCAAACATGCTACCATCATTTAACCATACTTTACACTTTTTAAGGAAGAATTTACTTAATTCTTCTGGCTTCATATTTAATCCTGAGCAATCAAGCCACAATAAATAGGTTCCTTCTGGTTTTCTAATCTTAATTTTAGGAATTCTTTTATCAAAGAATTCTAAAGTAAAGCCTATATTTCCTGCTAAATATTCCATAAGACCTTGATACCATTCTTCTCCACTAGTATACGCTGCTTCTTGTGCTACTGCACCTAAAGTAGTTGCTCCTTCTATACAGTCTTTTTCCATTTGCAATATATATTGATTTCTTAATTTTTCATTTTTCATAATTATATTTGCAGTTTTAAACCCTGCAATATTAAAGGTTTTATTTGGTGCTGTGCATATTATAGAATTATCAGCAAATTCTTCATTGATAGATGCAAATACTGTATGTATATTAGGTTTATAAACTATATCTGCATGAATTTCATCTACTACCACTAGTACATTATTCTTTATACATATTTCTCCAACCATTTTTAATTCTTCTACAGTCCATACTCTTCCTACTGGATTATGAGGACTACAAAGAATTATCATCTTAGTTTTTTTAGTAATTATCTTTTCTAAGTTATCAAAGTCCATTTCATATCTACCATCTTTACAAGTTAAGGGATTTTCTACAACCTGACACCCATTATTTTTTATAATACTATAAAAAGGATGATATACCGGCGTTTGAATTATAATTTCATCTCCTGGTTTTGTGTAAGCAGCAACTATAGTTTTTAGACCTGGTACAACTCCCGGAGCAAACTTCATCCATCCCTTTTCAACTTTCCATTGAAATCTTTTATCAAACCAATTTATAGCAGCTTTATAGTATGATGGTGGTGTAAGGGAATATCCAAAAATAGGATGTTCTAACCTTTTTCTTATAGCATCTCCTATTTCTTCTGGCACTTTAAAATCCATATCTGCTACCCATAGAGGTATAATTTCACTATCATTATATGTTCTATTTATTAAGTCCCACTTTAAACAGTTACTACCTATCCTGTCCACTTTTTCATCAAAACTGTATTTCATTTTCCCTACCTCCTATAAAATCCTAATAAATTAATAATAATTTTTACTACTTAAACTACTATATACAATATAATTTTATCACTATTTTTATCAATGTAGTATTATAACATTCTATAGATAGATATAAATGTATAAAATAACACTATAATTCATAATATTACATAATTTCTATGTATAATCTTATTAGATAGATTATTTTTAAATAACCACGTAAAATGATAGGAGAATTAAAATGAAAATAAGAAAAGAACTACCTGAAATATTTGAAGACTTTGCAGAGGCTAGGAGAAACTCCTTTATTGCAGCAAAAAAACTTAAAGATGAAAATATACCTTTAGTAGGAGTATTTTGTACTTATATGCCACAGGAATTACCTCTTGCCATGGGTGCAAGTGTTGTATCTCTTTGTTCTATGTCTGATGAGACAATTGCAGAAGCTGAAAAAGAATTACCGCGTAATCTATGTCCACTTATCAAATCAAGTTATGGATTTGCAAAAACAGATAAATGTCCATTCTTTTACTTTTCTGATTTAGTTGTAGGTGAAACTACTTGTGATGGAAAGAAAAAAATGTATGAATATTTAAGTGAGTTTAAGCCTGTTCATGTTATGGAACTACCAAACTCTCAAAGTGAAGAAGGTTTAAAGCTTTGGAAGAAAGAAGTAATAAAATTTAAAGAAGTTTTAGAAAAACAATTTGAAACTAATATAAGTGATGAAAATATTAAAAAAGCTATTAAATTAAAAAATGAAGAAAGAAAAGCTCTTAAAGCCTTCTACGGTCTTGGAAAACTTGATCCCCCAGCGATATTAGGACAAGATATGTTTAAAGTTCTTTATGGTACTACATTTAAATTTGATAAAGCAGAGGTACCAAAAGAAATATATGCCCTAATTGAGAAAATTAAGGGTGAATATGAAGTAGAAAAAAAATATGAAAAGAAACCTCGTATTCTTATAACTGGATGTCCTATTGGTGGAGCTACAGAAAAAGTTATAAAAGCAATAGAAGATAATGGAGCTCATGTCATGGCTTTTGAAAACTGTACTGGTGCTAAAGCTATCGATGAATTAGTAGATGAAAATAATCCTGATATCTATGATGCTATTGCTCGTAAATATTTAAATATTGGATGTTCTTGTATGACACCTAATCCTAACCGTACAGAGCTACTTAATAGAATGATAGATGAATATAAAGTTGATGCAGTGGTGGATGTAGTACTTCAAGCTTGTCATACTTATAGCGTAGAAACATTGCAAATTAAAAGATTTGTTAATAACACTAAAAAAATACCTTACATCAGTATAGAAACAGATTATTCTACTGCTGACATTGGACAACTTAACACTAGAATGGCAGCTTTTATAGAAATGTTATAGAGCCTTAAAATATTGCTTAGGTAAAAATTAGCTATGCAAGTTCATAATAAATCCAAAAACCTCAAGAAAAATAGTTTCTTGAGGTTTTCCCCTTTCTCACTTTTATTCCCCTAGCATGTTTTTTCTAATTAATGCTATAATACTATTAATACTAAAGAAACTGGCAAGGAGAGTTTATAATGCATAGACAATATATTAATTATTCTGCAAATATGCCTGTATCTATTTCTTTTAATACCATTAAAAATTATCCAATCCATTGGCATTATTGCATCGAAATTCTTTATGTTATAAAAGGCACAATCAATCTATATATAAATACTGAAAAATATGTAATAAGTGAAAATCAAATTGAAATTATAAATATAGATGAAGTTCATAGCATTGAAAGTGATGATCCTGACAATAAAGTACTCATATTTCAAATAGATCCATACTTTTTTCAAAAGTACTATAACGATATTGAGAATATGTTTTTTTATACAAACTCTTCTAGTAAGGCTTCGCAATTAGGTGAAGAGTATGAAGATTTAAGAGTATTTCTTTGTCAAGTGCTTTGTGAAACAGTACAAAAACAAGATAATTATGATGAAGAAATCGAAGATATCCTTGTAAAACTCCTTTATCATCTAATAAATAACTTTAACTATTTAATTCATGAAAAACAAGAACTTAAAGAAAATAAAGATCAACTTCAAAGATATCATAGTATATCTAAATATATTTATAATAATTATCAAAATAATATAACCCTTAAAGATATATCTAGTAACGAATATCTAAGCACCCATTATTTATCAAGAGAAATAAAATATGCTACAGGATATTCCTTTACTGATTTTCTAAATCTTATTAGAGTTGAAGAATCTATAAAATTAATTTTGGATACAGATATGACACTATCTGAAATTTCTGAGGAAATTGGCTTTTCTCATACTAGATACTTTAATAAGCACTTTAAACTTCACTATAAGCTTACGCCTTTACAATTCAGAAAAAAATATAAATCTACTCCTGAAGTCCTAGAAAAGTTGACTAAATATATAACTCATCCTTTAGAAGAAAGTCTAGATGAAGTAATATATTATCTGGAGGACTACGACAGGTTTAATTATGAGGATAAAATTCATCAGTTAAATATTAATATGGAAAATTGTATAGGTGAATTTGATAAGAATTTTAATAGAATTATAACCATTGGTGATGCCTTTGACCTTTTAATTGAAGATAATAAAGATACACTAGAAGAACTTCAAAGGGAAATGGATTTTGAATATGGACGGATCCTAAATTTATTTAGTACTGATATGGCTATTTTCCCTGGCTCTAAATTTCATAACTGGAATAGAGCAAAGGATGTACTAGAGTTTATAGAATTTTTAGATATAGTGCCTATAATTGTTTTAGATATGAATAGCACCTATGAAGAACATATAAATGACATTAACGATGAAAGCTATGAAGTTGCCTCTAAAAATATATTATCCCTTAAAAATTCTATAGATATACATGAAGATTTTAAAAATATTCTTCTATCCTTCATGGAATATTTCAGTGCAATAGAAACTCTTAATTACAAAAATTTTAGATTTGAATTTTCCTCTACCTTTCCTGAAAATTTGAGGATTTCAATTGAAGAAATATTAATTTACAATAAATTAGATTTTGAAGAAGAACCTTTTATGATAAATAATGAAGTAAATAATATATATGATACAGCCTATATGATTCCATTTATTATTGATAATGTAGTAAATCATAAGGGAGATTTAAGCTTTATAAGGGCCTTTGACGTCCTTGATAAGCAAGTAAATATAACCAATGAACTATTCTTTGGTTATCCTGGTCTTATAAATGATAAGGGAATAAAAAAACCTGCCTTTTATGCCTATTCACTTTTAAATAAATTAGGTAATACATTAGTAGCTAAAGGTGATGGATACGTAGTTACTAAAACTAACAATCAATATGAGATTTTACTTTATACTTATCATGATAAAATCAATGATTTAATTTCTATGGCAAGTTTTTCAAAGCTTAGAGGTATAAAAAATGCGACTTCGAAAAAACTTTCTCTTAATATAACTAATATTCACTCAGATATTAATGTAACTACCTATGAAATAAATGAAAAGATTGGTTCATCCTATAACTATTGGATTGATATGGGGAGACCAACTAGACTTAACAAAGATGAAAATGGTATTCTTCATAAAGCTTCTTATCCTAATATTAGATTTAAATACTTTAAGAAGAGTACAGTTATAAATATTTTAGTTACCCTAAAAACCTATGGAGCTACATTAGTTATAATCAATGAAGTTCAGAAGCCTATTAAGATTAATTAATTTTACCTCAATTTATATGAATATATATATACTTTCAGTTAAAATATATTATGTTATGTATAAAATATATTGATTTTAAGTACAAAAGCATCCTAATTAAGGTGCTTTTGTGCTTTTTCCTATTTTTAACCAATAACTATTTGGGCAGAATAGTACTTTTTGATGGACACTTAAGTGAATGTTTATTTAATTGTTTTCAACTATAATATTAATATAAGATAAAATATTTTAATAATAAATTAAACATGAAGACAAAACGTATTTTTCTATAAAAATAAAGAGAACTTTTTATAAAATAAACTCAAGAAGAATATGCAGAATTTTCAAATAAATGAGGTGAGACTAATGGGAATTAACCCTAAAATATTTTCGGATGGAAGAACATACAGAGTATTATTTAAATTTGCCATACCTGCAATTTTTTCTTTACTAGTAGCAGAACTCTATAACATGGTAGACACAGTTTTTGTTGGTAGATATATTGGTCCTAATGCTATCGGTGCCTTAACAGTTGCATTTCCAATTCAACGTTTTCTTATAGCAATCGCTTTCTTAATTGGTGTAGGAGCTTCAACCTACGTTTCAAGATATTCCGGTGAAAAACAACCTGAAAAGATTAAATCCACAATAATTAATTCAATATCTATTACAATAGGATCTTTAACAATAATCCCTCTACTTTTATTCTTATTTAGAGGTGGATTATTATATAAACTTGGTGCAAGTGACGTTACTTTTGGGCTAACTAATGATTATATATCTATAATTTTTATAGGAGCAATATTTCAAGGATTAACTATAGTATGCTCTCAAGTAATGACAGCCTTAGGAAACTCTAAAATAGGACTTTATGCTAACAGTATCGGTGCACTTCTAAATATTGTAGTTGACTACATATTAGTAGCTCATTTAGATATAGGTATAGCTGGTGCAGCTATTGCTACTGTAGTTTCTCAATTTGTAGGCTTAATTTTTGTTCTATACAAGTTTAAAGATGTAACTAAACACTTTAAAATTAAACTTTCAATAAATAATATTCTACCAAATATAGATATTACATTAATTAAAGGATTAATTGCTGTGGGATTTTCAACCTTTGTTATTGAAATATCAGATGCAATAGTTTCTGTAGTTTTAAATAACTTATTAATTTCTAGAGGTGGTAACGAAGCTATAATAATAGTAGGTGTTATTACTAAAATATCTATGTTTATGTTTATTGCAATAATTGGTATAAGTTCTGCTATGCAGCCGATTGTAGCCTTTAACTTTGGTGCAAGAAACTTTGATAGAGTTAAAAATACAGTTAAAGCATCTATAAAAACTGTAACAATAATCTCTTTAATATTTGGAGTATTTATTATGTATTTTGCTCCAAAAATGATAGGTTTGTTTTTAACTGATGCAAAGTTATTACCTGAGGCTGTTAAGGCCCTTAGAATATGTATATTCCTTCTTCCTTTAGTTGGTTTATATTATATAGGTATATACTACTATCAAGCAATTGATGAAGCTAAAAAAGGATTTAGATTATCTTTATTTAGACAGTTAATAGTATTCATTCCTTTAGCTATAGTTTTTGTAAATATTTTTGGTACCATAGGTGCATGGATAGCATATCCTGCTTCAGATTTAATTTCTGCAGTAACATCTTTCTATTTATTAAATAGTACTTGGAAAAAGGATCAAAAAGAAGAGACTACTAAAACCGTAATAGCTTAATAAAAAAAATTACTCCTTAGAAAGTTATATTCTAAGGAGTTTTTACATAATAATTATAAGTTAGGTACTAGGATGACAATCTTAGCTCCTATTATTTTATTAAAGTTACCTAATAATATTTCAAAACTATAATTCGCAAGAATTCACATAGTTTCCAGTAACATCAAAGCCTATATATTGTCCAGAGCATAAAGGTTCTTTAATAGCTAATTTAAAATAAACTATATCTTCTCCACAATTGTCGCATCCAGTAAATTTTGCAATTTTGCAATCTTCTGCGATAGGTACTCTAACCCATTTATGAGGCCAAACCCAAACCCACTTATATAATACTACATCAACTAAATATTCTTTTCCTCTACAAAGATTCTTAACTTTAATAGAAAATTTAACTATTCTGCATTTAGTTTCAGCATCTATTATTTTTACTTGTCCAAAATCTTGTGGGCATTCGCAAGGATTTAACATTTTATCTGTCCCATATTTAGGAGGTGTGCCTTGTGGCCCTGGATCTTTACTCTGTTCTTGAATTAGATTTGTCTCTAGTTCTATGGAATCAGAATTTTCATTTGTCACATATTTTAATTCATTTTCAATTGTATCCATATATTACACCTCATACACTAATATATTTTGTTTTAATTACAGTACTTCCTTCGATTATATATTTAATTCATCTGTAATTTTCGAATAATTTTTTATCCTTGATTTTATTCTATTAGTATATTATATGTATATAGAATTTCAATGCTACTCTATTCTTATATAAATAGCATTTTAATATCATTAAACTAAAAAACTATCTCAAAATAAGCTAAACCTTAATGTAAAGTTTAGTAATTCATTTTGAGACAGTCCCTTTTTATTACCAATCTAATATATATTATTTATTAGTACCATTAGTAGTAGAATATACACCTCTATTTAAAGCATCATGTATAGCTGATGTTACCTTACCTACTTCAACTTTTTGATCCATATCCTTAACTATAGAAGAAGGGTTATATAAATCATTAAGACTTTGTCTTATATCTTTATCCTTTAAATAGTTTATCAAAGCTTCGTAATGATTTTTCACATTCTTGAAATTACTATCTTTTAAATAATTATCATCATTATTAGATAATGCTATAAATTTAATATCCTTAATTTGATTATTAGCTAAAGTAAATTCAACTGTTAATTCATCCTCATCTATATATGAACCACGATATATACCGTTAGAATAATTATTGTTAGTTAAGTCCATACCAAAGAGTGTATTATTATTACTATTCGTATCATTTATACCTAAAACTCCACTCTCTTTAATTCCGTTATTATTAGTTGCATTATTAGCTATTCCATTTTTAGTTTGATTCTGAGCAATTTCACCACCAGTATTTTTATTATTTCTTGCAGTGCCATTATTAGTACATCCTACAAGTCCTGTGGTTAATGCTATTGTTGCAATTAAAAGCGCTATTTTTTTCATAATAAACCTCCTATGCATATTTTTATAATTATAGTATAAGCATATACACAGTTATTATTCTTTTATTGCTTTTCCTATTATATCCTTTCTTTCTACAATATATAAGGATAATTAAATTTTTTAATTTCTAATAAATTAAAGTTATATTTATTTTTAAATATAGAATTTTTTCACTTTATATTGTTAAAATAAAATATTGCAAGTTGTGTTCTATCTCTAAGATTTAATTTTTCTAAAATACTACTTATATAGTTTCTTATTGTACCTTCACTCAAAAATAATTTTGCTGATATTTCTTTATTTGAAAGTCCTTTAGAAACTAAAGTGATTATTTCAATGTCTCTATCAATTAAATCATACTTTGATATATCTTTTTTATTTTCAGTACTATTTAACATGGTAGGAATTTTAGATATAATTTCTTGTCCAAAAACACTTTGTCCAAGTTCTACTGCCTTTAAGGCAGGTACTATGCTTTCAAAATGTTGTTTTAAAATATATCCCTTAGCACCAACTTTTAATGCAGTTATAATATATTCATCATCCTCAAAAGTGGTTAAAAATAATATTCTCCCCTCATTATGAGATTTTAAAATCTTCTGTGCAGCCTCTAGCCCTGACATTCCCCCCATACGAATATCCATAAGTAATATATCTGGAGTATACTTATTATACAGCTCTATAGCTTCTTCACCACTATATCCAAGAGATATAACTTTTATATCACTTGATGTCTCTATGATTGTCTTTAATGATGCTGCTATAAGCTTATCATCATCTATAATAATTATTCTCATAGTTTCCCCTCCTTCATAATAGAAATAAATATTTTAAACCCTTTTGAATTATCAAAATTCACAATACCATTTAGGCTATTTACTCTCTTTTCAATGCTTTGTAATCCCATTCCACCATCCATACTTACCTTCTTTTTACTTCCATCATCTAAAATAATTACTTGATATAATTTTGGATGTTCATATAAACTTACAGTTACTGTGGTTGCATTTGAATGTTTTATTATATTAGATAGTGCCTCTTTTACAATAGCAATAATAGCATATTTAATCTTAACATCTGGATTAGAAGAAAACTCATAATTTAAAGTAGCCTTACAAAACTTAAATTCATTTATAAGCTTTGAAAGTTGTACATATAAGTCGATAGAATCTTCATGTAAATTATGAACACTACTTCTAATAGAATCCATACCTTGGTCCAAGGTAGATTTAATGTCCTCTAGAAGCCTTTTTGTTTGTTCCTCTTTAGTAACTACCATAATAGCACCAATTTGCAATATAGAGCTAGTTAAAAGGTGTCCTACATTATCGTGAATTTCTCTTGAAATACGATTTCTCTCCTTTAATGTTGCAAAATTGACTTCAAAATCTTGTTTATATTGTAATTCCTTTACTTTCTCTTCTAATACTATAGATATCTCAGTTAAATCATCTCTTTGTTTTATAAATTTATCATGCAATTTTTCATATTTCACAGTATTAAACTTTAAGGTTGCTGACGTAATAAGAAGTCCAAGAATCATTATACTAATAATATGTGAGTATTTATGTATATTCATAAGGTACGGAATTAAAGTTAAGATGCATATATATTTATACTTTGAAAAAATAGTATCATAAAATATTATAGGAATGCCCATAAGAAATTCAGGATATAAAATGCAAAGGATACTATATATTATTAATACTATTACATTTAATTTATCCTGGCTAAAATATTCTAGAAAACAAGTTATTGCCACTGTAACTAAAATGGGTAAGATTAATTTTTCTATACTATAATTTTCTATAAGTAATAATGCCGAACCTATAATCAAAATAATTTTATTTAATATATTATTCATCTATACTCCCTCACTTTATATATCTATAATACCATATACAAATTTCTTAATGTGACAAATGTAATGTAATATTAATGACAAATAGCACTTACCTACAAAGAGATTCTCTAATAAACTATAAGTATAAACTAAATAAAGTAAGGAGTATTAACTATGATTGTAAAAATAGAAAACCTGGTAAAAAGATATGGTGAACTAATTGCTTTAGATCACTTAAATTTGGACATTAAAAAAGGTGAAATATTTGGTCTTTTAGGTCCAAATGGTTCTGGTAAAACTACTACTATAAACTGTATGCTATCTCTACTTAAATATGATAAAGGGACTATTGAAATCCTAGGAGAGGAAATGACTCCAACAACTTATAAAGTAAAAAAAGATATTGGAATCGTCATGCAGAATGTAGCCGTCTTTGATGAATTAACAGTGTATGAAAACATTGATTATTTCTGTGGATTATATGTAACCAATAAGAAGGAACGGAAAGTACTTGTGGAGAGGGCTATTGATTTTGTTGGTCTTTCAGATTACAAAAAATTTATTCCTAAAAAGTTAAGTGGAGGACTTCTTAGACGATTAAACATTGCTTGTGGTATAGCTCATAATCCAAAACTAATCATTTTAGACGAGCCAACGGTAGCTGTTGACCCTCAAAGTAGAAATCACATTTTAGAGGGAATAAAAAAATTAAATGCTGAAGGAGCCACAATTATATATACCTCGCACTACATGGAAGAAATTGAACAGCTTTGTACTTCAATCGCTATTATGGACAAGGGAAAAGTCATTGCTAAGGGCACAAAGGAAGAACTAAAGTCAATTATTGATTTAGGTGAGAAAATAACTATTGAGGCCTTTAATTTAAATGAAAATCATATAAAAAATATAAATATTCTCCCTAATGTTATATCAGTAGACTATAAAAATAATTTACTAAATATTAGAACAAAAAGTGGACATAGTTCTCTTGGTGACATTGTTAGTTATATTGGAGATAATAAAATAAGTTATGGGAAAATTTACTCAGAGCAACCTACCTTAAATGATGTATTCTTGGAAATTACAGGTAAAGAGCTTAGAGATTAAAGGAGGAATATAGAATGTTTTGGCATATTTTTAAGTATCAACTTAAATGTCGTTTTAGAGATAAATTAAGTGTCTTTTGGACCTTATTATTTCCAATTGCATTAGCTACAATTTTCAATTTAGCCTTTTCAAATATACTCACCGGTGAAGAGTTTGAGAATGTTAATATTGCTCTTGTAAGTAATAGCAATATACCTGAAAGCTTTTCTACAGCTATGAAGGAAAGTGATTTATTTAATATAGAAAGTACTGATGAGAATAGTGCGAAAGAATTGCTTTCTAAAGGTAAAATTTCAGGGTATATAACTTTTGTAAATAATATTGAAATAACTGTTGCAAAGTCTGGTATTAACGAGTCCATAATAAAAACTTTTGTAGATAGTTATAGTCAAAAGTATTCCACCATATCAAATTTAGTATCCATAAACCCAAGTATTATGAATGAAGATTTTATGAATAATATTGCTCTTTATAATAACTACACTAAAGATAAAGAATTGAATAGTTCTACAAACGTTGTTGTAATTTATTTTTATACCCTTTTAGCTATGACTTGCATTCTAGGTTCAACCCCTGGTTGTACTGATGTTATAAACATCCAAGGAAATCAATCTCAAAGAGCAGCAAGAATTAATATAGCTCCTGTGAATAAAATAAAAACCTTTTTAGCTGCAATTAGTGCTACTTTATTATTTTATTTTTCAACAGTGCTAATAGTTATACTATATATTTCTCAAGTTTTAAAAATAGACTTTGGTAACTCCATAGGTTATGTAATTTTACTTTGCTTTGTAGGCTGTTTTAATGGAATAACTTTGGGTGCCATGGTAAGTTCTTTAATTAATAAAAAAGCTAGCGTAAAGGAAGGCATTTTATTGGCATTTACAATGGCATGCTCTTTTTTGTCTGGAATGATGGCAGTTCAGATTAAATACTTCATTCAAGATAAATTTCCTATCTTATCCTATATAAATCCTGTTAACTTAATTACTGACGGATTTTATTCATTATACTATTATAGTACCTATGATAGATATTTTCTTAATCTTGGTCTTCTATCCTTGTATGGAGTTATATTCTCAATAGTTACTTATCTAGTTTTAAGGAGGCAAAAGTATGCAAGTATTTAAACAGTATTTTAGAATAGTAAAAAAAAGTGCCCTTTCCTCTTTATTGCTTTATATGGCTATATTTATATTTATGACAATTATTTTTAGTAATGTTGGGAATTCTACAGATTCAACCTCTTTTGAAACTGAAAAATGTAAAGTAGCAGTTTTAAATAATGATAATTCTCCTCTTTCAAATAATTTAGAAGCATACATTGAAGAAAATTCTAAATTGGTAAAAATTAAAACTACCGATGAAGGAATAAGAGATGCATTATTTTTTAGAGAAGCAGAAATTGTAATCACCATCCCTAAAGGATTTGAAGATAGTTTTCTTAAAGATAATTCCTATACTTTAGAAACTCAAAGTATACCTAACTCTTCCAGTAGTATTTTTATAAAATCAATGATAAATAATTATCTTAACACAACCAAAGTTTACATTGATAATACTAAGAACTTAGACTTTGAAAAAATAAGTGATCTAGTAAATAAAGATTTATCTATAGATACAGAAGTTACTTTAGCAAAGGATAATAAAGAAGATACTAAAAGTAGCGTTACCTATTACTTTAACTATTTAGCTTATCCTATGCTATGTATGTTAATACTTGGAATATCTATAGTATCAAATATTTTCAATTCTCCAGATTTAAAAAGGAGAAATTTATGCTCACCTATTAATTCCTATAACTTCAACATGCAGATATTTTTAGGAGATATGGTTTTAGCATTATCTACTTGGACTATATTCATGGCACTAGCAATAGTAATGTATCCTAAAGACATGTTTTCTTTTAGTGGAGTGTTACATGGTATAAACTCTCTAATATTTACAATAACTTGTTTATGCCTTAGCTTCTTAATTAGCAATATATCCACTAAAAATTCCATAGGGCCAATTTCTAACCTTGTGTCTTTAGGTTGTTGCTTCTTAGGAGGTGCCTTTGTTCCTCAGCAACTTCTCAGCGAAACAGTAAAAAGTACTGCTATATTTAATCCAGTATATTGGTTTATAAATGTAAATGATAAACTTAATGCCCTATCAACATTTAATATGGATACTCTCACTCCACTCCTATTTGAAATGTTAATAATGTTAGCTTTTTCAGTAGCTTTCTTAGGAGTAGGATTAGTTATCATGAAACAAAGAAGAACTAAATATTAAATGAAAATAAATACCTAGCTCTTTAATTAAAGTGCTAGGTATTTATTTATATAAGTTTATCCGATGACTACCAGCTCTAATACTCCCATCTTTCTTCAAAGTGGGTGCGAAGATCTGCTACGTCCCTGGATAACGATTTCTAAAGCTTCGAAGAAGCTAAGAACTCTATTTAGGCTAAATCCTTTTTATTATAAATAGCATAAGTAGTTACAATAGATATGGCAATTATTCCTAATCCTAAAAGTACATATTTCACTTCAAACCCATTCTTTAGCAGCTTAGCTGGAACTACATAATCAAAGGGTGATAAATATAAAAATCCTTCTAGTTCATCTTTCATCTTCCCTATAATTCCAAATATATAAGTTGTAAAGAATACTCCTAGTGCAATAGATGTCCCTTGTTTGCTAGATTTTATTATAACCGATAATAAAAATCCTATGGCCATAAATATATATCCGAGAAAAGCCATTCCTATAAATAAAGTTTTTATATCCATTAATAGTGTCATAGTCTCAACCTCTTCTGGCTTTACAGCCATAGAAATTCCCATAGTTACAACTCCAACTATAACAATAAATAAGTAAAATATAATTGCTGAGGAAATTAATTTTGAAGTTACTATTTTATTTCTCGTAATTGGCTTTGAATATAAAAACTCAATGGTACCTTCACTTTCTTCTTTTACTAAAGCAGTTATTCCAAGAATTATTCCATATATTCCAGCTGCCATAGATATATATTGAATTGCATAGGCTAAATAATCTGAAATGTTTCCAAAATCTACAGCATCTTCAAGATTAAAAGCCTCTAATAGTGCAGGTGGCAAAGCATCTAGTTTTGTAGCAACAATTTCTTGCATTCCACTATCCTTCATGCTAGGAAATAATGCCATAAACATTATTACTAGTCCTACACATACTACAGACCAAATAATAGCAGATTTTAATAGTCTTCTAAATTCAAACTTGAATATATTCATCTTACTTCTCCCCTTCCCTCTTATAATAATCCATAAATGTATCCTCTAAAGTATGCTCACCTATAAGTAACTTCTCAACATTAAACTTAGCAATTTCTTTAATTAATTCATCAATATCTCCTATAAAACTAAAAGTTATTTCACCTTTATTATTTTCTATAACCTCTCCCTTACACTCTTCAACCTTCTTATTATCTATCCCCTCAGCTTTTAAGGTAATTTTTACTCCCGTTTTTCTGGCAAGCTTATCTATTTCAATTACATCAATAATCTTTCCATCTTTTATTACTGCAACTCTATCACATAGATTTTCAACTTCAACTAAATTATGAGAAGATAAGAATATTGTAGTTCCCTTAGCTCTTTGTTTTTCTAGTATATTGAAAAGTTTTTTTTGTATAAGTGGATCTAGTCCATTAGTAGGTTCATCAAGAATTAAGAGCTTAGGATTATGAATAAGTGCTTGTACTATAGCTACCTTTTTCTTGTTTCCAAGACTCAATTCACTCATTTTTTTCTCTAACTCTACCTCCAGTTCTTTACATAGTTCATCAGTATCTTCTTTATTAGTATTTTCGTAAAAACTCTCAGCATATCTTATAATATCTTTAACCTTTGATTCATCATAAAACTTTACTTCACTAGGTACATATCCAATATACTTTTTTATTTCACTACTTTCTTTAACTATATCCTTTCCAAGAATTGTTCCATACCCAGAAGTCGGAAAATTAAAATTTAAAAGAGTTCTAATAGTAGTAGATTTTCCTGCTCCATTTGGACCTACAAATCCAAAAATTTCTCCTTCTTTAACCTGCAAGTTCACATCTACTATTCCTCGATTTTTTCCATAACTCTTTGTTAATTTGTTAGTTTCAATTATATTCATTACTATCCCCCTATTTATCATCAAATTTTGAACTTTTATACAGTTTCAATTTTTCATTAAATCTTTCTCCTGAAACCTTATTGTATAATGCAATAGACCCAGTAAAGGAAATAAAACATACAGTAAATATACTTAATGCAATAGTAAAATTATTACCACTACTTAAGTCAAACCAATTAAAGATCATAGCTAATATATAACCTATAAAAACAAGCAGCAAATAATGAACAATTATCTTAATCCAAGTCTTTACCTTCATAAATATATTAGATGCATATATAACATATTGGAGAAGAGTTAAAATTATAGATATAAATATCATCTGCCATATTAAACTTAGCTGAATACTTTTTTCTCCTAAAAAAGGAGCAATAAGAGTATAAATAACAACCTGAGATGTAAAGAACATACATGTTATTATCTTTATTTCTAATGTGTTCTTAAAAAATTCTTTCATACAATACTCCTCCTATAAATCTAACTTATTTTTTAAGATAGGTACATACTGTCTTGAAACTACTAATTTTTCATCATTATCTAGAAGTATCTCTATTCGTCCTCCAAACATAGGGACTATATTTCTTACCTTTCGCAGATTTATAATAGTAGATTTAGAACCTCTAAAAAAATCTGTATTTTTAAGTCTTTCTTCTAATTCATAGAGTCTTAAATGTGTCTGTAAAACCTCCTTATCCATATAAATAAAGGTTTTCTTATCAACTGACTCAAAGTAAAATATCTCATTTGTATCTAGAATAAATATCTTTCCATCCTTATTCCCTGTTATTTTTTCTTCTAAGGCTTTAAGTTTAGATATAATTCTTGTCACATTTTCATCTATTGTTTTGCAGTTAATTACTATTTCTACATCTTCAATATCTTCAACTTCATTTATTATAATCTTCATTTAACGCCTTCCTTTCTATTCAAATTCTTTAACCAGTTAAAAAATTCAAATTATCTATAATCTATAATTTAAGTATATTCTTTAAAATTTATTAAGACAATCATATCCTTCTAAGCTGCATAAATCCTATGCTAAGTTGCATATAAAAAACTTCATCCTAAAGCTAATTATCTTTAGGATGAAGTTATTTTGAATTTATTATTATTTGTTTTCAGAATTTAGTTTAACTCACTGTTAAAATGTGTTTAAATATTATAATGATATATTCGTTTACTATTTGTTCTTTTTGGCAACTTTTCTCTTTTCTGTTTCATCTACTACTAAAGCTGCCACTGCAGAGCCTGTAACATTAGTTGCTGTTCTCATCATATCAATTATAGAATCAACGGCAATTATCATTGCCATACCTTCTATAGGTAATCCTAATGTTGCTAATACTACTGTTGTAGACATAGTTGCTGAACCTGGAACTCCTGCAATACCTATTGAAGATACTATAGTAGTTAATACTATTAAAGCATATGAGTAAATTGTCATATCCACATTAAATACATTAGCAACAAATATAGCTACTATAGCTGGATACAATCCTCCACAAGCATTCATTCCTATAGTCGATCCAAGAGGTGCTACAAAGCTAGCTATATTTTCAGAAACTCCAGCTCCTTCAACTAAAGATTTTATAGTTACTGGTAGTGTTCCATAGCTACTTTGACTTGTAAAAGCCATTGTTTGAGCTGGAAAGATTCCCTTGAAGAATTTTAAAGGATTTTTCTTCGCTACAAAAGCAATAAGTGGAGTATAAACCACTATAAACTGAAGTATAGCTGCTATATAAACTGCCGCAATAACCCATATTAAGGATTTAATAGTTTCTAATCCATTGCTTGCTACAGCCTTTGCAATTAAAGCAAAAACTCCATAAGGTATAAATTTTAATACTATTTGAGTTATTCTTGATACTATAGTATGAGCTGATAACACAAAATCTTTAAAAGGTTTAGCTTTAGTTGGATTTATATTATCTTCTGTAACTAAAGCTATAGCTACAAATAGTGAGAATATAACTATGGGAATTATTCTATTATCTACTATAGATGCTATTGGATTTGATGGTAGCATGTCCACTAGCACTTGAGTAAATGTAGGTATTTCCCTAGCTACAAAGTCTTCTGCTCCCGGAAAAGTTAATCCTTGTCCTAAGTTAAATACCTTAGCTACGACAATTCCTATAGCTGCTGCTATTCCTGTAGTTCCTAATAAAATTCCTAGTGTTTTAATTCCTATAGACTTTAATGTATCTAAATTTTTAAGTCTAACTATACTTGTAATTAGTGAAACCATAACTAAAGGTACAACTATCATTTTAATTAAGGACATATATCCTTTTCCAACTATATCTAAAAATAAAATGTTTTCTTTAAATATCGCTCCTAAAATAACTCCTAAAGCAAGTGCTGTTAATGTAGTATAAGTAAATTTATTAGTCTTTTCTTCAACTGCATATATGGTAAACACTGCTAGTAATGATAGTATTACTGCTAATATTAAATTTATATTCATTTTAAAATCTCCTTTTATTTTTAATTTTGTTTAGTAATTTTGAATTTACTTATAAGCATTTTAGTAGAGCTTCCTTATTTCATTTGTTCTTTGCTGGCCAGCAAAATTCTATAAGCTACTAATTTTCCACGTAAACTTATAGAACAAAAAACCTTCTGCCCCTGTAATATACAGAGGCAGAAGGTATACTTCCGCGGTTCCACTCTTATTAGATATAAAAATATCCATCTCATTTTAGGTACTACATACCCTAACTCTGTAATGGGAGTTCCCATAAAAACCTACTTGCTTCGGCTTTTCTGCTCCAAGGGGCACTTCACTAATACTTATTATAGGTTATCTCAGCAAATTAACCCTCTCTGTAATAACTTATACTAATTACTTTCCCTTTTCGTTGCATTTGTAAATTCATATTTAACTGTTATCATAGTATCCTATTTTAATTTAATAGTCAACACCTTTTATTCATGAAATTTTTTCCTATAGATTTAAATATATCTGATAATACTCATTTTATTCTTCTTGTTAAAGTCTTATTTTGACTCTATCTATAATATAACTTTGTTACCATCTACTAAGATTTTTATTTTACATTCCGGGTTTTTTAAACTAAATAATTTAAGTATATTGTGCGATATATCATCAATATTACTGACATTTTTAATATGAATTTCTAAAGGATAAACTTTCTCAATATATAAAAGTAAACTTTCGAAAGAAAAATAAATTCTATTCTCTTCGTTATAATGGTTTAAGTTATCTTCAATTCTTAGATTTTTATTTATTAACAAAACTTTTGGCTGTATTCTTAACAGGTCCTTTAGAATAAACTCATCTAAATCCATTAACTGCTCAATTGAATACCTCTGCATAATTTTTTCCACTATACATGCTATACCAAAATATTTAATCTCATTTATAGGATAACACTGTACAATTATACTAGTCTTTTTAACATTATTCACATTAACTTTATCTACCCTATGAAAATTTATTTTTGTATTTTCACTATTACAAATAATACTTTTGTAATAGCTTATAACTTCTTCACTAGGACGTATATTTAACTCTTCCCTTAAAATATACTCACATTTCTTATATTCCTTTAAAGCAGCTTGTATATCATTAATTTGCATATATAAATTCATTAACTCCAAATAAATATCTTCTCTATAGGGATTAATTTTTAGCACTTCATTTAATACTATAATAGATTCACTATACATACTATTTTCTGAATATAGCTTAGCTAATTTAAATAACAATGTGCTATAACACTCCTGATATTTTTCTCTCTCAAAGAAAATCCAATCATTAAAATCAGGACAATTCTTCAAATAAAATCCTTGAAGAAATTCACCATTATAAATATCTTTACATTTTTCTAAAGATAATATAGGATTTTCTTCATTTTCTAAATTTTCCATTACAAAATTTATTTGTAGAACATCTATATAATAATCAAATTCTGGATTTATCATGCAACTATCTTTTGAACTAATAAATAAATCACAATCCTCGCGATTAAATATTTTACGTAATACCCAAAGGCTATATCTTAGATTATATCTAGCATTTTCAATAGTTGCATTATTCCAAAAAAACGTACAAAGCCTATCTCTAGTAAATTTTTTACCTTTATTAGTACATAAAAAACAAAGCAATCCTATAGCCTTATTACTAAGCTTATCGGTTACACTTACACCATCTACTTTGATATCTACTTCACCTAAAACACATATATGAACTCTACTCAATATTTATCACCTACTAACTAATAAGTATCCTGTCTAAGTCGACATTCATATAGTATATTACCTTCTTTAATAGTTGCCACAACACCTATATCGTTAATTTCCTTAGAATCTATGCTAAGGGGATTTTTGTCTAATATAACTAAATCAGCATATTTTCCGACTTCTATAGATCCCTTTTTATCCTCTTCAAATACAGCATAGGCACTATTAATAGTAAAAATTTTTATAGCTTCTAACACAGTTATTCTCTCATTTTCATTAGGATGATTTACTGCAGAATAAATACCTAGTAATGGATTAATAGGAGTTACATCACTATCAGAGCCTCCACAAACTATAAGATTATTATGAATCATAGTTCTATATGGATTTGTCTTTCTAGTTCGTTCTTTTCCCAATCGCTTCTCATACATCTTCCCTTTTCCCCCCCAAAAATATTCATAGGTGGGTTGAACAGATGCAATCAATCCTAACTTTTTTGCACGATTAATATGCTCATTAGATGGAAGTTCAAAATGCTCTATTCGATGACGAAGATTTTTATTTGGATATATACTATTTGCAAATTCATGGGCAGAAATTATTTGCTCAATAGCTAATTCACCTATAGCATGGGTACCTAACTGAATATTATTTTCATAGCATTTCAATACAAATTCATTTAATTCTTCTTGAGTATAATATAATATACCTGATTTGGTAACATCATCCTCATATGGTTCACATAACGCTGCTGTTCTTGAACCAAAAGATCCATCTAAAAAAATACTTCCACCAATCCTATTTAATTTTTTCTCCATCACCTTATCCACATTAATAGTTTGATAAAATAATATGATATCTATTGGATAATCATCCTTTGTATCAAAAATAAACTCTGCATCCTTATCATGGAAAGTATATCCCCCCTCCATAGCATTAATTGTAGTTACACCTTTCGCAATAGCACTTTTTAAAGTATTATTTACTGCAGAAAATCGCGCTTTATTACTAATACTTTCCAATATCTGCTTTCTAACTAATGCATTCGCAGTATGGGTAAGGACACCAGTTGGAATATTAGCTTCATTCTTTACTACACCTTTAAGATTTAAAGGTATAGTAAATTTGTGTAATGCTAAGGAATTTAAAATACTAGTATGATACTCTTTTCTATTTATCCAAACTGGATGATCTGGAGAAACTTTATCAATTTCATATCTTGTTGGAAGTCTCTTCTCTTTAAGTTTAGTTTCATCTAGACCTGTTGCTCTAACTAAGGTATCCTTTGGTGCAGTATCACAATATTTCTTAATAAGCTTAAAAATTTCATCAAAACTTGTAGCATTGCTTAAATCAACACTGATAGAATTCAATCCCGTTTGAACAAGATGAACATGGCTATCATAAAATCCTGGAAGCACAGTCATTCCTTTTAAATCTATTAGCTCTGTGTTATTATCTGCTATATGTAAGTAATCTTCTTCAAATCCCATTTGTGTTATCATTTTATTTTTAATTGCAATCCACTGAAAGCATTGCATCTCTGAAAAAGTTATTATATTCCCATTATATAAAATTAAGTCAGCCATATTAACAACCTCGAATTTTCATTATATACCCCATTATAACACTTATAATTTTATTAATACATATTTAAAAGAGGCCGCTAAAATGTTTTAATAAAACTTTTAACGTTACCTCTCCTTAAAATCTTTTAACAATCTACAGAATTCTAATTACATAGAAGGTTACATAAATAATTGTAAATAGACAAAGCTGTTTCTGTTACAGTATCTATTATCACATATTCATTACTTGTATGATAGTTACCTCCATCAGGACCAAATATTATAGTTGGAACCTTTAATCTTGAACCTACATAATTAAAATCTCCTATACTTTTAAAATAGTCAATAGTGCACTTCTTCTTAGAAGCTTCCTCTACGCTTTCTATGAATTTTTCAACATATGAGTTATTTTCATCAATAGTATATGGAAGAAACCCCTTAGTCTCTTCATTGGGATGTTCTCTTAATGAATATTCAACCTTAGAACTAATACCAGCTCTTGCTACCGCATTAAATAATTCTTTCTTAACATAATCTTCATCCTCGCCATTAACTACATGTCTAAATACTGTAAAAGATGCTTCATCTGGTACACTACAAGCTTCATTTTTGCTATTGCATCCTAAAATACATATTGAACCCTTACCTAACTTTTCATCTTCAATAAGAGATGACTTTTCAAGCTCTATCATTAATTTTGCGGAATCGACTAATGCATTTATTCCTCTTTCAGGATTTGCTGCATGTGATGATTTTCCCTTTAAAGTTACAATATAATTGAATCCACCTCTTGCCCCTAAACAAACACATGGAAAAGGTTTCTTACAAAATCCACTACTAGGTTCTGTTACTATTGCCACATCAACATTGTCTGCAATACCATCCCTTATAACCGCATCTGTACCTAATCCATATGGTCCTTCTTCGTCAGAAACAATTGAATAAACAATTTCTCCATTAAAATCATTATGAAGTGACTTGAATGCTTCAAGGGCAAGCATTATAGCTACCACTCCTGATTTCATATCTAAAGCTCCTAATCCATAAAGCTTTCCCTCTTTAATTACAGCTTTAAAAGGGTCAGTATCCCATCCATTACACTGATTTACAGTATCTATATGTCCATTGAAATAAACTTTAGGTCCATGTTTTTCCCCCTTAATAGTACCTATAACATTTAGTCCTTGAAATTGAGTAATTTTCTTTTCATTGTAGTGATGAAATTGTGGGCTTAGGTTATGCTCTTCTAGCCAGGTATAAACAGTATCCATAATTTCCTTTTCATGAAAGTAAGGACTCGGAATATTAACAAGTGTTTTTAAAAGACACGTAACACTTTCTTTATTTATATAATCAATTGCTGTTCTTTTCATAAGTATATACCCCTAACTATACAGATTTATTTTCATAAGTACTTGAAGATTTTATGTCGCCTTCTTTAAATACAAATTTATCAGTATATGCATATATAATTGTAATTAAAGGACAAAGTAATGCTAAAAATACATAAGGTATATATTCAATGGTAGAGACCCCTAAAACTCCTGAAAAATATACCCCGCATAATCCCCATGGAACCAATGGTGAAGTAACCGTTGCAGAATCTTCACAAGTTCTTGAACAAACTTGAGGAAGAATTTTAAGTTTTTTATAAGCAGGTACAAGCATTCTTCCTGGAATTATTAATGCTATATATTGACTTGCAGAGAATAAATTAACTGCAATAGATGAAATAACATGTGTATTGATTAATCCTCCCTGTTTACTAACTAGCCCTGACATCTTTTCTAATAAAACACCTAAAACTTTAGTTTTTTCTAGTAGTCCACCAAAACTTATTCCAATAAATCCTAGTGATATTGTCCACATCATGCTTTGAAGTCCTCCTCGGCTTAGAAGTGCATCGATCTCTGCAATTCCCGTGCTAGATATGAATCCATCATTCATAAATCCAAGCATTTCTCCAATTCCAAACCCCTGAAATATCACAGCAAATATTAATCCCACAATAGATGCTATAACCATTACTGCAAGTCCAGAAACTTTTTTTACTGCTAAAATAACAACTATAATTGGTGGAATTAACATTAATGGATTTAATGTAAAGTTATCTTTCAATCCGTTAAGTATAATATTAATTTGTGAAGCATCTATAGCATCCGCTTTAAATTGAAATCCTATAAATGCATAAAGCACTAATGATATTATAAAAGCCGGTCCTGTAGTATAACACATAGATTTAATATGATCAAAAAGGTTAGCTTCTGCCACACCAGCTGCCAGATTTGTAGAATCTGACAATGGAGACATTTTATCACCAAAAATAGCTCCTGAAATTACTGCACCTGCTGTTAATGGTGCTGGAATTCCTAGTCCCATTCCTATTCCCATGAATGCAACTCCAAATGTAGCTCCTGTAGTGTAACTGCTTCCTGTTGAAACTGAAGCTATAGAACAAACTAATGCTGATGTAACTAGAAAGAATGATGGAGATATTATTTTTAACCCATAATATATAAGAGTTGGTATAGTTCCGGCTGCAATCCATGTAGCAATAAGAACTCCTACAAGCATAAGTATAAGCATTGGTACTAATGCAATATTACATCCATATACAATCCCATCTTCAATATCTTTCCATGTAAACCCAGATATTAATGCTACTACTGCAGCAACAGCTGTTACTATGATAAGTGTAATATGAGTAGCATAGTTTTGTTTAAAAACAAAAATTTGTAAAGCCATTGCAACACATAAGAAAAGAATTATAAATATTGCTGCTCCAAAGCTAGGTCGTTTTTCCTGAGAAATGTTATTCGTTTTCATTGTCTTTATATCCCCCTTAATTTATATAATAATTATCTTAATATCATCTTAACTTTTCTATGTTTATTCTACTGTTTTATATAATGTTTTATAAACAAATAAATTTTCTTAATTTATTAAATTCATTTTCTTTTTATAATAAATTATTGTATTTATGTGTCTATTGTTGGTTTTTCTGTTGTTATTATATTTTACATAAAATAAACAATTCCACCTAAAAGATACCATTAAGTAATCTTTTAATAAAATTGTTTATCTAATATACTACTTTTTAAATAGCTTTTATATCATTTTAATATTCAACACATTTTTTATAAAAATTTTTCCTAACTTATTCACATGTTACTTTAAAATATTCACCCTTAGCTTTTACTATATGACCTGAACTATAAGGCTTATTATCTATAGTAATATAAACTTTATTAACTCCGTAGTATTTTCCTATAGTATTTACAATGCTCTCTAAGATAGCACTTTCAAATCCTGAGCCTGCATTCATTTCTTTTACAAAATTACTGCTAAAATCTATATATACCATGCCATCATCATTTAAATATAAACTATTTATAGTTACATTTTTCCCTAACAATTGTCCCTTGTTATTTCCTGGAAAGTTCTTAAATAAATTTTGAATAGCTATTTTAGTTATATCATTAGTGGAAAAAGTAAGTTTTTTATCTTCATAATGAATTTTATAATTTTCATCTGGATAATAACATCTTATACTTTGATTTAATCTCATATTCTCTTCTATACTTTTTAAAGTTGAAGTAACTTTCATGGTTTTAATATCATAAATAGATTTAATTAACCCCTTGTTAACAGCGTAATACTGTAAATCAATTTGGCCATTTGTATTTTCTGTTGTAACTTCAAGAGCTCTACAATCTCCATTGCCTATTGAAATCTTTACATCTACCTTTGAAATATATCTTTTACTTCCATCTGATAATTTCCATGTAGTACCTACCACTAGTGGCTCCTTTAGTAATACTTCACTTACGTTATATGGTTTATTGGTGAAATTTTCTCTATAATAACACTCATTTCTTTCAAATATTTTTGCAATTTCTCCATTATTATTTTGTAAAACTGTGACCGTTTCTGTTCCTCCATTATTACTTCTTAGTTGAACCTTATTACCATTTATATAATCAACGTAGGTAACATATTCTGCATACTCTGAATTTGTACCAGTATAACTGTATTTTACATTTCCCTTAAATTTAAAATAGTCATCTATACTATAACTTGACTTATGGTTATTATTACTTTCTTCTGGTTTAGTAGTGCTATTCTCTTTAGTAGTTTCTTTAGAACCTGTATTTTTTTCTTCTTTTAAGGTATTATCAGTGTTGTTTGTTACAACATTATTATTATTATTTATATTAGTATCTACATGAATATTCTTATCTTCTTCACTATTTTTATTACCACAACCAGCAAGAAAAACTGCTACTGCAAAAATTATTACAGGAATCACTTTTCTTCTCACAACAATCACTCCCTAAAATATTCTCTATATAATATACGTAAATATAACCAAATAATCCCACAAAATAAAAATAAATTCATTCCATATAACACCTTTTTCTGAATTTACTATATTTTTAAAATCAGTAGACTATAAATTTATCGCTTTCTATATTGTAAATTTATAATATTAAAGATAATATATAAGTGAAATTTATTTATATGGGGGATTTTTATGGACGTAATTTTAGGGCTAATCATTTCTACAATTATATTTATAACAGGAGTAATTAGAAATATAGATACTGTTCTATCTTTATTCATGGTACTATGTATATTCTTTATTATAGCAATAAAAAGAGGCGTCTCCATTAGGGATGGATTTAGATATTTAATTGAAGGAGGCAAAGAATCCTTAGGGGTATTAAAGATATTTATTCTAATAGGAGCAATCGTTTCTCTTTGGATGATTTCTGGTACAGTTCCTTCAATTGTTTATTATGGAATTAATCTTATTCATCCAAGCTTCTTTGCTGTAAGCGCCTTTATTTTGTCAGCTTTTATATCCATGCTCCTTGGAACTTCTTTTGGTACCATTGGTACTGTAGGTATTTCTTTGATAGTAATGGCTAGAGCTGGTGGTGGTAATACCCTTATAATAGCTGGAGCAATTCTTTCTGGTGCCTATCTTGGAGATAGAGCATCACCTATGTCTTCCAGTGCAAATCTAGTTGCATCTATTACAAATACCAATCTCTACGATAATATTAAGAGAATGACTAAAACTTCTTTAATGCCCTTAATATTATCTCTAGGTTTATATTTAATTCTATCCTTATTCATGCCTGTAAATTATAGTAACTCAGATATATTATCTCAGCTAACCGAAACTTTTAATATAAATATAATAGCATTGCTTCCTGCATTAATTATAATTGTACTATCATTCTTTAAAATTGAAGTGAAAATTTCTATGTTTATCAGTATGACTGTTGCTGCTATTATATCCTTCATTTTTCAACATGCTACCTGTAGTGAAATTATTAAAACTGCCATCTTTGGTTTTCAATTACCTATTGATAACCCTCTTTACAGCATCATAAAGGGTGGAGGTATAATATCAATGATAAAGTTAGCCTTTATAGTATTTCTCTCTTCAGCACTTACCGGAATATTTCAAGGGGCTAATATGCTAGATTTTATAGAAGAATATTTAAATAAAATAAAAAGACCTGATACTTTATTTCTCACTACTATAATAACTAGTATCATTAGTTCCATGGTTGGCTGTACTCAAGTATTGGCAGTAATGCTTACAAAAATGACTATGAATGATACCTATATTAGATTAGGTTATGATAAAGAACGATTGGCACTTGATCTAGAAAATTCAGCTATTGTAATAGCTCCTTTAATACCTTGGAATGTAGCTGTATTAGTACCTTTAACCACTTTAGGTGTAGATGCAAGAGCTATTTTATTCTCTTTTTATTTAATTTTATTACCACTAATAAGCCTAATGTCTACATATTTAAAAAGTCATAAAGAATATAATTTTATGACATATAATATTGAAAAATAACTTAATAAAAAACTTATATAACATAGTTTTTAAAACAAAACAATACCTATAGACTAGGCACACAACAGTGTTTTAGTCCATAGGTATTTATAATAATTATTCATAAATTCATCTTACATATTACTTGAATTTATTCAAATATTATCTTAGATTCTTCCATAATATCAATTTCTATGCCTTTAGCTTTGGCTGCTTTTATAAGCTCTTCATTAACATTAAGTGGTGAATATAATGATATTTTCTTCAATGTAGGCATACTAAGCAATTTATCATAATTCTTAATAACCTTATCATGTAGTGTAATTTCTTTTAAATTAGTAAGGTTTTCTATACCATCCAAATCTGGAGTTCCTGTAACAGATAAAGATAAATCTTCAACTTTAGGGAAGTTTTTCAACCCTAAGAGACTAATTGGTTTATCTGCATTAATATACAATACTTTTGCATCTGGAAAATATGGTATATCTTCCAAAGAACCTTTTTTTATGTAATCAATACCCACATCTTCTATATTTTCAAAGGTTTCAACTTCACCTAGCTTATCTAAACAACCATTATAAATGTTTAATATTTTTAGGCTTTTACATTTTAAAAGAGGACTATAATCTATAATAAAACCATCATCATCTATGCTTAACTGTTTCAGAGCATTCATTTCTTCTATCCCCCTTAAGTCCTTTACTTTATTTATACTTCCAATAGTTATTCTATTTATCTTATTTAACTCATCTTGTTTTAAAGGTAAAAAAGTAGGTCTATATATTTCTTGAGAATGTATTACTTCAGTTTCCAAATTTCTATCTTTTATTATTTTATTAGAATAATGGTAATAATTTAAAGAAAATAATAATATACCTAAAGTTACTACAAAAGCAATTTTAATTTTCTTTTTATGGGAATTTTCTTTAACTGCATAAAAAATAGTTAAAACTGATAACACTATAAAAATTATAATATAGTTAGGAATATAAATATAAGAAAATCTAAATATAAAATAATTTAATATTGGAAAAATCAATATCATATATTTCTTCCAATCTTTCCTGTGAAACCCAATACCGCTTACCATAAGTATAATCCAAAACACTGGTGAATCATCATAAATATCATGAAATCCTGAAACAAATAATTGGAGAAATATAAATCCTATTAAAATACATATCCCTATTAAGTACTCCTTTTTATAATTTTTAGGTTTATCTTTAATTTTATCATTATTAATAGTATTATCCATTTTAGACCTCCAGCAATAATTAAAACTACATTTACATCAATTTCAACTTACTCATATTTACAGTTTATCTTTAGTCAATATAACAGTATACCCTACATTTTACAATATATAGAGTTATAATGCTATAAATTTAATGAATAATTCATTTTAGTTCATATAAGTTAATGCCCTAACCATCCTATCTTCTCCTATGATACTATTTTCAAATATCTTTTTAGCATTATCTATAAACTGTGCTGGTTCTCCCATAATAGGACTAAAATGAGTTAATATAAGCTCTTTAACTCTCCCTTCCTTAGCTAGAGTGGCAGATTCTCTAAAAATCATATGCTTATTTTTGATAGCCTTGTCTATATCCTCATCCTTACCATAGGTGCCTTCACAGATAAACAAATCACTTTCTGCAATGAATTCCACCATTGAATCCATTGGTCTGCTATCAGTTATTAAACTAATCTTAACTCCTCTTCTCTCATCTCCTAATACCATATCTCCAGTATATGTTTTCCCTTCAAAAGTTACTTCTTCCTGCCTTTGTAGCTTACTCCATAGATTTTTAGGAATGTTATTTGCCATAGCCTTTTCTACATTAAACTTTCTTTCCCTTTTAAAATAAAAACTATATCCCTTGCAAGGTGATGAATGGTCTACATCTATAGCATTTAATATTATTTCACTACTATGAATTTTTCTATGCTCATTATTCTCTGCCACATATATCCCATCCTTTGATACATTAAGCTCTACCTTTGAAGGGGCTTCTATAATATTTACCTCATAGGGTAAATATTCTGCAACAACCCTTAGACCATTTACAACCCTAGTAATTCCCTCAGGACCAATTATAGTTAAAGGCTCAGTTCTACCACTATTACCTATAGTTGAAAGAAGCCCTGGAAGTCCTATGATATGGTCTCCATGGGTATGGGTAATACATATAATATCAATGGACTTAAACCCCCATGCCACCATCTTCATAGAAACCTGAGTCCCTTCACCACAATCTATAAGTATCTTTCTTCCTTTATAATTAATTAAAGTAGCTGAAAGGCTTCTTTCCGGCATTGGCATAGATCCTCCACAGCCTAATAAACATACATCTATCATTGTTTTCCTCCGTTATACCCATAATTTAAAATCTAGTTAACAACATTTTCAAAAACCTTTAACTTATTTCGCCCTAGGATTACTAGTATAAATTTTTTTAACAACACCACTATTATCTTTCTCTGGATCATAATTCTTTACTTTAAACCAATAGTATTATCCTTCTACTAATTCATTGTACTGTTCCTCTGTTAGCATTAATGTTTCTAAATTACTTTTATTATATCCACTTTCATACTTTAATAAAAACTTATCTTGTTCTTTTATTTTGTATCCATAAGCATTATTATACTTCTTATATATGGTTATAGATTCTTCATCATTTTCTCTTACAATCTTCACCATACCTATATAAGATATTGCCTCAATATTGCTCCCAATTATATATCTAACCCCTAATAACATTAATAAAAAACAGATACCTATAAGCAATAATTGTAATCGATCCTTTGTAGCAGATTTCATTTAAACTCAACCCCTTTTTAATATAACTCTGTATTAAAAATTTATAATTCATACTAATATTATATATGTTACATGAAAATAATTATATAATTTTAAATTTTTTCTATAATTCTCTCTTATCTGAAATACCATGAGATATTCTAGACTTTTAACCCCTCTCATAGTACAATTTAATTATGACGTAGGGGGGATATGTATGAAATTTATCGATTTAAGAAGTGACACCGTAACAGAACCGACGGAAGCTATGAGAAAGGCTATGTATGAAGCTACTGTAGGTGATGATGTATATGGAGATGATGAGACTACTGTAGAACTTGAAAAATATGCTGCAGAACTTGTAGGCAAAGAAGCTGCACTATTTGTTCCTAGTGGAACTTTTGGTAACCAACTTTCATTACTTACTCACTGTAGACAAGGGAATGAGGTTATTCTAGGAAATGACTGTCATATAGTTTGTCATGAAGTTGGAGCAGCATCAATTATTGCTGGAGTTCAACTTAGAACCTTAAATAGCAATATGGGTGAACTTTCACCTAGTGAAATAGAAGCAACCATAAGAAAAGAAGAAGATATCCATTATCCTGATACTGCCTTAATATGTCTTGAAAATTCTCATTCAAATGGAAGAGTTATTTCTCTAGAAAATATGGCTGAAATACGAAAAGTTGCTAATAAATATAATTTACCTATTCATTTAGATGGTGCAAGATTATTTAATGCTGCTGCTTATCTTGATGTAGATGTAAAGGAAATCACTAAAAATGTAGATACAGTAATGTTCTGCTTATCAAAAGGACTTTGTTCTCCTGTAGGATCTATTTTAGCAGGTAGCAAAGATTTTATTGATAGAGCTAGAAAATATAGAAAACTAATGGGTGGTGGCTTAAGACAATGTGGTGTAATAACTGCTGCTGGGCTTGTGGCATTAAAAGATATGAGAGAAAACCTAAAAGTAGATCATGAGAAAGCTGTATACTTATCTAAAGAACTAGCAAAACTTCCTGGATTTAAAGTAATGGAAGATAACCTACACATAAATATGGTATTCTTTGAGCTACCTACTTCTGTAAATTCTCAAGACTTAGTTCAACACCTTTTAGAAAGAGGCATAAAGGTTTGTGATATAGAAGATGGCTTAATGAGATTTGTTACTCACTACTGGATTAGTTATGAAAACATAGATTTTATTATAAAAACACTAAAAGATTACTTAACTACTTAATGATTATATTTTAACCTAAGGTTGTAGGTTAAGTGATTATTCTATTCACTTTTTACTACAACCTAGGTTATTTTTATGTTATATAAATACAATTATAGAAATTATGTATACGTTGTAGTAAAATTATGTTGTTGTAATAAATATATTGGGGAATACTATTTTATTATAATTACACTCACTAACTACAATGGCAAAATATTCAACTTATATGGGAGGATTAATCATGGAATTTCTACTGAAAGGCATAATGTCCGTCACCTGGCAACAACTAATAATGTGGGGTATAGGTGCAGGGCTAATATGGCTTGCAATTAAAAAAGGTTTTGAACCGGCACTTTTACTACCAATGGGGTTTGGTGCAATTCTTGTAAACTTACCGCTCTCTGGAGCTGTAACTCAACTTATTAATGGTCATGAAGAAATCGGAATAATAGACAATTTATTTAATATGGGTATAGCTAATGAGCTGTTTCCACTTATTTTATTCATAGGTATTGGAGCTATGATCGACTTTGGTCCATTGCTTACAAATCCGAAAATGCTTTTATTTGGCGCTGCAGCTCAGTTTGGTATATTCTTTACCATTTCTTTAGCGGCACTATTAGGATTTTCATTAAAAGATGCAGCTTCCATCGGAATTATAGGAGCTGCTGATGGACCTACTTCTATCTTTGTTGCAAACTATTTTAAAAGCAATTACATAGGACCCATAACCGTGGCCGCCTATTCTTATATGTCTTTAGTACCAATTATTCAACCAGCTGCTATCAAGCTAGTAACTACTAAAAAAGAGAGACAGATAAAAATGAAGTACAATCCTAAATCTGTTTCTAAAACTACAAAGATATTATTTCCAATAATAGTTACTGTTATTGCTGGTCTTATTGCACCAACCTCTGTAGCTTTAATAGGTTTCTTAATGTTTGGTAACCTAATTAGAGAATGTGGTGTTTTAGAAAGGTTATCCAGTACTGCACAAAATGAATTAGCTAACTTAGTAACCTTACTTTTAGGAATTACTATAGCTTCTAAGATGAAAGCTGAATTCTTTGTAACCTCTCAAACCTTTATGATTATAGGTCTTGGTCTAATTGCCTTCATATTTGACACTATTGGTGGAGTTTTATTTGCTAAATTTATAAATCTATTTGCAAAGGATAAAATTAATCCAATGGTTGGAGCAGCTGGAATATCTGCATTTCCTATGTCCGCTAGAGTAATCCAAAAAATGGGTCAAAAAGAAGATCCTCAAAACTTCTTATTAATGCATGCGGTTGCAGCTAACGTATCTGGACAAATAGGATCTGTTATAGCTGGTGGATTAGTTCTCTTCTTAATCGGAGGTGGCATGTAATGAATATAAATATAGAGGCATTCATGGAAAGTTTAATTGTAATGGGTAAAGGTATGGGCGGAATCTTTGTAGTAATGCTTATAATATTTTTAGCTATTAAAGGATTAGGCTCCATATTTAAAGGTGAAGAATAAACAATATATAGCAAAGCTCTATGACTAAAAGTCTTCAGTCATAGAGCTTTTATGATTTTAATTTCCTGAAATAGTTACACCTTTAATTTTCATCCAAGGAGTTACGGATTCTCCAGTATTTAAAGTTTCTATAGAGATTTCTTCTATATTATTAAACATATCCTTTAAATTTGAAGTTATCATAGTTTCAGTTATGGCATACTTAATTTCTCCATTTTCAACATAAAAACTATTTTTAGCTACTCCTGAAAAATCTCCATTTGATGCTGGCATATCTCCTGAAAATCTTCCTAGAATTATTCCTTTTTTAGTCGATTTTATTATATCTTCTATGGATTTATCTCCATTATCCACAACTATATTAAAGTCAGTTTTAGTAACTGGCTTTCCAATTTTCTTTGCAGCATATAATCCTATAATAAATGACTTTAATATCCCATTTTCTATGATACTTATATTTTCTGTTTTATAGCCATCTTTAGTTACAAAACTCTTATTAGCTATTTCATCATTTAGAGGCATGCATTTAACCGTAAAATTATGATTAGCAACCTTCTCATTTAATTTATCCTTTAAAATACTTGTACCACCAATTAGTGATCTATCTCCAAGAAAATTTATATTATAGTAATATAGCATTTCTACTACTAACTCTGGAGTTAAAATTATATCTCCAATAAATTTATCCTTTATTCTCTCGCAATTAAGTTGACTAACTATATCCTTAAATCTTTGTCTAACATCAGCATACTCCATAAAATCTAAAGGTAATTCATTAAATAAATAACTAAAACCTGTAAAAGATGTAGATTTTTCACCCTCCTTTGCCAAGAACCCTATGTCAACTCTATATATTCCTTCTACTATTTTAAAGTCTACACCATTAGAATTTAAAAAATTAGTTTCACTACTATTAAATTCTAAGGTAGTTCCATCCGAAAACTTAACCTGTGGAAACTCTTCCTTTAGTTTCTTTAAAAATACACTTGTAAATTCATACATCTTATCTAAGTCTGGCTCACTAGCTCCACTACTAAATTCCTCTTTAGGTTGCTCTTCTGCAATATCATTACACTGATCACTCTCTGCTGATTCACACATCTCCATTAACTCTTTAATTTTTGTATTTATTGCTTCTTCTTCTAGTTTATTTAAGGTTATAGTAGATTTTTTATCATCCTTTATAGCTACTAAATCTATGTTAGTATCAATAGTTGTTCTTAAAAGAGTTATATCTTCATTTCCAAAATTCAACTCATATTTTTTATTACTTTTAAGAATGCATTGAGACTTATCCGCCCCTTGCTTCACTATATTATCAATACAATATAAGGCTATTTCTCTATTTCCCATACTATTTTCCCCCTATATTTACACTACATTTTATTGCAGGTCCACCCATACCTACAGTTATAGGTTGTTTCTTTCCACACATTCCACTATTTGACCATGAAAGGTCATCAGATACCATAGTAACAGTCTTTAACATATCAAAGGCCACTCCTGATATAGTGGTATCCTTTATGGCTTTACCTAGCTTTCCATTCTTTATTTCATAGCCCATAGTTACTCCAAACATAAACTCACTAGTAGCATCAGCTTGACCATTACCAGGATTCATTAGATAGTATCCATCCTCTACAGAAGCAATCATTTCTTCAAGTTTATTCGTTCCTGGAAGGATACAAGTGTTTCGCATTCTTATTATAGGCTCATCTGAAAACTCATAGGCTCTTGCATTTCCCGTTGGTGCTACATTAAACATATTTGCACTTTCTTTATTATGCATATATCCCTTTAAAATGCCCTTATCTATTATAGTTACATCCTCTGCCTTAGTTCCTTCATCATCTATATATATAGGTACTAGACATGTATCACCAAATGCTGTATTAGCATAATCCACTAAAGTAATTAACGGACTAGCTACCTCTTTGCCCATATATTCATTTGCTATAGAGCCAGCTAGTACAACGTCTGCCTCTGTAGTGTGTCCAACTGCTTCATGGGCAAGGATACCAGCTAAATCTGTAGCCAATATACACTCTTTTAATCCACCACTTGCATATACTCCCTCAGCCTTTTCTCTTAGTCTTTCATAAGTCTTATCTATTTTTTCATATAGATCATCTGGTTTTAAAAACTTATCCTCAAATTGACCCAATCCACTTATAATTTCATATAATTCTACAGGTACACCATTATTATCATTAACCACTAATTCTATCATTATATTTGCTCTTGGTAAAAATGAATATAACTCAGCTCCTGAAGATGTAATAAGACTTTTTTCCATATTTAATTCATTAATTCTTATACTTCTGCTAACTAAATTACTATATTTTTTTATAATATAATTATCTATCTCTTTAGTAAATTCTATTAATTGTTTTTGAGTTAATCTTGCCTTCTTTGTAGCAAATGATTTTTCTATAGAATAGTTTGAAATTATTAACTCTCTATGCCTACTCACTGACTTAGAATTTAAAAATTCCCCATTTTGCCTTGCAATATTTAGTACTTGTCTAATACTTTCATCCTTAATATTAGAATTAGAAGCAAATCCCCATGCTCCATTTACATTTACTCTTGCAGAAATACCACTAGAATTTGTTCTAATATTCTGAATCAAACTGCCATTTGTCATCATTATACCTATGGATGAATTTTCTTGGCATCGCAGTTCTGTATACCCCTTTAGCAAATTAGAATATTTACTGAAATTTGATATAATCATAAACTTCCCCCCTAAAATGAGCATTTACACTCCCTTGTTATTATTATACATTACTTACATTTATTTTAAAATAATTTTATATATTACTTGCAACCTCAAAAGCTATCATCATATATCTTTCTCTTTCACTTAAATCAAGATTACCAAGAATTCTTTTTTCCCACTTTTCACTATCTAAGTTATCTGCTGAGTATAGAAATTGAAAAAACTCTACTCCTCTAAACTTGCACATAGCTGCTAGTGATGCACATTCCATATCCACAGCAATACATCCTTCAGCCTTTCTTTTTTGCATATTTCCTATGGTTTCTCTATAAATTGCATCAGTTGTCCAAATCTTTCCTTTAACATAGGGAATTTTTAAATCATTTAATATACTTGCCAATTTATCAGCCTTTTCAATAGTTACATAATCACTTGGTTTCATATAGTGATAACTTACCCCTTCATCTCTATATGCATCAGTTGGAACAATTAAATGTCCAGCTGTAATATTTTTATCTAATGAACCACAAGAGCCATATACTATAACCTTCTCTGCCCCCATAGCTATAATTTCTTCAAGGGTACCTGTTGCAAAGGAGCCTCCTACTGGAGTCATATAAAATCCTATATCCTTGCCCTCGTAATTCATCTTATAAATAATTACGTCACCATTTACTGACCTTGTAACCCCTACTTGAACTACACCTTCTAACTTTGAAAAAACATCCATTACTTTATGAGAAAAAGTAGCTATTATTACTTTAGGAAAACCCTCAATTCTATCTACTACTTCCTTTGGATTTATTATAGCCTCCATGCACTCATCAAAACTATGAATTATATATACTCATTCTTTCATCTCCTTTACACTCTTATCAACTTTACTTACCATTCTAATTTTCTTTTAAATTCTTAAGAAGTTCATCTACTTCTCTTAGATTATTAAGTACTATTATCTTTTTGTCTTCATAGTTTTTAAGCTTTTCTAAAATCTTAGGTCTTTCATTTTTATTGAACTTCAATACCCATTTAACAAACTCTAAATCTAGCTTTTCTTCACATCCCTCTGTCATATCTGGCCTTTTCTTTCCTTTGAATATGAATCTTCTCTTTACAATTCTATAGGTGCAAAGTAGAGTTGACATATTAAGAAATATTATTGTATCTGCTGAGTTTAACCTGATATCCATAGTTGATCTATAGTTTCCATCTATAATCCATTGATCATTATCAGCTAATTCTCTTACTACACTCTCCCATTTATCCTTTGGTGTCTCTATCCAACCCGGATTCCAATACAAAGTATCTAGATGATATACAGGAAGATTTAATATGCTTCCTAACTTACGTGAAAATGTAGATTTACCTGAACCGCCACTTCCTATTACAGCAATCTTATTCATATTTATCAATATTCTCCTTATCCTTAATAATTTTTTACGTGATAAACACTATACTATCAAATGCTCTTATCTAAGGATAAATAAACCAATTCTTCATCTTCTCTAACCTTAGTCATTCCAACCTTATTTAATAAATTAATAGATGGCATATTATCTCTTAAGCATTCTGCCATAATTACCTTCACAGATTCCTGAGAAAATGCCCATTCTATCAAAGCATTAACGGCTTCATAGCCATACCCAAGCATTCTTTTGCTTTCAACTATGTTATAACCAATTTCAATTTCTCCAATATCATTTGGAGAACCTTTAAATCCACCATCTCCAATTATGGTATTGTCCGCCTTATCAATAAAAATCCAAGGTCCATACCCATCTGGAAGTTTCTTTTCTAGCTGAGCCTTAAATATTGGTAACGCAGGCATTATATCGGAACTTGGCCATTCTTCATTAAAATTTACACCTATATGATCATACGCATTTATATCATTTTTTAAGACTTCTGTTATAAATCTAAGTGACATTGTTCTAATAATTAATCTCTCAGTTTCAATTCCTATAACTTGGTTTAAAATCATAATTATCTCCTTCTGATGTATCTGTTACAATACTTCTTCTCTAATATCAATCCATTCTCTTTTCAATAAATCCATGTACATTACATCTGAAAACTTTCCTGTTCTACTATCAAAGAACCCTTCCCTTACAATTCCAATTTCTTTGAAGCCTAATGCTCTATATAAACTGTGAGCGCGTTTATTATCTATCATGCTAGTAAGTTCAATCTTATTTAAATTTAAAAATCTAAACATGAAATCTATGAAATGACTTAAAGCATCCTTTCCATAGCCCTTTCCTTGCTCTTCCTTCCAAATCTTTATTCCAAATTCACATTTTTGCTCCCTTTTATCCCAGCCACAATAACTCATCTCACCTATAGGAGTCATATCCTCCTTCTTGCAGATTATAAATCTTTTACTTGCAGCATATAACTGTGAATTTAAAACTTCCTTCTCTATACTATTTCTTATTGCAGTCTTACTCTCTAAAGTACCATAGGCTAAGGCAGCATGAGACATAAAACTTCCATCATTCCACCATTTATATAAATACTCCTCATCTCCTAGTTCAATTTGCCTTATAACTACACTTTTCCCCTCTATCATAAATATCTCCTTTAATATTTTATAAAATCAAAACCTAAAACTTCTATATGCTCATCCTTATCTAAGGTTTTATCATAATTTTTTCTAAGCTGTATCATGTTTAAGTGATCAAAACCACATTCCTTATACAATTTAATGGCACTAGCATTCCTTGGAATTACTTCTCGAATAAAGTTCCGCCCATGCTGGGAAAAAGCCTGAATTTATGGCAATATTCTGTGAGTGAAAATGAGATTCCACCGTTCCATAAAAAGGAACCTTTCCTCTCTTTAAAATTTCATTCTTTAAAAGTTTAACTAAGGTTGTTCCTATTCTCTTACCTCTATATTCTGGCAAAATATCAATACCTATTTGCCACATAGTTTTACTATCTGCACTTGCACCCGCCATACCAATTATTTCATCACCATCCCAAGCAGAGACTGCAAGCATATCTGGAATATTTTTATCAAATAAAAAAGCTTCTCCAAATCTCTTATCACCCTTAAACTTCAAAATTTCTTCTTGCTCGTACCATTTTATATCATAAATAGGTTTATCCATCTCTTGAACATCAGGATTTGGTAGATAATAATGGTGAGCATCTGCTATCTCATGTCCAACCTCCTGTAGCTTTTTATCAATAGCCCTAAGTTTAGGATATTCAAATAGCCATGCCGCACTTGCATTAATAAATTTTTCTTCAAGCCATGGCATCAATGTAGGAGTTGTACTAATAATTGCTTTGTTTCCAAAACATAGTATTTTAAGAGCACATCCATCAGTATCATAAATTCTTCTACCTTCAACAAGTTTATTCTCAACTATTGTATTTACTTCTTTTTCAAAATCAGATACCTCACAGTTATAATCCAGAGCTAACTGAGCCTTAGCAATTTCTATAATTTCATTTTTTGTATACATATCAATATTCTCCTTTATATTCATAGAACTTTCTCTATTTTAACTTCTACTTTCACTATTCCATTCATCTTTTAATATGGCATATATCGCTAAATCATAAAAGCCTCTTTTCTCACTGAAACTAGCTTGTATTAATGTTCCTTCATACTTCATTCCACTTTTATTCATTACCTTTCCTGATGCACCATTTTTAGTATCATGAAGTGCTACTATTCTATTAAATCTAATTTCAGAAAATAAATAATCAATCACAGCCTTCAATGCTTCAGTCATTATGCCCATATTCCAATATTTTCTTGACATACAATATCCTACTTCACAGGAATAATGTTTTTCATTTATTCTCACCAAAGAAATTTCACCTATAACTTCTCCAATATCTTTTAACACAATAGCCCAATTATAGTTATCATCATTTGCATATTCCAAAGTCCACTGTTTTATAATTTCTTTAGTTTCTTCTACATTATCATGGGGCTTCCAAGATAAAAATTTTGTTACTTCACTATCTGTTGCCCAGTTTTTAAACATGTCATTGGAATCTTCAATTTCAAGCTTTCTCAGTAAAAGCCTATCTGTATTTATTGTTTGTGTCCCCTTATGTGTCAACATATAAATTTCCCCTTTTAATTTAAATTCCTTATTTCTCTAGATATTTATTAAAAACTACTTATTATTTTGACCATACCCACTCATATCATAAATTTCGTCTGAATTCATTTCAATCATTTCCTTTTCACTAGTATATGGATAGTTTCTTTTAAAATATTCAACAATTCTATATCCAAAGAAATAACCTGCACACCAAGGTATTCCCACTTCATCATCACCAAACATGTATTTACCATAATCTACATCAGTATAATTTAACAATTTAGAATAATGCTTATTCCATAATTCCTCTTCTTGTTCTTCACTTATTTGAGAAATCCACTTAGGATTTAAAGACGGATTAAAACTTTTCGCAAAGGCATCTGCTTGCCCATCGATTAACATAGATTCTATAAACTTTCCTGTACGTCCTCCATGTACCACGTGCCAATAATTCCCCCACACGCTATGATGATACTCGTGAGCAAATACATAAGGTATCCACTCTAAATAATTTTTAGCTAATGGATTAATGTTTAATAAAATGTTACCAAACACATTAACTCCCCATACACCATTTTGATTTTCCTTAACAATCAAATTGTCATCATCAACGGGATAGATGGCAATTACTATAGGATCATCATCATAATTAGGAAGTGTATTCACTATTTGCATAAACCTATGTTTAATATCGTTAATGTCTATATTTCTCATTACTTCAATCTGTTGTTTTAATTTAAATATGTTCTTGATAGGTTGTGGTTTTCTATCAGACATATCAAATGGCGCCCATTGGCTAATTTTTTCCCAATAAGGCTTAATGGCATATTTATCCCATAACATCTCAAAATCTGCATTTTCTTTTTCCATATCTAACAAGTAGTCATCCAGATTTTCGTAAACAGCTATTATATCTAACTTCATTGCGCTCTCCTTTTTAACATAATTATTATGAATGATTATTAAACAATTTATAATAATTAAACTTACACATTTCACCATCATATAGTACTACTCTGTCGTCAACATAATTAAATCCAAGTTTATTAATCACAGTTTTAGATGAAGTGTTCTCTGGCTTTACGATTGCAGTTAAAGACTTTAATTCAGTATTTTCAAAAACCCACTGAATTAGCGCTTTAGCTGCTTCTGTTGCATATCCATTCCCTTGGTAGCTATCAGAAATACCATATAAAATCTCAACTTCATTATCTATTTCAGCTTTTGCATGAACTCCCACAACACCAATACATTTATGCTCCACTTTATATTCAATTGCCAATATTATAAAAGGCTCATTTATATTAAACTTTTCATTTAGCCAATTTATCCAAGAAAGTGCTTCTGACTCATTATGCAAAACCATATCAGACAGCCAGTAAGACACATTGGGTTGTTGACTATAATATACTGCATCCTTTGCATCGTATGGTAAAAATGGTCTTATAATTAGATTTTCTGTTTCTATACTAATATTTATCATTTTAAAATCTTCTTTCTTTATTGTAATTCTCATAATTATCTTTAGTTAAACTTGTACAATAAGTGAATAAGCTTAACTAAAATTTATCTATTTTATTTTTGTACTACTACATCTTTATAATTCGTCAAATAAGAATTTTGTTTATTTATATAATTAACACTTAAAGTCATTCCAATTTACTGGGGTAGTTTTTCCATTTTGCCAATCTTCTCTTGTAATACCATAACCAATTGCATCATATAGTTTTCCATTTTTACTTCCCCATGCCTTTCGATGATGTGCCTCTTTAACAAAACCACACTTATGGAATACACATCTCATTGCATAATTATCCTGCCTTGTATTTGCCTCTATCCTTTCCTTATCAGAGTAATTATTAAATATATAATCAACAAGCCAGTTCACAGTAATTGTCCCGATTCCCATACCTTTGTACTTGCTCAAAAGTTTTATGTCAAACAACGGGCTATCATCTTGTAAATCATAAATTCTTATCATTCCCACTTTTATACCCTCATCTAGAATAACCCAAAACGTTTTGCAGTCATCCCCAGTATAATAATGTTTTTCATAGCTCTCTCTAATTCTTTCAGGATTTTGGTTCGGTGTTCCATAAAATTCCCAAGTATCTGATGTTAAAAATCCTACAAGAGTATCAATTTCATCTTTAAATTCTTCAAAGCATATTTTCATGATTTTATTTTCTCCTTTAAATTTATTACAATTGAATCTTTTCTTTTAATCTCTCCTTTGGTTATTCTTCATTTATTTTTGCATAGAGCAAATTATCATAATAGTTATTCTCAAACTTCATAACCTTTTTTAATAAGCCTTCTTTTTTAAAATTATTCTTTATAGCAACTCTTTCACTTGCTTTATTTCGTGGATCCATACGAATTTCCAGTCTTATTAATTTCAAATTATTAAAAGCAATATTTTCTAACATCTTTACAACTTCGGTTGCAATGCCCCTATTAAAAAAATTTCTATCTATAAAATAACCTATTTCTCCAACGTGAGGACTATCTTGAAATATTTTTATATTACATCCTCCTATAGCAGCATCTTCATATATGATTGAATAATTGTATTCAAGATTATTTGCTCTTTTATACTCTCGTCTCTTAATCCATTCTCTCTCCAATTCAATACTTTCAGGTATTGTTGCATAATAAAATTCAAACCTTCCCTCTATAAGTATTCTAAAGAAATCCTCAGCATCTTCTATTATTGGATACCGCAAATTAATCATAAAATTCCTCCTATAACCTTTGTCCATCTAATTCAAATGAATTATTTTTTATTCAAATAATTCATTTATAATTGGAATAATATTAATTAGTGGTTCTTCATATGGATGAATTTTTTTAATAACTTTAATAGCATTCCTAACATATTCTTTTTTACATCTTATCTCAATCTTACATTCCTGACCCTCGCATACTTTACCTACTTCACCAATAAAAGGATTTGAACCTTCTAAAGGTCTCCAATATCCTCTAACATTTGTTATCGAGATAACATTATCATAGTTTCCAATTTTGCAAACATTCACTTTATTAAGTTCATCTCTTAATTCTATTACATATTCTTCTGGAACATATATTTCGATTTTTACTTCTTTAAATTCCATAAACATAATACCTCTTCTATTCTTGCTATTTTATTAATTTAATTCTTAGATAATCAAATTATATAGATTCCAATGCTTCATTGTTCCACTCATTCTTTAATATTGAATATACAGCTAGGTAATATTATTAGTATCATGAACTGCTACTATTCTAATAAAAATCATTGATTACCCTAAATACATTTTTTCAAATTCATCCAAATTTTTGTAATATTCAATCTCCATACCAAGTGTTTCATAGTTCTTTTTATATTCTTCCATTGAATTATCAAATTCTTTTGCTGATAAAGCTAAGTTGTCTGGAGTGATATTCTTCATTAGGTCTGTTCTAGCAATATCGTATTTACTATACATTTCGTCATAGAATTGTTGGCAACTGGCAGCTGTCATCAATGATAAATAGGTATCACCCTTTTCAGCAGCATGATACATTTTATTCTTCCAATTAGAATAAATTTCTTCATATGTGCCAATAATGTCAGCTTGGGAGATTACCTTTTTTGAAATAACTTTATCCTTCATTTCCTTTGCAAAATCTTTTAGTGATTTCATTAACATTGTTGATGATTCTTTAACCTCTTGAATACTTGTCGCTTTGATTAAATTCCAATATAATTCATTAAAACCTATGGGAAGATATTTCATTGTAGAAATTTCTTCTGGGACTCTTTTAACACCTCTTTTTACATATGACTTATTATACATATAAATAGCAAACTCAATATAATATAAAATACTTGCTGCCTCATATCTACATTCACCGTATTTATTACTCAGCATTACATTTCCATATCCTTTCATTGCTTCATTGACAAAATTTTCAGCCTTCTCAATATTTTCTATTGAATACTCTTCATTTAGTTTATTTATAACAACTGATCTTAATTTCATATATTTCTGCATGTACTTCTCATCATTACAGTAAACAATATCTAACTCTATTAGTTTTGTAATATAGGGATCATTATATTTTGACATTTCCTCGAGTCTATTCCATGGAGTACAATATATATCAAAAGCTACATCCTCAATGATAAAGCACGATGCAACTTTCCAACCACTATCATCATTAATAACGATACATAAATCTAAGTCGGATTTTTCATAGATATCACCAGAATGGAACGAACCGGCAATTCCTATTAATGCAATGGAGCCTGGACATACATTTTCTGCCTTTTTGATTATAGCTTCAATTATTCTATGGTTTCTTTCCTGCAATTTCTTTTTTATATATGTTTCCATAAACTCTCCCTCCAGTAATTAGTAAACATTGTTAAATTCGCAATACCCTATAATCCCCATTCCTCAATAATACTTACTTTCTTGTTTGTAGCATCAAGTTCAATCTCACATCCTATTGGTAGAGTCATCATTGGATGTGTATGACAGCAATCGAAATCTGCAATGAATGGTAATTTTTTATTGCCTAACACTTCTAACAATATTTCATATGGTTTTTTACCTGTCTTTAAGTCGTCAAACAACTCATGTTTTCCAAGTATTATTCCTGAAACTCTATTAAAGACACCATTTACTTTTAAAAAAGAAAAACTTCTTTCTATTGTTGCAGCATCTTTTAAAGAATCTTCTATAAAAAGTATATCTCCATCCTTTATTTCAGGCATGTATTTGCTCCCCCATATACCTTGCATTGTATTCAGATTTCCACCTATTATTCTACCTCTAGCAACCCCTTCATAGATCGTAATCCATTTATTTTCTCTCTCTTCTTTGCCTCTATCTTGTGTTTCCCAATTAACATATTCATCTGTCCAATATTGTGGAATTTCAAAAACATAAGGAATTTTTATTTCATCCATCGTAATTTCTTTTAAATATTTAAAAGTGGCATCAACAAAGGGTGGTAATTCCCCAAATGAAGCTACCAATGCAGGTCCATAATAAGTACTTATTCCTGTTTGTTCATAAATAGCCAGTAGAATTGCTGTAACATCAGAATAACCTATTATTATTTTAGGATTCTTTTTAAATGCTTCATAATCTATATAAGGAAGGAGTGAATTTGAGTTCATTCCTCCAATAGTGGACATTATACATTTTACTTCGGGATCTCTAATTAAATTATTTAACTCCTCTGCCCTCTCTTTGATACTACCTGCCCTATAGAAATCGTACTTTCCTGTTAAGTTTCCTTCTACTATTTTAAATCCTTTATCTTGTAAATATTTCTTTGCTCTTTCAAATCTTTTAGGACATGAATATGTTATTGGTGATGATGGTGAAAAAATACCAATAAAATCACCTTTTTTTAATTTCTCTATCCTATTCATGTAAATTCCTCCAGTCCAATAATAACTTCATTCCTTTAATTCTTGTAGACTTTATCTTTCATATTATTTATATCACTATAGTTCATATATCATATACCAATTAAATAGATATCTTAAATAATATACTTTTCCATAGCTATCTGTGGTAAAAAGAAATCCTTTCCAATTAAAGTTCTATCCAATATCTTAATACCTCTTTACCTGATTCCTTTGAAATTACAGTGTTTTCTAACCTTCCACCATTGTACTCAATTATCTTTTTAGAACCAATATTATCAAAGTCACATGTTACTAAAACTGTTCTATGTCCTAGCACCCTTGCTTTTTCCAATATTAAATTTAATATTAACTTTCCATATCCCTTTCTTCTATACCTTGGTGATATATCATAACCAATATGTCCACCTTCTTCATAGTTTGTCTCATTAAGCTCATATCTTAATCTAACAGTTCCTAAAATATCCTTGTTTTCATTTAAAAGCCACCATTCTGATGATGCAACGTGTCCCACTTCTAGATTAACTCCCTTTTCCCTATTCTTAAGATAATCTAAATAACTTTTAAAATCATAATTTGCTCTAGAATACCTTCTCTCAATCACATCTTCGTCATTTTTATTATAGTCATTAAACATTTCAATAAATTTTTCCTCAAGACAGGGTTCTGGCTGTACCAAATCAATCATCATTTACACCTCAATTCACAATGAATTTAATATTTACTTCTCCGCTACAAATAAAAGGTGGTTACTTGTACCTAAAAACTCAGGCTTTTCACAGCAATAATAATGATAGTTAAGCCACTTACTATAACTTTCCTCATCCATATTATTTATTTTATCTGCCAAGAGTTCACTTAATCCATCTGTAGCAACCTCTGACGTAATTTTTAAGTCAGATTCTCTTAATAGCTTTCTACACTGGTCTACTGTATGGAAAACAAAAGGAAAGTCTACAACTTTAAAGGTGTCATGATTATAGTTATTTCCCTTTAAAAAATCTTCTTCATAGAGCATAGTTTCCGTAGTAATAACCATGTCATTAGATATAAATGCAAAGAACATCTTTCCATCCTTCTTACAAACTCTTTTTACTTCTGCTATGCACTTCATCCTATCTTGAATTTTTGACAAATGATATAAGGGACCAAAGCATAATACAATATCATAAGTTTTATCTTTAACCATAGATATATCCATTGCATTACCTTGAAATACTTCCATGGACATTTGAGAATCAACTTTTCCCTTTATTTGCATAACATGTTTTTCAACTAGCTCAATGGCAGTTACATCAAATCCCCGTTTTGCAAAGTACAAGCTATATTCTCCTGTTCCAGCTCCTAAATCTAGTATTTTCATACTTGGTCTAAGATTTTTTTCAATCTGCCTTACCGTTGTTAAAAACTCCACTTGCCTTGCCTTTGTAGATAATCTTGAACCTTCATCAAAAATATCATAAAGAGCTGAAACTCTATCCGCTTCCTGTTCTATCTTTGAAATATCCTCTATCTTCATCTAAATACCACCTTACTTAAAATTATGGGTCTGCCCCTCTTTGTCCTAATTTTCTATAGTTCTAGTTCCATTACCTCATTCTTAATTGAAAAGTCTTCCTCTTCCTATTCACGTTGCCATCTCATTCTGCGAAAACTTCCAAATCCTCTTCTCCATCTAATCTACATATCATCTTTCCTTAAACTCTTACACACTTTAAAAAAGTTTCATTTATCTATTCTTAACTATTATTGATTATATTTCCAATTTTTATTAATAATATAGTATATTTCATTGTCTCTCCACTCATTATCTTCCAGAATAAACTTTTCTCTAATTCCTTCAAAATGAAAACCGGCTGATAAAATTACTTTTTTAGAAACTATATTATCAAGATTTATATGAGCCTCTAATCTGTGAAAATTCAAGTCTTCAAATCCTATATTAACTAGTGCTTTTATACTCTCCTTTCCATAACCTTTATTCCAAAACTGATTATGTATTGTATAACCAACCCTTGCATATTGGAAGTCTTCACGCACATGAGTTGTAATATCACAATAACCAATTGAAGCTCCATCCTCTTTACGAAAAATATTCAACATATAGGTGGAATCATTTTTGCCTAGTTCCTCTCGTTCCTTTAATTTCTTAGCATACCATTCCTCAGTGATAAAAGATGTATCAAACCATCCCTCATCATAAGGAGATTGAGATTCATTCTGTTCTTTGAACCCCCTTAGCCATACTTTATAATCTTCTAATTTTAGTGCCCTTATTTCAAGCCTTTCAGTTCTTTCTAAAATATCATTATAGATTACCATTATTTTATCCCACCCCAATTACTATATATTTTTATTTAATCAATATATTTCTGTAGCATCCCTCGGTAATTCTTTGATATGCTTTATAAACTCATAGCTTCTCTTAGCCTCTTCATAATTATATTCATATCCAAATATTTTACCTACTTTAGGTGCAATCTCTTCAAATAACTGGCATGTTGTAATTAGTGCATTCCAAGAGGAATCATAATCACTCATATTAAAGGTACTCATTAACCTTGTCCATACATCTAAATCCAAATATTCTTTTAAATATTTATTTGCTTTCCCTATACTTACTTTAAATTCTGTTTGAATCCCCACCTGCCAAGATAACATAGTTAATAATTCTTTTCTTACATAACTATTCATTACCTCTATTGTAAAAAGAATTTCTTCCCTCCAAAGTCCTTTTGCACAGTATGGCGCTACCCACCAAAACTCATTACATCGACTATAATATTGTCCATAGGTAGGTCTTTTTACCCAATAATCTTCATCAGTTGTTGCTGGTATTTGTGGTAAACAGCTGTCTTTATCAAGTAAAGGAACAGTTAATTTATCTTTTCCATATTCCTTTATTAATATCTCTATAGGCTGAATATGCAAGTCAATTCTATTTCCATCTGTAAACTGCATTAAATAAGTATAGCCATTTTTAAAATCAACATCTCTTCCTTGCATTTTATCAAGCTTATCAGGTTCTTGGAAAATAATTGGCTCACCAAAAACACTTATCCAATCCTCATCTCTCAGAAAAGATTCTGTATCAGTAACTACATAAACAATGTCATAGTCCTGAAAAATGTCTTTTTTCACATTAGGATTTGCCCGAGAACCATTCATATAAACAGCTCTAATTCGGCTATCTCTATTTGCAACACTCAATATTAAATCAAACATTTCCTTTTCAGTTCTCATGTTACATCCACCTCATCTCTAATATTTTTTTAACCATATTAATTGAATTATTTGATGCTGATACACAGTTCTTTTCAAATACTTCTACCCCACACTGATCTTCTGTATCTGTTATAGACCTTATTGCTATGAATGGAACATTATTCACGTAACACACATGAGCAATACTTGCCGTTTCCATATCTACACAAAGTGGATGATATTTAGAAATTATTTCAGTACGACCATTATTACTTATAAAGGCTTCTCCAGTAACAATTCTTCCAAAGAATATTTTTTGAGTGAATGTATTTTTATCTATCACTGCTCTACATAATTCAACCAGCTTACTGTCTGCTTTAAAGTATATACTTTCCATCCATGGATGATATTCAGTCAAGATACCTTCATCCACATCATGATATGTTATTTCTGTTGAAATAACAGTATCTCCAATATTTAATATATTATCTATTCCTCCTGCTACCCCTGTTACAATAATATGAGTAACATTGAATTTATCTATTAATATTTGAGTTGCAATGGCTGCATTTACTTTACAAACCCCACAATACAATGCAACAACATCTCTGTTTTCATATATACCACTGTAAAATGTCAGCATAGCAACATTTTCTACTTTTTTATTAGAAATCTCCTCAATAAAAGGCATAATTTCATTTTCCGTTGGTCCAATAACCCCAATTTTCAAAAACTCATCCCCTAATTATTTACTTAAAAGCATAAATCCATAAGAACTTTATCATCATACTTTATAATCTTTCTTTAATATGGCTAATACAATATCATCCACAAACTCACCTTTCATAATGGTTCTTTCTCTAAAAATACCCTCTTGAACAAAGTTTGCTTTTTTTAGAGCTTTTACAGACGCTTCATTACCAAGGGTTACAGTGGCTTCTATCCTATTAAAGTTCATTACTTCAAATCCGAATTTCACCAAAACCCTTATAACTTCAGTTGCATATCCTTTATTCCATTCATCACGATTAAATCCATATCCAATCTCGCTTCTTATTGAAGCATCATCAAAGCTCCCTAAATTACAATATCCAATGATTTTATTATCATTCTTTCTTGCTACACCCCATGTAATCTCTTCTTTATTTTTAAATTCATTTTTGTAATGATTTATTATGGATAGTGCATCATCTTTAGTATTAATGGGTGTAAACCAATCATATTTAGCAACTTCAGGATCACTATAAATCTTAAATATCTCTTCTACATCTTCTGGATTTACCTCTCTAAATATTAATCTATCAGATTCTAATTCTGGAAATACCTCAAAGCACGACTTGTCAATTTTCACTTCATGCATAATATTATGACTTGTCACTTAGTATCACTCCTCTTTTTCAAATTAGGCAAGTTTGAACTATCTTATAATTTTAAAATTACTTCTAGTAAATAATCAATCTTATATTTTACATATCTTTTCATAACTAACAAGTGTCATTCTTTCATTTATCGGTATTAGATCACCAACTTTTTTATATCCTAATTTTTCGTATAGATGACAGTTGCCCTTTTCCTGAAATATTGTATCCAAAACCCACTTCTGTACTTTAGGATAATAACTTTCTATTTGTTTCAATGCTTCTTGTGCAATTCCCCTATTTTGGTATTCTGGAAGAACACATAAAGCTGATATCTTATAAGTCATTTCCTCTAATTCTGTTACTCTAACCCAGCCAACATTAACGTCATTCAGTTTAAAAATATAAGCAGTAGTATTGGCTCTATCCATCTTTTCTTTAACCATATCAATACTTTCCATTGCAGGATTTACATCATAATCATGATATTTGTCAAGCAATTGTTTAAATGACCTTTTCTGTATATCATGGATAATATCTGCAATATCGCTTGAAATCTGCATTACCTTTATCATTTCTACTCCCCTTATTTAAATCTACTTATTTCATTCAATACTTCTCTAGCTGTATTTGCAATATTCTCATATTTAGGTATATCAATTAGTCTAAAGTACAGGCTTTTCAAAAATATATTGATATTAAAAGCAATGACTAGATCTTCTGGATATCTTCCCACTTTTTCTATTTTGTTGAACCCCTTAACCCAAGCTTCTATTTCTTCTATTGGTATTATTTCTCTTTCCAATATAGATTTAATAGCTGTAATCATACGTTCATCTTCAAAATGAATATATCCATAATAATTTATATTTAACTTTTTATAAAATGCATCTAGTATGTTTTTTAATCTCTCATATCCAATTTCTTCACACTTAGCAAATTCATCAAGAGCATCAGCACCATGGGCAGCTCCATGAGCCCAGCCTTTAACTTCTACATATCCTCTAACATCCTTATCTTCATTATAAAATTTCAAAAGAATATCAAAGGCCTTTTCAATATCACTTTTAGATAAGAACTTATCACTTCTATGTCTATAGATGCATGCTGCAACTATTTCACTTGAAAAGGTTCTACCGAAAACCGAATCATCAATATTACCTAAACCCTTAAGAATATGCTTTTCATCTAAAGCTATCCACAATAGCTCATTAACCTGCTTTCCTGATAGCTGATTTTCATATATCCAAGTAAATAGATTGGAAAGTATAAGATCATCACGTAATTCACTATCAATATCCCTTATATTGTCCATCATTTTCAAAGATAACTCATATGGATTTACCCCTTCTGGTACTTTATAATCATTTTCCTTTATACTCTTTAACAATTCTTTTAATTCTTGCTTTTCCAACTTATATTTCTCCTCTTTAACCTTTTATTAAATCCCCGTAATACGCCTTTATTCTATATATAAATCCATAAGAATTTCATCATCATAAATTCCATCTATGTTAAAGAAGTTTCTATGAACTCCCACTTTTTCAAATCCAAGCTTCTCATAAAGATGTTGAGCTTTTTTATTGCTAGCTTTAACACCTAAACTTATAGTTTTTATAGTTTCATGATTCTTAGCAAAGTCTATTAATACTTTCATAACTGTAGTGCCAATTCCCATGCTCCAGCATTCCTTTTTTACTGAAATAGCTAATTCACTATTATGGGCTATTCTTTTTCTATTCGGAGCACTAACTTGAGAAACACTAACTATTTGATTATCTATAATACCTAGGAGCATAAGAGCATTATTATTTTCATTTATATTTTTAATATGCTCTCTTTCCTGCTCCAGAGTAAGTCTAAACTCATTTTTACCGAAAAGAAGGTTGTCACTTTCTCCACCAACTATATTTAGATACTCAATCATAGCCTCTGAATCCTCTTCAGTTGGTTTTCTTAATATAAGCACCTTGCGATTTTCTAATTTTACTAGCTTTAATATGTCATCCTTCATATTCATCACTTCTTTCTATAAACCTATTTTTATTAATCATATACCATCATGCTCTTTAAGTATCTTCCTTCTTTCTTACTCTCATATGGTTTAGCTACAATTCCTTCTTTTATTAAATCCTCATTGGCACGTCCAAATATTTGATGCCAAAGTTCATTTCCTACTTCCTTTATACTCACTTTATGCTTAATTGCCGTTAAACCCTTGGAATATTTCTCTATGCTACTTAACGTATTTTTTACTGTTTCAAGGATCTCTATAAGAATAATTTCACCTATTTCGGTGACTATTTTCATATCTCTTTCTTGAAATATAGGTACATTACAATATAATTTATTATCTGTTTCATCTATGTTTATGTAGTCCATCTCTTTAAGAAAAATTGCTAACTCTTTATCTTCATTTGACAACTCATTATAATTAATTGCTTCACTAAAAATTCCCCACATTAGTTGGCCACATTTTTCCGCAGTGTTTTTATTAACCTTATCTATAATTTTTATATATGGTAGATTTAAATCTTGGAAAGGAGTTGAATTTCTAATACTCTGTTGCGTCATTCTAAAAAATCTATACATATCTTTACGTACTCCATTAGAATCTCCAAAACTATTAAAGATAAACTTATTACTTCCATAATTATTACTACTGCATAAAGGTTTATTGCTATAACTATCAACAATATAGCTGTCTTCATATCCAATTATCATATAATTCCTATTACCTGGCTGAAGCTTAGAGCTAGTAAATACATTTCTTTGTTCAAAAAAATCAAAGGCAATTCCATCAAAAATCATGTCGCAAATTATATGATATAGTAATCTTTCTTCATCAAAAATCTTATAACTTGATAAATTTTGAAGCTTCTCAACTACTAAAGGTTTTATCCTAATAATTATATCTACTATTTGCTCTCCCACATTCTTTAGATATACATCCATGATTTCAATATCACTCTCTAAAAATATAGGGAAGTTTATTTTAAATTTTTCTTTATTTTCTTCTATTGCATTTATTCTTTTCAAATTACTTATAATACTATTTAACCTATGATTATCAATATCTATAAATTTACTTATATCCTCCTGTGTTAATGAAAATGCCTCATTTTCTGCAATAATATATAATATTTCTGATGCAAAATTTTCATCACACACATATGCAGGGTTATATTTATCATAAACTTCTATATCACCAAAATAATATAAGTTTAATCTTTTCATATTATTCCTCTTTTCTTTTACGCCTTTAATAAATCCTTATTTTTTACTTTTTAGCATATTGTAAAAGCTATTTCCTTCTCTTGTGATTATTACTATTTAAAAACTTAACTTTTTAAATAGCTTAAAACTTCTTTTTCTATAAGATTAAAATCCATAGCTGCTATATCTTCCACGGTATATCTCTTACTTAACTCACCTATCAGCTTAGATCCTAAGAAATACCCCACATCACTGATACCTAAAACTTTGAACCAATCACCATAAAAGTCTCTAGTTCCTTTTTATTTGTCCTTTAAAGCTTCTACATATTTTAATTTAAGTTCTTTTTCTAACTCTTCACAGTCAATGCTCCACTGCTCTCCCCTAGAATCAAAACTACTCTCTCCTAATACTTGTTGAAAATATTGGGCAAAGCCTTCCTCATATATATTCCAGATTCCTTCATTATACTTACTCTGCTCTACCTGCTTTGGTAATTTTGATTCACCTCTTATTTGAAAGTGAACTACATGACAAAGTTCGTGACAAACTAAAGCATCTATTTTCTCCCCATCTCTGGAAAATTACTATTGTAAAACTTCTCCCATAACTCCATCTTTTCCTTAGGCTCTTTATTTAAGTTTTCTTCCATCAATCCCATATAATCCTTAAAAGTATCTATAATGTTTATCATCATAAGTCACCTAGCTTTCTAAAAATTCTAAAAATTACTCTCTCTTTAATCCCTACTGAACAATTCTATAATCAAAATTATCTTCAATAATTTTATATCCTATCTTAGTGTAAACTCCGTTAGATACAGGATTGCGTTTATCTACAAAGAGGCTGCAGAACTCATTTCCTCTTTCTAAATATAATTTACTTAGGTTATAAACTACAGCAACTCCATAGCCCATGCCCCTCTTTCTAGCATCTGAGTAAACTAAACTAACAGAAATTCCTTTCTTTAATTGTTTTGTAAATGCTGCCATAGAAACTGGCACATGATTTTCATCTTCGAAAATATATATAGCTCCATTTCTAATTCTAGTAACTAGCTTTTCTATAAAGGTTTCTACAACCATGTCCTCATTTAAAGCTTCTTTTCCAAATTTAATATGCCAATCTATTACTAAATCTAAATCCTGCTCTGTAGCTTCTCGAAAATACCCTTTAGGCAATGTAACAGAATTTAATTTTCTCAACTCCATAATATCCATGGCTAAGCGTTCCTTGAATTGACACTTTGTTTTACCTTCATAATATTCAATAAATTTATCACAAACTTTTTTATTTGCATTAATACCTACTATATTAATTTTATTTTCTATCAAATAATCAACTAATGCTTTAATAGCATTATCATCTTTTTCTTTTAAATTGTTTATTTGCAAATTATATGGACTCACATTACAGAAAACAAGGGATACTCCTGACTCATCTTCTACACGCCCAAATAAAACATCACTATCAGTATCTTTTTCTCTATTTACATATGCATTAAATAATATTAATTGGTTTACTGATTCCTTCTCAAGAAGTATCTCTTCATTAATGTTTAAAAAATCCTTAACCTTATCATATATAACCACCTTCATAATTTTCATAGTATGAGACTTAACTCATACTAAATACACCCCCTTTTTCTATATAAATGATTTGTACTCTTATTGAATAAGTTTTATAATTTTATTACCATTCCATCGTAAGCAAAGCTAATATCTTCATAATGATTTTGTAACTCTAAATAATCATCATAGGATTTTCCCCAATCTTCCTCAAGATGTGTCATTATAACCTTTTTAATATTATATTTATTCTTTAAGTCCACTATCTCATCCATTACAAATAATTCTTCTCTTAAAGGATTGTCCTCTTCTAACTTAAAGTCACCCTTTAAGACATCACCAATAACTGTATTACCTATAATCATTACATCAGCATCCTTAAATATTCCATTCACTGGGAAAGGTTTTACATCACAAGGAGCATATATAAGCTTCTTTTCTCCTTCTTCAAAAACAAATACTGTAGCAGATTCAGCCTTAATTAGAGTTATTTTTATTTCTCCTATTTGTATTGAATCATTAACCACATGTCTTTTTATTAAATTTCTTATTTTTTGATAGTAGTCAAAATATGAGCCATGCTTTGAGCGTATGGAATTTAAATCCTCCATTACATGATCCATAGCTATAACTTCTATGGGATTTTCACATTCTATTCCTTGGGAAATATTTAGCCAATTTAGTCGAAGCTGTTCAAATACCCTCATACCAAGGGTATGATCTGGATCCATATGACTATATAAAACTCTATCTATTTCCTTAATTTCTCCATAATTTAAGCTTTGAGAAATATCCTCTGGGGTATCTATAAGTAGCTTAGCTTCTTCTAGATATATGCTACATCCAAATCTTGCATAAGGATTTCCCTTCTTTCTAGCCTCCATACATACTCTACAACAGCAAAGTGGCTTTGGTAGTGTAACACATCCTCCACTACCTATTATTTTAAAATTCATAGTAATCCCTCCTGTTTTCTCTCTAATTATAATTAGATTTTTTATTATATATGTTTTAATAAAGTCTCTACATTAAATTTACTTGCAATCTTAGATCACATTAGGGAATATTAATGAGTTTTATTTATTGAAACTTATATATCACGTATTTTTAAACTCCTTTACTATCTTCAACTTTATCATATACAACTACCTTCATACCTTTATAGCAAGAGCTATTAACTCTAAGTAAAATTCACTTCTTTTATTTTTAGACTATTTTCTGTGTATAACTTTGTTAATAATTCGTGATATATGAAAGTTGCGTATTAACTTATATTCAATTAATAAATTGTAATATGTCAAACTCGAATTACTTGTCCCTTATCTATCAAGAATACTTCACCTATGTATAAGGTGTTATCCTCTGCACATATGATAGCACCGTCATCACATATACCATACAATGGATATTTTTCTGAAAGTAAAAGCAACTCCTCGGTTATATTATTTTTATCTAAATGAGGTTCAACTGAAAATTCAACTAATCCGAGTGCTTCATATATTTTCAGTTCATCATGTTCGCAAGTTAATGTACACACTGCCGTTTTCGTCATATTTATCGAACCAGCACTCATTCCGATAATTACACCTTTTTGTTCTCTAATACATGGTATCAGTCCATAAGATTCCAAATAAGCAAACTGTGTTGGTGTATCGCCACCTGCGAGCCATAAAACATCGGCATTTCTAACTATATCTTGTGCAGTTTCTTTTGACATTCTGCCATCTATAACCTTTACGCTACTAAAAGTTATTCCACAATCAGAAAACATCTTTAAAAAGTGATTACAATACCAATCCGTTTTGTCATATATGTTTTCAAATTCAGAAGCCACAAAAACAAAGTTCATACCCGTATTTATATATGACTTCAATAGTCTGTTAAAATCATCAGGGAATCCATTAGAAAATCCGCTTGTTAGTATTTTAACCATCATACATCCTCCTTTTCATATTCCTTAATTTCGTTGTTTCTTATTACAATCCTTATAGCACAATAGATTACGATTGCGACTTTCTCATCCATAATACTTTGACTTTCTCTCCTGCAATCTCGCCATCATATTCACTAAATACTTTAAAGCCTGATTTCTCATAAGTTTTTATGGCTCTTTCATTAAATTCAGCTACTCCCAACCTTACATAATCACCTTTATATTGATGATGTTCTACTGCAAAATTGACACAAGCAGAAACAAACTCTTTTCCTAAACCTATTCCTGTTAAATTAGGTTCTAACCCAAAACCAACCCACATTTCATAATTTATATCAGGATTATCTTTCACGGTGTCTATATCAACATAACCATCATCATCTGAATCTTCTTCAACTTCTCTAAAAAAATTTATAGTTAATTCCCCTACTAAAATTTCTTTTTCATTTAAAACTGCAAATTTACTGAAACCCCAATTTTTCTTTTCCAATAAATCTTCTGCCTCATTACAATAATCATATATGGAATATTCATTTTCATATTTCCATTCATTAATCATTGTTTTTGCATAATTATCATTCATAGGTACAAACTTAAACTTCATAGTCAAACTTCTTCTTAAATTTATCTTATATAATTAACATAATAAGTATCATATGGTTCTTTTAATACATATCCAAGCTTCTGAGCTAACTTAACGGACTCAAGATTAGCAGCATCCCAACTAGGATACTTCCCCTTGCTAATACAGTCTAAAATTAATGCAGCAGCTGCTATAGTTGCTAACCCTTTCCTTCTATATTCTGGAAGTGTATCAACTTCAATTTCGATTCCTTCATCGTAAACACTATAAGATGACGCTGCCGATACAATCTTTTCATTATGCAAAATACAGAATCCAATGCCTATATTGATATAATCATCTATGGATTTAAACTGACTTGTAAAATCTTCTGATAACTCTTGTAGTGATGGATTTTTTGCTAAAGATTTATCTATTTTTTTTAACTCATATCCTTCAGGTAATGTTGATAGAAATGTATTTAAATGATCAACATCTAAATTCTTAATATCCCTTTTAAATCTATATCGTTGAAACTTTTCCATACGTCCCTTATGAATAATTTCTATACGTTTTTTCCACTCTTCAGTATCCACGATAACTAAAATATTCTCAGGCAAATTATATAATAGTTCTTCTGCTTCCTTACTGTTATGGTTTCCTGCATAAAATGCAAAAACCCCTACTATAACCTGTACAACTGTTGGTTTTTCAATGTCATCAGCCCAAGCTTTTCCCATATGTCCTTGAAGGCATGAAAGAATAAGTGTACAATCTATATTTTTAAAAACAGAACATAAATTTTTTCTTAAATTACTATCTACTTCATAGATCATTAAAATTTTCTCCTCATTTCAATTCAAATATTTCCCTTAACTTCATTTATAATTTCTTAGTTAAAAAATACTCCTTATGTCCTTTAGGGCTATCCTCTAAAATTCCAAAAACCTTATATCCATTCTTCATATAAAAGTCTGGTCCTTGAAAATCGAAGGTATCTAGATGTGCTATATGACATCCCTGACTCCTTGCTGCATCCTCTGCCTCTTTCAAAAGTATTGAACCATACCCTCTATTGCGATAATCATCTTTAACCCACAATGTGTCAATATAGAAGATGTGCCAAAACACAGAGTAAGCTAATATGCCTCCCATAACTTCACCCTTTTCATTCTTAATACAACGATTTATCTTAATGTATGGCTCCTCTTGTTCAAATGGTTTAGACAGTTTGTTATGTTCCATAAGCATTTCATCAATATAATCTATTTCTTCCTCATTAGGTATTTCTATTTTGATATTGTCTTTATTCATAATTTATCTTTAGTGAGAGATTATATTGTAAGTACCAATCCCTCACTAAATCTATCCTCCTTTCATTTTATACACTTTTATGTGTCTAATAAGTTGTTAATTCGATTTATAAGAACGTTATATCTCAACAATAACATTACATATTAGGTTTATTTTTATATAATATCTATACTTGATATACTACTTCAAAATCTTCAAAAACCACTAGCATATCATCACTGAATTCATACCCTAGCTGTTTTCCATCTTCCTTGAAGAAATGAGCATGTCCCTCAACCCAAGATTCCAATGTATCATCCTCACCCTCACGCTTACAAATGTCATAAGTAATATCTGAAAATGGAATAATTGTTATCTCAGTAGTTTCAATAACACATCGTGGTACACCTTCCCAATCAGTGACAATACTTAAATCACCAACCTGAGGTATACGCTCGCCTTCAATTTCATACCTCAATAAACTACTTGCTGTAGCCCTCTTTTGCCCAATTAATACTAAACGCAACAGTTCATTGGCCCATTTTTCAGTTAATTCAAAATGGAATACCTCTAAACACTTTGTTGTTTCATTTCTGTTCGTTTCCCTCAAAAATGTTTTCCAGAACATATCAATTTTTTCTTGTGAATATTTTTCATTTTCCATTACCGCTACCTCCCTCTAGTTTTATACTAGATTTTTTGTATATAGTTGTTTTATCCTATCATCTTTAGCCTTTATTTTATCTTTATGTATATCAACTATATTCCTATTCCATAAGGTCTAATTCCTTTTTTAAAATAGGATAAAACTTAATATCAGTAACGTAGTTAGGGCAATTATAAAAAAAATAACCATAACTATCTGAACATTAATAATTACTCAATCTCACTTCCTAATTTAAGAATTTAATTGTTCTATTTTAGGTATCTGAAAATAAATAATAAGTCAAAGATGGAAAGTATATTTTGAGTTAGACAAGGAAACAGGTTCCGCAGATAGTAGCACTATCTAAGGGTTCTGTTGACGCAGTATAACACAAAATAGACGAGCATTCTGACTTATTTATTTTTTGAAGATGCCTTAATACTATTTCCCATATAGAAAAAATGCTGAAACCCGCATGAACAGAACAACTAGTTATCTAGTTAACTAGTTATATATGAAACTATTTAAATATACAAATAGTTTCATATGAAGCTATATAACTATTTACATAGCTCATAGGTAAAATTTAATTTAAAATCATGCATTGAATCAGCTATAAATTTTATTTTCTTATATTATTTACAAGGACACTCCTTTTCACTTTGTTCAAATGAGTAAGTTCCTAGATCTAAATCGTAGATTTAGATGGTCACTTATGCTCCTTCATTTAAGAAGCTGTACTGAGCCATGTATAAGTTATAGTAGAATCCTTTAAGTTTTAATAATTCTTCATGGGTTCCACTCTCTACAATTTCACCATCATCTACTACCATAATTTTGTCACAGTCTCTTATGGTTGAAAGTCTGTGGGCAATTACAAAGGAAGTTCTTCCATGAAGTAATTTATTTATACCTTTTTGAACTAATATTTCTGTTGCAGTATCTATATTAGATGTTGCTTCATCAAGGATAAGAATTCTTGGATTTGCAAGTAATGCTCTTGCAAAGGATATAAGTTGTCTTTGTCCTACTGAAAGTCTTGAACCTCTTTCGTTAACTTCTGTGTCATATCCTTTTTCTAATTTCATAATAAAATCATGGGCATTAACGGCCTTTGCTGCTGCTATGATTTCTTCATCAGTAGCATCTAATTTTCCATATCTTATATTCTCCTTAATAGAAGTCGAGAATAAGAATGTATCTTGAAGCATTATTCCCATTTGGCTTCTTAATGAATAAAGATTGACCTTAGAAACATCCTTACCATCAATTAAAACATCCCCTTCAGTAGTATCGTAAAATCTACTGATTAAACTAGTTATAGTAGTCTTTCCTGCCCCTGTTGGTCCAACTAAGGCGATATTTTCACCTGGTCTTATTTTAAAGTTTACATTGTGAAGTACCTGAACGTCTTTCTCATATTCAAAGGAAACATTTTTAAACTCTACTGCTCCCTTAATAGTTGGCATATCTTCACTTCCCTCCATCTCATCAATGGTTGGTACTACATCCATAATTTCAAATATTCTCTCTGCTGCTGCAAAGTTAGTAACTAATGTATTGTAGTAAGAAGCTATATTTATGATTGGTCTCCAGAACATACTTGTATATGATATAAAAGCTATTATGGTTCCAATGGAAACTTCTCCACGTCTAGTTAAGGTTGCTCCATACCAAAACACTATGATGGAACTTATTCCAAAGGACATATCTATAAAAGACCAAAGCCAGTCATTATATTTAACTGCTGATAAAAATCCATCTCTAACCTCACCTACAGCTTTTTCAAATTTCTTAGTAGTTTCTCCTTCAAAGGTGAAGTTTTGAATAATCTTTATCCCTGAAAAAGATTCATGGGTAAAGCCATTTAAATTAGAACGTTTTTGTCTAAATACCTGCCATTTAGCTCTAGCTTTTACCATCATTGTAGATACTACAACTGCAAGTACCGGTAAAATTATTATAGAAACTATAGCCAATTTTGCATTCATTACAAAAAGTATTACTCCTATAGCTATAAGATTTAGTGCCTGTGGTATAACTGTAGTAACAGATTTTGAAAACAGCTCTGAAAGAGAGTTTACGTCTCCAACAACTCTCGCTAAAATCTTTCCTACTGGTCTATCGTCAAAAAAGGAAAATGAGAGTTTTTGTATATGAATATAAAGCTCTTGCCTTATAGTATGCAGTATACTGTGAGTGGTTTTATTCATTTGATAGGTAGATAATTTACTAGCATACATACCTATAACATTTATTCCTACTAACCCTAGACTTATAACTATAAGTCCTACTACATCTTTTACTTCAATATAATTATCTATAGCAATTTTTAAAAGCATAGGGCTTAAAAGCCCTGTACCCATTACTATAAGCATAAGAAAAAGTACTAAAGATACTTTTAACTTATAGGGTTTTACATATTTCACTAATCTTAATAGTATATCCCGACCTTTTAAACTATTAATTTTTTCGTCTTGATTAACTGAATTTTTAGCCATTCTAGCACCTTCTTTCTCTCTTAAAAGTTAGCCACATCTTCATCTGACAACTCTAAGAAATCTTTAAATTGAGTTTGATATATCTCAAAATACTTACCTTTTTTATTTAAGAGTTCTTGATGATTTCCTCTCTCTACTATCTTTCCATCCTCCATATATAAAATCATATCTGCATTTTTTACAGCTGATATTCTATGGGCAATGATAAAGGTAGTCTTCTTCGTGTCTCCATGATATAAATTTTTAAGCAATTGATACTCGGTTTCCATATCTAAAGCAGAAGTTGAATCATCTAAAATTAAAATTTTGCTATCTCTTATCAAAGCTCTAGCTATACATAATCTTTGCTTTTGACCTCCTGAGAGTCCAAGACCTCTCTCACCGATTAATGTGTCATATCCATCCTTAAGTCCATCTACAAATTCCTTTGCACATGCAAGCTCTACAGCCTTTTCTAGTTCTTCTTTAGTAGCATTGTTCTTACCATATTTAAGGTTATTCTCAATGGTATCAGAGAATAGAAAAGAATCTTGTGGAACTATAGAAATACTATCTCTTAAAGATTTTAGGTTTAAATCCTTAAGATTTATACCATCTAAAGTTATTTCTCCTTCTGTAGCATCATAGTTTCTTCCTAAGAGTGCCATTAATGTTGATTTTCCTGAACCTGTAGTACCCATAATAGCTACTGTAGATCCAGCTTTAATATTAAGATTTATATTATCTAATACATTCTTTTCTCCATAGGTAAAAGATACATTTTTAAGTGATAATTCACCTTCTATATTCTGTGGAACAATTCCCTCTTTAGAATTTTCAATAGTAGTGCTTACCTCTAAAATGTTGTTTATCTTTCCTGCTGAAGCCTTAGTTCTAGAGAATAGATTCATAAGCCATCCAAATTCTCTCATTGGCCATATAAGCATCCATAGATAACTAGTGAATGCCACCAATTGACCTACAGTAATCTTATTGTAGATTACTAAAATACCACCTACACAGGTTACAAGAACTACAGAAAGATTCCCTAAGAACTCCTCTAATGGGAAGAATTTAATCCATATCTTTGTATGTTCCATTTGTAAATCAAAGTTTTTAGAATTGTATTTTAAGAATTTAAGAATTTCATGTTTTTCTCTTCCAAAAGCTTTAACTAGCTTAACTCCAGCAATATTTTCTTGTGCTGTAGTATTTAGCTCTGCAATGTGGTCACTTATTCTGTCATATACATCATCAATCTTCTTTTCAGATTTTATGGTGATATATGCTATTATTGGCATAGTAGAAAGAGCTACTAAGGTAAGTGTTGGACTTATCCTTAATAATAGAACTGAAGCTATACCAAAATAGGCTATATTTTCTATTAAAAGCCTAAACCCAAAGCCCATAATGTCCATTATATTATCTGCATCTTCCCCTACCCTTGACATTAATTCACCGGTGTTTACTTTGTCAAAGTAAGAGAAGGACAGTCCTTCAATATGCTTGAATAAAGTTTCCTTTACTTCCTTAGAAATAGTTATTCCTAAATAATCAAATAAGTACTCCTTTAGATATCCAAAGAAAAACTTTATTAATGATATACATCCTATAATAAACAATATTTTATTTATAATTTCATAGTTTTTACCACGAAGTACATCATCTATAAATATTTCAGTTACATAGGGAATTGTTAAATCTGCTGAAATTACCAGAATCATTGAAACTATACCAAATATAGCTACCCCTAAATGATTTTTTACATAGCTCAAGATTTTTTTCACTTGAATCCCTCCTTCAATGTGGTTATTATTATTAACCTCTTATGTTTTAATGTGTAAAATTAGTATCTGCAAACCACCTCTTAGTCATAATACTTCCTCCCTTTTGTCATATAATCCCCAATCATGTTAAACTCTGCTGTCTATAAATTTGCTATAGATATAAATAAAAATAAAAAAGTCATAGTCCTATACCTCTTGGTATATAGGACTATGACTTAAATCATCTATAGCGTGAATAATACTAAGGAATTAATCCTTAAATATTAAAATTCATTTTAGGCTTATGTATATCTTACTTATCTTAGTATAAATAATTGTATTAAAAGCCTTATAAATATATAAAAAGTCCCGGGTTACCCTAGGACTTTTCTCACAAAATAGTTTGTTAAAAATCAATCTTTTAAACCTATATTCTGAGGCAGGGTAATATTCCAAATATTAAATTGTAAAATGTGATTATATGCACTATTAATATTGCCAGCGCCAACATTGACTCTAGCATTAACTCTATTTCTATTCATTTCACTGATTACTAATAAATTGTTTAACATTTTCCTACCTCCTTTTTTAAAATTTATTTTCTAGTTTTATTTAGTTTTACTAATTTTTACTACCCTTTTATTATATACAATTAGTATAAATAATGTCAATGACTTTTTCTAAATTTTTTGAATTTATTAAATATATTTTCTATTATATAAATTTCATAAAAAATAGCGACTATAAAATAGTCGCTAAAAAATAAAAATATTTACTATATAAATCATATAATATATTAAAATTTTACCTATTATTTTAAATACAGCTATGAATTAAAATTCTGCTGCCAAATTAGTTAATGCTTTATCACATACTCTATATACAGTCCATTCATCCATTGGTATTGCACCAAGCTGCTTATAGAATTTTATTGATGGTTCATTCCAATCAATACACCACCATTCAAATCTACCACAATCTCTCTCTACAGCTAATTTAGCTAAGAATGAAAGAAGTGCTTTTCCCATTCCTTTTCCTCTCATTTCAGGTCTCACATATAAATCTTCTAAATATAAACCTGGTTTACCTGTGAAGGTTGAGAAGTTGTGGAAAAATAATGCAAAACTTACTGGTATACCTTCATACTCACCAATTACTACTTGAGCTGCCTTTCTAACAAATAATGATTCCATTAAAATTTCTTCAGTAGCAACTACTTCATTTAAAAGCTTTTCATAATCAGCTAATTCCTTTATAAATTTTAGAATTAAAGGTATGTCCTTCTCTTCAGCAAATCTTAAAGTATAATTTTCTACTTTAGTTTTTATTGTACCTTCCATGTTAAAAATCCCCCTATAATACATCTTTGTATTTTGAAAGTTAATAAACCTTCTATAATTATATTAACCCTTTACATATGAGTTTGTAAATATGCTTTTATTTATACTTAGATAAGTCCCATTTGCTTGTAGTAGGTCTTTCCCTTATTTCTTTTGAAATATTCTTTGTTAATAACACAAAGAATACAAAGGATATTCCTGAAATTAAAAAATATTTCTTAACATATTTTTTATCTTCTTCAATAGTTGATTTAACAAAATTTACATCTAATTCTTCATATTCCTCTTTTTCATTATTAACCATGTACTCTAAAGTATCCTCTGCCTCTATTATTTTTATACCAATAAGTGCTCCATTTCCAGCAAACCATACCATTATACAAATAAGTATTGCAATACATCCATTTTTTAGTCCACTTTCAGATAATCTGTAGTTAATAAGTATATTTTTCACCATATAAATTACCGCTATGAAAACTAACAATATATTTAGTCCTACTATTATATACATGATATCCCCCTTAACATTTTAATACAATTATACCATATATATAGTAATATGAATGTTAAATCATATTAAAAGACTGAAATAGTTAATTTATCTATTTCAGTCTTTTGGTTTTATATTATAATTATATCTTCTTTTGTTTATTTGTTAATTTTAATTATTTTCTTCTTTTTAAAACTAGTGATCCAATTGCAACGGTAATTATACCTCCTAATGCCATTACACCACTTCCAACCATACCACCTGTTTGTGGTATCTTACCTGTTGGTTTGCTTGAAGTACTTGGATTACTTGGTTTTCCTGTACTTGGATTACTTGGTTTTTCTGGTTTTTCTGGATTACTCGGTTTTTCTGGGTTTCCCGGTTCTTCCGGCTTTTCTGGTTTCTCTGTCATCTTATATTCTACTACTGCACTTATATTACCAGCTTCATCTATAGCTCTTGCATAAATTATTACCTTTTCTTCAACCTTTACTGGTTCTTTATAGATAGCCCATGTTTTATTGTCTAAGCTATATTCCATTTTTATTGTATCTTTATCTGCTACAGTTAATGTTATTAAACCATCCTTCTCAGTTATAACTGGAGACTTAGGTGCTGTTCTATCTGGAACTGTATACTGTGCTAATTCACTTATATTACCAGATCCATCTATAGCTCTTACATATATTGTTGCTTTTTCATCAACTTTTACTGGTTCTGTGTAAATAGTCCAGTTTTTGTTATCTAAGCTATATTCTATTTTCGCCGTATCTTTGTCTGCTGCTTTTATTGTTACTACACCAGATTTTTCAGTTACAATCGGAGACTTAGGTGCTGTTACATCTGGAGATGTATAAGAAACTATAGCACTTACATTACCACTTTCATCTATAGCTCTAACATATATAGTCTCTTGTTCTTTTAATGCTACTGGTTCTGTATAGGTATCCCAGTTTTTATTGTCTAAGCTATATTCCATCTTCACTGTATCCTCATCTGCTGCTGTTAATGTTACTAAGCCATCCTTATCAGTAATAACAGGAGCTTTCGGTGCTGTTATATCTGGTATTGTGTAAGTTATTACACCACTAATATTACCAGCTTCATCTATAGCTCTTACATAAATAGTTGACTTTTCCGGTACCTGTACTGGTTCAATATATTCTTTCCATTCCTTACCATCTAAGCTATATTGTATAACTTTTGTGTCTTTATCTGCTGGTGTTAATGTTACCAAGCCTTTTTCTTCTTCTATTTTAGGAACTCCTGGTGCTGTCCTATCCGGTACTGTATACTTTCCTAGTTCACTTATATTCCCTACTTTGTCTATAGCTCTTACATATATTGTTGCTTTTTCATCAACTTTTACTGGTTCTGTATAAACAGCCCAGGTTTTATTATCTAAACTATATTCCATTTTTGTTGTATCTTCATCTGCTGCTGTTAATGTTACTAACCCATTCTCTTCAGCTATAGTTGGAGTTTTTGGAGGAGTAATATCTATTTCTTCAACACTAGTCTTACCATCCTTTACTGTTACAAGGAACATCTTATTTACACCATCTGCTAAAACTTCTACTTTGTATGGCTCAGTTTTATCTACTAGATATAAATAAATATTTTCGTCTTCTTCATGTCCTTTTGTTATATTCCAATCTACACCATCAACCTTAACATTTGTTACATTAGGTGCTGAAATTGTTGCTATATAAGGAGTTAAATCATTTATTCCTTTTAATGTGCACTCTTCTCCACCTTCACCTTTACCTATTGCTTGTCCTTTATCTGTTGCTGTAGCTTTTATTGTACCCTTTAATATGGTTATATCTTGTTTCTTACCACTATAACCACTACCTATAGCTGCACCATAACTACTTGAAGTTGCAGTAATGGTACCACCTTCAATATTTATAGTTCCAGCTTCACTTTTAGAGCCTCCACCTATGGCAGCACCTCTACTTGTAGTTGTAGCATTTACTACACCACCTGAAATATTTATTGATATTTTACCTTTAGCTGAAACACCTGAACCTATGGCTGCTCCAGCAGTTAAGGTACTCTTGCTATTTGATTCAGCGCTTAAACTACCACCTGAAACTAATATATTGTAATCTGTCTTACCCATACTACAATCACCTATAGTCGCGCCATTACTACAGTTAATTGCTTTAATTTCACCACCAGTAACTTTAATTGTTCCAGGTAATTTATCAATATTTTCAGCTCCTGATCCACTACCTATAGTTGCTGATCCATTATAGCTCTTAACATCTGCAATAGCTGTTACCTTACCACCACTTATATTTATATTAGTAGCAATACCGCCATATCCACCGCCTATGGCTGCACCTGCTCCATAGGTAGTAGCATTAATAACACCATCACTTATATTTATTGTACCAGAATCCATAATTTTCTCTGAACTTCCGCCACCAATACATGCTCCATAATTATTTTTTGATGCTATTACGTTTAATGTACCCTTACCTAATATTTCAAGCTCTGTACCATAAGCTGCACTTATAATAGCTCTATCTGAGTACTCAGATACACTTGTAAGGGTATTATCACCTTTTAATGTTAAAGTATTCTTAGCTCCTTTAAATTCAATTGCATTTTTAAAGAATGAAGTTACTTTTGTATTGAAATTATTTATTACAAGGTCTACATTTCCCTCACAGCTTATGTCTACGCCAGAATATGGATTCATATTTGTATTTGTATTATTTCCAACAATAGATACTGATTTTGCTGTATCTTTTATTACAACTGTTTTATCTAATAAATCTACTGGAAGTTTATAATTACCATCATTATAAATTATATATGGCGCTTTTAATTCAGTAGTGAGTTCATCTTTATCTACAACTTTTAATGTAGTAGAATCTGTTTTTCCATTTACTGTAGAAACTGTAATTGTGGTTTCACCTTTAGTCAGAGCCTTAACATAACCGGTTTCACTTATTGTTGCAACATCTTCATTAGAAGAGGACCATGTTAAAGTCTTATCCTTTGAATTATAAGGATTTACTTTAGCACTCATTTGAAATTCTGAGCCTTCTGCCAATTCAAGATTTCTATCCTTCAAGGTTACACTTTCAGGGGCAATATCTCCCTCAGATAATGCAATAGAATCAGTTTCTAGGAAATTCATAGCATAATCCACGGCCACGACTTTTACTGATTCCATATTTAAGTCACCTATCTTAAATATTTGGTCATATTCACTTCCTGTTTTATCTTTATCTAACACAATAATTTCTGTTAAAGGATCTCCTTTTTCATCTACTAATTGCATACCTTGTAAGTAATGATTATCTTTTAAAGTTATAGTTAGATATTTTACTCCATCAATTGTTTGAATTTTTGTATTTATCAATTCTGGTTCTTGTGTATCAATTGTAACTGGGAATTTAATCTCTTGTAAATCCTTTTCACCCCCCCCTATTGGTATTCCACTTATTTTATAAGTATAAACTCCATCCTCAAGAGGCTTATTTCCCTTACTATTCATACTATCCCAACCAGCACCATCTACTGCATAGGTAATGCTACCACTATTTCCATCATAGAAGGATTTAGTTTCTTTTCCAGCCTTATTTTTATAAACTTCATTGCCTTTGCTATCAGTTACTGTGTAACTTACTTCTTCTGCATTTCTCAATAATCCAACTACTGCATTTACAGAATAAGAGCCGTTAATATTTGGTCCTATAGCAATCTTATTTTCATCAGCTATTACAGGTTTATCCTTCCCATTAAAAAGATTTACCCCTAGGTAACTTCCTTTCCAAGTAGTTCTATTGAAATATCCAAGAGTAGTTTCATACATAGCTGCTGTTTCATCATCGTATAAATCGTTATCAAATATTGGTATAGCTTGCCAATCTCCATAGAAGCCTACAAATGGAAAATTCAAATTAATCTTATCCGTATTTTCAGATATAAGTGTAACAAAACCATCAATGAAAGTTCCATTATTACAGACTTTTAAATCTTTCTTTGCACTATCAGTAAGTTTTAAAGAAATACTTATAGATTCTGTTTTTCCTCCATCTACTGTTATAATATTTCCCTCTACTCCTTCTAATGTAACACTTACCTTAGATGCATCTAATTCTTCAGAAGCTTGTGCAAAGAATTTGCCTTCATCTGTAGCCAATATTTTTTCTGTTAAAACTGTAGTATCTACAGTATACTTAACTGGCAAATCTGATGTGTTCTTTACACTAAATTTGAAAGAATATTCACCTGATGTACTATCACCCAATTCAGCCTTTGGTTTTCCATCACTTCCAATTAAGTATGCTGATGTTTTTACAGCACTATAAATATTAGCAACTCCAGAACCTTGTTTACGTGGTGAATATGCAACGCCATCTGGATCAGTTGCAGGAATTGATGTACTCATCAACAATTGTGTTGCTAATAATTCTTTCTCCTTCATTGTTAAAGAAGGAAACTTTTCATTTATATATTGTCTCACTAAGCTAGAAGCACCAGCCATATGAGGGGTAGCCATTGATGTACCACTCATTGAACCATAAACTCCTCCTGGTAATGTAGAGTATATGTCTCCTCCCGGAGCTGTTATTTCTGGTTTTAATTTCAAATCTGGACTTACACCCCAAGATGAAAAGTCAGACATTTGACCTTTGGAAATTGAATCAAAGGCTTCCTTGTATGATTTTGATATAGAAATGTTTTTTTCTGACTTATTAACGAGGATTTCACCATGTTCCTTTGAAATAAAAATAGCTGGTATTTTACCATCAGTCTTCATATTTAATAGGTTTCCTGGAGCATTGTCATAAACAATAACTCCTGATGCTCCTGCAGTAACAGCATTAGTCTCTTTCTCTGTAAAAGTTATGGTTCCACGTTTTACTAGAACTATTTTACCCTTTACATCAATATTTTTAAAATCATCTACTGTGCCAATACCTGGAATAACTACATATTCTACTGATTCACCTTCAAGAGAATTAAATTCTTTACTAGTTCCCTCATTTGCATCTGTATATCTTATTTTTGTTTCATCCGCTAATATATATGCTCCAATTATTTTGCTATTATTAATACTTGCAACTGATGTGGCAGCATTATAGGTTGATGGAGATCCCACCATAGAATTATCTGGATTAGATACTAATGGAAGATCTATTCCTAAATTAGAATTATAACTTGAGCTATAGTCATTTCCTGCTGCACACATTAAATTTATTCCTGCTTCTGCTACTCTATCATAGGTTTTATTAATTACCTCTTCAGCTTCTGCTGTAAATCCAGCCCCTGAACCAAGACTCATATTAATTGCATCTGCACCTAATGCTACTGCATCGTTTAATGCTGCTAAAATATCACTATCTCTTGCCCCACTAGACTTATCACTAAATACTTTCATAATCATAAGTTGTGCATCTGGAGCAACTCCAGTTAAATTTTCACCATTAGCCCCTACTGTTCCAGCTACATGAGTACCATGACTTTGTAAATCCTTTACATCATTATCTTTATCTGCATAATCATAGGCAAAAGGAATCTTCTCACTCTTATATATCTTACCCTTTGCATTTGTATATTTAGAATTCATAAGATCAGTAATTTCAGTTTCTGTGTACTTTATGTCTTCTGGACTATTTTTAAACGCTTCGTGATTAACATCTAGTCCAGTGTCTAACACTGCAACAACCATATTTTTACCTGTATATCCTGCTTTATTAGCCTCATTAGAACTAATAATTTCACTACTATTTTTCATAGTCGGTTCATGCCCAACTTCTGGTTCTGGTAAATAGTGAATTGTTGAAACAAATGCATTTTTTACTCCTTTAACTGCCTTAATGGTATCTAAATCACCGTATTTAGCAGTTAAGGAAAATCCATTCATTACCACAGTGTATTCTTGTTCCACAACTATAGGAACTTCTTTCAAAATTCTTTTCGTTACAACTTCTTGTTCTTTCAATAATTTGTTATTAATTCCTTGAGATTTTGCTGACGTGATAAAAGATGATACATTATCAGATGTCTTCTCTGCTGAATAATATTCAATTAAAGGCTTGTCCTCTAATTCAACAATAATAGTTACCTCATCATTAGATTTATATAGTGGATCCAATTCACTGCTTGACTGAGAATCTGTTATAGCACTTAATATTGTTTTTTCCCCTCTAGTAATTGAATGCGCTCTACTGACATCAATATGCAATTCATTATTATCCGCATATGCTACAAATCCATTTGTAGTAAATACAGAAGTGGTCATTACGATAATAGTAAAAATTCCTGCCATGATACGCCTTAACCTATCACTTTTCATACATATCCCCCCTATACATTTTTTAATGCATAATTTTACATTTATAAGAATATTTTAACATTGTATTCATTTATTTCAAGAGGATTTTTTCTTTGTATTTCTCACTTTTACTACATTAAAAAAATATTTATATCGTATGCGATTTATATTTTGGGATTTTTAAACATATACGTGTACTAAAATATAAATAATTGCAATATATTCATATTTTACATAAAAAACATCCTAGGCATTACTACCTAGGATATTTTACTATTATCTTTATTTTACTTATTATTTATTCTATTTGCTAAATCTTGCACAGCAGTTTTACTAACTTCTCCACCCACTTCTACTACTTTCTTAACTAACATCTTATCTGCTAAAGACTTTTGTTTATCAGATAAATTAGAATTAGTTATTATAACTGGTGAACCTGTTTTAGCTGCTAGAGGTGCAACTACTAGAGAATCTACTAACTTCATACTTTCAGTTACATACATATTTTTTTGCTCTTTTGCAAATAATTTTTCTATAACTAATGCATTAGTTTCGTATCTATCTGCTCCTCCTATTCTATTTTTAGCTATATCCTCAGATGTGATTTTATTTAAATCTTTCATAACTGAGTTCTTAACTACACCTTCTCCACCTATAACATAAGCTGATTTAAGTTTTTGATTTTTAAGCCATGATAATACTTTCTCAGGAATCTTTTTAGTATCAACTAATATTATTGGAGTCTTATCTGTAGCTGCTTTAGATGAAATAGTTACTGCATCTGCTGGAGCATATCCACCTACTACATAGATATTTTCAACATTCTTTTGTCTATCTATCTGTGTAGCCACTGCTAGTGAAGTTTCATATCTATTTGCTCCACCTAATCTTACTACATCAATTCCCATCTTAGCCATCTCTTTAACTGTAGCTTCAGATACAACACCTGTTCCACCTACTACATAAACCGTTTTAACACCTAATCTCTTTAATTCAGTCTTTGTAGCTTCAGTTAATTTACCAACTTCAGTTAATAGTATTGGTGCGTCGTAGTTTGCTGCAAGAGGTGCTGCTACTAAAGCATCAGCATATGCTGTTCCATTAGCTATTACAGCCATATCAGACTTTTCCCAACCAGTCTTACTAACTTCTACTGCTGTTGCATATCTATCTTTTCCATATAATCTACCAGTAGACTCAACAATCTTTTTAACCTTTTTAACAGTTATTTCCTTAACAGTTGTATTTCCTGCATCATCTATAGCTTCAACAGAAATTTTATTTTCACCTTCAGCTAATTTTACTTCATAAGCTAAATCATATTTAGCACTTTCTAAATCATTAAAGTATGACCAATCTGGTGCTATTGTTTTAACAACATTACCATTTACCTTAACTTTTAAGCTTGGTAGGTTATCGTTTATTTTACCAGAAATAATTACTGAATCTTTAGTAGTTTCAGATGGTACAGCTGCAAGGTTAACTACTGGTGCTGTAGTATCTACAAATATTTTATGAGCAAATTCTATTTTATTATTTGCAGCATCTCTCGCAGCAACCATAATGCTATGATATCCATCTTTTAATTCTACTTCAGTTGAGAAATTCCAAAGACCACTATGAGTATCAAAGGTTAATGGTACGTTCTTTCCATTTACAGTAAACTCTGCTATAGCTGAAGCATCCTTTACGGTACCTTCAACAACTACTTTACCACTCTTTGATACTCCAAAGAATTCTGGTCCTTCAACCATCACTGTAGGAATTGTAGTATCTCCTTGTGCTGCTCCTGTAGGCTCCTTATATTCTCCTGTAGTTGCTTCTGTTACTTTAGTAGACGTTTTATTTTGTGCATAATCATAAACTTCTACAGAACACTTTTTATAATCTAACTTGCTTAAATCAAATTTTCCTGTTGCATTTTCTTCTAATGCTTTACCATCACTAATAAGTACATATTTATAAACATGTCCCTTATTATTATCTTCTGCAATTACTTCTAGTTGTTTAGTATCTTTATCATAATTAACTTTATTAACTGCAGGTGCCTTTGTATCAACATTTACCTTAAAGTCAAAGTTTTGCCATTTAGCATTATCATAATCTACTTTTGCTTTAACTCTATAAGTATATGCACCATCTGCAACTACCTTATTGTTAACAGTTCCATCCCAAGTAGCATCTTTGCGGATACTATACTTATCGTATTTTCCATCATGGTAATGCTTTCTTACATTGAAATCTTGAGTTAAATTTCTTATAACTTTTCCATCTTTATCTAATACTTCTATATCCAATTCCTTCATATTTCTTAAGTAAGAAAGAATAGGTAATATTGCATCATTTGCACCATCACCATTTGGTGAGAATGCAACTTTATTACCATCTGTATTTTTACCTGATAAATCTACACCTAGGAAATCTAAATCACTATTTACTATAGATGTAACTCCATAGAAAGAATCTCTTTCTGTTTCATAGATTGATGCATCTATAGCTGGAGCTTTATCCCATGCTCCCTTAAATCCTAGATATGGAATACTTAAAGTTGGGTTTGTATCTGTAGGATCAGATAAAGTTACAAATCCCTCAACATATCCACCATTTACAAAAACATCTTCAATGGATGCTTTATTAAATGCTGTTATAGTATTGCTTAAATCCACAGTAGCAGTAAGTTGAGCTTTTCCATTTTTAGCTACTTTAATTGTATTATTACTAAAAGATATTGGGAATTTTTTAGTATCTTTATTAATTATATTTTGTGCTTCTAAAAGTGTATATCCTTTATACATTAAATCTGTTTGAACAGTACCTGCCACATTATAAGTTAATTCTTTGTCACTAAAGTTCTGAACTTCTATAGTAAATGTAGCTTTATTATCTTTAATTTCTTTTAAATTGACCTTACATTCACCAGTAGTTGTATCTGTAACTATAGCTGGTGTAGTAGTAGACGCTTGAAGATCCATAATTCCAGCACCCTGTCTTCTAGGTGATGTATAGTTGGGTCCTGCAACAACTCCTTCTGCCTGATTTGCTCCATTGTCTACATGAGCTACGGCTGTACTCATCATTAACTTTTTAGCCATTTTAGCTCTTGCTTCACCAGTTAATTTAAAGTCTTTATCTACTCTTTGAAGTACTAATGCTGATCCACCTGCTACATGTGGTGAAGCCATAGATGTACCACTCATGTTTCCATATTTATTATTATTAAGTGTTGACCATATATTACCACCAGGTGCAGTAATTTCAGGTTTAAACTCTAAATCTGGAGTAGTTCCCCAAGATGTAAAATCTGACATGCTTCCTTTAACTGTATTAGGAACTGATATAGTATTACCATTTGCTACAACCTTAACTTCTGAAGTTTTTAGTTGTGTAGCAATTTTAGCACCAAATGAATTCCCTATAAATAACGCTGGAATTGTACCCCCCTCTGGATACATCATACTTATAAGTCCTTCTCCACCACTAGCATTATTATAAACTATAACTGCACTAGCGCCTGCTGCTTCAGCATTAGCTATTTTATCTGTAAAATTATAACCACCACGCTCGATCAAAGCTAAATTACCTTTTACTTCTGCTGGGAAGTGTTCTGGTAATCCACCTAATCCACAATCTACAGCTTTAAGTTCTTTTCCTTTAAATACAGATAAAATATCTGTTCCTGATGAAGCATATGGAGCTATATTCTTTTCTCCACCAATTGAAAATTCTAGTCCATATCCAGTAACAACATTGTTTTCTATAGATGCTACTTGAAGAGAATCTGTTGCTAACCCTGGAGAACCAACAACACCGTAGTCAGGATTTTCTGCATATGGATTATCATGCCCATTTCCAAACACATTAGCATTTCCTGCTGATAATGCCATAACTACACCATTATCAACAGCTCTATTAACAGCAACTTGCTCTAAATCTGTATCATCTACAAAGGATGCCGTTGAACCTAAACTCATATTAATAACATCTGCGCCAAGAAGTACTGAATCATCTATAGCCTTAACTATAACATCACCAAAGGTAGACGCCATAGCTGGGTCATTACCAAATACCTTCATTGCAAGAATTTGTGCTTCCGGAGCAACGCCCTTAATTCCATCCTTGCTAGTATCTCCATTAGCTCCTACTGTTCCTGCAACGTGCATTCCATGCATTGAAGCATCTGGACCTAAATCTAAGATTTCTTGATTATTATCCATGTAGTTGTATCCATAAGGAACCTTTGAGGTTCTATAGGTACCTAGTAATTTCTTTTCCTTAGATATAGCTTGTACTTCATCTGCTTGAAGTTCAGCTTTATTTTTATCTGTAAGAACCATATCTTTATGTGTTGAATCCACACCAGTATCAATAACTGCTACTACTGTACCTTCTCCATTGTATCCACTAGCCCAGGTTTGCTCCGTTTTTATGATTTCACCACTATTATTCATCATAGGCTCTGGTCTTTCATATTCATTAGCAATAGTAACTGACTTAATTCCAGCCATACTTTCGAGATTTTTAGCTTGTCCTAATGTAGTTTTCATACTAAATCCATTAGCTACATTAGTAAAGCTATTTATAACTTCAAATTTAATTCCTTTAGAACTGATTTTACTTTGTAATGATCGTTGTTCTTTTAAAACTTGGCTTTGAAGTTTACCAACTTCAAATTTACTCATTTCATCAAGTTTTATCCCCTTTTTAGTAGCCTTTTCAAGTACTGCCTCACTGTCTAACTCTACTATAACTCTAACTTCATCAGAGTCTTTAATTGTTTGAAGTGCTGGCTCTTGTTTTATCTGAGCCTGTAATACCATTAGTTTTTCTTTACTTTCTCCCAAAGACTTAACTAGTTCATTAGGAGAAGCAAACGCTGTCATTGTTGAACCTAACACTAAAGATAGAGCTAGTCCAACAGATATGCCCTTTTTAAAGTTCATTAAATTACCCCCTTGATATATAATTTTCTTAACCTTATATGATATGTATATAAACTTATTAACTTATGTTAATTATTTTATATACTTTTAAGAATATATTAACAGTATAAGAATTTATTTCAATAAAAAAATTATCTGATTTTTCTTCCATAAACACTATTCTATTACATAAAAATACTTTTTATTGTTTTTTTATCCATATATTTGATATTTTTTCAACATGTAAATCCATAATAATCCAAATATCTACATTATTTCGAAAATAAAGTATAACAAAAATTTTAACTTCGTATACCTAATTATTCTTAATTTTATTTAAAATTTATATTTTGTTAACTATATATTCATTGATTTTATAATCAAATTATGATTTAAAATCACATTGATTTATTATATATTAATCCATTTTATCTACTACTAAGTATAAATAAGCCATTTTATATAGTATAATAAAATGCATAATATACTAATTATTGCTTACCCTACTATTTAATAAATAATTAAGGAGAGTTTTATATGAATCCAAATAAAAACTTACTAATAAAAAATGCTGTTCGTGAAAGCTATAAAAACATAGCTCTCGGAAAGATAGATAAAAATAGTTGCTGCAGCACTAGTAAAATATCTCTTAAAAAGTCCGCAGTAGAAATTTCAAATAAAATAGGGTACTCTGAAGAAGAAATAAACTCTGTACCTTCAGGAGTAAATATGGGACTTGGCTGTGGTAATCCTCTTTCTATATCTAACTTAAGTCCTAATGAAACTGTTTTAGATTTGGGAAGTGGCGGTGGATTTGATTGTTTTCTAGCTTCAAAAAAAGTTGGTCCTACGGGTTTTGTAATTGGAGTTGATATGACTCATGAAATGTTAAGAAAAGCTCGAATGGCAGCCTCTCAAAACGGCTATAAAAATATAGATTTTAGACTTGGCGAAATTGAAAACTTACCTGTAGCAGACAACATTGTAGATGTAGTTATTTCTAACTGTGTTATAAATCTATCTCCAAATAAACAAAGGGTTTATGATGAAATATATAGAGTTCTAAAACCTGGTGGACGTATTGCAATTTCTGATATAGTTTTAATGAGGGAACTTACAGAGGACATGAAGGCGGATGAATCTTTATATTGTGGGTGAGTTACCGGTGCTTCTTCAGTTGAAGAATTAGAAGTATACTTAAAAAACTCAGGTTTTAAAGAAATTAATATAACTACTAAAGCCGTTCCTAATGAATATGAGGAAAAGTGGGGACATAATCTTAAAGTTGGAGAATACATAATGTCTTCATATATAAAAGCATTTAAATAATACTTAAATAAAAAATGATTAGAGTTAATTGACTCTAATCATTTTTATACTAAAAATGTTATATCATTTATTAGATTTTAATACTACCATTATAATTATCTACTATTTAAAATTGAAATACATTCTTCTGTAGATACTAATTGTTGCTCACCATTTTCCATATTTTTCAAAAGTATTTTATTAGATGTTTTCTCATCTTCTCCAATGATAATAACATATGGTATAGCTAATTTATTTGCATATTTCATTTTTTTAGCAAACTTTCCACCTTCAAGGTAAATATCAACCTTAACTTTAGATTTTCTTAATTGATTACAAACTTCAATACCATAATCAAAATCTTCATCCATTGGTATCACTAAAACATCTATAAGTGAATTACTATCTAAATCTATAATATTACTTTCCATAAAACTCCAGAATAATCTTGTTAATCCAATAGATATACCAACTCCAGGAAGCTTCTTATCCGTATAAAACTGGGCTAAATCATCATATCTACCACCTGAACACACTGAACCAAATTCTGGATAATCATCTAAGAATGTTTCATATACTGTTCCAGTATAATAATCTAATCCTCTAGTTATCTTAAAGTCAACTACATAATTTTTATCAGGAATTCCAAAAGCTTTTATATACTTATTTACAGTTTCTAATTCTTCAACACCTTCTAAAAATCTTTCGTTGGTCACTGAACTATTTTTTAAGAACTGAATCTTCTCCTCATTGCTACCTTCTATAGTTATAAATTTAATAACCTCATCTATTCCTTCACTGGTTTTTATATATTCCTCTAATTCTTCTCTGACCTTGGCTTCTCCAATCTTTTCAATTTTATCTACAACTCTTAATACCTCTATATAATTATCTATATTTAAACTTCTTAAAAATCCATCTAGGATTTTTCTATTATTAATTCTTATTTTAAAGTTATCAAAGCCTAACTCTTTAAATATTTTATATATAGTACTAGGAATCTGGGCATCATTTACTATGCTTAATGCTCCATTTCCAATTACATCTACATCACACTGATAAAATTCTCTAAATCTACCCCTCTGATTCCTCTCACCTCTATAAACTTTTCCAATTTGATATCTTTTAAATGGAAAGGCTATTTCTTCCATGTGTTGAGCTACATAACGTGCAAGTGGTACTGTTAAGTCAAATCTTAATGCCATCTCTGTACTACCCTTAGTTAAAGTATATATTTGCTTTTCTGTGTCTCCACCAGTTTTAGCAAGTAATACTTCACTTTTTTCAATTATAGGAGTGTCTATAGGTAGAAATCCAAAAGACTCATAATTTCTTCTAATGACATCATAAACATTATTAAAGGCTACTTGCTCTCTTGGAGTAAGCTCCATAAATCCTGGCAATATACTAGGCTTTGTTATTTTTGTACTCATATCAATCTCTCCTTAATTTATAAAACTTATATAATATTTATCTGAAAATCTAAAGCTTTCATACTATAAAAAAATCTCTAAAGACAACTAGTATCCTTAGAGATATAAAACTCAATAACTCCATAGATACATTTGCCCTCGCACAAATAGGCCCTATCTATGGCTTAATTTTAAAACCATAATTATAAGACCTTGCATCTATGATGATGTTCATATTTTCTATTTGACAAGTATTTCACTACAACCATCTCCTGTGTAAATAAATCCTATTATAAATAATTTATCATTTAATATATTTCATGTCAATAATTTTAAGTGACTTATACTCTAATTCTTATATACAATCCTGTTTATTAATCTAAGGATTTAGATAACCCATCTCTTCTATTTCCATTTCGACCAATAACTGTGTCGGCTGTAATTAGAGAATTTAGAACTGACTCCTCTACCGCTTCTGCAGCTGCTCTAAAAAAGAAGTCGATATAATTTTCATTAATTACATTAACTTTACTAGTTACACATTCCTCATAATGTTTAATTTTATTAGCTGTACTAAAAGCAATTGCTATATCACCACTTCCATTTCCAAGATAAGAACCTAATCTTGTTATACCCACAATACTTCTCTTTGCCACTCTTTTCAATTGTCTTGGTGATAGCGGAGCATCTGTAGCTAAAATTATCATAATAGATCCCTTTTCCAAATTATCTATATTACAGTTTGTATTAGTTATATTTACACCTATATTATTCCCATATAACATAGGTTTTATATCATTGTTATTAAGTATAAAATCTTCCTTGATTCCAAAATTGGATAATACCAATGCACCTAGTGTATATTCTTCATCTTTTATATTTATTTTTCTAGAAGAAGATCCTATGCCACCCTTATACCCAAAGCAACTCATTCCAGTTCCTGCTCCTACTGCTCCTTCTAAAAAATCTGTAGATGCATTATTTATACTTTCAAATACGTGCTCTTCTTTAACATGAAGTCCTCTAATATCATTTAGATACCCATCATTACATTCTCCAACTATAGGGTTAATAGTTCCTGTTTCAACACCTATATCAGTGTTTATTGAAAGCATATATCTGACTAATCCTTGGCTTACTGTCCCCACATTTAAAGTATTTGTAAGCATAATTGGTGTTTCAATTGTTCCAAGTTCCTCTAATTGTATGGTTCCTACAGTCTTTCCAAAACCATTTATTACGTGAACAGCTCCATATACTTTATCCTTGAATAGATTTCCATCATGGGGTAATATAGCTGTTACTCCTGTGTTTACATCTCCATCTTTTAATGTAACATGACCTACCCTTACTCCTTTTACATCAGTAATTTTATTTTTTTCTCCCCTTGGTAATTTTCCTACAGTAACTTCATAATCTCTAATTCTCTTCATTGTTTCCTCCTAAATTCAAATCACTTATTATAACACTCTATACACTTATCTATATATTTTTAAATAATGACTTATTAAATATTCATCTTCTTAATTTTACTATATTATCTTTCTAAATTTCAAAGTTCTATAATTATTTTCCACTTTTATCTTGAAATGCATATATGTTCATTGAAAGGAGTTGATACTATGGCAATAACAAATACTAAAAATAATACAGCCTTAGTTATTAAATATACAAAGGGGCAAAACCAGGATGATAGTCCGAAAATTCAAAGTCAAAAGTTTTCAAAGGTAAGTGGATCTGCTACTGATGAAGAGGTCTACAATTTAGGCATAGTAATTGGATCTGTACTAATAAGTGAACCTACAGAAATTAAAAAACTAGATGATTATACTTTGAATGAAGGCTAAAGATAAAAAATTTCTACTCTCTCATAATTATAATTCTAAAAAATAAGGAGGATTAATAATGGAAAAAAAATTAGTTATGACCTTTAAGGATGAAACGGAAAATAAATTTAATCTTACAGTTAACTCTGTTAAAGATAGTATATCACCTACAGAAATTAACAATATAATGGACTATATTATATCAACTGAAATATTTAAAAGCAAAAATGGAAAATTAGTTTCTAAAACTTCTGCTGTAACTGTAGATACTAGCGCTACTGAACACCCAGTAGGTAACTAAAAAGGAGTGATAAACACGAGGATACTTTTTTAGTATCCCCGTGTTTATATCACTCCCTTTTTATATTTTCATTTCCTTTCACCTGTATCTCTTGTTATAAGCTAAAATTAATTACTATATAATGTCTAAATCTAATTCATTTCTTAACATATCTTCGTAGGTTTCTCTTTTACATATGAGCCTTGGTCCTAATTTTCCAACTAAAACCACTGGTGCCTTAGGAATCTTATTATAATTACTACTCATGGAATAGCAATAGGCTCCTGTAGAAAGCACTGCTAATATATCACCTTTTTTTACCTTTGGAAGACTTATATCATTAATTAATACATCTCCTGATTCACAACATTTACCAGAAATAGTAACCATAGCTTCTTCATTATTTTCTACATTATTGGCTATTAATCCTTGATACTGTGCACTATATAATGATGGTCTTATATTATCTGTCATTCCCCCATCTACAGATACATATTTTTTAATATTAGGAATTTCTTTAACTCCTCCAATAGTATATAAAGTGATTCCACTATTTCCAACTATACTTCTACCTGGTTCTATTATTATATTAGGATTTTTCATCTGTAATTTTCTACTACAACTCTCTACTTCATTTAAAATTCCAGCACAATATTCCTCTATAGTTTTGGGATCGTCACCTTCACCATAATATATACCAAAACCTCCACCTAGGTTAAGTTCTGTCATAGTAATTTCAAAATGATTATTAATACTATTCATTAAATTAATCATAATCCTTACAGCTTCTCTATATGGTTCTATATCAAATATCTGCGATCCTATATGACAGTGAAGTCCTTTTAAATTTATATTCTCAAGCTCACTTATACTCTTTACTACTCTAAATATATTATCCTCCAAAAGAGTAAATCCAAACTTAGAATCAATCTGTCCAGTCTTGATATATTCATGAGTATGTGCCTCAATTCCCGGAATTATTCTAAGTAATATATCCTGAGTTTTTCCATAAACCTCACATATATTATTAATATTCTCCAATTCCATCATATTGTCCACAATAAAGGTTCCAACACCCGCTTTTATTCCTAGTTTTATCTCTTCAATAGTTTTATTATTTCCATGAAAATATACTTTATCCATAGGAAATTCACTGACTATAGCAGTGTAAATTTCTCCTCCTGATACAACATCCAGGCATAGGCCTTCATTCTTCATAACTTGAACAATAGCCTTAGTTAAAAATGCTTTTCCAGCATAGGCTACTTTGTTATCATTTATTTTTGCACCCATATCTTTCATATATCTTCTACAGTTATCTCTAATTTGCTCTTCATCCATGACGTAAAGAGGAGTTCCAAATTTCTTAACCAGCTCTAAAGTATTAATTCCACCCACAAAAAGATTGTTTTCTTTAACATTCATTGTTCCAAATAAGTTCATAGTAAATTCTCCTTTCAGCTCCCCACTATAAGTTTATGAGAGTAATATTTATTTGGGTACTTATGTACCAAAAATAAAAAAAGGCGGACAAAGGAACACCCTTGTCACGCTCAATTTAATTCACTATGAACACAACAGGTGTTACTTTGTAGCTCTCCACTATTTTCATAGTGGCAGTATAGCACATATTTTGTACTATCCCAGAGAATATCCTTGCCAGATTATTCTCTTCGGCTTTTCTCCCCTTTCTTCTTGTATCATCGTGTGCCCACTTCTCAAGAATACTTTTGGTAAAAGCTCCTCTACCCTAAATAACATCTCTTAATTATCTAAATTTAATTTTAATACTTATTGGGATAAATATTTTAATTTTCTTAATAATATAATACTCAACAAACATAGTCAATACTTATTTAACATATTTTTTAACTCAACATATACATTTTAAATTTCACTTCTTATATTTTGTATTTATTACATTATTTTCTTGATATATTTCATAACTAATCATATAATTTGTATATAATATACTGTATTTAGGAGGAATCTATATGGGAATAAATATTGTACTTTTAATTATTGCATCCTTATTCTTTGGTATTGGAATATGCATAAGTAAATTAAAGTGGTATTGGCTAATCTCAGGATACAACACTATGAATAAAGAAGAAAAAGCAAATGTGGAAATTGAAGCCTTAGGAAATTATATGAGTAAAACATTCTTTTTTATCTCTAGTTTGAATATTATCGGATTTATATTAAATTATTTTTTTAATATTTCTTTATCTATTTTTATAGTTCTAACTGTAATTGTACTACTGTATTCTATTTATAATTGTCAACGCTTTGACCATAATCCAAACTCTAGTAAAGAAACAAAAATTGTATTAGTAATAGTTATATTTATTATGCTGATAACTTGTATACCTATAATGGCTATTGGTTATTCCTCAACTAAAGTAACAATCACTGATACTTCTATAAAAATATCTAGTGGAGTTAATGCTTCAATTCCAAAGGATAAAATAAAAAGTGTTTCCCTAGTAGATGAAATGCCTAAAATTCATATTAGGACAGGCGGCATAGGTATGGGTAGAATCCAAAAAGGAAATTATAGTCTAGAGAATGATATTAAAGCTAAGCTATTCTTAGCTAGCAAAGAGGGTCCCTTCATTGAAATCATATTGGACTCAAGCCCTTCCCATTATTACATTAACTATAAAGATTCAAAGAATACTAAGACAACCTATGATGATATTATAAATAAATTAGACTTAGATAAATAATACAATAACATGAATTTTTACTATAACACTACTACCATATATACAATATATTACTAGTATTATTTTATGTAATTCTACAAATGATAATATTACTTATATTAAGGAGGAAGTATTATGTCTAAAAATTCTTGTAAAACTAAAAATAAAAAAACTACTTCACTAAAATCTGATCCAATATCCCCTAAATACCAAGAAGGTGTTAAAAATAAAGCTAATGAGCATTCTCCATATGGAGAAAATGAACCTTCTACTCATACTATCTTTAGATAAGATAAGCTAACTAGGAATAATCTTTTACAATTTTATTCTTAGTTAGCTTTAAACTTATAATTTCCTTATACTATTTTTCGTTATTAAATATGGTGAATAGATCTTTTATTTTTAGTCTATTACCTGTATGAAGTATTACTACAGAGTATACCCTAGCTGTAAATAGAGTCAACACTACAATTGTTGCTATTAATATTAATAATGAAACTCCCATCTGAACTATACCTATTGTTTCTGACAAAATCATAGATGGTATATAAAATGGTGCTGAAAATGGTACATAGGTTGCAATGGTTCCTATCACTGATTCTGGTGACATTATTGCTGCATATGCTAGGTAAAAACCTATTATTGAAATAAATGATACTGGCATTATAGCTGTATTTAAATCTTCTAACTTACTTATAGTTGCACCAACTAAAGCATTTATAATAGCATACAATACATATCCTAATATGAAGAACAGTATTATTAATACCACTTGTATCACCGGAATTTTTCCAAGTACTGCTGATATATCAAATATATTTGCAGATGTATCTATAAACTTCTTAACTATAGCTCCACTTCCTACAAAGGATATATAGGCAGTTAATAATATAGATGCAAACTGAGTTATTGCTAAGAATCCCATACCAACACACTTACCTACAACAAGTTCCATTGGTTTAGTTGATGTAAGTAATAATTCCATTACTCTTGAGGTTTTCTCTGCAACTATAGAACTGGCAACCCAATATCCATAAAAATAAATTATATAGAATAGTAGCATACATGCTACCATAGGAAATACCATTTTTATTATCATATCTTCCAAGGTATCATCCTCATCACCTGCAGTAAATACTTGAGTGTTTATAGGTGTAGATAATTTTACTAGCTCTTCTTGTGATACTCCAGCCTTAATTAATCTACTATTATTTAAAATACTAGATATAGTTTCCGCTAGTATTTGTCCATCCTCTGAAGACACAGCATCACTAGTGGGTGTTATTACCTCCACGTAATATCCTATGTTTTCATTACTAATAGAAACTAAAACCATCTTATCTTCTAAGGTTTTAAGTTTTTCTAATATAGCCTCTCTACTTTCTGTAGCCTTTTTTAATTTTAAATTTGGAAAAGCTACTTTTAATCCTGACTCTAAATCTACCTTCAGGTCAGAGTCATTCATATAATAAGCAGTCTCTATTCCAATTTCTTTGCTACCATTAGTTGCCTCTTTACTGTCATCATCCTTACCAAAAATTGCAGGAATAAAGTTTACTAATGATGTTAATATAAGCACCGCTATCAATATTATGGTGGTAGAAATCTTAAATGCCTTACCCTTAACTTGTTGAGCTACAGTGAATTTTGTAACCTTCCAGAAATTATCCATACTCAATTCTACTCACCTACCTTTTCAATAAATATTTCATGAAGAGTTGGTTCCCTAAGCTCAAATCTAATAACTTGAATATTTCTACTTAATATTTCTTTAAGTAAACTTGTAGCTTCATCTTCACTATTAATACTTAACTCTATATAATCTTGATTTTCATTTAAAATTTTCATATTAGCTTTTTCCAATAGTTCTTTTATATCTCCATCACAACTTAAAATTAAGTGATTTCTTCCATAAGATTTTTTAATCTCTTTTAAGTTACCACTTAACACAGTTTTGCCTTTATTAAGTATAACAAGATTCTCACAAAACTCTTCTATAGTACTCATTTGGTGACTTGACATTATTATATATTTACCTCTTGCTATTTCTTCCTTAATTATATCTTTAAACAAATCTGTATTTACTGGATCAAGTCCACTTAAAGGTTCATCTAAAATTAGTACTTCTGGATTAGATATTAAGGCTGCAATAAATTGTATTTTCTGCTGATTACCCTTAGATAATTGCTCTGCTCTTTTATCTCTATATTCAGTAGCTTCTAATCTTTCAAGCCAATATTCAATACTTTTTAACGCCTCCTTGCGAGTCATTCCTTTTAACTCACCAAAGTATATTAATTGATCTAACACAGTAAATTTTGAATATATACCACGTTCTTCTGCTAAATATCCTGTTGAAACTTCTTTAGAATTATACGGTTTCTCATTCCAAGTAATCGTCCCATTATCTTTTTTCAACATTCCTAGCATCATTCTTATGGTAGTAGTTTTTCCTGCACCATTAGTTCCTAATAATCCAAAAACTCCCGGTTCTTCTATGGAAAAGCTTAAATTATCAACTACCAATTTATCACCATAGCTCTTAGCAAGATTATTTACCTTTAACGCCATATTTCCTCCCCCTTATCAATTTTTTCAATTGAGTTATGTTATAACTTTATGTAAATCCTTTTTTACCCATGGTATAAATATATATTATTGTTAATTTGTAGTCAATACACTTTTTTTTAATATAACTTGAATTTTACTTGAAACTACTTGAATTTATACCTATTTTCTTCTTCAACAATTATATTTTATTATTCTATGTAATATGCAAAAACACCTAAAAGGTGTTCTATAAGCATTAAATATATAATTTTATATTTATTTTAATCTGCCCTAAGCTTCATTCCCTTTACTATAATACCAATGATACCTATAGATAATATAATATCTCCAATACTGGCTATACCCCCATACTTCCATAACTTATATGGTATTACATCTGCTAGAAATTTAAACTTTGTTTCTCCACTAATAATAGAATATAAACCTTTAGTTTCTACTGGTCCACTTACATTTAATATGTCCATAGCCTTTGTACTAATAGGCATAGTACATCCATTTCCGAATATAACCACTATATTCAATAAAAAGCCTATCCCAATCACTAAAATCATCTTATATTTTCTATTGATATATATAAATGCCATTATACAACTATACATTACTATATTTAAAACATAAGTTAAACTTCCAATTTGAAGGTTTCCTGATTTAAGAAAAATCTTCATTATAAATTCCACTAAAAACCCTAGGGCTATAAGCCACCATCCTTTAATTTCGAGATTATTTAAATTTTCTATATTTCCTTTTAGCAAATATCCTAATACTACTCCAAGAATCACTGAAAATAAGAACATGTCTATCCCCCATATATGTAAAATATTTTAAGTTAAATTATTTTTAATTATTATATTAAGGCAACTTTCCACCATTCTTTCCTACAATTCTTAAATAAGTTTCTGCCACCTTAGGATGAAATTGAGTACCTGAATATTTTTTAATTTCCTCTAAAATAATACTTTCCGAAAGTCCTTTCCTATAAGGCCTATCAGATGCCATAGCATCCACCGTATCTGCTAGTTGAACTATGTAAACATTTAAAGGTAATTCATCACCTTTTTTACCATCTGGATATCCTTTTCCGTCATACCTTTCATGATGGTTTCTAACTACAGGATAAACATAATCAATATTTTTAATATCCTTAATTATTTTAATTCCTATCTCCGGATGTTCCTTTATTGCATCGAATTCCTCATCCGTTAACTTACCTGGTTTATTTAAAATAGCATCACTAACTCCAATTTTACCAACATCATGCAGCATAGCAGCTATATTTAATTCTTCAATACTCCACTGATTATATTTTAACTCTTTTCCAATAGCTACAGATATCTCTGCAACTCTTCTAGAATGTCCTTCTGTATATTGATCCCTAGCATCAATTGCATTCATTAAGGCTTCAACAGTATCAATAAACTGAGATTTTGAATCTGAATATAGTAATAGAGTATATCTAATTAACAATAATGGAAATGTTATGAATGCTATGCCTAAATAACCATACTTAATAAATACTAGTGCTAATAAAATTCCTATTGGAATCATAACTACAGAATTTAATATTCCCATTCTTATATTACCCGTAAAACAGAATACTACATTCTTATTTGTAACTATAGACATTAATATAGACATTATTAAACTATTAACTATTATGAAAGCAAAACAAAATACTATCAATGGTCCTATATTGCTAACTATAAAGCTTAGACTAAATTGTCCACCTAAGGTTTTATAAAAAAAATTACCAACTACAACTGGTAATATTAACGCACAACAATTAAATATTGTTCCATATAGTGGAGTATTAAATACATGTTTATACTTATATCCATATATATTTTCATCAACCTTAATTACTCTACATAAAAATCCTAATATAAGAATTATAATGCATTCAAACGTTCCAAATAACACAAAGGAAGCTATAGTTACAGCAAAACTTGTACTAAAAGACATATTCTTAAATGATACTGTAAATGATTCTGTAATTGCTGTTAAAATTATGAATACTATAATATTTGTAAAATTACCAACTTCAATTTCCATTTTCCCATTCATTATAGGAATTACAAAAGAAATTACAGTAACTAAATAAATTAAAATAAAAAATCTTTTTTGTTTTAAAGATATATTATTCATCTTATTCCTCCGATATATTTAAGGCCGATTATTTATTAATCTTAACTATTAAAATATCCAAGTGATAGTTGAACCACCACCCATTGCTAAAGCTAGTAAAGCTATTAAAGCTGGCATAACTTTTTTCATGTTTTTCATTATAAAATCCCCCTTATATGCAAATTAACAAAGATCCGCTAAAAATCTGTCATAATTTCCACTCCGCTAAGGGAAGATAAATAAAACTTAAATATAATTTAAATATAATCGGCCATTAAACCAGTTTAACTATTTTTCTATTCTTCTGTTTATTGCATCAAGAGTGGCCTTTGCTATTGCCTCATTTACATCATTTCTTACAATGGCAGTTCCTATTAGAACTTCTTCTGCAATGTCATTTATCATATTTACAATAACGGTTACATAGGATATATTTCTAATTGAATTTACTACTATATCCTCTACATCAAAAACAGAGACTTGTCCAATTATTTCTTCTACAGCTGACACAGTAGCTTTAGCTACTACCTTAAGTCTATTAATACTTGTTCCAATTGCAGTTTGCGTAGACGTATACTCATCATCATCCATATTTAATCTAATTTCACATCTTACGTTATTATCTTTAACTTCTAAAGAAATACCTTCATATCTAATTCTCTTTATAGACTTCGTTTCCCCAGTATCTATTTGAGCTATACTAATTAATTTTCTATTTATTCTATAATTAAATATCGCAAGAAGTGCTGATTCGATGTCTCTTACAATCTGTTTAGGTGATCTTGTAGTATTTGCAATTATATGAACCTCTTCTACTTCATCCTCATTATATACTACTTTACTATGAGTTACACCTTGAATTTTCGCTATAACATCTTCAAAGGACATAAAATCCATAATTAACACCTCATTTTTATATTTTCAGTTAAATTATACATCATATTTCCTTTATTAACAATATTAATATCTGTAATTATTTTGAAATGTGTTCTTAACATTATATTATTATTGAAATATGGATTATTTTTTACTAGAATTTGTAACAAACTTAAGACTATAAAATAAAAATATGTTGAGATATAGATCTACCTCATATCTCAACATATTAATGTACATTTTCTAAAATTTAATTTTATTTTCTGGAGCTGCATACTCCTTAGCTTCTACTGGCAATCCCTTTTCCTTTAGTACATTATTAATTACACTTACTATAATTGAATAAATCACAGCAAATGTTGGAACTCCTAATATCATTCCTACCACTCCAAATAATCCATTTCCTAAAAGTATGGCAAACATTACCCAAAATGCAGTCAATCCTGTGGAGTTTCCTAAAATCTTAGGCCCTAATATATTTCCATCAAACTGTTGAAGCACTAAAATAAATAATATAAACCATAATGCCTTAATTGGACTAGCAATAAATATAATTATAACACTAGGAACTGCTCCTATAAATGGTCCAAATACCGGGACAATGTTAGTTATTCCTATTATAAAGCTTACAAGAAGTGGATATGGCATTTTAAATATCTTCATACCCACAAAGCATATGATTCCTATAATTAATGAATCTAACAACTTACCACCAAGAAAACCTATGAAAGTTTTATGACTAGACCTAGTGAGCTCTATTACATATTTTACAGGTTTCTCCGGTAACATAGCATATAAGAATTTTTTAATCTGTGCAAAAAATTTTTCTTTTCCTGCTAATAAGTAAATAGATATAATTGTTGCTATAAATATGTTTAGTATATATTGAGTAATATTAGCAGAGAATTGGAATAAATCTAACACTGCTGTGCCTGCAATACTTGTTATATACTTAGATATGCTATTAAAATCTTTTACTATATCTTCTACCATATCACCATTTAAATTTAAAGCTATAACTATATTATTTATGTATTCCTCTAGAGCCTTAATATAGTCAGGTATATTTTCTAAAAGTGTATATATGCTACGACTCAGCTCTGGAACTAATATAGAAAATACAATACTAATTAATATAGCTGCAGATATATATGTAATAGTTATTGAAATAAACCTTTTTGCTTTGTACTGATTTTTCTTGTCCATAAATTTAAGAACTTTATCTTCTAAAAACTTTAATGGTATAGCTAATAAATATGCCATAGAAAAACCATATATAAATGGCATTAATAGTTTAATTACTTCTCCTACTTTATTAAAAATACCTCCTAGATTTTTTATTATAAAAAACAGTATAATCCCTACTGAAACTACAATAATATTAGATATAGTTCTTTTAGCAATATTGGAGTTTAGTTTTATTTTCATAATTGTCTCCCTTATTTTACTTTTTAAATTTTTCTATGTTCTAAATTATATATCAACATTACTTATTTAATACTTAAGTTTATTGTTTATTTCCACATTATTAACTTATGCTACACAATTATACTATTTCTTAAGCTTATTTACTACAATAAACCTCGAAACAAAAGAAGTTCTTATATATCGCCATAAATAAGAACTTCTTTATAATATATTTATCTACAAAGTTAATCTACCTTATACTTGAAATAGCCCATTTATTATTATTGTACATTATAGTTAATGTGTTATAGACTGGTTTCTCATTGCCCTCTGCTGTAGTTAAATTGAATTTTATCTTATGCAATTTAACCTTGCTACTTACATCAACTTGGTCTATGATTTCATAGCTAGTAATCCATGGACTTGAAGTCCCTGTTACCCATGATGTATTATTTTCATTAGAAAGATGATTTTTAAAATCTTGCTGAAGTTCCTTATTCATAACAGCGTATTGAAGTACTCCATTTCTAGTCATCATTCCCTTTGCCCAAAGCTTTGCAGCTTCTTCACTACTCATAGCCCCGAACTCCTTTAAAGCTTCTTCTGCTAAGCCTATATGCTCAATGATTTTATTATTAACTAATAAATTATCACTTACCATAGCTTCTACAAATGGTTCATTTTCTTTTCTTTCAATAATGTTAAAAAAATATACCATAGAAATAGCTGAAATAATTAAAGTCCAACTTACTACTGTTATCATAGTTCTTTTCATTTGCCATATCCCTACCTTTATAAGCGTTAATAAAAGATTAAGAATATAGTGCCCTTGTTCTAAAGAATAAATACACCAATTAAAACTTATTATTTACCTGTACTACCAAAACCTCCAATTCTTTCCTCTTCAGTATTACAGTTATCACTTACTAAGAAAGGTATAAACATAGCTTGAGCTATTCTATCACCTTTTTTAATTATATAAGGCTCTTTTCCTAGATTTAAAAGATTTATTCCCAAATTTCCATCATTCTTAGGATTGTTATAATAGTCACACTCTACCCAGCCTTGAGCATTAGCCATTAAAACTGGATGACTTCCCATAGAACTTCTAACATTAATAATCAAAGCTTCCCCTGGTTGAAAATATGACTTTACATCTGTCCATATTAATTGCTTACCCATAGGCTCTATAACTACATCTATAGGTGAATATATATCATAGGCTATAGCATGCTTGCTTCCCCTTGTTGGTAACTGTATGTCTTCCTGTGGATGCTTTCTTTTCTCATCTGTAACTATTTCAAATCCTCTTGTTCTCATTGCGTCTCTCCTCTTTCTAATGCTCTTATATTAATTTTTATAACTTAAATTCTTTAACATTATTTTCCCTAAGGCTTTCTTTAACATCTATAATTCTTTGTGAGCTACTTCCTCGAAATTTTAGAGTTACATCCCTTTCGCTTATTTCAAATCTTCCATCTACAATTACATCTATATATTTTAAAACTTCAGCTTTATTCAATGAAAATAACTGCTCCCAAGTATATCCTGTATATAACCATATATTTTTATTACATTTTTCTTTTAACCTCTTAAGTAATTCTAGAGTATTTTCATACTGAACAGTTAGCCCATCTCCACCACTTATAGTTATATCTGTAATTGGATTTTTAGTAAGCTTATCTACAACCTCATCTATTTTATATAAATCGCCCTCTTCATACCAATACTTTTCATTCTGGCATCCTGGACACTTATGAGTGCATTCCGCTATATAGCATACTTCCCTAAGACCTACTCCCTCATTTAAAGAACAAGGATTATATCCTATTAATCTTATAGTATCAATCAATTTTATTTTCCTTCCTATAGCTTAGTTATAGTACTATGTTTAAATCTTTCTTTAACTTCAGCTTGCTTAGCTTTATTGAAGTTGCGATAATCTGTAGTTAAATATCCTGTAACTCTTCTAAGTTGTTCTATTTCCTCGCTATGGCAAATTGGACATCTATCATTAAATTCTCCTTGATAGCCACACTTTAAGCAAGTATCTATAGGGAAATTGAAAGCTAAATACGGAATGTCTAAGCTAAAGGCATAATCTATGATTTGCTCTATTGCTTTTGGATTTTCTACTACTGAACTATCTAACTCTACATAAGTTATACATCCTGAAGTAGGGTACTTAGTAAATGGAGCCTCAAGTTGTAACTTAGTAAATACATCTATATTTTTCCAAACTGGTATGTGATGTGAATTAGTTATCCACTCCCTGTCCGTTACATTTTTTATAATTCCAAATTCATCCCTTAAACCTTTAATTTCTCTATTTCCTGTTATTATAGTTCCACAAGTAGACTCAATTGGCGCTGCATAACAACCAAAGTTTAAATTGTATCTTTCTGAAGCTTCCTCTGCAAACCTTGAAATTCTTTCTACCACCGATAATGCAAACTTATGAACATCCTTATCATCACCATGATCTTTTCCAAAGAGAGCTTGACACATTTCTGCAATACCTGCATATCCTATAGCTTGGCTTCCATGTTTCATTACATCATAAATACAAGTGTCTGAGTCATATTCTCCACCTAACATACTTTTATTTCTATACATGAAAGGGGCTGATTTAGCACTTTGTGAACATATATATTTAAATCTATCTACTAAGGCTGTAGCTGAAAGTTCTAAAAGCTCATTTAATTCATTCCAAAAACCTTCAAGATTAGCTTCTTCTCTTTCTCCTAAACATATCCCATGTTTTATACCTATTTTTACCAAGTTAATTGTTACTGGAGTAACATTTCCTCTTCCTACCTTTGAATATCCCATACCATGTCTATCAAATCCAACTAAGGTTCTACATCCCATAGTTGCCATAGCTGTATCCGGATTACTTAAATCTTCTACATTCTTACTCCAATCACAGTTTACCCAGTTAGGATATATTCTTTTAGACATAGATTCTATAGCTAACTTCTTTAAGTCATAATTTGGAGTTTCTTCTGTATCATTAACCCCTTTTTTATATTGGAAGATTGCTATTGGGAATATACTTGTTTTATGATGTTTTCCTATTCCATCTATACTAGCAAGCATAAGCCATCTAGTAAGCATCCTACCAGCAACTGTAGTTCTTCTTCCTAAATTTATAGATGTAAATGGTACTTGGGAACCTGGTCTTGATTCTAGTGTATTCAGATTATGGTATAAGCCTTGAGCTGATTGCATACCCTCTCTATCTAACTCTCTTAATGCAAAAGCTGTTAGCTTAGGATATTTCTTCTTTAGCTCTTCTTTATTTTCTACGCATATCTCAGAATCTAACTCTTTCCAGCTTAATTCTTTATCTTCAAAGTAAAAAAGTGCATCAGAAAAATGCTTTTTGAAAGATATATCCACCTGCTCTTCTAAATCATAATCTATATGGCAACTTCCTGTACCTCCAAATTGTTCTTGGCTTTGTATTTGGAATATTACTGCTACTAATTGAAATGCTGTAGATAGTCCATTAGCTCCTCTTACATCCCCATTTCTAGTAATAAATCCATTGTTAACTAGTTTCTTTATATCTGGGAAACTACAATTATGCATTCCCGTAGCATAACTATCTAAGTCATGTATGTATAATCTATTTTCAATATGTGCCCTTGCTATTTCAGGCTTTATTACCTTATCTAGGGTATACCTTTTTAATATTACATTTGCACTTTCAAATTTACGACCACCAAAACTATGCTCGTCCACATTAGCATTGGAGTTCATAATATCAGAGCATTGAAGTACCTTATCTAATTTTTTATATGTATCACCATTAGTATCTCTTGCAATTCTACGCTTTTCACGATAATCTTCATAGGCCTTTGATACAGTTTTATCTTTATTATTTAAAGCCTTAACTACTATGTCTTGAATTTCTTCAATAAACAGCTCTTCTTTTCCTAACTCTATAATAGTTTTTTCTATGTTAATTTCTAAGTCACTCCAATGTTCTTTAAACACAAAGTCATTTCCATGGACTTCTTCATAAGCCTTTTTAATGGCTATATGTATTCTCTCCATATCAAAGTCTTTAACTCTTGAATCCCTTTTAATAATACTTAATTTCATATTATTCCTACCTTCCCTGAAATTTTTAATTACTACTTTTGTCCCTTAGCAGTAAATTTTTCATATTTTCATGGGCTATGAAAATATAAAACCACAGATAGATTTATTATATCTTTCACTCTATTTTAAATCAATGTCTATAAATTGAAGTAATGTACATATACCTACTGTATTAACATTTAATTCTACTTCATACTCTCTTTATCTTTATCAGATTCTAAGTACATACTATTTCAACTTATATAAGCTAACTCTGATAATGTTCTCGTATCAATTTAACTCTTGCTTTAACTTACTTTTAAAAGTTATGAATAAAATTACTCTACTTTTGGAAACTTAGTAATAAGATTTAAAAATTTGGAGGTAATAAAAATGAATTTTAAAGATAGTGAAACTCGCATTAATTTAATGAGATCCTTTGCTGGTGAAAGTCAAGCAAGAAATAGATATACTATTGCTGCAAGCTTTGCAAAAAAAGAGGGACTTTACATAGTTGAGCAAGTATTTAATTATACTGCAAACCAAGAAATGGCTCACGCTAATCAATTCTATCAAAAATTAAAAGAAGAAGCTGGAAATAATATAGAAATAGGAAATGGTGCATATCCTGTAGACTTATATGATTCAACTCTAAAATTGTTAAAAGCTGCTCATCACAATGAGTATGAAGAATACGATGATGTTTATAGTAATTTTTCTAAAATTGCTAAAGAAGAAGGGTTTAATGCTATTTCTACATTATTTAGCAACATAGCTTCTGTAGAAAAAATTCATGGAGATAGATTTAATTATTTTGCTAAGCAATTAGAAGAAGAGACTTTATTTAGACGTGATGAATCAATTCAATGGTTTTGTACTAATTGTGGATATATATATGAAGGGAAGGAAGCTCCTAAAGCTTGTCCTGTTTGTCTACATCCTCAAGGCTATTTCATAGAATTCTGCCGTTCTCAATTTGGTTCTAATTACACTACAAAATAAATTTTTATATTTTTAATAAACATTACAAGGAATAATAACAAATATAAAAGCCATACTAACTTTGTAGTTAATACAAAAACTTTTTAAGGAGTGAATTTAAATGGAAAAAAATGAATCTATTAAATGTACAATCAACAACTGCAAGTACAATAATCGTAACGAAAACTACTGTACATTAAATCAAATTAAAGTAGGAACTCATGAACAAAATCCTACAGTAGTTGAATGTACAGACTGCCAATCTTTTGAACTTAAATAGAATATAATTAAACGTAACCCCTTACTAAAAAATACTATATGCAATATAAAATTATATTGCATATAGTATTTTTACTCTTATTTAAGTCAAAAAATTATTTAGGTCAAATATAATCCATCGTTTTAATTTAATGTTCATATTAATTATACTTATAAGGATTAATATGAACCATACAATGCTTAATATTATTATTTTTTTCGACACCATGGTGTATGTTTATTGCTATGTCATGTCCTTCTTCTACTGTAAGTTTTGAATCTACAGACACTTCTACATCTACATATACTCTATTAGCATGTTGTCTCGTTTTTATACTGTCAATATGTCTTACGCCCTCAATAGTCTGAAGTTTTTCATTGATATCACTTATAATTTCTTCATCTGCAGAAGTATCTATTAATTGATTTACACTTTGCTTTAATACATCACAGGCTACTTTTATAATTACAACACAAATAACTATGGCAACTACTGAATCTAAAATTGGCCATCCCATTCTAGCTCCAATTATTCCAATTAAAGCTCCCACTGAAGAAAAAGAATCTGATCTATGATGCCAAGCATCTGCTCTGAGAGCAGAACTATTTATTTTGTTAGCATATTTTATTGTATAAAAATACATCCACTCTTTAACGATAATAGACAATATAGCAGCCCAAATAGCAAGGATTCCTGGATTCTTTATTTCTCCTAAAACAATATTTTTAATACCAGAATATCCTATAGATATAGCAACCACAAAAAGCATTATAGATAAAAACAAAGAAGAAATACTTTCAATTCTTTCATGTCCATAAGGATGGCATTTATCATCAGGTTTATTGGAAAGCTTTAGTCCTATTATTACTCCTATAGTACTAATCACATCAGAAAAAGAATGGATACCATCTGCAATCATCGCATTACTACTAGACATAATACCTACCAATACTTTAATTGTTCCTAAAATGGCATTAACTAAGATTGTATTTTTACTAACTCCTACACCTATACTTGTTCTTTCATCCATAAATTTCCTCCATTATCAATTGACTTTAGTCTAATGTTGAACCACTATTATCTTTTTCCTTAATATCGGAAATCAACAATAATATGGCCATACACCAGATAAAGTATATTATTATAATACTCAGTTACCCTTAATTTGTGAGTTTTCTCAATAAGTTTCTTGTATAATGTATTATCAATTGATAATGAATCTACTTTAATTATCTGTAGTTTAAATATAATTTTTGTTTATCTTTTTAAATAAATTCCATCTTCCAACTTAAATAACCTGTTTCTTCATTTTTTTCATATCTAAAATAAGCAGCAAAGGTATTTCCTTTCTTGCTTCTCAAATTTCTAAATCCTACTTTACCATTTTTAAGAAGTATTTCTACCATTTCTTTTGTAACTTTCTTGCCATAGGATTCAATGTATTTATCATTCTTCCAAATAGTGAATTTACAACCATTTTTCCAGTTACTACACCCAAAGCTTTTTTCTCCTTCCACTACTGGATTTCCGCATATAGGACAATTACCTACACTAACCGTCCCAGGAGAAAGCTCTATCTTTATTTTAGATAACATTGATGTATCCTTTTTTATAATTTCCACAGATTTACTAGTAAAATCACAAATATGCTTAATAAAGGTGTCTTTTTCTACAGTTTCTTTTTCTATATCCGATAGGGTTTTTTCTAGCCTACCGGTGTATTCTAAGTCAAACAAATCCCTTACAGGAAACATCTCTACCATTGTCCTACCTAACTCTGTACAAGTTAGGTTTTTTCCTTTAGTAGTAATATATCCTATATCTTTAAGTTTTTTAATAGTTTCAGCTCTAGTAGCTGGTGTTCCTATACTAAAACCGCTCAATATGGACTTCATTAATTCTTCCGAAGTTTCCTCTAAATTATCTTCTGAAGAGTTTTCATCATCATCATCATTATTTTCTTCTTTTCCTAAACTCTTACCACAGGTTTCCATAACCCTTAGCAAAGTCTTTTCTGTATGATTTTTAGGTGGCTTCTTTGTTACGGTGTTAACTTTATTTCCTACAATATCCACTACTTCCTTTTCCATAACTAAAGGAAGTATAGTATCCTTAGTTTCTATCTTTTCTACCACACGCCAGCCTTCAACAATTTGAACTTTACCCTTGGAAACAAATATGCCTTTAATATTTTCCTCATAAACCTTAGCCGTAATTTTTGTTTCCTCAAATTCAGCAATAGGCATAAATTGCATTATAAATCTATTTTTCACTGCATTATAAACAATTGCTTCATCAGCACTAAGGCCGCTTGGTTTTATATAAGTTGGAACTATAGCACTATGACTCTCCACCTTAGAATTATCAAAAACCCTTTTAGTTTTTGCAAATTTTATTTGATTTTCGTATGGTAGACCCTTTTTAAGATTCTCCAAAACCTTCCTTGTTCTATCCTCTAAGCTTTCTTCTAGGACAATACTGGCAGTTCTAGGATAAGTAATAAACTTTTTTTCATAAAGAGACTGGGCAACCTTTAAAACCTTATCGGAAGTCCATCCTTTAAATTTACTAGTAATATGTCCTTGAAGATTTGATAAGTTAAATAGATACGGTGGATATTCCCTTTTCTTCTCTGTTTGCTTATCAACTATCTCCGCTCTTTGTCCTTGTAGTAATTTTCCTATATTACTTAAATAAGACTTCTCTTCGAATTTTTCTGAATCATTTTCATAATATAGACCTTCGTACTCCTCATTAGCCTTAGTCTTAAAGGTAGCCGATAACTTATAATAAGTAGTAGCTACAAAGTTTTCAATTTCCATGTCCCTATCATAGATTATCTTTAGAGTTGGTAATAACACTCTTCCTATGTTTAGCATTTTAACATCTTCAAATTTATATCTCAAAGTTGCCACAGATGTAAGATTTATCCCAATAACCCAATCTGCCCATTGCCTTCCTATTCCAGCATCTTGTAAGGACTTCATTTCTTTATTAGGCTTTAAAGCTTCCATACCCTTTTTTACTTCATCTGGAGTCCACTCATTTAGAAGAAGCCTATATACAGGCTTTTCTTCATTGAAATATATAAATAATTCATCTGCTATAACCTGACCCTCTCTATCAAAGTCTGTGGCGGATATTATTCCATCTACATTCTCTCTATCTATAAGTGATTTAATAATGCTAAGCTGTTTCTCAGCTCCCTTATCAGTAATATTTCTATTAAGTGAATCACTTTTTATCTTATATTTAAACTCCTTAGGTATAAATGGAAATTTAGAAAACTCCCATCCCTTCATGCTTTCATCATAATCTTTAGCATCATATAGTTGTAATAAGTGACCAAACGCCCATGTAACTAAATAATTCTCACCCTCAAAGTATCCATCTTTTCTAGTTTTTATATTTAAAGCTTCTGCAATATTCTTTGCCACGGATGGTTTTTCCGCAATAATAACCTTAGCCACTTCTCTCACACCTTACTTATTTTCTCTTACTTAAATAAATTTACTTATATTTATAGTTATTTTTAATTCTTAAAACTTTCCACTTAATTATACAATAAAATAAAACTTTATTAAAACTAGACATTTATTTTACAATATAAACTTTTTTGACTAGACCCTAAGGTAGTAGATTATGATTTATCAGAAGTGATAATATGAGGATTTTATATATAAAAACATATAAATATTTTCATAGATAAATATGGAGCTATTTATAATGTTAAATAGCTCCTTTGTCAATACTTATCGGCTAACTTATCTTGAACTAGCCCTTCTAAATATATATTGCACAGCTAGGTTCCAAATCAAGTAAAGCTCCGAACCTTTGCGATGCTGTAAAAAAGCAAATTAGTGCAAAAAGCTCTGAGATTTCTTTTTCACTGAATAGTTCTCTTAAACTTTTAAAAGTCTCCTCTGTTAAAACTATATTCTTTGAAATCATATCTGCAATTTTCGTTGCCATTCTTATATTTTTATCCTCTATATCTTCAGAAGGCTTTCCCTTTGCCATACAATATTTACATCCATTGTTAAAAGCAAGAGTACGTCTTACTTCTTCTTTTAATTCATAACCAAAAGTTTTAGATTTTAAAAAACTTATTTCTAAATTACTCCAACCTTTCATTATCTCACTGTTATATCCAAGTAGTTGTTCAAAGGATGTTATCCCCTCATTTGAAAAATTTATTTTTGTCATAATATCTCTCCTTTATTAATCAAATCTAATTTTATTAATATTATATATAAATAAAATTGAATTTTGTATTTCATATGACATATAATAAAACCTATATATATATCATACAAAATATTAAAAAGGAGAAAATATTTCAAATGAAATTTGACGAAATTGATGTAATGATTCTATCCGAATTAGAAAAAAATAGTAGATTATCCATAAGAGAGTTGTCAAAGCGAATTAACCTATCCCCATCCTCTGTTACAGAGAGAGTAAAAAGACTTGAAGATAACAGAATAATAGAAGGCTATACTATTACTATAAATAAAAAGAATCTTGGTCTATCCATTGATTGTATAATAAAAATCACCATGAAAAATGGTGAATATGAGCGATTCAAAAATTTTATTAAAGACTACAATCGCAGTGAATGGTGCTATAGAATTGCTGGGGATGGTTGTTTTCTTGTTAAACTTTCAGTTAAAGATTTAAGTGACATTGAAGAATTTATTAATGAAGTATCTCCATATGCAACAACTAGTACTTATATTGCATTCTCAGAAGTAGTCATAGAGAATTCTATAAATAAGTTTTTAATATAAGTTTTTTATTCTGTCCATAGTTCCCATGTTAAAATACTCTGATCATAATCCTGTTACCTTAGTGTTTAAATTAAAATAAAAAAAGAAAGCCTCCATGAACTACATATAATTCATGGAAGTTTCCTTTTGTAGAGTTAATTATAGCTTATATTTTTTTAACGAATTCGGATTTTAAACTCATAGCTCCAAAACCATCAATTTTACAATCAATGTTATGGCCATCAGATGCATCAGGAACTAAACGTATATTTTTTACTTTCGTTCCTATTTTTATTGATGATGAAGCACCTTTTACTTTAAGATCTTTAATTATTGTTACAGAATCACCATCTTGTAACACATTTCCATTTGCATCTTTTATAACATTAATATCTTCATTATTTTCATTTTCAGCTTGTACTCCCCACTCGTGAGCACATTCTGGGCAAACAAAAATACTTCCATCTTCGTAAGTGTATTCTGAATTACATTTTGGACAATTAGGTAAATTACCCATAACTTCATTTCCTCCATTCGTTACTATAGTTCTGATACATAAGATTCACTTTATAAAATAATATATACAGCTTCTTATGTTCTTATATACTATCATAGTCTTCCTCTATTGACAAATTCTATTTATAATTTAACTCAAGCTTTCCAGTACTTAATTACAGAAATCTCATCACCAGGTTCTATCCATCCTTCTTCTAATACTTGAGCAAAAATCCCTTCTCTAGGCATAACACACTCCCCTGTGGTCTTCATTATTTCACAATTCTTATGACATTCTTTTCCAATCTGTGTCACTTCCATAATAACTTCTCCAATGGAAAGCTTTGTTCCTATGGGTAGTTCATATAAAGTTATTCCTTGTGTTGTTATATTTTCTGCAAATATTCCTGGGACTAATTCTTTATTTATTTTTCCTCTAAGCTTATCTATGCTTTCATCTCCTAACAAGCTAACTTGTCTATGCCAATTACCACCATGAGCATCTCCTTCTAATCCGAAGTCGATCTTAAAGAAACCTCTTTTTATAGGTGTTTTTATAACCCCTTTCTCAGTACTTATATTTATACTAATAACCTTTGCCATATCCATCTTCTCCTATCTTTAAAAATAATTAATCTCTCCAGATTTTCCACCAATCTTTCGAAGTAGCCTAATATCACTTATAACCATTGATTTATCTACTGACTTACACATATCATATATAGTTAATGCTGCTATGGATACCGCTGTTAAAGCTTCCATTTCTATACCGGTCTCCCCTATTGTTTTAGTTGTAGCTATTATATCTACCTTACTTTTATCATGATCTAGGTGAAAGGTAATATCACACCCTGACATCATGATAGAATGACACATGGGAATTATATCTGAAGTTTTCTTTGCTCCCATTATCCCACCCACTTGAGCTACGGAAAGTACATCTCCCTTTATAATTTCCCCTTTGTCTATCTTTTCTAAAGTAGATTTCTTCATATAAATAGAACCGCAGGCTATTGCCTCTCTATCTGTCTTTTTCTTTTCACTAACATCTACCATTCTAGCTCTTCCTTGCTCATTTATATGAGTGAATCCTTCATCTATTTGAACATCTTTAATCATAAGTTATCCTCCTATTTGAAACATTTGCTTATTGCTTCTACTTTTTCCTTCCATAGATAGTCTATGTCCTAATGGCTTATTATACATAGCTCCTAAAATCTTTTTCTTAAGAATACTATATTCTCTACTCTCTCGTAAATCGCAGTATGATAAATTATATTTTTTAAATAAATCTCGTACATCTGATAGAATATTAATTTCCTCTTCACCATGCAAACAAGACTTAATTCCACCTTCAGCAGTTAATCTAACTCTATTACACTCACTACAAAAATTACAACTTATAGGACTAATAAATCCAATTCTCCCTTTTCCCTTACTACTTTTATAAAGTTCTGCCGTTGAAGATACTCTATGATCTTCAGGTATAAGATTAGGATGTGACTCTACTATATCCTTATAGGGTATAAAATGATTTTTAAATAACTCTGTACCTGCTCCTATAGGCATTAATTCTATAAACCTCACATCTATAGGCATTTTCTCTGCAATTTTAATAAACTCATCAACCTCGTCTAAGTTTATACCTTTCATAAGCACCACATTAATTTTCACCGGAGTAATGCCCTTATCTAAACATACTTCTATACCTTCTTTAACTTTTTTAAGATATGATCGTCCTGTTATTCCTTCATACTTGTCTTCCTTTAATGTATCCATACTAACATTTACTCTATTTAACCCTGCCTTCTTTAATTCATCTATTTTATCCTTCAAAAATATGCCATTAGTAGTTAAAGATATATCTTTAATTCCTTTAACTTGGGATGCATTATATATAATCTTAGAAATATCCTTTACAATCAACGGTTCTCCACCAGTAAATCTAACTTTCTCAACACCACATTCAGCAAATATTCTAATAATTAAATCTATTTCTTCTATAGACATTTTCGAACTAACATAATTTTGATTACACTTTCCTTCTGGCATGCAATACATACATCTTAAATTGCACATATCCGTAAGAGAAACTCTTAAATAATTTATGTTACGTCCATGGGAATCTTCCATAAATACTCCTCCCTTTATACTCCCTATAAATCAACTTCACTCCTAGCACATTCTGAAGTTTCTCCAGATAAAATCTTTAGTCCATGATCTAAATATGGAAAAATGAATTCTATATTTTCTTTAGCACCTCTAGGACTTCCTGGTAGATTTATAATTAAAGAATTCTTTCTAATACCTACAATTCCTCTAGACAGCATCGCTCTTGGTGTAATTTCCATAGACTTCATTCTCATAAATTCTCCAATCCCAGGTACATACTTTTCTATAACTTGTAAAGTTGCTTCTGGAGTTACATCCCTCTTTGAAAATCCAGTTCCTCCATTAGTAATTACCAATGGTATATTTAATTCATCACATATATATATAAGTTCTTTTTTTATATCTACAACTTCATCAGGTATAATTTTATAATAATGGACTATATATTTATTTTTTTCTAAATACTCCCTTAACACTTGCCCTGTCTCATCTATACGCTGTCCTTCAGAACCTTTATCACTTATAGTTAAAATTGCAGTTTTTTTCATACTATAACCTCCATAAAGTTATTGTTAATTCAAATATTTAAATAAATATAATTTTTATATTAAACGCAAAATTATATCCTGACTATCTCCTCAGTTTTTATTAATATCAATTATATCATATTTATTATATTTTATGTAAATATATTCAATTTTTTTCAAATTGTACATTATAAAAATAATTAGTTTCCCGATATTTATTTTCTATAACATACCTTTTAATACATAAACTTAATTGTAAATTTTATATGTTATTACATTTATTTCTTGATATAAACCTTCTACAAATGTAGAATATAATTATATACTACATTTGTAGAAGTGATAATAATGGTTAATACTTTTTCAACCAATTTTAATGGAGGTGTAGATAACACGAAAAAAAGATTTAAAAATATTTTTGATATGAAGAACAAACTTAATGGTATCTCCTTGTTATGTATTATACTTTTCTTTAGTATCGTTATATTTTCCCTAATTGCTTGCGAAAGAGTAAATCCTTCTCCTGATAAAACCGTTGCTGAATCTTTTATAGAAAATTACTATAATATTTCAGACTACACTTTAACAGATCAACTTTCTAAGCTTTTTGAAAGCTCTCTTGAAGGACGTGCTCCTTCTAATGGGGAGACAGGTATTGTTACACTTTCTCCTGAAGATGAAACTAAAATTAGAGAAGTTTGTTTAAAAAATATAGGTGATTCTATTACTTCTCAATTAGGTGATGAACTTATTTTAAATAGATTTCCCTTATCTTCTATAAAAATGGCTAAGGACTATGAATACACCACTACCATATCTAACATTATTCTTGATAAAATCTCTAGTGATAATGATACCGAAGCTTACTACAAATATAATGCTGATATTAATATAATATATAATGATGGATACAAGGAAAAGCAAACTCTAGAAGGAAAAATTAAGCTAATAAATAAAAATAAAAAATGGCTTGTTTCTATTTTTACTCCATTGACAGAAATATTACCAAATAAAAAATATTATAATCCACAAAATTTAGATTCTCATTCACTACAAACTAATGATTCTACTTCTATAAATCATGATATTAGCTCCGCTGAAGAATTTTGTAATTCATATATGAATGCTATGATAAACAAAGAATATTCCTTCATTTACAATTATACAGTTAATTCTTCTAATAGTGATACTTTAGAAGAAGGTCAAAAAATATGGGATGAAATAGATATTGACTATGTAAAAATACTTAATGCTGAAGTAAGAAATAATAAAGCTTATTACGAACTAGAAATAAACGTTAAAGAACCAGGAAATTCAGCCTTCGATAAAGGTGTAACCGTCAGGTGGCTATATATATTTTATAGTAACAAAAGTAATACTTGGGTTGCAGAGGGACTTATGTCTGGTGGTAAACCAGATGAAAGCTGGTGGAATACTATTTATGGTGGTTAATACTGATATTATAAAGCCAATAAGTAGAGACTACTCTCTACTTATTGGCTCATTTACTTTCTCGTATAAAGTTATAACATCCTCACTATTTTTTCCTTCAGTAATATTATAATCTTCATCAACCTCATCTTCTTTTTCTTTTTTCCTAAACCTTATTCTCCACTTTGTATCTTTTTGTATAACTCTATCAGCTTTTTTAAATAAGCTTAGTATTATAAATATGATTACGGCTGCTGTTAAGGATAGTGCATAGAGTCCTCTTCCTACCGCTAAACCTAAGCATGCCACAATCCAAAGAGTTGCGGCAGTAGTTAATCCCCTTACAGATCCTTTCTCTCTTAAAATAGTACCAGCTCCTAAAAATCCAACACCACTTATAACCTGAGCTCCTAATCTAGCTATATCGACTTTTATAACTTCAGCATACATAGGATTTTGAGCAATAACCATGATTTTTTGTATATCATACTCTGTTATTAAAGAAATAATTGTAGCTCCTAAGCATACTAATATATGAGTTCTAAACCCTGCTGGACTATTTTTAAATTCCCTTTCATATCCAACAAGTCCCCCTACTATAACGCCTACTATAAGCCTTTCTAACACTACTATATAATCCATAATTCCCTCCCCATCATAGTATAATTACTTATATTATATTCATAGGTTTAATATTGTTTAAAAAAATGTTATAATTATTTTATAACTTAAAGGCAAGGAGGATTTTAGATAATACTTTAAACTTATCTAAATAACAGTTATATGAAAAGAAAAGAAAATTTAATTCGTATAATTACCGGAATAATCTGTGGATTATCTGTATTATCTCTAATAGTTACCATCGTCTCATCTATTTCTATGCTTTTAGGATTTGACGTAAATATTCAATCAAAATTATTAACTTTAATAAGCACATCTGATATTATATCTACTGAAATATCATCTTTACTCATACTTATTTGTATGTCCATTGGAGTTATTGTTTGCTTAAATATAAATAAAAATTCAACTAATTAGAATAATAATATTAAAAACTAATCCCCATGAAAAAATTATATATTTTCATGGGAATTATATATTTTTTTATTGTCTAAAATACATGTCTACTAATTCTGGAAACCTATCTATTTTATAATCATAATCTTCCACATTCCCAAATCCATAAGATGCATACACAAAAGGTATTCCTGCTAACCTAGCTGCATTTCTATCCCCTTGTGTATCACCAACATACATAGGATTCTTTAAATTATTTCTATTAATTATGAGTTTTATATTCTCACCCTTTGTAAGTCCCGTTCTTCCTGGATGTTCAAAATCTATAAAATATTTTTTCATGTTATGAGCATGAAAAAAAGCTTCTATATAACCGTGGTGACAGTTACTAACTATAAATAGCTTATATTTTTGTGAAAGCTTCTTTAAGGTTTCTTCTAGTCCTTGAAAAAGGATTCCTCCATGAAGCGGTAAATATTCATTTTCTTTCTTACAGCAATAATTCATAAATTCAATTGCTCTTTCTTCCTTCAAATCTGGAAGAAGGATCTTAACTAAATCTATAACTGGTACCCCTACTACTGATTTTAATTTTTCCTTTGTAATTATTGCATCTATATCACTAAAATCCTTTATAGCTTCATTCCATATTTCTACAATCGCATCTAATGAATCCCACATAGTTCCGTCTAAATCAAATATAATGCTATCTACTGTCTCTAATATCATAAACTCACTCCTAAATATCTTATTTTCATTAGTAATTATTCATAATTAGGCTCCAAATAAACTATTTTTTTGCCATGTTCCTTCGCATATTTAATTTCACTTCTGGTGCTAGAGCCTATATACCCATTCTTATTTATAACAAAGATTTCATCTGCCATATCAATTTTTCTTTTATGAATATCATCAAGCATGATTTTAATTTCATCTGTAATTATAGTTCCAAATTCACCATCTGCGTGGCCGAATAATCCTACTGATATTACAATTATCCCCTGAAGAGTTAACTCCTTTTGAACTTTTATAAAATCCTCTTTAAACTTTGTACTTCCGCATAAAGTTACTACTTTATATTTACCCACCATTTTATACTCACTTCCCAACTTTTAAATGTAAAACTATAGCAAATTATAAGTTACCATTCTTACAAAAGAAGTTATCAAAAATTTTAATAATACACTAACATATAAATTATATCATAATATTCTAAAATATTTTGTTAATGGACACTAAGTGGATTTGATATCTTTGCCATGTAGTTCTAATTTACTTAATTCTTCATCAATAATACTCTTATCTAATCTTTCAAATAAAACATGAAAATTACTTATATTTACTCCTGAATTTAATTGAATCTCTTTCCACCTATTTTCTTCGCAATAAAACCAACTTTTAATCTTTTCTGAGGACTCTGGCAAAAATGGATTTAGAAGATTTGCTAGGTTTACAATAGCATATAAACAATTATAAATAGTATTTTCACACTGTTTATTATCTTGTTTTATGGTAATCCATGGCATTTCTTCATCAAAATATTTATTTATACTTCGTATAAATGTAAATATTCTTTCTATGCCAGATTTTAAATTTCCTTCTTCTATATTTTCCCCAATATTTTTATATAATTCTTCTATAGTGCTTTTAATTGACTCTTCAACTTTTCCTTTTGGTACCTTGCTATTAAAATTCTTCTTAACAAATACCAAAGTTCTATTAACTAGGTTTCCATAAGCTCCCAATAATTCACCATTATTTTTATTTATGAACTCCCTCCAAGTAAAATCAGCATCTCTTCTTTCAGGTCCATTTGCAATAAAGAAATATCTTATTAAGTCACTATTATATCTATCTACTATATCTGGTACCCAAATTGCCCAGTTATTACTTGTTGATATTTTCTTTCCTTCTAAAGTCACATATTCACTAGAAATAACCTTATCTGGATTTCTTTCTGGTCCTGTTCCTCTTAATAATGCTGGAAGTATGATTGTATGAAATGGTATATTATCTTTTCCATGAATATAATATGAAATACTGCTACTATTCCAATAATCACTACAATTTTTATTATTTTCTTTTCCCCACTTCTCACTTACAGTTAAATATCCCAATACCGCATCAATCCATACATATACTTTCTTATCTTCAAATCCTTTAATTGGTATATCTATTCCTATATCTAAATCCCTAGAAATAGCTCTATCTTTCAAACCTTCATTTAAGTATCTTTCTGTACTATTTACTGCATTTATTCTCCAGTTTTTTCTAGACCTTTCTAAATGCTTTCTAAGTCCTTTTTCAAAAGTAGATAATGCAAAGTATAATTGTTTAGTGGATTTTACTACTGGCTTACTACCACATAATTTACACAGTCTATCCTTTAACTCTAAAGGATCTAGAAGGGTTGAACAATTTTCACATTGATCACCTCTTGCAATACTATTGCAATGCGGACATACTCCCTCTACATATCTATCAGGTAAAAATTGTTTGCACTCCTCACAATAAACTTGACTTACTTTTTTTTCATATATTAAGCCTTTTTCATATAGACTTATAATTATCCTTCTTACTTCTTCTTTATGCTGATTATCATCAGTTCTTGAATAACAATCATAGCTGAAATTTAACTTATCAAAACAATACTTAAATTCCTCATGATATCTATTAGCTATAACTTCTGATAATACACCCTCTTTTTTTGCTCTAATAGAAATAGGTGTTCCGTGACAATCACTTCCTGAAATATATAATACATCATCCCCTTTTGCTCTATAATATCTAGCTATAACGTCTCCAGGCAATAATGCTGCAATATGTCCTATGTGCAACGAACCATTGGCATAAGGCCATGCTCCTCCAATTAAAATATTCATTCTACTCTCCTCCTCTTATACTATTTAATTTTTCACTTCTCCAAATTATAAATTTGGAGTAAAACTAAAAACTCCCACTCCTAAGAAATTAATCTTAGGAACGAGAGTTAAAACTTCGTGTTACCATCCTACTTCATTTACATTTCACAATATAAATCTCTTCAAGTACGTTATAATTAAAATTGCTTACATGAAATTTATTCCACGACTAGTACATAGATAAAATTTCTCATAAAAATCCTGTTTATAGTTATACTCTATCACTATTACGGGTGAACCCGTTGCAGCCTTAATATTAAATCTCGGTGCACTGCTCCAAGGCCATTTTCTCTTTAATATCCATTGCTTCTTCTCACCAATGAAAGCTCTCTGTATAAGTATTCTTAAAGTTACTTTCCTTTTCTTTGCATTTAGCTATTATACTTATAATTATATATATATTTACCAACTTGTCAATTGAAGTTTAAAACTATTAATTATTAATAGTTTTTATTACAAATAGAAAATAGTAATATTTAATTATTATCATCAAAACAATAATGCATTTTATAACTAAACTATCTAAAATTATAAGTGGAAATGCCATCATAAAATCAGCAAATAACAATATAGTCATCTTTTGTTTTAAAGTCATTGCTTTTTCCTTTACAAAACTATCTAGGTGTTTTTTATATATCTTTGTGTTCTTGAACCAAATATCAAATCTCTCAGACCCTTTTACAAAGAAAAAAGAGGCTAACAGCAAAAATGGTGTTGTAGGGAGTATAGGTAATATAATCCCTATCGCTCCAAGTGTAAAACATATCAACCCTACAGATACGCATATAAACTTTTTACACTTATTCATAGTAACTCCCTTCCTAAATCCTTATAGAGATAATCATTTTAATATGTATACATTATAATAACCAACAATTAATTTCAATATATTTTATCAATTATTTTTTCTATTTTAATAATTTAAATCTTTATCTTTAGTAAACAAGACAAAAACAGAAAAAGCCTACCATCTATATGGTAGACTTTTTCTGTCTGTGTCTTGTTTAATGTCTAGTTCTTTTAAAATTATAGGGAAATTTTAAATGAAACTAATTATATATATTAAATTGTTAATATATAGCATAAAAAATTTGTTCTATAATATTATTATAATACAAAATACTAAAATTTCAAAATATATTTTTCTACAAAATTTTAATTTTTTCTTAATTTTAGTTCTTTATTCCAATATATTAGGGTATACTCTATATAATATCATCTCTAAAAATATTTAAATTAATTTTAACATATTCTTTAAAATGTTATTACTTTTAAAAGTAGCTTATTTCCTACAAACTGTAAACGTTTATAAGTGGTATTAATTAAAGTATATCACTATTATATTCTATGTCAATTCATTACAATAAAGTGGAATGCTAATTTTATTTGTACTAATATATACTAATTTAAAATTAAATATGATATATTTAATTTTGTTATTAATATAGTTATAGGAGAATTATTATGGAAAATAAATTTAAAATAACAAGTCCTAGATATCAACAAATAGCAGCCGATGTTGCAGCCAAAATTGTTGATGGTCATTATAAAGTTGGTGATAAGATTTATGCAAGATCTTCTCTTGCAAGTCAATATGGTGTCTCATCTGAAACTGCAAGGCGTGCTATTTGTGTATTATCAGACTTAAATATTGTAGATACTTCAAAAGGTAGTGGAGTTACTATAAAGTCCTACGAAAATGCTATAAAATTCGTTAAACAACATGATGATATTAATACTATAAGTAATCTAAAGCAAGATATTATTGATAGTGTTGACAGACAAAAAAAAGAAATAAAATTTTTATACGGATGTCTTTCTGATTTAATAGATAAAACTGATAGATTACGCTCTGTAAATCCATTTACACCATTTCAAGTAGAAATAACATCTGCTACACCTTATATTAATAAATCTGCATCTGATATAAACTTTTGGCATAATACTTCAGCAACAATAATAGCAATCAGAAGAAACGACTCTTTACTTATGTCACCAGGACCATACGCAGTTTTTCAAGAAAATGATATATTTTATTTTGTTGGAGATGAAAATTGCATTGAGCGTGTAAAAAAATATTTATATCCCTAATTTAAATTGTATGTAATAAACTTAATATAAATTAATTAAACTATCAGAAAATAATATATTAATCTTTGCTAGTATATGAACTAAGATTAATATATTTTTGCGATAGTTTATTTTTTTTGAATTTGACAAAGTAACAACTTTCATTTATAATTAGGTTGTTACTTTACAAAGGAGGATTTACATTGATAAAATTCGAGAATATTTCAAAAAAATTTAAAAATACTACTGTTCTTTCTGATGTCTCTTTTGAGATTGAAAAAGGTAAATTAGTAGCTATTATAGGTGAAAGTGGTTGTGGAAAGACAACTACACTAAAAATGATAAATGGTCTCATAACACCAACTTCTGGTAAAATATATATTAACAATGAAGATATTAGCACTAAAAATGTAATAGATCTTAGAAGAAATATGGGTTATGTTATTCAGCAAACAGGTTTATTTCCTCATATGACCATAAGAGAAAATATTGAACTAATACCAAAAGTTCAAAATAAAAATCCTGAAGACATTACACAACAAACATATAATTTAATGGATATGGTTGGTCTTGATTGTGATAAATTTCTTAATCGATACCCTGTAGAACTAAGTGGAGGGCAACAACAAAGAGTAGGTGTCGCAAGAGCCTTTGCCACTAATCCAGATATAATATTAATGGACGAGCCATTTTCAGCTCTTGATCCAATTACACGTTCAAGTTTGCAAGATGAACTTGTGAATTTACAATCAAAACTAAAGAAAACTATTATATTTGTAACCCACGATATGGATGAAGCTATAAAAATATCAGATAAGATGTGTATCATGGATAAAGGCAAAATTATTCAATACGATACACCTGAAAATATATTAAAAAACCCCGTTAATGATTTTGTCTCACAATTTGTTGGTAAAAAAAGAATCTGGACCTCTCCTGACTTTATTAAAGCTGAAGATATTATGATAGAAAATCCTATAACTTGCTCTAAGGACCTATCAATATTTAAATGTATAGAAAAGATGCGTTCGTACAAAGTTGATAGCTTAATGGTTGTTGATAACAAATCAAAAAAACTGCAAGGAATAGTAAAGGCAAAACAAATGCGATCAATTGATGATAAATCAATTCAAATCAGTTCTATTCTTAACAATAATTATATTTATGTTTCTCCAAATGATACTATAATTGATATTTTAAAAATTGTAAATGAGAATAATATTTCAACAGTTCCTGTTTTAAATGATAGTAGCAGTCTTATTGGATTAATTACTGAAAGTAGTCTTGTTACAACGCTTAGTCAACAATATATAGAAGAGGAGGCGTAGTAATATGAATATTTTAGAATACATTTTACAAAATAAAACACAAATTATATCATTATTGATTGAGCATATCAGACTTACTTCAATTTCAGTTGGCCTAGCAATTTTAATAGGTGTTCCCCTAGGAATTCTAATTTCCTATGTCAAGAAGTTAAATAAACCAATTCTTGGAGCAGCAAATATTATTCAAGCTATACCTAGTATGGCTTTATTAGGATTTTCCATACCATTTTTAGGTATAGGAACTCTCCCTGCAGTTACAACAGTAATTCTATATTCCTTGTTGCCTATAATCAAAAATACTTATACTGGGATTTCTAATATTAACCCACAGACAATTGAAGCCGCAAAAGGAATAGGATTGACAAAATTTCAAATTCTAACAAAAATTCAAATTCCATTAGCTCTCCCTGTTATAATGGCTGGAGTTCGAATTTCTTCTGTTACTGCTGTTGGCTTAATGACCATTGCTGCCTTTATAGGTGCCGGTGGATTAGGTTACCTTGTATTCTCTGGAATAAGAACTGTGAATAATAATCAAATACTAGCTGGTGCAATCCCAGCATGTATACTAGCTTTAGCTGTAGATTTTCTAGCTAGTATTGTTGAAAAACTAACAACTCCAATCAGTTTACAAAAGGTTAAGTCTAATACAAAAAAAGATTTCATGAAAACTCGTAAAATGCAAAAAGGAATATTAGCAATCTCAAGTATTTTTATTATTCTAATATTTATATTTTCTGCAATTACTAATGTTAATACTAACTCAAAAGTAATTACTGTAGGGAGTAAAGATTTTAGTGAACAAATGATATTAGGCCACATGGTTTCAGATTTAATTGAAGAAAATACTGATATTTCAGTAAATCGTAAAATAAATCTTGGTGGTACTCAAGTATGTTTTTCTGCTTTAAAATCTGATGACATAGATTTATATATTGAATATAGTGGGACAGCTTATGGAGATACCTTAGGCAATCCTCCTATAAGTGATATGGAAAAAGTATATGCTACTGTAAAAAATGATTTCAAAGAAAAATACAATATTGAAGTTTTAAAACAAATGGAGTTTAATAATACTTATACCTTAGCTGTTGAACAAGAAACAGCTGAAAAATATAATTTAGAAAGTATTAGTGATCTTTCACTCATTGCTACTAACCTAAAGTCTGGAACTACCTTAGAATTCTTAAACAGGGATGATGGTCTTCCTGGACTAAGCAAAAAATACAATTTTTCATTTAAAGATTCTATAGGCCTTGATGGTTCTCCACGATACACTGCTTTAATCAGCAAAGAGATAGATGTGGTAGATGCCTTCGCAACAGATGGATTGCTAAAGAAATTTAAATTAAAGACATTAAAAGATGATAAGAACTTTTTCCCACCCTATTATGCTATGCCTATAGTTAGAGGTGAAACTCTTAAAGAGTATCCAGAAATAATTCCTCTATTGGAACAATTATCAACTATCCTTAATGATGACATCATGATGGAACTTAATTATAAAGTTGATGAACTACAGATGGAACCTAATGATGTATCCCGAGAATTTTTAGAAAAACAAGGTTTAATATAAATATAATAACTTTTTATTACAACTAATAAGTTATAGATTAAATTTCAAATACAAGAGACTGTGCAGAATAGATTAAAACTCACTCTGCAACAGTCTCTTTTTCTCATTAAGGTTGTTTTACTTTATTTTTATCACTTGTCCTGGGTATATTAAATTTGGATTTGATATATTATTAAGCTTAACAAGAGTTGAAGTAGTAGTATCAAACCGCTGTGCTATCTCACTTAAAGTATCCCCCGATTTTACAGTATAATAGGATGAACTACTAGCATTACCTTTAGATGAAGAACTACCTGATGGTAATACTATTTTTTGTCCTGGATATATTAAATTAGGATTTGATATATTATTAATACTAGCTAGAACTTTAGTTGTAGTTCCATATTCTTGTGCTATACCGCTCAAAGTATCTCCTGATTTTACAATATAATAGGATGAATTACCGGTATTACCTCCTGTTGAAGAACTACCTGTTGGCAATATTATTTTTTGTCCTGGATATATTAAATTAGGATTCGATATACCATTAATAGATGCCAGTACTTGATAGGTTGTATTATATTTTTCTGCTATTCCACTTAAAGTATCCCCTGATTGTACTGTATAGTATTTATCATTTTTACTATTATCATCTGTACTTGGACTTTCTGGTATACTTTGTCCATTTAATAATATTCCCTCATTGAACTCATTTAGGTCACAATTTCCACTTACACCGGGGACTTGTCCAGTACTTGAAAATTGAAAACCAACCCATTGATTCCATATTGGATTACTAGCAGGTTTGCTTACCCCATATTCAGCAATCCATAAAGGATATATTCCTAACCTACTATCTAAACTAGTTCTTGCAAAATTAGTATAGGTATAAACTACGATACCTTTACTAGTTAGTCTCTTAACCTCTTCTAAAAATATTATTGCTGCACTTGTTAAAGATGTCTTATTTAAACCATTAGTCTGTTCTATATCTATAGCTAGTCTACAATCAAATTCTCTATTTCCAATGGTATTTACAAAATGCCTAGCTTGAGCTTTAGGATCTATTCCTCCTAGAAAGAAGTGATAAAATCCAACCTTCAAACCCTGCTCTTTAGCATTTTTATAGGATGAAGAAAAATAATTATTAACATAGCTTATACCTTCCGTTGCTTTAATATAAACTATTTCTATCCCACCGTCTTTTACTTTTTTAAAATTTACATTTCCTTGCCAACTACTTATATCAATCCCCTTATAATTACTACTATTTCTACTTTCCATAGAAACACCTCCTCTCTATATAAATATGCTCTTTATTAATTTATTCTACTCTCTATTATAATTTTTACATTATATAACTAACTTTAATATGATGACAGTATTATAACAACTAAACACATTATAAAAATAGCTATTTGACTTTTAGAATGTCAAATAGCTATTTTCTATTTTACTAATTATTATTTTGTGATACCTTCCATATCCTCTATAATTAAATCAGCTGCTTGAAGTCCAGCTCCACCCACATACCAAGCTTGAGCATTTAGATAAACTATATTTCCATTTTTATATGTGTCTGTAGTTTTTACTAATTCATTCTCTATTACTTCCTTAGCTGCTGAATAATCTTCTGATCCACTTGTTCCTGCTGACTTATCAACTACAAAAAGATAGTTTGGATTTTTAGCTAATAAGTACTCATAAGTTATATTTTGACCATGCTTTGATACTTCTATATTCTCATCTGTTGGAACAAAGCCGAACTTTTCAAATATAATTGAAAATCTTGATCCTGCTCCGTATACACTCATAGAACCATCTGTAATTATAGTAGCTAAAGCATTAAACCCTTGCTCTTTTATTTTTTTACCTACTTCTTCAACTCTTTTATTAAGTTCTTTTAATTTAGATGTTGCTGCATCTTCTTTCCCAAATATTTGTCCTATTATGTTTACATTTGACTCTAATGACTCTAAATACTTTGTAGTATCTGTTCCTAATTGTATTGTTGGAGCTATAGCAGAAAGTTCCTCATAATAATCAGCTTGTCTACCTTCAATTATTATTAAATTCGGTTTGATCTCATTGATTACTTCTAGACTAAATTCTTTTAATCCACCTAAATCTGTATATTTTTCTTCCTTATATTCTGAAAGATAAGTTGGCAGGTTTTTCTTTGGTAATCCTACTAATCCTTTTATATCTAATGAATCCATAATATCTAAAGATGCATAGTCTAATACTACTACTTTTTCTGGATTCTTAGGTACCTCAGTTTCTCCAGCAGTATGGATTATTTTTATAGTTTCACCTTTTTCCCCTTCATTATCTTTGTTACCAAGTTTTGTAGCTGCAAACACACCAATTAAAGCAACTATTGCAACTCCTACTATTATATTAATTTTTTTCTTATTCATTTGTTTCACCTATTCCTTTCATCTATATCCAATTAATATTTTCCTTATATCTTAATATTTATTTATAATAAATTTCTTTAATTTTGAATTTAAGAATAAATTATATTTTATTGTTATAGAAATCATAGATTTCTTTTTCTCGCTTTGCTCGTAAGGATACTCCTTGTCACCTTACTATTTGAAACTTACTCCTTTTCGTTACACTCAAATGAGTAAGTTTCCATAATTAAATCATAGATTAAAATGGTCACTTAAGTTCGACCAACCAAATCATAGATTTGGGGTCTCTCTTAGAAATATACGCAGATGTTGTTTCCGTTTATATTCTTTATGTGAAAATCTATTTCATATACGTCTTCTAAAACATCTTTTGATATTATGGCATCAGTTATATCATCTTTAACTATCTTTCCATCTTTAAGAATAACTATTTTATCTGAGTAAACTGATGCAAAATTTATGTCGTGCATAACTATCACTACAGTTTTTCCAAGATCATCCACTAGCCCTCTTAATACTTTCATCATCTGTACTGAATGTTTCATATCTAAGTTATTTAATGGTTCATCTAATAGTACATACTCTGTATTTTGAGCTATTACCATAGCAATATATGCTCTTTGTCTTTGTCCACCGCTAAGCTCATCTAAATATCTATCTTCAATATCCTTAAGTTGCATATATTCTATGGCTTCATCTACATACTTTGTGTCTTCCTTTGTCAGTCTACCTTCGCAGTGAGGGTAACGTCCAAAGCTAACTATTTCCTTTATAGTTAATCTTACATTTATATTGTTAGATTGTTTAAGTATAGCTATTTTTTTAGCTAGTCCCTTAGTGTCCCATTTTTCTAACTCCCTACCATCTATAATAACTTCGCCTTCATCTTTCTTCATAATACGAGATATCATTGATAGTAAAGTACTCTTTCCTGCTCCATTAGGTCCTATGAAAGAAGTAATCTTACCTTTTTCTATGTTTAAAGATACATTGTCTACTACTGGATTATCTCCATACTTTTTAACTATACCTCTAACTTCTATCATTTATTTTCCCTCCTTCATTAAAAGATATATAAAGTAAATTCCACCAATAAAATTAATTATTATACTTACTGTACTTCCAAAGTTTAATATTCTTTCCACTATGAACTGTCCAGCTATTAAAGCAATTATACTTATCAATATACTTCCCGTTATTTGATAACTATGTTTATATGTATTAAGAAACTGATAAGATAGATTAACCACCAATAATCCAAGGAAGGTTATTTGTCCAACTAAAGCTGTAGATATTGATACTAATACTGCTACAACTATTAATATTTTTTTAGAAAATCTATCAAAATCTATTCCTAAGTTTATAGCTTGATCTCTTCCCAAAAGCATAACATCTAATTTTTTTACATCATCATAAAATAATACAAAAATGATTAGTAAGGCTATTACTGATATTAACAATATATCCGTATTAACATTAGCAAAGCTAGCAAACATTTTACTTTGTAATGTTTCAAATTCATTTGGATCAATTATTACTTGCATAAAAGATGTCATACTTTTAAACAAGGTTCCCAATACTGTTCCCACCAATAGCAAAAAGAATATATTACTATTTCCATCTTTCTTAAATAATATTTTATAAAGAACTAAAGTTCCAACTAACATTATTGTAACTGAAACCATAAAATTCACATTTCTGTTTATCATAAATATACTTGATGCTCCGAATAAAAACACGGATATGGTTTGTACAAACATATATAAGGAATCAAGTCCAAGTATGCTTGGCGTTAGGATTCTATTATTTGTTACTGTCTGAAATATCATAGAAGAAAAGGCTATTGACCCTCCAGTAACTGCTATAGCTATAACCTTAGGTATTCTCTTTGATAGGTTATAATACCAGTTTATACCATTTAATCCTTCAAACAAAAATAAGCCAATAAAAAATAATGCAACTATTCCAAGTATATATAACTTTTTTTTATCTATATTATCCTTCATTTCTATTCCTCCTAAATATCAGGTAAAGGAATATAATACTTCCTGTAACTCCTACAGTAAGACTTATAGGTACTTCATAGGGATGAATTACAAGTCTACCTATAATGTCACATGCTAGTACAAATATTGCCCCAAACAAAGCTGTATCCCAAATATTCTTACTAAGATTGTCCCCTTTAAATATAGATACTATATTCGGAACTATTAATCCTATAAAAGGTATATTCCCAACAGTTATTACTACTAAAGCTGAAATCAATGCAACAATTATAACTCCAATATTGGCAACCTTATTATAGTTAATCCCTAAATTTGATGAGATATCCTCCCCCATTGCTATAATAGTAAATTTATTAGCATACAAAAGTGCTAATATTAATAATGGTATAGTCAAATAGAGGAGCTCATAATTTCCCTTTATAATCATGGAAAAATCTCCTTGGAGAAAAGTTCCCATACTTTGAACTAAATTGTTTTTATAAGCAAAGAAATCTGTCATAGACCCTATAACATTTCCTACCATTATTCCCACTAGAGGTATGAATACAACATTTTTCATTTTTATGCTTTTAAGTATTTTCATAAATACAAAGGTTCCCAAAAGGGCAAATATAAATGCTGTTATCATCTTTTGCATCAAAGTTGCTGATGAAAATAGTAGCATAGAAACTAGTACCCCAAGCTTTGCTGAGTCTACGGTAGCTGCTGTACTTGGAGAAACAAATTTGTTATTACTAATTTGCTGCATTATAACTCCACCAACGCTCATTCCTACTCCAGCTACCACTATACTAATAAGCCGCGGCAATCTAGTTAAAATTATTATATTCATCTTACCCTGGTTCCATTGCATTATATCTGTAATACTTATATTTTGAACCCCTATAAATATTGAAGACATACACAGTATTATGAATAAAGGAATTAAATATTTCTTTTTCATATTTCCTCCAAAACTTTATTACGTATCCTAAATATCTTTATGTATTAAATTATGTGATATTCTTAAACACTTATATATACTTGATGTAACAATAAAATTACGTTATCAATTGAAATATAATTTTAATTGATAATACTTATCACTACTTCATAATAGCTTAATTGATAATCATTTTCAACTTCTTAAGACTTAAATACACTTGATTAAATTACTCAAAATTCTCCATTCTCCATTTTTCTGTATTTTCCTTATATATTTGTATTGAACTTTTATATTGAAATTTCGTTTTTACATTTTAGATAAGATAAATTTTATTGTCAAAAACAACAAATAATAATGTTCATTTACATTGGTTGCATATAATAGTAAAATTCTAATTGAGATAATTAGAATTTTAAAACTATATTCACAATAAACATAAGTTAATTTGTAATTATTTAAGTTTTAAATGTACAGAGGGGATTATTTAAATTATGAGTAAAAAAGATGTTTTTCAAAAAAATGGTGTGATTTTATTGTTAGTTTTACTATGTACCTTACTTTGGGGAAGTGCCTATCCATCTATAAAGATTGGCTACTCTTTATTTTCTATAGGCGAAAATGATATTTTTAGTAAACTTCTCTTTGCAGGCAATCGATTTGCTTTATCAGGTCTTCTAGTAATTTTATTAACTTGGATAATTCAAAAAAAATTTCCTTTTCCTAAAAAAGAGGCCTTAAGTCATATTGCACTACTTGGGTTTATTCAAACTACTTTGGAATATTTATTTTTCTACATAGGACTTTCTCATACTACCGGTGTTAAGGGGTCCATATTAAACGGTACCGCAACCTTTATGGCTGTAATTCTTGCTCATTTTATATATTCAGATGATAGATTAAATTTCCAAAAGATTTTAGGATGTATTGTTGGATTTATGGGAGTAGTTATAATTAACTTAGGTGGTAAAGTTGGAAGTGGTTTTACCTTTACTGGTGAAGGATTTATTATTCTTGCTGCTGCTTCCTTTGCAATTGGATCTCTTATAAGTAAAGAAGCAGCTAAGAGAGAAGATAGCATGATAGTCACAGGATGGCAACTACTCTTTGGAGGGGTTTTACTTGTAATTGTAGGCGCACTTGGAGGTGCACGAACCTCTATACCTTCTACTGAAGCTATGCTATTACTTTTATATCTCTCACTTCTTTCTTCAGTGGCTTTTACAATATGGACTATCTTATTAAAGCATAATAATGTTGGTAAAATTTCTATATACAATTTTTTAACACCTGTGTTTGGTGTTTTTCTTTCTGCTATATTTTTAAAAGAATCTATTTGGCATTGGAAAAATCTGTTGGCACTTGTATTTGTATGTGTTGGAATATATATAGTAAATAAACCTAAGGTTAAAAATAGTTAACTAAAATTAATAGACTCTACGAACTAATTATTCATGGAGTCTATATTTTAAATATATTCAATCTATAATTATTATACTTTACCTATAAATATTTATTTTTATATTCATCACAATACTCCATTTTAGTTATGGAATAGCATAGATCATCATATATTCTTCCATCATAAGTTTCGCTAGCCATTCTTAATGTTCCATCATATTTAAATCCACACTTTTCTATAACCCTTTTAGATTTTTGATTTCCGTGATAATGATAACAAGATACTACTTCACATTTTATTTCTTCGAACAAATATTTTATTACCCTATTTACTGCTTCAGTCATAATTCCTTTTCCCCAATATTCTTCTGAAAGTACATATCCTATCATTCTTGCCTTTAATAAATTTCTTTTCACATCTCTATGATTACCAATTGAACCAATTACCCTATTATTTTTCTTATATACAATTGCCCATACCTCATTATTCTTTATAAATGACTGAAGTATACCTTTAGATATTTCTTTATTCTTATGGGGTTTCCATCCTGCCATAGGACCAACATTAGGATTTTTAGAATACTCATAAAAATCATCTAAATCCGCTATTTTCCAACTTCTCAAAATCAATCTTTCTGTTTCTAGCAACTTCATATTCCCACCTCTTAGATTCTACAATTTATTCCTTAGCCTTTTAGTTTATATTTTATATAAATTATATGTTATGGCAATGACACTATATGATAAATATAACATAAATACATTTTAATTACTTTATTTATTGGCTTAATTCCCCAATCCACTCCTTAAAAAATAAAAAAGAACTTTGAAATTTCAAAGTTCTTTTTATATTTTAAAACCTATCTATCTTCAAAATTTAGTGCCTAAATTATATTTTGCTACTAAATTCTTCAATAAATTATATACCCTTTTTCCAAGCATTAACATAATAAAATAATTACCTACCATATGAATTAAATCATAGGGTATTCCATTTATCCAATAAGTTAAAGCAAAGGTTTTAGAGACTGTAAAGATATATGGTATTGAATACAGTGCTCCAAATAACATTCCAAACACACCGGATATTATACTCCAACCTAAAAAATTTTCTTTAATTATTTTTCTAAATAACAGCACTACTAGTACTAGCATAGGCCAAACAATCCAGTATCCAAACCACCAAGTTCCCATTCCACTAACAAGACCTAGTAAAAAGTTAAATACCACTACAACTACTAATGCTCTTCTGCCTAATACTAAAGTATATATTACCAGTAAAAAAGATACTGGTTCTATATTAGGTATTCCACTCATCATAACTTGTAACACAAGCATTAGCGCTCCAAGTAATGCCAATATTATCAAATCTTTAGTTTTATACATATTACCAACCTATTGTAAGTATAAGTTCTATCTTATCACCATCTTTTATAGCAGTATCATCTATACCAGTTTGGGAATTTTTTCCATTTATTTTTAAATTCCACCACTCTTGCTTGTTAGCATCTGCATTTAGTCCATCTACTCCAGTTATAAATCTAGTAGCTTGAGATGTATCAGCTACAATTATCTTCATTTCATCTAGTGCTTTTCCTAGAGTTTCTGCATTAGTTGAATGTGTATAAGTTTTTTCATAATTATCCTTTTTACTTATAACTGTAACTTCTATAGTTTTATCTCCTTCAACTCTTTGCTTTGCATTAAAATTTTTGTAGATAAAAAATCCACCAATTGCAATAATTATAACTATTAAAGAAATTATTATTGATTTCATATTTTTTTTCATATCTTTACCTCCTAAGAAACAAAATAAACTCCCTTTCAGTAGAGAAAGAGAGATTTTACTGACTACTAATAATATATTTTATGTAGCAACTCCATTTACATGCTATCATATATATTTTATAAAATCAATGTATTCTAATTAAGTCATATAACATACTATCAACCAAATAATTATTTATTACTCTTCTTAATCCTTATACTAATATCTATATATTAATTCGATATACTGAATTTACACCTATAAATTTTTCTTTATTTAACTTTATGTTTAAAATTATTAACACAAAGTTAATATTCATGAAATATATTTTATGTTTTTATAATTTTCTTCATAATTTTTTCATAAAAAAGAAGTATTAGTTATATATGTATTTATTCTTGTCTTAATTTAAATAAAAATGATAAATTTCAATAAAAATCAACATATTTTTTATTAAAACAAATTTACTTGTATATACTAACTTTTTTTATATTTACTAACATATATGCTATATTAGTTATGGATATGTGTGGTATGAACATTAATTATAAATTATGAGTATACTTTATAATTAAAATATTTAAAAAATTTTTAATTGCAATGTACCCATTTATCCATTTTTTATCCGCGGATATGTTTATCATAAATTATAAATTGTAATTTATTAACACATTATAATGTTGAGGTATATAATTTTTATTTTATTCTATTGAATTTTATGCTAGTGAGGTAAGGAAAATGAAAATTAAACTAAATAACTATTCTGATTTAAAAACATATTTATTAAGTGAAAATTTATACTTTAGTTATAACTTATCTATACTTACACTTATTTCAAGTACATTGTTATTTATAATTAATATAATTGATGAAATTCCTATAGTGATTAACAATATCTATCTCTATGCCATTATAACTATATTTTTAGTTGTTTGGTTATTAGTTTATAATTTAATTCCTATAAAATATCAAACAACTTTTATATATAACTTATTATTTAATATTTTTCTTTTTGGTGGTACGTACTTATCTTTATATTCTTGTATTTCTCTTCTTGAAGTTAATGGAAGTATCACTTTTTTTTTGATTTTGATTTTTGTAATAAATCTATTTTTCTTAATAGATTTTAAAAAATCTTTATTAGTACTTATCCCTTCATCATCCATTTATATATTTAATATGATGAATATTTTAAATTATAGTAGCACTGCATGGAAAAATTTATTTGATATAGGTTTGTATTTAATATTAGGATTTTGCTTTTCTATAATTAAATTTAGACATATGAAAGAGAGTTATTTAAGTAATAAAAAATTACTTGATACTATGTCTGATTTGAAAAAAACTAACAATAAACTTATGTCTCATGAGAAAGAGCGTACAAACTTCTTTGCAGATGTATCTCATGAACTTAAAACCCCTATCAATGTTATATATAGTGCCGATCAACTTCTGTCTCAGCAATTAAAAAATCCAAATCTAGACTTAAGCAATGCAGAGAAATATACTAACTGTATAAAACAAAATTCTTTTAGACTTATACGACTTATTAATAATCTTCTTGATTTAACTAAAATTGAAGCTTCTACTTTTAAAGTTAATCTTGAAAATATTAATATAGTTTATTCTGTAGAAAATATCGTAGACTCAGTTGTAGATTTCATTAAATCTAAAGAAATAAACATTATTTTTGATACTGCTATGGAAGAAAAAATTACTGCTATAGATGAGGATAAATTAGAAAGAATTATTTTAAATCTCTTATCTAATGCAGTAAAGTTTACTAATCCAGGCGGAACAATTTTTATTGATATCTCTGAAGATGATAATAATACTATTATTTCCATTAAAGATACAGGTATTGGTATAGATGATTCTATGAAAAGAAAAATATTTGATAGATTTGTACAAATTGATAAATCTAGTACGAATAATTCTGAAGGTACCGGCATAGGCTTATCCCTTGTAAAATCTCTTATGGTTCTACATGATGGAGATATAACTTTAGAAAGCAAGGTTGGTGAAGGTAGTAAGTTCACTTTATATTTCCCTAATAAAATAGTAAAATCTGACCATTCAAAAGATTCAGCGCCTCCTTCAATTAGATCCTACAATAACAAAATAGAACGAATTCAAATTGAGTTTTCTGATATATATCAATAAAACTCTTTGCCTTTAAATTTTCTCAATAAAATACTATTAATTATAATTAAAATACTTTTTTTCTACTAAAGTATTTTTTATTTTAAAATAGTCTTAAATAACTAATATAATTAGCTATTTAAGACTATTTTATTTCTATTAAAATCATATTAAAATAAATAAGTAATATATCTATTACTATACTAAATTCTGTTCTATGTTATTTAATATATTCTTACATAGCCATATAATTATAAAAGATATGAACATATTCCATGCAAATGTAATTATTATTGAAATTGTTCCTATATCAAAGATAATTGCTACAATTACAGAACCTATAATTCCTGGTAGTGCAATTATTATCAATGCAAGTATTGTTAAAAACATTAATAAGCCTTTCCCTGTAACTTGTTTGAATATTTTTTGAGACAATACATCTCCTGCTATAAATAACATTCCAAATCCCAATCTTGATATTATACATACTAATATTTCTATAGGTGAAGAACCTAATATGATTCCCGCAATAACAAATAGTATAATTCCATCTACAAAACACTTTATTAAGTTTTCAGAAACTATATATAGAAGTTTTTTAAGTGGACTTTCAGGAATTAAATATACGTAATGCATTTTTAGTTCTCTAACCCAGCGCCCTGCAAAAGTCATAAATAATTGAATATATGTGGCCATAGCAAAGGTAGCCATTATACTTCCTATGTCCTTCATTGTTAATGTAAATATGACCACAACTACTATTTGAATTAAAGTAGTATTGTCTAAAAAGAATTTTCCTGCTCTCCTATTTTCTAACATATGCTTAAAAAAGAATACAGAAGCTCCTCTTCCTTTATTTATTCCAACATTTTTTAATTTTATCTTCTTAGTATCTTTAACTTCTACTATTCGGCCTTCTTTTGCATCTTCCACACGTTTATGCATAGTTTCTGTAGCTTGAAGTACGTCTTCATAATATTCATTTTTACTTTTCATAAGAATAACTATAGTTAATACTACGCCTATAAGTGTTGCTAAAATATACATTAACGCATTAGAGGTTTCGCCTATCAAAATACCATAAATTACTCCTTTTATCCACCCTACAAAAGGAATAAATTCTAGATAACTTACATTTATCCCATTAACTATAGCTCCTATACCTCTTCCACCTTCTTTTATATTAAATAGAATAGAAATTATTAAAGGTAATACTAGGAGATAAATTAAAATCTTTACTGCTTTCTTTTTACCGTCATCTCCGCTAGTAATTGAATAAATAGCCATAGATATGATACTACTTATGAAAACTAACATAAAATATCCTAGGAATATTACTATTACACCTAGCGGATTTACTCCATACCTCTGTTTAAGTACACCAGCTTGAAATAGTATAAAGATGGATATAAATAAAGATGTACCTAACTGTCTTATAAGTCCATATATAAGTACTTTTTTAGATGATATGGGAGAAACAAAGAGTAAGTTTACATCAGACATTTTAAAAAATGTAGCTCCTGATGATAATCCTTGGATAATTTGAGTTGTAAATAAAAACATAAATAGTGCATATATTATTGCTCCTAGCTCCGCAATTGGACTTAAGTTATTTACATCAACATTATTAGAAGTTTTAGCTGAGGTTATAAAAACAAAAACCATTAAAGCTATCAAAATTATATATCCTATTAATTTACCAGGATGATTCTTTAAATCCTTTATTCGATTTTTTAAGGTTGTTCTCCATAGATAAATTATTCCTTTCACTACTGATCACCCTTTCCTTCAGTGATATGAAAGAATAATTCTTCTAATCCTTCATTAGATTTTTCAGCATCTTTTTTTACCCTTGTTGCCGCAATCTTTCCATTCATCATGATATGTGCTACATCCCAGAACTCTTTCACACTATCAATCATATGAGTACTTATTATCATTGCTGCACCTTGATTTTTTAATTCCATTATTAATTCTTTCAATGCTTTAATTCCATGGGGATCAAGACCTACTAAAGGTTCATCAAAAATTATAACCTTAGGTTTTGGAAGTAATGCACAACAAATACTTACCTTCTGCTGCATTCCTTTAGAAAGTTCTTTCCCAAACTTTTGTTTTTTGTCATCTAGTTCAAATATCCTTAACAGTTTTTCAGCATATTCTCTCCAGTCAGTAAGATTATAACCTCGTGCAATAAATTCTAAATGCTCTTCCACTGTTAACATATCATATAGTACAGGTACTTCTGGTATATATCCAATTATTCTTTTAGCTTCTATGGATTTATTATCAAAACCTTCTATGGATATATTTCCTTGAAATCTTAATAGTCCGCATATACATTTAATAATAGTAGATTTTCCAGCACCATTAGGCCCTAAAAGTACTGCTATCTCTCCATCGCCCACTTGAAAACTTATATTATCATTAGCAACAAATTTTCCATATTTCTTCGTGACATTATTTATAACTAACACCGAAATCACCATCCCTTAAAGTTTAACTTAATACTAGATTTTTTACTAAATATAGTTACCCACATTTGCACTTGAGTTTAATTACTAATATTAACATTTTATACAATAACCATTGTAATTACAAGTATAGATGATAAAATGTTAACAATTCATTCTAATACAACTAATAAAGTGGCTTTGTTGAAAATTTCAGTAATAAAATAATAGGTTTTAAAAGCAGAGCTTCTAAAACCTATTATTTTATATTGACATTGTTAAATATGTTACATAACTAGCCACTATTGCCATACTCGCTAATACATAAGGTAACGAACTTGATACCTTATGTATCTCCTTTGCTTGTTCTTTTTTTATCTTTAACATACCATAAGCAACTACAGTACATATAAATCCAAATATTATTAATAAGTATCCTTGGTTCGATGGTTGATAAATAGATCCTTTTATATATAGTATATCAGCTAAAAACAATATGCAAAAATTAAATAAATTACTTCCTACAATGTTTCCTATCATAGCATTAAAATTACCTTTTTTAGCTAAAGATATAGAAGATGTTAATTCTGGAAGAGAAGTTGCAACTCCAAGGAACAATGCCCCCGCCAAGGTAACCCCTAGGTTTAACTCCTTTGCAATCATATCTGTTACTATAGTAATACCTATACTAAACACAATTAATCCTATACTTAATAGTGTAAACCTCACATATATTTGCTTTACTGTAAGATTGCAATTACTTTCTCCACTATCTTCTGGAGATTCATCCCCTGACATAGCCTTAACACCAAAGATATATAATAGCATAATTGCTATAGAGAATATGCTTACACTAAAAAATGAAAATTCTCTTCCAATATAATTAGCAACAAACACTATTACATAAATCACCATTAAAAGTTTCAGTGTATTCCTATGGCTTGATGTTACTACAGAGCTTTTGAATCTCTTAACTCCTACTAAAACTAATACTGCTAAAATAGTTAAGTTAAACACATTACTACCAAGAATATTACCTGAAACCAATTGTACCTCATTCAAAAATATAGTAGATGAAATACTTGTAAATAACTCTGGAAGTGAAGTTACTGCTGCTAACATAACACCTCCAATAAAAGCTCCTGATAAATTTGTTTTTTTATCAAGCTCGTCTACATAATAAGACAATTTAATTGAAAAACCAATTACAAATGCAGCAAAAATTCCATATAAAGCGTATATCATTTTCATTCCTCCTATGTATTTTAACAAAATAAAAGAGACTTATATTCTAATATCAGAATATAAGTCTCGTCTTTTAAGATTAAACCAGAATATTAAATATCCAGTATGTTGACCTAATCCCATGAAGTCATTTAATACTTCCTGCTAACTACTCCCTTAATATATAAATTATTATATTATAACCTGTACAACGTTTTAATCATACCATTTTTTAAATGTTATATCAACTAAAAAATTTTATAAATTACGTAATTAAATTAAAATAAATTAAATTTAACCTTTTATAAATCCTTTATTGAATTAAGTAGTAAATTATATCTTCTAATGAAATGCCATGATAAGATTTTTTAATATTTTCAAACTTTCTTCGTAAATTCCCCTTAATATTTTCAATATATGATATAGTAAAAGGCAAGTATTTAGAAATTTCTTTTACATACTCCTTTGAAAAATAATTTTTGTTCATAACAATAGCAAAGATTATCATTAAAATACAATTATCTTTTATTAATTTTTTCAAATCTTCAATATTTTCCCCTTTAAAACACGTTGCATCATCTAATACATGGATAGTTAGATTAATAAGTTTATTAACAATATTATCTAGATGATATTTTCCTGCTAGTTGAGACATTATAGTCATATGTTTATTCTCATAATCTATCCTTACATCTTGCAAATCATCGCATAATTGAAGCAGAAATCCATACCCATAGGTAAAAATCTCCTCTTCTTTGTTTAAGCTTCCATTTATAAGATAACCATCCACAATAACAGATGCTCCGCCCTTTTCAATAGATATATCTAGCATATCCCTTTCATAGGGGTTACTTATACCTTCTTGCTGAATTAGGCTTTTTACTTGCCCTTCATGAATTAATAATAGACCTTGAAAAACTTTTGGATAATCATTTCTATTAAAAACAGATTCTATATATTCAACTAACTTAAACACTTGCTTTTCATGAGAATTTCTCCCCTCTATCTCTTCACCACATAGTCTTTTATAAAACCTGTTATTAAATTCTTTCTTTTCTTCTATTGATATATCTAAATTATCTAAATAATTGTCAGTATATGGATATAGCATGCTATATCCAAAAGTAGCCATGGTAAATGATATATCCATATCCTTCATCTTTTGAAGAAGACTAACAATCCACACATTTCTCATAGCTTGACCAATATCTTCATAATTCATTTCTTTATCAAAGATCTTACACTGATTTATAAATACCTTAGTGTTTGTAAAAAACTGATCCTTCATTTTTTTATCTATGGTTCCTAGCTTAAATAATTCTTCTCCCAATATCATATTTTCAAGATAAGAGTTACTATTTTTCTTCCATAATTCTCTATTCTCTTCTTCCAAAGGAAACCTTTCAATAATTTTAATAAATTCATCAATAAATTTCTCAAACTTTTTCTCATTTTTCTTCTTCTTAATATATCCATTAGCTTCTAAGGGAATATCTACACATGTAGGCATACTCCACCATATTTCTTTATATAAATTTTTTAAAACCTTAATATTTCCTATATAGCTTTCACCTACATCACTATTTATGATAATCATCTCCTTAGATACCATTTACTTTACAAATACTACACTATAGTGCTTATGATTGTTAAATTTATAATATTCTTTAAATCAATCTCATAAGGACTAATTTTATTATTATATTCATCTTTCACAATTCTTACTACTGGTCTATCTGGGAACCCATTATTTTGACTTACCACATACCCAAATAAATTATTTGATAGATATACAGGACATCCTAATGGATAAACTGCAAATGTATCTTTAAACAACTTAATTATTTCAGGATCAAAACTTGTATATGTCTCTGCTAAAATTAATTCATAAGCTTCTCTAGGGTCAAATTTTTTTCTATAGCATCTATCTGATGTTATGGCCGTAAACACATCACATATAGAAATGATTTTTGCAAATTGTGATATTTCATTATCTTTTAATCCATAAGGATAACCTGTACCATTATACTTTTCATGATGTTCTATTACTCCACCTATTATCTCTTCATTTATTATAGGATTACCAAGTAGTATATCTCTACCGTATAATGGGTGCATCTTAATTTGCTTGAACTCATCTTCAGTTAATTTATCTGGTTTATTTATGATTCTACTAGATATTTTCGTTTTTCCTATATCATGAAATAGAGATGATATGGCTAAATCACGTAATCTTGATTTCGAAAAATTCATATTTACTCCTAGAAAAATTGCCATAATACTAGTATCCACAGAGTGTATGTATGTATAATCATCATATAATTTTACTTCATATAAATTTAGATTTATGTAGTTTTCACTCTGTATATATTCAACTAAATCATCAACCATAGTTAGAGATTTACTTAAAGATTTATTATCATAATTTATTAAGTCACTAAACATATTAGGTATGGTTTGAAGTATATTCTTTTTTAAATTTATAAGTTTACTATCATCTTTTATGTCTTTTAAGTCATCGTCTTGTACATACAGAAAAAAAATCCCTTGCTGTTCAATACTATTTTTTACTTGATCAGTAATTATAATACCTTTTTTTAACAAAGTCTTACCCGAGCCTGTAATAATGTCCTTAGCAAGTATTTCATTTCCCTGCAAATCCTTAAGCAATGTTAATTTCATATAATCCCTCTCCATAAACATAATTATCTGTATTTTATTACTTTATCATATCATATCTATAAATTATATGATACTTTAATTTGATTATTTATACATATACTGTATATTATGAAAATAACTTGATAAACCAATGTTGGTAGAAAAAATTAAGACTATATCATAAATTTTCGATATAGTCTTAATTTCTTTTATATTTAATCATATATTTATCCAATTATAGGGTTATAGGATGTAACCACTACAAATTATAGTGGTTACATCCCTGTGTGAAATTAGTTGGTTTTATCCAAACCACTAAGAGGGACATAAGTAGAAAATTTACATTTATATTGACTAAAGTTTTGGGTTGAAAACTTTAAGTTAATAACTAAAGTAACAATTAAAATATAGTTACTTTATTTGTATATTTTATATAGGAGAAAGCCACGCCTTTGTAGCTTCATAGTTTATTTAAACTGTAAAATAGCTTATATATTCTACAATCCACTTCCTTGTAGATTCTCCTAGCCATATAAATACAATAAAAAAAGATAGATATCATTGATACCTATCTTGGAATATACTAAATTTAAATAAGTGAAAGCTTTTGCAATTTAATTTATAGTTTAAACCTATAAACATAAATACTATATTTTACCTAAACCATCACTGGATAAATCTTTTAACTCTTCCTCAGAAAGTATCAAATTTCATAATCCCATGGCAGGTCTCCTGGCTTGTGAATCATACTTCTTAGCACCTTCCCAAAACAAATTAGTGGCTTTTGCTAAGTCGTCCTCACTTACAGTTACTGGGATAGCTTTGGATTTTCACCAAATTCCCTATTAAGTACTTAGTACACCTATCGGACTCTATATATTAAATTTATTTTTAATCTAATAAGTTTAAAATGTAAGTTGTAGTTATTTTATAAAATTAACTTTCCATTCCCCTTACAATTATTATTCTACTTAACTAGATTAATATTGTCAACCCCACTTTTTTAAATAAATATAGAAATATTTTCACTTATAATTTCATTATATAAATTAATTCATTACATCTCGCTTTTGGAACACTAAGAATGAAGCTATAATTAATATTGTAGCAAACACAATCAATTGAATTGCCCCCATAGTTGAACTTAAAACTATACTATATTCACTTTTAAACATTTCAACATATTGGGAATTTGTAATGAAAGTTGATAAATTCATATAGGGTAATATAGTTTTACCTACCCATCTCATACCTAAGCTTGCCATAATCATTGTAGCAACTGAGCTACCTAAATATGCTACAGTAGTAAGACCAACTGCTAAAGCTGTATTTTTTATAATAGTTGATATTGCAAATACTAAAGCTATTATAAATATTAAGCTAATGCTTGAGAATAAAAGCTTAGGTATAATTGAAATTACAAAGCTTTGCTGAACTATACTTTCTCCACTGAAAGAAATTACTTTTGTAGCAAGTCCTCCAAAACCATTTACAATTCCACTTGATATAATATTTAATATAACTGTAGTTAACAGTACCCCATACCCAATTATAAATACTGATACTAATTTAGAAAATAAAATTTTCCATCTAGATACTGGTCTAATCATAAGCAATCTAACAGTCCCTGTAGAATACTCTGAAGAAACTATACCTCCTCCAATTATTATGCATAGTATAATGGCAACACTAACATACATTAAATAAGTTCTATCTACAGAATTTCTAATATCATTATCAAATTTAACTTGTGGTATATTATTTTCAAGACTATACCAATCAAGAACTATAGCCTGTTCTATAGACTTTGTTTTCTTTTCATAGTCTTTTTTGTACTCCTCATAAGTATATCCTTTTGCTATTTTCTCGCTATTGTATTGTGTAAATTCAGTTTCACTAAGCAGTCTTTCACCATTTTCATCAATCTTATAGGAAATATCCCTAATAGTGTTGTTTTTCCAATTCTTATTGTCATAAGGAATTTTATTATTATATCTATATTCGGTTGCCTTAAGTCTTTTCTCCAAAGCATCAAGCTGAATTTTAGAATTCTCTAGAGATGTAACAAAATTTTTATTATTAGGATTTTTCTTCACTTCATCTTCTGATGTTTTAATAGTTGACTTTAAATTTTTAATTTCCTCCTTAGAAGATTTAATATTCTTATCTAAGTAAACTAAGTAATCATTTTTTATAACAGAATCATATAATTCCTTACTTTCTTTATTTTTAGAAGTTATTATCTTTTGAAGTTCATCCTTGCTCATTCCTAAATATTCATTAAACATATTTACATCAAATTCATGTATATTAAAAAATAATTCTTCACCTGCTAACCCTTCTGAAATTCCTGATAGAATAATAGCCTCTTTTGATTTATTAGAAGCCTCTCCAGCTACTTCATTTCTCCAATCATCCCAAGAAACATTACTATCTATTAGCGTTTGTGATTTTTTAATGTTTTCTTCAAAAATTTTCTTCTGAATGTCTTTATTTTTCTTACTTGAATCAATATTAGTTATTTCTGTTTGTTGCCATTGAATGTCTTGATTATAGCTATTTATATACCACTTTGACTCATCTCTATTCTGTAAAAATTTTAAAGCTACTGGTAACATTATGCTAGCTAAAAGTATTAAAATCACTATTACTTTAACACTAGTTTTTTTATATTGTTTTATCAATTCATTTTTTATTAGTCCACATACTTTACTCATTAAACTCTGCTCCTTTTCTACTATATTACACTATTTGCATTTTTGATCCTGTTGTTACCTTCATAAATTCATCTTCAAGAGTGTTATTAATAGGCTTAATAGTGTAAACTAATATATTCTCCATAATTAAAGCTTTATTAACATTGGCAATTTCATCACGAGAACAAGAAATTAATATTTTATTTTCTTTGAAGTCTACAGTAATCTCTTCAGATATTTTACTATAATCATTCTCTATAATTTTCCTCGCTAAACTATAATTACTTACTTCTAATTCATAGGTTATCAAGCTTTCGATATTTTGCTTTTTAATATCTTTTAATGTTTTAATATCTATAATTTTTCCATTATCTATTATTCCAACTCGATCACACATAAGCTCCATTTCACTAAGTAAGTGACTTGACACTAAAACTGCTAGTCCCTCTTTTTCTGCCAAATGTCTTAGGGTATCACGTAACTCTTTAATTCCCATTGGGTCTAATCCATTAGTAGGTTCATCTAAAATTAAAAGCTTAGGATTGTGTAATAATGCTTGAGCAACACCAAGTCTTTGACGCATTCCAAGAGAATATTTTTTCACTTTATCATTAATACGATTTTCAAGTTTCACTAATTTTATAACTTCATTAATACGTTCTTTAGAAATATTACCATGCATTCTGCCATATATCTCTAAATTTGTACGTCCTGTAAGATATCCATACATCTCTGGATTTTCAATAATCCCCCCTACTTGAGAAAGAGCTTTTTCAAAATTTTTCTTTACATCATTATTGCTAATTAAAATATCTCCTTCATCAATTTTTAAAAGTCCTGTAATCATCTTAATAGTAGTAGTTTTACCTGCACCATTTGGTCCTAAAAATCCAAATATTTCTCCTGAGTTTATTTCAAAACTGACATTGTCAACTATTTTACGATTACCCATAATTTTAGTAACATTTTTTAATTCTAGAACTTTAGACATTTCCTCACCTCATAATCTTTGATGATGTTAGCATACAATACCTTTAATACTTTGAAAATAAGTTTCCTCTAATTGTAAGAAAGATGTAATAATCACTTTAATTTTTCTATCAAAAGTAATAATTTCTTAAGAATTAAATTCTGATATAAGTAACATTTATAAATAACATCCAAATAATTATTTTAAAAGCTTTACTCTTTCAGCCATGATATTTTAACCAAGTTCCATACTTTAATTGACTAATCTTCAAATCTATATCATAGATATAATAAATATTTAACCTTTTAAAAATCCTATTTCATAAAATATTAAAATTCTTTCCTCATAAATCACTTTAAATAAGTTGTCCTCTTGTACTATAATATAGTACAAGAGATATGTAGAAATTATATATTTAAAACATATTTTGATATTTTAATGTTTCAATAACAATTAGTTATAATATATTAAGAGGTGATCAAATGAATTTTTTCAACGAATCCTATGGAATTGACTTATTTTCATTATTTCTTATTCTAGTATCATCTATATTAAATTTATTTTCTATTACTCGTCTTTTAGCGGGAGTTATTTTATTTTATGCATTATACAGAGTTTTCTCAAGAAATGTTGAAAAACGTGAGCAAGAACATAGAAAATTTTGTATGTATGCCAACAGATTTTTAAGTAAATTTAATAAAGCAATTCCTAGCAACCTACCTGTGTTCCATTTTGGTGATTGTGCTCCTATTTTTAGTAATTTCAAAAGATGGTTTAATGAAAAGAAAAATTATAAAATAGTTAAATGTCCAAAGTGTGGACAAAAGCTTAGATTACCTAGAGGTAAAGGGAAAATTACTGTTACTTGTAAGCGATGTTTCTATGAGTTTAAAATGAAAAGCTAAAACCTAATACAATTCTACAGACTATCAGTATGAATTATTTACTGGTAGTTTTTTCTTAACATTTAACTTTTTTACATTTATCTTTAATTAAATTTAATTTTCAACAAATATTATTGATTTTCTTTGTAGTTCCATATAATATATAAATAATACGATAAATTATTCGGGAATTTTATTTCCTATAATTCTTGTATTTTAAGAATTATTGTAATTTTTCATAAACTTTTATAATTAAATAAAAAAATTAGATAAGGAGATGAGTTATGGATTTTTTAATTTCTACAAAAGATGTATTAATTAATTTTATGAATTTTTTAACTGACAAGGTTAACACTGTTAACACCTTTATGTGGTCTTACGTACTTATTGTTTTACTTATTGGAGTAGGAATCTACTTCTCATTTAGAACAAAGTTTGTTCAATTTAGATTTTTCAAAGAAATGTTTAGACTTTTAATGCCTAATGATCAAGATAATAAAGATGGAGTTTCATCCTTCCAAGCCTTTTGTATAAGTACAGCTTCTAGAGTTGGTACTGGTAATATTGCAGGTGTTGCCATGGCTGTGGCAGCTGGTGGTCCTGGTGCAGTATTTTGGATGTGGCTTATTGCTTTAATTGGAGGTGCTTCAAGCTTTGTAGAAAGTACCCTTGCTCAAATTTATAAAACTAAAGACAAGGATGGAAACTTTTTAGGGGGACCTGCCTACTACATTGAAAGAGGGCTAGGTAAGCGCTGGCTTGGTACAATTTTTGCCATCTTAACTACTTTATGCTTTGGACTAGTATTTAATGCAGCTCAATCTAATACAACAACTTTAGCCTTTACAAATGCCTTTGGTATTAATCCTGTAATAATGGGTATACTTTTATCAGTTTTAACAGCCCTAGTAATCTTTGGTGGGGTTAAGAGAATTGCCAAGGTTTCAGAGGTTATAGTTCCAATCTTTGCAACTGCTTATATTTTAGTTGCAATTATAGTTATAGTCCTTAACTTCAAAACTATTCCTAGTATATTTGTATTAATATTTGAACACGCTTTTGGTATAAAACAATTTGCAGCTGGTGGCATTGGATTCACAATAATGCAAGGTATTAAAAGAGGACTGTTCTCTAATGAAGCCGGTATGGGTAGCGCACCTAATGCAGCAGCTACAGCAACAGTTTCTCACCCTGTAAAGCAAGGCCTTACTCAAACCCTAGGTGTTTTTACTGATACAATAGTAATCTGTTCATGTACAGCCTTCATTGTGTTAATTTCCGGTAATTATTCAGGCACTACTTTAACGGGTATTGAACTTACTCAAAGTGCACTTAGTTCACAAATTGGAGTCGTTATTGGAACTTATTTCTTGGCTATATGTACTTTCTTGTTTGCTTTTAGCTCTATAGTAGGTAACTATTACTACGGACAAACTAACATTGAGTTCATAAGTAATAATAAAGGGATACTTAATATATTTAGATCCTTTGTCGTTCTTACTGTATTTATTGGTTCCCAAGCTTCTATAGACTTGGTATGGAATCTAGCAGATTTATTCATGGCTTTCATGGCAGTTATAAATCTAATAGCTATATTATTCCTTGGAAAATATGCATTTGCTGCTCTTGATGACTACTCTCGTCAGAAAAAAGCTGGCAAAGACCCTATTTTTAAGTCATCAACAATTCCAGGGCTTAAAAATACTGAGGCTTGGAATGATAACAATGATATAGCTGACGAAGAAATAGGTTAATATAAATTTAAGACTCAATTAACTGTTTAATAGTTAATTGGGTCTTTTGGTTTAAATCTAACAATTAATATGTACTTTAATTATAAAAAATTAAAACCTTGATATTCTTTTAAGGGAATTTAAAAGAATATCAAGGTACATTTCTATATGTTATTTAAAACTTGGAACTCTTCTTGTCTTTTCAGCTGTTTTTAATACACTATATAAAACTATAGTTTCTATAGGTAACAGAATAAGACTTTTAACTATACGTACTGAGTAAGCTACAAATATTCCTTTTCCATACATAATGGATAACCATATTGGTGTAAGTACTAGGTTTATTACAATCATTATTACTAATCTAGTAATAAAAATTCGCTTTATACTTACAGGCTTTTTATATAATATTAAACCTGTTATAAAACCACCTAGGAATTCATTGAAAGTAAATCCAATGAAAAACGGACCATTAGGGCGTATCATATACTTAATTACATCTGTAACTACTCCTACAAATCCAGTGGCAACAGGTCCATAAAACAAAGCACTTATTCCTACTGCAATAAAGGAAAATCCAATCTTAAGAATAGGGCTTAATTGAATAGATAATGATCCAAGAATAATGTTAATGGCTGCAATTAACGCTAGTCCAGTTAATGATGAAGTCTTTTTTAAATGTGCTGAGGACTCCTTTAATAAACTCAGCATGTCATCTTTTTTTTCTGAAAAAATCATAAAAAAACCTCCTTTTTATAATAGCTACATAAAAAAGGAGAATTCCTATTAATATGTAGCAGTGGGAATCGAAGTAAGTACCGCAAGTTTCCTTTTCGTCTGGTGACAATTCCCTGTTCACCCAGCACTTAACGCACGAACTTCTAATCTGCCTCATAATCATAGTATATCATACTTAAATTCTTTTTCACATATTTTTTTAAATTATATATACAAATATACAAATATTATCCACACAAATATATAAATATAGATTTAATTACTGAACCTAAATAAAGCCGAGATTAACTCTCGGCACTTTTGTTCTCATAGGCTATTAAAACTATTTTACTATTTTCATCCTTTGACATACTTTGTTCAAGATCAGTTAACCTTCTTCTTTCTTCATCTGTTACATTTGCAAATTTATATTCATTGAATGATTGCATAATATCACCTCCTGTTCAGATAGTATTAGCATTTGTATAAGAAATATGTGTACTTTAATTAACATTTTCTATAATTAATCTAAGTTCCATCGATAATTCTAATGCAATTTATTTAACATACATTTTCCTCTCTAATATTCACATTAATATGAATTTATAATATATTAACTATATATCAATAATAGGATAGATATAAAATGCCAACTGAATTATATACACCAGTATATCTAAATCAAGATGAAATTCAAAATCTATCCTCAATACTAATTGATGGATATTTTGAAAGTATAACCATCAAGCAAATTAGCGATAACACTGTTACAGGAAGATATCAACATAATAATAAAAGCCAATGCTCCAATGACTATAAAAACACCAAAGGTGATAAGGATGATAATACAGTCATAGGCAATAGCTGTTACAATTATGGTGATATTTTTAGATATTTAGAGGGCAGAAATTTTGATAGAAATGATGTAACTCTAAAAAGAGTATATGCTTCTTTTAGCTATTACAATAATTTAAGAAATAAAATGAATACCTTGGGGGTTATAAAATATATTAATAATTCAAGCCCTTCAATTAATAATATTTATTCTGGAGATTACGTAGATTTAACAGGATGTTTAGAAGTTAATACTATTTCTAACTGCATAGATAACTGCATATTTATATTAAACAATTATGGAACTTCACATTTGGATAATCTATTTGATACTAAACATATCGGCCCATTAACCTATACAATGATATGTGAATTACTAAAAACCATACAGAAAGAATTAAATAAAGGAGCTACTTTTGATATAATAATTAACTGCTTAGGAATTAACTGTGTTTTACCTATAAATTCCACATATACATCGAAACATTCTTATATATATGATGATGCCTCTTGTGATTGTTGTATACTTGGTAAAGTATCCAAGGTGGCTTACACTCCTTCTGAAAGCATTGGAATGCTTAGAAAAACAGGCTTAGATTCCTACTATACAAAACTTCTCAATTCTTTCATTCCATATTTTCACTTCTTAAACAATAATGGGTTTTTAATTCCTGGGGAATTTATAACTAATATAAATGGGCCTGCTCTCGAAATCATTCCATTAAGTATTTGCATGTAAAAGCGTCATATTACTATAAGTAGAGTTCTTAATGTTTTGATGGCATTATTAAATTTCTTAGACTTTTAGTCCTTAAAAATTATCATGCCTTATGATAAATATAATAGTATTTCACGCTATAGGCACTAATTGTATAAACTTCACTAAAATAAAATCTCATGAGTTTATACCCATGAGATTTTTTTGTTATTTATTCTTTATATAAAATATAGCTATTGCACCTGCCCCTGAATGTGTACCAACTGCTGTACCAATTTCATTGATAAGTATTTTATTTATGCCTAGTTCAGCTTCTATTAACTTAACTGTTTGATTTGCAGCTTCTAAATCATTTGCATGAGAAACAACTATATCATATTGAGGATCTATCTCTCTAGTTTTCATTATATCTATTGCATGTTTTAAAGCCTTATTTATACCTCTTGCCTTTCCACAAGGTTCAAGAGCCCCATCTTTCACTGTTATAATTGGCTTAATTCCAAGAACATGACTTACAATAGCTTTTCCTGTAGATATTCTTCCTCCCCGTTTTAACATGTCTACAGTTTCCATTACAATTAAAGTTTCTAATCTTCCTACTAAGTCATTTATTTCATCTAAAATTTTATCTACCGTATATCCTTTATCTCTCATGTCTGCTGCTACAGTAACTAAATATCCAAAGCCCCCAGATGCTACAAGTGTATCTACAACAAAAATATTTTCACTCCCCTCTTCTAAATGCATCTTTGCTATATTGGCTGAGCTATTTGTACCAGATAATTTGCCAGAACAAGTAAGACAAATAACCTTATTCCCACATTCTAATTCTTTCTTAAAAAATTCTTGAAACTCATAAGGAGTAACTTGTGAAGTTTTAACTGTAGTTTCTTTATGCTTTATAGCTTCATAAAATTCTTTATTTGATAAATCTACCTTATCCTTATATACATGTCCATTTAAATCAACTAACAGTGATAGAAATTCTATACTTCTCTCTCTCATAAATTCTGCAGTTAAATCTACAGAACTATCACATACTATTGTTATATTATTTTTCATGATATACCCTCCTGAATACACTTTAATAATAAAAGTGTATTCGGATTATATCATCTATTACTTCTCAATACAACAAAAACTCAAAAAAATTATGAGCATAATTATCATGTAATTTATGGCTATTTTTTCTTGAAGAATTCTTTTTTTAATAGTCTTAAAGCGTCTTGAAAATTTTCTTCAGCAACTCCCGAGCAAGATAGCAATAATCTAGGATAATCATTCTCTTCTTCTGCTTCAAAGGTACGTAGTAAGACACCTACATCTGCACCTCGTTTTGCTAGTTCTTTTGAAGATAAGCTACTTTTTACTTCTAGTTGTACTAAAAATCCCCCTGAACCTGGTATAGCTGTTGCTTTCTCTTCAAATACATTATTTATTGCTATACAGAGTTGTTGACTTTTAGCCATATACAACTTTCTAGCTTTCCTAATTTGTCTTCCAAGATGACCATCACTAATAAATTTACTTAAAGCAATTTGTTCAGTTTTTGATGCTGTTTGATTGTATACTCGCCCTCTTCTTTCATATACTTCTGTTAATTCTTTAGATAGTACCATAAAACTAATTCTTAAGGACGGCATTAATAATCGTGAAAACGTTCCCATATATACTACCTTATCTCCTCCATCTAACCCTTGTAAAGACGGTACTGGACGAGTATAATATCTGAACTCACTATCATAATCATCTTCAATTATTAAACAATCTTCTCTTTGTGCAAAGGCTAATAATGCTAATCTAATTTGTATTGGCATTACATCACCCCAAGGCGTTATATGAGAAGGTGATGTATAAATCATTTTAATTTTATCCTCCTTAAATTTAGATAAATCTCTATTAATATTCTTATAGGTTAAAATTTTAAACCCTCTATCTTCAAATACAGCCTGTCCCTGTTCAAAACTAGCTCCTGTAAAAGATATAGGCGATCTAACTCCTGTTAATGAACACAATATTTGTAATAAACTTTGCACACCTGCTCCAACTACTATCTGCTCCGGAGTACAAATCACTCCCCTTCTATCAGCTACGTACTTGGATAACGCTACTCTTAAATCATATTCTCCTTGTGGATCACCATAGGATAAAAGCCTTTCTTCATTACGAAGTGCACTTTTTATGTATCTACTCCACAAATCGAAATCAAAACTCTTATAATCTACTGCATAGGTAGCAAAGTCATATAATGGTTGGCTTTGTATTATGTATTTATTATGTTGTAATTTTTCTACCCTTTGGATATCTTTATAATTTAATTCACTTACAAAAAAGCCACTTCCAGGCCGAGATGTAACATACCCTTCAGCTACTAACTGCAAATAAGCAGCTTCAACCGTTGTCCGACTTATCATTCGCTCTTTTGCACATCTACGTATAGACGGAAGCTTACTTTCAGCCTTTAGAGTTCCTGAGGAAATCAGGTTTCTATAATGATTATATAGCTGAATATATAATGGTGTATTTGGTGAATCCTTTGGATTAATTATATCTCTTTTAACTTCATTCATAAACTTCTCCTCCAACTGTCCCTATTAAAATTATGTATTTTGTGTATTTCAACAATGACAAACCCAATGTATATTATATATAAAGACACCAAAATATTCAATTAATTCTAAAAGAAGATAATAACTTCACATTACTTATTTTCTAAATTTGTTATTATGCAACTTATTTATAATAATTTAAATCAATAGTATGGAGGTATATTAATGGAAACTAAAACACACTCTAAAATTTCTACTCGTACCATGGTTCTAATTGGACTTTTTGCTGCTTTATGCTACGTGGCATTATTTTTTAAGATACCTATTCCCTCTCCTGTAGGAAATCCATTCTTGCATATGGGAAATATGTTTGTTATATTATCAGCATTATTGTTCACTGGTACCATTGGTGGTCTTTCTGGCTCTATAGGTATGGGCTTATTTGACTTAATGAATGGTTATGCATCAAGCGTTCCTAAAACTGTGATTTTGAAATTTGGTATTGGAGCAATTGTAGGATGTGTTGCTGCAAGAGGGGAAAATAAAAATGCAAAGTCACCTATAAAGTGGATAAGCATTGCTTCTGGAATTTTAATCCTAATTGGTATAGTGCTATTCTTTACTGCTACTTCTTTAGGCAATGAAATTGTAGTAACAGGTATCGAGAAAAAACTAGTAATTAATCCAGTATTATATATTTTTTCTCTTATTCTTGGGTTAGGCTTAGCTTTGGTATGTACTTTTGCAAAAAAATTATCTATTGAAATTCAATATGCAGTATTAGGTGCTGTAGCTGGTATAGCCTTTAATTTAGTTGGTGAGTTTTTATTTGGAGTATTTAAATTACTTCTTGTTGGAAGTGGATTCCTACCGGCAATATTAAGTTCTGCTGTGAGTTTACCTGCAACACTTATAAATGGATCCTTCTCAATCTTTGTAGCTGTTGCCCTATATGTTCCATTATCTAAATCACTATCAAATAAAAAAGTTAATTTGTAATTTGCTAACCAATAATTTCACATATGGACTCTGGTATTTGATTATCAGGGTTCTTTTTTGTTATATAAATAACAAAAAAAGTCAAGGCCTATACTAAGCCTTGACTATATTATAGAGTAGATGGGGATTATTCATACTACCTATAAAACATGATAAATATTATAAGTGCAATTACTGCAAATACAATCAATAAAACTGGGACAATCACCGATGCTGTTGCTAAAACTAGGGCTAGTAAATCATTTTTCTCTAGCTCTACTTTACCAATCATCTCGGGATTTACTTCTCTTTTCTTAAATACTACTTTATATGCCTCTTTCATCTTCATAGCATATCATCTCCTTTTATGTCCTTTACTATATCTCTCCTGCAAAATGACAAGCACAGAAGTGTCCCTTTTCTATTTCTCTAGTTTCTGGTACCTGTTCCTTACATATCTCCTTAGCAAAAGGGCATCTAGTATTAAATTTACAACCCTTAGGTAGGTTAACATTACTTGGAATTTCACCTTTTATTATACTCATATCACTTTTATACTCTGGATTTGCTACAGGTATAGCTGCTAGTAACGCTCTTGTGTATGGATGTATTGGATTATTATATAAATCTTCCTTATCTGCTAACTCTACTATAGAACCTAGATACATTACCCCAACTCTATCGCTAATATGCTTTACTACACTTAGGTCATGGGATATAAATAAATATGCCAATCCCATTTTTTCTTGTAAATCCATCATAAGATTAAGTATCTGTGATTGAATAGAAACGTCAAGAGCTGATACTGGTTCATCACATACTACAAATTTGGGTTGTAATGCTAAGGCTCTTGCTATTCCTATACGTTGTCTTTGTCCACCAGAAAACTGGTGAGGATATCTATATATATGGTATGGAGAAAGTCCACACTGTTCAACTATTTCTAATACTCTTTTATTAAGTTCTTCACCTTTCTTATATAGCTTATGCTCTACTAAAGCTTCACTAACAATTGAATGTACATTCAGTCTTGGATTTAAAGAACTATATGGATCTTGAAATATAATTTGCATATCCTGTCTTAAAGGTTTCATCTTTTTTTCATTATATTTTACAATATTTTGATCTCTATATAGAATTTCTCCTCCAGTTGGTTCATAGAGCTTTATTAATGTTCTACCTAATGTAGATTTTCCACATCCTGATTCTCCAACTAACCCTAAAGTTTCCCCTTCATATATTTCAAAGGAAACATTGTCCACAGCTTTTACACAGAGTTTCTCTCCAGTGGCAGATTTACCCTTAACCGGGAAATATTTTTTAAGATTTCTTATTTCAATAATCTTATTTCTTTCCTTTTCCATCATGGATTCCCTCCTCTTTATGATGTTTCTCATCTATTGCTTCATTATATAGGAAGCATCTTACCTGATGTTCATCTGAAATATTAGTTATAGCAGGCATCTTGCATTTACATTCAGCCTTTGCAAATTCACATCTTGGTTCAAAATAACATCCCTCAGGAAGGTGAAATGGATTTGGTACTACTCCATCTATAGAGTATAGTCTTTCCTTATCTTGATCTAGACTTGGTATTGATGCTAAAAGTCCCTTAGTATAAGGATGCTTTGGATTATCAAAAAGTTCTTTAATTGGAGCTGATTCAACTACTTTTCCAGAATACATAACAATTACATGATCTGCCATTTGAGCTATTACTCCTAAATCATGGGTAATTAGCATTATAGCTGTATTGGTTTTTTCCTTTAAATCATTCATTAGTGTTAGTATCTGAGCTTGTATTGTTACATCAAGAGCAGTAGTAGGCTCATCAGCAATTAGTAATTTGGGCCTACATGCAAGAGCCATAGCTATCATAACTCTTTGACGCATTCCACCACTTAATTGATGTGGATAATCTCTTGCCACTTGCTCTGGCCTTGGTATTCCAACAAAGGCGAGCATATCAATAGCAATTTTCCTTGCTTCCTTTTTATCTAACCCTTGGTGAAGCATTACTGCTTCCATTATCTGATCTTCTATTCTAAATACAGGATTTAAAGAAGTCATAGGCTCCTGGAATATCATAGATATATCATTTCCCCTAACTTTTCTTATATCCTTATCCTCCATGGGTACTATATCTTTACTATCAAATTTAATAGTCCCATCTACAATCTTACCTGGTTTATCTATAAGCTTTAAAATAGACATTGATGTTATACTTTTACCACAACCAGATTCTCCAACTATACCAAGAGTTTTTCCTGGTTCTACATCAAAGGAAACTCCATCTACAGCTTTTACAATACCATTATCTGTATAAAAATATGTTTTTAAATCTCTTACTTCTAATAAATTTTCCATATATCACACCTACCTTATCTCTTTTGGATCAAAGGCATCTCTTAAGCCCTCACCAAGAAGATTTATACTAACAACGGTTAATATGATTAAAATTCCAGGCGGTATCCAAAGCCATGGATTATTCGTAAATATAAATGAGTCTCTAGCTCTTTCAATCATATTTCCCCAAGTTGGTGTTGGTGGAATTACTCCTAATCCTAGGAAAGAAAGTCCTGCCTCTGTTAAAATTGCACCTGCCATTCCAAGAGTAGCATTAACTATGATATATGCAAGGGTATTAGGTAAAAGATGTCTTACTATCTTAGATCTATTAGATATACCTAATGCCTTTGTAGCTACTATAAAATCTTGTTCTCTAAGAGATAAAATTTGTCCCCTAACCATTCTAGCAAGACCTGGCCAAGATATTATGGCTAGAATAAACATAACCACATACATCTTCTGGGTACTACTTACCCTCCACATCAATGCAAAGGACAAGGATATCATTAATGGCATAAATGGAAGTGAGCTAACTACTTCTGTAAAACGCATAAGAATGTTATCTACCCATCCACCATAGTATCCTGCAATTCCACCTATAGTAGCACCAATGAGTACGGTTATACCTGCAGTGACAACTCCAATAAACATAGATATCCTTCCACCATAAAATACTCTCATAAGTACATCTCTACCCTGTTCATCAGTTCCAAGCCAATGCTTTGCTGATGGTGGTTTAACTTTATTAACAAGTTCAAACTCATTTAAATTATAAGGTGATATTATAGGAACTAATATTACTAGTAAAACTATAATCCCAAATACTATACCACCTGCAAGAGCTATTTTATTCTTTCTAAATCGCTCCCATGCAACCCTCCATGGTCCCATAGCTTGAAGGTCTTGTTTCTTTTTTTCAGCCTTAGCCTTTTTTACTTCTAACATAATAAACTAACCTCCTATTCTACTTTTACTCTAGGATCTACCAATGCATAGGACATATCTGATACCAGATTTCCTAAAACCATTAGGACTGCATAGAATGTATTAGCTGCCATTACAACCCAAATATCTCTACCCATAACTGATGTATATAGTATATTTCCAATTCCTGGCCAAAGAAGTACTGTTTCTAATAATATTGCTCCTCCAAAGAGAGATGGAATATACATTCCTACAAGAGTTACTATTGGTATTAATGCATTTCTAAAGGCATGACGATAAATAACTACCTTCTCTTTTAATCCTTTAGAACGTGCTGTTCTAATATAATCTTGATTAATTACTTCAATAACACTATTTCTAACGTATCTTATAAGTCCAGCCAGACTTAAAATAGTTAAAATTATTACTGGTAAAATCATATGTTTAGCTACGTCTATTACTTCAGCCATGAAGCTATCATAACCAACAGCTGCCATTACTGGAGTTCTCATACCATTAAGTGGTATTGCTCCATTACTCGGTACTGCTATAAAGAAAATCATAAGTAGTGCAAAGAAAAATGAAGGCATTCCTACTCCAACTAAAGAAAACACAGTCCAAAAATTATCAAATACTCCATATTTCTTTACTGCAGATTTTATTCCTACTGGAATTGCAATTGCAAAGGCCAATACCATAGATACTATATTTAATATAAATGTATTCCAAATGTAATCTCCTATAACATCACTTACAGGTTTTCTAAATTTTAATGAAGAACCAAAATCTCCTTTTAAAGTTCTTCCCAACCAATTAAAATATTGTGTAACAGGTCCTTTATCTAATCCTAATTGCTCTCTAATCATTTGTTGCTGCTCTGGAGTAGTCTTAGAACCTTGTCCTAAATATGCACTAACTGGATCTCCAGGCATTAGTTGTAATAATATAAATAATATTATTGTTATTATTAGCATAACTGGGATTAAATTGAGTAATCTTTTGCCTAAAAACTTTAACATTTCATCACCCCTAAACTTATTTTAATAACGCCCTGCAATTTTATACAGGGCGCCAATAGCCTATATGAAATTTAAAATTATTCTTCTATATAAGCATGTTTTAATGCTTTTACCCAATCACAGAATGGGCTTGTTTCTAGGCCTTTTATTTTCTTGTTATACATGTCAAAATAAGTATTTGCATATACAGGAACTATAGGTGCATCCTCATTAAGGATTTTAGCTATTTTATTATAATAAGGTTTTGCCTCTTCCTTATCTACAATACTCTTAGCTTCATCTAACAATTTATCCACTTCTGGATTACTATATCTAGCTGTATTATCTTTACCAGTACCAATATAATCTGAGTGGATTTCAGAATATAAACTATGTGGGTCTGGTGTAGTTATAGAAGTTGCCATGAAGTATATACTCCATTTATCTACGTTTTCATCAGAGTTATAGATAACGTAATCTAATAATGTATTAAACTCAAGATATGCTATATTAAGTTTAATTTTTAAACCTTCGCCCCAGTCTCTTTGCCACATTGGAATAAGAGTATTTAAAATATCATGTTCTGGCATGGCAGCTACATTAAGCTCCATAACCTTTCCATCCTTTTCACGATATCCACTTGAACCAACCTTCCAGCCTGCTTCATCTAATAAAGACTTAGCTTTATCTAAATCAAAATCATACTCAGTCATTTCACTAACCAATTTATCATCAATACCCCAAGAAACTTGAGAGAATGGATGGTATTGAACTGATGCAAGTACATCTCCAGTTGCTTCGTCTTTATAATAGCTATTTACAAATTCTTTAATGTTAAAACCATAATATAATGCTTGACGTACTTTTTTATCTGCTGTTGGACCTGATTCACAGTTAAATTTAGTGTAACCATATCCACTTCTATCATAACTATTGAAAGTCATGAAATCCTTAGACTTAGCTTCATTTATTTTCTCTGGCTCAATAACTCCTGGAAGTAAATCTACCTCTTGAGATGTCAATTCAACTATATCAGTAGTTTGATCAACAAATTTACATACTATATTTTCAATAAAATATCCTTCACCATAATAGTTTGGATTTCTCTTTAGAGATACAAATTCTTTTTCCTGGAATTTTTCTAAAGTATAAGGACCTGAACCAATTGGTTTTGTTGTTATAGCTTCTATAGATGATGTATCTCCAACCTTCCAATTTGCACCATAATAATGTTCTGGCATGATTGCCATATTACAGTTAGCAAGATTTGTTCTTAGTGGCTCAGCAAAACTAAATTTAACTGTATATTCATCTAATGCAACTACCCCTTTGAACTCTTCAGTCTTACCCTTTGAATATTCGTTATATCCAGCTAAATCCTTAACAACAGATCCATATCTACCAGTATAAGATTTGTCTGATAAAAATTGATAAGTGAAAACAACGTCATCTGCTGTTACCTTTTCACCATCAGAGAAAGTCATATCCTTCTTCAATTTGAAGGTTATTTCCTTGGCATCGTCTGAAAATTCCCAACTTTCAGCTGCTGATGGTTGATAATCTCCATTAACATCCATTGTAATAAGTGAATCAAATATCATGTCAATTATAGTAGCATCATAGGCAGATGAATAATATCCTGGGTTAAAGTTACCAGATGCCTCTGTTATTCCAGCAACTAAAGTACCCCCAATTTTCTTCTCTGCTTCTTCAGTTTTTGGTGTATCCTTTGATGTGTCTTCTTTTTTCTCTTTATCACCACATCCAACTAATGAAAAAGCTAAAATACTTGACAACATCAAGGCCATTAATTTTCTTTTCTTCAAAATCTATTCCCCCTTAAAATAATTAAGTTATAAATAAATACAAAGATATATTTTAAAAATATATACTTGTATAAATTCCTATCCCCATAGTTAATACAATTTTAGATTTAATTTAGCTTTTAATTAGGCTTATCATTGCATTTTTATTTCATGTATTTAATTTCATATATTGTATATTTATTGCTTTTAAATATATATATTACAGTTTTGTAAATTCATTATCATAATAATACATATATTTTTTACTTTTGTAAATACTTTTTTGGAAATTTTCAGAATTTTCTTTATATTGTTTAGAATTTAAAAATATTCGGTATTCTAATATTTCGTTAAATACAATACCTTCATAATATTATATATATGGAATTTACATACATTATTTTATCTTCGTAAAAAAATAAGAGACTGTTTTTTAAAACAGTCTCTACCTTTACATATTATTCATATATTAAAATTTTATATTTATTGTAAATTAACTGAAACAACTTAATAAGTATATAATTACTATTATTACAAATTCCAACAGTGATTTAGAGGTCCATTCCCTTTTCCAATATTTAAATTATCCCTTAAAGCACCGGTTATATATTTTTTTGCCCTTAAAATGCTTTCATCTATGCCGTAACCTGCTGCTAAATTACAAGCTATGGAAGATGATAAGGTGCAACCTGTTCCATGGGTATTGGAATTATCTATTTTTTCTTCATGATACCAAGTAATTTTCCCATCTTTATATAATAAATCATCAGCACTATTTTCTAAGTGACCTCCTTTAATAAGAATTTTCCCTTTATATTCCTTTGAAATTTTTTCAGCTGCTTCTATCATATTTTTTTTACTTAAAATCTTAAATCCACAAATACATTCTGCTTCAGGAATATTAGGAGTAATCACATCAGCTATAGGTAAAAGTTTTGTAATCAAAGCTTCCATGGCATCCTCTGAAAGAAGTCTACTTCCACTGGTAGATATCATAACTGGATCAACTACAATATTTTTAGCCTTATATTCTAATAATCTTTCAACAATCTCTTGAATAATATCCTTAGAGGATACCATTCCTATCTTAATGGCATCGGGGAAAATATCTTTCATAATGCAATGGATTTCTTTATTTAAAAACTCTCTTGTTACATTTAAAACATCATAAACTCCAGTGGTATTTTGTGCTGTTAAGGCTGTTATAGCACTCATTGCATACATTTTATGGGCTACGATAGTTTTTATATCTGCTTGTATTCCAGCTCCTCCACTGCAATCTGATCCTGCTATTGTAAGTATCTTTTTCATTATAAATCAATCCCCTCTATCAATGTATATATTCTATAAAGTATTTTCCATCTAAAATGCACACCTATTTCCCATGTCTATTCTATTGAGTTAACATACATTCAGTTAACTCTAACATTTGTTTTGTTGCTAATAGCACATCTTCTTTAGAAAATATTGAAGATACTAAAGCAACTCCATGTATTCCTAAGCCTTTTAGGTTCATAATATTATTCTCATCTATACCTCCAATAGCCACCACTGGTATAGTTACAGATTTACATATATTTTTAATTGTTTCAAAGGTTATTACTCTAGTATCTAATTTAGTTGAAGTTGAAAAAGCTGCTCCAACTCCAATATAACTTGCCCCATCTTTTTCTGCTTTAATAGCTTGTTCCACAGTTTTTGCTGTAACTCCTAAAATTTTATCTTTCCCTATCCGCTTTTTCACTTCTGCTGCATCCATATCACTTTGACCTATATGAACCCCAGATGCATCAATATTCATAGCTATTTCCACATTATCATTAATAATTAAAGGAATATTATATTTATCTGTAATCTTCTTTATCTCTTTTCCTTCCTTTAGAAATTCATCATAGAATAAATTTTTTTCTCTTAGCTGAATTAATGTAGCTCCTCCTTGTAAAGTTTTTTCGATTTCTTCAGTAAACAATTTTCCATCTAACCAACTTCTATCCGTTACTACATATAACTTCATTTGACTTTTACTTATACTCATTTCATACACTTCCTTAACAGAATTTTGTAGAATCCAAAAAAATATGGGACATACCAAATAGTATGTCCCATTAATATTTTTAATGTAATTCCCTACGTTGGCATTATCCAAATCAGGTTATAGGTCGAAGCTACCTTTTGCTTCCTCTCAGCCTGTTATACAAGCTCCCTAAATATTTAATTTCTTAAAGCATAGCATTGATTACATCTTTTGTCAATTTTCTCTGCTTTCTGTGTAATTTAATTACACCCTTTAAATGAGAAATCATCTAAACTCCGCATGAATAAAGCAACTATTTAAATAGTTAAATATTAAAATAGTTATATCTATAACTATTTCCCTATAAAAATATATAGCTATTTATATATCTTTATAGGTAATTTTATCATATACTGACTATTAAATTAAATAATTTTATTATATTTTCATAATCAAACTTTTAATTAGAAACTTTTTAATAAATTTGCCATTTCTATAGCTGTTACTGCTGCATCGTAGCCCTTATTACCTGCTTTAGTTCCGGCTCTTTCTATAGCCTGCTCTATAGTGTCCGTTGTTAAAACTCCAAAAATAACTGGTTTCTCTGTACTAAGAGATACTGATGCTATTCCTTTTGAAGCCTCAGCACAAACGTAATCGAAATGTGGTGTAGATCCCTTAATAACTGCTCCAAGGCATATAATTGCATCATAATTTTCATTTTGAGCCATTTTTTTTGCTACCAGTGGTAATTCAAAAGCTCCTGGCACCCATGCCACTTCAATATTATCTTCTTCTACTCCATGTCTTTTAAGTCCATCAATTGCTCCACCTAAAAGTTTAGATACAATAAACTCATTAAATCTTCCTACTACTATCCCAACTCTTAATCCTTGCGCAACTAAATTTCCTTCAAATATTTTCATCATTATTCCTCCTAGATTATATTATAATTTATACTAAACCATAGATTTAGAGTATTACTGGTAACTAAGTATGTGGTCCATTTTATTTTGTTTAGTTTTTAAATAAAATTCATTATCTTTATTGTAATTGATTTGGATTGGCACTCTCTCTACCACCTCAATATCATATCCATCTAATCCTTTAATTTTCTTGGGATTATTAGTCATAAGTCTAAGTTTTTTAGCTCCTAACTCTCTAAGAATTTGAGCTCCTATTCCATAATCTCTAAGGTCTGCTGGAAATCCAAGTTTAATATTTGCCTCTACTGTATCATATCCATGGTCTTGTAAATCGTAGGCCTTTAATTTATTTATAAGTCCTATGCCTCTTCCCTCTTGTCGCATATATAAAAGTATCCCGCAGCCTTCTTCTTCAATTCTCCTTAAAGCTTCTGCCAATTGCTCTCCACAATCACATCTATTAGATCCAAGAACGTCTCCTGTTAAGCATTCAGAATGAAGTCTTGTTAGAATTGGTTTATTCTCATCAATTTCTCCTTTAACTAATGCCACATGATGTTCACCATTCAATTTATTAATAAAACCATACATTTTAAAATTCCCGTATTTTGTAGGCATATCTATTGCTGCTGCCATTTCTACTAGTATTTCTGTCTTTCTTCTATATCTTACTAAATCTGCTATAGTTATTACTTTAATATTATGTAGTTTACCTAACTCTAAAAGTTCCTCCGTTCTAGCCATAGTTCCATCTTCACTCATAATTTCACAAATTACTCCTGCTGGCTTTAAACCTGCCATTTTGGCTAAATCCACTGCTGCCTCAGTATGTCCTACTCTTTTTAATACACCTCCATCTCTAGCTTGTAGAGGAAAAATATGCCCTGGTCTTCTAAAGTCTTTTCCTATGCTATCTTCATCTAAAATCTTCTGAATAGTTAAAGCTCTCTCGTAGGCAGATATTCCTGTAGTTGTACTAATATGATCTACGGATACTGTAAATGCAGTTTCATGATTATCTGTATTTTTTTCAACCATGGGCTCAATTTTTAAATCTCTAAGTCTTTCTCCCTCCAATGGCATACATATAAGACCTCTCCCAAATTTAGCCATAAAATTTATAGCTTCTGGAGTAACCTTTTCAGCAGCCATTAATAAATCTCCCTCATTTTCTCTATCGGGATCATCAATAACTATAACCATCTTCCCTTCTTTAATATCCTTAATTGCTTCTTCAATCGTGTAAAATTCTGACATGTTTAACCCTCCCTATTTTATTTAATCTTATAAGAATCCATTTTCTTTAAGAAAGTCTTCATTAATGGAATCTTTTTTTTCTACTTTTTTACCACTTTGAAATGTTAAAAGTTTTTCTACATATTTACCTATAACATCACATTCAAGATTTACAGTATCTTCACTGGTTTTAGACAATAATATAGTTTCTTTTCCAGTATGTGGAATTACAGATACTTTAAATACCTTATCATCTACATAGGCCACAGTAAGACTTATTCCATCAATGGCAATAGAACCTTTTTCAACTATATACTGTAAAATGTTTTCCTTAGCCTCTATGGTAACCCATATTGCATTATCTTCCTTTTCCAGGGAAACAATTTTCTCAACGCCATCTATATGTCCACTTACTATATGTCCTCCAAATCTTCCTTTAGCACTTAAGGCTCTTTCTAAATTTACTTTACTTCCAACCTTTAATTCCCCTAAATTACTTCTTCTTAAAGTTTCAGACATAACATCAGCATCAAATATATTTCCATATATATTTGTTACTGTTAAGCATACTCCATTGGTACAAATACTATGTCCTACCTTTACATCCTCAATAACTTTATTAGCTTTAATTGAAAGTATGGAAGATTTTTCTCCCTTTTTTATTCCTCTAATTTCTCCTACCTCTTCAACTATTCCTGTAAACAAGGCTTCCATCTCTCCTTCATGTATCCTTCTATTAAAATATCTTCTCCTATAGTACCTACCCTTATACTCTCTACTCCATAGGCTTCTTCTAGAACTTTTATTCCCCTTCCCTCTACTGGAGTTTTAGACCTTTCTCCTCCAATAAATTTTGGTGCAATGTAAATTTGAATTTTATCTACTATTCCAGCTTTTAGGGCTTCGAAGTTTAAGGTTCCCCCTCCTTCAAGAAGAATACTATCAATGTTCATTTCTCCTAAAGTCTCCATTAATATCTCCAAATTGACTTTTTCTTCTTTAGAAGGAATGACCACCATCTCTACACCCCTCTCAGTGTAAATAGATATTTTTTCCTTTGAAGCTTTTTCCGTAGTTACTATAATAGTTCTTGCCTTCTTATCCTCTATAACTTTAGAATTTAAAGGAATTCTAAGAGAGCTATCTAATATTATTCTTATAGGGTTTTTCTCTCCTAGTACCCTACAAGTCAACTCTGGATTATCCTTAATAACCGTATTAGCTCCAACCATTATTCCCATAAGGTCATTTCTCAAATTATGCACATTTTTTCTTGAAGCTTCTCCAGTTATCCACTTTGATTCCCCATATTGAGTAGCTATCTTACCATCTAGTGACATGGCAGTTTTCATGATTACAAAGGGTTGCTTTGTAGAAATGTACTTCATAAATATTTCATTTAAAGCAATACATTCCTTTTCTAAAACACCTATATCTACAATTATTCCACAGTCTCTAAGCTTTTTAACTCCTCTCCCCGCCACTAATGGGTTTGGATCTAAAGCTCCAATTACTACTCTCTTTATTTTTTTCTCTATGATTTTATCTACACAAGGTGGTGTTTTCCCATGATGAGAACAGGGCTCTAAGGTCACATAAAGAGTTGCTCCCAAAGTATCTTCTTTAGCATCTTTAAACGCATTAACCTCCGCATGGTTATGTCCATAGACCTGATGATATCCTTCACCAATAATAGTTCCATTTTTAACAATTACAGCACCTACCATTGGATTAGGATTAACCCTTCCCCGTCCCTTCTCTGCTAATGTCAACGCCAGTCTCATATAATTTTCATCCATAAAATCACATCCTTATTTAAATAAAATAAAAGCCCCAAGTATAATACCCTGGGGCTAAATTTTTATTCATATTTCTAGTAAAATTTAGTTTGTTTTATAATTAATATTAAAAATTTAATATTAATCGTAAAATAAAAAATCTCTGAAATATATATATATTTCAGAGCACATAAACTAACAATTATAGTTATATAAACAGAGTTCTTAGCTTCTCTGAAGCTTTAGAAACCGTTATCCATGGACGTAATAGCTCTTAACTCCCTCTTTAGAGAAGATAGAAATATTAGAGCTGGTAGTCATCGGATAAAATAACTATAGTAATTACTATACTTACAAATAATTTTCTCACATCCAGACTTTACTGTCGGCCTTGGAATCTCACCAAGTCATGCCAAAATGGCTCGCGGGCTATACCGCCGGTAGGGAATTTCACCCTGCCCCGAAAATTGTTATTAACTTGTCAAACTCATAATATCATCTTACATAAATAATTTCAATATATTCTTACAAATCTTTTTAATTAAAATTTTATAAACGATATTTAGTGTTATTTATACAATAATATTTTTCGGAAAATAAACCAGAGATATTTTAATATCCCTGGTTTATTTCATTAAATATTTTCTTATTTAATTTAAACTATTACATATTCAATAAACTTAATATTTCTTGAACAGCTTGCTTAGCTTCTCTAGGTAATTTTTCTATTGCTGCATCTTGAGCCTTTGGATCATTAATCTGGGCTATCCTAATTATCTCTTGTTGTAGTCCTGGTATATTATTTACTACATTGGCTGCATTATTAAATCTAGCTGCAAAATTAGGGTCCTTCATTTTTCCCTTAATCTTAGTTATTAGCTCATAAGGATTCATTAAACTTTCCTCCCACCATCGAAATAATTCATTATAATTACATAATATTCAATAGTTGCTTAAAAGTTCTTATCTTATATTTCTTTAATTATAGTTTTAGCACTTTTAATAATTACAACCTTATCTTTATAAGGCTCTATATCCTTAAAAATTTGATAATCATATTTTACTTATTATATATATTGTAAATATTTCTATATTTTTTCTTTACCTATCCACTTTCTCAATACTTCTGGTACTATAACACTTCCGTCCTCCTGTTGATATTGTTCTAGTATTGCAGGTAATAATCTGCTTGTAGCTAACCCTGATGCATTTAAGGTATTTAGATATTCTACCTTATTACCATCTTCTCTTCTAAATCTTATCATCCCCCTTCTTGCCTGATAATCTCTTGCATTAGAAGCTGAACTTATCTCTTTATATTCATTCATACTCGGTATCCATACTTCTATATCATAGGTCTTCGCCATAGATGCACTACAATCTTTAGCTGCCAGCTTTACTAGTCTATAATGTAGTCCTAAGCCTTTTACCAGAGCTTCAGCTTTTTTGATTAATTCCTCTAAAGCTTCATCTGAATCCTCAGGTTTTGTATATTGGAACATTTCTATTTTATTAAACTGATGTCCTCTTATCATACCTCTTTCAGATTTTCTATAGCTTCCAGCTTCAACACGATAACAAGGAGTATAAGCAAACAATTTCTTAGGTAATTCTTCTTCTTTTAAAATTTCTCCTCTATAAAGATTTATTAAAGCAGTCTCTGCTGTAGGAAGCATAAATTGCATACTTTCTTTATCTTTTTTGTCCCCTACTGTAAATACTTCATCAACAAATTTAGGAAACTGACCTGCTGAAAGACCACATTGATAGTTTAATATATGTGGAGGCAGGATAAATTCATATCCGTCTTTTATATGCTCTTCTATAAAATAATTAAGTAAAGCCCATTCTAACATAGCTCCTACACCTTTATATATCCAAAATCCATTACCTCCAAGCTTAACTCCTCTTTCATAATCAATAAGCTCATGAACTTTAGCAAGTTCTACATGATCTTTAATTTGGAAATTGAAATTAGGCTTTTCTCCAAATTCTCTAACTACCTTGTTATTTTCTTTTCCACCTGCTACTACATCCTCATCGGGTATATTCGGAAGGCTTTCCATAAATGTATTTATCTTTTCTTCCATCTCTTGAAGTTTCTCATCATATTCCTTTATCTCTTTGCTAACTACTTTCATTTCTTCATATAAATCTTCTACATTTTCTCCCCTTTTCTTAAGAATAGGAATCTCTTTAGAAACCTTATTTTTGTTGCTTTTAAGCTCTTCTACCTGTATTAATATTTTTCTTCTTTCTTCATCCCACTGTAAAAGCTCTGAAAAATCTACACTATCCATTCTCTTTAAAAGTGCAGCCTTAACTTTCTCAGGATTTTTTCTAATTAAATAAATATCTATCATTTTTATTCCTCCTAAATGAATTTTTTAATATTAAATCTTTTTATTTTGCTGTAAATTAAAAACTCCCGCCTCTATAAATATAGAGACGAGAGCTATTATATCCCGCGGTACCACTCCAGTTGTCACATTAGTGACCTCTTTACTGTGCTTTAAGGAGCACTCCCCTCTGATTCTTCATCAGTAGCTCCGAAGTGGAAAGACTATATAATATACTGATTTTCACCTATCATCAGCTCTCTAAAATATTTAAATAGTCGTAGCTTCATCATTGCTATATGATATTTAATATATATTAAACATTATTCTAGCACCTTATTCTTTCAATGTAAATATTTCTATATAATATAACTTAATAAAATTACCTTTAAATTTTACTTTTACTAGATATTTTATCTACGAAGATGATTTTATATGTGAATAATATATATGTTATAGTAATATTGATGAAAATTTATAAAATACAGTTTTTTAATATAATGAGGTGACAAAATGAAAAAATTAAAAATATACTTTACGTCTGATATTCACGGATACATATATCCTACAAATTATAGAGATGATACTGAAAAGAATATGGGTATATTAAATATAATTAATCAGTTTGAAAAAGATGGAAATACCCTAATCATAGATGGTGGAGATACAATTCAAGGTTCTCCTTTAACTAATTATCTAAGTAATAATGAATTTGATATACATCCACTTGCAACTGTAATGAATGAAGGTCAATACGATTATGTAACTCTTGGAAATCATGATTTCAATTATGGCTATGACTATTTGAAAAAATATCTTAGCAATTTAAATGGAAAATGCCTATGCACTAATGTAGATAATATAACAAAAGAAATATGTATTTTGCCTTATGATATTAAAACCATGGAAAATGGGTTAAAAGTAGGCATAATGGGATTTACCACTGATTTTATAAACAGATGGGAAAGGCCTTTAAATATAAAAAATTTCACTATCACAGATACCTTTAAGTCAGTAGAAAAATATTATGTAGAACTTAAAAAACAATGTGATTTAGTAATAGGAGTTTATCATGGTGGATTTGAAAATGATTTAGAATCCCATGAAAAACTAAGCAACACTAATGAAAACATAGCATATAAATTGTGTCAAGAATTTGATTTTCATATTCTTTTAACTGGACATCAACACATGGAAATTCCAGGACAATATCTACATAATACCTACATAGCTCAAACCCCTCCCAACGGGACAAAATTTTTAGAAATAAACTTAGAGTTTCATGATGATTTAAGTAAAAATATAAGTTCTTCATTAAAAAAAGTAGAGCTTAATCCTAATAATGCTATGTATTATAAATTCTTAAATTTAGAAAAACAAGTTCAAAAGTGGTTGGATACACCTGTAGGATTTTTAGATATAGAACTTCAACCTAGTACTCACATAAACATGGCTACTAATGGCTCTTATTTAGCTAATTTCATAAATCAAGTACAGTTGGATGCAAGTGGTGCTGATATTTCAGTTACATCATTTGCTAATTCAATAAAAGGTTTTAATAAAAATGTAACAGTAAGAGATATAACTTCTACATATATGTTTCCTAATACCCTAACTATCATTGAAATAGATGGGAAAACTTTAAAGCTTGCCCTTGAAAAATGCGCTAGTTACTTTGATAATATTGATGGTGAATTACAAGTATCTACCCGCTTCTTAAAACCTAAGGTAGAACATTATAACTATGACTATTTCTCAAATTTGAGTTATATCTTTGATATAAACAAAGAAGTAGGAAATCGTGTTGTTTCAATGAAATTTAAGGGTAAAGACATTTTTGATAATGATACCCTTACCCTTGCCATGAACAGCTATAGAGCAACAGGTGCAGGTGGTTATGATTTCTATAGAAATTGTAGAGTAGTAGGTGAAGTCTTAAATGAAATGCCCGACATTATCATTGATTATTTTAGAGCTCATAAGAAAGTTGTAGTGGATAAAAATCAATATCTAACTGTCATTAAATAGCTTACATTTCTTAACAATAAATTTATTCATCTCTTTTTATTAAGATTAATTATTATTATGTTTAAAAATCATAATTTTTTCAAATACTACACTATAAGTTAATTTACTGTTTAAGGAGGAATAAATATTGTCTAGTATAACTGGTATTGTTAAATGGTATGATGAAGGAAAGGGTTATGGATTTATTTCTTGTAATGAGGGCAATGATGTATTTGTACATCATTCTCAAATAAAAGAAAAAGGAACTAATAAAGATTTACATGAAGGTGAAAGTGTAACTTTTGATATTACTGATGGAGCTAAAGGACCCATGGCTGTGAATGTTCAAAAGCTATAACTTGAATTTAAAAGGTTATCTTAGGGTTAAATTATTTAATCTAAGGTAGCCTATTTTTATGCTTTTTAGATAATAAAAGCTATATAATTGCTACAAATTCTGTTATTATAGATAGTTGTAAGGTATTGGTTACTCTATATTTTTTAATAATTAATCAATACATAACCAATACTAATATAATTGATTTTATATGTTAAAAGTGGTGATATAATGAACTATATAATATTTGACTTAGAATTTAATCAAAAATATGAAGATAAAAAAGAACATTGTTTAGAAAAAAATCAATGTGTAGAAAAGAGCAATAATTTAAGTCTCCCCTTTGAAATTATTCAGATAGGAGCTTTAAAATTGAATGAAAATTTCGAAAAGATATCCACATTTAATTTTTTAATTAAGCCAACTATTCACACAACTCTACATCCTTATGTGGAAAACCTTACTAAAATAAGTAATAATGATATAAATTCTTCAGAAACCTTTCCTAATATTTACGATAAATTTACTAAATTTATTGGCAAAGAAGAAGCAGTTCTCTGTGTATGGGGAATAGTAGATATAAAAGAACTTTTACGAAATATAAAATTTCATAATATATCTACTACCTCTCTTCCACTTAAATATATCGACGTGCAAAGCCATGCATCAAAATATTTTAATAGTAAAAAAGGTATAAAAATTGGGCTTAAAAATGCAATTGAACTTTTGGATATACCCCTTCATGGTGATTTTCATGACGCTAGTAATGATGCTTATTATACAGCAGAAGTATTAAAGAAGATTTTCAATAAAAATATAAAGCCCTTATTATATACTAATCCTTCTAGAAGTACCTCTTCTGTTAAAGAAAAAGTTGATATGAATGGCGTATTTGATCAATTTAAAAAAATGTACAAGAGAAGTCTAACTAAAGAAGAAAAGTCTATGATAAGCCTTGCTTATAACATGGGTAGAACAAAACAATTTGTAGTTATAAGGAAAGAGGACTCTTAGCTGCTAGCTAAGAGTCTTTCTTCTTAATATTTCTATTTCCTTGCCATACCCCTCAAGGTCATTTGGGGTTTCAAGGAAAAATGGTAAGTTGCATAATTTAGAATGATTAATAATATTAGTAATGGCTTCAATTCCTAAAGAACCTTCACCAATTTTTTCATGTCTGTCCTTATGACTTTCAAAAGGATTTTTGCTATCATTTAAATGAATTGCCTTTAATTTTTCTAATCCAATTATTCTATCAAACTCTTCTAAAACTCCATCTAAATTATTAACTATATCATATCCTGCATCATATACGTGACAGGTATCAAGACACACTCCCATATGATCCTTTAGCTCTACTCTATTAATAATTTCAGCTATTTCTTCAAAATTTCTTCCTACTTCTGTCCCCTTACCTGCCATGGTTTCTAATAACACAGTAGTAGTCTGCTGCGGCTTAATAACTGCATTAAGCATATCTACAATATAATTAATTCCAACTTCTACACCTTGTTTAACATGACTACCTGGGTGAAAATTATATAAATTATTAGGTAAGTACTCCATTCTCAATAAATCATCTGTCATCATTTCTAATGCAAATTTTCTAGTGTTTTCATCTGCTGAACAAGCATTCAATGTGTAAGGTGCATGAGCTAGTATAGTAGTAAATTTATTTTCTTCCATTATTCTTAAAAGGGCAGCAACATCTTTTTCATCTATAGCCTTTGCCTTTCCACCCCTAGGATTTCTAGTAAAAAATTGAAAGGTATTAGCTCCTATTGAAAGTGCTTCCTTTCCCATATTTTCAAAACCCTTGGTTGTAGATAAGTGACATCCTATATTTAACATTTTTATTACCTCCATCTTCTATTATTGCAAAACTTTTAATTTTGTATTCTATTTCTATATCCCTTGTAATTTAAATTTCAATAATCCAACTTTAATACAATGATACTATAATAGAAGATATATTTGCAATGGATAATTTTTATTATTTAGAAACAACTATTAGCATTTTAAGGTTCTAACTAGGTCATATACGTCTTCACAATAAAAAAATGTAGACATTAATGCTACTCCATCAGCTCCTGCTTCTATAACCTTTGAAGCATTTTCTATTGAAATTCCACCTAAAGCTATGATAGGGCAAGTAACTACTTTCTTTAATTCTTGAATAAATTCAACGCCCTTAGGCTTTAATCCTTCTTTACACTTGGTAGAAAATATATGAGATGCTAGTATATAGCTACACCCCTTTTTATCTGCCCTTATACCTTCTTCTAAAGAATGTACAGAAACTCCTACATTAAATTTCTTTTTATTATCTAAATTCATAAAATCTTTAAAAGATAGATGAACAGTTTTTTCCTTTACTTTTTCATAAATTTTCATATTAGAATTTATTATTATCTCAGTACTTCCAATTACTAGCTCCTTTATTTTATAATAAAGTCTTTGTAATTCTTCATCATCTAAATCTTTTTCTCTTAATATTATTCTATCCACACCAGCCAGTGAAGCTTCTTGCAGGGTTTTAAAATATTTTTCTTCACTAACTAAATGCCTATTTGTTATTAGGTAAATCAAATTCTTTCCCAATCCTTAAATATTGGTTGAAACCCTGCTTCTATTATCATTTCTTTTATTTCTTCTACTGAACCTTCATCATTTATGGAAAATTGTGATGTACCTTTAGTTTTTAATGCATGACCTCCAACCTCTGTAGACACACCTGCACTCATCTTGGTGATTCCTAAAGGTATAAGGTTTTTTCTCATTTCATGATCTTCTCGTGTAGAAACATTTATTCCACTTTGCTGTGCAAAGATTTTATAAGCTAACATAACTTGTACCATTTTTTTATCTTCCACTGGATTTAACTCCTTTAATCCTCCCTCACAAGGTCTGATTCTTGGAGGTGAATAAGTCACTTCTACATGGGGATATTTCTTTCTAATATACTCTCCATGAAGAGCTGTGAAAAAGGCATCTCTTCTAAAATCACCTAGTCCAAGAAGAGCTCCTATACTTATACTTCTCATTCCAGCTCTTGCTCCTCTTTCTGGAGTATCTAATCTAAATTTATAATTCTTTTTAGGTCCTGATAAATGAACTCTATCATAAATTTCTTCATCATAGGTTTCTTGGTATACAGTAAGACCTTCTGCTCCCACTTCTACAGTTTTTTTATAATCCTCTTCACTTAAAGGCTGTACCTCTAAGGTTATAGATGGAAAGTATTCTTTCATTACTTTTATAGCATCTACTATATACCTAGTTGGGGAATGAATTTGACTTTCTCCTGTTAATAGAATAATGTGCTTAAATCCTTGTTTAGCAACTGCTTCTGATTCTGATTTTATTTCCTCCAAAGTTAGCTTTTTTCTACTTATAGAATTTTCAAGATTATATCCACAATAAGAGCATTTATTAACACAATAATTTGAAATATAAATTGGAGTATATAATAAAATAGTTCTTCCAAAGTGTCTTAACGATAATTCCCTTACCTTTACTGCCATATCTTCTAATACTTTTTCTGCTACTGGTGATAATAAATTAAGCAAGTCCTCATAATTTGGATTTTTTTCATTAATACTTCTCTCTACATCTTCTACTTTTACCCTACTCCAATATCTATTAAAGTCAAAATCCTTAAATTTTTCTATGGTACTATAAAAACTCATTTTTTCATCTCCTCAAATTTTCCGTTAGTGTAAAGTTTTTTACTCTCCTAAAAATCCCGTGAGTGGTGAGGATGCATTTCCACTTTTAGAAACAGTCCCAAATTTTGATAAATAAGCAAGTCGTCCACCTTCTACCGCCATACTAAAGGCTTTTGCCATATTAGCTGGATTTTTTGAAGAAGCTATAGCTGTATTAACAAGACATGCCGCTGCTCCCATTTCCATAGCTTCCATTGCTTGTGATGGCTTTCCTATTCCAGCATCAACTATAATTGGAATATCTAGTTCATCTATCATTATTTCAATAAGTTCCTTAGTTCTTATACCTCTATTACTTCCTATCGGTGCTCCTAAAGGCATAACCGCCGATGCTCCCGCTTCTATTAATCTTCTCCCTGCATATAAATCTGGACACATATATGGGAGTACTGTAAATCCTTCTTTAGCTAATATTTCTGTAGCTTTTATAGTTTCTTCATTATCCGGAAGCAGATACTTTGAATCCGATATAACCTCAATTTTTATCCAGTTACCACATCCCATAGCTTTGGCAATTCTTGCAATCCTAACTGCCTCTTCTGCATTAGTTGCCCCTGATGTATTGGGCAATAAAATAACATCCTTAGGTATATTAGATAAAATATCTTCTTCCTTATTATCTAAATCTATCCTTCTTAAGGCCAAGGTAATAACCTGTGAATTACTTTCACTCAAGACTTCCTTTATAAGTTTATTAGACGGATACTTACCTGTACCTACAAATAATCTATTTTTTAATTCTACTCCACCTATTTTTAACATATCTTCCATTTTAACTTTCCCCTTCTTTCAACATAATTCTAAGTGCCATATTTGCCATATGATTTGCACATATTGCTACCCTTGGTGCCATGAGTCCAGATCCTTCTTTAGCTTCATTTACTCCATCTCCGCAAATATAAAACCTATTGTTTATCTTTTTAGTTTGTATATCATTAGAAGAATAAAAACCTGCCATACCTGATGATGCTATAAGGACTGATTCCTTAACTTTAGTTAATATCTCATTACACAACATTGCTTTATAATTTGCACTATCAAAAGCTTCTAACACAATATCTACATCTTCAAATAATTCTTTTATATTCTCCTTTTCTATTTTCTCAATTTTTTCATTTATCTCTATAAATGGATTTATGTCTAAGAGTTGTTTTTTTAAAGCAATAACCTTATATTCTCCTATATCTCTTATTAAGTATTGCTGTCTATTTAAATTTGATGGTTCTACCACATCAAAATCTATTATTCTTATAAATCCCACTCCTAACCGTGCTAAGGATATAGCAATATTGGACCCAAGGCCTCCTACACCTGCAATGGCTACTCTTGCCTTTGATACTTTTTCATGTACCCCTGGTGTATGCCTTGCCATCATAACACCTCTAAGTTCACTTTTACTTGGAACTTGTCCTCTCTTTATAAAAACAATGTTGTCACCTTCCTTTAATATCTTATTTTTAACTAAAGGAAATCCATTTAGTATCACCACATCACAACTAGGCTTAAGCCTATCCTTTAAACCAAGACATGTTTCACCCTTATTAACTTCTTCTATGTTTTCATTAACTTTAATTTTAATTTTCTCTTTCAAACAAATCCACCACTCTACATCTTTCTGTAAAAGTCTTTTGAAATATATTTATAATTTCTCTTTAGCCTCCCCCTACAAAAGATATAACTTCTATAATATCCTCCTCTTTTAAATATATTTCCCAATAATTTTCTCTTGGTACTATTTCTTTATTTAATTCCACTACTACCTTTTCTTCATTAACATCTAACTTACTTAGCAAACTGCTTATAGTAGTTATTCCATTCATATCTACACTTTTTCCATTAACCTTCATATTTTCACCTTCTTTCAATACCTATGTACATTAACTAACTTATTTTTACAAATAAAAAACACCTAACAAATGCTAGGTGTTGAAAATCTCAATAACTCATATAACAATATCTTCTTATTTAAGTTTAAATATTAATAATTAAAATTATATCTTTACTTAAGCTTTTATAAAAATACTAATTTTGCATAAGCAAGACTTTTATTTTATATAAAAATAAGACTTATTATTTGCTTCCCTCCGATGGTACTAACCATATCAGGTTCTTAGAGTTAGGACTTTCCTTCTCAGCCAAATTGGCACCCCTAGCTATCTATTAAATTATATTTATTATAACATTGCGGATTTACAAATTCAACTATACCATTCAATAAATACCTAATTGCGCTCCTATATATATGAATAGTTTTTTATAATAATCACAAAATAAGGTCGAACGAAATGTTGAAGGAGGTTAAATTTATGAAATTAGAAGATAACCCTGAGCTACGTGAAAAAGCTAAACAAATGCTTATAGATGGCGAATCCTATGATAAAATTATGGACGTAACTCATTTAAGATTAAAAGATGTAAAAAGAATTGAAAGAGAAGAAGTAAGTAGTCATTTTTAGTTAATACAAAATGCCCTGTAAAGTAATCCTCTATTTTGTGTGTTAAGCTTTCAGGGTATATTCTATTTTTGTATATGTTTTTGTCCTATATGTCTGTTTTATGCTCTAGTATTTCAATAAATTTTGTAGTTGCTGGAGAAAGGGACACACTCTTTAAAAAACATAGCCCTATACTTCTTTTAGGTATTTCTTCTTTTAATTTCACTTTATATACTGTTCCCTTTTCTAAATATTCTTTTGAAAATTCTTTAATAACACAGGCTATTCCTAAGTTTGCCCTTGCAAATTCTAATAATAAATCATAAGATCCTAATTCGATTTCAGCAGTAATTTTAATTCCTTTAGATAACATATATTTTTCTATGTATTGCCTTGATATAGATTTAGATTCTAATAATATTAATGGTAATTTTGTTATTTCTTCGAGGCTAATGGGTCTAGAGCAACGGTTCTTGTACTTATTTCCACAGACAAATATATCATGAATATCCATACATTCTCTAAGTTCCAGTGCAGAATCTTCAATAGGAAAATTACAAATTGCAATGTCTATTTCCCCTGACTTTACACTAGCACAAAGCTCTAAGGTTGTGGCATTTATTATTTTAAACTTAATATTGGGATATTCCTTGTGAAATTGTTCTAAATAGGGTAATAAAAAATATCTTGATATGGTATCTCCTACACCTATTTTTAAATCTCCTATCATCATATTTTTAATTTTTAAAAGTTTATCTTCTCCAACATGTATCAAATTCATGGCAGAGCTAGCATATTCAAATAAAATTCGCCCCTCATTTGTAAGTATAACCCCTTTAGAAGTTCTTGTGAAAAGCCTTATATCTAGTTCTCTTTCTAATTGCATAATAGATTGACTTACTGCGGGTTGAGTCATGTATAACTCTTTAGCAGCTCTTGAAAAACTTTCATGCTTTCCCACCATACAAAACACCTTATATAAATCTAATTTACTTATCATATAAGCACTCCTTATATCTACTATTTAATCTATTTATTTTACTTATACCACTAAAATGGTGTATATTACAAGTGTAGGTTTTAAAAATTAATGTAATTTTACATAAAGGAGATGTTATAATTGGAAAGAGTCGTTGGAACTGTTGTTAGAGGACTTCGTTGCCCAATCATAAACAAAGGAGATAACATTGAAGAAATCGTTGTAGATAGCGTGCTAACTGCTGCTAAAATTGAAGGTTTCTCAATTAATGATAAAGATGTAGTTACTGTAACTGAATCTGTAGTTGCTCGTGCACAAGGAAACTATGCTTCTATAGATAATATTGCTAAAGATGTAAGCTCAAAGTTTGGTGAAGATACTGTGGGAGTAATATTCCCAATATTAAGCCGTAACCGTTTTGCTATATGCCTTCGTGGTATTGCAAAGGGTGCTAAAAAAATTGTTTTAATGCTTAGCTATCCTTCTGATGAAGTTGGTAACCATTTAGTAGATTTAGATATCCTAGATGAAAAAGGAGTTAATCCTTGGACAGATGTTCTAACTGAAAAGCAATTCCGTGAACACTTTGGATTTAATAAACATCCATTTACCGGTGTTGATTATATTGAGTATTACAAATCTCTAGTTGAAAGCTATGGAGTAGAGTGTGAAGTTATATTCTCAAATAATCCAAAAACTATATTAGATTATACAAAGAGTGTACTTACTTGTGACATTCACACTAGATTCAGAACTAAGAAAATACTTAAGGCAAATGGTGGAGAAAAGATTTATAGTCTTGATGATATTTTATCTTCATCAATTGATGGTAGTGGATTCAATGAAGCTTATGGACTTTTAGGCTCAAACAAATCTACAGAGGAAACAGTTAAACTTTTCCCTCGTAACTGCCAACCAGTAGTTGATAATATACAAGCTATGATTAAAGAGAAAACTGGAAAAACTGTTGAAGTTATGATTTATGGAGATGGAGCATTCAAAGATCCAGTAGGTAAGATTTGGGAACTTGCAGACCCAGTTGTATCACCTGCATATACTCCAGGACTTGAAGGAACACCAAATGAAGTTAAGTTAAAATATCTTGCTGATAATAACTTTGCTGATTTAAAAGGTGAAGAACTTAAGTCTGCTATCTCTGAATATATTAAAAATAAAGAATCTGATTTAGTAGGTGCTATGGAATCACAAGGTACTACTCCAAGAAGACTTACTGATCTTATAGGTTCATTATCTGACTTAACTTCTGGAAGTGGAGATAAGGGAACTCCTATAATCTTCATCCAAGGTTATTTCGATAATTACACAAAATAATACAGGAAAAACTAATGTAATTTCTTATCCTACTTATATAAAAATAGCCCAAAGGATTTTCTTTATCCCTTGGGCTATTTTCTATACTTTATTTCTAATGGATTTTTCTTATATACACTGACTTACTTTTTATAAGAGCTCTTCAAAGATACAGTTCTATTAAATACTAGTTTTTCTTCAGATAATCTAGTATCTCTTATAAAGTATCCATGTCTTATAAATTGAAATCTACCTTCTTCGTTTAGTCTAAGCGCTGCTGGTTCAATAATTGCATTTTTCTTTACTTCTAAGGAATTTTTATTTATATATTCAAATAAATTATCTCCAGATGGAGCATCATTAAATAAATTCTCAAACAATCTAACTTCACAAGGTACTCCATACTTTGCACTTACCCAGTGAATTGTACCCTTAACTTTTCTTCCAGTAAAACCACTACCACTCTTAGTCTCTGGATCATAGCTACATCTAAGCTCTACTATTTCACCAGATTCATTCTTTATTACCTCATTACATTTTATAAAATATGCTCCCTTAAGTCTAACTTCTCCATCTAATACTAATCTATTATATTTCTTAGGTGGATTTTCACTAAAATCCTCTCTTTCAATATACAATTCTTTAGTAAAAGGCATCTCTCTCTTACCTAAGTCTTCATTTTCACCATTATTTTCAATGGTTAAATACTCTAAATGTTCTTCTGGCAAATTTGTTACTACAACTTTTATTGGATCAAGAACTGCCATAACAGAAGGTACCCTTAATTTCAAATCTTGTCTTAAAGAGTTCTCTAGCATAGCAACATCTACTAAAGTATCAGCCTTAGCAACTCCAATTTCTCTTAAAAAGTTTAAAATTGCCTCTCGTGTATACCCTCTTCTTCTCATTCCCTTTAAAGTTGAAAGCCTTGGATCATCCCATCCATCAACTTCTCCACTAGCTACTAACATCTTTAAATATCTCTTACTTGTAACTACTCCACTTAAATTCATTCTTCCAAATTCAATTTGTCTTGGTTTTGGATTATCTAAATCTAACTCATTTAAAACCCATTCATAAAGGGGTCTATGATCTTTGAATTCATTAGAACATAAGGAATGAGAAACCCCTTCAATATAGTCTTGAATTGGATGAGCATAGTCATACATAGGATATATGCACCATTGAGTACCAGTTTTATAGTGTTGCGTATAGGATATTCTATAAATAACTGGGTCTCTCATATTCATATTGGGACTTGCCATATCTATTTTTGCTCTTAACACAGCTTCTCCCTCTTTATATTTACCAGCCTTCATTTTATCAAATAACTCTAAATTTTCTTCAATAGTTCTATCTCTATATGGACTATTTTTACCCTGTGTTGTTAAAGTTCCCCTATATTCTCTTACTTCATCGGGAGTTAAATTACATACATAAGCCTTTCCCTTTCTTATTAAATATAAAGCATAGTTATATATTTTTTCACTGTAATCTGAACCATAAAAAAGTCTATCCTCATAGTCAAACCCCATCCACTTCATATCTTCCATAATAGCATCTACATACTCATGGTCTTCTTTACCTGGGTTAGTGTCATCAAATCTTAAGTTGAATTTTCCGTTATACTTTTTAGCAATTCCATAGCTTATATTTATTGCATAAGCACTTCCTATATGGAGATATCCATTAGGTTCAGGAGGAAACCGAGTATGAATTTCATCACATTTTCCCTCATTAATATCTTCCTTCACTAGTCTATCTACAAAGTTTAAAGAATCATTTTCATTACACATATCCTCTTAGTAAAGCTTTTTTCAAGCTTTACTAAATTCACCTCCCATTTATATATAAATTTTAATTTTAAGATTTTATAGTTTTTCACTTAACCAAATATAAAATTTGGAGTGACGTTGCTAAAGCAACTTTTCGCTTTGCTCGTAAAAAAACTCCCACCCTAGGACTGTTATAGTCCTTAGGGCGAGAGTTATATCTTCGCGTTGCCACCTAAATTCATAGATATGTCACCATATCAATCTTATCAAGTACGGTATTTAAAATACTTATACTCTAGTCCTGTAACGTAGACCTACGTCATAGCATCATCTTTAAAGAATCCGTATGAAGCTCAGAGCCTTGTTTCGATAAATACTTCTTTACTCCTTTTCAGCACCTGGAGCTCTCTGTAAAAGAAATTAAATATCTACTTTTCTCATCATAGCTATTATTGATATTATTATCTATAATATACAAATATATTTATTTCGTCAATATAAAATTAAGAATATTTTTTTATTTTATTCGTGTAATCCAAATCCACTTATTATTAAGGTAGCCCAATCTTCATTTTCTTTTTCAATCCACTTATATTCTATATCCAGTTCTTTAAGCCAAGCATTAAGTCCATAACTTTTTTTGCTTACATTTGGAGACTTTCTTCCAAAAATTTCTTTTATAGTCTCAAGTAATTCAGCCTGTGATTCTTGACCAAGAGGTCTATCAATTACATTGCTTATCTCTATACAGCATTGTGCATAGGATGAATGATCTTCAAAATACAGCTCATTAGCAAGGCCTATTCTTTTTTCATTTAATTCTTTAATTACCTCATTAATTTCATCAATATTTGATAAATACTTCTTTGCTACTCCCATAGAATCAATATCATTGTCTAGTCTATTTATTTGCTTTTCTAATCTTTCATATCTCATATCTTTTTCTCACTTTACATATTTATTTTGCCATACATAGAGTTTGTATTTAACCAATAAAACTTCTTGTCTTAAGTTGCATCCTCATTTACATTTCTCTTAATGCCAATAATCTATTATAACATTAAAAATCATTGTTGCAATTAACTTCTTTCAATCTTAACTTTACTTCCACCTCTACCTGATTCCGCTGGAGTAATTACTAATTTTACTGGTACCCTATTTTTTATAGATTCTACGTGACTTATTATTCCTACCTTAAGTTTATCATTATGAATTCTCTCTAAGGAGCTCATAACTACTTCTAGTAAGTCATCATCTAGTGTTCCAAAGCCTTCATCTAAGAAGAATAGCTCTAAGGGCGCTGTTCCCTTAAGTTGAATCTCTGAGGATAGTGCTAAGGCTAAAGCTAAGGATGTTAGGAATGTCTCTCCTCCTGAAAGTGTGGATGCATCTCTTGAGGCTCCTCCATTTTTATAGTCTCTTATTATGAATTTACCCTGTTCATCTACTTCTAAACCATAAGTTCCACTAGTAATTTCCTTAAGTCTCTTAGAGGCTTCCATGGATACATATTTTAGTCTAGTAGCAGCTACAAACTCAACAAACTTTTTACCCTTAAATAGCTTTTCTAAATCATCAAGAAGAGCTAATTTATGGTCTAATTTTTCTTTTTTATCTAACAATTCCTTTAACTCCAATAGTTTTTTCTTTATATAATTAACTTCTTCTGAACATCTTATATTTACTTCCGTAAAAGCTTTTATTTCCTCTTCTTTTATAGCCTTTTCTTTTTGAACCTGCTGCCAAGCTTCTTCACTTACTTCTCTTCCATTTATCTTTATAAGTAAACTTTCAATAGCCCCATTAACCTTGGATATACTGTTATTATACTCTTCAATAAATGTCTTTAATCTCTCTATTTCCACCTTAGAAATCACATTATCTTTAACCTGCTCTATATCTTCAAAACTTTCCTTCCTTAAGCAATCCTTCAAGTAAGTTCTTTCTTCTTCCTCTCGTTTATCTAACTGTCTAACCTTACTTATGATTTCTATTAAAGCTTCATTACAGCTTTTAAAGTCTTTTTCCATGGATTCCTTTTTCTTATCATAATCATTAAAGGAGTCTTCTATAGTTTTTATTTCTTCCTGAAGCTGCACTAATAAGTCCTTGAGATTATCGAGTTCTCCTACCTTAGCTTTTATTTGAAGTTCCTTCTCCTCTGCACTTTTTTCTTTTTCTATAAGAGCAGATTTTTCTTTAGCTAAGTTTTCTCTAAGAGAATTTATGCTTATTTGTAGGGATTCCTTGCTATCTATTAGATCATCTAATCCCTTTCTATACTTTCTTATGTTCTTTTCTAACTCTTCTCTTTCTTTTTCTATCCTTAATATTTCTTCATTTTTTTCTTGAAAATTTTCTACATTGATAGAATTTTTTATGCTACTAATATCATTTTCTAAATCACTACAAGATAGAGTATTTTTATTAAATTCTAGCTCTACATCATTATATTGCTTTTCCTTTTCTTCTACTACTGATTTAATAGTATTTCTTTTCCCTTCTAAGGATAGTTTTTCTTCTTTTAAGGTTTTTATAACAGTCTCTAAAACTTCTTTATCTTTATTATACTGTGAAAGTTCTTTATCTAGTGTTTTAAATTTTTCTTCTAATACTCCTAGATTCCCAACTTTAAAATCATCCCCTAAAGCTTTTATTTCTAGTTCTTTAGCCTTAATGTTTTCTTCTAAATTTAAGATTTTAGTGTTATCCCTAGTAATATTCATTTCTATTTCCTTAAGTTGATTTTCAAAGTCATGCAGTTTTTCATTTTTTCCAGTTAAGTCTAGGTTTTCTATATGCCTTATATTCTCAACATGATGCTCTAAAGAACCACAAACAGGACAAGGTTCACCCTTATTTAAATTTTCTCTAAGCTCACTTGCTAAAGTCTCAACCTGTAGCTCTAATATTTCTGCTTTTAAACCTTTAATGGCCTCATCTATCCTAGACTTATTTTTCTCATATTTATTTACTGCTTCCCTTAAATTTTTAATAATTTCTTCTGAGCTTATAATAACTTCAGTTGCAAGGCTATATCTTTTAGTCTTTTCTGTTTCCTCAGATATCCTTCTTTGAAGATTCAAAAGATCAGTAGATTCTCCTGGACAAGTATTAATTAGTTTCTCTAACTCCTCTTCCTTTTCTATAAGCAATGCTTCCTTTTTACTAAGTTCATCTCTGCATAAATCCTCTTTTACGTGTTCTTCTTCCATAAACTTTTTAAGTTTTGTTAAGGTTAATCTATCTTTATCTACTAAAGCTTTTAAGTCTAAAAATCTTTCATTAAGTCTAATACCCCTTTGAACCTTTTCCTTTAAGTCACTATCTATCTTAAGGGCTTCAAACTTCATCTCAGTTTCTTTTATAACATTTCCACCTTTAAGAATTCTTTTATCTAAAATATCTATTTCTCCCTGAGCTTTCTGTCCCTGCTCATTTAAACTTTTAACACTTTCTCTTAACTCACTAATATTAACTTTTAAAGCATCTAAATTTTTCTTTTCTATTAAAGCATCCTTAACCTTTTCTTCTTTTACTTTTAAGTCAGGTAATTCCTTATCCTTTTTCTTTCTCCAAAAATTCCACTTACTTTCTAGTTCATCTTTTTCTACTTTTAATTTTTCATATTGGAGATTTAAGGCATTTTCCTTTTCCTTCGAGGCTTTTAAATCTCTTAGAGTATTTTCATAGCTTTCTATATAAGGTAAAACCCTAGCTGCACCTTCACCAATTTTTAGTTTTTCCTTATACTCTTCTATTTCTTCAGCTTTTCCCATTAGAGCTTTTTTCTTTTCCTCATAGTCTTTAATATCTAAGCTTAACTTCCAAACTTCTTCTTTTTCCTTAAAATCTTCTGCTAACTTCTTAAGTTCCTCATTACCTTTTTTTAGTATATCTGTTGAAGCTTTTAGTTCATCCTCTTTTTCTTTTAATGTATCCTCATTTATATTTTCATAGCCCTTAAGCTCACCAGATAGCTCCTTGTATTTACTTTCTTCCTTGATTACTTCAGCCTTAAGCTTACTTGAAAGATTATCACCATACTTTTGTAAGTTAAATAACCTCTCAAGCATATCTCTTCTCGTTCTACCCTCTAACCTTAAAAACTCACTAAATTTCCCTTGAGGTAACACTACAGTTCTAGTAAAATCCTCTAAACTTAATCCTATAATCTCTCTACAAGCTGCAGTAACTTCCTTCACCTTATCTGCTAAAATTATGTGCTCCTCAAAAGTCATATCTATTATCTTACATTTTCCTGATATAGGATTACCCGTTTTCTTATCCCTTTTAAATTCTCTATCTACAACATATCTCTTAGGCTTTGCTCCTGAAATTTGAAAGGTATAACTTAAAGCTAGGCTATCACAATTAGTATTTATAAAGTTTGAACTTTTTCTTGAAACCTCTCCATATAAAGCTAAAGTTATTCCATCTAATACTGTAGATTTCCCACTGCCAGTAGGTCCAAATATACCAAAAAAGCCTTGCTCCGTAAGTTTTTCAAAATCTATAAATTGCTCTTCATTAAAGCTATTTAATCCCTTAATTTTAAGACTAATTGGTTTCATTATCTTCGCCTCCTTCTTCTGAGATTATAGACATAAGTAAATCAACCACTTCATCCTCTGCATCTACTCCTCTTTCTCTTTTATAAAAATCCTTAAATATCTCTTCAAAGGATTTTTCAGAAAGACTCCTAGCATTTTCATCCTCTTCCTCTACCCCTATAATCTTAGGCATAATTTCTAGGATATCTCTTTTTAATATCTTCATTTTCTTTATTTCATCTTCATTTATATATCTATCTGTAGAAATTTCAAGATAAACCCAACAATTTCTATCCTTATTTTCCTCACACTTTAAGATAGCTTCCTCTACTCCATTACATTTCCACACCTCAATGGGCTTATAAACCTTTATTTCCACCTCTTCTATAAGGCTATCTTCTCCAGCCTTCACATCTACTATAAAACATTTATTTTTAAAGCTAATTTCCTTTTTATTATAATGAAGAGGTGAACCTGAGTATCGTGCTCTTTTATTAGTTCCAGGAACTATTTGAGGCTTATGCACATGACCAAGAGCTATATATTGAGCTGACTCTGGAAAACAACTGCCATTTACTATGTAGCTTCCTCCTAGTTGTATGCTTCTCTCTGAACCACTTTCTTCACTTCCCATGGCAAATAGATGTGATACTACTAAATTTATAGTGTCTTCTCTATAATGACCTTCTAAAGTGTGAAATAATTCATGTATTCTATCGCTATAGGACATTAATTTTTCTTCTTCACTTTCCATGCCACTATACAATATTTCATTTAATCTTTTTTCACTAGGATAGGGTACTGTTAATATAACTGCTCTTTCTCCATTAACTTCAATTTCAATAAACCCTTCTCCAGATTCAATAAGCCTGTGTTTTCCATAGATCCCTGGTTGAACTACAGTTTTTGGAGTTCCCACCATAATTATTCCATGGTCCATAGCTAAAGGACCGGCTGCCACTAATCTCTCTGGATTATCATGATTTCCCGATATTACAAGGGTTAGCCTTTCACCATTTCTAGAAATTCTCTTTAAAGTATCATAAAACATTTTTTCAGCTCTAGCTGGTGGATTACTTGTATCATAGACATCTCCTGCAATAATAACCAAATCTATATTATTTTCTTCTACTATATTTACAAAGTCCTTTAAGAACTCTTCTTGCTCATCCATCCTACTCTGACCCTCTAGATTTTTTCCTAGATGCCAATCTCCAGTATGAAGTATTCTCAATTTTGTTCCTCCTCCATTAATCTATATCTATTTCTTTAAATCCTATAAATTCCTCACCCTTAAATTCCATAACAATAATCCAAGGCATAATACTTTTTATTCTATTAAACTCCTCATAACCAAAGGTTTTATTATAATAATTCAATATTGTACTTAAAGCTGTGCCATGAGTTCCTATTACTACATTTTTGCCTTTATTCTCATTTAATATTTCTTTTAATGCTGTTATATTTCTCTCTTGCACCTGTCTAAGACATTCACCCTTAGAAAGCTTGTACTCAAAATCCTCCCATTGACATTTTACAAATTCATTAAAATCATCTATCCATTGATCTGCAATAGTCCGCTCTCTCAAATCATCCTTAGTTTTTACTTCTAAATTTAAAGTATTTGCTAACTTCCTAACGGTATCTATTGCACGTTTATATGGACTAGAGTAAATAGCATGAATCTCTTTATTTTTTAATACTTTCTCTACTTTTTTACTATCCTCTTGCCCTTTTTGAGTTAGTGGTCTAATTAAATCTTCATGAATTGAAAAATCTGGTTCACAATGTCTTACAAAATATATATTGGTAATTTTCCCCTACCCCCTATAAATAAACTCTAATTCTATATTATTCTATTATACCTTAAGTTATTTCGTAGTATCATCTTTAATTAAAAACTTACTAGTATTTTTTGAATACTATTGAAGATAGGAAACTAAAAAAGAGTTATATCAAAACAATTTTCTAATCTTAATTAAATATTGTACATTCATTTAAAATAAATATAAGTTCAATATTAATTTAACATTAATTTTGTTTTGATATAACTCTAAACTCATTTAAACACTTTATTCTTCTATACCATAGAATAATTCTATTACATCTCTATCTGGTTTTTTCCCAATATAACTTCCCATTAAGAATGTAATTATAGCTACCACAAGAGCTGGAACAATAGGTTGAACTCCCATTGGTGCAAACTTTGTGACGTAAAATATTATAAAGGAACCAACACCGCAAATCATAGATATTATAGCACCCATAGCATTAGCCCTTTTCCAATATAAACCAAAGACCACTGGACAAAAGAAAGCAGCCTCTAATCCACCAAAAGCAAATAGATTAATAAAAGTAAGTAATGCTGGAGGTTGTATTGCAAGAATAAACACTATAAGCCCTATAATTGCTGTGGACCATAAACTCATTTTTGATATCTTCTTTTCAAAATCTTTACCTTCTTTTACATCATCATTTTTCATAATATAGTTCATATATATATCTTTTATAATTGCAGCAGACGATAAGATTAACATAGAAGATACCGTTGACATAACTGCTGCTAGTGGTGCTGCAAGAAATATTCCAGCAGCTACAGGATGCATAATATTAATAACTAAAGTTGGAATAACAGTATCTGAATTTGTAATTCCCTTTGGAAGAATTGCTGCAGAAAGTACTCCCGCTAAAAGCATTCCAAACATTAAAATAAAAAATACTACTGTTCCATAAATCATAGCATCATGCATGGATTTACTATTCTTAAACCCCATAGCTCTAACTGTGTTTTGAGGAAGTCCAAGGGTTCCTACTCCTACTAATACCCAAAAGGACATGATGTATCCTTTACTAAAATGTTCTCCAGATAAAGGGGTATTCCATACTGGATTAACTTCATTTAAAGTAGCTGAAATAGTATCCATTCCCCCGCCAACCTTTATAATAGAGTAAATAATCAGTCCTGTACCTATTATCATTATAATTCCTTGAATGGTGTCAGTAACAACTACTGCTTTAAAGCCTCCTATGGTAGTATATATAATTACTATTGTACCAAATAAAATTAGTCCTACCAAATAAGAAAATCCTGTAATAGACTGGAATAGTACAGCTCCTCCAATAAACTGTGCCACCATAGTTACAATAAAAAATATTACTAAAGCAATAGATGCCATTATAACTACTGTGGGTGATTTATATCTTTTGTATAAATAATCTGTAACTGTTACAGCATTAATTTTTCTTGATATTATAGCTAGCTTTTTTCCTAAGATTCCTAGTGTTAAAAATGCTGTTGGAACTTGAGTTACTGCTACAAATACCCAACTTAATCCTACAGAATAAGCAATTCCAGGTCCACCAATAAAACTGCTAGCACTAGTATAAGTTGCAATTAATGTCATGGCAAGAACAAACCCTCCCATAGATCTTCCACCTATGAAGTAATTATTTATAAATCCATTTTTAGCATTTTCTTTTGCTGAATTTTTACTAATCCAAACTCCTACAAATAAGTTTAATGCTAAATAAAGAATAATTGGTATTACAATTAACATTTTTTCCATACTACATTCCCCACTTTATTTTTCCTTATGATTATTCTTTTGTTCTTCATCATTTTCCAAATCCATATCCACAAATAAATACTTTACAGTAAATGTTACTGCTACAATAAGTATTATTGGTCCTGCAAAACTACTTAATACAAACCACAATGGTAGTCCCATTACATATTTATAAGTAGATGGATCTCCACTTCCTAGCCCAAAGCCAGTAACATACCACCACATAAAATAAAGTATATACAAAATAATAGAAATGATAGCTTCTTTATTCATTTGTCGATTCTTAGCTTTTTCTGATAATTTCATAATCTTACTCCTCTTGATTTCAACATAAATAAGTTTTCTAGAGCTGTACTATTTAGTAATAAGCTCTCATTTTAACAACATAGTAATATTATCACGTCACCATTGAGTTCACAATGGTTTTCATAATTTATTTTCCCCTAATATAGTATTTTAACTTAAATAAATATAAATTTTTTTAATTAATATAAATCTTTTTAAAAAAAATATTAAAAAACTATTGCATATTTATAAGTTATAGTTGTATAATTATGCAACGGTAATAAATTATTATACAAGGGGGATACAACAATGAAAAAAGGTATACTAAAAAAAATTTTTGCACTAGCTATGGTAGGTACCATGTCACTATCTTTAATGGCATGCGGTAATAAAGAAGAGGTGGACTTGCTATCTAAAATAAAAAAAGAAGGAAAATTAAAAGTAGGTATGAGTGTTGATTACGCACCTTATGAATTCTTTATAATGGAAAATGGTGAAAAGAAAACCGTTGGTCTAGACATATCTCTAGTAAGTGAAATTGCTAAAGATTTGGGTGTAGAATACGAAATTCAAGAGATGGAATTTAGCACTATTTGTGATGCTACAAGAAATGGAATCATTGATTTAGGAGTGTCTGGATTATCAGTTAATGAAGAAAGAAAAGAAGTTATAGATTTCTCAAATATATATTTTCAAGCAGAACAAGGAATATTGATAAATAAAAACAATTCTGAAACTATTAAAAGTATTGATGATTTAAAAGGTAAAAAAGTAGGAGCTCAAAATGGTTCTACACAAGCCACTTTAGCTCAGGGAATTGAAAATGCTGATGTTAAGCTATTAGCACAAGTTCCAACTTTAATTCAAGATTTAATAGCTGGAAACTTAGATGCAGTAATTGTTGAACTTCCAGTAGCTGATATACAAGCTATAGTTCATGAAGAATTAGCTGTTGCAAAAGAAAAAATTAATGATACTTCCGGTGGTGGTTCTGCTATAGCTCTTCCAAAGGGACAAGCTACTTTACTAGAAGCAGTTAATAAAACATTAGAAAGATTAGAATCTGAAGGTAAAATACAAGAGTTTTATAAAGAAGCTATAAAATTAAGTAAAGATGAGGTTACAGCTCAATAATTTTTACTAGCTACAAAGGAGGAAGCTATGTCTAATTTAAGTTTTAAGTTTTTAGAAAAATATTATCCAGTGTTTATAGAAGGTATTCAATGGACTTTATTAGTAGCAATGCTATCAGTTCTATTTGGAGCAATCCTAGGAACCCTTCTTTGCTTCATGAAAAGGTCAAAGTTATCTGTATTAAAAGTACCTATTCCTAAGGTTATAGCTTCTATTTATATAGAATTCATAAGAGGAACACCTTTATTACTACAAATTTTTATAGTATATTTTGGTACAACCTCCTTTGGAGTTAAGCTTACTCCTTTAGTAGCTTGTGTAATAGCACTTTCACTTAACTCAGGAGCTTATGTGGCAGAAATAATAAGAAGTGGAATTGATGCAGTAGATAAAGGACAATTAGAGGCTGCAAGAAGTCTAGGTATGAATCAAAGAATGGCCATGCAACATATTATATTACCACAAGCCATAAGAAATATTTTACCTGCTATTGGTAATGAGTTTGTGGCTATAATAAAGGAATCATCTATGGCATCAGCTATAGGTGTAGCAGAAATTACTTATGGTGCTAAGCTAGTTACAGGTGCCACCTATAGAAACTTTGAGCCTTTAATTGTAGCAGCAATCTGCTACTTTATCCTAACATTTACTCTAGGAAGATTAATGGCTTATGCAGAAAGGAGACTTAAAGGAAATGATTCACGTTAAAAATTTAAAGAAAAACTTTGGAGAACTAGAAGTTTTAAAGGGAATTGATGAACATATAACTAAAGGAGAAGTTGTTGTAATTATTGGCCCTTCTGGTTCTGGTAAGTCTACCTTCTTACGTTGTCTTAATCTACTAGAAGAGCCGACTTCAGGAGAAATTATATTTGAAGGAAATAATATCACTGATAAAAAGTCTAATATAAATAAACTAAGAGAAAAAATGGGAATGGTATTCCAGCAATTTAATCTCTTTCCTCATAAATCAGTATTAGAAAACATAACTATATCACCTATTAAGGTAAAAGGTGAAAAGGTTCAATCAGCTAATGAAAAAGCTCTATCTCTTTTAAAAATGGTAGGTCTAACAGATAAAGCTAGTGCTTATCCAAGCTCCTTATCTGGTGGACAAAAGCAAAGGATAGCAATAGCCAGAGCTTTAGCCATGAGTCCAGATGTAATGCTATTTGACGAACCTACTTCTGCTTTAGACCCTGAAATGGTTGGTGAAGTTTTAAATGTTATGAAAGAACTGGCCAAAGAAGGTATGACCATGGTGGTAGTAACCCATGAAATGGGCTTTGCAAGAGAAGTTGGAGATAGAATTTTATTTATGGATGAAGGAAAAATTCTAGAAGAAGGCACTCCAGATGAACTTTTTGGAAATCCTAAAAACTCTAGAACTATAGATTTCTTATCTAAGGTTTTATAAAAAATAAATTTATCAATAATTTTTTTGAAGAGTTTATTATATTTACATTTATAATTTATCTATATCTAAAAATAAAATAACCAGTTAATTTATTTTAAAAATAAATTAACTGGTTATTTGCATTACTATTATTTATAATTTCATAGTATGAAATTTACATTTATCACCATGACAAATTAATCTTTTCATGCTAATGTATCTTTTAATGCCTTTGTCTAATTCCAATTTTCACGCCATTTGGATCATTTATAAATATATAATTTTCCATAGGTCCATTAATCACCTTTACATTTTGTTCTTCTAATTTTCTTACCGCTTCATTGAAATTATTTACATTAAATACAATAGAGATATTTGAACCATTAGCTTTTTTTAATTCTTTAAAGCTATTTGGATATTCTATTAATTCAATAGTTCCAGACTCTTCATCCTTTAAGAAAATAATGTGTATTCCTTCCGGAGTATCTATTCTTTGTACTTCTTTTAATTCTAAAATTTCTTTATAAAATCTTTCTGATTCTTCTAACTCTGCTACTGCTATTGTGACCATTTCTAAATTCATAAATACTACCTCACTTTATTAATTTTACATCTGCTACGATATATTTTTACTATCCCCTTTATTTATATACCTAATATAATAGCCTTTATATTATATTAAACTTTATTTACATGAAAATTATACTGTAATCTTTTACTTATTCAACATTAATCTCTAAATAGATAATCTCCTTCTTACATGGATAATATTCCATAACTCCATAGGCAGAATCATAATATATTTCATTATAATAAACCATAATTTTGCCCCTTTTTATTTCCTTGGATAGTATTGATTACCTTAACAAGTATCATCCCTTTTTCTCAACATGTTTCCCATGCATTAAAAAAATGTAAATAAATGTTCCATTACCCTCTTTTTTCAAAATAGAGTTCAATGAATATCTCAAAGTCAAAACTCACATATTATTTATTTTACTTTTCTGATGAACATACAAAATCCACTTTTACATTTCAGAAACAGTATTTTTTAGTGCCTTAATTGCCTCTTCATACTCTAGGCTTCCACATAATACTTTCAAATCTTCTTCATCCATAAGTGATTGAAATAGTTTTTTTCTTATTATCTTCTGCCCTTCCACATTTACCTCTAGTTTAAGATTTTCAAAATAAGGGTTATTGCTATAATCATATTCTGTAGAAAGTAGCTCTTTTACATAATTGTTAAACCATTTTGCAGCAAGCTCCTTGTCCCCTATTTCAATATATAGCCTACAGTAATTATATGCTCCTGAACCCATCCCTATTTTAAATATACTCTCTACTTGATTTAGAGCATCTAAATAGAAAACTGCCTTTTCATAATTATGTTCACCTTTTGAGAGCCTTGCTAATATTGCTATCATTGCATTGCTTTGATTTAAATACTGTATAAGCATTCCTTTGCACATATTTTCCGCTTCTTTGTTCTTTCCTTGCTTCTGTAACAATGACGAATATAGTACCATGGGATCTATAAATGAATTTGATAATTCCTTAAGGGCCTTTTCACTTTCTTCATAGTTTTCTAAGGTCATCTGTATATTAGCAATAGAAAATAAAGCTACTGATATATACTTTGAAACCTTACTTTCAGTAACTTGATAAAGCAAAGTTAAGCAATACTCCATTCTTGATTTTATACATTCCTCTGAAACATTACCTGACATCATAGAATACATTTGAATCAATTGTGCAATTATCAATTTTAAATATACACTATTAGGGTATTCTTTCTCATATTCTTTACATCTTAATTCACCATCCATATAACTCTGATGTAAAAATACTTCAACTAATTCTTTTTTTATATTAATTACTTCTACTTCAGAAAGTTCTTGTTGAAAGGAAAGTAAAACATCTAAAGAGGTATCCAATGCTCTTGCCAATGGCGCTAATAAAGAAATATCTGGTGTTGAATTTCCAGTCTCCCATTTACTTACTGCTCCTGCTGAAATTCCAATCATACTTGCCAACTGCTCTTGAGTAACCTTTTTTTCTTTCCTTAAATGTAAAATAGTCTCTCCAATATTTAATCTATTCATATTCACTACCTCCGCCTTTGAGCCTTTTTAGTACTTTTATTATAAGCTTAATTACAACTGTCAACAATGGAGAGTAGTTCATACTTGAGTTGAAAAAACTTGAGTGATATTCAACTTTATGGTTATAAGTCATAGTTATTAGCCTACTCTATGTCTCATATCTCAAATATCATTATAATTTTTTTGTATAAACTCAATAAGCGGCTTAAGATTTTCTTTATTTGTCCAATCGAGGTTAGAGCCAATTGCTTGCATTAATGCAGCTTTCCAAGGTTCGTATTTGTTAGAGTCTTTTTTTGCAACAGCTTTTTTAAGAATATTACAAAGTGTTTTGTCTTTCCAACATGTTCTATAAGTATATTTTATTTTCTATAACTTCGTGTCATAATAGGATTAATAAATAATTTATGGAGATGATTATATGAATACTGAAATAGAAAAACTAACACAAATTTTAAGAAATAGCAATAACATAGTATTCTTTGGTGGCGCAGGAGTATCTACCGAATCAAATATACCAGATTTCAGAAGTGCCAATGGGCTTTTTAATGCAAGACTTAACATGACCCTTTCTCCTGAACAGCTAGTTTCTCATACTTACTTTATAAGATTTCCTGAGGAATTTTTTAATTTTTATAAGGCAAAGCTTATATATCCTGAAGCTAAACCTAATGGAGCACATATAGCCCTTGCTAACCTTGAAGAAATGGGTAAACTTAAAGCAATCATTACTCAAAACATTGATGGACTTCATCAAGCAGCTGGTTCTAAAAATGTATTTGAACTTCATGGCTCAATTCATAGAAACTATTGCATTAAGTGTAATGATAGCTATGATATGGATTTTATTTTAAATTCTAAGGGAATACCTACTTGTCCTAAATGTAGTGGAACTGTTAGACCTGATGTAGTTTTATATGAAGAAGGTTTAGATGAAAGTGTACTTAAAGGAGCTATCGATGCTATCTCAAAAGCAGACACATTAATTATAGGTGGAACTTCTCTAGTGGTTTATCCTGCAGCTAATCTTATAAACTATTTTAAAGGCAAAAATCTAGTGCTTATAAATAAAAGTAGTACTTCTGCTGATTCTAGAGCAGACTTAGTTATTCACGATTCTATTGGGAAAGTATTAAGTGAGTCAGTTAATTTTTTATAAAATAAAGGTAGTCATTGACTACCTTTTATTAACCAAAGTCTTATGTTGTTTTCTCATTAATATTTCTATATTAATTTTATGTCCACTTTAATAAAAAAGCAATTTATATTATACTATTATAATACCTAATACATATACAAAGGAGAATTTATTATGCCACAATTGCCTTTTAAGGATCTTAAAAACATAGATATTTCACAATTTGGTACCCAAATTGAAGATTTTAAATCTCTTTCTTTAAAATATCGTTGTGCCCTTCGTGAAATCGAAACAAAATTTGCAATACTTAATGATGAATATAAAAGTATTCACTCTTATAATCCTATTGAACATATGAAATCTAGACTTAAAGCTCCTGAGAGCATACTTGAAAAACTTCAAAGAAGAGGATTAGAACTCTCTATTGAGTCTGCAGAAACTTTAACTGATATTGCTGGAATTAGAGTTATTTGCTCTTTCCTTAGTGATGTTTATGAAATTGCAGCTTCAATTAAGGCACAAACTGATTTAACTATTATTAAGGAACGTGATTACATAAAAAATCCAAAAGATAATGGTTATCGTAGTCTCCATTTAGTTGTTAGTGTTCCTGTATTCTTCTCAAAGAAAGTTGAAAATGTTCCTGTAGAGATTCAATTTAGAACAATTTCAATGGATACGTGGGCAAGCCTAGAACATAAGCTTAGATATAAATATGAGGGCGAAATGCCTGATGATATTAGCACCATGCTGCTAAACTGTGCTGGTACTACAACACACCTTGATGAGGAAATGCTTATGGCACGTAACAGACTTATGAACAATCATGTTTAATGCTTAATTAAGTAACGTTTTTACAAATATATATTTATTTTTCATAAAATTTGAGCATGTTCTCTAATATAGAGACATGATCAAATTTTATTTAAATTAATTTCTCTTAGGAAAGTTTTGTATTTTAATCTCTATTAGGAACTACTTTTGTATCATATAAAAGGTCATCTACTTGATAATCATTAATATTCAAATTTATTTTTTCCTGCATAAGCTTTAGTATAAGTTCTTCCTTTTCATCTTCAAATATACCAGAGCTTTGAATATTTTCTATGAAACTATCTAAATCATAAATAATACAATCTCCTTCATAGGCTCCTAATTCAGTACATATATCTACTGAAGCTTGAAGGGGGTCTGTTCCATAATCAACATAGACTTTACTTCTATCATCTGATAATTCTTCTATTTTTCCTACATAATATCCTGCCACATATTTTCTTGCATCATCCTCTTCTCCAAATCCTAATACGTCTCCATTTGGTGTTACAACTATATAATTATGATAAGGTACACGTGTATCCATAACTAAATGCATTCTCCTTTTCAGTGGATTTTGACTATACTATATATTAAGTTTTCCAAAGGATAGAATTATTATACTGAGCAAAAATGAAATAATTATTACATCGTCTAAACCCTTGATAAATCTAATATATAAAATAGAATTCCATAGATGATAAAAGAAAAGCACATAAATACATGATATATAACATCAAATTTTATTATATTATTTCTAAATTTATTATCCATTAATTTTTTCTTTGATAATAATATTTTCATTCTAAAAAAAATTTCAAATATCCCTAATAAAACTGCTGGTACTGATAATAAGTTTAGCTTAGGAGCAAAAATATCACCAGATATAATATTTCTCATATCTCTAGTAAATCCACAAAGAGGACAAGGCTCTCCTAAAATTCTATAAGAAAGGCATCCATAGGTAATAGGAAATAATTTATTCACAGCTCTAGATATAAAGGGTAAAAATATCATAGCTATTACTAAAGTAATTAATATCACATTAAAAATATTATATTCTTTTATTATTCCTTCACTTTTCAACTTTTAACCTCCTTGTAACTAAAATAAGATGCCTATACAGACATCTTTTAATGATATAATTTTATACTGCTGCTCCTAATGAAGCTAATCCCACAATAAATATTAAAAATATAATAGCCATACATATTCCTATTATGGAACATATAAATCCACCTTTAGCCATTGCAAAAGCTTCACCTGATTCTTTCTTTTTCTTCATGTCTATAATTCCTAATACTACACCTACAACGCCTAGGATTAGAGATAACCACCATAGGCACCCCCATGAAATTACAGCAAATACAATACTACAAATTCCCATTACTAATGAAGCAACACCCATACAAAATCCTCCTTGTAAATTTTATCACTCCATTCATTTTATTAGTCCACATTGAATATTATTACAATTTTATTAACAAAATCATTTATCTAGAATTATTAGATAAAATTTAAACTATGTAAATAGATATATATAACTATAATCCTATATAAATATTTATATAGGAAACTATTCATATATAAAACTAGTTAAATAGTTAAATAGTTGTTGTCATAGTGCGGGTTTGCGAGATTCATGAATATTCAATATAGATACTAGCGTATTACAAAATAAAAAAGGTGCCCATGCACCTTTTTTATTATTCTTCTACAAATTCTATAATATCTTTACCAAGCTTACTAACTCTTGCTAGTGAATATACTTCATAACCTTTATCTTCAAGATTTTTACGACCTGGTTGGAAGGATTTTTCTATGACTATTCCAATTCCTGCAACCTTTGCTCCAGCTTCTTCTACCAATCTTATAGCACCTTGTGCTGCTTCTCCATAGGCTAAGAAATCATCTATTATAAGTATATTATCCTCTGGTGATATAAATTTCTTTGATAAAGTTAACTCATAATCTACAGCTTTAGTAAAAGAATGTACTGTAGTTTGATATACATCTCCACTTAAAATCTTAGATGTTTGTTTCTTTAGTGTTACCATTGGTAATTCCATTTGAAGTGCGGTCATAACTGTAGGAGCTATCCCTGAACTTTCAATGGTAAAGATTTTAGTTATTCCATGGTTTTCAAAATGTTCTTTAAAGGTCGTTCCTATTTCCTGCATTAATTTAGCATCTACTCCATGGTTTAAGAAAGAATCTACCTTTAATACAGATTCATTTAACGCATGTCCATCTTTTAATATGCGATTTTTTAAAGTTTCCATTATGCCACCTCACTTTTTTCTACTTTTATTTTCTCTACTTTATCTTCTTTTAATACTAAATTTAATATTAAAGCAGTTATAGTTCCTGTAGATATTCCTGATGAGAAAATCATCTTTAATCCTTCTGGTAATTGTGCTATAACATCTGGCCTAAAGGTAACTCCAAGACCTAAAGCTATAGATGTAGCTATTATAAGTAGATTTCTTTCAGTAAGTCTTACTCTACTTAAAGTCTTTATTCCTGCTGCTGCAACAGTTCCAAACATTACTATTCCAACTCCACCAAGAACTGGTTGTGGTATTCCACTTATTAGACCTGCTAGTTTAGGTAAGAAACCTAAAATCACCATAATTATTCCTGCCATAACTGCAACGTGTTTGCTTGCTACCTTTGTTAATGCTATTAATCCTACATTTTGGCTAAAGGTAGTATTGGGGAAAGAACCTACTACTCCACCTAACATACTTCCTATACCATCTGCCAATACACCAGCACCCACACGTTTTTCATCCATGTGTATCTGAGAAGTTTCTCCAATAGCCTTAAGACATCCAACAGTTTCTATAGTAGTTACAAAATATGCTGGAATAAATGCAATTACAGCTTTTATATCAAAGGTTACTCCATATTCAAATATTTTAGGGAAGGAAATCCAACTAGCTTCTTTAATAGCTGTAAAACTCACTAAATCTAAGGGGATACAAATTATATATCCCGCAACCATCCCAATTAAAATAGATGCACTACTAACCATACCTTTTCCATATCTATTTAAAATCAAGGTAAAAATTAAAACAAACATGGCTATTGATAAATTCTTAATACTACCATAATCTGCAGCTCCAACTCCACCTGCAGCCCAATCAATAGATACTGGTAATAATGTAAGTCCAATCAAACATACCACTGTTCCCGTAACTATTGGCGGAAATAATTTCATAAGAGGTTTAATAAAGTAACTTAAAATAATTTCAAAGAATGCTCCTAAAATAGTAGCTCCAATTATTCCTGGAAGTCCAAGTACTGTTCCTACTGAAATAGCTGGTGAAACGAAGGTAAAGTCTGTACCCATGATACAAGCAACCCTTGAACCTATAACTCCGAAACCTCTAGCTTGAATTATAGTAGCAATACCAGAAGCTAAAATTGTTGCACTTATTAATGTTGTAGTTATTTTTGCATCAAATCCTAATGCACTTGCTATTACTAGAGGCACTACTACTATCCCTCCAAAAGCTGCAAATATATGCTGTAAACCAAATAATATCTTTTTAACTAAAGTTGGGTTATCATCAACACCATAAGTTAATTCAATATCATTAGTTAATAGTTCTTCATTATTCATAAGTTCATCTCCTTTTAGATGTTGTTTTAATTTTATCTAAGGGTTAGCTACTTCCTTAGATTTATTTAAATCAAAAAATAAAAGCACCTCAATAAAAATTGAGGTGCTGTGATTCATCACTATAATGATTATAGTTATAATAAAATACAACTCCCCGTAGTCTGCAAATTTATGGTTTGCAGGTAGAAACTTTCGGACCATATTACCGATTATATACGAGTCTTACCAATTGTATTGTCATTATAACACGAACATTTATATTTTACAACCAGCTATTGTTAGGATTTTTTGTAATAATAAATTTATTGTTACATTGATTGTTCTTTTATATTTTTCACTGATTTTCCTTTTCTTCCTTCAATTATATTTTGGAGATTTTCCCCTGCATTTTTAAATACTATTGATATTGTTAAAAATACAAGAAGAACAATTCCAAGGATTAAGAAATCTTTTCCGACTATTCCATAATTAATTGTATTGGCTGAAATAACTTCTCTTAATAATTCTACACTATAAGTAAATGGCATATATGGATTAATCACTTTAAAGAATTTAGGTACTATCTCTAGTGGGAATGTACCTGCACAAGCTGTTAGCTGAAGTATTAATAATACTATTCCTAAAAGTCTTCCTGCATCTCCAAATAGGGATATTAAACATTGAATTATTGCTATAAATACCAATGATAAGAATACTATGGATACAAAATACATAACTGTACTTGTTGGGGTTAATCCTAGCCCCATTACAACTGCACTTACAAGTAATGCTTGTAATAAACCTATAAATCCAAAGGATAAGTATTTACCTATAACTTTATCAAACTTGGATAAATTAGCATCATCATCAGTTTTAGCTGAGATAACGAAGAACATCATTATTGCACCTATCCATAAAGATAGTGATATAAAGTATGGTGCAAAACCTGTTCCATAGTTAGGTACTTTATTTATTGGTTCATTTTTCATATTTATTGGAGCTGATACAAAGTCACCCATTTCCTCAGAAGAATTTTTAAGTCCGGATTTCATCTCTCCTGCACCATCTTTTAAAGCAGTTGCAAGCTCATTTGATCCTTTATATAACTTATCTACCCCATCTTCTAATTGTGGTACTTTTCCTGTTAACTCTGACACTCCATCATTTAACTTGTTTTGTCCATCAACTAGAGCATTAGAACCATCTACTAGTTGATTTGAACCATTATATAAAGCTTGTATTCCACCACTTAAAGTTGGAATATTGCTTCTTAGCTGTCCAAGACCACCATAGATTTCACTAGATCCATTATATAAAGCTTGTATTCCACCACTTAAGGCTGGAATATTGTTTTTTAATTCTCCAAGACCTGAATTTAAAGCATCCATATTGTCTGATACTGATTTTAATCCATACCCAAAAGAATCTTTAGTATTTTCGTTAAGTCCAGCTTCTAAGGAATTTAAGCCTCCACTTATTTTGTTTACTGCTACACCAATGTCACTCACACTATCTGTTAAAGCTACTGTACCTGTTGCAAATCCATTAACCTTACCAGTGTACTCATTTACAGAACCATTAAACTCTCCTAAGTTATCCCCAAATTTCTTAGTTCCTGCTTGTAATTCTTGTATCTGCTTTGGTGTTTCACTAGTTGCTTCGTTTAAAGCTTGTATATTTACAAGTGCAGCTTGAATATTGGGATCTTTTGCTACTTCAGGATTTGAATTAACTGCTGTTATAATATCTTCAGATATATCCTTCATTTTTTCTGAAGATTTATTAACGCCACTTATAAGCTTATCAACTCCACCTTTAACTGATTCTTGATATCCCTTATTTATGGCTGTTGATGATGCTGCTACATCATCACTAGCAGTTTTTAATTTTTCTCCACCTTCTTTTAATTTTTTTACACTACTTTCTCCATCTTTTAATTTACCATTTAACTTATTAGCTCCATCTTTAAGTAAATTTACATTTGGATAAATTCTTGTATTAAATGCACTATAAAGGCTTTTACTTCCTCCTGTTAATGCACCTGAACCATCATATAGCTTATTTACTCCTGGACTTAAATTTGAAACCTTACTATTTGCTTCTGATAGTCCATTTTTCAATTCCTGTGAACCATTATATAGCTTTTCTACACCTGGACCTAAAGTTGGCACCTTGCCATTCACTTCTGATAAGCCATTATTTATTGACTTTATTCCCGAGTTAAGAGCACCTTGTCCATTTTTTAATTGTGCTGAACCATCTCCAAGCTGATTAGCACCTTCCGCTAGCATAGGTACCTTTTCATTTAGTTCACCAATTCCATTATAAAGTTTTTCACTTCCATCAGTTGCCTTTATAAATCCATCTTTTGCTTCATATAACTTATCAAAAGCAACAGTGACATAGTTGTTTGAAATTGTTCCTACAATTTCTTCTTTTAGTAATTTTTCAACCTGTGAATTGATTTGAGCTGCTAAAAAGTTTTTCTTTTCGTTACAAACAAATTGTAAATCTGCTACCTGAGGCTTACCTTCTTTTGCAGCCACAACACTTTTTGAAAAGTCTTTAGGAATTACAAATTTAGCATAATACCCTTGTTTTTCTAAACCTTCATTGGCTTTTTCATTGCTAGTAAAATCCCAGCCAACCTCTTCATTTCCCTTTAGGTTTTCTACAATGTCTTCACCGTAGTTTACCTCTTTTCCATCAAGTAAGGCACCACCATCCTCATTAACTACAGCTATGGTCATGTCTTGAATTCGCGCATAAGGATCCCAAAATGCATCTAAGTACAACAATGAGTATAGTAATGGTACTATAATAATTGCAATAACCGATACTCTTATGAATCTGTTCTTAAAAATGCTTTTTATATCCTTACCGGCAATTTTTAAAAAGTTCACACTATCACCTTCTTTAATTTTTTATACTTTACAGTCAATATTATATATATACTATTTTTGCACTGACTAGTCAATATTATTAAAGAATATTTTTACTGTTATCCTTTTCAAAAACATTAAAAAAGAGCTTTCTAACTTGCTATTCTCCTAGTTAGAAAACTCTTCTATTAAAATTGTATATTATTTTTTATTTATATTTCATATCTCATATCTCAAGATAACCTTATGTCATAGTTAATGTAATCCATAAATTTTTCTACTACTTCATCATGATTATAATTATCATTATTTATAATTTCATAGAGTGCAGATGAAAATAATACCCCTATAAAGCAGTAACTTAATATATCTGAATCTTCGCCAGAAATATTTCTACTCTTTGTAATTCCTTCTAAAAATTTAGAATTCATATTAATTAAGTTCATTACCTGCTCTCTTATTTCTTCATGACGTTCCTTTTGTCCCCATACCTGACTCATTATTACTCTAAATAAATCCTTATTAATATACACATATTTTAACTGAACCCTAGCAGATTCCTTCAATCTTTCTATAGGGTCACTTATTTCTTTTATGGATTCTTCAACTTCACTGTTTATTAAATCAATTCCTGTCTGTACGACAAAATAAAATAATTCCTCTTTACTTTTAAAGTGATAATATAAAGTTCCCTTTGCAACTCCAGCTTCGCTTGCTACTTCATCCATAGTGGCACTCTCGTAACCATTGCTTGAAAATACTTTTATCGCGGCCTCAAAAATAATTTTTCTAGTCTTATTCATAATATACGCTTCTATTCATCATGATATGAAGCAACACAACTCCTTATAATTTATATTTTATCTTTTAGTGATATAAACATTATTATATCATAATATTTATATACTACTAAATAATAAACTAAAATAAAATTTCTAATAATGATTTTAGGAGTCACATTAATTGTATATGTCCGAAAATTCTATATTACATTTTTCTACCTTTGAACTTATCATTTCACTTTTATGAGGCACATGGTCTTTTTCACCCTCCTCCATTTCTACAATCCTTATTGGAAGATAAAATGTAAATTTAGTACCTTCCCCAACCTTACTTGTCACATTAATGTTACCACCATGCATTTCGATTAAGGATTTAACCAGTGATAATCCAATTCCACTACCTTCATATCTTCTTTCTGAGATATCATCCACTTGAATAAATCTATTAAATACTAAATCTACCTTTTCATTTTCTATTCCTTCTCCATTATCCATAACTGATATAAAGACTTTTCCGTCTTCGATACCTAAATATACTTCAATTCTTCCATTTACCTTTGTATACTTAATTGCATTGGATAATAAATTAAGCATTATTCTCTCAATTTTGTCTGGATCACAAGCAATTATTTCTTCTTCAATTTCTGTATCAAATATTAACTCAATTCCTTTATTTTCCACATACTGAGCTACAGAAATAGTAATATCCTCTACCACATTAACAATATTATGATTTTCAAGTTGTAATTTATAATATCCTGCATCTATCTTAGTTATATCTATTAGATTATTAACAAGCCTTAATAATCTATAAGAATTTTGTTTAATAGAATTCATGTATCTTTTTAAAGCCACGCCTTTGTCAGCACTAATACGCTCTTTTTCTATATTACTATTTATAAGTTGCATAGTTGTAAGAATAATATTTAAAGGAGTTTTAAATTCATGAGATATATTTGAGAAAAACTCACCTTTAATTTTCTCTAATTTTATTGCCTCCTCATAATTTTTTCTTTGCTCTTCTAACTGATGCTGCTCTGTTACATCCTTACCTGTACATATAGATATTCCTCTACTTTTTAAATATCTACTATTCCATTGAATCCACTTTGAATCTCCACTTTTGCACATAAGTCTAATCTTAAAACTCATTATCTTTTCTTCTGTTTTTAATTTTTTTATAAATTCATTCTTTAATTCTAAATCCTCTGGGTGAATTATATCTGTCCACTTCATCTTTAAAAGTTCCTCTTTGCTCCATCCTAAAGTCTTTTCCCACCCTGAATTTAACTTTCTATGTTTATCATTATCACCAATTATAACCATTAAATCAATGGCTGTATCTAAAAATAATTGTAATTCACTTTCTGTTTCCATACGTTTTTTAAGTTCTAATTTAATCTCTTTAGATAAACTATGATTTTTTATTATTACCGCAATTTGATTACATAAGATTCTTATGAACTTTTCATTACTTGATTTTGCATCATCCATTTTACTATATAAAAAATTTACAGCTCCTATAATCTTATTGTTGTATTCTAGCTTATAAACTCCAACAAATTTTACACCCTTTTTTTCTAATATATCTTTATTAGGATAGTTTTTTCTATCACATAAGAGTTTTATTCCCTCTGCTCCTTCTTCTTTAAAAAATCCCTCCAACTCTTCATAAGTTATTGGAAGTTCTATATTATCAATATCTCTTTCATTATACTTTCCTAGATAACATTTACAATTAAGTTTATCTTCCTTATCGTCATAAGTCCATATATTTATATCATCCACACCCAATTTTTGGATAATATCTTCTTTAAAATTATCAAATCTTCCACTACTTTCATTATAACCATTGCTTACTACTTCATTTAAAGCATAAAATTGCTTATGGCTATCCAACAATTCTGATTCTATCTTCTTGTTAAAAGTTATATCCCTTGAAACACCAATTATATACTTTACGTCTCCATATTGGTCTAATATTGGAGCCTTATAAGTTTCAAGCCAAATATCACCTTCTGAGTTATGAATCACTCTTTCATATAGTATTGGTCTTTTGTCAACAATTACTTCATGATCTGTTTCACTTGAATAATCACATTGGTCTTCATCACAAAAGTTCCAGTCATAAGCTCCTATAACCCTCTCCTTATCAACATCCAAGTTTTTTACATATTGAGTATTTGCATATATATATTTGCCCTCAACATCCTTCATCCACATGCTATAGGGTAGATTGTCTACAAGTATTTCTAAATCTTTTTTACTATATATTCCTTTTTCTTTTAACGTAACAAAAAAAGCTGACTCTCCGTACCACATCCCTTTGTTAACATTTACATCACAGTGAATTTTGCCTAACCCTTGTAAAGAAAGCGTATACTCTATAACTCTATTAGTATACATTTCAAAATTACATATAAGTTCCCTTAGTATATCCCTATCTTGTTGTAAAGCTATGTCTCTATAAGATTTTTGTAAGTCTTTTTCATTTAATTCAAACCGTTCTATTAACTTAGAGTTTGCAAATAGAACTTTTTCTTTACTATCAACTATTAATATCATATCATCCAGACTATTAAAAACCTGTTCCATAAACTTCCATCTCCCTTATTATATCTTTCTTCACTGCACTGAAATTATTATAAAAGTTAATTTTTATAGCTTTTTCATATATGTATATTTATTTATATTATATCTCCATATTTCTCTACAAGTGTATATTCACACTACCAATTATACATTTTAAAGTAATATATTACAATATATAGTAACAAATTAATGACATGAATTATTATATATTGGATTATTTTGTAGTATTTTATCTTTTAAATTACTTATTTCCTTATAAATTAGAGAAAACAAGAGTAATTTATATCTATTTTACTCTAATCAGATTATATGGCACTTTTAAACAATACCATTTAAGTCAGTACTAGTGTATCATGTAATTAAGACACTATAACTGATAAAATGAGGTGATGAAATGGAGTTAGAATTAAACTCAAAGGAACCTATATATATTCAGATAAAAAATTACATGAAAATGAAAATTGTTTCTGGAGAACTTAAAAAGGGGGAGAGATTATTGTCTGTTAGGGATTATGCCAGTGAACTCAAAGTTAACCCAAACACTATATTAAGAGTTTATTCTGAGCTTGAAAATGAAGGATTAATAAATACTCAAAGGGGTATCGGAAAATTTTTAACAGAGGATGAAACTATAATAGATAATCTAAGAAAAGAATATTCTAAAGAATTACTAAGGGATTTTATCCACAAAAGTAAAACCTTAGGGTTTTCTAAAGAAGAAATTTTAGAACTAATTATGAATATGTATGAGGAGGAATAATCTTGAAGAATGACGCAACTACCATAGTAACTAAAGATGAACTTTTAAATAATGTTGATTTAAACACATTAAGTGATAATGTACTAGAAATAACTACTCTATCCAAAAATTTTGGAGCCAAGCATATTTTAAATGAGATAAGTTTTAACTTGAAAAAAGGAAAAGTTCTTGGAATCCTTGGACCAAACGGTCAAGGAAAAACAACCTTGTTAAATGTTATATCTGGACTCTTTAAACCCACTCTAGGAACTGTAACTATTAACGGCATGTCAGTTGGAAGGGAAACTAAACAGTTTGTTTCATACCTACAGGAAAAAGATTATCTATTTAAGTGGATGAAGGTAAATGATGCTCTTAAGTTTTATAAAGATTTCTTTTATGATTTTAATGAATCTAAAGCTTTAAGCTTATTAAAATTTATGAATATCCAAACAGATGCAAAACTTAAATCATTATCTAAAGGAATGTTAGAAAAGGTTGCTCTTAGCCTAACCTTAAGTAGAAATTGTAACTTATATATCCTTGATGAACCTATTTCTGGAGTTGATATTATAAGTAGAGATAAGATAATTAATGCAATTATAGATAATTTAGATAGTAATGCTTCAATGATAATTACAACTCATTATGTAGGAGAACTTGAGCAGATTTTTGATGAAGTAATATTTTTAGGTGATGGCTCAATAATTGAAAAAGGTGATGCAGAGGAGTTACGTATAAAGTATGGTACGTCTATAGACAAAATATATAGAAAGGTATTTGCAGAATAGGTGAATATTATGGAAAATAAAATAATTAAAAATAAATCAATTAAAATGAAAAACATTTTTAGTATAGCTAAATATTCTTTTAGAACCTTGAGAATTATGTATTTAATAGAAGCTATTATCCTAGTTTTAGCTCTTGGGTCAAGTTCATTTTTGTCTAAGTTCACTCAAGGATTAGATCTAATACCAGCTGTTTCAATTCTTATCGCTACGAATTTTATAGCTCATATCATAATATTTTCTATGCAATTATCAAAGGAATATGGGCGACTTTTATTTTTAGCTCCTATATCTGGTATAGATTTTATTCTAGGTAATCTTTTAGAATTAATTTTTATAAATCTTTTTATTACTACAATTGTAGCTTTAGGTGCTATGGTTAACTCTGGCAATTTTCCATCCATAGTTCTTAATATTTCATTATCTATGTCCTTAGGTACTATTATAAGTTATTTAATTATAACTGCATTAATCGCAATACTAGGTTCCTATATTAGAAGTACTGCTTTATGTGTATTAGCCGTAATAGGTGCTAGTATTGTTGGAAATATTATTTACTCCTTTATAGCTAATTTAATATTATACTTTTTACCTTATATGTATATGACCATAGGTAAATATGGAGCTATTGAATTAGATATATTTGCAATAATTATAGCTATATTAGCCCTAATTATACTTCAAATAGTTGCTGCCAATAGAATAGACAAAAAACTAGATATAATTTAATTAATTTATTAAAATAGAGGTGTTTTTTATGAAGAAGAAACTTTTTATTATAATTCCTACTCTAATCCTTACGACTACTCTTCTTGTGGGTTGTAATGTAGAGTTTGGTGTGAAATCTCGACCTAAGAATAGTAATTCAGTGAATTTTAATAATGATAAATTATTTGGAAATCTAGGTACAGACTTTCTAGATAATTTAGATGATATTAGTAATAACTTTGATAACTTTGATGATAATGGAAATTTGACCACCTATGATGAAGACATATCCAAAACCATTCCTATGAAAAATATAGAAGATATAGATATTGAAATCCATGCTTCTAATGTAAATATTAACTCTGTTGACAGTTCAGATTTCACTATAACTTGCAGGGGATCTAGTTCCTTTGTAGATAAAACCACAATTGATGTTATAGGAAATACCCTCAACATTAAAGAACATGGTTTAAATTCTTCTATAAACTTAGGATTTTTTAATAAATCTACATCTAGAGAAATTACTATTAATATTCCTAAAGATTTTAATAAGGATTTAGAATTACATGGTGGTGCTGGTAACATTTCTATTAATGGAATAAATATTAATAAATTAAAGGTTGAAGGTGGTGCTGGAAATCTTACCTTGAAAGATATAGTTTTTCAAGATCTAAAGCTTGAACAAGGAGTTGGAAATACAACCATAGATCTTTCTAGCAAATGTGGTGATATAGATATTGATGGTGGTGTAGGTAATCTTTCAATTATCTTTGCTGAAGTTGGAGGAGACTTAACTTATGATGGTGGTGTAGGTAAAACTGTTATATCTATTCCAAATAACTCTCCTGTAAAGCTAGATACTTCTACTGGTATAGGTAGCATAGATATAAATGCCAAAACTTCTGGTGAAGATATATACACCTTTGATCTAAATGTAGGAGTAGGTAATCTGATTGTAAACTAACTAATTTATCATAAAATAACTTAGTGTGAAAAAATATTGAGCAAGTACTTATATTATTAAGGCTAAAGCGCTTCGTAATATTAAAGTACATGCTCAATATTTTATATAAGATTATTTATATATTTTTATAAAAGTCCTTTGTATTATATTGTAGACAGCATTTATTCTAAGTATATAGATTTATAAAATAATTCTACATACCTATAACAGTAAGGCCTACTGCAATTATCACTCCTGAGTATAATAAATCTATTATACAGTATCCCATAATATCCTTTGCTCCTAGACCTGCTATTCCAAGTGCTGGCAAAGCCCAGAATGGTTGAATCATATTTGTCCACGCATCTCCCCAAGCAATTGACATTGCTGTTTTAGCTGTGCTTACTCCAAGTTCTGCTCCAGCTGGCATCATGATAGGCGCTTGTACAGCCCATTGTCCACCACCAGATGGTACAAAGAAATTAACTAATCCTGCACTTAAAAATGAGAACATTGGGAATGTAACTTTATTTGAAATAGTTACAAACACATTTGACATTAACACAGCTAAAGATATCCCCTCTGCATTTGCTCCTGTCATCATTCCCATTATACCTGCATAAAATGGAAACTGAAGTAATATAGGACCAGCTCCTTTAGCGCCATCCATTAGAGCATTTATAAATCGCTTAGGAGTTCCATGTAGCAAAATACCTAAAAATAAAAATATAAAGTTTACTATGTTAAGGTTTAAATTAAATCCTGAAGTAATAAAATAATATATTATATAGGTAAATCCCATTATTGAAATTAACCAAGTAACTATCTTACTATTTTCTAACTTATCAGCTGGAGTCATATTTTCTTTTGGCATCTCTACAAGCACTTCTTCATCCTCTAATAATCCTTTATCTATAACTACAACACTGCCCTTATCTGGGTGCATAGCTCTATTTATAAGTGGTAGAGTTACTACTAAAACGCCTACTATAACTAGATTAAATATTGAAAATATAGTCTCACTAGTTGGTACTCCCGCAGCACTTACTGCTCCTGCTGTAGCTTTAACTAAAGATTCTCCACCAGTAGCAAGAGTTAATGGAATTGATGCTGATAGTCCAGCATGCCATAATAAGAAACCTGAATAAGCTGAAGCTATTAGAAGTCTATAGTCAACACCATCTACTTCCTTTGCAAGTTCTTTTGCAAATATTGCTCCTATAACTAATCCAAATCCCCAGTTTAATATACATGCTATTGAAGATACAAAAGTAACTAATAAGATTGCTTGGGTTGGTGTTTTGGGGATTCTAGCTAGTTTCTTTGTAATTTTTTTAAATGCTGGTGCACTAGCTAAGGTATGACCAAAAACAAGAACCAATGCCATTTGCATTGCAAATGCTAATAAACTCCAAAATCCATTTGTCCAATGAATAATCATAGATAATGGAGATTGTCCTGTGAATAAAACACCTGAAATAAAGATTATGAAAGTTAAAATGATACAAAATAAAAATGGATCTGGTAGGTAATTTTGAACTAATTTAACACAACCATTTGTAAATTTTTTAAACATTTTCTTTCCCCCTTAATAAATATATGGATTTCTTTATATCAGCAAATAGTTATATTTTTTATGTAGCTATTTGTTGCTATCAATTATATTGCTTTCATTTGAATAGTTAAATTTTTAACTATATTGGTTGTACCATATTTTTATACATGAAGATTATTCTACTTCAACACATGTATACTCAATTCATGTTTAGTATACCATATTTTCAATATTTTTTAAATATACATATTACTTTTTTTAGATTTTATTACTTAATAATACATATATAATACTTTTTTCATACATTTTAATCTATGGTTCTTTATTTTATTAGTACATGGAGTGAGTACATTCTATTACTATATTTTTCAATAGAATCACTTAAATTTATTAGTAAATCGAAAAATTAAATATCCATTAAATTCATTAAATATTATTTTGTAATTTGAGTAAACTATATAGAAAATAGAATTAAATTTTACTTTTATTTTTTATAATGAGTTCTAATATATTACACTAAAGTTCATTTGAAATAATTTTATGGGAGGAGATTTTTATGAATAAAATAGGTGATGAAGTTAAAGAAGGTATGAATAAAGTTACTAGTGAAGTTAAGGATATGTATACTGAAGTTAAAATTCAGTATGGTGAAAAAAAGGAAGATATTAAAGAATTTATTTCAAATAAGAAATTTGTTCACGACCTTAAAAATCAAATGAAAGATGAAGTTAGAGAAGAAGGTCAATTAGCTAAAAACCTGTATAATAAAGCTATGGTTGGAGGAAAAACAATAGCTAAAGAATTAAAAAATGATGTGAAAAATCAAATGAAAAACTAATAAACATGAAAATTAATTTAGGTCTATATTGATATAACTACTTTATATATCAATATAGACCTAAAAATTTCTATTAATTATTTTTTTACTTCTTGAAGAATTTCTTCTATTTCACTAATACATCCTCCACAAACAGTTCCTGCTCCTGTAGCTTCCATTATATCATCTACTGTCTTAGCACCATCTTCAATGGCTTTCTTTATAGTATTATAGTCTACATCTTGACAAGTACATATAATTCTATTTTCTGACATTTATTCTTCCTCCTTAATATAGACATATATGATTAACATAATTAATCATATATAATGTAATTATTCTATAATAGTATTACTATAAATTACATTTCAATACACTATATTTTTAGATTTTAGATTTACAGCTAATGAAATTGTTTGTAACATTAAAATATATTATTTATTTGATTCAATTAAACTCTCAATAACACATTTACATTTTCCACATGCTGTTCCTGCCCCTGTAGTTACACCTACTTTTTCTACAGTAGTATCTCCATTTTGTATTGCTTTTACCACCTCTTCAGTAGAAACATTTCTACATGTGCATACATCGCCTAATATTTTTTCAATTCTTTCAATACATCCTCCACAAACATCTCCTGCTCCTGTAGCAGCTTGAATATCTTCTACTGATCTAGCCCCTTGAGCCATAGCCTCTCTTACTTGAGCATAAGTAACCCCATTACATAAACATACGATTTGTTCTAGTGACATTTCATATTCCTCCTTAAATCTCTTATTTATATATTTCCATTATAACCTAATAGTTTTTATTAATCAATATTTATTATTATATATTTACTATTCGTGTTCCATGGTTGATATACCCACACTTCTATTCTTTGTTATTTTAAATAATATATTCAGTATAGAATATATTTGCGTCTGCCGGAAATTTAAAGAGTTTTTCCTTTCTATTCATTGACAACCTTTCTCAACTATGATAAAGTATGGATTGTTGAAATATAATAGTATATGAATGATATTGGTTTCAAAGGAAGATGGATGAAATTTCCACACAGTACCGCTACTGTAATTAGGGAGTATTAATTATTTATACCACTGAACTTTTGTTTGGGAAGGTTAATTAATATAATGATCTATAAGTCAGGATACTTACCAATATTAAAGATATCGATACTCTTCGAGTAAAGAGTGATATTCGCCATGACAACTATGCTTTTGTCTATGGTTTTATCAAGAGTATCCTTATATTCATACAAATTATAATATTTAACTGATTATAATTATAATGTTAAAGGAGAATTACAATGAAACATTTTAAAAAAATTACTTCACTTCTATTGAGCGTATTACTTATCCTTAGTCTAGTAGGTTGTAGTAATAGCAAATCTGATAAAAACACTTCTACTGAGAAATCTAATCCACCTCAAAATGAAATTAAAGATTCTCATTATCCAGTAACAATTGAAACTTATAACTTCAAAAAAGAACCTATAAAACTAACTTTTGATAAAGCGCCAGAAAAAGTTTTTGCTGTATATCAAAACTCTATAGAAACCCTTCTTGCTTTAGGTCTTGAAGATAAAATAGTGGCTGCTGCTGGTCTCGACCATCCTGTAAAGGAAGAATATAAAGCTGCTTTTGAAAAAATTAATTATTTAAAGGAATTTACTCCTTCAAAAGAAACTGTGGTTATGTCTGAACCAGACTTCATTGTTGGTTGGTATTCACTTTTTAAGGATAAAAATCTTGGTGATGTATCTTATTGGAATGATAATGGCACTAATACATATATATCTTTAAATAGTGGTATCGCTATAGAAAAAACTATTGATAATGAAATTACTGACATTTTAAACTTAGGAAAAATTTTCAATGTTGAAGATAAAGCACAAGCTCTAGTGAATAAAATTACTGAGTCCGTTGAAAATACTGCTAATTCAGTTAAAAATAAAGATAAACAAAATACTTTAGTTGTAGAATTCTTTGATGATAAAATCAGTACTTATGGAGCTAATACTTTAGCTGGTGATATGATAACAAAACTTGGAGCTAATTTATTAAATCCCGAAGGAAACAGTATTGGCAAAGAAGATTTAATAACTCTTAACCCTGATTGTATATTTGTAGTTTATATGGATAGAGGCGATGAAAACATTCCTCAACAAGAAGTAGATAAAATTTTAAAAGATGAATCTCTTCAAACACTTTCAGCTATTAAAAATAAAAAAGTATATCCTATATCTTTAGGAGAAATGTATTCTAGTGGCATCAGAACTATAGATGGAATAAATACTTTCTCTGAAGGTTTATATGGAACTTTAGGTAAGTAGTAATTATGATGATTAAAAATAAAAATTTATACGGAACTAGATATTCTAATATTTTTAAGAGAATGCCTATTTATATAGGTACTTCTCTTGTTCTTTTAATAATACTTATTCTTTCAATAGGACTAGCTGTTACTATTGGCTCAGTAAATATATCCATGAAAGAAGTATATGGGATTATTCTTTATAAACTTTTTAATATAGGTGAGCTCTCTACAAGTGCTGCTAAAACAGATGTTATATGGTTGATTAGAATGCCTAGAACAGTTTTAGCTATAGCCGTTGGAATGGGATTATCCGTAATTGGAATTGTAATGCAAGCCATTGTTAAAAACCCGTTAGCCGACCCCTATATTTTAGGAATATCTTCTGGAGCATCCCTTGGGGCTACTTTAGCAATTCTACTCGGCATTGGCGCAAGTTTAGGTAGCAGTTATATTGGAATAATGGGATTTATAGGCGCTTTTTCTATCTCAATGCTAGTTTTAATGCTTTCTAATATAGGTGGAAGAACGAATTCTGTAAAATTACTTCTTTCCGGAATGGCTCTCAGCTCTGTATGTAGTGCATTTTCAAGCTTTATAGTTTATATTACCAATGATTCTCAAGGAATGAAAAATATTAGCTTTTGGCTTATGGGTAGTTTGGCTGGTGCTAATTGGAATGAAATTTCTTTTATACTTCCTATTATTTTTATAGGAACATTATTCTTTATGACCCAATATAGAACTCTAAACCTAATGCTTTTAGGTGATGAAGTATCTGTTACTTTAGGTACTGATTTACATAAATTTAGAATCATTTATTTAATTATTACTTCTTTAATGATTGGTGTAATAGTATATTCCTCAGGTATGATTGGATTTATTGGACTTATAATCCCCCATATAGTTAGAATACTATTTGGTACAGATCATAAAAAAATAATTCCTATAGGCGCTATACTAGGTGCAATATTTCTAATTTGGGCAGATGTACTATCTAGAATTATAATAAAAGGCACCGAGGTTCCAATTGGTATATTAATTTCTATGATAGGTGCACCTTGCTTTGTATGGCTTATGATAAAAAAATCCTATGGATTTGGAGGTAGCAATTAATGCATATTTCAACAGAGAATATAAAAGTTAAAATTGGCGATACTGATATTCTAAAGGGTATTAATATTAATGCTAATAATAAAGAATTCATAGGAATTATTGGACCAAATGGTAGTGGTAAGTCTACCTTATTAAAGTGTATCTATAGAAACTTAAAACCCAATAGTGGCATAATAAAATTAGATGATATTGACTTAAGTAAAATTACAGTAAGAGAAAGCTCTAAAAAATTAGCTGTTCTTTCTCAACATAATAATTATAATTTTGATTTTTCTGTAAAAGATATATTACTCATGGGTAGGTCTCCACATAAAAAATTTTTAGATAGAGATACAAAAGAGGACTACGATATAATTTATGATGCCTTAGATAAAGTAGGAATGGTAAATTTTATAAATAGAAGCTTTTTAACTCTTTCCGGTGGTGAACAACAACGTATTATTCTTGCTAGAGCATTAGCACAACAAACTGAATGTTTGATCTTGGATGAGCCAACTAATCATTTAGATATAAAATATCAAATTCAGCTTATGAGTATTGTAAAAAATCTTAACATAGAAGTAGTGGCTGCAATTCATGATTTAAATATTGCAGCAATGTATTGTGACAAACTTTACGTTTTAAAAGAAGGTATAATCGTTGCTTATGGTACACCTAAAGAAATTCTTACTTCTAAGTTAATTAAAGATGTTTATGGAGTTGATTCAGTGATTATAGAAAATCCTACAACTACTTTATTAAATATTTGTTATAACCCTATGTAACAATAAAGGGTATCTCCAAAACTTGAGATACCCTTTATTTTATCCATAATTTATTTCATTATCATGGTTTAATAAATATTTCTATTTACTTACTTTGAAGTGATTAATTAATTGTGATAAATCATGACAAGATTGTGATAATTCTTCAGAGTGTTGTGCTATACTTCCAAATACAACGCTTTGTTCATCTATAGAAGCACTAACTTCTTCAACGGTAGATGCATTCTGTTGTGCATTATTTGAAATGTCTTCTACTCCACCTAAGATATTTCCACTATAGTTATTAATATCTTCTGTTCTATGACTTGTTTCTCTTATTAATTCAACTATTTCTTGTAACTCATCATTAATAGAATTAAAAGATTGTTCTGTACTTAATACAGCACTTGCAGTTTCTTTGTTTATATCATTAGCATAAAGTATTGCACTTTTCACATTATTAGTTTCTTTATTTATATTAGTTAAAGATTCCTTAATCTTATTTGTTGCATCACTAGATTGCTCTGCTAATTTTCTAACTTCTTCTGCTACCACAGCAAATCCTTTTCCAGCATCTCCAGCTCTGGCTGCTTCTATACTTGCATTAAGGGCTAGTAAGTTAGTTTGATCAGATATATTAGTTATCATATCGATAACCTTATCTATTTCTTGTAGCTTGTAAACTAATCCCTGGAATATGTCATTTACCTTATTAAGTTCAGTAGTGTTTTCATTAATTTTTATATTTAAATTACTTACATTTTCTAAGCCTAATTCCGATGCTGCTGTAGAAGAATTGGATAGTTCATTCATTTTATTGATAATATTATTAATATCTTCAATGGATTCATTAAGTTTTTCTACCTTGTCTACTATGCCTACAATAGTCTCTGCTTGATTTGAGGTATCTCTAGCTATTTCTGCAACTGCAGCATTTATCTCTTCTGTTGAAGCTGTAGTTTCTTCTGATATAGCACTTAGATTTTCACTAGCACTATTGATTTGATATATAGATTTTTGTACATTAGATACTATATTATTAATATCCTTAACCATGCTATTAAAGTTATTAGTTACTTGTCCAATTTCATCCTTCAATTTAGATTTTATATCTACTGTTAAATCACCTTCTGCTACTAACTTTGCTTCCTTGGATAACTTAACTAAAGGATTAGATATTCTTTTTATAAGTATAAACAATATTATAGCTAATACTAGCATCACTACAAAAGTTATAGCCATAGTAAAATTATTAATTTCAATTATACTAGCTTGCATATCTTTCTCACTATATACAGCTCCTACTTTCCAATTGAAGTTTGGTATAGTATAGTAATATACTTCTAAATCTTCCTTACCTTCATTAAATTTATAAGAACCTGATTCTGATTTGAAAATCTCACCAAACATAGGTTGCTCTTTTAGGTTTTCATTAATTAATTTTGGATGGTATAGTGCAACTCCTTCATTGCTAACTAAAAATGCATAACCTTTGTATCCTACATTATGCTCTTTAACATTGTTTAAAGAGTTTTCTAGAGATAAGTCAACAGCTAATACTCCCTTTACTTTTCCATTTTCAACTATAGCTTTTGCTGCTGTAATTACTGGAACATTATTGTCGGCATCAATATATGGTTCTGTCCATATTACATCTTCTGGGCTTCCTGATGCCTCTATATACCATTCTCTTTGGGTTACATCATAGTCTGCTGGCACTTCCCATGTAGGTTCTGCAAGCATACTTTTATCTTGAAATCCTACATATATGCTTAATATCTGTGAGTTAGATTCAGTATAATTCTTAAATAATGATGATACCTCTTCTAAAGCTACAGAATCCTTAAGCACTTCCTTATTAAAAGCACTTTCTTCTCCAATTAATTTTAAATCTTTTTCATACTGTAATAGCTCCTTTTCAAAGGACTTTCCTAATTCCGCTACTACTGTAGTTCCTCTTTCACTTGTATCTTCTTTAAGATTTTGTTTCATTATTATAGTAGTTGTTAATTGAGTTGTTAACATTCCAACTAACACTATGCCTACTATAAACACAGTCATTTTAGTTCCTAAACGCTTAAACTTAAACATAATTCTCCCCCTATAATTAATTCCAGTCTTACATATAAGTCATTGCTTACTCAACACATGCAATTTTACTTTTTATATATTATTTTTTCTACAAGCATATATTTCATATCCATCTCCTTTCTTGGTCTAATTTTAAACTTCTTCAATATTCTATAATATATAACTATATTAAAATTAAATAGTAATCTTATTAATAAAAATATATAATTTATTTGTTTATTAAAGGTTACACAATTATAATCGTATCAACAGAATTATAATAAACACTTTAGTAAAAAAAACATCCTATGTATACGCAAAAAAACTATTAATATGTAGAATATTAACAGTTTTTGTGATATATTAATTATTTTTCCCAAATTTCTTCTATAAGTTTATTTACTTCTTTGTTAGCCTCTTCTATAGCTTCTCTTCTTTCTTCTTCAGTAAAACCTGTTCCATCCACCAATAGTTCCTCAAATTTCTTAATTCCTATATACTTCATTATATCTCTTACATAATCAAGTCCTTTATTAAAAATAGACCTTAACATCCATGGAATAGGTGCCCCTGATGATTGGATATATACCATAGCCCTTGGTTTGTCATTTAATAGTCCTTCCATTTTGTTTTCTGATATTTTTATAGTTTTTCCATCCATAACTATACAATCAATATATTCCTTTAATGGAGCTGGAAAGGAAAGACTCCACATTGGTGCTGCTATTACATATAAGTCAGCTTCTTTGAATTGCTCCACAAGTTTTACAATTTTATGAACTTCTTCTTGTTGTTTTTCATTCAACTTACTAAAATCTTCTTCCTTAATCATACAATTTCTTTTTTCAAAGTATTCATACTCAAGTCTAGGTATGTGACACTGATAAAGGTCTAATTCTTCTAGTATAAACTCCTTATGCTTTTCTAAAAATTTATTTACAAATGCTCTACCTACTGTTTTACTAGCAGATAACTCTTCCGGTTTAGAGTTTACAGTTATATACAATAACTTTTTCATAAATTTCACCTCTATAATTATTAATAATGCTATTCTTTGCTTTAAAGCTTAAAATATTCATAACTATTTAGGAGAATATAAAAAAATACAAGGATACTTCAAATATACTTTGAAATATCCCTGTAAACTACATTTTTGATAAGTCAGAAGATGGACCAAACATTTCATAATTTATATAATCCTCTGACACTCCCATTGCCTTTAAGGCATCATATATCATTTTCATAAATCCTAAAGGTCCACAGAAATAAAATTCTTCATCCTTTGATAGATTTTTTTCAATCCATTCCTTAGTTAAATATCCTTCAAATTGATAATCTTCTCCAAGTTTATCATTGTCTAATGGCTTACTATAGAAAAATTCTACGTCTACATTATCATATTTTTTAGCTAAATCCCTTAGCTCATTTTTAAAAGTATGAACATTTGAATTTATAACTGCTTGAATAAATTTTACCTTTCGTCCTTCTTCTATAGCCTTATAAAGCATAGACATCATAGGCGTTATTCCAATTCCACCACTTATAAGCACTAAGGGTTTACTGTTATCCTTTAATATAAATTCACCTAATGGTTCTGTTATTTCTACTTCATCATTTACATTTATATTGTCATGAAGATATCTGGAAATTAATCCTTTATCTTCTCTCTTAACACTTATTCTATAAAAATCTTCTCCTGGCTTCATAGACAAGGAATATTGTCTAACCTCACTAGATTTATCCCCTTCAGTTATTGGTTTTATAGAAATAAATTGTCCAGCCTTATGTGTTTTTAAAACTTTTTTATCTATAGAAGTTAAATAAAAAGATGTAACTACATCATTTTCTTTCACCTTATTAAGTACTTTAAATTTACTAAATAAATTACTTTCCTTCAATTCTTCAAACATCTCTGATCCCACGCCACAGACTGGACAAACAAAATCACTTGGTAATTTTTCACCTTCATATATGTATCCACATACTTTGCAAATAAATTTTTTCATGTTAAATTCCTCCATATATACCCTATATTATAACTGTAATCTTCCTTATAGCTATATACTTATAGTATTACTAACTTACAAATTAGTCAATAATAGCTATTATTAAACAATAATTTCAACATCGCATTCCTTTGCAATATTATTATATAAATCCAATACTTTATCGGCCTTATAAAAACATGGAAATTTTTTATTATAGTTACCCCATATAGTAAATGGGTATTTTGTGAAATATATAGTACAGAATAGAACTTCTCTAGTACTTAATCTAGTTATAAATGGTATGATGTCTTTTGTTAACCTAAAATAAATTGTGTCTCCATGTAAAGTGTCCTTAATACTTTCCATTATTTCTTTATCTTTTTCTTCCAATAACCCTATTAGTCTTTCTTTATCTTCTTTTTCTAAAGTAGAAAAATATAAATCTACAAAGGAATTATCCTCACCATTTAATATTATAACTTCCTCCATAAATTTAATTATATTTTCTTCAGCTTCCTCTAAAGTTTTACTTTCTAACATTGCACTCTTATAATTATTAAATCCTTCATTAATATTGTTAAATCTTATATTAACTATTTCTTTGAATTTATTCTCACTTACTGGATATAATAAATTGTTCATCTTAATCCCCTTCTATAATATGAGTTTTACTAACAAATAAAGATTATGTAAATATATCTAAAATATATTTATAATAATATGATTATTATATAAGTACTAATTTATAATAGTTCTAATATACTTTATATAAACTCTAAACTTAAATTCTATAGCATTAAGGAGGTGAAAATATGTCAAATATATATACCATTAAATTAAAACCACTAATAATTAGTTTAATACTCAGTTTAGGAACCGGATTTCTTTCTTCACTACTTACAAGGAATAGTAGAGAAGTTTATGCTAATCTTATAAAGCCTGATTTAGCTCCTCCAGCTATTGTCTTTCCTATTGTATGGACTATTCTTTTTATACTTATGGGTACTTCTGCCTATATAGTTTATGAATCAAATTCTCCATATAAAGATTATAGTCTTAAACTTTATATAGCTCAACTGATAATCAACTTCTTCTGGTCTATAATATTTTTCAACTTAAATCAATTTACCTTTGCATTCATTTGGATTTTGGTATTGATAGTATTAGTTTCCTTTATGATATTTAATTTTTACAAGATAAATAAATGTGCTGCATATTTACAGATACCATATCTTTTATGGCTAATATTTGCTGCGTACTTAAATTTTAATATAATTCTTTTAAACATTTAATATATTCAAATTATAATTGCTACACTCTTTTATTTTGCATTTCATCAATTTTGAACTTATCACGTAAGAACAAATAAAAATAAGATTAAATATAAACATTTTCTGACAAAACAAGGAATACCATATAAGAGTATTCCTTATTTTGTATTTTCCCTAAGTTTCAAATTTAAAATCAATCCTATTTATTTCTTATTGAAATTCTACTAAAAAATCTCTTTTTATTTTACAAACTTCCACCTAACTGAGAAAATACGATTTCTTTGGTATTACCATCAAAATCCTTTCTTATAAGCACATCTCTTTCATCACATATGTATCTTGCATTTTCCTTTTCTAAAATATCCTTAAGAATTTTATCATAACCCTTAGGAAAATAAAATTTCATAAGTGGAGCTATTATGTTTTTATTACTTGAGAAATCACAATAATTCACATAGTCTCCTCTTAGGGTTATATTACACCAAGTTGAATTTTCCGTAATTAATACATCATAGTGCTTAAGTCCCCTTAAATCTGAGCTATATATTAGAGAGCCCTGGTAATATTCTTTAAAAGAAAATTTCTCCTTTAAAAATTTAAAGTCTTCTAAAAAATTATCTGTAGAGCCCTCTTTACTATTATATTTATCTTTAGCAATTTCAAATTTATCTGAGGCACTTTTTATATAAATATGAGGTCCCTTTACATTTATGGAAAACCCAAAAACCTTTCTCAGTACCTCGAAGGGTATCCCCGTTTTTCCCTCATTATCTATTATTAATTGGTTTAAGGATAAAACTACATATTCATCTCCATTTTTATCTGCCACTAGACCTCGCCCCTAACACTTAATTTAACTATTATCATTTATTTCTATATATAATGTTATATTAAATATTATTTCAATACAATATGAATTATTTAAATTTCAATTAACAAAAAGAAGGGCATAAATTTATCCCTTCTCCTTACCTTATTATACTCTATATAAAGTTTGGAATTGATAAATACCTTTCTCCAGTATCCGGTAGTAAAACAACTATAATTTTCCCTTCATTTTCTCGCTTAAGAGCTAATTCTGTAGCTGCTTTTAATGCAGCTCCTGAAGATATTCCAACTAACAATCCTTCAGTCTTTGTTAGTTCCTTAATTGTATCAAAAGCATCATCATTAGATACTTTTACGATTTCATCATAAACTTCTTTATTTAAAGTTTCTGGAATAAATCCAGCACCTATTCCTTGAATTTTATGAGGTCCTGCTTTACCCTCTGATAACACAGGTGAATCTTCTGGTTCTACTGCTACAACTGACACATTTGAATTTTTTGACTTTAGGAATTCACCCGTTCCAGTTATAGTCCCACCTGTTCCAACTCCAGCTACAAAAATATCTACTTCACCATCAGTATCTTCCCAAATTTCTGGTCCTGTAGTTGCTTTATGAATTGCTGGATTAGCTTGATTTACGAATTGTCCGGGAATAAATGAATTTGGAATTTCACTAGCTAACTCTTCAGCCTTAGCTATGGCTCCCTTCATTCCTTTAGCACCTTCAGTTAACACAATCTCAGCTCCGTAAGCCTTCATCAAGTTTCTTCTTTCAATGCTCATAGTTTCTGGCATCACTAATTTAATTTTATATCCTCTTGCTGATGCCACTGAAGCAAGCCCTATACCAGTATTTCCACTAGTTGGTTCTATAATAACGGAATCTTCATTTAAAATTCCCCTAGCCTCTGCATCATCAATCATTGCCTTTGCAATTCTATCCTTTACACTTCCCGCTGGGTTAAAGTATTCTAATTTTGCAACTATAATTGCTTTTAAATTATGCTTTTTATTATAATTCGAAAGCTCTAGCAATGGTGTATTTCCTATTAATTCTGTTAAACTCCTATAAATCTTTTTCATGAGTAATTCCTCCCTATATTTTACTAAAATTTAATACTATTTTTTATTTAAAGGTTTTGCAGCTATTCCTACTACAGTTGAATTTTCTTCTGTAGATTGCAGTACTACTGAGTTAGCTCCTATTTTAGTTCCTTTACCAATATATATATTTCCTAGAACCTTAGCACCAGCTCCAATAATTACATCCTCTCCTATAGTTGGATGCCGTTTTCCCTTTTCATTACCCGTTCCACCAAGTGTAACTCCATGATACATAGTTACATTATCTTTAATTTCTGCTGTTTCACCAATTACCACCCCCATTCCATGATCAATAAATAAACCTCTTCCTATTTTAGCTCCTGGATGTATTTCTATGCCTGTAATAAATCTACTGACATTTGAAATAAATCGTGCTAAAAAGAATAATTTTTTTCTATATAAAAAATTAGATATTCTATAAAATATAAGAGACTTTATGTGAGGATATAATAAAAATATCTCAATCCTACTTCTAGCTGCAGGATCTCTTGGAAAAACTGAGTCTATATCATATTTAAGCGATTTTAAAAAGTTCATAATATATTTCCTCCATAAAATTTTCAATTGTAAAACCATAAATCAACAATATACTTATTTTTAATCTAAATAATTAACTTCATACTATCTTTAAGCGATTTTGGAGTTAAAAAAAACGCCTCTAAGATAAACTTAGAGACGGATAATATCCGCGGTTCCACTCTATTTGGTAAAAAAATAACCCCACTCTTCAAGTACTATCATACTCTATTAATATAACGGTTAAAACCGCGATAGCCTACTTAATTCGGTATCGTACTCCAAAGGGCACTTCATATACAATTCTAATAAATATCCTTTCAGCTAATGGATATTCTCTCTGAATCTTCATTAAATACTACTTTCCTTCTTCAATGTATTTGTATATTTAAATTATTATATTTTATTATATGCACATAAATAAAAAATGTCAACTTATTTTATTTATGTACATATATTTTATTATTATTAATTTTTAATAAGATGTAACTTGCTTTATCCCAATACTTTCCTAGCTATGGTTACAGATTCCTTTGCATCTTTAGCATAAAAATCTGCTTTAATCATATTTGCATATTCCTCATTAAGTACCGCTCCACCCACCATAACTACACAATCTGGCTTAGTCCTTTTTAGTTCGAATATGGTTTCTTCCATATTTTTAACAGTAGTAGTCATTAGTGCACTAAGTCCTATTAGCTTAACATTATTTTTAATAACAGCTTCTACTATTTTCTCCTTAGAAACATCTTTTCCTAAATCGATAATCTCATAGTTATAATTCTCCAGAAGTACCTTTACTATATTTTTTCCTATATCATGTATATCACCTTTTACAGTAGCTAATACTATCTTTCCTTTTGAAATCTCAGCATCAGTTCCTTTGCTTAACTTATCTTTTATAACCTTGAAGGATTCTTTTACTGTTTCTGCAGATTGGATTAGTTGTGGAAGAAATATATGTCCATTTTCATATTTTTCTCCTACAATATCTAAGGTAGGAATTATATATTCATTTACAATTTCTAGTGGCTGTTTATTTTCTAATAACTTCACTGTAGCTATTTGGGCTTCTTCTTTAATACCTTTTAATATTATTTTAAATAAATCATCTTGAATATTGTTTACATCTTTTTTTATAGGTGTTTGCTCTTTAGATGTATTTTTATTATATTTTAAATATTCCTTTGCTCCCTTATCTTCATTCCATAAAACTTTAGAGGCTACTATTGTGTCCATGATATCTTTATTTAAGGGATTTATTATAGGTAAATCTAAACCCGCAAATAAACTTGCTGCTAAAAATGTTTTATTTAGAATTTCCCTATTAGGTAGTCCAAAAGATACATTGGATACTCCAAGTACAGTCTTTACATTTAACTTCTCTTTTACTAAAGAAAGTGCTTTTAAAGTTTCCTTAACATCTTTCTGTTGGGCAGCAGCTGTTAATGTTAAGCAATCTATATATATGTCTTTTTTATCTATACCATAACTTTCTGCTGTTTTTACTATTTTTTCAGCTATTCTAAATCTTTCTTCCCCACTTGAAGGTATTCCTCTTTCATCTAAAGTAAGCCCCACTACAGCAGCTCCATATTTTTTTACTATAGGTAATATATTTTCTAACACTTTATTTTCTCCATTTACTGAATTAACTATAGCCTTACCATTATAATATCTTAATCCCATTTCTATAGCTTTAGCATTTGTAGAATCTATCTGAAGAGGTACGTCTAATATGGATTGTATTTCTTTAATAACCTTAACCATTATTTCTTCTTCATTTATTTCCGGAAGACCTACATTAACATCTAGAATATGGGCTCCTGCATCAACTTGAGCTATAGCCTCCCTTAGAATATAATCTATATCTCCGTTTCTTAATGCTTCCTTAAATAATTTTTTACCTGTAGGATTTATCCTTTCTCCTATTACTTTGACCTGATCAATAATTACTGCTTTAGTAGGAGTGCATACACCACTTAAAGGACTATATTTCTTGTCTTTTATTTTTACTTTCTTTAAAGCTTTTACTAAACTTTCTATATGTCTATCTGTTGTACCACAGCATCCTCCTATTACTTTTACACCTTTTTCTTTAAACTTTGCTCCGTAAACTGCAAATTCTTCTGGTAAAATATTAAATATCGTATCACCCTTTATAATATTAGGTAATCCTGCATTAGGTTGGACCATTACAGGCACTTTAGATATTTTTAATATTTCATCTATTATAGGTTCTATTTCTTTAGGTCCTAAAGAACAGTTAACTCCAAGAGCATTTACGCCTAACCCTTCTAGTACCATTACCATAGATGTGGCATTGCACCCTGTGAAAGTCCTCTTGTCTGACTCAAAGCTCATTGTACAAAATACTGGCAAATCTGAATTTTCCTTAGCTGCTAATACTGCGGCCTTTGCTTCGTATAAGTCTGTCATGGTTTCTATTAATATTAAATCAACACCACTTTTTACCCCTTGAATAATCTGCCTTTTAAAAATACTATAGGCTTCATCGAAGGTTAAAGTCCCCATGGGCTCTAATAGTTCACCAATGGGACCTATATCTAAAGCTATATATGCTTGTTTATTCTTAGTAGCTATTTTTGCATTTTCTACTGCTGAATGAATTATTTTCTCTACACTAAAATTACTATTTTCAAACTTAATTTCGTTAGCTCCAAAGGTGTTGGTAGTAATAACATTTGCACCAGCTTCAATATAAGCTTTGTGTATTTCAATTATTATTTTTGAATCAGTAATATTTAATATTTCTGGTAATTCACCTAACTGTAATCCACTACTTTGCAACATAGTACCCATAGCACCATCAAAAATTAAAATTCCTTCTTTCAATCTTTCTTCAATTTCCACATCTATCATCCCCTTTTCTAAACATACAATTAGAATATTTATTACACTGTAAACAGCTTATTCTTTTTATGCTATTATTCTCTCTTTTAACAACCCCTACTATGGCTGTAACGGATTTTCTTGGTATTAAAATACTATTAGAGGATGCAGTAAGCCCTATAGATTTTTCTGCACTGAGCATAGCGAGAAATCTTTTTTGTATATCTATGGGTAAATCCCCATATCCAGGACTATACCTAGATGTTAGTGTATTGTTTTCATTTTGTACAACTTCCTCCAACTCTTCACATATTCTATCACATAGTTCTTCTATAGCTGTTGTAGCACAAGCATCTAGTATTAATGCCTTAGTCATGCTTATCTTTTCATAATATCTTATTTTTTCATCTACACTATTTCCTAGAGTTGCAGCCATTAAGATACAGACTTCTGATTTATTCAAGTGCTTTCTAATATCTTCTCCTGCTATACTAAAATTGCTATTTAAAATACATATTCTATCCTTCTCTTTCCTAATGTTAAAGAATTTATATACATATCTAGCTTTAATTAAACTTCTCATTTCATCCATTAATTCATCAATTAAATCATTAGTAACTTTATCTAAAACTTGATTTTTATAGCCTAAATATCTTAAAACCTCATCTTTATTTTGTAGAAATTTATTCATGGGCAAGCTCCACCTCCCTTATTCATTAATTATATATTAAATTACTTGTCTTTTATTTATAGAATTTAGTATTGAGCCAATGCTACTAGTAATTCTTTTAGCTATATATGGATTGTTCATTGTATAAAGATGTATTCCCCTTACACCAGTAGAAACTAAATCTACTATTTGTTCTAATGCATAGGCTATTCCTGCATCCCTCAGTGCATCCTTATCATGCTCATATCTATTTATTATTTTTATGAACTTGGAGGGTAGATTAGCTCCACAAAGAGAAACTATCCTTTCAACTTGTTTTTTATTGGTTACTGGCATAATACCTGCTTGAATAGGTATCTCTATATTACTCTTCTCTACAGAATTTAAAAATTTATAGAAATACTTATTATCAAAGAATAACTGGGAAATTAAATACTCTGCTCCTGCATTCTCCTTTAACTTTAATATTTCAATTTCCCTCTCTATATCTCTACTTTCAATATGTCCTTCAGGATAGCAAGCTGCTGCTATTCCAAATTCCTTGGTTTCCTTTATGTGGTTTATTAGTTCTTGAGAATTATTAAACTCCCCTATTGAGGGATTTCCTTCAGGAACATCTCCTCTCAAAGCTAATATATTTTCGATTCCATTTTCATTCAAATTTTCTAAAATTTCATTTATTTCACTTTTAGTAGAACCTATACACGTTAAATGTGCTAATGCCTCTATACCATATTTATTTTTAACTAAAGATGATAACTCACATGTTCTATTATTATTAACACTTCCACCTGCTCCATAGGTAATGCTAATATAGTCAGGATTCAAACCTTGTAATCCCTCTAAAGTATTGTATACAGTCTCTATTGGCGATGTAAGTTTAGGTGGAAATATTTCAAAAGAAAAAACTACTTCTTTTTCCTTAAATAACTCTTTTATATGCATTTACTATACCCCCTCTTAGAATAATATAATATTTGTTATCTAATAACAGCATAAAACTCATCATTAATGAAGTTTTTAATGTTACTAATAAATTTACTTATTTTCACATAATCTATATCTTTAGAGGTAAATATAATATTTTCACCAGTTTTTATCATTTTATCAACTATTTTTTCTTCTTTAATAAGGTTTAATACCTTCTCATTTAATCCATATTTAGGACTTATTCTTATATAATATATATCTTTAACTAAATCTGTATTATTGCATAATTTATCTTCTTCCTGATTTATTCCACAACTTCCATAATTATTATATATAATATCAAGAACATCACTTACCACAGCATTTGCTGTAGGTAGTTTACCCGCACCTGCACCATAAAATTTCAGCTCTCCTATATCATTCCCAATAATAGACACTAAATTATTAGCATCTTCTATCTTTGCATAAAATGAATCCTTAGACAAAATATTGGGCTCTACAGATAAATAATAATTATTTTCTTTAAATGAAGCCTTTGCTAATAGTTTTACCGTATATCCTAGTTCCTTTATTGCCTTTATGTCTACTGACTTAATAGTTCTAATGCCTCTACAGTAAATATCTTCTTCTTTTATCTCTCTTTTAAAAGCTATGGTAGATAAAATTGCTAATTTTCTTCTAACATCATATCCGTCAATATCATCCGTTGGATCCGCTTCCGCATAACCTAACTTTTGAGCAATATCTAGTGCCTGTGAAAAGTCTAGGTTTTCTTTAATCATCTTACTTAATATAAAGTTAGAAGTACCGTTTAATATACTATTTATCTCTTTAATATCATTTAAGGTTACTTGTTGTTTTAAAGGTTTAACAATAGGAACCCCACCTGCCACACTAGCTTCATATAAAAATGCTCTTTTATTTTTATTTGCTAAATCTATAAGTTCCTTCATATGCCTTGCAACCACCGCCTTATTTGCAGTTATAACATGTTTCCCTTTTGTTAAAGCATATTTTATATATTCATAAGCTTCTTTTATTCCACCTATTGCTTCTATGACTATATCTATATCTGGATCATCTAAAATAAAATAAGGATTATCTGTTAGTTTATTTTTACACTCCTTTATACTCCTATCCTTATTTATATCTTTAATAAGAATTTTACTTATAGATAGTTCATCACCCACTAATGTTCTAAAAATCCTTTTTCTTTTATATATAATTTCATAAACTCCTGTGCCTACAGTTCCAAATCCTAATAATCCTATATTCATAAAAATATCACTCCTCTTTTAATATAATTAGTTGCATATTTTAACTTTTTACTAAACATTCTCTTACCCAATTTGAGAATAAACGCTGTGAATTACTACTCCAATCTAAGTTAATTTCTTGGCTAGAATCATCACTTGGAAAATAATTTTTAGGTACGCTTATATTAAATCCACTTTTTATATCTCTTTCATATTCCTTTTTTAAAGTACAGCTCTCATACTCAGGATGTCCTGTAATATAAATTTGTTTTTTATCTCTAGTGCTTACTATATAGATACCTGATTCTTCTGATTCGCATAGGACTTCTAATTCTTTTATTTTTTCTATATCCTGTTTTCTAACTCTCCCATATCTTGAATGAGGAACTATAAATCCATCACTAAGCTCTTTTAATAGAGGCTCCTTTTTATTTACAATTACATGAGGAAAAACTCCGAAGATCTTTTCTGTTGTTACACATTTATTTATTCCAAAATTGTGATATAATCCTGCTATTGTTGCCCAACATATATATAATGTAGACTTAACCTTTTTATTAGAATAATCAATTACTCTCTGTAGTTCCTTCCAGTATTCGATATCATTAAAATCTAAAAATTCTAAGGGAGCTCCCGTAATAATAGCACCGTCATAATTACTATTTGCTACCTGACTTATGGATTTATAATGTTTCTCTAAATAGGTTTTATCTGTATTTCGTGGTGTGTGGGTTTTCATATACAAGAAATCTACCTTTATACTTGTATTCATATTGCCAAATATACTTAAAAACTGAAATTCTGTTTCACACTTTTTAGGCATTAAATTTACAATTAAAATACGTATCACGTCTGAATGGTAACTGTGAGAAGCATCTTCTATTTGGATTCCATGTTCAATTAACTTATTTACTGATAAAAGATTTTTATCTATTATTAAGGACATTCCATCACCATTCCTTTAAAACTGCTTTTTTAAGAGCTTGATCTATATCTTCTATAAGGTCATCCACATCTTCTATTCCAATAGAAAGTCTTATCATATCTGATGTAACTCCGGCATTTAATTGTTCTTTTTCATTTAATTGAGCATGAGTAGTACTTGCTGGGTGTATTACAAGAGATTTTGCATCTGCAACATTAGCAAGATGAGAAAATATGCTAAGTGATTCAATAAATCTTACTCCTTCCTTTACTCCACCTTTTATCCCAAATGTAAATATGGAACCAACACCCTTTGGAAAATACTTTTGTGAAAGAGCATAATATTTATTACCTTCTAAACTAGGATAATTTACCCATGATACAAGTGGATGTTGTTGTAAAAACTCCGTAATCTTTTTAGCATTTGACACATGTCTTTCTACTCTCAATGAAAGAGTCTCCAGTCCTTGTAAAAATAAAAATGAGTTGAAAGGACTTAAGGATGCTCCTGTATCTCTTAAAAGTTGCACTCTAGCTTTTACAATATAAGCTGCTGCTCCTATATCTTTTGCATATACTATACCGTTATAACTAGAATCTGGTTTGTTAAACTCAGGGAATCTCGGGTTATTCAACCATTGGAATTTTCCAGAATCTACAATTATTCCACCTATTGAAGTTCCATGTCCCCCTATAAACTTTGTTGCAGAATGAACTACAATATCAGCTCCATGTTCTATTGGACGTATAAGGTATGGTGTCCCGAATGTATTATCTACAATTAGTGGTATATTGTGCTCATGAGCAATGTTGGCTACCTCTTCAATATCAATAAGATTCATCCCTGGATTTCCTATAGTTTCCAAATAAATAGCCTTAGTTTTGTTATTTATAGACTTTCTAAAATCTTCTATGATATCTGGATTTACAAATACGGTTTTAATACCTAATTTAGTAAGAGTTGTAGATAAAAGATTGTATGTGCCTCCATATAAAGTGCTAGCTGCAACTATTTCATCTCCTGCTCCTGCTATATTAATTATTGCGTATGTGATTGCAGCAGAACCAGATGCAACTGCAAGAGCACCCACACCCCCTTCTAAAGCTGCCACTCTTTTTTCAAAAACATCCGTTGTTGGATTCATTATTCTAGTGTAAATATTTCCTTCTTCCTTTAAAGCAAATAGATTAGCTCCATGGTCAACGCTATTAAAAACATAGGATGTAGTCTGGTATATGGGAACTGCTCTAGAGCCTGTTGCACTATCTACTTCCTGACCTCCATGAACTTGTAATGTATCAAATTTAAATTTTCTTTCTCCCATTTTAATCTCTCCTTAAAATATTTTATTAGATAACATAAAATCCCCTTTCATCTAAATCTAAATAATCTAGATGAAAGGGGATTTACATACAAGGGTACCCATGTTATAGCTCCCTCTCATCTTTCTCTAAATTTGTAAAATTAGAGTAGGAATTGGCACCTTTTCAGACAAATGGGTCTGAAGGTTGCCGAGGTTTCATAGGGCCTATCCCTCCACCTCTCTTGATAAGAGTTTCATTATTAAATTTTAAATAGTATAATTTCTAAAAACAATTTGAAAACAAAAAACCTCTTTCGCTGAAAGAGGTTTTAACAATCGTCTTCTTATCTTTCAGCTCATACTGTAGGATTTAGCACCATATATGTAGATGAACACATTGGTTGCTGGGTTTCATAGGGCCTATCCCTCCACCTCTCTTGATAAGTATTATATTAAATATTTTATTACATATCATTATAATGACTATGAATATCTATGTCAATAGCTTTTTTATTTAATAGCTAATTAAACCATAGAGTATTAAAGTAAATACTATATATCCATAGATTTAATAAGGAGACTTGATTCTTTTGCCATATTTAACCTTAAATAATTAAGTCTGTTATTTGATTACCTATAAATTAGTATGCTATAATAAGCTCACTACATTTAAAATAAGGGGGAATATAAGAATGGACGGGAGCCCCAGTGGCAGTTTTATTCTAATCTTTTTACTAATCTTAATAAATGCTTTCTTTGCATCTGCAGAGATGGCAATTGTATCTTTAAACAAAACTAAACTAAATCTTTTAGCGGATGAAGGTAATAAGAAGGCCTTACTTCTTCAAAAAATTTTAAAGGATCCTAATAATTTCTTATCTACTATCCAAGTAGGAATTACCTTTGCAGGTTTCTTTGCATCTGCTTCAGCAGCTACATCTATTTCTGTAGGCTTTTCAGATACACTATCTGGATTTGGTATACCATACAGTGATAAAATAGCTCTAGTTGCAATAACCTTGCTTATATCTTATCTAACGTTAGTTCTAGGAGAACTAGTTCCAAAGAGAATAGCTCTTCAAAATTCAGAGAAGGTAGCTATGTTTTCTATAAAAGCTATAGTTCTTATAGCTAAATTTACTAAACCTTTCGTATGGTTTTTATCTTGCTCCACTAATCTTATAATGAAACTCTTTGGAATTAAGACAGATGGTATGGAAGATCAGGTTTCAAGAGAAGAAATCAGAAGTCTTATTGAAATTGGCCAAGAACAGGGCGCTATTAATAAGATAGAACGTGAGATGATTGATGGTATAATTGAGTTTGATGACACCATGGCTAAAGAAATTATGACACCAAGAACAGAGGCTTATCTACTAGAAGTAAATGATTCCATTAAAGACAACATAAGTTATATCCTGAGTGAAAGTTTTTCTAGAATACCTGTCTATGATAAGGACTTTGATAATATTGTAGGCGTGCTTTATATGAAAGATATATTTGCAAGCATAGTAGAAAAGGGCATAGATAATATTTCTATTAAAGATATAATGAAAAAACCTTATTTTGTTCCTGAGACAAATTCTATTGATAATTTATTCAGAGAACTTCAGACAAATAGGAATCACATGGCTATATTAATAGATGAATATGGTGGATTTTCAGGTATTGTTACCATAGAAGACATTATTGAAGAAGTAATGGGAGAAATTTGTGATGAATATGATGATGAACAACCTGAAATAGAAAAAGTAGATGAGGAAAACTATATAGTTAGTGGATTACTTACTCTATCTGATTTGAATGATTTTTTAAATCTCTCTTTAGATTCAGAGGTTGCAGATACCATAGGTGGTTTATTCCTTGAAACCTTTGGAACTTTCCCTAAGGACACAAATAACCATCAAGTTCAAATAGATAATGTAACCCTAAAACTTTTAGCCTTAGATGATAGAAGAATAGATAAGATTCATCTTATAATAAATAAAAGCAACAGCATTGAATTTTAATTTAAAGTAAATAATTAAATTGAATATAAATTTGGCTATCTAAAAGAACTAATACCATTAAATAAATTTACACTTATATTGCTAAGTGCAAATTTATTTTTATAGTATTAGATAATTATTTGAAGATAGCCTTTTTTATTAATTATTCAAACTGAGAATTATATAATTGACTATAAAAACCCTTTTGTTTTAATAACTCCACATGATTTCCTTGTTCAACTATATTCCCATTATTAACCACTAGAATATGATCTGCATTCCTTATGGTAGAAAGCCTATGTGCAATTACAAAGCAGGTTTTATCCTTCATTAAGTTTCTCATGGCTTGCTGAATTTGAACTTCTGTTCTAGTATCAACATTAGAAGTTGCTTCATCTAAAATAAGCATCTTTGCATCCAAAAGCATAGCCCTTGCTATGGTTAGCAATTGTTTTTGTCCTTTAGATACATTAGCTCCATCATCAGTAATTACTGTATCATAACCCTTAGGAAGTCTTTTTATATATGAATGAATTTTAGCTGCCTTAGCTGCTTCTACAACATCTTCCATAGTTGCATTTTCATTGCCATAAGCAATATTTTCAAATATACTTCCTTCAAATAGCCATGTATCTTGAAGTACCATAGCATAAGCTTTTCTTAAACTCTTACGTGTAACCTGTGATATTGAATTTTCATCTACCTTAATATCCCCTTCATTAACATCATAGAATCGCATGAGAAGATTAATTAAAGTAGTTTTTCCTGCCCCTGTAGGGCCTACTATAGCAATCATACTTCCAGCAGGTACATTCATACTAAGATTCTTAAGAATAATCTTATTCTTATTATATCCAAAGGAAATATTCTCTACCTTCACATTTCCTTCCATATCCACAAGCTCTTTAGCTCCTTCCTTATCTGCTAGCTCCGATAGCTCATCCATTAATTGAAAAATTCTTTCAGCAGCAGAAAGGGACGATTGAAATTCTCCCATGATATTAGCCGCTTCATTAATAGGTCCTGAAAATTTTCTAGAATACAGTACAAAGGAAGATATGTTTCCTAAAGTCATTTGTCCAAAAAGATACATAATAGCACCAAAAATACTGATAAGAGTTAGTGATAAATTATTCATAAAGTTAACTGAAGGACCAACCATAGAACCATAATAATCAGCACGATAATAAGCATTTACTGCTTCTTCATTTTTACTTGCAAATTTTTTCTTTGTGTTATCTTCTTGATGATAAGCCTTTAAAGTCTTTTGACCTGATACAAACTCCTCTACCATTCCATTAAGTTCCCCTAATTTTCTTGAACGATTACGAAACATTGGTCTTGTTACCCTAGTTATTCTTTTAGTAAGTATAATAGACATAGGAACTGTAAATACAAATACTAAAACTAACTTTTCAGATATCATAACCATAGACCCAAAGGATATAATCACAGTAATTATACTTGAGCAAATGCTCACTAAATCAGATGTTAAGGTAGAATTTAAAGTATCCACATCATAGGAAATTTTGCTTATGATATCTCCTGTTGCATGGGTATCAAAATATCCTACTGGAAGAGATAATAATCTATCAAATAAATCTTTTCTTAGTCTATAGGATATTCTCTTGCTAATTTCTAGCATAAGTACTGATAAAATATAAGCTAAAATAGAAGATAAAATGTAGAATCCAATCATAAGTCCACAGTAATAATATATCTTAGAAAAATTTACTGCCCCTCTTCCAACATTAATATTATCTATAGCATAACCTGATAACATTGGACCGATTAAGGCAAATACGTTAGAACCTATGGATAATATAATTGCTATGATAATTAATATCTTGTATTCAAATAAATAGGACATTACTCTTTTTAATGTATTCTTTTTTCTATCCTTCATAAATTAAAAATGTCCTCCTTTTTACTTTGATTTCCATAACTTATTCTCCCATCTGAGACTTATTAATTTCTTTATATACATCACAACTTTCAATAAGTTCTTCATGAGTTCCATACCCTACAACATAACCATCTTCTAATACACAGATGTGGTCTGCATTAAAAATTGAACTAATTCTTTGAGCAATCATTATAGTTGTAGTATCTTTAAAATGTTCTGTAAGATTTTTTCTTAGTACAGCGTCTGTCTTATAATCTAAAGCACTAGAAGAATCATCTAAAATTAATATTTCTGGGTGTGCTGCTATGGCTCTGGCTATAAGCATTCTTTGTTTTTGTCCACCACTTAAATCTGCACCTCTTACTGCAACTTTAGTATTAAAGCCTTCTGCCTTGCCTTCAATAAACTCAGTTGCCTTAGCATAATCTGCTGCTGATCTTATATCACTATTCTCTAGAGTTCTTCCAAACCTAATGTTTTCATAAATTGTATCCGTGCTTATAAAATCGTTTTGAAATACCACTCCAAACTTTTCTCTTAATTTTTTCATATTAATAGATCTAATATCTTGTCCATTTATATAAATAGAACCCTGATCTACATCATAAAATCTCATTAATAATTTAATTAAAGTAGATTTTCCTGAGCCTGTAGCCCCTATAATACCTAGAGTTTCACCTTTTTTAACTCCAAAGGTTATATTACTCACATTTTCTTCTTTATGATTATAAGAAAAAGAGACATTTCTAAATTCAATAGCATAATCTGTATTTATAATTGGTATGTTCCTAATTGGTAATTCTTCTTTCTCATTTAGTATTTCGGTAATACGCTTTGCGGAAGCACTTGCTTTGGAGTAATTAGTAAATACTCTAGAAATAAATAAAAGGGAATTTAATATTAAAGTTACATATGTTAAAAATGCAATTATTGCTCCTGGTTTAATGGCTCCACTATTTACTCTGTAAGCTCCAGCCAAAATAACAAATACTGTCCCCACATTTAAACAAAGATTCATTACTGGATTTAGTATAGCCATAACCATACCACTCTTCTTTTCTTGAATTACTGTAGCATCATTGCGAGCATTAAATCTTTCCTTCTCATGTTCTTCCTTTGATAAAGCCTTAATTACACGAATTCCTGTAACATCTTCACGAACTACACGTACAAAATCATCTACTTTTTTCTGAACAATTGAATACATAGGGATACCTACTTTTGATATGTACATAATAGTGATAAAAATAATAGGCATTACTGAAATCATTACTAAAGTTAGTAATGGATCTAATGTCAATGTTATAATTATTCCACCAATAAGCATTATTGGAGCCCTAATACCTAGTCTTTGCATCATTCCCACCATCTGATGGATGTTATAAGTATCCGTGGTAGCTCTAGAAATTAAAGAAGGTAGTGTAAAAGCATCCACTTGTCTATCAGAAAGACATATCATTTTAGAGAATAAATCATTTCTAACTCGCTCTGTGGTATCTCTTGCCACCTTTGAAGCCATTCTGTTAGCTAATATATTGAAAGTTACTGCACAAATGGCACATAAAAGCATAATTCCACCCCAAATTAAAATTAGAGATACCTGCTTTAATGGAATAATTTCATCAATCATATAAGACAAAATCCATGGAATTGCTAGTTCTACAATAGTTCCAGTAAACTTTATTGAAAATCCTATAAGCATGTTTACTCTATAAGGTTTTAAATACTTAAATATTTGCTTCATAATATTCCACCTTTAAGATATAATATATTTCGTTTTCCTAAATATATTATATCTTAAAGTTTTTAAAAAATCTATTTTAAAATTGAGAAATTTGCTTTAGCAATTTATAGTTCTAAAGGTTTACCTAATAATTTTTAGATGATAGAATAATAAGAATAAGGAGGTGCCATGTTGAGAGAAATAGATTATATGGCTATAGATGCTGCTAATAATCAGGATCTATTAAATAGTTTCATTGAGCAAAATGAATTGTTTATTTTGAAATGTACATCAAGAATAACCCGAAAATACATAACTAAAAGTGATGATGAATGGTCTGTTTCACTTCAGGCATTTGTACAAGCAATTAAAGGCTACGAATTAATTAAAGGAAATTTTCTCAGTTTTGCCGAGCTTATAATTCGTAGGCGTCTTATTGATTATCTTAGGCTTCAGAAGAAATATAACTTAGAATTGTCCGTAAATCCTGCCATATTTAATTGTCAGTTAGACGAAAATGAAAATGATAAAGATATTGCACTTGGACTTGCAGTAGCAGAAAAGATAATTCACCAAGAAAATTATACACTAAAATTTGAGATTGAAGCTGCAAATGAAGTATTTTTCTATTATGGCTTTTCTTTTTTAGATTTATCTATATGTTCACCTAAAGCTAAAAAGACAAAATCGTCCTGTGCAAAAGTTGTAGTATATTTACTCAATAACCCGATATTAATTAATGAATTACAAAGTTCAAAACAACTACCATTAAAAATAATTGAAAAAAATTTAAATGTACCCCGAAAAATATTAGAACGTCACCGAAAATATATAATAGCAGCAGTAGAGATACTATCCGGAGAGTATCCAAATCTAGCTTACTATTTCAGGTACATCAGAGAGGAGATTAATAAATGAAATCTGTTGTTGTAGAAATCAAGGCTGGCTATGCTGCAGTCCTTTCTGAAGATGGCTGCATATCAAAGGTAAAAGATAAAAATTATATCATTGGGCAGGTGATTGAAATGAAAAGTAGCAATTTAAAAAATATAAATAAATTAGTAATGTGTTCTGCTTTAACAGCTATGATTGCAATTGTAGGAGGCATAACACTATGGGCCTATAAAACACCTTACTCCTATGTGAGTTTAGATGTAAATCCTTCTATTGAATATTCTTTAAATCGTTTTGACAAGGTAATTAGTGTAACTGCAGTTAATGATGATGGTCAGGAAATTCTTAATGAACTTGAATTGAACAAGCTTGAAAATCAAAAAATTGAAGATGCAGTTGCTGAAACCGTTAATCAAATTAGTGAAGATGGTTATTTTGATAATAGCATTGATAATGACATTGATGGTGGAATTATTATTGCAACTTCTGGTGAAAATCAAGAAAAATCAGATGAACTTGCTGAAAAACTACAAGAAAGTTTAGAAACTGAAATTGAAGAAATAGGTGGAGATATTACCCTTGAAACTATAAGTGTTGGATTTGAACGAGTACAAAAAGCCAAAGAACTGGGTGTAACACCTGGTAAACTAAATTTAGTTGAAAAACTACAAAATAGTTCTTCAAATCCAGAAAGCATTATTCTTGAAGAGTGGTTAAACAAACCTGTTAAAGAAATTATGAGTGCTATCAAGGAAAATAAGAAAGCTAAAATAGAACAAACTGAAACTTCTGATGAAGATGAATCTACTGAAGAATCAACTACAGATAGTACAGAAGTGGCAGATGAAATAAAAACTGATAAAGCCCTAACTAAAGAAGCTGAAAATACCAATGATACTAAAGCTACTCAGGAAAGATCTAGCCAAAAATCTCAGAATAAAATAGAAAAAGCTACTAACAAGCTTGAAAAGACTGAGAATAAAGCTAATAAAAAATCTGAAGTAACTGAGAAAAAAAATAGCAACAATGCTGAAAAACCTAAAGAAAAAATACCTAACAAACCTGAGAAATCTAAAGAAAAAACACCTAATAAACCTGAAAATCCAGGAAAAAAGGGTAATTAAAAATCAAATAAAAACTAATAATAGTTTTTATATATATTACTTATATAACTAAAGATAAAAACATAATTTAAATAAACTAAAGATAAAAACATCGTAAAGTACGGAAAAATACAAAGAGTATGCCCCTAATGCCCCCATACTCTTTGTATTTTTTATATGCATATAAATACCTCTTAAACCCGCATGAACAGAACAACTATTTAACTAGTTAAATAGTTAAATATCTATATAGAATACTAATTTTATATTTGTATATTTATTTTACTGTTATTCTATTTTAGCATTATACCTAAAATATTCTTCTATACTATCAAAGCAAGTATCTATCATAAACTCTATTTCATCTTTACTTATTACATAAGGAGGTATGAAATAAAGTACATCACCTATAGCTCTTAATAGTAACCCTTTCTTCAATGCTATTTTATAAATCTCATAACCTACTCTACTTTGCCAAGAATATCTCTCCTTGGTACCTCTATCCTTTACTATTTCAATAGCAGTTATCATGCCTATACTTCTTACTTCTCCTATATGACTACAATTCTTTGCTCTTTCTATTGTAAGTTTTTCTATTAATCTTCCCTTAACTTTATTATTTTCTATTATATTTTCTTCTTCAAATATTTTTAGATTTTCTAAAGCAATAGCACAAGCCATAGCATTTCCTGCATAGGTATGACTATGTAAAAAAGATTTTCTTTCTGAGTAATCACCATAAAAACAATTATATATTTCATTAGTAGTCATAACTACAGACATTGGCATATATCCTGCAGAAATACCCTTTGAAAGGCACATAAAATCTGGGCTTATATCTGCATGATTACATGCAAACACCTCTCCTGTTCTTCCAAATCCCATGGCAATTTCGTCTACTATCAAATGTACATCATATTTATCACAAAGATTACGAAGCTTTTTAAGATAAATATGTGAATAAATTTTCATTCCTGCTGCACCTTGAACCATTGGCTCAACTATTACAGCACTTATCTCTTCATGATTTTCAACTAAACATTTTTCCATAGCTTCAAAGCATCTAGCACTACATTTATCTCTAGTACAACCATATTTACACCTATAACAATCTGGTCCATCAATCCTAAGAGTATCTAAAAGTAAGGGTTTATATATCATATTAAATGCATCAATATCACACACAGATAGAGCACCTAAAGTTTCTCCATGATAGGCATCACTTAAAGCTACAAATTTCTTCTTTTTAGTTTTATTTCTTTGCACATTATAGTGAAAGCTCATCTTTAAAGCTATTTCCACTGCAGAAGATCCATTATCTGAATAAAATACTTTATTTAATCCTTCTGGTGTTATGCTTACTAACTTTTCTGCTAAGTCAATAGCCGGTTTATTTGAAAAATTAGCAAAGATAACATGTTCTATTTCATCAATTTGATTCTTTATGGCTTTATTTATTCTTTTATTGCTATGGCCTAAGGTATTTGTCCACCAAGATGATATACAATCTAAATACTTGTTTCCATGAATATCATAAAGCCAAACACCTTCTCCTCTTTCAATAACTATAGGATTAAGCTCTTCGTAATCCTTCATCTGTGCACAAGGATGCCATATATATTCTAAATCTCTTTTTACATAATCCTTCATATAAACACCTACCCTTTACTACAATTCTTCCATCCATTCTATAATACTTTTATCATTAAAAATCCTTGATGCAGCAGTTCTTATATTATCTATATTACCTTTATCCAAGTTATCTATAGTTTTAAATTTACCTACAATAGAAATTCCAGTAAGTTTTTCTATAACCTTAATATTGTCTTTAGTTATATAATTGTCTTCATAATTATTTATAATAATTCCTTTTACTTTGATTCCCATGGACTCTATAAATTTCACAGTAAGTACTGTGTGGTTTATTGTTCCCACTCCACCTCTAGCTACAACCACGGTACTCATATTTAAATCCTTAATAAGGTCACCTAGTGTATATATTTCTTCATCCCTATTAATTAGAGGACATATTATACCACCACTACCTTCCGCAATTATAAAATCATATTTTTCTTTTAGCTTCTCAAATTTAGCCTTTATAATATTTAGATCTATAGGTTTATCTTCTATTTGGGCAGCTAAATGTGGAGATATGGCTGTCTTAAATATATATGGAGTTATATTTTCATAGGTTTCCTTTAATCCACTAACCTGGCTTACTAAGTCAGTATCCCCAGGAATCAGTTTATTACCGTCTTCTATAGCCCCACTTAAAGCTCCCTTAAAATATATTGCTCTGTGCCCTTTACTTCTAAGGATATGAAGCAGTCCTGCAGTTACAACAGTTTTTCCTACATCTGTATCCGTTCCAACTATAAATATACCCTTAGCCATTACTTCTAACCTTCAACTTTAGTTCACTTATCATTTTCTTATCATCACATATTTTATTACCAGAAGTGGTTAAATAATTTCCAGTAATAGTAGCATTTGCACCTGAGTTAAAGCATTCTTTCCCCAAATCCCTAATGAAATTTCTACCACCAGCTAATCTGATTAAAGCTTTAGGGTTTATAAACCTAAAAATAGCAATGGTCTTTAAAATATCATCTTGACTTAAATTTTTAGAATCTTCTAGGGGAGTACCTTTTACAGGATTAAGTACATTCACCGGAATAGACATAACCTTTAGTTCTTTCAATTCAAAAGCAAGATTGATTCTATCAACCCAACTTTCACCAAGTCCAATAATTCCTCCTGAACATACAGGTATACCTGCCTTCTGTGCAGCCTTTATGGTATCTATTCTTTCTGCATAACTATGAGTTGTACATATTTCCTTATAAAATTCCCTACTTGTTTCTAAGTTGTGATGATACATAGTTATTCCTCTTTCCTTTAACTTAAGTAGCTTGTCGTACTCAAGTATTCCTAAAGAGGCACATAATTTCATCTTTAGTTCTCTATTAAGTTTTTCATATATATCTAAAATTTTCTCAAAATCATTACTTGTAATACCCCTACCACTAGTAACTAAGGAGAATCTATTTACTCCCTCTGATTCATTTTCCTTTGCTAACTTTAATGCTACTTCCTTTGATACTAAATCATAGATTTCTGCATTAGTATTATAATGAACAGATTGAGCACAGAATTTACAATCTTCAGAACATCTACCTGACTTTGCATTCATGATAGAGCAAAGATCTACCTTATTACCACAAAAAGTTTTTCTTATATTATTAGCACTAAGACATAATTGTTCAATCTCATCATTATTTCTAAGCTCTGTTAATGTCATTGCTTCTTGAAAATTTATGTATTCACCTGATAAAATTCTTATCTCTAAATCCTTAATAAAACTTTTCATACTTCAAGCCTTCTTTCACTTTTATTAAATGTATCCAAACCTTTTGAATATAGGTACTATTTTTATTGCTACATACGCTGCTAAGGCTGTTAAAATCAAATCTCCAGATATGCATAGCACAAAGCCATTAAAAAATGCAAAATATAGTGACATTGGTTGTCCTAGATATAAGTTATAGCTAACATAAAGATATATAACTCCAAATAAATAAATAAAAAACAGTCCAGCTAAAAGCATCCCCATAGCTTTAATAAAACTTAATTCCTTAATCATTTCTCTTATCTTTCCTATGACATAAGCTGCCACTATAAATCCTATAAGATATCCAAAGGTAGGTTTAAATACATAGCTAAGCCCTCCCCCTTCAGTAAATACTGGTACACCTGCAAGTCCAACCATAACATAAATTATTTGGGATAGTGCGCCGAGTTTAGATCCTAAGATAACTCCTGCTAAAGCACAAAATAAGTATTGAAGAGTAAAAGGCACATAAGGTATTGGTATTTTAATAAATGCACCAATAGCACTTAAGGCTGCAAACATAGCTACTAAAATCAAATTTCTCGTATTCTTGGTAGTTTTCATAATTCTCTCCTTAGAATGTTTACTTTATAGTGAAATTATAATTAAGAATTCTTTTATTGTCAACCTATAAATTTATTATAGTTTACAATTTTGTTGTAGATATATTCCATTACCTGAACTAAAAATACATTAGGTATTATTAACAAGTACATAAAAATTAGAGAGCATGCTCTTTATATAGCAATGCTCTCTAATTTATCAAGTATTATATCTATTATTTTTCATAGGCTCTAATTCAAAATTCTTTTCTGATTTTCACCAAAAGTTTAGCCTGTACTTTAATATTTAACTAATTTTCAAGTAGCCTTTTTACTGGAACATAAATCTCCATAATCGTATCTGTTCGATAATGACAACGCTCATCATAAAATTCAAAATCTAATTTATCTTCGTCATATATATATCCACTATCTTTAAACCATTCTTCAAATATATATTTCCAAGTTTCTTTAATCACTTCTGAAAACTTATCTTGGTTAGGGTCTACAGTAACATCCACTGGAGGAGTTGTAAATACTGCATACTCCGCCTCTGGTACTTCCACTGTAATCATATCCTCTGTAACTTTAGAGAAATCCTCAACAATGACTCCTAAAAGATAGCATACATTTCCCCCTTTATCAGTTGGAACGCATAGACCAACTTCACCATGATTAGGAGGATTTAAGATTTTATACATCTTTGTTTCTAAATTTTCTCCATCATAATTGCTCCAAAATGATGCAATATCCTTTGTATAACTTGTTCCTCCAATATTAGTATTTATTCCATATCCAGCTACCTTAAAAGCTGGCTTTTTAACAATAACAGGCTTCATAATATAACCTCCAATTTTAAATGTTATTCCCTTATTGAAGTATCCATCCATTCTAGCTATATATTGTGTTGGACTATATCCAAAAGTTTTCCGAAAGGACTTTGAAAATCCACTAGGTGTTTCAAATCCATATTCAAGGGCAATATCAATAATTTTTCTTCCTTTAAATAGTTCTATTGCTGCTAATGATAGCTTACGTTTTCTAAGGTACTCCATTATAGATATACCTTTACATAAAGTAAAAACTCTACAAAAGTGGTTTACAGAATATCCCACATATTCAGCAACTTCACTCACAGTAATAACTTCCTTAATATTATTTTCTATAAATTCAATACACCTATCAATATCCTTACTGTAATTCACTTTTATCACGACCTTTTCCCTAGGGTATCTTTATTATATCAAGACTTTAAAATTTAAGCTGTTCCTAATTTGCTAAAATCTTAATCTATATAAAAAAAGTATGCTCATTTAAAAGCATACTTTCTATACATACTAATATTAATATTTATATTTGTCTATATGATTTCATTCTTCAATATTTTCTACAGCCCACTTATGCATAAGCTCCAATAAGGGAAGTAATGTCCTTCCCTTATCAGTAATAGAATATTCTACTTTGGGTGGAATCTGATGGTATTCCTCTCTATGAATTAATTTATCTCCTTCCAACTCCTTAAGCTGTTGAGATAACATTTTATGTGATATATTTGTTAGAGCTCTTTTTAACTCCCCATACCTCATTATACCTTTTGTAGATAAATACCAAAGAATAATAGGCTTCCACTTTCCTCCAATTAACTTTTGAGTATATTCTAATGGACACTTATATTTATTTTTATTTGTACCAGACATTTCAACATTACTCTCCTTTTATATAGTATCTTACACAAAAGTGCATACTATTAAAACTAATTACGCAAATATATAATTAGTATATAAAATAAATAAGTTTATTACAATCTACTTAAAATATAAGGAGTGTTTCTATGAAACTATTAGAAGTAATACAAAACAGAAGAAGTATAAGAAAATTTAAGCCCGATGAAGTACCTGAAGAGTACATTCACCAATTAATTGAAGCTGGAAGATTGGCACCTTCTGGTACAAATCTTCAACCTGCACGATATATAGTAATAAAAAGTGAGGAGGCAAGAACTAAGCTAAAAGATTGTACTCCTTTACCTTTTGTTTCTGCTGCTCCAGCTATAATTGCTTGTTGTGTTGATACTAATTCTATCACATCGACTGGAGAAAGAATGAAGGAACTTAAAGAAGCTCAAGCATTTGTTGATACCCCTCTAAATAATGCAGATGAAAATTATAATAAAGGGAAACAAAGCATTGATACTGCTTCCTTAAAAGCTTATCTAAACTTAAATGTAGCTATAGCTATTGATCATATCACTCTTAGAGCTACAGATTTAGGACTCGGAAGCTGTTGGGTTATGATGTTTGATAAAGAAAAAGTTAAAGCACTTCTAAATCTTGAAGACAGATATGATGTTTTGGCCTTATTACCTATAGGATATCCTGACCAAACTCCTAAGCAAAGACCAAGATTAGATTATAATGAAGTGCTTTTAAAAGAAATATAGTATTGAGTAATATAATTATTAAGACTTAATAGTTATATTAAATTTATCTATTCAACATATCTTCAAATATAATTAAAAGACTATATAAAAGTGAAATAGTAATATTACTATATCATTTTCATATAGCCTTTTATTTTTTATTTTATGTATTTAAAAGTAAATATTTACTTTTTAATATTTTAATAGTATATTATATTATAAGTGGTATAGTTTTTATGTGAACTTGTTTATATGAAAATAGAAACTTGTAGAAAGGATAATGTTATGGATAATTCACTCCTTCTCAATAGAGAAAAACTTATGGAAAAAATTCAATGCTATATTATTGATAGTAATTTATTACCTAATACCAAACTTCCTTCCGAAAGAGAATTTTGTAGTATGTGGGATTGTAATAGAACTACCTTAAAAAAAGCTATAGACCAATTAATTAATCATGGTAAATTATATAAAAAGAAAGGCTCAGGAACTTTTTTATCAGAGCCTAAACTTGAAAAAAATTTACAAAGTCTAAACTCTTTCCATGAATTTATAGATGAAAATTCTTTAAATTTATCTACCAAATTACTTTCATTAAAGCTATTAAATGATAATACTTTAGCCTATGAAAACCTAAAGGAAAGTTCTAATAACAATTTATGTGAACTAATTAGATTAAGATCAGTAGACTCCGTGCCCTTTGCTATAGAAAATAGTTATCTATCTTCCAAATATTATGATGAGCTAATTAGAAAAGATTTTGAAAAAACTTCTTTATATGAGGTTTTAAAAAAGGATTTTAATCTAAATTTAAAGAGTGGTTGGGAAGAAATATCCATGACCTATGCTACAGCCTTAGAATCAGAACTTTTAAAAGTTGAAGAAGGTTTCCCCCTTTTCTACCTCAAGGGTACTGTTCTAGAAGAAAAAGGTTTTCCCGTAGAATTTTTCTACTCTGTAATACGTGCAGATAGAGTGAAACTAAAAAGTGTATTAACAAGATAGGAGTTGATTATATTGAAAATAGCTACTGTAGGTGACAATTGTATGGATGTATATTTAAACTTAGGTAAAAGTTATCCTGGTGGAAATCCCGTAAATGTAGCAGTATATATGAAAGAATTAAATGAAATCTCTTCCTATGTTGGAGTGGTTGGTAATGATAAATATGGAGAATTAATGATTAATTCCATTAATTCTAAAGGGGTAGATACTTCTCATGTTCGGGTATTAGAAGGAGCTACAGCTATAACAGAGGTTGCATTAATAAATGGAGATAGAGTCATGGGAAATTATTATGAAGGTGTATTAAGTAAATTTACACTTACTAATGACGATTTAGATTTCATTTGTAACCATGATCTTTTTCATACAGCCTATTGGGGTAAAACTGAAAACTACCTTTGCCACATCAAAGAAAAAAATATTCCTATTTCTTTTGATTATGCTACTAAATTAGAAGACTCTCTTATTAATAAAACTATCCATTATGTAGACTATGCATTTTTTTCTTATTCTAAAAGAGATTACTATATAGAAAATTTTATGAAGGATATTCATAGTAAAGGACCTAAAATAGTAGTTGTAACTCTTGGCGATAAGGGCAGTGTTGCCTACAATGGTAAAGAATTTATTTTTCAAGACATCATAGAAACAAAGGTCGTTGACACTTTAGGTGCTGGAGACTCTTTCATAGCAGGTTTTTTAAAGGGTATTCTTAATAAAAGCTCCATAAATGAATCTATGCTTCTTGGTGCTAAAACTGCATCTAAAACCTTAAAATATTTTGGTGCTTGGTAATGACTGAGAATAATTCAAAAAAACAACTAAGTGGTTCCTCTCCTTTATATGCTCAACTAAGGGACATTCTAAGAAATAAAATTATCAGTGGTGAATTTAAGGTTGGTACAGCAATTCCCTCTGAAAATGAATTATCTAATACCTATGGAATAAACCGTCTAACAGTACGTAATGCTATATCCATTCTTATCCGTGAAGGATTGTTAAAGAGTATTAAAGGTAAGGGGGTATTTGTTCTTAATTCTAAAATTGAAAGAGACTTATACACCTTAAGAGGTTTTACTAAAACTATGAAGGATAAAAATACACCTTCAAAAACCACTATACTAAATAAAACTACCAAGCCTGCTGGGAAACTTTTGAGTAAAAAATTCAATATAAATGAAGATGATGATATTTATGTTATAAAGAGACTGTGTTATGCCAACAAAGAACCTATATCCATAGAATATATTCATATTCCCAAATATATACTACCTAATTTAGGTGAAATTAACCTATCTTTTTTTTCAATATATGAACTCTTTGAAGTTTATAATATAAACCTTGTTACTGCAGATGAAACCTTGGAAATCGTTCGACTAGATGATAAGAATAGCAAACTTTTATCTCTAGATACCCCTTCATGGGTAATGTTATTTGAGTGTACTAGCTATGATAATACTGGAAGAGTTATAGAATTTACAAAGACCTATACAAGAGGAGATAAATGTAACTATAATGTACATTTTAATAAATAATATAGAAAGAAGGTATTTATATGTTAAATATTGATAAGTCCACTGTAGATTTTCTTGTTACAGAAAACATGGTTACGGAAATTGAAAAAGTATTAGAAAAGGACGTTCCTAAAATTAGAACCATAGTTGATGAAATGGTTAAAAGAGGAATTAACAAAGTTTATTTTACAGCTTGTGGTTCACCTCTTTGTGCTTGTGAAACTGCTTCTATGTTATTTGAAAAATACTCAAATATTACTTCTAAAGCTTATAGTGGCTATGACTTTTTAGATTTTACACCTTATAATTTAGATGAAAAAACAGCAGTGATTGCTCTATCTCAATCTGGAAACACTGAAGAAGTAGTAGAAGCTTTAAAAAAGGCTAAAGCTACTGGTGCCCTTACTGTCAGCGTTACTCGTGATCCTTCTGGAAACTTATTAGCCCCTGTAGGTGACTATTTAGTAGCCTATGAAGCTGAATGCATCTGGGAAATTCACTTATTAATTACTTATACCTTTGCATTAGAACTTATCAATAAAGTTACACCAAGCCTTGAAATTACTAGAATTCAAGAAGACATATTAAAACTTCCTAACCTTTTAGGAACATTAGTAACAAGTTGGGAATCTAAAGGACGAACCCTCGGTGAAAAAGCTTCTAATTGGGATATAATATATACTGTGGCTGCAGGTCCACTAACTCCTTTAGCCTATAAAGAAGGAGTTATTACAATGATGGAATTTGCTTGGACTCATGGAGCAAATATAAATAGTAGTGAATTCCGCCATGGACCTTTAGAAATTGTTGAAGAAGGAGTACCTTTTATTTTTCTATTAGGTACAGATGAATCTAGACACACTACTGAAAGAACTATAAATTTTGTTAAGAAATTAGATAAGGATTATATTGTCTTTGATTATAAAGAAATAGCTAAAGACCTTCATCCTATGCTATCACCTTTTGTACTTTTTGTCCCTCTTGAGTGGTTTTTCTATTATCTTTCAATTTATAAAGATCACAATCCAGATGATAGAAGATATTATGGAGGTATTGTTAAATACTAAAAATAAGGATGTGATTATTCATGAGCGAATATAAAAAATGTAACTGCGATAATTGTCTTCATAAATTATGTGTAGAAAGAGTTCCAATTTTCTCTGGTTTAAATTCTGAAGAATTAAGTAAAGTAGCTACCTTAATTGTAAAAAAGCAATATGAAAAAGGTGAGCTAATTATAATGGAAGAAAGTTATTTAGAAAATCTAATCATTATAGATAATGGTAAGGTAAAAGTATTTCGTTATACTATTGAAGGCAAAGAGCAGATTCTATATATATTTGATCACGGTGACTTCTTTGGTGAAAAAAATCTCTTAAATAATCAACAATCTACCTATAATGTTGAAGCATTAGAAACTACTTATATTTGCATGATAAATAAAAATGACTTTCAAAAACTTTTAATTAATTATCCTAAAATAGGGATTAAAATCATAGAAGAATTATGTAGTCGAATGGATAAAATAGAGAGCTCAGTGCAAAATATGGGTACTAAAAACATAGAGTGGCGTATAAATTCACTACTTCTTGACTTTGCAGAAAGGTATGGTAAAAAACATCCTAATGGTGTTATTGTAGAGCTCCCATTAAGCCGTGAAGGAATAGCTAATTATATAGGTACTGCTAGAGAAACGGTTAGTAGGAAATTAAGCGTACTACAAAATGAAGGTGTCATTGATATGATAGGAAATAAACAGATTTTGATACGAGATATAGATGCTTTAATGAATTAAAAAATAAAAATAATTAGATAGTTTGTTTTAAAACTATGACTCCAGTCACAGAATATTTTATATAACTAATATATTATAGAGTTATAAACAAGAAATCTTTAAATAACACTGTATTGGAGGAATATATATGAATAAATTTAATAGTTCTCAAACCGTAGGAGAAATTGTTTCAATTGTGCCTAAGGCTAGTGAAATTTTCAAACAATATAAAATTGATTTTTGCTGTGGAGGTAATAGACCCCTTGAAGAGGTACTCTATGAATTACATCTTGATGAAAATCTAATATTAAATAAAATAAATGAGATTTTTGAAGAAAGTAATAATACAAAAGAAGTATTCATAGATTTTAGGGCATTGACATCAAGTGAATTAATTGACCATATTGAAAATACTCATCATGCCTATACTAAGAGAGTACTTCCTGAATTAGGAGAGTTAACAACAAAAATAATGAGAGTTCATGGTATAAACCATAATGTACTATTCAGAGTCCATAAGCTCTTTTCAATGCTTAAAACTGAGTTAGAGCAACATTTGCTTAAAGAAGAACAAATTCTTTTCCCATTAATTAAAGAATATGATAAAAATCCAAGTGTTAATCAACTTCAAAAAATTAATGAAGTAATTAATGAAATCGAAGAGGAGCATGAAGGTGCTGGAGATATTTTAAAGGAACTTAGAAAAATTACCAATGATTTCAAAGTTCCTAATGACGGTTGTAATACCTATGTTATAACCTTTAAAATTATTGAAGAACTAGAGAGTGATTTATTCCAGCATATTCACCTTGAAAACAATATTCTATTTAAGAGAATGAACTTGGATATTAACAAACATCAATAAGTAACTTTCTTAAAATAAAAAAATTTACAAGCCTAAGGATAATTTATTTCCTTAGGCTTTTTATCATTTTATTCCATACTTGTTTTATATCTTTACATTTTCTCTGATTTCTTATTTATTTAAAAGAGCTTTATCTGGAGTTACAAGAATTTTCACATGTTTTTTCTTTTCAGGACCGGTCAAAGCTCCAAATCCTTCTTCAACTATATCTTCAAGTGCTATTTTCTTAGTTATATATCCTTCTGCCTTAATTCTTCCATCGCTCATTTGCGCAATTGTTGCTGGAAACTCATGTCTATAGGCTAAAGTTCCTACTATTTTCTTTTCAGAAAATACTAAGACATTAGGGTTAAAGTTTATTTCATCTTCCCAAATACTTGTTATTACCATAACTCCTTCATATTTTAGACTATCTATGCCTATATCAAAGCCTATCTTTGCTCCTGTAGTTTCAAAGGCAACATCTACACCTGTTCCACCAGTGAGTTTTTTAACCTCCATAGCTATATCAACTTCATTTGGATCAAGAACAACATCTGCTCCTGCCCTCTTTGCATATTCCTGTCTTATTGATTTTCTTTGTAACACTACTACTAATTTTGCTCCTGCTGCTTTTAAGCATTCAATAGTTGCAAGACCTATTGGTCCTGAACCAAGTACTATGGCAGTATCTCCTGTTTTAAAATTAGCAATTCTAATAGAATGAAGTGCTACCGCCATTGGTTCTACTAAAGCTCCTTGTTCATAAGTCATCCCCTCTGGCATTTTATGCACATATTCTTCTGGAAATACAGTATATTCTGCAAGTCCTCCACCACTACCACAAAGTCCGTGAAATCCTAATGAAGAGCACAGATTGTATTTACCTTCTCTACATGCTGGACATTCTCCACAAGCCACTATAGGTTCTACAATAACTCTATCACCTATTTCAAACTTTGTTACTCCTTCTCCTACTTCTACAACTTCCCCTGAAAATTCGTGCCCTAGAACTACTGGTGCTATATTCCCACTTAAAGGATGAGGTTGTCCAACAGGTATAAAAATAGGTCCTCCTAAATATTCATGCAAATCTGAACCACATATTCCACACCATTTAACTTTAATTTTTATATTTCCTTTAGTAACCTTTGGTTCATCTACCTCTTCAACTCTAATATCTTTCTTAGCATACCATAATGCTGCTTTCATAATAAAAGTACCTCCTAAAAAATATAATCTAATATATTGTTAATATTCTCACATATTTATTATGCAAGACTTATGCCAAAATCATTGTTTAAAATACTTTTTAAAACATTATTCATCCTATTTTGCCTGCAGCTATGAAAATGACTACATTGAGTCCCATTCTACATTTCTAATTAAATTTACTTTAAACCTTATTCAAAAATTTAATTTATATAGCAAACTAAAAAATCTCAAAATGATACACAACTCAGTGTCTCATCTTGAGATTTACTATTTTAAATTCTCATTTTGATACATATATAATTCTAATCATTGATAATAAAAAAACAAAGTAATTTATAGGTCATTTATGTTATATTTTTTTATCTTTCTATAAATAGTAGCTCTACTTATACCTAGCATTTCCGCAGACTTTAATATGTTACCTCCGCAAAAGTTAATAGCTTTTATTATACTTTCTCTTTCTAAAATATCTATAGGTACTATTTCATCTACATCACTTGCTTTCTCATTATTAAAATTAGCTTCTATTATTTGTGACTTTTCCAAAGATTGTACACAAATTATATCCTTTTCACTAGAATAATAATCCCTTTCTATAGCATTTCTAAGTTCTCTTACATTTCCAGGCCAATCATGTTTTTTTAGTTCATTTATATAATCTGTTGTTATTAGTTTATATTTAGCTTTATTTTTAAAATTAAGACTATTAACAAAGTGTCTTGCTAGTGTCTCTATATCTTCCTTTCTTTCCTTCAAAGGGATGGTTTTTATATTCATTACATTTAACCTGTAATACAAATCTTCTCTAAAAGCTTTTTTACTTATCTCTTCTTTTAACTCTTTATTAGTTGCTCCTATTATTCTTACATCTAATTTCTTTTCGTAATTTCCGCCTACTCTAACTATGGTATTGTTATCTAAAACTCTTAATAATTTCGATTGCATATCTAAAGGAAGTTCTCCTAATTCATCTAAGAAAATTGTTCCACCATCTGCTAATTCAAATTTCCCTGGATGTCCCTCTTTAGCAGCTCCAGTAAAAGCGCCCTTATCATAACCAAAAAATTCACTTTCCATTAGATCTCTAGGAATTGAAGCACAGTTTACAGCTACAAAAGGTCCATCACTTCTTTGACTATAATTATGTATAGCTTGAGCTACCAGTTCTTTTCCCGTACCGCTAGGTCCTTCTATTAATATATTGCAATCACTTCTTGAAGCCCTTTTTGCAAAATTTATCATATTTATCATTTTATCGTTACTAGTTACAATGTCTTTAAACTTATAGTTAGCCTTATATCCTACCACTTTATTTACAAACCTATGTACAGATTTACTTTCTCTAAAAGTTATAACTACTCCCATGGACCTATTATTAACATTCATAGGTACAACATTTAATATACATTTTATTCTTTTATTATTAATATTAAAGTCACATTCTATGTTATTATACGTTTCCTCATAATTTTCTATAATGTAATCAAAATTTAAATTACCTAGAGCTTCTTTTATATTTATTTCAAATATTTCATCTTGATTCATATCTAAAATATTTTCTGCTCTATGATTCACTCTCTTAATATTAAATTTTTCATCTATTACTATCATTCCCTCTACAATGGAATCAAAAGTTATATTTAATAAATTATAGGATAATATAAGTTCTAACTGTTTCTTTATGGATTCAGCTGCTGCAATAACTATTCCTAAAGTATGCAGATGTGCATCCTTGCATATGCCAGACATATTTATACACCCTATTATTTTCCCATCACTATCATGTATAGGTGCTGATGAACACGTCCAAGAATGTTGTTGTATACCATAATGCTCAGCCCCAATAGTTTGAATTGGTTTATTTAGATATAAGCAAGTTCCTATAGCATTAGTTCCTACTGCTTTTTCTGACCATAAGGCTCCCTTTGTAAATCTTAAATCCCTAGCTTTTTCTAAAATACTATCATCACCAATAACATCTATTATATATCCATCTTTATCTGCAAGGAATAAAGCAAAGCCTGAACCTGATATGGTGTTATACAAATTCTCCATTATAGAATGTGCTACTGAAACTAAATCTATATTCTCTTTAACTTTAATTCCTACAGGAGCTTTATATTTCTCAACACCTCTTCCATCCATATAGTCTACATTATACTCTTTACATCTTATCCATGAATCTCTTATATCTTTTTTAACTTTTTTATTATCTATACCGTATTTCACAAATTCATTCCATGCTTTTGTAATTAATTCCGTATAATTATCCATTCTTACACTCCCACCCCTTAAGAAATATATACTTAAAACAATAAATTTATTATTTTAGTATTTGTTTTATATCACCATAGAAAAAATATATAACTGTACTTTATAGCCGTATCCATAAACCCATCCTCGTTTTTTTTTATATTTCCCTAATGACTTAACTTCCCTAAAAATAACAATGCCTGATATAATTACAGCTATTTCTATCAGTTTAAGATCGTTACTAAACATGCTTATTGTATGTTAGGGTATATTTGTATAAATATCCAACTAAAAAATCAAACTTGTTTCACAAACAAAATATGAAAACAAGTTCTAAAATTATATTTATAATTGTTGCAATTCTCATTGTAAACATATATATATTAGGATTCCCATCAGAGTTTATAGAGTGATTTAATCCAAATGTACATAAATTAAATAAAGTTCCTTGGATTAATGGTCTAATATAAATTCTATCTACCACATTATACATCATATTTACTACCATGCCTATAATCGCAGGAATAGAAAATTTCATTATTAATTTAACTATTACTAAATTACCTAATTCTTCTTGATTTTTCTTTAAACTACTTGTTTCTATAATATCATCCTAATTGAATATATTGAATAATGTTTCTGTTGAGTATGTAACATGTTTTTAAATCATAATATAGATAATATAAGATACTATGATGGTACCATTGAGCATTTAAAATAACATATAACAACATCCTTAATCGAAGGCTAAGTTTAAACGTCGCAGTAACCTATAACTTTTAGTATAATTACGAATGAAAAATAGAGTACTACCATAATGGTAGCACTCTATTTTTCATCTAACTTTATAAAGTATTCTGCTACTATAACTTATTAATTCGCTCTTTACATAGTTTTATGATTTTTATTGGTGGCCTTGACTACTTTTACAATTTCATACCAACTTACTGAAATTATAGACATGAAAATAGCTACCCCAAATTGTTTCAAAGATAAAGGTGAAAGCTTTAAAAAAACATTTATTGGAGTATAAAGTATCAATAAAAGACCTGCTATTGTACCCAAACTTACACCCCACATTATTTTATCTTTAGCTAACCTCTTAACAGATTTAATAGCCAATTCAGAATCTGAACTATTAACTTGAACTAATAATATATTAGCCATCAGTATAATAGTTAACCCCATTGCTCTTGCAAGTGATGCATTATTGGGATACTTACTTAAAAAAGTAAAATAAGTTCCGAATGATGCTCCAAATATAATAACCCCTTGAAGTATGCTTTTAAAAAGCATTTTAGACGTTAACAATTTTTCATTAGGATCACGAGGTTTTCTCTTCATGATATCATACTCTGCTGGTTGGCGCTCTAACACAATAGAACATGTAGGATCAATTACAAGTTCAAGTAAAACCACATGTAGTGGAAGTAACAAAAGACTTGTAGGACTTATTGCTAATAAAGGAGCAAGTACTGAAGCAAATGCTATAGGAATATGAATTGTAAATACATAGCCAACAGCTTTTCTTATATTATCATAAATTCTTCTGCCATCTTCTATTGTATCTACTATAGTAGAAAAGTTATCATCAAGTAATATTAAATCCGCAGCTTCCCTTGAAACCTCTGAGCCACGTTTCCCCATTGCAATACCTATATCTGCATGTTTAAGTGCGGGAGCATCATTAACTCCATCTCCAGTCATTGCTACTATTTCTCCATTTTCCTTAAAAGCTTTAACAATTCTCATTTTGTGTTCCGGCACAACTCTAGAAAAAATGCTAACTTGTTTAACTTTTTCACATAACTCCTCGTCACTCATTCTGTTAATGTCATCACCTGTAATTACTTTATCAATGTTCTCCATTCCAATTTGATTAGCAATAGAGCTTGCAGTTATACCATTATCTCCTGTTATCATTACAACTCTAATTCCAGCCTCTATGCACGTTTTTATGTCTTCCTTTACAGATTCTCTTGGAGGATCTGCAAGTCCAACTATTCCACAAAATTGCAAAACGCACTCATTTAAAATATCTGGTACATTGCTTATGCTATCATATTTTGTTCTACCGATAGCTATAACTCTAAGTCCTTTTCTGGACATTTCTATAATTTTATCTTGAATTAATTTTTGTTCTTTCTCTGTTAACTTGCATATTTTAATGATACTCTCAGGTGATCCCTTAGCTGCTATCATTATTTGATTATTTTTTAACCAAACATTCCCCATCATTTTGTCTTCATTACTAAAAGCATATTCTTTAATTAATTCACCATGAAAAATCATATCTTCAGTAATTTCATTTTCCTCACAATAGGATATCATCGCTTTTTCCATAGGATCATATGCATCTATTTTGCATCCCATTCCCATTGTACTAACTACTGACTTTATATTATTATCAAAACTCCAAGCATCTCTAACTTTCATCTTATTCATTGTTATCGTCCCTGTTTTATCTACGCAAAGCACAGAAACTGCTCCTAAGGTCTCTACAGAAGGTAATCTTCTAACAATTGAGTTCTTTTTAGCTAATCTCCAAGCTCCCATTGATAAAAATACTGTTAGAATAACTGGGAATTCTTCTGGTATCATAGCCATTGCAAGAGTGACACCAGATAAAATACTTTCTATAATTCTATCCATAAAAGCATGGTCTGAAATGTTAAAATAAGTTACTATTCCAACAAATATAAATAGAACTGCTGCTATTAATGCACATAACTTTACTAATTTACCCGTTTGCTTTTGGAGTGGAGTTGGGCTATCTGATGCTTCCACAATATCCTTTCCTATTTTTCCATATTCAGTAGATAACCCTATTTTGTCTACTAATATTGTACCTGATCCTTGTATAACTAATGTTCCAGCATAACAATAATCACGTCGCCAATAATCATTAGTTTCTACTCTATCATCTTGTTTAGATATTTTCCATACACCTTCCGATTCTCCAGTAAGAGATGACTCATCAATACATAGTGTACTTTCTTTTAAAATTATGCCATCTGCTGGTATCTTAATACCTTCCTCAATGTACATTATATCATCAGGAACTAAATCTTCACTCTTAATTACCTTTTTAACTCCATCCCTACATACAGTTATATGAGGTGCTGATAAATCTTTTAATGCATCCAAGGTTTTATCAGTTTTCCATTCCTGTATTACTTCAATACTAATAATTCCAACGACAAAGATAAGCATAATACTACCATCTCTCGGTTCTCCTAAGATGAAGTATATTACAGCTGCAACAATTAGTAATAAAAACATTGGTTCACTAATAACCTTTAAGATTTTGTTTAAAAAGCCCTCTTTCTTTTTTGATATAAGTTCATTCTTTCCATATTTTTTCTGACGGTAATGTGCCTCATCACTTGTAATCCCTTCCATAGCTTTGATTTGTTGTTCTGTCATACTAGTTACCTCCAATTTAAAATTATTTAAGATAGCTCTATGGCATTGCAAACCTCAGAAATGTTCTAAAATTGGTCAAAAAAAACCTGTAGAACATTTTACTGTCCCACAGGTATATAATCATAATTATCCTGTTGCCAATTAAGGCCCGGCCCCACGAACTCCCAAAAAGTTCATCGCCTGCTCAGTTTGTACTGTAGATTTATATGCAGTGCAAATAGATATACCTTAATAATAACATGCATACTATGATTTGTAAATAAATTTTAAAATAAGATATATGCTAATTATAAATAATAAGCACATTTCTTACCTTGACTCTACATTTAAAATTAAATCTAATAAATAAAATAATAAGAATTATTGATGTAATCCACTCCATATTTTTCGCTTAGTTTCTTTAACAAAGTTTTTACCTTAATATTATTTTCATCTGGATTTTTTAAAAGTTCATTAAATCTGTTCTTTTCTTTTAATGTTGCTTCATCTTTTATATATCCATAAACATGTTGTGCTGTGTTAATAAAATTTCCTCTACTAAAAGGCTTTTCTAAACACTGATCTATATACATATACACTTCTCTCATTGGTATAGGAGAATTTACTAAGCTACTACATTTTTTATAATAAGAATAATCCTTTTCCATTAAAGAATACTTATACTTCGCCCATTGCTCTGTCCTTATTGAAATTGGCAAGTCTTCATTAAGAGTGTAAATACACTTCATTGCTGATATTTCCTTATCCTTAACTTCAAGCATGACATCTGAATTAATTTCTGAAATACTTTTCATATAATCTAAAAAATTACTAGTAACAACAAACTTAGAATGAGCTCCTCCTTTTTTACTTATATCTCTATCAGAATAATGGAATTTTACTGGACCATCTTCAACCTTCCATGTATTTTTAACAGAGTATAAAATATCCTTCCACTCTAAAAAACAAGGATTGAGCTGATGATGAAGATTATCAAACACTGCTGGTATTTTAATATCATTACAAATATTTAATACATCTTCTATGGTATAACTTTTATCATCATTCTCAATTACCAATCTTTTTTTCAAAGAGTTTGATAGTCTATTAAAATTATGCTTAAATCGTTCCATGGCAGAAATTTTATCTCCATATACCCCTCCAACATGAAGTATAATTTTGTTAGAATAGTCCACACCTAAACTATCTAAAAATTTGCAATGATACTCTAGATCCATAATACTTTTCTCAACAACTTCCTCATTAGGAGAATTTAGAACTGTATATTGACCAGGATGCATAGAAACCCTAATATTATTATTTTTTATAAATTCTCCACACTCTGTAAGTTCTTTATTATAGGTCTCCCACCACTTTAGGTTATTAATTGGGTGACTACCAAAGGGAATTATATCTGAACTTATCCTAAATAAATATATTGCATTTTCTATATTCCACTTTAATATATTCATTAAATCATCAATGTTACTTCTAACACACTGATTAAAAACATTATCACTAAAATTTTTTAATAAAAAGCTTCTTGAAGTTTTATATGGAATAGATGCAGGTGTACATGCATATCCAATTCTATTTTTTTCAAGCAACTTACAACACCATCCTTTTACTTAAATGAAAAGTAATAAGCTAATTGCCATTACAGCCATTCCCGCTACTAGTCCGTAGATAGATAAATGATGTTCACCATATTCTCTTGCCGATGGAAGTAATTCATCAAGAGAAATAAATATCATAATACCAGCAACTATAGCAAAAATAATTCCAAGGGTAATATTATTAATAAATGGCATCAATACCAAATAACCAATAATAGCACCTAAGGGCTCTGACAGTCCAGATAGAAAAGAATATAGAAAAGCTTTTTTTCTACTACCCGTAGCATAAAATACTGGAACTGATACTGCGATACCCTCAGGAATATTATGAATAGCAATAGCAATTGTTATAGGTATGGCTATTGATGGTTCTTGTAATGCAGAAATAAAAGTAGCCAATCCTTCTGGAAAGTTATGAATAGCCACTGCTAGTGCTGTAAGTAATCCCATTCTAAGCAATTTTGTATTATCTTTTGATGTATCTTTTAAATTTTCATTTTCCGTTCCCTCTAATTCTTCAATTTTATAAATATCATGAGGATTTTCACCACTTGGTATAAGTTTGTCAATAATCGCTATAATTAACATACCAAAAAAGAAAGCTCCTACTGTAACCCAAGAACCCAATTTAAATCCAAGTTCAACGGATAATAAGTTCCTAGCTTCAACAAAAATTTCTATCATAGAAACATATATCATAACTCCTGCAGAAAATCCTAAACTAATTGATAAAAATTTTGTATTGGTCTTTTTAGCAAAAAACGCAAGAGCACTTCCAATTCCTGTACATAGCCCTGCAAATAACGTTAATGCAAAGGCAATAAAAACCTGTTCCATATCTTTTCCCCCTAATTCCTATATTTTATTCATATACTTATCAATAACTTACACAAACTTGTTTAATCAATACAATATCAATTACTGCAACTTTTACTAACTTTCACCCTAATTAAACCTAATTATTTTCATAGGATGAATTACTCTATTTTCCTTTAATAGTATAATTATTATATCATAATCAATTTAAAAATCACTACTATGCTATTCTATATAAAATAATACTTATGCTAGTATTTCAATAGTTCTATTTATATTTTTGTTTATAATATGGATATTATGTAAAAGCATACTTATGTTACAATAATATTATGTAAACTTTATTTTTATTATATAAATACTTAGCAAAAAACTTTATTACACTTAAGAATAGGAGACATTAATTATGTACGAAAATGTTAAAATGGAAAATATGACATGGCAAGAGTTTGCAAAGAAAAAAGATGATGTAATTATATTACCAATAGGTGCTACAGAACAACATGGCCCTCACTTACCTACCTGTGTAGATTCTGTATTAGCAAGAGAGTTTGCTTACCGCATAGCTGAAAAAATAAATGGAGTAGTTGCTCCAACAATTTCTTATGGATATAAATCAAAACCATTAAGTGGTGGTGGCCCATTATTTCCTGGAACTATTGACTTAAATGGTGCTACATTACAAGCCTTAGTAATGGATATAATAGATGAATTTGTTCGTGATGGCTTTACAAAAATATTTATTTTGAGTGCTCACTTTGAAAATGAAGCATTTATTGTAGAAGCTATGGATCTATGTTCTGCAAAATATGGAGACAAGGTAAAGCTTCTTCTTACTAACTGGTGGGATCCAATGTCACCTGATGTAATTGATAAAGTTTTTGATGAAGTACCATTCCCAGGATGGGCTTTAGAACATGCTGCCGTTACAGAGACCTCATTAATGATGTACTTTGCACCAGAGCTTGTTAGAGAAGATAAAATATTAGATACTGAAAATGCTAGTCCAACAACTTATTTTAGATATCCTATAGAAAAAGATATCGTTCCCGAAACTGGAATACTTGCATCAGCTAAATCCTCTTCAGCTGCAAGAGGAAAAATAATTGTAGATGACGTTATTCCAAACATTGTTAAAATAGTTGAAGAAGCTTTCAGATAAATTTAAGAATTATCGCTTAATTTATAAAATTATTATGCTTCTATTTAATATAATAAAATTGCCTAGTATTATAATTATTCATACTAGGCAAACTTATTTATAAAATATCTAATTATCACATAAAACTATAATTTGTGATGGTGTTGTAATTGCAGGTATACTCTTGGTACTCATTCCATATACAACCACAAGATTTCTATTTTCTATATTGCCCAAAAAGCTCTGGCCATTTTCAAGTAATATTTGTGTTCTATTACTAATATTAAGTCTAAGTGAATCATCTCTACTGACTAATCTTCTATTGAAATGAGACACTTTGACATTTTCTTTTTTTGATTTTCTGGCTATAACAATAGCTCTATACTGTGGTGGAAATATTAATGGAACAGGCGCCAATGCATCATAAAATCCAATTATATAATCACCAGGTCTTATATTAACATGGTCTACAAAGTAAGTATCTCGGCTAACTACTAAGTTAAAATCATCATCTCTTCTTCCTCTTACTGACATTATCATTGTACATGCCGATGTGTCATTTACTGATGTTTTCATCACTTCTATACTTTTAACTACTCCTTCAATACTTAAAAATTCTTTCACTATTATTCCTCCATATAATAACATACTGTGTTGTTATTATATTATGGATTGAAAAAACTTGTGTTACAAAGAAATAAGTGCTAAATCTTATTAACTTAATAAACCTTAATTCACTTGTTTATTTTTTGTAATTACTATTTCCCTAATACAAATATCTTGTAGTTAAAACTACTTATTTTCTTGCTCAACTCTTAAATATTGAAATTATTCAGAGTCCTTAAGTTCTAAACTAGAATCTATTTGTAATTCACCACGTTTTGTTCTAACTCTTCAAATTTATTCTCATTGTTTGGATATATCCAGCACTCTGATCCAATGGCTCCTTTATAGCCTTTCTTTGAAGTGAAATTATATGTATAGAAAAATACAGCTCCACCTTCATTGAATTAGCTGTATTGATGCTATCATCTAACTTCTCTAATTTATTTTCAAATCTCATCATAAGATAAGCAGTAATTGCTATAGGAAATCCCACATTTGATACTATATTTATTAATTCTTCCATTACTTTCAACCTCCTTTTAAAGTATATAAAGAGGCTCCAAAGAGCCCCTTTAACTATATGAATAATGCTATGCTAAATAATTTTCCAGATGCTCTGTCACATTAAATAATAAACTAGATAACTAACCTAGTTGCTAGCGATAGCGATAATGTTTTTTTCATTTCAATTATAAATGACTTCACACATTTAAATGTAAATTTTATTATTCACAATAAAATTTTATATTTTGTTATTTTATTTGTAAAATTCAATATTTACGTATATATTTTTATTTTATAATACAACTTTAATCGATTAAGTAATTGCACTTATAAAAGAGTGCTTAATATTAATTTGCAAACTAATTTGGAAATATTTTCTTTTTTCCTTTATCAATCTTCATGCACTCATAATAGTGTTTTGCAGCCTCATTTACTAGCTCATTGTACTGAACAACTTCATCAGAATATAAAAATACTTTTATCTCTTCAAGCCTTTTTATGTTCTCAACCTCTATTAAATAAGTACGTCTTAAGGATTCCTTTCCACTTGAATTTAAAAGGGTTTCTTGTCTACCCATTTTCTTTTTAATCCTATTAATCTTACTAGATGCTCTACTATGATTTGTTAACCCATAGGATTTATCCTGAGAACTATTTTCCTTTATTGCCTTAGACTTATTACTAACTTTCTTTTTCTTGGCCTCTAGGTTTTTAATATCTTCTATATCCATATAAGTGTATGGATCCTCTATATCTTCTTCATGTTTTAGCACATCCCTTGAGGCATCCTCTTCCTCTTTGGATAATACATAATTATCAATAGTTTTAATTGTTCCCTCATTACTAAAAATTAATTTTTGATTTGCCATTTAGAAATCCTCCTTACCATGTTTTTAGCTTTTTATGTTTTTATGTTCTTATACCCTTAAAGCATTGATATAACTAACATTAAACCTCCTAGGGATAAATAGCATTTTATAAATATATATATTTGATTTTTTCAAATATAGTTCTTACTTAAATTTCGGCTATAACCTTTTGATTAGTTGGAAAAATTCTATAATATTAAGCTTTCCTATTACGCCTTAAATCAATTGTATGTAACAGATTTAAAAACTGTCTATGATTATGTATTTTATAATATCCTAGATAATATTATAATTTAAGCCAATGATAACTTAATATCATTGGCTTAATTTTAGTCTTATAAATCTATTCCAGGATTTGTAGTAATATCATCTGCAAAGATAGCTATACCATCTACTTTTGTACCTTGCTCTACTCTAGGTTGAGTAGATGGATTAGCTGGATAAGTAGTACCATCATATTTGACCCATGCATAAAAACTTTCTATACCGCCTCCAGCTACATACATAATTATATCCCTATAGCCATTTGTCTTAGTATCGCTGATAATAACTGGGTTTCTTACAAGGGAAAATCTTGACAATAATTTATATTCACCATTTTTCTGTTCAAAAATAGCACCACTGCAGCCACCGGTACCGCAAACATACGGGCCTACCAGATAGACGAATACTTCAGGATTTCCATCTTCATTCAGGTCTACTTTATTATAATAATACTTTACATTGCCACCCATTTCTTTTAAATTGAATTCTTCTTCTATGGCCTGTTCAAGTTTCACATCCCTATCAGTTTCAGAGTCAATAAATTCTACTGACGAAAAATCTATGCCAAACTTTTCGCCATAAAGGCTAACTTGAAGTAGCTGATTTTTTAAATGAAGCAATTCCTCTTTTGAGGGATAAGGATATTCAAAGGCCAAAGCCCTATCAATTGATTTCAAAGCGCCTGTAGTATCACCTGTTTTTATTTGGGCATCAGCTAGATAGTACCAGTAGGTAGTTGAATCCTTCTCTTTTAAAAGATTTTCATAATAATTAACTACCTTTTTAAAATACTCAGGATATGCATCTGGCGCTAATAAAAACTTGCCATCCACCCACCTATATATCTCTACCTTATAAGCATCTCCAGTATCATGTATCCACAGAGCTAACTCGTACAATCCATCTTTACCTTCCGTACCTTCTATATCTTCTACATCTATCTTGCTAAAATATTTGTTTCCGTCAATCAAATCACTTATTCCTGTTCCCGTCCATTCATAGACACTAAGATCGGACCAAATTGCCCCAACCTGCCATCCTACTATTAAGTTATTCATTTTTCTATCTGTTATTGGGGCAGTGCCCAAGTAAGTTATATTGTAGCCCTTGCCTTTGATAGTATCTGCCACATGCCAGCTATTATTATAGTATTTTAGTACAATAATATAGTTTTCTCCTTGCCAATAATAAGCACCAATTAATTCTAATACTCCATCTCCATCCAAATCTACGGTTATAACTGCTGGTACTTTGTAAGGGCTTTCTAGCATGATTATTTCAGCCCCTGGTGGCAAAAATTCTTTTATAGTATCTTTCATATATACACTATGCCACATATAATAACATTCCTTTATCTTTGCTCTATAGTTAGTATATGCAGGTATTTTTAATAGGTGTAGTACATTTATATACCACATAGTTAATGAAAAACCAAATGTTAATGTATTAGAGTTACTAAGGTACACTTAAAACACATATTTAATATACATTAGGTAAGAAATAAAAATCTTTATTTTTATCAAATAAACTGTCTCTTTTTAATTTATCAAATAAACCTTTTATGGTATCATCTTCTTCAAAGTTATATGCGAAAACATTAAGAATCTTGTTCTCATTACTAGACTGAAGGTACTCATATAAACTGTCTGATACAACAATTTGACTGTTAAATAATCCTGTTACTAGTATTTTTTTATAGCCTATGCCTTTAACGTCTAATTCAATATCATCAACTTTAAATTTTTTAACTTCCTTTAACTCTTTCCTATATTTAAAGTTTTTTAATCCATCATATTTTGGTATTATTAAGGTTTCATTTTCTTTTAATTCAACTTCTTTAAATCCTAGAACTTTAGATAATTTGTTATACTCAGAACTTTTAATAACTACACTATTATCTTTGGTATTAAGTAATTGAAACTTTATCTGTTCATATTTATAATTATTATCTTTTAATAAATTTTCTATTGTCATCAGTTGTTCTTGTTCCTTTTCATTTCCTTCAGCAGATATATATGTGCAAGAATACGGGAAATTATCACTTATGATAAATTCCTTAAATACAAATCCTCCTGCTAAAATAACTATAACTAGTAGACAGATTAATATTATTTTTGATTTGCTAAATTTCATTTTAACCACTCCTCTTTATAAAACATCATTACGATTAGTACTTCTTAACTGCTACTTTAATATAAACTCCGTTATTGCTAATATCCATAGATGTAATGGATAAAACACATAAAATAAATATTTGCTAAACTTATTGTTTAAACCTCTCTCACCATTATATAAAAGTATAAATGGAACTACTAATATAAATAGAAAATCTGAATTAAACATTATTTGCATTATTGTAAGATTAATATCTCCAGGATATATTTGAATGCCAGAAAAGGCTAACGGAATGAATAATATAATATATCCAATTATTTGATTTTTAAGATTTCCTCTAAAGAAATATGTTATTAATATAAATGGAATAATAACAATACCACCTTCAGTAAACATACTTAAGGGAATTAGTATTATTGCGCCTAAAATTAATAATAATTTTTTTCTGCTATCCTTACCCTTGCTATATTCTATTAGATTTATAATAGTTAGACCAATGAATAAAGTCATAAATATATTATTATGAACTGAGACTCCTTTGGATTCAAGGGCTAGATTAAGTATTCTATTTCCAGCCTCCATAAATATGGCCCATCCCAATAGTCTTATATTATAATTTAATCTACTTCTAGTATGATAAAACCCTTCTATCATCAAAAAAGCAAATATTGGTGCTACCACCCTTGATAATGGATGAAACCATAGTGGGAATATATTATTAAACGTAAAATATAGATGATCCATTAACATAAGTATTAATGCAATAATTTTAAGTTGAAAACTATTCATTTTTTTCATGTTCTAGCCTCCTAGTATTGTTTATGATTTTATTATATGTGATAAATAAAATTCCGAGTATTTAATTACATTACATTAACCTTACTATTTTGAAAGATAAAACTTCTTATATTATCCTAAATAGAAGTAATGGTCTTCCTTTAAATTCAGTTAAAGGATATATAGCATATAAAGTATATGGTGTGAAAGAGGGGGAAACAGTTTTTAGTCCAGGTTTTGTTATTTGTGCAGTACTTCAATTTGGATGGTATATGTAAAAATGAACGTGGTTATCTAACACTAAACCCAATATTTTCAGGTGAAAGTTCTATATGATAATTAAAGACCTATCTTAATATCACTTAGCTCATAAATTTGGTGAGATTATAAAGCAGAAAAAAGCTCTGTATTATAAAGAATGGGGTGGTTCAAAGCACACTATTAGATTTCTATATATAAAAGTATATTGAAGGAATTTTTAGTAAATGAACAGGAATGGTATAGCCTTGGTGCTTTTATGACAAATCCTACTGAAAGTGGACTAGGACTTTTCATAAAAAACAATGGCATGAGAATTATAAACAAGACATAATATTATATAAATGTTTAAAGTCCTTGTAATTACAAATGTATATTCTCATGGGGAACTATAAATCATAGAATTAAGTAAAATAAAATATAATTTATTTTACAATATAACTAAAGGATTATATTTACAATTACATGTCAATAGAGTACAATTTTATTATCCCAATTTTATAAAACCGTAGAAGATGGCTGCGGTGGTTTTGTTCATTTTATCCACCTGGGCTAGTGGTAATTAATTTTACTAAAGCTTAGAAGGTGGTGGTACTGTTATGCGAGAAATGATTTTTATAGGAGTTACATTATTAATCCTAATAAAATTAATATTAAAACATAATAAAGATTTTAATTATATAAAAATTAAACTTAAATTTATTGGTGTTGATATAGAGATTCAAAGCAAAGAAAAAAAGAACCCATCTTAACCGCGTTCTTTTTTTCTTAATTAAATACCTATTTAATTTTTCAGTAGCCCGAAACAAAAATAAATGTTCAGGAGAGATTAGTGTTAGCAGCACTAATCTTTTTCTTATCTATATTATATCAAATATTTATAAAAAATAAACATTAAATTATAAAAATCAAATATTTATATTTTTACATTTAATGTATATAACAAAGATTAGGTGTCTATAATTTATTTGAGTTCACTCTCAGCTATGTGCTTAAACAAAAGAAAAAAACTCCTACCTGTATACTTAATATACAAGTAGGAGTTCTGCTTTTCCAAAATAATAATATATTTAAATTATTTTTGTATACAGTAATTAATTTTTAAATATCACTCCATAATTCTTTTGCTGGTATTGATACTTGCCCTATTTGAAAGTCTATTTTTTCAACTCCATTAACTCTAATAAAATAACAGCTAATAAACCTCCTATTAGTGCTAGTGTTATCTCGATACCAGCCAATAAAACTACAATATCCTCACTACCCTCTAAAATCTTCTATAACTTACCTATAAATCTTAGCATATTCTTACAAGTCTCATATCTATCCTTACCGGTTATAAGATTTTGTGGCTTAAGATAGCTTGTATACATTCCAATACTGCCTCCAACTCCATAAACTGTTCCTACATTTCTGAAATCAAAATTTCTATCTGAACTTATAATAGGATGTCCGTAGTAATCAGACATATATTCTGCAGCTCTCTTATCAATATCATTACTGTATACTATTATTCCTGAAAGATACCTTGTCTGGATAACTCCTTCCTCTATAGTATTGTTTCCTTCAATAATAGTGTTTTGATTTTCTGTGTTCATATTATCTTCCTCCTTAAAATTTGATTATTTATTACTCATTTAATATATATGCATTAATCTTATTTATTGGAAAATATTAATTTTATCTTTATAGGTTATGTAGAAACTTTTTTTGTTAATCCTTTAAATATAATATTTACTGATTGATATGAAGTAAATCTAAAATGCATATAATTATCTTAATAACTACTTCACCACCCATAGCAAGTATAGACTCATCAATGAATACAAATATTGTTGTATTTAATAACACATATTATGATACAGATAACATTACATACTATGTTACAAAAACTATTATAAATAAAACACAAAAATAACCCTGGCTACAATTTGATTTATAGCACACCATATAAGGAGTATATAAATTCATCTCTAGGGAATTGGATGCTTAGACATTATCAATAACCAATAATAATGCTATAATAATGCTAGTAATTAATTATAATAACAACTATATAATGATTTTAAGAATAAAGACACATTAGGAGGACATTATGCTTACAGGAGAATTAAAAAGTAAAGTTGATAGGATATGGGAAACCTTTTGGACAGGTGGCATTACAAACCCTCTTGAGGTTATAGAGCAATTTACATATTTATTATTCATAAAAGGTCTTGATGATATAGAAACTACAAAGGAAAATGAAGCAGCTTTTCTTGGTCTTACCTATGAGGGTATGTTTAAAAAAGAGAATATGAACCTTAGATGGAGCCAGTTTAAGAATATGGAAGCTACAGAAATGTACAACATAGTTTTAAATAAGGTGTTTCCATTTATAAAGAATCTTCATGAAGATGGAGGCTCAGCTTATTCAAAATATATGGGAGATGCTATCTTTAAAATTCCAACTCCACAGATGCTTTCTAAGATTGTAGATGGAATTGATGGTATTGACCTGGAGAATAGAGATACTAAGGGAGATTTATATGAGCATCTTCTTTCTAAGATAGCTAAATCTGGTACAAATGGTCAGTTCCGTACACCAAGACACATCATAGGGATGATGGTAAACCTTATGAAGCCAACACCCAGTGATGTAATTGTTGACCCTGCCATGGGAAGTGCAGGTTTTTTAGTAGCTGCCCAGGAGTATTTAAGGGAAAATGAATCAGACCTATTTTTAAATGCAGGACTTAAGGATCACTTTAATAACCATATGTTTCATGGCTTTGATATGGATAGAACCATGCTTCGTATCGGTGCTATGAACATGCTCCTTCATGGAGTTGATAATCCAAACATTGAATATAAGGATAGTCTATCAGAGAAAAATACAGACAAGGAAAAATACACCCTAGTCCTTGCAAACCCACCTTTTAAAGGCTCCCTTGACTATGAGGCAGTAAGTGCTGAGCTACTTAAGGTGACAAAGACAAAGAAAACAGAACTATTATTCTTAGCACTAATCCTTAGAAGTCTTAAAATTGGTGGAAGAAGTGCAACTATAGTACCCGATGGAGTACTCTTTGGAAGAAGTAAAGCTCATAAAGAAATCCGCAGAGAAATAGTAGATAATAATAAATTAGAAGCAGTTATCTCCATGCCAAGTGGTGTATTTAAGCCCTATGCAGGAGTTAGCACAGCCATTCTAATCTTCACAAAAACAGCCTCAGGTGGAACAGACAAGGTTTGGTTCTATGACATGAAATCAGATGGTTACTCCCTAGATGATAAAAGACAAGAAATAGAAGGCAGTGACATACCAGACATCATTGAAAGATTTAACAATCTAGATAAAGAGGTAGATAGAAAACCAACAGACCAAAGTTTCTTTGTTGATGTAGAAAAAATCAAAGATAATGGCTATGAACTTTCAATTAATAAATACAAAGAAATTGTATATGAAGAAGTAAAATATCCTCACCCACAAGAGATTCTTATGAAAATAAGAGAGTTAGAGATGGAGATAAGTCAAGGCATTGAAGAGCTAAGTGAGATGATTGAGGGGTAGAGAAGATATGGAATATAAAATGGTAAGATGCGCAGATGTATTAGATGTTAGAGATGGAACTCATGATTCTCCAAAATATGTTTTAGAAGGATATCCACTTATAACATCAAAAAATATAAAGGAGGGAAATATAGAATTTGATAATGTAAACTATATTACAAAAGATGAATTTGATAAAATTAATGCAAGATCTAAGGTTGATGATGGGGATATACTTATGCCTATGATAGGGACTATAGGCAACCCCGTTATAGTAAACACAGAAATGCCATTTGCTATAAAAAATGTAGCACTATTTAAGTTCAGAGGTAATAGCAATTTTGATAATAGATATGTATATTATGCATTAAAATCACCAATAGTGATAAATCAGTTAAATAGCAATAAAAGAGGTGGAACGCAATCATTCGTCTCACTTGGAAATATAAGAGATTTAAAGATTCCTAATATTACTATCGATACTCAAAAAAAAATAGTAACTATATTAGACAAAGCCCAATCCCTCATAGACAAAAGAAAAGAACAAATTGAAGCTTGTGATGAGTTGGTTAAATCTAGATTTATCCAGATGTTTGGTGATGTAAAGCTTAATCCATTTAATTGGGATGTTAGTAGATTGGAAGAAGTTTATGAAATTATTGATGGAGATAGAGGTAAAGATTATCCTAAGCAAGAAGATTTTTCAGATGAAGGATATTGTTTATTTTTAAATGCAGGAAATGTAACAGCTAATGGATTTTCTTTTAAAAACAATGCTTTTATAACTAAAGAAAAGGATGAAATATTAAGAAAAGGAAAATTAAATAGATATGATTTAATAGTAACTACAAGAGGAACAGTAGGGAATGTAGCTTATTATAATGAAGATGTTCCTTATGAAAATATGAGAATCAATTCGGGAATGGTGATATTAAGAAAGCGTAAGAAAATTAATTCTATATTCTTTATGCAGTATTTCAGAAATCCAACTGTGTACCAATCTCTGATTTCAGGTTCAGCACAACCTCAAATGCCAATTAGTAGTATGAGGAATGCAAAAGTTTTTAATCCACCAATAGAACTCCAAAACCAATTTTCAGAATTTGTTAAGCAAGTCAACAAATTGAAATTTGAAATGGAACAAAGCCTTAAAGAGTTAGAAAACAACTTTAACTCCCTTATGCAAAGGGCTTTTAAAGGGGAATTGTTTTAAAGTAATTTATACTTAATTTGTGTAATGACATGTTAACCTTGAAAAATTGGAATAAAAATTAAAGCTAAGGTTCATGGTATTAAAACTGCTTCAAAATATGTAGATGGTTTTAATATGATTTCTTGGTATTAAAGTTTAAAGGCATTGATATTTCAATGCCTTTGCGTTTTATAAAGGATAAATATCCTTTTCTGTTCGAACATACAATTGTAATTACATCCATATACTCCCTAATTTCATATAAAATCATATAATTATAGATTTCTTATTAATCCTTTCGATTCTTTACAGTTTCCCAAAAACCTTCATTATAGTTGAGATTTTCTGTTGCTGTGTTTTTCTCTTCCAGTAACTTATTTATGATTTTATGTAATTCTTCAATCTGCTTATCTTTCATCCTTAGCTGATCTAGTAGAGCTTTAATGACTTCTTCGTTTGTATTCATCTAAATTCCTCCTATAGTTTTCCTCAATTATTTTAGCATTAGAACATCTATTTATTATATTAATTGTATATATAATATTTAAAATTACCCATAATAAATATCCATGATAAGATATATTTCTTTGAACATAAAAAGAGTAATAATTTTACGAATATTACTCTCTTGGTTTACAGTATGATAAAATTGGGCATTAATAATAAATTTTATTTATTAACTTGTTGCGTATACTCTTCTTTAGTTAATGCATATATTAAATGAAATACGTCTTTTCCATTATTGTCTCTCATATAATCATCTATAACTTTCATTCCTAGTCTTTCAGCTATTTTGCTTGAGCTAGTATTTTCAGGAATTACTTGAGCTATACATTTATCAGCATTAAGAACGTTAAATATGTAATCTATACATGCTTTGATTCCTTCTATTGCATATCCCTTACCCCAAAACTCTTGCTTTAATATATATGCAATCTCTATATAATCAGTTTCTTTTATATTTACTGGTAATATACCCATTATTCCAATAACTACATTAGTTGATTTTTCTACAGCTAAATAGTAACTGTATCCCAAATCCTCATATTGTTCAGTAATTTTATCTATCCAACCGTAAACCTCTTCATCCGAGTAAATTTTTCCCCATCCAATAAGCATTAGTTTTTCATCTTGCAAAATGATTTTCATTTCTTCATAATCACTTTGCTCTATTTTTCTTAATGTTAATCTTTCAGTTTTTATATTCTCCATTTGTCCTCCTAATTGAAAAATATATTTTTACTAGCTCTTGAAAGTCTTATTTAATTTTTTAATTTAGCACCTCCATTTATGAACAATAGAATACTATTGTGATTTAGATACTATGTATATTATACATTGATGTTAGATTATATGTAATATATTTGAACATCAAACGGAAATGGCTTCTCTTCAATGCTAACTCTTTATTCTGGTATCTATAAAAGGAACTACACTATGGATTAGCATATTTTTAGTCCTTATAATTTCCTTTTCATTATTAAAACTCTAGGTTCACTTGTACAAAGCCATATAATTTGTATTCATCCATATTCCTCCTATAGTTTTCTTTTGTTAACTTCCCTTATAAGGGTACTTTTACTTATTCCTGTGATTTCTGCAACTTCTGTATAGCTAGAATTACCACCATTTACTACCAGCATTCCTAAGGCATGTTCTATCTGCTTAGGACTATGCTTTTTAGGTCTACCCTCTTTAAATCCTGGCTTTGTTTTTGCTATTGCTTTACCACTTTGAGTACGTTCTATTATCATTGCTCTTTCAAATTCTGCAAAGGCAAGTAGATTAGTTACTATTAATCTTCCCATTGGTGTATCTTCAATTAACCCCATATTAAGAATATGGATTTTAACCCCCTTACCCATTAGCTTATCTATATACTGTAATCCCTCTTTTGTTGTTCTACAGAATCTATCAAGCTTAGTTACAACCAAAGTATCTCCAGGTTCTATATCATCTAGTAATTTATTAAATACATATCTGTCTTTAGCTGCACTATAACTTTCCTCAATTATTTTAGCATTAGAATATCTATCTAATATATTCTTCCTTTGATCCTCTATTGAATTACCTTCTAATTGTCCCTTGGTTGATACTCTTATATATCCTATAATATTACCCACATAATCACCTTACTTTTGAATATTAGTTTTGACACTGCTTTATATATTGAGTATAGGTTATTCCTTAAGTGGTGTCAATACTGTTAAGTTTTGACTACGATATATTTAGAAAATATTTTTATTCCTGAAAGGTACACCTTTCCACACACCATTAAACACTATAAAACATTATTAGGTTATTAAATCATTTGTATAAATCTATAATTTATTAATTAAAAAGTTAGGAGGATTCAAAATTATGGATTTAAAGGATCGTATAATTATTATTTGTTCTGTAATAAATACATTAATTAATATTTACAACATTTTTAAGTAAGAAAAAAGGACAACCATCAGATTGTCCTTTTCTTATAACTTATAAATAATTTAATAATTTGTTGTTTATTATTTTATATCTATAAGTTATAATTTAAATGGCAAATTTAAATATAAGTGTACCTTAACTTTAATATTATATACCTTTATATGAAGAGCATTGAAAACACACCGTGCAATATTACAATACTAACTTCAAACCTCACTAATAATTACCTATAAATACAGATAATTTTTGACGTCACATAAAAAAGAGTAGATATATTCAGTTATAACCTACTCTTTTTTATTTTAAAACAAACTCTATAAAATATATAGATATGTTATAAACTCTTCTTTATTAGACAATAACTAATTTGAGGTGATTTACAATGAAGAAAAAAAGAAAATTAAATGTACTTGTCACTATGAGACCTGATTCATCTAGATTAATTACAGAATCATTACTAAGAATACTAGATGAACATAAAGAAGAATTTCTACAAATTTTGAAAGGAAAATAAACTTAAGGAAATTGAGTAATGATTCTATAAAATAAGAAAAGAACTTTATTATGATTAATACTTTTACATTTAATGTATATAATTAATATTAAATGTCTATAATCTAAATACATCTTAAACCATGTGCTTATACAAAAGAAAAATAAGGTAGAAAGTAATATTATATTGCTTTCTACCTTTTAAATTAGTTGTTAATTATCGTGAAAGAACCTTGCCATGTGCGTATACATAAACTCTTGGGTCTAAAGTTCTTATTTTTAGTTTATATATTCCAGTCCCAAGATTAAAAGTTTCCTTATACTCTCCAGTTCCACCTATTGGTTGACTAGTACGATAAAGTTTATATTGTCCTACTCCAACTCTTTTCCAAATTTCAAATACCATATTTTGGCCACTCCTGTCACTAGTACTCCACCTATCCATACTAATAATAACATCTGCTTTCCCGTCACTCCATAATTGAAATACGTCATCAGAACTGGTGGGTAAATTGTTGCTAATATAACTATCACGAACACCATTTGCATTGAATGACATAATAATTCTTGATTGTGCAAAAGCTTTAGAACTAAAACCCAAATTACAGCCAAGGACTGTTAAAAGTAAGCATAAACTAATTGCAATCTTTTTAAAATTAATTTTTTTCATTTTTTATATCCCCCTCAAAATTATTTTATCTACTATCTTATAACATAAATATACATACTTTTCTATATTTAATGCATGAAAGGGTCATTTTTAAACTTAAGTTTCCATATTATTATTAATTTTATAAATTTTTATATATAATCTGAATACATCTTAAACCATGTGCTTATACAAAAGAAAAATAAGGTAGAAAGTAATATTGTATTGCTTTCTACCTTTTCTATACGAAAATAATTAGTAAGTTAAATTTACTGTTGCATAATCAGTTTTTGTAACTCCAGTTGTTGTTACTCCTTTAATTGTTATTGTGTGTTGTCCTGGTGTAAGATCTTTTACTACAATTGTTTTTACAGTCGTACTACCAGAAGTTTGGATATCCAAAAAATATACTTTTGAGTTTGGATCAAATGAATCTGTAGTTCCTAAGTTTACACCATCTACAGATACATATGAGTTTCCAAAAAAACCTGTCCATTTAAACATAACAGCTACATCTTTTGTTGTTAAATTTATGGTTGGATGATATGTGTTAGATTGATACTTTCCAGCATCCCATAATTGATAACTAGGATCTGTGCTTAAATTAACAGCCTCCCCTACATATGTTACACTAAGACTTGGAGTTGTTGCTGCATAAGCACTAGATATAGGTACTAATGACATTGTGATTGCTAAAGCTAACATTAGTAATAAAGCTTTAACTTTTCTTCCTTTTGAAATTTTTCCCATGATATAATCCCCTCCTATTTTATAGTTCTATATAATTATAGCATTAATATGTATAATAGTTAATATTTTCAATGTAAATTTTTGTTATAAGTTTATATCAAGTTTTGTTTATAATGTACGATACATCATTTAGGAGGGATAAATATGTATAATAAAATACAAGGTAACTTATCT
>NZ_DKPI01000014.1:590710-834384 GCF_002470865.1 Clostridium sp. UBA7339
AAAATAACTTAATAAAGTATGACTATAAATAAAAAATATGCTAGTAAGGATTTTATTCCCTACTAGCTTTTACACTCTTCTGCTGGGTGTATAGAAATATATTGTTCTATATCTGTATGATACTTAAGACTATCATACTTATTTTGTATAATCTCAGGAAAAGTATATTTTCCATTGGCAATATTATTTAAATCATCAACATTAATATTTATTATTGCTATATTCTTTTTTAGAAATAGCTTTTTAATAAATCCTTTTCCATCTACCCACTCCTGTTTCCCTGATATAGGGTGATATGAAAATAAAACGCACAATTTAACATTACGTATATCTAATAACGAAGCTACTTTTCCTAACCATGTAACTCCTATAGTTGTATTGTAATTTTTGCATTCAATAATTATATCTTCTCTCATATATATCGGGAAAACATTAGATGCTATTAAACCTAAATCATTAAATTGAAGAAGCAGATCAATTTCATTTGTATCATTTTTAAGATTTGTTTTTATCTTATATATCGAGCTTTCAAGCATAAGATAATCTGCCAAATTTTCTAGCATTCTTCCTTTCTTAGTGCTTAATTTACCTTGTTCCTGTTTATTTGTACATTTAGGTTGATTTTCATGCAAATTAACTAATTCTTTTAGAGATTCTTTAAACTTCTCAAACGCTTCGTCTTTATTTTTAAATAATAACTTTTTTAAGAATTCAGGATCTTGGTTCGCCAGGTCTTGTAAAAAAGGCAATACACGCATTAATTCATCTTTATTGTCACTTACCTCCACATTATACCTCTCTATACATTTAAAATATTTGTAAAAACAATAACCACATTTTTGAAGTTTTTATACTTAGTGTTATATAAAATTTTGTTAAAACTTGTTATAATTACTTGCATGGGCTTTTAAAAATAGAAACTAGGAGGTTAATATGAGAAAAAACAAAAATGAACTATCCTTTAAATATGCTATGTTTTGGTTTTTATGGGGGTTGGTATGTTGGATAATTGGTCAAATTATTAGTAATAAACCTGTAGATATTTTTTTTATAATAACCATGAGCATATCAACTCTTATCACTGCTCCACTGTCTTACTCATTGGTTAATAAAAACTTTAAAGAAATTAACTTTATCAAGTTTTGTTTTATAGTAGTTCCTCTTTACATACTATTTATGATATTAATAGGGGTAGTGTTATATCTATATGGATTTTTGAGTGCATAAAATAATAAATATTAATCGTATTATAATTAATCTTACATATTAAAGAAACGTTTGTTATATCACTGAATTAATTAGGAAGGAGTTGAAAAAAATGAATGGAATCCTTAAAGTTCTACCAATGTTATTCACTTATTTAGTTAGTTATATAATATTAATGGAAATAGATAAAAAATATTCCTTAATAGTCAAAATAGATTCAAAGCTTAAAATAAAAAAATCTTATAAGCCTGTATTCTATACATCTTCTGCATTAATATTAATTTTAATTTTTGCCGTCATTGGTATGTATTTTATTACTATGTCGGAAACATTTTTCTATATTTTAGCTGGACTTATATTGGGTATTTCACTTAATTTTATAAATATAGCAAAAAAGAATTAATTATAGGTTGTATATACCTTAATTATTCATCAACTTAGATTAATTTCATTAATTTTAATATATTAGAACGGTGATCTAAGTGACTTTATATTTTATAGTATAATAAATGGAACTATAAAATAATCATAGGAGTGACTTATATATGCACAGAGAATTGACTAACAAGTGGAACCCTGTTGACATTAAATATTCTAAGATAAAAATGATAATTTTATTCTTTATTCTCTATTACGTTACTGAGTATTGTATTAAGAGTATAGGAGTAAATCTTAATAAAGTTTCTATTTTTCAAAAACTTATTTTTGCTATAGGCACAATAATACTTCATGAGGTGATTCATTTTATTATAGGCGTAAGTTTTGGAAAGAACAGATGAAAGTTTCATATAGGTTTTATACCTAAAAAAATGGCTTTCTATGCTAACGTAGATGGAACATACAATTTCTTTACTTTAATCCTTTATACAGTTTTACCATTTTGTATAACTACTATTTTATTAGGAGCTATAATGTATACATATAGTATATTAAATGCTATTCTATGGATTATAGTTTTTTACAATTCCTTTATGTTAGTTAGTGATTTATATCAGTTGATTTATATCATAAAAAATTATTCATTATCAAATAAGTTTAAATTATCGGAGTTTGTTTTATATTACAGCAAATAAGCATTGAAATATATCTATTAAAAGTAGTTACTGTAAAAAATGATAATTAGTGTGTTAATCTATACCACTAAAGTTATATCATATATAATGTAATGAAATAAAAAACTTAAATGCTAAAATCATAAAGAGTACATCTATAGAAATATAGGTGTATTTTGTTATAATAAGGTATAATATAGTTAATTAAACATAATTAATATTAAAATATACATATAATTCGATAAAAGTAATATCTATCAAATGCCCATGGGGAGGGGATTTTATTGTGTACCAACTTTGACTTTTTAAAGTCAAAACATATATTTAAAAGATTTGCAACTAGTGCAGTAGAGGCGGAGAAAAGTCTTCTTGTGTCACCTGCTACTTGTGCTATTCTTTCAAGGCGAGCAGTGGAGCTTGCTGTTAAGTGGGTTTATAGTTTTGATAATGATCTTACAGTTCCTTATCAAGATAATATTTCAAGTCTTATTCATGAGACTACCTTTAGGCAGATTATAGACCCATCTTTGTTTTCACTTATTAAATACATAATTAAACTTGGTAATACTGCAGTTCATACAAATGCTAGCATTACAAGGGATGAGGCTGTGCTTTCTCTTAGGAATCTTCATGAAGTGGTAAGATGGATTGATTATTGTTATGCAGATGAATATACTTGTAAAGATTTTAATGAGAGTATTCTAGCACAAGGTGAAGAAAAACGTACAAGACCTCAGGAACTTAGAGACCTTTATGATAGGCTAAGTTCAAAGGATAAAAAACTTGAAGACATACGCAAAGAGAATGAATCTTTACGTAAGACTATGACGGAGCAAAGAATAAGTAATACTGAAAGCTATGACTTTGAAGTTGATGAGCTAAGTGAGGCAGAGACAAGAAAGAAATATATTGATGTTGAGCTTAAGCTGGCAGGGTGGAATATAGGCACGGATTGTCTTGTAGAAGTACCAGTGGAGGGAATGCCTAATGCTGCAGGTACAGGTTTTGTAGATTATGTGCTCTATGGTAATAATGGAAAACCTCTTGCAGTGGTTGAGGCTAAGAAAACAAGTAAGGACCCTAATGTGGGTTCTCAGCAGGCAAGGCTTTATGCAGATTCTTTGGAGCATCAATACATGCAAAGACCTCTTATTTTTACCACCAATGGCTTTGACATAAATTATATCAATGATTCAGAGGACTATCCTCAAAGACCTGTCAGTGGAATTTTCACTAAGGATGAATTACAACTTATAGTTGATAGAAGAAGTAATAAAATCTCCTTTGATAATGTAATGATTAATGATGATATTTCTAACCGTTATTATCAAAAGGAAGCAATTATGTCTGTATGTGAAGCTATAAAAACTAAGCATAGAAAGATGCTTCTCGTTATGGCTACAGGAAGTGGTAAAACAAGAACTGCCATTTCTATAGTTGATATATTAATGAGACATAATCATGTGAAAAATATTTTATTTCTTGCAGATAGGAAGGCCCTTGTGAAGCAAGCTAAGAATAACTTTAGTAATCTACTACCAAGTCTTACTCTTTGCAATTTATTAGATAATAAAGATAATCCAGAGCAAGCTCGAATAATTTTCTCTACATATCCAACTATGATGAACGCTATAGATGAGAAAAGAAGCAAGGATGGACGAAAACTTTTCACTCCTGGACATTTTGACCTTATAATCATTGATGAAAGTCATAGAAGTATTTATAAAAAGTATGGAGATATTTTTCAGCACTTTGATTCTATGCTCCTTGGACTTACTGCAACTCCAAAGGATGATATTGATAAGAATACCTATAGCATTTTTGAGCTGGAGAATAATGTACCAACCTTTGCCTATGAACTAGAAAAAGCTGTAGAGGATGAATTTTTGGTAGATTATAGGTCCATAGAGGTTAAATCTAAGTTTATAGAAAAGGGAATTTATTACGACGACCTTAGTGATGAGGAAAAGGATGAATTTGAAAAAAACTTTGAAGAAGATGAAAATATAGATGATAACATTTCAAATAGTGCTATTAATGAATGGCTTTTTAATGCAAATACTATAGATATGGTTCTTAGAGAGCTTATGGAAAAAGGCCTAAAGGTTGAGGGTGGCGATAAACTTGGAAAAACAATTATCTTTGCAAAAAGTAGTCGCCATGCCCAGGCTATTGTAGATCGGTTTAATATAATCTTTCCAGAGTATGGCTCACATTTTATAAAGCAGATAGATTATAGCATTAACTATGTAGATACCTTGATAGATGATTTTAGTACAAAGGAAAAGATGCCACAAATAGCTGTATCTGTAGATATGCTTGATACTGGTATTGATATCCCTGAAATATTAAACCTTGTGTTCTTTAAAAAGGTACGTTCTAAATCTAAGTTCTGGCAGATGATAGGAAGAGGTACAAGACTCTGTACTGACCTCCTTGGAGTGGGACTTAACAAGGAACAGTTCTATATATTTGATTTTTGTACTAACTTTGAATTCTTTAGAGCTAATCCTAAAGGCATGGAGAGTAAGGGTACCCATAGCTTAACGGAGAGAATCTTTAACACTAAAGTTGATATTTTAAGAGAACTTCAAGATATTAAGTATCAAGAAGAAGATTATATTCATTATAGAAAAGACATCTTAAGGGAACTTTTAGAGGATGTAAGAAGCCTAAATAGAGAAAACTTTAGAGTGAAGCTCCATGAAAGATATGTAGAAATCTATAAAAACAATGAGCCATGGAATGTCTTAGGAACGGGAAGTGTAGCTGATATAAAAGAGTACATCTCACCATTAATTACACCACTTAATGATGATGAACTTGCCAAGAGATTTGATTGTCTTATCTATACAGTGGATCTTGCATATTTGCAAAACAAAAATGCCACAAAGCCTATAAAAGCTATTATTAATACAGCAGAGCAACTTTCTAAATTAGGGACAATCCCAAAGGTTATGGAGCAAAAACATATCATTGAAAAAGTTCTAACTAATGAGTTCTGGGAAAGTGCAGATATCCTTGACCTTGAAGAAGTAAGAAATGCCTTAAGAGACCTTATTAGGTTTATCGAAAAAGATGGCCAAAAGATATATTACACTAACTTTAAAGATGAAATCCTTGAAATCAATGAAAATGGAGCAATGTATAATAGTAATGACCTTAAGGATTATAAGAAAAAGGTGGAGCATTACCTAAAAGAGCATAAAGATGAATTAGCTATATACAAACTTCGTAATAATAAAAAACTCACAAAAGAAGATATGAAAACCTTAGAACGTATCCTATGGAAAGACCTTGGCAGCAAAGCAGAATATGAAAAAGAGTATGGAAATACTCCAGTTACCAAGCTAGTGAGAAAAATAGTAGGACTTCAAAGAGAAGCAGCCAATGAGGCCTTTAGCAAATTTCTTAGTGAAGAGAATCTCAATGTAATACAAATAAGATTTGTAAAACTTATTGTAGACTACATTGTAGCTAATGGAATTATAGAGGATAATAGAGTTCTTATGGAAGAACCCTTCAGAAGTCTTGGCAGTATAACCACCTTATTTAAAGATAACATAAATGATGCAAGAGAAATCATGAATGTTATAACAGATATTAAAAATAATTGTGAGCAAATTGGTTAATGTAAGTGAAAGTGAAATAACTCTATATAAGTAAGAATGAAAAATAAAATGTGAAAAGCTACGTAAATTTTAGATACGTAGCTTTTTATAATAATTAATAAATTCTGTTTCATTTATAAATAAAATTCTCAATACTATTTACTGAGATGTAATATATTCTTTACTCTTAGCTTATTTTTCTAAATTTAACATTATGATGTTGAATTTATATTATTATATATGTAAATAAGTGTAATGTAGAATTATTAAAATTTCATTCAATATAATACTTGGTTATTGGTAATAATTTATTAAACACATTACCTAAAAAAGCTGTAACAGCAACTGCTTCATCTCCAGGCCAAGGTGTAAGTAAAATCAATACAAAACAAATAAAGCCAAACCTAAACTACCATATATTAAAAGGCACTTACCATCAGTAAGTACCTTTTATCAAGGTTTCACTTCATCCTTTTACTTTACCATTCTTTTCTTATCATCAGATAAATCAAGACCTAATGTTCCACCTGGATTCATAATATTATTTGGATCAAAATGATTTTTTAATACCTTGAATACCGCCATTTGATTTTTACCTATTTGACCTTCAAGCCAAGGGGCTGTCATCTTTCCTATTCCATGGTGATGACTCATCGCAGCTCCATACTTCTGAATATTATCAAGTATTCCATATTGATATTCTAAATACTCATCTATTTTATTCATTTTAGCTATAAAAATAAAGTACAGATTTGCACCTTGTGGATAAACATGAGACATATGTGTCATACAAATTGTATTTGGTCTACTTTTGCAGTAAGCTCTTACTCCCTTATGAACGCAATCCATATTCTCCCAATTAACTGAACATTCAAGGGTATCAGTCATAATACCATAATCCTGTAAATCTTCTCTTAAATATGGATCTCTAAACCTTCCGTGCTCCCATGCCTTAGTTACATATCCTGTGGTCGACATGGCTCCATACGCTTTACATATCTTATGAACCTTTTTCCTTACTACCTTTGTAAAACATGTTTCTCCATCTGTAAATCCTAAAAACATACATCTCTCATTTGTCTTATATCCTCTTACAGTCATTATTTTATCAATAATTGTTCCTTCTACTCCATAGAGTTTCATCATAACATCAGTTTCTTCTGGGTCTGATAATCTAAATACTGATGGAAATCCAAATTGCCCTTGCATAATCTCTCTTGCTGCATTTCTAGCATCTTCCCAGTTCTTGAATATATAACTAAATCTCCTTTGATTTTCTGGCATGTATCTAAAAATCTTAAGAGTTACAGAAACTAATATTCCATAGGCACCTTCACTTCCCATCATGATTTCATCGATGGATGGTCCTGTAGCTAATGCAGGATATTCATCGGTTTTTATTTCTCCAGCCGGCGTGATATACTCTTGACATATAACCATATCCTCAATCTTTCCAAAGTAGGTTGAATTCTGACCTGCTCCTCTAGTTACAACCCAGCCTCCAACTGCCGAATATTCAAAGGATTGAGGGAAATGCCCACAGGTATATGCCCTCTTTGCACCAAAGAGTTCCTTTGCTTTATTTAATGTTTCTTCTAGTTTCGGACCTGACATACCAGCTTCTACAGTTATTGTTTGATTTATTTCATTAAAGTTAACTACCTTATTCATATGAACTCTCATATCTAAGGATACTCCACCTTTTACGCACTCAACACCTCTAGTTACAGATGAACCTCCTCCGTAAACATACACTGGTATTTTCTCTTCATTACAGTACTCAACTATTTCTTTTATATCTTCTTTGCTTCTTGGATGTATTACTATATCAGGAATATTTTCAACGATACCTTCTCTAAGTCTCATTGAATCTATCATAGTTTTTCCATAAGCTATTTGAAGCCTTGAATAAGGGTCCATTCTTACATTATTTTCTCCTACTATGTGCTTAAAGTGAGCAATTTGACCTTCTGTTAAAGTAATCTCTTTTTCAAAACTAACCTTTTCTAAACCCATTTTTTGAGGTGTTTTAAAATCATCATCAGTCATTTCAAAGGTTTTCTTCATCAAAGTGTATAATCTAGGATTGGGATGTTTAAATTCCTTAGGGTTTCCCCATTTTAAAATAGATCTATATGATCCTTCTGGTGGTAAATCTTCATACCAATTTGGTGTGAAAATATCTTCATTTTTATTCATAAATAATTCCCCCATTACAATTAAATATCTGGATAATTTGTTATCTTTCCAATATCTGAATATAGTGATTTAAGTCTTCTATATATTCTCTTGTAAACTTTCTTAAAAAGTTTTGAATATATTTCTGTATATTCTTTTTCTGGAGTAAATATTTTTTTATAATGAACCATTTTCTCAATAGCTTCATTGTAAGTTACATATATTCCTAAAGCTACAAAAGTTATAATAGCTGCTCCTAATCCTGACGTCTCATGGGTCGTAGTTTTATAAACCTTTCTATTTAACATACTGGCAGTTATTTGACAAATAGTATCACTTTGAGAGCCGCCTCCTGAAACCATTACATACTTCACTTTTTCCTTAGTTTTTCTTTCTATTTTTTCTATTCCATCTAATAATCCATAATTTATTCCTTCAATAATAGCTCGATAAATATGGCTTCTTGTATGAACATCTCCAAAACCTATAATTGCTCCCTTTGCCTCAGGATATTTTAAACCTGGTCCCCAATATGGTTGAAGCATTAACCCATGGCATCCCGGTGGAACATCCTTTAATCTTTCATTTAATATTTCTTCATAAGAAATGCCTCTTTCTTCTGCTTCCATAGCTTCCTTTCTAGCAAATTCTCTCTTAAACCAACTAATCATCCAATACCCCCTAAAAATTTCAAATTCCGGATTGTAATATCCTGGGATGCAAGCTGGATAAGCTGGCATAAACATTAAAGGCTCTATATATTTTTTTGACATAGTCTGAACTGTAGCTGTTGTTCCAAAACTTAAATTTACCCATTTTTCATTCTTACAACCTGTACCTAAGGTTTCACAACCTTTATCTGATCCTGCTGCAATAACAGGTATTCCAATCTTTAACCCTGTACCCTTTGCAACTTCTGAACTTATTTCCCCAATTCTTTCTCCCACCTCTACAAGCTGAGGTAGTTTTTCTCTTTCAACTCCCGAAATTTCCCATCTATAATCTTTATTTCCTTTTGGCCAATCTTTCTTTTTAAAATTAAAAGGTATATGTCCAATCTGAGATGCTATAGAATCTACAAAATTTCCTGTTAATTTAAAATTTAAATATCCTGAAAGTAATAAATACTTATAAGTGTTTCTCCATATTTCCGGCTGATTTTCCATTATCCAATTTGCTTTACATTTTTTCCTTGAAACCTCTATGGCTTTTTTCATTCCAATTAACCTAAAGAGAAAATCATATTTTTTACTTATAGGTTTTTTACACTCTGCCATCCTCTGATCTAACCATATTATTGCAGGTCTTAATGCTTCCCCATTTTTATCTACATTTATACCTGTATCTCTTTGTGTTGTTACTGATACTGCAAGTATTTCATTAAAAAAAGCAGAATTATTCTCTTTTAGTGCTGTACATACATGACATACACCTTGCCACCAAATCTCTGGATCTTGTTCTGCCCATCCTGGTCTATTTGAAAAGTATGGTTGAAAATCTAGCTTCTCTTTAGCTACTAATGTACCTAATCCATTAAATATCAACGCTCTTACACTTTGTGTCCCACAATCTATGGAGAGAACATATTTATCCTCCATTCGGATACTCCTCCTTTAATATCTCAATCAAACTTGAGGTTGAAATTATATTAACTCCAGTGTTTAATACATTTTCAATTATTACTTCATTTATATCAACATGATTTGTTATTACTACTTTACTTATTTCTCTCATTACATTAAATATTTTACTCTTTGGAATCAGTCCGTCAGTTCTCACCGGTAGTCTTGGCATTTCCTTATATATAGTATTTACTGTTGAAGCAATACTTCTTAATGGATTTTTTATCTCATTAATTCCAAATTCTATGCCTCTTTTGCACTTATTACCTTCCACTAATAGTTCTTCATTTTTTTCAATTATAGTAAGTTTGCAACCATTAGGACACACTATACAGGTGATTTTTTTTAACTCCACCTTATACACCTTCTTTAATTTTACTCATAACCAAATTTAGATTATCCATATTTTTTACAGAAAATGATTTTAAGTTTAAAATTATTTTTTCCATCTCCGGAGGTTTTATTATATTATACTTTTTCATAAATACTACTTTGTTATCTAAGTAAAATTCCACTTTTACATCTTCTATTACATCTTTACTTCTAAAGTAAATTGTTATATCTTTATCTATAGAATTTAAATCTATGCTTTGTGGTACTACATATAGAAATTCTTTTTTATCAAAGGTTATATCCACTAATTTTCTATAACTATTTTCTTCATAAGTTGCTGCCTGTTCTCCAGCATATTTCCCACTTTCTGATACATAATCTACTAAATCATTAACATGAAGAGAATTTCCACAGGAAAATACCCCATTTACACTTGTCCTAAAGTTATGATCTACCTTTGGTCCTTTGGTTAATGGATCAATTTCTATATTCAAACTTTCTGCTACCTCATTTTCTGGTATTAATCCTACTGATAATATTAATCCATCACACTTAATTATCTCTTCTGTTCCATCAATGAGCTTCATATTTTCGTCAACTCTACATGTTTCAACTGCTGAAACTTTGCTCTCCCCTATTACCCTAGTTACTGTATGGGATAAATGTAATGGAATATTATAATCTTCTAAGCATTGCATAATATTTCGGCTTAATCCTGAAGGAGTACTTTTCATTTCATACACACCTATAACCTTGGCACCTTCCAAGGTTAACCTTCTAGCCATAATTAATCCAATATCTCCACTTCCTAAAATCACACAGTTTTTACAAGGTAGATAACCCATGATATTTGTTAAATATTGTGCTGTTCCTGCTGAATATATGCCAGCAGGTCTATCTCCATTTATAAAAACTTGTCTAGACGTTCTCTCTCTACACCCGTTGGCTAAAACTAACGCCTTAGAGCTAACCTGAAAAACATCTTCTCTTGAATTTATTAAGGTTAATATAAAACTTTCTCCTACCTTTTCTACTTTACTTACAAATGTTGATGTATATATTGATATATCTTTTTCCATAATCTTTCTCATATATCTATCGGCATATTCTGGTCCACTAAGTGTTTCATTGAAGGTAATTAATCCAAATCCATCATGAATACATTGTTTTAATATTCCACCTAATTTTTTTTCTCTTTCAACAATTAATGTTTTACTTCCCTTCTCATTAGATGCTAATGCTGCTGCAAGCCCCGCTGGACCTCCACCTATAACTATTACATCAAAGTGAAATTTATTGTCTTTCATTTAATTTCACCTCATTATCATTTATTGTAAGATTATTATATTTACTTTGTACTTTTTCTATAAGAATGTTAGAATATTTACCTTTCTTAGTTATTTCATCAAAACTTTTACCATATTCCTCATTAATAATCTTTAATACCTGTGGCAAACAAAATCCTCCTTGACATCTGCCTGCCCCAGCCTTAACTCTTCTTTTAATAGCATCTACTGTATCCACTTTTATTGGACTTCTTAAAGCATCCTGAACTTCACCTTTGCTTATTTCCTCGCATCTACAAATTATTTCACCATATTCTGGTTTCTCTTTTATTAGCTTAGCCTTTTCCTCAAAGGACATATTTCTTACTTCTGGTATTCCTTTTCTTATTGGATTCCAATAATCTTTTTTCTTTAACTGTATTTTTTCAGCTAGTAATCTACAGGTTATCTTCTCAATTTCCTCTGCTATAGCTGGTGCAGATGCAAGACCTGGTGATTGGATACCTGCTGCATAAATTAAATTATCAACACGTTCAGATCGTTCAATGATAAAATCTTCTTCATAAGTAGCGGCTCTTATTCCCGCATAATATGTTATTACATCACCATTAGATAATTTAGGTACTACAGGTAAATGCTTTCTTAATATATTCTCTATATTTGTTGAATTTGTAGAATAATCTTCTCTAAAGGGTTGTTCATAAGCATCAGGCCCTACCAATATATTTCCATCTATTGTTTTTACAATACCTCCACCCTTAGTATTTCCTTTAGTCAGATTTAAGCTTGGTTTAGCTACCACTCCATTAATTAAAGAACCTTTCTTTCTATCTAATATTAACGTCTCTCCTTTCCTTGGATGTATTGTGAAAAACTGATCACCTGCCATGTTAGCAATTTTATCAGCAAAGATTCCAGCTGCATTTATAATTACGTTAGGATATATTAATCCTCTATTTGTATTTACTCCAATAATCTCATTTCCATCCATAAGGAATGATTCTACTAAGGTATCTAAGGAAAACTCAACTTCATTCATAGCTGCATTTTCTGCAAAAGCATAGGTCATCCTATAAGGAGATAATATACCTGTTGTTCCAAAATGAACTGCCCCAACTATATTATCCGTCACATTTGGTTCTATTTTTTTTACCTGTGCCTTATTTAAAATAACTACATCCTTTACTCCAGCCTTCCGTGCTCTATTCATAAGGTAAGGTTTAGCTAACCTTATAAATCCTCTATCAAAAAGCACTGTAGAGCCACATCTTTCAAAAGGTACCCCTAGCTCCTTTGTAATCTTTGAATAAAGCTCATTACCTCTAACATTAAATATGGATTTTTTACTTCCTATAGGAGCTTCTATACCTGGATGTATCATCCCATCATTTCTTGATGATGTGTGCATTGCCAAATCTGATTCTTTTTCAAGCAATAAAATAGACATTTCCCACTTTGCAAGCTCTCTAGCAATAGCACATCCTATAACTCCTCCTCCAATAATGAGTACATCTACCCTTTTCCCATTTAAATTTGAATCTCTTATAATCGGTGCTTTAATTAGAGGTATTTTTAAATCCTTCACAGTTATTTTATTTACTACACCCTTATATCCTCTTTTAGCAGCAAGTTTACCGGCTTTAATAACCATATCCCAACTCTCTACCTGTCCTTCTAAAATGATGGAAGAGTTCCATTCTCTGCAGTAAATCTCTTTATTAACCTCTTTTTGTATAAGTTTTTGAACCTTTTCATATTTTTTTATCATTACATATCCCTTCCTTAGGATGTTCGGACATCTTAACTTCTCTGTATATACTATGATTTAACTATAAAATAAATACTTATTTTTAATAATTTATCATAGGTACATAGTATAAATTTTCTGGAACTATAAAATTTAAATAATAGAATGGTTCTTCATTATTTTCTTCATATATCCATCTTTCCATAACTAATACTCTTGTAGTTTCATCTATTTCTAACAGACTTTTTTCTTCGCTATTAGGAATTCTAATAGTTATCGTCTGATCTACCTTTGATATGTCTACCTTTAAATCATTTATAATCATGCTTGCCAAGGATTTTTTAAAATCAAATTTACTATTATCATTAGAAAACCGCTGTGAAAAATATGAATTCTCAATGGCTACTGGGATTTCCTCAACAGTTCTTAACCTTTTTACATAAAGGCACTTTTGATTTATTTTCCATCTCATCTTATTTGTTAATTCTTCGGCTGGGATAAAAAAATTCTCATCTAGTATTTTGTTGCTAATCTTTATTCCCTTAGTTCTTAATGTAAAAGTTAGACTAATAAGTGGCTCAAATCCCAAAGAAGGCTTATCTCTTAAAACAAAGGTACCAATTCCTTGTTTCTTATACAGATATCCTTGACTAACTAATAAGTCTATCGCTTGTCTTATTGTAGCTCTACCTACTTCATAGTTCTCCATCAGTTCCCTTTCAGTTGGAATTCGAGAATTAACCTCCCATCTACCACTTATAATTGCCTTGGTTATTTCTTCTTTTACTTGTATATATAACGGTGTTTTATTATATCTATCTATCATTATTAATTCCTCCAATGTTTTTTATATTTATATGCTGGATGATTTATATGATTACCAATTTATTAACATGTTGAGGATTATTTATATCTTATGATTTATATTGTTAAACTATAAAAAGGCAACCTGAAACTATTTTTCAGGCTGCCTTATATAATATTTTATAATATACTAACACCAATTTATTTAACTTTCCTATGATATTTTAAAATGAACATATTTCTCAAGAATAACTTACTTTTGAAATTATTTTTAAACTTATATGTGATTATCAATTGATTTCATTGTCTTTGAATACTTCTTATAGAAAAAATATCCTAACACTGCCCATAAAATCACCAATACCATAGAAGGTCTACTTAATCTTGCAGGAGAACCTGGTATTATCAATAATCCTATGAATACTAGCCCTATAAAAGCTCCCAATGCTGAAAAATATTTGTCAACTCCTATTGAGTTTTTAAACCCAATATAACATACATAAAAATATGCTACTGCTGCTAGTAAGGATGACATATCTACAATATAGATAATAACTTCTCTACCAAACCATGGTGCTATTAAACTTACTACGGCTATAAATTTAACTCCATTTTCGAAAACACCATTTTTATTTTTCTCTTTGTACTTTGATGGGATAAGTTTATATCTGGATAAAGCTCCAATTAACTTGCTACTCCCTAACATAAACCCATTTATACCACCTGCTACTGCACCAGCTAGGGATATTATTAGTAGGATAAAGCCTATATATCCCATATTATCAAGTACTGCAGACCCTAAAGCCCACTGCTCCAATAAGGCTTTCTCTGGAGTATAAACTAGACCTGTTGTAATATTTAATAGGTTATAAAAAAGTGCTCCAGCAAATATTGCTAGTAATGCCATTCTTGTAGCTTTTGGTGCTTCAAAATTCAAATCTGTGGATACTTGCGGTATTACATCAAAGCCAACAAACAAGAAGGGTACTATAGCAAAAACTTTTACTACTTCAGTAATATTAAACTTATAGTTATTAATATAGGTATCCCTAATCAAGCTGTGGTCTACCTTCATAAACATGAAAGCAAACACTATAATTACATTTACCACCATTAATAAAATTAAAATGTTCTGTACCATGGAACTTAATTTCAATCCTTTGATATTAATATAAGCAAATACAAGAATTATCAAGCTGGCAATGATAACCTCTGACAAGTATACTGGATAACCTGCTACTTGATATAGATATATAAAGTCCACTACTGAACCAAATAACCTTTTAAGCACCAATACAAAGGCTGTGGCATTAAGTGGAACCATACTTATATAACACAATGTCAAGGACCAGCCTACTATAAATCCATTTCCCTTTCCTAAGTTATTGTAAGTATAAGAGAATTCTCCCCCATCTTCATTATGCTTCTCCATCATTATGTGATAACCCTTTTGTATAAAAACAATAGCAAGACCACCAAGTATAAAACCGATGGCCGTGCTAATAATACCACTTTCATGGAGAAACTTTGAACCTGGCAAGGTAAATGAACCCCATCCAATAATAGATCCTAATGCTAAGGCTAATATGTCTATTCTGTTCAACTTTTTCTTCATAAAATTCAATCCTTAATTAAAATTATATTCTGTAACTATCTTTGCTCTTCCTGTTACTTGATCTTGATAATATTCATAGCAACAAATACCTAGATAAGAACCAGATATATTGATCACATTATCATATCCACTATTTTGTAATGCCATTACTGCATTATAACTTCTTTGACTTGAACGACAATGTAAATATACAGGTTTATCCTTTGGTATTTCAGACATTCTTTCTCTGATTTCACTTAATGGAATATTTACTGAATTCTTAAGATGTCCTTGTTCATATTCATGCTTCTCTCTTACATCTACAATAAATTCGTCGTTTTCTACTAACTCCCTAACTATCGTTACTGGTACTTGTCTAAACTTACCATATAATAAATTTAGTCCTACTAAAGCTGCAAAATTAACTACATCTTTTGCTGTTCCAAATAAAGGAGCATAACATAACTCTAATTCCTTTAAATTCTCTAAGGTTCCACCCATTGTTATCATTGTTGCAATTACATCTATTCTCTTATCTACATTTCCTTTTCCTATAGCCTGTGCTCCAAGAATTCTTCCTGTTGGATATTCATATATTAATTTGAAATGCATTGGATTACTATCTGGCATTAATCCAACTTTATCTCCTGGAATAATATATACAAAATCATAAGAAATCCCTGCTGCTTTAGCAGTTTTCTCATTTAATCCTGTAGAAGCTGCTCCTAGATCAAATACTTGAACTACAGATGATCCTATAACTCCATTATTATTGTGATGAATATTATACATATTATCAGCTGCTGCCCTAGCCTGTCTTTGAGCTGGTCCTGCTAAAGCCAGCCTTGAAGTTTTATGTGTTAAGCGATTATAAACTTCTATAGCATCACCTACAGCATATATATCTTTGTCATTAGTCAAATAGTTATGATCAACTTTAATGCCCCCAGTTACTCCAATTTCAAGTCCTGCATCCTTAGCTAATCCTGTTTCAGGACTAACACCAATTGCCATTACTACAACTTTTGCAGCCACCCTTTTACCTGATTGTAATTCTACAAAGTCTTCATCTATCTTCTTAACTCCATCACTTAATATAAGGTTTACTCCCTTATCCATCATTTCCTTGTGAAGTATTTGAGCCATATCATAGTCAAAAGGACTCATTATTTGATCAAGTGCTTCTATAAGACTTACATTCTTATCTGCTAAACATAGGTTTTCCGCTACTTCAACCCCTATAAAACCACCACCAACAACAGCAATATCCTTAATATTGTTACTATCAATATAATTCTTTAATTTCTTTATATCAACTACATTTCTTACTGTAAATACATTGGAACCTGTTACTCCTTCAATACTTCTTGGCAATATTGGATTAGCCCCTGGAGATAAAACTAATTTGTCATAGGACTCTTCATATTCTTCTCCTGTAAGAAGGTTCTTAACTACTACTTTTTTATCATCTCTTATAATTTTTATAACTTCACTATTAACTCTAGCTTCAATATTATATTGATTTTTGAACTGTGTTGGACACATTAAAACTAAATCGTCACCATTTTCCACCATGCCACTTAAATGAAATGGTAAAGCGCAGTTAGAAAAAGATACATGAGGTCCCTTCTCAAACATAATTATTTCTGCTTTTTCATCAATTCTACGTACTCTTGCTGCAACTGAAGCTCCTCCAGCAACTCCTCCAATAATTAAAATTCTTTTACCCATAACAATGATACCTCCTTTTAATGTTGCTTAAATAGTCTTTTAGCTAGTGTATTTCCTACAATACCACCAACTACCATGAAAATTAAGAAAATCCAACCGGAAAGTGAGAAATTTGCAATTGGAGTATATAATGCTCCTACATTACATCCATTCGCAAGTCTAGTACCTAATCCCATAGTAATTCCGCCTAGTGCATATAGTAATACTTCTCTTACTGTAATGTGCATCTCTGACATAAATGTTTTCTTAAACTTACCAGCAGTTAACAAGTATATACTAGTTCCAATGAGTATTCCAAAGTTTTGCACTGAAACAGCATGTTCAAAGAATGGAACAAGATACGCCTTTGCTGGCATTTGAGTAAAGGCTGCCAAAGATTCTGGTGAAATTCCAAATATCATCAAGAATTTACCAAACCATATTCCATAAGGAGTAGATGCGCCCCATCCAGCCTTAGTAATTCCCATTAACAAAGCAAATAATATCCCTATAACTACAGCCCCTTGCACTAATGTCCAAGGTTTTACAAATAATCTGTTGTATGTTGTTTCACTTAAAAGCTTGTAATTCTTAGTGTCTAACACTTCATTTTCATCCTGTACCTTTTCCATTGAGTGACCAGTATAAGTATTATTTTGCTTACGACTTCTCTCGTAACTGTATGATATAAATACAACTACTCCACAAAATAATGCCATTAATACTAAGGCACCTAGATATCCTTCAAGACCATCCCATTTAAATAGATCTGGTAGGAATACACCTCCTGCCAACTTTTCACCTACTGGAGTTGAAAACCAAGAGTTCTTAACCCATCCTACAGTATTTTGTATAGGGAATCCTAAGAATACTCCTAACCCAAAGAAGATTAATGTAATAAACGCTCTAGGAAGACCTGTTATTAAGTCCGTAAGTACTCCTGATGCACAACATGATGAAAATGACATACCAAACCCAAATAGTATTGCCCCTAATATAAGACCAAAGTTAATTGGGTTTATCCACAGATCGTAACTAGCTGGATCTGCCTTGAATAAAAATGCAGTAGTCAATAAAGATGAGATAAAGAACAAGAACATTAGTGTCCTCATTAATTTTGTTGATCCTGTGTTAAATGCACGATTAACACTACCTGCAAATCCTGTATAAGCCCTAGATAAAGCATAACCTAATCCCACACCCACTAAAAGTCTAAAAAATAGCATGTCAGTTTTTAATAATGTCTTTCCTAAAAGTAATACTAGTAAAATTCCTATAAATCCTAAAATTTGTTCAGTCTTTTTCATTTTTTTCCTCCTTATACTTTTAATTTAAAATTCAGTGTGATTTTTTTAACAATATTTGGTACAAAGTGGTTGTGTTTTCGTTTACATCATGACTTGTTATCTTTATAATAAAATTTTATTACATATTATTCTTTTTCCATAGAAACTAAATGTTATATACCATAACACTTCCCTTTAACCAATTTTAAAATATGCCTAATAAAAATAAATATATTTATTTCTGTGTAATATACTAGTAAAATAGAATATATGTATAATTATTTTTAGGATGTGACTATATGAATCTTGAATATCTTGAATCATTTTATATAACAGTGAAATATAATAGTATCTCAAAAGCAGCACAAATTCTTCACCTTACCCAACCTGGTCTCAGTGGTCAGCTTAAGAGCTTAGAAAATGAATTAGGTGTAAATCTTTTAAATCGAAGTAATAAAGGTGTAGAATTAACAGAAGAAGGAAAAGTAGTATTTAACTATGCAGATACTTTACTTTCTATTCAAGGAAATATTAAAAGAGATTTGATTAACTTGCATCACGAGCAACCAAAGTTAATGATTGGTGCTTGCAAAAGTGTGGGTGAATATGCTCTTCCTTGTAGTATTTTTACCTTTAAACATCTCCATGAAGAAGTTGACATTCGTATGGAGGTAATAAATTCAAGGGAAGTTATTCAAAAACTACAAGAACACGATATTAATATTGGAATCATTCAGCATGATCCAATGTTAAATGATATTTCTACTCAACCTATTATTTCGGATGAGCTTTTGCTAGTAGGAAATAGTGATAATTCACCTAAAAGAATTTCTATGGAAGAATTAAAACATATTCCACTAATTTTACGAGAACAAAATTCTGGAACTAGATATGTAATTGAAAAATCATTAAAAGAAAAAAATGTAACTGTAGAAGAGTTAAATGTGATTTATGATTTAAATTCTCCCGAATCTATTAAGTCTTCTATTCTTTCGGGAAAAGGTCTTTCTTTTTTACCAAAATTAACAGTTGCTCAAGAACTAAAAAAACAGTCTATTCAAATCGTTGAAGTAGAGGATTTTAAAATTTCTTTCAGTTATTATATAGCTTCAAGAAAAAAATATACACTTACAAAGCACGAGCAAATGTTTGTAGATTTTATAATTTCTAATAAAAGAGGTTTTTGTTAAAAAAAGAGGACACATGTCCTCTTTTCCATTTTTATATAAAGAATTTAACTAAAATCTTAACTCCTACCCATGTACCCAACATTACAAAAATACCAAAAACCCAAGCGTGTAAGGAAAAAGACGGTATGCCGCTGAAAAAAGCACCAATGTTACAACCAACGGCAAGCCTAGTTCCATATCCCATCATAATTCCTCCTAAAAGAGCAATTATAAACTGCTTTTTACTCTTTATTTTCTTCCATTTAAATTGGGAAGCTAATAACGTTGCAACTAAAGATCCTAAAATAACACCTATATTTAAAATTGTATATTGATTAATAAATATGTTTCCATTGGAAATTATAGGACCGTAGTAAGATTGAAAATGACTAAAATACTCCCATTTAAAGGGGTCTAACCCAAACCATTGTAGTATGCCAATACCCCATAATAAAAAACCACTAGTTATTTGCCAGCTTATACCAATTAGACCTAGTAAAATTACATTCATTACTCCTAATAAAATTCCACCTACCCAATAAGGCCAAGGTTTCTTAAGATATTTTATTATAGACTTCATTTTATCTCTCCCCTATTTTCCTTTTGGCTTTTGAATATATACTTCCCACTCTCCTCTACCTAATTCCACAAGCTGTATGGGATATTCCTTTTCTAGTGCCCACTTCTCTATATCAATTGCTACACAACTATGATCGCAATTAAGAATTAAAATATCTCCTGGCTCCATTGTTTTAAGCTCCTGCATTGCCCTTAGCAAAGGAATAGGACATAATTCGCTTAAACAATCTACCTTTCTTACTGTCATATAAGCTCCTCCATTACAATTATTTCAAATGTCTATTTTCATACCTTAATGCTAATTTATATAAAATTATTAATACAACTATCTGCACTAAAACAACAATTTTCAAATCAAAATGCTCTAAAAAGTAAATGGTCTTAGCATCCTTAATAAAATGCTCATACCAAAAAGAATAATCCTTAGCTCCTAGTAAGGTTCCAATTATGAATCCTATAAGGACAACCCAGTGTAAAGCATGTCCTTCTCCTATTCTCATCAATACACCTGAAGCACAGCCTCCAGCTAAAACCATTCCAATACCAAATATGAAAGCACCAATCATTACATGAATACCTACTGAACTAACTGCTCCTGGAATCAAATTGTAATCAATACCTTTATTATGAATATATCCAGATTGAATTACAGCAAAACCTACAGTACTTACAATCATAGCTAGTATCATCCCTCTTAACCCTCTTGTATTTCCACTAGTAAAAGGATCTCTAAATGCTGCTGTAAAACAAAATCTCGAATATCTTAAAATAATACCAATTATAATACCTACACCTAAACATACAGCATAATTAAACTTGCTTTTCCAAAGTATAGCACACATTATTAATGTAATTAAAAGCAATGCAACACTGTAAGGAATCTGAGAATTTTCCTTTTTTACTTGACCTTGCCGTTGCTTAATCAATTCATCCATTTCTTTTGACAACATATTATCATCCCTTTAAATAAAATTAATATTTCGTGCCTCAAAATTATATATTATGCCCATATCATAAACCAATAATATATATTGGTCAATATTTTAATAAAAAAACAATTTGCTACCAATACTAAAATTATGGTAGCAAATCATATTTATATTTACATGAATTTTCTTTTATATAAAATGTTATTTTTTCAGATGATTTATTTAAAAACACCCTAAACTAATCTTCATGAAGCCAGCATCTAGACCAATGTCCTTTAAAAACCTCTTTTAAATCTGGCAATTCACTTCTGCATTTATCACAGGCTTCATGACAACGATCTGAAAATCTACATCCCTTTGATAATTGTGATAGATGTGGAACATATCCTTCAATTGTATCTAATCTCCTTTTTTTATCATCTATTCTTGGAATACATTCCATAAGCTTTTTAGTATATGGATTTATAGGCTCTTCAAATAGTTCTTTATTTGGTGCTATTTCCATAACTTTTCCACAATACATTACCACTACTTCATCTGCCATCTCTGCTACTACTCCCAAATCATGGGTATTTAATATTATGGACATATTGTATTCACTATTAAGTTTACGTAATAGATCTAAAATTTCTGCTTGAATTGTAACATCCAAAGCCGTTGTAGGTTCATCTGCTATTAATATTTTAGGATTACAAGCTATTGCCATTGCTATCATAAGTCTTTGTCTCATTCCCCCACTAAACTGATTAGGGAGCTGATGATATCTTTCTTCTCCATCCGTAATACCAACGGCTTTCATTAACTCTATAACAACCTTTTGAGCTTCCTTCTTACTAATTTTTTTATGAATTATGAGAGCTTCTGCAATCTGTTCTCCTACCTTATTCATAGGATTTAATGTTGTCATTGGATCCTGATATATCATAGATATTTCATTTCCCCTTATTTGTCTCATTGCCTTTTCACTCTTTTTAAGCAAATTTTCTCCTTTATAATGTATTTCTCCATGAATTATTTTTCCTGGAGCATCAATTAACCCCATGATAGATAAAGCAGTCACACTTTTACCACTTCCAGACTCTCCGATAATCGCCATTGTTTTACCTTCATCTAGGGTAAAGTTTATATCATCTACTGCAGGATATTCCTTTCCGTTCAAATAAAAATATGTTTTTAAATTCTTAACCTGAAGTAATGTCATCTTATCCCTCCTTAATGAAATTTTGTCTTAGGTACTATAATATCTTTTAACACATTAAAAATCAGAAAAATAAAATAGTAAAAAATCGCCAGAAATAAAATAAATGTAGTAAAGGCTATTCCACCTTCATATGGTGGAATCAAATCTGTTGTATAAAAAAGTATCATATAAAATCCCATTCCTCTAAAGTAAAATAATCTTTCTACTATAATAAGACTTGAAAACATTATACCCATAACTGTTGGAAATCCAGATAACACTCCATAGATTATGCTTTTCATCATGTGGTTTTTTATAATTTGAACCCTAGAACATCCCTTTCCCCTAGCTGCCAGTATATATGGCTTTTCAAAATTTTCTTCTATTGTAGTAGCTGTTATCCTTGCAATATATGCTGCTGGAAGTATTGATATTGATATTATAGGGTAAATTGCATTTACAAATCCTTCATCTCCCAATGCTGGCAGTGGCCCTAAACCCAATAATGAAATTCCGTTGTTATATAAGTATATAGCACCCATCTGTACAAGTACTATTGTTAATATATCTGGGATTGAAAGAGGTATTAGAGATTGCAGTAATTTTATTGTTCCACTCCTCTCCCTCTTTCTACTATCTATAATTCCTTTAGGAATTCCAATAACAACTGCTAAAAGCGTTCCAAAAAATAATATAAATAAGCTTTTAGTTGCTGTTTTAAGTAATAGTTGTCCTATAGTTTCTCCCTGAACCTTAATATTAAATTCTTCACCTCGCAAAAATATTTTAAAGTTATTTCTTATGTTTTCGATAACTCCATCCATATTCATATTAGGTGTGTGTTTTCCATTGTATGAAACTATATCAAAATCTAATGGTATTCCTGTTACAGCTATAACAAGAAATACAATTACAAGGAGTATTAATATATTCATAAGAACTTTTTTAGTTACCACCTTTAATATTTCAGCTTTCATTTTTACTCCTCCCATCTTCATATAAATGGCAAGAAACTAACCTTCCATTATCAAGTTCTATAAGTTCTGGCTCAACAGTTTCACATTTAGCCACTCTTTTAGGACATCTATTGTGGAATGCACATCCTGATGGTATATTCATTGCACTAGGTATTTCACCTTGAAGCTTTATTCTATCAATGCTTCTGCTAGGCTCTGGTACTGGTGAAGCAGACATTAATGCTTCAGTATATGGGTGCTTTGGAGAGTCAAATATATCATCTACACTACCTTTTTCTACTATTTTTCCAAGATACATCACTGCTACTTTGTTACTAACGTGCCTTATTACACTTAGATCATGGGATATAAATAAATATGATAAACCAAACTCTTCTTGAAGATCCATAATAAGATTGAGTATCTGTGATTGAACAGATACATCTAAAGCTGATACAGATTCATCACATACTACAAACTTAGGTCTTGTTGCCAAAGCTTTGGCTATTGCAATTCTTTGTCTCTGACCTCCACTAAATTCATGAGGTAACTTATTAGCATCCTGTGCTGATAATCCTACCATTTCAAGTAATCTTAACACCTCTTTTTTGTATTCTAATGGCTTAACTATATTGTGTATTTGAAGTGGTTGAATCAAAATATCTTCAATAGTCATTTTATAATCTAATGCAGAATAGGGATTTTGAAAAACTATTTGTAAATTCTTTCTTAGCTTTCGGAATTCTTTGTTGCTAATGGTACTAATATCTCTTCCTTCTAAGAATATCTTTCCGTCACTTGGTTCTAAGAGTCTTAACATCAATCTCCCTATGGTTGATTTACCACTTCCTGACTCTCCAACAAGACCCAAAGTCTCTCCCTTTTCTATTTTAAAGTTAACACCATTTACTGCATGTACAACCCCTTTATTCACACCAAAAATTTTGTCTTTTATTAAAAATTGTTTAGTTAGATTTATTACTTCTATCATGGTTTTTCTCCTTTTCAAAGGTTTCTTACTAATCCATCATATAAGAATTCATTGTCATGGTATCTAATATAATTTGTCCAATATCTTTCATTTTTTTATAATTTACATTTTCTAAGATGTCAATACTACTATTAACTCCCTCTGTGGAAGAATTCCCTATTGCCACACTTGAAAGTGCATTTAAGCTCAAATTATTCATAGCTTTTGTAGTTGTATAATCATTATGAAATCTTTGGTATTTCACATCCATTTGTTTAAGTCGCTTTTCCATTCCCAGCCCCATAAGATAATTACTTTTCTCTCTTATCTGAGCTTTAGCAGTAATAATATTTAAATTTTCATCCTTACTATAACCTGGATAGCTTATATCAAAATAATAGTACTTATGTGATATTGCCATATTTACAGGTATATTTCTTGTTATATTGTAATCATAGGAACCATCAACATTTGAGTACTTCATAAAATCATATTCATTGTCCCAGAATATAAATTGAATTGATTTTTCCAATGGTTCCTTTGCAATAGACAACATCCTTGCTACCTCCAGCGATATTGCAGTAGGAGTTGCTGTCATTGCATGTGTACTTTGAGTTTCATTTATATGAACACCATCATAGCTTGCTCCTATTAATATTAATTCGCCTGGATCTTCATATGTTTTGTCTTTTCCAGGTAAAAACGCAGTAATATTTCGTCCATTATATTTAGGCATCTCTGGATAATCAAGGTCTATTTCAACTTCTCTGTAACCAGCTTCTAACTCCAACCTTAAATTATCAAAGGGAACAATAATAGTAGATTCAGAAAGGTATACGTTGGTGTTTGTATTGTAGCCTTCTGATAATATAAACTGTATATCACTAACTGCTTTATTATTAGGATTATTAGTAGTATTCTGAGATTCATTTCCTAGACCATTGAAATTTCTCTCAATTGAAAAAAACTCTGTACCCTCTGGTATATTAATTATATTTTCAGGTTCTGCAGCAACTCCTTTATAATGCAATTCTTCTTCTGGAGTATCATTAAATATATTTTTACTTACAGATATAATTGTAAAGTCTTGATTAAGATAGTAAGTCTTATTCTCACCCTTGTCATCTTTAAGCTTTATACACCCTGATTCAATTACCACAGGAGTCAAAGTTTTAGGCTTTTGTGCAAAACTTTCATTTTTTATTTTATCTGTAGTTTCTATTAATGATATATCTAGGGTATTCACCTGATATCCATAGGATTTTAAAGTATCAATTATATATTCTCCAGCTAAATATCCACCTTCAGTTCCAGCTACCCTACCTCCATATTTGTCCTTTGTAAGTTCTTCAAGATGTAATTTTGCTTGATCTATGTCAAATTCATAAAGGCTTGGATGCCAAGGGATTATCGCCCATGTAATAATTCCTATTATAATTAAACTCTTGATAATTACAGGTTTGTAGTATTTCTTAATGTCCTTAATTTGAGATATAAACATTTTTGGTGATATTAGATAACCAATTTTTCTAATAGAACTAATCACTCTAGAATCTCTCTTTTGAAATTCTATTTTTAATCCTTCTCCTGTAAGGTTTATCCCAATGATTGCAATACTAAAAACCAATATAGGATAAAGGGTCATCCAATATGTTGCTTGGTATTTTTCAACATTTTCTGCAATTCTAGAAAGGCTACCTCCCCATTCAGGTTCTAAATTCATTGCATAATTTGCCTTAAAAGCTAGTTCATTGATAGATCTTGTTACTCCAACAAAAATTTCAAGAACTGCTAACTGAGCAATTAAAAACAACGCCATACCCATTTCTTTAAAAAATAAGCTTATACTAGTTGGTAATATGTGAGGTAAAACATTTTGACGTGCTATTTGCAGTTTTGTCTTCCCTATAGCTATCTCACCTTCAATAAAATCTTCTTCCATAACCATCCTAGTTGAATCTTCAATTATTCCAGCCAACTTTGCCCATCCCACAATGGTAAGTACTATTGCAAAAGCAAAAATTGATTTATCCATTTGTAGATTTCTGAAATATCCAATGTTCAAAATTACAAAGCTAAATAAAAGCATAGGTATAGCAGTAAAAAATGTATTAAATATTTTTATTATATTTGAAATAAACTTTATACCCATTGCTGCAGCTAATCCAAGGGGAAGAGCTAAAATCATTCTAAATATACCTATAAGTAGTGCTAACTTTAATGTATTTCTTGTTCCATATACAAGCCTTGAATATACATCCCTTCCAGCATCATCTGTTCCAAAAATATTATCCTTATTAGGCGGCATTGGGTTGTAAGCAAACTTTTTCACCCACTCACCTTCCTCTTTGTACTCTATATACTTAGGTGCTTCTTCAAAAAGAGGATCCTTTGATGTGAAAAATTCTGGGTAAAAGGCCACAATTGCTAGAAATATTACAATTATACTTCCAAGAAGTAGTGGAAAATTTATCTTTTTCATTTTATAGGTACTTCCCTTCAAATAATATTTTACTCATAAGTATATTTTTATTATATATGTAAATTAATAGTTATATACTTGTCTATTATTTTATCTAATCGTAAAGGTTTCATCAATGAATTTCAAATGCCATATTTCAACATTAATCGTAAAACCCCAATATTTTTTCAACATAAAAAACCAGCAAAGATTATTATTTTTAATCTTAACTGGTTTATACATGGATTCTTGTATAACTTTCTTTAGCATTATTGTGATATTCTAATATATAACTTCTAATTTCTAATCACATTCAAATTCAATATTAAAATTTATTTTTATTCTCTATCATTTTAAAATTATTATATACACAACTATACACCTGTAATGCTATTTAAATAACATTCCTGTTATAAAGCTAAATGAACTTTTTAAAAAAGAAACTCCACTGATAAAATACTGGATATAAAGACTTGTAATTCTTATACCTAATTAATAATTATCAGTGTAGGTACTCAATATAAATTATACACAAATATAAATAATCATAACATACTTTTTAAACACCGTACTATTCAATTTTCAAAGATAATTTTATCTAACGTACTTCCTAAATCGTAAATCTGTATATTATCTTTTCAACTACATAAACTATTGTTGAAAGGTGGTCATTATATGAAAAAATTTACTGTTATGCTATTAATCTTGATAACTCTAATGTTTGGTGCATCTGCTTCTACTCCTGCATTTGCCCAAAATCTATTCAAAGAAGGCTCATATAAATTATCAGACTTCGTTCCTGCAAAAAACAATTCTTACTTCGTTCAGAATATTTCATCAAAAGGTAATTGTTACTTCGCAGTTATGGGTGAAAATGATACCTTATTACAAGTTATATACCTAACTCCAAAATCGTCAAGATATAATCTAATTCCTCTTAAATCAGAATATAAAATTTTTATAGTTGGAGATGGTGAAATATTCATTAAAGGTGTTGATTAATATATATTTTTCTATTTAATCTTAAATTAGTAATAAATAAAATATATATTATTGATATGTATTCCCTTTACAAATACTATAAAATTTTTATTTTACATTATTTTTTGACTACATAAACTATTATCGAAAGGTGGCTATTATATGAAAAAATTTACTACCACATTAGTAATTTTGATTACATTAATACTTAGTACTTCTATTGTAGCTCTTGCATCTGACAACACTACTTATAAAGAAGGTATTTACACATTATCAGACTTTGCTCCTACAAAAGATAATCTTTATACTATCCAAAACATTTCATCAAAGGATAATTCTTACTTAATAGTTATGGATGAAAATCTTACTTCACTGCAATTTCTACGTTTAGAGCCTAAATCTCCAATACATGATTTAATTCCTCTTACTCCCAAATATAGAATTGTTATATTTGGTGCTGGAGAAGTACTTATAAAACCAGCAAAATAAAATATACATTTACTATTTCATTGTCATATGAGAATACCGCCTTACAGCAGTGCTCTCATATGACCTTATTCTTGATCTTAATTTATATTTTCATATAATAAATAGTTATATATTAAACTATTTATATATGTTAATAGAAAACTATATAACTAGTTAAATAGTTGTTGTGGTCTCAAGGGTTTCAGATATTTTGTTATTTTGAAAGAAGTAAAAGTAGTCAATGATATTCTATAACTAAAAGGATTAAAGATGATACTGTTGATATCTTAGAATCTGTTCTAAAAACAAAAACTTCCGACATATAAAAAACATATCGGAAGAATGTCTGAAGTTTAAACTATTCCATCTTGTTTAACTCTTATAAATTGCCCTATTGCTTAATTAGATTGACTACACATTCTACATGATGTCCTTGAGGGAACATGTCTACTGGTTGCAGCTCTACAGCCTTATAGCCTAATCCTTCAAAAACTTTCAAATCTCTTGCTAATGTTGCAGGATCACATGATACATAAACAATCCTTTTAGGTCTTACTTCTGCTATGGCATGTAGAAGTGATTCCTCACAGCCCTTTCTTGGAGGGTCTAGCATAATTACATCTGGGTGTATTCCACCTTCAATTAGTTTTGGAATTTCTTCTTCTGATTTTCCTACTATAAATTCCACATTTTTTACATTATTAATTATTTTGTTTTCATTAGCATTTTCTATAGCTTCTGGTATTATTTCAATTCCATATACCATTTTAGCTTTTTTAGATAAGAACAGTGATATAGTCCCTGTGCCACAATATGCATCAAATACAATCTCGTTTCCTGTAAGACTTGCATATTCTAATGCTTTTTTATATAGAATTTCTGTTTGTACAGGATTTACTTGAAAGAAAGATAATGGTGATATATTAAATCTAAATTCACCTATATAATCTGATATTGTATCTGTTCCCCATAGAGTAATAGATTTGTTACCTAAAATCACATTTGTTTTATCCTTATTTACATTTTGAATTATAGATTTAAGATTTAAAATTTCTTCTCTAAGAGATTTTATAAGTGGTTTTATATTAGGTAACTTTTCTCCATTAGTAACTATTACAACCATTACCTCCTTAGTCTTAAACCCCTCTCTAATCATTATATGTCTAACTACACCACTATGATTTTTTTCATCATAAGGAGTTACTTTATTCTCTTTCATCCATTCCTTAAGGATCTTAACAACTTTATCACCTATTTTACTTTGTATATAACAGTGATCCATATTGATTATTTCATGAGATCTTGGTGCATAAAATCCTACTACTATATTTCCATCATTATTTCCAACTGGTAACTGAACCTTATTTCTATAGTTATATGGGAAATCCATACCCATAGTATTATGTACCTTTAATCCTTCTATCTTTCCTACTCTTTCCATAACATCCTTTACTCTTTGAGTTTTAAAGTTAAGTTGTTCTTCATAGGATATATGTTGAAGATTACAGCCTCCACATCTCTTATAAATTGGGCATATGGGTTCTGTCCTATATTTAGATGAGAGAATTACATCTAATAGTTTACCTATTCCATAGGTTTTACTTACTTTTATAAGCTTTATCTTTACTGTTTCACCCTTTATGGCTCCTTTAACAAACACAGTAAAGTTATTTATTTTACCTACCCCTTCTCCTTCATGTCCATATCCTTCTATCTTAATTATATAATCCTTATTCTTCGCAATTTCTATATCTGCATGATTATTATTTAATTCTAAAATAAGATTTTCTATCTCTGCTTCTCTTTCTTCACTTTCCCTATCCTCTTTTAGAAATCTTTCTTTTTCTAATGAAGCTTTCACTCTTTCTCTCTCTTCTTTTTCAGCTTCTTCTATAACTTTAACCTTACTTATCTCTTTACGTATTTTCATAAAACCACCCTTTATTAGCTTCTAATTAATTTTAATTTTATCAGAAAACTAGTCAATTAACCATAATAAGTAGTCATAATATAAAATTAAAGTAAGGGCAACTTTAGATTATTAATAAAATTAACTAAAGTTACCCTTACTATAGTGAATTAAATCTTAAAAGTTTCACAGTCTGTTCTATTACTACTTATTGCACCTACCCCATTAATGTGTACAAAGTTTGCAACGCAATCCTTATTGATATTATACCTACAGTTTATTGCATCACATATTATTCTTGGTCCTATACCTCCAGCGAAGTTATTAAAGCTTTGTTTTACTTCTCCTCCAATATTCATATTATATACATTTGAAAGAGAATTTTTTATTCCCATTTCTGTGAAGCTTCCACACTGAGTATACTCACTAGAGTGAGCATTTGCTCCTTGTACATGGATAGTATTAGCGGTGCACATTCCAGAGTTGTTGTGTGTACAATTAGTTGCATTACATGCTAAATTTCCACTCATTCATAGCACTCCTATTCTTAATTATTTTCTTAAGTCATTAGATAATACTATTATGTGGAAAAATATTTTTTTTATGCACGGGGTAGGTCTAAAATTATAGCTACTTCTTAATGCTAATATATCTAAATTAAAACTCTCGAAAAAATTAAAGACACCCTTAACGGGTGTCAATAATGAATCAGTTGCCAAAAATGTTATATTTTAAGTCTTATCCATTGGATTATTAATTATACATTAAATTTCAGATAATTTCAATATTTTTTATAAAATTTACATAAATACCATAATTATCTTAATTTTAAAATAATTCCTTGGATGAAACTACTTAATATTAGCTTTGCCGCTATATACCATTCCTACTTTTGAGTCCATAGTTATAAAACATCCAGATTTTATAATTGAAGATGCGTTTTGTGCGTTATATATAATAGGAATGTTTCTTGATGCACATTCTAGTAATACACTAGAACTCATCTCATCGCTTTCTACTATTATTCCACCAACTTCATTAAGCACATCTGAAAAATCTCTACTTAATTTATCTACTATAATAATTTGCTTTTCATCTAAAGAATTAAAAAACTTCTTAGAATTATTTACATGCATTACTGTTCCAAAGGCTGTACCAGAATTACTTCCTTTACCTTGTAAAAGTACATCTCCTATAATATGAACCTTCATCATATTTGTACTACCTATGTAGTTCATCGGTATTCCTGCAACAATTACTACAAGATCACCCTTCTTTACATAATTAGCTGCTAATGCAATTTCTGAAGTCTTATCTATTAATTCATCTGTATCTTTTAATTTTGGAGTTATTACAGGGAACACACCCCAATTTAGTGCTAAACTTCTTGCAACCCTTTCATAAGGAGTACAAGCTATTACTTCACATTCCGGTCTATATTTAGATATTTGTCTTGCTGTTTGACCACTTTGAGTCGCTGTAATTATTGCTGATGCATTTAACTCCATTGCTGTTGTACATGTAGCTACACTTATAGCATTAGGCACATTAGCAACATGTAACTTTCTTCTTTTCTTGAGACTTTCCTCGTAGTTTATATATTCCTCTGCCTTCATAGCTATTTGAGACATAGTTTTTACAACTTCTACTGGATATTTACCACTAGCAGTCTCTCCACTTAGCATTATAGCATCAGTTCCATCAAAGATCGCATTAGCTACATCTGAAGCTTCTGCTCTAGTAGGTCTTGGATTTCTAATCATAGAATCTAACATTTGAGTTGCAGTAATTACGGGCTTTCCAGCTTCATTACATTTTTGTATAATCATCTTCTGAACTACTGGTACCTCTTCAGTAGGAATTTCCACTCCTAAATCCCCTCTTGCTACCATAATTCCATCAGAATATCTTATAATTTCATCAATATTATCTACGCCTTCTCTATTTTCAATCTTTGAAAATACTTGAATATAATCTCCACCATTCTTATCAAGAAGATGTCTTATATCTAGAACATCTGTACCTTTTCTTATAAAAGATGCAGCTACTATATCTACTTCACTTTCTATACCAAACATTAAATCTGCTATATCTTTCTCTGTTAATGCTGGAAGATTTAATTTAACTCCTGGCACATTCATTCCCTTGTGATTTCCTATAACTCCTGTATTTTCAACATGAGTTTTTATTTCTTTACCTTCTATAGATAATACTTTTAATGCCACTAATCCATCATTTATTAAAAGTATGTTTCCTGGTTTTACATCTTTATATAGGTTTTTATAAGTAATAGAACATTTAGTTTCATCTCCTATAATATCCTCTCCACAATGAACTATAAAAGTTGTTCCTTCTTTAAGTTCTACAGTTCCATTTTCAAAGTTTCCAGTTCTAATCTCTGGCCCCTTTGTGTCAAGTAATATAGCAATATGCTTTTCTAATTCAGCTCTTGCTTCCTTAACCATATCTATTCTTCTCTTATGTTCTTCATGACTTCCATGAGAAAAATTTAATCTGGCAGCATTCATACCATTTTCAATTAACTTTTTTATAATTTCCTTTTCATCAGTAGTAGGTCCCATTGTACAAACAATTTTAGTTTTCTTCATAGTTATCCTCCTTTATATTACATAGACTTAAATTTTTTTGCCTAGATAACTTTATCAATGTATAAAATTATATTAAAAAATTTGTAACTCTACAATATCTATAACCCATTAATTCGACAAATCTACACTTAATTTATATAACTCTTCATTAAAACATGATTTTAAATCTAAAGCTTCTTTTATATCTATATCTATAATTTTATTTGCCTTTATACCAATAAGTCTTGCTGTCTTTCCTTCTAACAACACTTTTACCGCTTTACTACCCATTCTTGAAGCTAAAATTCTATCAAAAGCACTTGGACTTCCGCCTCTTTGTATATATCCAAGCACAGTTGCCCTAGTCTCTATACCCGTTATTTTCTCTATGCTTTTAGCTAATTTCTGTGCTCCACCTACACCTTCAGCTAAGATTATAATATTATGAAGCTTACCATTACGTTTTCCTTTGAAAATATTCTCACATATATCTTCAATAGTGAATTTTTTTTCTGGAACTATTACCTGTTCAGCCCCACCAGCAATACCTGAAAATAAAGCTAAATCCCCACAGTTTCTTCCCATAACTTCAATTACACTCACTCTTTCATGGGAGCTAGATGTATCTCTAATTTTATTTATGGCATCAATAGCTGTATTTAAAGCTGTATCAAAACCAACGGTATAATCTGTATAAGGTAAATCATTATCTATAGTACCTGGTATTCCAACTGTTGGTATACCTAAATCACTTAATTCCTTAGCTCCTCTAAAGGATCCATCTCCACCAATGACTATAATTCCATCTATTTTAAGGACTTTAATAACATTAAGTGCCTTCTGTCTCCCTTCAGGTGTTCTAAACTCTTCACTTCTAGCAGTCCTTAGGATAGTACCACCTCTTTGAATTATATCAGAAACAGAGTGTCTATCCATCTCAAATATTTCCCCATTAATAAGCCCATTAAATCCCCTATGTACTCCAAATACCTGGACTTCATTTTCAATTCCAATCCTAACTACAGCTCTTATTGCTGCATTCATTGCTGGTGAATCTCCACCGCTAGTCAATACTGCAATTTTTTTCACTATATTACCCCCTAGCTTTATTGTGGTTATTATTTATTTAAATCTCTACTTACTTAACTTAAGTTTAATGTTTAGAGTTACTCCTTGCAACCTATTATTGGATGCATTTGAGTAAATATCTATAAATTTGCTATTGTAAATGTTGTCAACTTTTAATAAAGTCTCTTATAATTTATTCTTCCCATTTTATCCTTTATAATTAATAAATTTTAATAAAATTTATATACAAAATTAAGAAGAGCTACTTCTGCAATTAAACTTATCTTTACCAACAATTCAATTTACAATCTAATATCAATAAGTTTTTTATATCTTCATGCAAATTAAAGTTAAATCTAAGTAAAATTTGAGCTAACTCTTCTCATATTATCTTTTAATTATCTTTTTACTAATGGAAAAGCAATTACATCTCTTATAGATGATGAGTTTGTTAAAAACATCATCATTCTATCTATTCCTATTCCAAGACCTCCAGCTGGTGGCATAGCTACATCTATAGCTACTGCAAATTCTTCATCCATTGGGCTAGCAGTTTCAAGTCCTGCTCTTAATTTTGCTGCTTGCTCATGAAGTAAAATTCTTTGTCTTAATGGATTATTAAGTTCTGAATATGCATTTCCAAGTTCTACTCCAAAGGCATAAGGTTCAAATCTTTCTATTAACTCTGGATTTTCTCTATGAACTTTACATAGTGGAGACGAATCTAATGGAAAATCTATTACAAAGGTTGGCTCTATTAATTTATCCTCGCAATAAGCCTCAAATAATGTAAGTATTAAGTCTCCTTTATTTGCTTCTTCAATATTAAATCCGTCCCTTTGCTCCTCTTCTAATAATTCTTTTTCTATAATTAGATGTACTATTTCTTCCTTAGTTAACCTTTCCACATCTATTCCTGTATCTTTAAGAACTAGATTGCACATAGTTTCTCTCTTCCAAGGGGCTTTAAAGTCAATTTCAACACCGTCATACACAGCCTTAGTTGTTCCTTTAATTTTAGTAAATACGTTCTCATATAAATCTTCCATAATTCTCATCATATCATTATAGTCAGCATAAGCCATGTAACATTCAAACAATGTAAATTCTGGATAGTGAGTTCTATCTATTCCTTCATTTCTAAAGGAACGTCCCATACTAAAAACTCTATCAATGCCTCCAACCATCAATCTTTTTAAGTATAACTCTGGAGATACATTCATAAATACTTCACAGTCTAATGCATTTACATTAGTTATAAATGGTTTAGCTTCTCCTCCGCCATATTTTGTATCTAAAATAGGGGTTTCCATTTCCATAAACCCTTTAGAATTCATAAACTCTCTTATGGCATACATAGCCTTAGCTCTATTTACAAATCTATCTCTTACATCTTCATTCATTATCATATCTAGAGATCTATGTCTTTGTCTTAAATCCATATCTTGAATTCCGTGATATTTTTCTGGAAGCGGTCTTATAGATTTTGAAAGTACGGTAACATTCAGGGCTTTAATAGTTATTTCCTCCGTTTTTGTTTTAAATGCGAATCCTTCTACACCAATTATGTCTCCTACATCAAGAAGTTTAATAACTCCATAGGCATCTTCACCAAGATCATTTTTACTTATATACACTTGAATATTTCCATTCTGATCCCTTAAATTTAAAAATGTTACTTTACCCATTCTTCTTAAAAGCATTATTCTTCCTGATAAAATAAATCTCTCTTCACTATCTATTTTATCAAAGTTTTTTGTTATATAGTTCGAAGTAGTGTTTGGCTCAAAAGTATAGGGATAAGGATTGATTCCTCTGCTTAAAAGTTCATTTAATTTTTTTATTCTCTCTACGTTAAATTCATTGGCATCTTGCATTATTTCTTGTAAGTTATTTAATTCTACATAATCATTGTACATATATAATAGTACCACCTTTCAATTTTGCTTTTTAATTTCTCATAACTTATATGAATCTAAATAACACCTCATTATAGTTTTCTAGTAGACTCAGTTACGTTACTTTCGTCCATTATTATATTTTTGCAAAATAAAAACTCTCACCTCCAAGACAATAGTCTTGGGGACGAGAGTTTGGTAAGTTCAACTTCGTGGTACCACCCCAGTTTATTAATATGTCACCATATTAACCTTTTCAAGTACGGCTTTACAATAAAATATATTAAGCTTATACCCTAGCTCTATAACGGGAGCACCCGTTACACCATCTCTCTTCCTAAAGGAAACTTCTTTCTTTTTTAAGAAGCAACCTCACTTAAAGATAAACTCTAGTGAAGTAAAGATCCTGTGTAAAACTCCGAGGCTTTTTTCACCAAACTGTTTTTTGCTTTCTCTCACCATCTAAAGCTCTCTGTAAAAAAATTGAGTTTGATTACTCTTCTCTTCATAGTTTTATTGAGTATATTTTAATATACTCAAAATACAATGTCAAGAATTTTTAAAAAATTTATATTATCAATCGAGTATGAGATAGATATTTATTATTTAGCATTCTTGCTAAAATAGGATTGTTGGAAATTATTCATTTCTTAAGATCTTAAGATTATCATATTTAGTCTTAATTTTCTTCCATTGTTACCAATAGCATAGGGGTAGCCTTCGTCTTATCCATTCATCTAAATAAATAATTCTAAATTATCTGCAGAAGAAAACCCTCGATATTTCTATCGAGGGTTTCATGGTGAAGGTGATAATTACAATTAAAGTAACATCATAATTTGTTTTAGGTAAATATCCCTTAAACAACATGTTTATTATAACTATTTCATTGATTTTATAACACCTTCAACAATTGTATCCATATCTGTCAAATTTCCTTCATTCATAGAAGATACAAGTGTAACTTTATCTTCTAGAACTGTCATTTCTCTCATTTTATCTAGGAACTCACTCATCAAAGTTCCAGACTTACATGCCCATGAGCCATTTTCAATTATTGCAAAAGTTCTCTTTTGAAGGTTAAGAGCCTTCATATCCATAAGATAACTATGCATAGGTGGGTAAATACCAAGGTTATAGGTTACAGAAGCTAAAACTACGTGGCTAACTCTAAAGGTTTCTGAAATCAGTTCAGATACATGAGTGCTTGAAACGTCATACATAACTACATTTTTCATTCCCTTTTCTACAAATTTAGTAGCTAAGGCAGTAGCTGCAGCTTCGGTATTACCATACATTGAAGCATAAACTATCATTACTGCTTTTTCTTCTGGTTCATATCTACTCCATTTATCATACTTATCAATAAGATATCCAAGATCTGTACGCCAAACTGGACCATGTAGTGGGCAAATCATTTTAATATCTAGTCCACTTGCCTTTTTTAACAATGCTTGAACATGTGGTCCATACTTTCCAACAATATTTGTATAATATCTTCTAGCGTCATCAATCCAATCACGGTCAAAGTCAACCTCATCATTAAATAGCTTACCATCTAATGCTCCAAAAGATCCAAAAGCATCAGCTGAAAAAAGAACACCATTTGTAGTATCAAATGTAACCATAGCTTCTGGCCAATGTACCATTGGTGCAGCTACAAAAGTTATCTCATGCTTTCCAAAAGATTTTACGTCTCCCTCTACAACTTCCTCCATTCTACCATCAATTTTGAATCCAAATTGTCTCATTAGGAGAAAAGATTTCTCTGTACTTATAATCTTAACATCAGGATAACGCAATATTATTTCTTCAATAGCAGCCCCATGATCCGGTTCCATATGATTTATTACTAAATAATCTAATGGCCTACCATTTAAAACAGCTTGTATATTTTCTAAAAACTGTCTACAAATTGACCAATCTACAGTATCAAATAGCACAGTTTTTTCATCTAATAGTAGATATGAATTATATGAAACTCCTCTTGGAATTGGATGAACGTTTTCAAAAAGAGCTAGACGCCTATCATTTCCACCTACCCAATAAAGGTCTTCAGTTACCTTTCTAACACAAAACATAAATTACTCCTCCTTTTTATTGTAAAAAACTTAAAATTTCTGCTATAGAATTAGACCTCTATAAAACTATCTTTTTCTTCACCGCAATCTGGGCAAATCCATTCTTCTGGAAGAGCTTCAAATAGAGTTTCTGGTGATATCTCATTTTCTATATCGCCTATGGCTGGATCATATTCATAGCCACATCCATTACAAACATATCTCTTCCAATTAGGAACAACCTTTTTAGGAACATACTTTTTCATTTTCTTCATAGGAGGTGCTTCCTTTTTTGGTTCTCCGTTATCCAAAGCATCTGTTAATAATGGCATTATTTCTAGTAAGTCTCCAACAATACCATAGTCTGCATTCTTAAATATTGGAGCATTAGGATTATTATTAATAGCAACTATGGTAGTAGCATCCTTTATACCCTTTAAATGTTGACCAGCACCTGATATACCACATGCTATGTAGAGATTTCCATTAAATTTTTGACCTGACATTCCAACATAACGATTTAGCGGTAAGTATTTTAAGGTTTCAGCTACAGGACGAGATGATCCAATTGCTGCACCAACTTGAATAGCTAAAGCTTTAGCAAGCTCCATATTTTTTTCTTCTCCAATTCCCTTACCTACACTGACAACACGCTCTGCCTTAGATATTGGAGTATTTATATCAATACCAACAGTAAAATCATAGCCATCTGCTTTCAATGCTTCTACAAGCTTAGCAACTCTTTCCTCTGCTGTTCCATCTTTCATAATCATTTTCTTACGAGCACCAGTGACTCCACCAGCTGAACCTTTTTTAGCTCTATTCTCATTTTTAGGCATCTTTCCAATTATATGAGATGCAATTACCATTCTTTGAATTTCATTTGTTCCTTCATAAATAGTACAAATTTTCGCATCACGATATGCTCTTTCTACATCCATTCCTTTAAGGTAACCAGTTCCTCCAAAGATTTGTAATGCATCATTTACAACTTCTAAGCATATATCAGACGCATATTGTTTAGCCATAGCAGCTTCCATAGAATAAGGCTCATGATTTTCCTTAAGTTCAGCAGCACTATATACTAGAAACCTAGCCGCCCTTAGCTTAGTTGCCATATCAGCTAATTTAAATGAAATTACCTGTTGTTGACATATAGGCTTTCCAAATTGTATTCTTTCTTTTGAATATTCTAAAGCATTTTCATAAGCTCCTTGAGCTATACCTAAAGCTTGAGCTGCAATCCCTATACGACCGCCATCTAATGTTCCCATAGCTATTTTAAAGCCTTGTCCTTCTTCACCTAATAAGTTTTCTTTAGGTACTTTAACATTATTAAATACTAATTCAGCAGTTGCAGAAGAGCGAATTCCCATCTTGTCGTAATGATCACCAAATGTAAATCCTTCCCATCCTTTTTCAACTATAAAGGCACTTATACCTTTAACTCCTATACCTGGAGTAGTTACAGCAAATACAACATAAGTATCTGCCTTATCTGCATTAGTTATAAAAATCTTTCCACCATTTAAAATATAATAATCTCCTTCTAGTTCAGCAGTAGTTTCAGTTCCACCAGCATCACTACCAGCGTTTGTCTCAGTTAAACCAAAAGCACCAATCTTTTCCCCTTTTGCTAGCGGAATCATGTATTTTTGCTTTTGTTCTTCAGTTCCATATGCAAAAATTGGATATGTTCCTAAAGAAACATGAGCTGATAAAATTACACCTGTACCACCATCTACTCTAGAAAGTTCTTCAACAGCAATGGCATAACTAAGTATATCTAGACCTAATCCACCATATTTTTTAAGATACGGAGTACCCAATACCCCCATTTTACCTAACTTTTCTATAGCCTCAGTTGGAAACTTACTTTCTTGATCCAACATAAATGCTTGTGGCTTTACCTCTGTCTCTGCAAATTCTCTGATTTTTACACGAAAAGTTTCGTGTTTTTCTGTAGTCTTAAAAAACATAAATTTACCTCCTTTAATTTAGTGTTTTATTTTAATTTTTACAAATTTTATTAATAGAACTTATAAAAATTTATAATCTTTAATTTAGAAAGTACAATATACTTACAATACAAGTTGAAACTAAAATTGTTTATATGACTTTCTAATAATTAAATTAATTATGTAATTCAATTTATTTGTTAATAATTATTATTATAAAACTTATAATTTCTATTGTCAAATTTTTATGCAAATTTATTATAATTACCTTAATTAATACTATTTTCTACTACATAAAAATATATCTAAAATATCCTATTCTTCGGTCTTTTTCAAAATATTTATGACTATTTTGATACTATGACCTCTGCTGGCTTCTGACAGTTCAGCCATACATCACTGTATAGATTGTTACTTCTAAATACATATCCATAACGTATCTGTCAGCTCTCCCCAGGTAAGACCGTAATCTTTCACTCCATATATCTGCTACATTTACACTGTCTGTTTCGAATAGTTTCTGGCTTTAGTTTGTATAGCAACCTTACCCACAGACATATGCCTTATATGTAGTTTCTGTTCGTCAGACCAGAGTTTCTCCGCCGACTTTCTTCAGGTTCCACGTCACCATGGACACCTTTGTCTTAAACTATGCACTTGTCACTATCAATCCATGCTTAGGATTTTCGCCTATTAAATTACACCAATGCGAGCACAATATAAAAAGCACCAAGATAATTTCTTGGTGCTTGAATTAATTTATTTTATTATGATAGTGGACTTTACTCTTCTAAAACTTTAACATTATCATCTCCAAAAATTTCTCTCAGTTTAGATGTAGTTTCATAATCATTATTAAGCCAACTATTTTTATTTATAAGATATCTTTTCTTCGTATTAGCAGCAAATAAGTAAGTTGGTGCTGAACCAAATTCACCCATAAAATTGTCTCTTATAAGCTTCATTGCACTATTTAGCTTGCTATCATCTTCAACCCTTATATATATCTTATCCGTACTCACTTTAACTAATGGCGATATTTTCTCACATAATATTTTAGGTTGTTCTTCCTCTTCCAGTGCTATACGTCCTTCCACAGTGACTATTTCATCTTCCTCAATAAATTCTCTGCAAGCTGAAAATGTCTTTGGAAATATGACTAGTTCTATGGTTCCAAATAAGTCCTCTAAGGTCGCAAAGGCCATAGCCTGATTATTTCTTGTAATTTTTTTAGAAATGGATGTTAAAAGTCCACCTAAAATTACTTTTTGTTTATCCTTTACCTTTGAAACTCTCTCGCTAATAAGTCCTTCTACACCTATACTTCCATCTTCTAGGGTATCTGCTAAAACTAAGTCTGATATCTTGTGAGTGGTTACATGTTTTAAAGTCTTCTCATAATCATCTAGTGGATGGCCTGATAAATATATTCCTGTCATTTCTTTTTCCATAGCTAATAAATACTTTTTATTAAATTCCTGAATTTCTGGATAAACTATCTTAAAGGCACTATCTTCATCATCAGCTCCTTGAAATAGACTGATTTGTCCTGGGACATTTCTCTTTCTTTCATTGTTTATTCCATCTAAAATTTTCTCAAATACAGCTATTAATTTAGATCTGTATACTCCTAAACTATCAAAGGCTCCAACTTTTATAAGACTCTCTACAGCTCTCTTATTTACTGCTCCAGAATCAATCTTGTTACAAAAATCGCTAAAGCTCTTAAATTTTCCTTTTTCCTCACGTCTTTCCACTATTGATTCTATAACATTTACTCCAACATTTTTTATAGCTGAAAGACCAAATCTTATAGTATTACCTTGTACTGTAAATTTACTAAAGCTTTCATTTATATCTGGTGGAAGTACTTTTATTCCTATTTCTCCTGCAAACCTAATGTAGTATGCTACCTTTTCATTGTTTCCCATTATACTATTAAGCATGGCAGCTATAAATTCTGCTGGGTAATAATACATTAAATATGCTGTTTGATATCCAACTACTGCATAAGCTGCAGCGTGACTTTTATTAAAAGCATAGGATGCAAAATCCATCATCTGATCAAATATCTTATTAGCTGCTTCTTCTGTAATTCCATTTCGAATACATCCAGGTACTACAATCTTGCCTTCTTCATCTACTATTCCATGAACAAAGTTTTTTCTCTCTTCTTCCATGACCTTATGTTTCTTCTTCGACATGGCACGTCTCACAAGGTCACTTCTCCCCAGGGAATATCCTCCAAGATCTCTAACTATTTGCATTACTTGTTCCTGATACACCATTACCCCATATGTCACATCCAGTATTACTTCTAATTGTGGAGTTACATACTCTACTTTGTCTGGATTTCTTTTTCCTTCAATGTATTTTGGAATTTCTGCCATTGGACCTGGTCTATAAAGACTTATTCCTGCTATGATATCCTCAAAGCAGTCTGGTTTTAGATCTCTCATGAAGGAAGTCATTCCTGCAGATTCTAACTGGAATACACCTACTGTTTTTCCTTCTCCAATCATCTGATAAACCTTTGAATCTCCAAAGTCTATATGATCTATATCTATTTTTACACCTTGATTTTCCCATATATTCTTAATAGCTTCATCCATTACTGTAAGGGTTCTTAATCCTAGGAAATCCATCTTTAAAAGTCCTAATTCCTCTAATGTACCCATGGTAAACTGAGTTACTATCATACCTTCATTCTTTTGTAATGGAACATATTCTACTAAAGGATGGGATGCTATAACTACTCCAGCAGCATGGGTAGATGAGTGTCTTGGTAACCCTTCTAAATCTCTAGCTACATCTATAAGTTCACGTACTCTCTCATCTACATCATAAAGTTCTTGTAGCTCACTATTCATCTCCAATGATTTATCTATAGTTATATTTAATACTGAAGGGATCATCTTTGCAATTTTATCTACCTCAGCATAGGAATAATTCATTGCTCTTCCTACATCCCTGATACATGCCCTTGGTGCCATTGTTCCAAAGGTAATTATCTGTGATACATTATTTTCTCCATACTTATCAACTACGTAATCAATTACCCTTTGACGCCCTTCATAGCAAAAGTCTGAGTCAATATCAGGCATACTTACTCTTTCTGGATTAAGAAATCTCTCAAAAAGCAAAGCATACTTTATTGGATCTATTTTGGTTATTCCCAAGGTATAAGCAACTATAGCTCCTGCTGCTGAACCTCTTCCCGGTCCTGTCGGAATTCCATTTTCATTAGCATATTTTATAAAATCCCAAACAATTAGAAAATAATCAACATATCCCATTTTCTTGATTATTCCTAACTCATAATCTAATCTATCGCACAGAAGTTTTCCTTCTTCATTTTCTTCTCTTATTTTATTTACTTTTTCTTCATCCAATACTCCATTTAAAGCTGAGAATACTTCATATCTTTCAATAAGTCCCTTATAGCAATTTCCTCTAAGATATTCAAAGGGATCTACCCCCTCAGGCAAAGGGAATTTAGGTAACTTAGATTCATGAAATTTATAATCGAAATCACACCTTTCTGCTATCTTTAGCGTGTTTTCCATAGCCTCTGGTATATAAGAAAAAGTCTCATACATTTCTTCAGGTGACTTAAGATAAAATTGATTTGAAGGATATCTCATCCTAGTTTTATCTTCTACGGTCTTACCTGTTTGAATACAAAGTAATACATCGTGTGATTTACTATCTTCTTCATTTATATAGTGAGTATCATTAGTACATACTAATGGAATATCACATTCCTTAGACAACTCTAATAACATTTCATTCACTTGCAACTGCTGGGAAATTCCATGGTATTGTAATTCTAAATAAAAATCATCTTTAAATATTTCCTTATATTTTAAAGCAACTTCCTTGGCCTTTTCTTTATTATCTCTAAGTAAATTTTTTTGAACCTCACCACCTAAGCAAGCACTAGTAGCAATTAATCCTTCACAATTTTCCTTTAAAAATTCATAGTCTACTCTTGGTTTATAATAAAACCCCTCTATAGAAGCAGTAGATACTATTTTCATTAGGTTTTCATAACCTACCTTATTTTTAACTAACAAAACTAAGTGATAGGTATCATTGTCCTTTTGAGGTTCTTTAATGTACATTGATTTTCCTGCCACATATATTTCACATCCAATTATAGGTTTTATCCCATTTTCTATAGCTTCTTTATAAAAATCTACTGCACCGTACATAGTTCCATGATCAGTAATAGCAATAGCTTTCATACCTAATTCCTTAGTTCTTTTAATAAGTTTAGATATTTTCCCTGAACCATCTAAGAGACTATACTCTGTATGCACATGCAGATGTACAAAATCCTTCATATTTTCACCCCCTGCATCCTTTGTAACAATACTAATTTCTTTTAAAATACTTATTTTTATATTATTTTTCTAACTTACCTCTTACTATTAATCTGTCCTTACCATCATAAGTACATGTTACAAGGGTTATTGTTGCATCCTCACTTTTATCTAAAACATAGGTGTCTTCTGGAGCAACTGTAAAGCTCTCTGTAACTTTATAAGTAAATGTTTTATCATGATTAGATACTAGTATATTATCATTAACTTCTAATTTGTTTAGTCTTAGAAAAAATTCTCCTGTATCATAGTTTCTATGTCCTGCTAGTGCAAAGTTACCCTCTTCCCCTGGCATAGCAGTATCCTTAAAATGTCCTACTGCATATTTTATTATTTCATCCTCAGTACCTTCTGCTACTACTACTTTCAAATTTATTTTTGGTATTTCTAAAACTGCAATTGGATTTACCATATCTATATAAGGAAGTTTTTCTTCCTTACTTTTCTCGTTTTTTTCATGATTAACTTCTTGCTTTTCTTCTGATACAAATTTGTCATAAAGCTGATCTTGAACTTTTTTTGTTTCCCACTTTCCTTTAAAAGCAAACAGTAATAATCCAATCCCCACTAAAATTAAAAGTATACTTATAATGTTTCTAATCTTCCCCTTCATTAAAACACCTCTTTACTTAAAATTATAAACTATTAAGTAATTATACACACATATGTTTTGTAACATTCTCAAAAATGGAATGCCTTACATAATTAATCTTTTTAGCCCTAGTAATTAAACTATAAAACTGATCTAAAAAGTAATGATTTTGAGACATTCCATTATAAACAGAGTTCTTTTTATCTTTAAAATAATACTTTATTTAATAATAGTCAGCCACTTTAGAAACCTCAATATAGGGCTTAATTTTACCTAAAACTTCATTAATATGATATGGATGTATCTGATATTCATTCATGTCATCTACAGAATCAAATCTAGTTATAAGACATACATCAAAAGATCTATTCGTATGAAGCTCATCTATTCCTACTTCTATCTCCTTAAGCTCAGGTATTTTTCCTTCCATAGCTTTAAGAGTATTTGCTACAAACTTTACGTTTTCCCTTGTATTTTCTTTTAACTTAAATAAAACCACATGTATAAACAACTTTTTACCCCCTATACATTAACCTATTTTATTTAATTATTTTTTAGTACCTTAGCTGATAGCATAGCCTTCGCCATAATCTCTTTATTTTGATTATACATTGTTACTTCTACCTTTGAATAATATCTTCCTCTATCTATTACTTCAGAATATACATCAATTATCCTACCCATTTGAACTGGCTTAGTAAAATAAGATGTGAAACTATCTATAGCTACATTTGTAATACCATTTTGTCTTAATACCATAGTTCCCATAGTTGATAAAAGCATATTTAATGCATTCCATGATGCAGTACCTATAGAGTCAAGCATTTCAGGCACAATTTCTCCCCAGAAATGCATCTTATTCTTACTAGACTCAAATTCAAAATTCTTTAAAATTAAATCATCCATAGTATGACCTACATGAGGCTGTCTTGTAACTATTTGTAATGCCTTTATTACATCTCCTCTGGAAATTATACCTATTAATTTCTTTTTATATACCACTGGGCATATTTGAATTCCATCCCAAGCCATGATATGTGCTGCATAGGCAACCGTACTTGTAGGGTTTAACACAATAGGATTCTTTGTCATAATGGTATTTACGATTTCATTGTCATCATGATTATTTATTTGAGTTATACTTACAAGACCTATAACTCTAGATTCCTCATCTAAAACTGGAAATCTTTCATGCCTAGTTTTCTCTGATAATTCTTTTAATGCTTTAATCTTGTCCCATACATTTAAGTATTCTGGATTTTTATCCATAACATCTTCTACTAATACAATTTCCTTCTTAACATTATTTTCATATATGGCCTTATTTATCATGCTTGCAACAGTAAATGTATCATAGGTACAGGATATTACAGGCAAATTTGTTTTATCTGCTAGAGTCTTTATTTCATCACTACATTGAAAGCCCCCAGTGATAAGCACAGCACATTGATTTTCAAGAGCTAGTCTTTGAGCTTTTTCTCTATTTCCTACTATAAGTAACGAACCTGGGCTTATGTATCTCTTAATGGTTTCAACTTCCATGGCTCCTATTATAAATCTTTCAAGAAAATTATTCTCTCCACCCTTACCACCAATTAAGGTTCCATCTACCATGTTTACAATTTCCCTAAAAGATATCTTGTCAATATTCTTTTTTTCTAACTTTTCTACTCTTACTGTGCCAACCCTAGGAATTGTATTGACAATTCCTATAGATTCACACTCTTTTATTGCTCTATATGCCGTTCCTTCACTGACACCTAATTTACTACTAATTCCTCTAACAGATATCTTAGTATTTATATCTAAGGATAGAATATATTTAATTATTTCTTCATGTTTTGACATGCCTATCTACCCTCTTTCCTAAGCTCATCAGCTATTTTTTCAATTCGTCTAAGACGATGATTTACTCCTGATTTTCCTACAGGCGGATTTAACATAGCTCCTAACTCCTTTAAGGATTCATCTGGGAAGGCAAGCCTCAATTTAGCTACTTCCTTTAAATTTTTAGGTAGCCTATCAAGTCCAATTTCACTTTCAATAAGCTTTATACTTTCCACCTGTCTTACAGCTGCATTAACAGTTTTACTAAGATTTGCAGTTTCACAGTTAACAATTCTATTTACATTATTTCTCATTTCCTTCATGATTCTTATATTTTCAAGCTCTAATAATGCATTATGTGCACCTATTATATTCAAAAGATCTACTATTTGCTCTCCTTCTTTTAAATATATTACAAAACTATTTTTCCTTTGTATTACTTTAGAATTAAGCTTATAACTGTTAATAAGATCACTAAGTTCATTGGCATAATCTTGATCATGAGTTACAAACTCTAGATGGTAAGTTTTCTCTGGGTTACTAATACTTCCTCCCCCTAAAAAAGCTCCCTTTATATATGCTCTTTTACAATTTTCATTTTTTATAACTTCACTAGGTACTCCGTAGTGTATATTAAATAAGCCATCCTTTTCTATTATTCCCAATTCTTGAAGGAGTCCCTTTACATCTACTTCTTCTGGTATTAAAACCATATATATATTATTTTTCTTTAACGAATTGCTTTTCTTTACTAATAATTTAGTGTGAATATCATAGAAATCTTTTAAATTCTTAAAAATCCATCTTGCTATAGCTGGATTTTCAGTTACTATCTTAAAAGTAATAGATCTATTAAATCCAAAACCCAATGTTCCACTTGACTTCATTATAGCTGATAATTGGGCAGCTATTTCATCTTTAGATAATTCACTATTTCTACATACTTCATTTTTTACCTTTAGTGAAAATGACATTTCTCTACTCCCTATCCTTTTTTTCTCTTCTTAATCTCTGTGATAAATATATATATTCAAAAATTCTTTTCTCATCATTAATCATTTTTTTCTTTAATATAGTTTCTATAAGTATTTTAGCCAGTTTATCCTCATCATGTCTTATGAGTTCTTTTTTAATCTTTATCATATCAAATTCTATATATTTTACATTTAGCTTATCTTTGTCACCATGGTCAAGTTGAACAAAGGTTGAGCCTTTTTGTAAGTATCTTTCTTTTATATTTTCTTCTTCCTTTGAGAGTCCTTTATTTACAATAGCATAATCAATAGGCATACCTTGGCAATGTTTCATTATAGCTCTTATATGATCTTGAACACTAAAGTTATCACTCTCACCTGGTTGAGTCATTATATTTGATACATAAATCTTTAATGCTTTAGTGGCCTTTACAGCCTCTCTTATATCACCTACCATTAGATTAGGGATTATACTAGTATACACACTTCCTGGACCTAATATAACCGCATCAGCATCTCTTATAGCATCAACGGCCTCTTGAACTCCCTTAGCATCTTTAGGCTCTATAAATACTCTATCTATAGGTGATTTTCTATTTAAGCTCTCAGTAGGTATTGAGGATTCCCCTTTTATTATGTCTCCATTTTTTAGTTTTGCATATAATTGCACATTTTCTAGAGTAACAGGCAGTACTTTTCCTGTTACTGCTAAAACCTCACTAGTTTTTTTAATAGCCTCTAAAAAATTATCGGAAATCCCATTCATAGCAGCTAAGAATAAATTACCAAAACTTTGATTTTCTAAAGAACCATCCTTAAATCTATACCTAAAGAGCTGTTCCATCAAAGGTTCAGTATCTGCTAAAGCTATTATGCAGTTTCGAATATCTCCTGGTGGTAGCATTCCTAAATCTTGCCTCAATACTCCAGAACCACCTCCATCATCAGCCACTGTAACTACTGCGGTTATATTAGTGGTATATCTTTTTAGTCCGCTAAGCATGTTGGAGAGCCCTGTTCCGCCTCCAATAACTACCACCTTAGGACCCTTTACTAATATACTATTTTTAAAAAAATCATCGTCAAAATTTTTCTTTCCCATAGAAAAATTCAACGCTTCAAACTTTATTATATCTATTACTTTTTTAGTATACTTCTCTAAACTTATATAGGTCAATACGCACCCTAAAACTAGTATCGCTACTAAAAATATTTTAATAGAAATACCTTCACCCCATCTTCTTATAAGCTCAATTATAGAGTAGGAAATTAAAAATACACCTAAAATAATTTGACATATCCACCTCTTAATTCCCACACCAGGCATTAACCCGTCCTTAAGCTTCATCGCTTTCCAGCTCCTCTACTTACATCCTCATTTATATCTCTATGATCTATAGTTACACTATTACCATTATGATTTAAAGTCTCATATACTTTATTTGCAATAGCTACAGAACGATGTCTACCTCCTGTACAACCAATAGCAACAATCAATTGTCTTTTTCCTTCTATTTTATAATTAGGGATTAAAAATTTAAGCATATCTATAAATTTTTCTACAAATTGCTGTGTTTCAACTTTAGATAATACATAATCTTTTACCGGCTTATCTAGGCCGCTAAAAGGCTTTAGATCAGCAATATAATATGGATTAGGAATAAATCTTACATCCATAACTAAATCCGCATCTAAAGGTATTCCATATTTAAATCCAAAGGATATTACATTAATAAGTAAAGGACTTTCAATTTGACCTTCATCTCCATAGGCCATAGTTATTTCTTCATTTAGCTCTTTATTAGTTAATTTTGATGTGTTTATTATTTTACTAGCCCTTTCCCTTATTCCTTTTAGTTTTTTCTTTTCTATACTTATACCATTAATAATCCTTCCATCTGGTGCAAGAGGATGTTTTCTTCTTGATTCTTTATATCTTTTAACTAAGGTTTCATCTGTAGCTTCAAGGTATAATACTTCATATAGATAACCTTCTTTATCAAGAGTGGACAAACTACCTAATAAGTCATCAAAAAATGTTCTCCCTCTAATATCTACTACTATGGCAATTTTATCTATTTTACCTTCAGTTTTAAAGCATACTTCAGCAAATTTTATTATAAGGGTTGGTGGTAAATTATCTACACAGTAAAACCCTAAATCCTCAAGTGATCTTATTGCTTGTGTCTTACCTGCTCCTGACATACCTGTAACTATCAAAAATTTCATTCTATCACACCTCTTTTGCATATTTAATTCCAGTAAAACTTTTAAATTTAATCTTATATTAATTTAAAATTATACTTCTTTTAAATTAATATTTTTAATAAAAATTAACACTAATATCTATATATTATACACATTAATTATATCATATAGTAATTTATATTACTAAAAAAGATATAGGATAAATATTTATTTATCCTATATCTTTCACATAAAATTTTAAAAATTAACAATATTATTTTTATATTTACTTATTCTATAGACTCAATTAATGATTTAAATCCAGGTAAGGCATTTTCTATAGTACTATAAGCTACACAATAAGCAATTCTAATATATCCTGGACAAGCAAAAGAAGTTCCAGGAACTATTAAAATATTATATTTTTTTGCCATATTACAGAATTCAATATCGTTCTCTATAGGTGATTTAACAAATAAATAGAAAGCACCTTCTGGTTTTATACAATTATATCCATAAGAAGTAAGTTCACTATAAAGTAGTTCTCGATTTTTATTATAAAAATCAATATTTACTTTATCATCTAAACATCTAGCTATTACTCTTTGGAAAAGTGATGGTGCATTTACATATCCTAAAATACGAGTAGCTACATTAGAAGCAGATACAACATTTTCAAAATCGGATACTTCATTTGGAATAACTAAATATCCAATTCTTTCTCCTGGTAATGAAAGAGATTTACTATAGGAATATCCAACAATTGTATTATCATAGTACTTTGTTAAATATGGCACTTGAATGTTATCGTATACAAGCTCTCTATAAGGTTCATCTGATATTAAATATATGTCAGTTCCCAATTCCTTTTGTTTTTCTTTTAAGATATTAGTAAGTTTTATAATAGTCCCTTCTGAATAAACAACACCTGTAGGATTGTTTGGAGAGTTAATTATAACAGCTTTAGTCTTATCCGTAATTTTACTTTTAAACTCATCTAAATTAGGTTGAAAATCTGTAGTGTTTGGTGATACTACTACAAGCTTTCCATCATAGTTAGCTGCATAACTTCTATATTCACCAAAATAAGGTGCAAATACTACTACTTCATCTTCTGGGTTTAAAAGAGTTTTAAAAATCACGTTTAAACCACCTGCTGCACCTACAGTCATAACTATATTCTTTTCTGTAAAACTTGTATCAAATTTTTTGTTAATTGAGTTAGCAATAGTTTCTCTAACATCCTCATATCCTGAGTTACTCATGTAACCATGAACCATAGTATTAGGTTCATTATTTAAAATATCTATAATTGCCTCCCTTACAGTGCTTGGCGGTTCAAGATTTGGATTTCCTAAGCTGAAATCATAAACATTTTCTGCACCATAAATTGATGCGAGTCTTTTACCTTCTTCAAACATAGCTCTGATTAATGAACTACCATTAACATAATCCACCATTTTTTTTGAAATCATATCCCCATCTCCCTATTTTTTATATTAGGTTAAACTATCTTCACCTATAACTCTAACTTCAGTGTGTAATTCAACCTTAAATTTTTCATAAACTTTAGCTTTTACAACTTCAATAAGATCTAAAATATCCCTTGACGTTGCATTGCCTCTATTTATGATAAATCCTGAATGTTTTTCAGATACCTGCGCGTCCCCAACGCTAGTACCCTTTAATCCTGAATCTTGAATAAGCTTACCTGCAAAATATCCCTCGGGTCTTTTAAATGTACTTCCTGCTGATGCATATTCTAAGGGTTGCTTACTTTTTCTTCTTTCTGATAGATCATCCATTCTTTCCTTGATCAAAGCTTTATCTCCATGAGACAATCTCATTCTTGTTTCCAGAACTATATATCCATACTTTAAAATTGCACTATTCCTATATCCAAATTCTAGTTCTTCTTTACTTAATTCTCTAATGTTCCCCTCATTATCAATTACTAATGAACTTTCAATTACCTTTGCCATTTCTCCGTCATAGGCACCTGCATTCATTGCAGTAGCACCTCCAATAGATCCTGGTATCCCAGACGCAAATTCTAGCCCTGATAAACTATTCTTTAAAGCCTGATCTGCAACTGAATATAACTTAGCTCCACATTGTGCAGATATTAAATTTTCATCTACTACTATTTTATTTATGTGTCCTAGTTTTATGACTACTCCTCTTATTCCTCCATCTCTTATTATGAGATTAGATCCATTTCCTAATATGAAATAATCCACCTTATTTTCCTTGCATATTTTAATTAATTCTTTAACCATTTCATAATTAGAAGGGTAAACTAATAGGTCAGCTGGTCCACCTACCTTAAAAGAAGTATGATTCTTCATTAGTTCATCTATTTTTACATTTTCATTCCCTGCTACATCTAAAACACTTCTTACAAAACTATCCTTTAATTTCATTGTATACCTCTTACTATATTATTATATATTAAGTATAAAATACTTAGGTTATATATATCAACAGTTATTACATATTTCTTTCATTTTAAGTATACTATCCTACTAATAGTATAAACACTCTAATTCAATATTTTATGCTGACATATGGTTATTAACTATTTTTCTTAAAATAATTAATTATACTTTCAGTAGCTTTCCCATCCATAGAAGGTGTAGCCATTAACTCTTCATAGGTAGCCTTTTTTATATTTTCAATACTACCAAATTTTTTTAGAAGTTCACGCCTTCTCTTTTCTCCTATTTTAGGTATTTCATCTAATATAGAAAATAAAGTACGTTTATCTCTTAAGGTTCTATGATATGTAATGGCAAATCTATGAACTTCATCCTGAATCCTAGTTATTAAAAGCATGGCCTTGGAAGATGGCTTTAACAGAATTTCTTTATTTTTATAAATAAGTCCTCTTGTTCTATGCTTATCGTCCTTCACCATACCACATACAGGTATATTAATATTTAACTCCTCCAATACTTGAAGTGCTATATTAATTTGTCCCTTTCCACCATCCATCATAATCAAGTCAGGAAAAATAGAAAACTTACCCGACTTAAAGTCCATACCATTATTATTTATCTTCCTTATTTCTTCTAATCCATGTGTAAATCTTCTTATTAATATTTCTCTCATAGAGCCATAATCGTCTGCACCTTCTACCGTTTTAATTTTAAATCTTCTATAATCACTATTTTTAGCTACTCCATCTTGAAATACTACCATGGTTCCTACGGAATCCATTCCCATGATATTAGATATATCATAGGCTTCAATTCTAATAGGCATATCTTCAATCCCAAGAACCTCTTGAATTTCAGAAAGTGCCACATTATTAAGTTCCTTGTCTACTTTATGTTTAATCTTAAACATTTCGAGAGCATGGCTAGCGTTTTTTTCTACCATATCAAGTGTCTTTCTCTTTTCTCCTTTATGTGGAACCTTTATAGTCACTCTATATTCCTTCTTTATAGATAACCATTGCTCTAAGATATCAATTTCATCACAATGACTTACATATACAGTCTTAGGTATAAAAGCAGTTCCTCCATAAAAGTTTTTAATAAATTCCTCTATGACATAGGCAGGCTCTTCTCCACCTGTATTGTCTAAAATAAAATCTTCTCTTCCAACAATTTTACCATCTCTTAAAAAGAATATCTGAATACAACTATCTTTTTCATCTTGAGAAATACCTATAAAATCTTCATTTTCAAAATTATTACTAATAATCTTTTGCTTTTCATTTATTTTATCTATGGCTATCAACTTATCTCTTAAAGAAGCTGCTCTTTCAAAATCTAAATTTTCTGCTGCTTCTTCCATTTCAGTCTTAATCTTACTAGTAATCTTTGTATCCTTCCCTGTAAGTAAATCCACCACATCATTGATAATTTTTTTATATTCCTCTTTAGAAATTAATCCTTCACATGGTCCACTACATAATTTTATATGATAGTTAAGACAAACCCTTGTTTTAGGCCCATTTTCCTTTATAACTCTTCTACATGTTCTAAGAGAAAATACCTTCTTTATAAGTTCATTTATAGTATATACTGCACTTCCATCCGTATATGGTCCAAAATATTTAGATGAATCATTTCCATAATTTCTTGTAACTAATACCCTTGGAAATTCTTCATTAGTAATTTTAATAAAAGGAAAATATTTATCATCTTTTAGCAAAATATTATATTTAGGACTATACTTTTTTATTAAATTACATTCTAGTATTAAAGCTTCTACTTCAGAATCTGTAACTATATACTCAAATTCACTTATATTCTTAACCATAGCTCTAACTTTTTCACTATGATTTTTAGAATTCTGAAAGTATTGTCTTACTCTATTTTTAAGATTTTTTGCTTTTCCTACATATATTACTTCTCTCAAAGAATTTCTCATTAAATAAACTCCAGGATTGTCTGGAAGATTTTTTAGATGATACTCAAAATCAAACATTAAATCACCTCACTTCTCATCCAAAAGTTGTTTCATCTTTAGTATAATACTTATTGAGCTTCACTTTTAATGCAATGATTAATACTCATAAGGTATATTATATAATTATATTTCAAAAGTTTTAATATTAATTTGTACTAAAATAAGATTTCATAAGCTCCTTTGCCATAGCGCTGGCATTAAAGCTATCATTTCCACCTTCTTCTGCAATTATAGCAAAGGCTATTTCTGGGTCATCATAACCTGCAAAACCTATAAACCAAGTGTGTGGCTCCTTATCTCCAGAGTCATGGTCTGCAGTTCCAGTCTTTCCTGATACTTGAACGTTCCATAACTTTGCTGCCTGACCAGTTCCCTCATTGACTACAGCTTTCATATATTCCTTTAGCAATGCTGCATTTTCAGGAGTTGTAACTGTAGCTGCTTCCTTTTGTTCATAGCTTTTAACTACTTTCCCTTCCGGACTTATGATTTCCTTTACTACATTAGGTTCCATCATTACACCATTATTAGCTATAGTACTAGCTACTAGTGCCATTTCTATTGGACTTGCTAGTACTCCACTTTGTCCTATACCACTTTGAGCTATATTACCAACCTCATCACTTTTATATTTTGGGAAAATACTATTATCAATGGTAAGAGTTTCTGATGGAATATCTTTATTAAAGAAGAACTTTTCTGATGTTCCCTTTAAATTATCATTTCCAAGTTCCATAGCTAAGGTACCAAATACCACATTACTAGACTTTAAAAAAGCTGTTCTAAGTCCAATGCTTCCATAAGCATACCCTTTGTAGTTTTCTAGGTATTCACTTTCATTAAAACTAATTTTCCCCTCATCATTAAAGGTCCTATTGGTTATATCCGACATATTCTCCAAAGCACTTATGGCTGTAATAACTTTAAAGGTTGAGCCTGGTGGGTAAAGACCTGAAACTGCTCTATTCAAGAAAGGTGTATCCTCTTGTTGTGACAGTTTTTCAAAGTCTTCTTGTATTGTATTTGCATCAAAACTTGGTTTTGACACCATAGCAAGAACCTCTCCTGTCTTAGGATTTAATGCTACTATTGATCCCTTTCTATTACCTAAAACCTCAAAGGCTCTTTGTTGTAACTTAGAATTTAAGGTAGTCACTACATGATTTCCAACTTTATTCTCATCCTTTTTGTTGGAAAATATATCCTTTATAGAATTTACTGATTGTCCTGAAAGTTCTTTATCAAACTTCTTTTCAATTCCACTAGCCCCATACTTAGCATCATTATAACCAACCACATGAGAAAAAGCTACTCCTCCAACATACTTTCTTGTTTGAGAAAACTCCCCTGTTTTTTCACCTGTAGTTAAAGGATTCATATCTCTGTCATAAATAGTTCCTCTAAGAACTCTATTTTTCTCCGCTTGATTTCTTTTATTATAAACACTATCCAAAGCTATTTGATTTTTAAATAATGTACTATAACTTATATAAGAGATTAGAGCAATAAATAATAACAGAAATACAATCATTACATTTTTTATGTTCTTTTGTAGATTATTCATAATTACTACTCTCCTCTGATATTTTTTGTATTATACCTAGTGAAAGATAACTTATCAGCATAGAACTTCCTCCATAACTAACAAAAGGCAAAGTTATTCCTGTAAGAGGTATAGCTCCAGTTACACCACCAATAATTACTAGTGTTTGAGATACCATCATAGTACTATATCCAACGGCTAATAATCTTGAAAATTTATCCTTTATGTAAAGTGCAGCTCTTATACATCTATAGAATAATAGAAAATTTAAAATTATAACTGCAAATCCAATAAGTAATCCTAATTCTTCGCATATAGCCGCAAATATAAAGTCAGATTCTACTACTGGAATATATCCTGGATATCCATTTCCAAGTCCTACCCCAAAAAATCCACCATTTGCTATAGCTATAAGGGATTGAACAAGCTGATGTCCTTCATCATATCCATACTTCCATGGGTTTCGCCATATCATAACCCTTATCTGAACATGATAAAATAAGTAATATCCTATGACACCACCAACTACAAATAACAGCAATGCTATTATTACATACTTTTTATTTGATGTAGCAATATAAAGCATAGTAAGTGCTATGGCAAAGAAAATTAGCGCTGAACCCAAGTCTGTTTGAGCTAACATAAATAGCAATGATATCATCATTACCATAGCAGGCTCTATTAAACTTATATATTTATATGAGCTTTCTTTCCTAAATCCAATTGCCTTTCCTATCTTAATCCAAAACTTCGAAGGCTTTTCATAATCCTTTAATGCTGAAGCAAGGTAAGCTACTAAGGCAATTTTCCCAAACTCAGAAGGTTGAAAACCGAACCCAAATAAATTTACCCAGTTTTTAGCTCCAAACTGTTCCTTTCCAAAAAAGGTACCCATGGACATAAATAATAATGTTATTATTAGATATAAATATTTGTACTTACTAAATCTTTTTAAATCTGGAAGTATTACAACTACTAATATAAACATAGTCATACCTAAAGCAAAAAATATAATTTGCTTAGCTGTTAAAAAACTTCTAGTACCTTCCGCTATATAACTACCTCCCGATATGGGTAAATCCAACCTATATATCATAGCAATCCCTATAACAGCAAGGATATTTGAAAATAATAATATAAATTTATCCCCATCTGGATAAAATCTTCTTATTACAAAGTGGGAATAACATAATAAACCACATATTATTGCTCCTATAAATATTGCACCCTTATCAATAGTTGGAGTTAGAATTGCTACATTAAAAAATAGTGCCATTACAAGCAAATAAGTAAATCTAAGCACTCTTTTTTCTTGTTTTATACCCTTCATACTTGCCTCCTAATAACTACATAAATTTAAAGGTAGCAGTTCCCACCTTTATTATATCCCCTGACTTTAATATAAGGGAATTCTTTATTCTAATATCATTAACCTTAGTTCCGTTAGTGCTCTCCAAATCTTCCAACACATACTCATTATTTCTTCTGAAAATTTTAACATGATGAGAAGAAACATATTTATCATCTAAGATTACTGTATTATCACTTTTTCTTCCCATAGTTAAGTTATCTACTATTGGTAGTATTCCTCCATTTTTTAGATTTGTATTTTCTCCAGCTACTATTATTTCTAGCCCAGAAGTAGCCTTTCTAGTTCTATTCCTTCTTTTACCCACTGATTTAGTATCTGTATACATTATTTTTAAAGCGTAGATTATAATAAAATAAACTATTGCTATTATTCCTAAATTCAATGCGAATTTTAAAATATTCATAAGCAAAACTCCTTTATACATATATAACATAACTAGCATCATTATAAATTATGATGCTAGTTATAAGTAATTATATCATCTTTTTTAGGTACTGTCCTGTATATGATTTAGAACATTTAATTACATCTTTAGGATTTCCTTTAACTATAATAGTTCCTCCTTGATCTCCACCTTCTGGTCCTAAGTCTATAATATAATCTGAACACTTTATTACATCTAAATTATGTTCAATTACTATTACAGTATTTCCTCCTTCTACAAGCCTTTGGAGAATTTTTATAAGTTTACTAACATCATCAATGTGTAATCCAGTAGTGGGTTCATCTAATATATACAAAGTCTTTCCTGTACTTCTTTTAGATAATTCATAGGCAAGCTTTATTCTTTGTGCCTCTCCGCCTGATAATGTGGTTGATGGTTGACCTAATCTTATATAGGATAATCCAACATCCATAAGAGTTTGAAGTTTACTACTTATACGAGGTATATTTTCAAAGAAAGCTAAGCCTTCCTCTACAGTCATATTTAAAACATCTGCAATAGTTTTTCCTTTGTATTTTACCTCTAATGTTTCTCTATTATATCTCTTTCCTTTACACACTTCACATTCAACATAGACATCAGATAAAAATTGCATTTCTATCTTTATTATTCCATCACCTTTACAAGCTTCGCATCTTCCACCTTTAACATTGAAACTGAATCTACCTTGTTTATATCCTCTGCTTTTAGCCTCTGGAACCATAGTGAAAATTTCTCTTATTAAATCAAATACTCCTGTATATGTAGCAGGATTACTTCTAGGTGTTCTTCCTATTGGACTTTGATCTATATTTATAATCTTATCAATCTGGTCATCACCTACAATTTCCTCATGTTTTCCTGGTAGTTTCTTAGAACCATTTAATTTTCTATTTAACCCCTTATATAAAACCTGATTAACTAAAGTACTTTTCCCTGACCCTGAAACTCCTGTTACAGATGTAAATAATCCTAATGGAAATTCAACACTTATATTTTTTAGATTGTTTTCCTTTGCACCTTTAACTTTTATAACTCTATTTTTATCCATAATTCTATATTTTTCAGGCACATCTATAGTTCTATGCCCACTTAAATATTGACCTGTAATGGACTCTTTACACTTCATCACATGTTTTACTGTACCTGCAGCTACTATTTTTCCTCCATGCTCTCCTGCTCCTGGGCCTATATCTACTAAGTAATCTGCTTCTCGCATAGTATCTTCGTCATGCTCAACTACAATTAAAGTATTTCCTATGTCTCTAAGATGCTTTAAAGTCTTTATTAATTTATCATTATCTCTTTGATGCAATCCAATACTTGGCTCATCTAAAATATATAAAACCCCCATCAAACTAGAACCAATTTGAGTTGCTAATCTAATTCTTTGCGCTTCTCCTCCTGATAAAGTACCTGATGCTCTACTTAAGTTAAGATAACTAAGTCCTACATCCTTTAAAAAACTAAGTCTACTCTTAACTTCCTTTAATACTTGTTCTGCTACAATTTCATCCTTTTTAGATAATTTTAATGCATCTACAAAATCAAGTTCTTCTATAATAGACATAGTACAAAATTCACTTATATTTTTACCACCTACAGTAACAGATAGAGCTTCTTTAGATAATCTTCTTCCTTTACACTTAGGACAAGGATTATCACTCATATACTCTTCTACTTCTCTCTTTATGTAATCTGAGTTAGTTTCCATATATCTTCTTTTTAAATTATTTATTATACCTTCATAAGCATAATTATATATACCAGTTTTAAATTCCTTGGTATACTCTATTCGTAATTTTTCTCCATTTGTTCCATATAAAACAGAATTTAAATTTTCTTCTGATAGTTCTTCTATAGGAGTATCTAAAGTAAACCCTCTTTTTTTAGCAAGAGCTTCTAATATGGCACGAGTCCATGAATCCTCCTTTAAACTACCTTCACCTAAAGTTAAAATTCCTCCACCTAATATGGATTTGCTTTTATCCGGAATCACCAAATCCTCATCTATCTCCATTAAAGTCCCAAGTCCATCACACTCATCGCACTTTCCAAAGGGAGAATTGAAGGAAAACATTCTAGGCTCAATTTCACCAATACTTATTCCACAACTTACACATGAAAATTTTTCACTTAAAAGTATATCTTCTCCATCAATTACATTTAAGATAGCTATACCTTCACCTATTTTTAATGCTGACTCTAAAGAGTCTGTAATTCTTGATTCAATTCCATCTTTAATAACTACTCTATCTATTACTATTTCAATGGTATGCTTTTTATTCTTCTCTAGTTTGATATCTTCATCTTCTAAATCTACCAGAACACCATCAATTCTTGCTCTAACATATCCATTTTTTTTAATGTTCTCAAGGATCTTTACATGTTCTCCTTTTTTCCCTGTAACTACAGGTGCTAAGATTTGAACCTTAGTTCTAGGTGGCAGAGCCATTGCCTGATCTACCATTTGGTCTACAGTCTGCTGGGTAATCTCCTTGCCACATTTAGGACAATGGGGTACACCTATCTTTGCATAAAGTAGTCTTAAATAATCATAAATTTCAGTTACTGTTCCTACTGTAGATCTTGGATTTTTACTTGTAGTTTTTTGGTCAATAGATATAGCTGGTGATAGACCTTCTATATACTCTACATCCGGTTTATTCATTTGGCCTAAAAACTGTCTCGCATAAGCTGAAAGAGATTCTACATATCTTCTTTGTCCTTCTGCATAAAGAGTATCAAAGGCTAAAGAAGATTTTCCTGAACCTGAAAGTCCAGTAAAAACAACAAATTTATCTCTTGGTATTTCTAAATCTACATTTTTAAGGTTATGTACTTTTGCACCTTTTATATAAATACTATTTCTCATAAATTTCTCCTTTACAAATTAAATTCTCTCTTCATACGTTCTATCTCATCTCTTAAAATCGCTGCTCTTTCAAATTGTAAGTCCTTAGCTGCTTCTTTCATTTCTTTTTCTAGTTTAGTAATATGCTTAGTCAATTCCTTCTTATCTAAAAGCAAATCACTACTTGCTTCACTGATATATAAATCTTCATCTTCTGCCACTGTAGAAATTTCTATAACATCTCTTATTTCCTTGATTATAGTCTTAGGTACTATATTATGATCATCATTATACTTTTCTTGAATACTTCTTCTTCTATTGGTCTCATTTATAGTTTTTTCCATAGAATTTGTCATATTATCAGCATACATTATTACTTTACTTTCTGAGTTTCTTGCAGCTCTACCTACAGTCTGAATTAAAGATGTTTCACTCCTTAAGAATCCTTCCTTATCTGCATCTAATATAGCAACTAATGCTACTTCTGGAATATCTAATCCTTCTCTTAAAAGATTTATTCCAATTAGCACATCATAATCTCCTCTTCGAAGATCTCTTATTATTTCCATTCTTTCCATAGTAATTATATCAGAATGTAAGTAAGTAGTTTTTACTCCTAACTCTTTTAAATATTTAGTTAAGTCCTCTGCCATCTTCTTTGTAAGAGTTGTAACTAAAGTTCTAAACCCTCTTTCAGTAGTTTTGATAATCTCACCATATAAGTCATCAATTTGACCTTTTACTGGTCTTATTATAATTTCAGGATCTAATAATCCTGTTGGTCTTATTATTTGCTCTGCTATATTAGCTGAATGTTCATTCTCATAAACTCCAGGTGTAGCACTTACAAATAATACCTGATTTAATTTATCTTCAAACTCTTCAAATTTAAGTGGTCTATTATCATAGGCTGATGGAAGTCTAAATCCATACTCTACTAAAGAAGTTTTTCTAGATCTGTCTCCTCCATACATAGCCTTAATTTGTGGTAGTGTAACATGACTTTCATCTACAAAGAAAAGAAAATCATCTGGGAAATAGTCAATAAGAGTTTGTGGTGGTGTTCCTTTTTCTCTTCCATCTAATATTCTAGAATAATTTTCTATTCCAGTACAATAACCTACTTCTCTCATCATTTCTATATCAAAATTGGTTCGTTGTTTTAATCTTTGAGCTTCTAATAACTTATCCTCATCCTTTAGCTCCCTTAATCTCTCTTCTAATTCAAATTCAATTTGAGAGATAGCTCTTTCTAAATTTTCCTTTGATGTAGCAAAGTGTGATGCTGGGAATATAGATACATGTTTTCTTCCACTAATTATATTGCCTGTTAATACATCAAACTCACGGATTCTATCTATTTCATCTCCGAAAAACTCAACTTTTATCCCTTTATTAGTTGATGATGCTGGAAATATATCTAGCACGTCTCCTCTAACTCTAAAGGTTCCTCTTACAAAATTTATATCATTTCTTTCGTATTGAATATCCACTAGCTGACTAATAACACTATTTCTATCTTTAATCATACCTTCTCGTAAAGATACAGTAAGCTTTCTATAATCCTCTGGATTTCCTAGCCCATATATACATGATACAGAAGCCACAACTATAACATCTCGTCTTTCTATCAAGGCTGAAGTAGCTGAGTGCCGTAGCTTTTCTATCTCCTCATTTATTGATGCATCCTTTTCTATATAGGTGTCAGTTTGAGCCATATAAGCTTCTGGTTGATAGTAATCGTAGTAAGAAACAAAGTACTCAACAGCATTTTCTGGAAAAAACTCTTTAAATTCAGAGCATAATTGAGCTGCTAAAGTCTTATTATGAGCAAGAATTAAAGTTGGTCTTTGAACTCTCTCAATAATATTTGCCATAGTAAATGTCTTCCCTGATCCTGTTACTCCAAGTAAAGTTTGATATTTTTTATCTTCAAGGATTCCTTTAACTATACTATCTATTGCTTCAGGTTGATCTCCAGTTGGCTTAAATTTTGAATGAATCTTAAACTGACCCATGATACATCACCTCATCTTTTTATAAAAAATTATTCTTTATCGTTACTATCTTTCTTTTCTTTAATTTTATTTAGAATATCAGAAAAACTAGAACCTCCTGGCTTTGCTACAGTAGCCTGCTTTGGAACTTCTCTAGGAACTATAACAATTCCTAATTTTTCTTTATTGTTTTTTACTTTACATTCTAATTCTTCCATAGATCCATTTTCTCTTCTAACCTTCATATTTATAATATCTGGAAGACGTTCTAACATATTAAATATAATTTCATCCTTATATAATTTAATATTATTTATTTCTAATATTAAATCTCCCATTTTAACTCCCATATTTTTAGCTATTGAATCATGGGCTACATCTAGAACACATACTCCCTCTTCATTACTCACATACTTTATTTTACCTTTCTTTTCTGCTAAGCGATCAATATATAACATATACTCATGTAATACAGGCATCAATGTAAGAATTATTACATCTAAAATCTTATTTATATCCCCAAGAAAAGATAATAGAATTAATACAGTACCATAGCCTAAAATTAATAGTCCTGAGAATATTGGCTTATTTTTTTTACTTTTTGTAAATGTTATGGTAGCATAATTAACTCCTGCAAAAATCGGTAATGCACCAATTACCATAGTAGCAAAAATCAACATGTTTTTATTATGATTAATTATTGGCCACCACTCTGGAGTGTTTACACTTCCCCCCATAACTGTATTGGCGCTAGTAGCCTGTACCATTAATAATATTATCATTGGTAATATCCATTGTCTTCTATATGCAAATCCACCTATGATTTTTTTATCTCTTGATCCAAATACAGGTATAGCACCTCTTTTCCCATCAAAGATTACTAATAACCCTTCAACAATATGCATTACTGCAACCAATACCAATAAATTAGTTATATCCATTTTTAGTACATCTAAACTTGGATTCTCCATGATTAATGATATAAAATACAACAGTATTGATAATAGTCCCAAAATAGCTCCTGAATATGAAAGACAAACTAATTTGGGACTAAAGAACATTAACGCTACTGATAATATAAATATTAGAAATATATTAGAAGTTTCATAAAAAGTAATTCCCAAAAATGTAAGAATTAAACTAGCTACTACACCTCCCAATATTCCCATAACTATTTGTGACACAGTAAGTTCAAAAGCAGTTGACGAGTTTTTACCCATAATTAATCTTTCCATCACTGTAGTTTTTTTATTTTTCATATAGAATACAACAGCCATCATTATTAATATAAGCGCATAAGACGGCTCCACAATAGCATAGGACACCTGCTGCAAAGTATACTTTAAAAGTTCCATTATTTTTCTCCTTCTCATTATGTAACAAAGAGTAGATGTGCATAAGTAAAATTAAGTATCTACTATAATAGATACTTAATTTTACATCATCATTTATCTACTTGAAACTATAAAATTAATTTTATTATTTTTCTATATGTTAACTTATTTTAATTAGTATTTATTATAATAAAAATACTAATATCTATTATAATACCCTATATTTTATTACTTAATCTTTTCTTTTGCCACTTCCAAAGCCTTTTCAAATTGAGGATCTACTGATTTATCATAGGCTTTCCCTTTTAGTTCTTCTGGATACTCAACTAAAATATCTGGCTCTATTCCTATACCATGGATATTCTGTCCATTAGGAGTATAGTATTTTGATATAGTAACCTTCAATGCAGTTCCATCTCTAAATCCATCTCTATCCCTATAAAAAGTTGTTTGAACAACACCCTTACCAAAGGTCTTAGTACCTACTAAAGTTCCTAACTTATAATCTTTTATAGCTCCTGTAAATATTTCTGAAGCACTTGCACTCCCCTCATCTATTAATATAGTAAGTGGTAATCCTTCAGCAATTCCACCTACTGAATTATAATCCTTCCTATTTCCATTCTTATCTTCCGTATAAACTATATTCTTATTCTTAGGAATAAATTGTGAACACATATTCACAGTTTGATCTAATAATCCTCCTGGATTTTCTCTTAGGTCTACTATTAAACTCTTCATTCCTTTTGAGTTTAAATCTTTAATTGCATTTTCAAAATTGCTAGATGTATTTTCATCAAACATAGTTACCTGAATATATCCTACTTGACTATCAATCATTTCTTTCTTTACAGTTATCATTTCTATTTCATCTCTTACAGTTTTAACATTAAAAGAACCTTTGTTTTCCCTAGATAAAGTAAGTTCTACAGCTTCTCCTTTTTCACCTTTCATAGTTTTCACTGCTTTTTCTAAGTCCTTGCCTTCAACCTTTGTACCATTTACGCTTTCAATTATATCCCCTGAAAGTATTCCCACTTTTTCTGCAGGTGAATTTTCAAAGGTAGCTACTACAACTATCTTATCTTCCTTAACTCCTACCTGTATTCCTAATCCAACATAATTTCCTTCTGTTTGAGAATAGAAGTCTTTAAACTCTTCGGCATTCATATATGTTGTATATGGGTCTCCTACAGCTTCTGTCATTCCCGCTGCTGCTCCATCTATAAGTTTATTAATATCAATTTCACCCAAATAATATCTATCTAATTTATCTTTTATAGTATATAACTTTTCAAAGTCTACTATATTTTCATATGTTTTTCTACTAACTATAACTTTACCATCTGGTAACTTAAAAGATATATAGTTAGATAATCCTAAAGTAATTAAATTTGTCACTATCAAAAGAGCCACTATACCCGTTACTCTTTTCCATTTATTTTTCTTACCATCCATAAAAATCACCCTCTCATTCTCATATATTTATTATTACTTTTTATCCCCGATAATAATACTATGAAATTTAAATTATTTTATTAATCCTTTCTATTACCAATATATTATATTATACACAAATAAGACTAAGAAATAAATTCTTAGTCTTATTTGTTCTTTATAATTTAAACTTTTAAGAATTTTCTCATGGATATTATACTTCCAATAGCACCTATGAAAACTCCACATCCCAGGAATTCCCAAATAATCACCTTCAATATATAAGAAATACCTACTAAATCAAATCCAAATAGTGTATCGGCGCTTAAATTATTAATTATAATAGAATATATAAAACCTAGTACTACTACCGATATGACTGCTCCAAATATTCCAAGTATCATACCTTCTATTATAAATGGCCATCTAATAAACCAATCTGTAGCTCCTACATACTTCATTATTCCTATTTCTTTTTTTCTCGTAAACACTGTAATTTTTATGGTATTTCCTATTAAGAATAGAGATATCATAATAAAAACTACAAATGCTACTGCAGCACCTATTTTAAATGAATCTGTAAGCTTAGAAATTTTTGCAATTATAGATCTTGCATCTTTTATCTCATCAATACCATTCATATCTTTAATACTACTTACAACTTTATCTACTACTAGCGGCTCTTTAACATTTACTGTAAAGGAAGCTGGGAATGGATTATTATCCTCAAATCCAGATGTTAACTGACCTAATTCATCATTCATTTGTTCCTTTACATCCTTCAAAGCATCTTCCTTGCTTTGAAAAGTTATCTTATCAATACCATCTACTTCTTTAATTTTATTCTCTATAGCATTTTTATTATTATCACTTATATCCTCTTTTAAGTAGATTTTCACCTCAACCATGGATCCCAATTGCGTAATTAATTTATCTGCATTAGCAACTCCTAGTGTTATAGCTCCTAATAAAAAAAGTGTAGCTGTTACTGTAGCTATAGATGCTATACTTAAAGTTTTATTTCTTTTTATACTTTTAAGTGCTTCCTTAAATGAATATTTAAAAGAATCAAATTTCATAACCATATTTCCCCCTTTCCTCATCTCTGGCAATAACACCCTTCTCAATAGCTATAACTCTCTTTTTCATAGAGTCAACTATGTCTCTTGCATGGGTTGCCATAACAATGGTAGTTCCAGCTCTACTAATATCACTTAAAATATCCATAATTTCTAATGAAGTTTCAGGATCTAAGTTACCTGTTGGTTCATCAGCAATTAATAATGATGGACTATTTACTATAGCTCTAGCTATAGATACTCTTTGTTGTTCTCCACCTGATAACTCTGTAGGTAAAGCATCTCTCTTTTTTGATAATCCTACCATTGAAAGCACTGCTGGAACCTTTTTTTGTATATCCTTTTCGCTTGATCCTATAACTCTTAGTGCAAAAGCTACATTATCAAATACATTCAAACTTTGTATCAATCTAAAATCTTGAAACACTACTCCAATTTTTCTTCTATAATAAGGCACTTCTTTCCTTGTTAGCTTTGTTAAATCTGATCCTGCAACTATAACCGAACCCGCTGTTGGATCAACTTCTTTTAATAACATCTTTATAAAGGTAGATTTTCCTGCTCCACTTGGGCCTACTAAGAAAACAAATTCACCCTGGTCAATATGTACATTTAAATTAGATAAAGCTAGTACATTGTTATTATAAACCTTAGTAACATTTTTAAAATCTATCATAATTATTAACTCTCCTCGACTTTTTACTTTTTATCTGTGTATATTATAACATAAAAATTTAAAATGCAAGTCCTACATAAGTTAAAAAATAATAAATTCTTATTTTTCTTCATAAAAAAAGAGTGGAAATATATATATTTTTTTCCACTCATGCTTCTTTATGTATGTAAACTACACATATAAGTTATGAATTAGCATATCGTATACTAAGAAATATGTTGCTAATAATGCAAAGGTGCAGAATATAGTTCCTACTAAACCAAATTTATAAAGATATTGTCTCCAAGTTTTCTCATAGCTTAAAGGTCTCAATAACTTTGTCGGTTGTAGAAATGCTAATGCTGATACAAATAATCCTCCACAAGAAAATATAATTCCTGTATTTCTTATTCCTCTAAGTATTCCATAAAATTCCATAGATTGACCTTTAACTAATAGATATATACAACTAATAACTATACCTAAAACTACGGGTATAATAACTAATTTTAAAGACAATTTAAAACAAAAGACTACATCACTCATATATCCTTTAACATCTTGTTTCATCTATAACGCTCTCCTTAGTAAATCGAATTTTCAAATTATTTATAAATTATATCATAGGCTATAAAAAAAAGAAACCTAAGTCTCCTTAGATTTCTTCCATATTCAATTTTATTTTTTATTTCATACTAATTCCAGTCTTAACTGCTTTAACTATATCTAATGCTGTTAATCCATAAGCTTTTAATAATTCTGCAGGCTTACCACTTTCACCAAAAGTATCCTTTATTCCAACTCTTAAAACTGTAGCTGGACAATGTGTAGTTACTACTTCCGCCACTGCTGAACCAAGGCCACCTATGATACTATGTTCTTCTGCAGTAACTATAAGATTTGTTTCTCTTGCAGCTTTTGTTATTAATTCTTCGTCTATAGGCTTTATTGTATGTATATTAATAACTCTAACTCTTATGCCTTCTTCAGCCAAAATATTGTACGCTTCTAATGCTGCCTCTACCATAATTCCAGTTGCAACTATAGTAGCATCTTTCCCATCTCTTAAAGTTATTCCTTTACCAATTTCAAACTTATAATCTTCATTATCATTTATTATAGGTACCGAACTTCTACCAAGTCTAACATAGCAAGGGCCTTCATATTTTGTTATAGCTTCTATTGCTGCTTCAGCCTCAATTCCATCACTTGGACTAATCACCACCATATTAGGTATACTTCTCATTAATGAAATATCCTCTACAGATTGGTGAGAAGCACCATCTTCTCCTACTGTTAGACCAGCATGAGTAGCACATACCTTTACATTTAATTTAGGGTAACATATAGAATTTCTTATTTGTTCAAAAGCTCTTCCTGTTGCAAATATAGCAAAAGTAGATGCAAAAGGAATTTTTCCACAAGCTGCCATTCCCGCTGCCACAGTCATCATATTACCTTCAGCAATCCCCATATTGATAAATCGCTCTGGGCATACAGACTTAAAATCAGCAGTTTTAGTAGACTTAGATAAGTCTGCATCAAGAACTACTATATTTTCATTTTCTTTACCTATTCTTGCTAATGCTTTTCCATAGGCTTCTCTAGTTGCAACACTTTTCATTATTCTTCTCCCCCAATCTCTTTTAATGCTATTTCACACTGCTCTTTACTTGGAGCTGAACCATGCCAACCTGCCTGATTCTCCATAAAAGATACACCTTTTCCTTTAATTGTTTTACAAACTATCATTGTAGGCTTATCTTTTACTCCTTTTCCAGCTTCTATAGCATCTTTTATCTTAACTAAATCATGACCATCTTCTAAATAAATCACGTTCCATCCAAATGCTACAAACTTATCTGCTATAGGATTAGGATTCATAACCTTATCAATATCTCCATCTATTTGAAGTCCATTATAATCTACAAAAGCTGTTAAATTGTCTAGTTTGTAATGAGCTGCACACATAGCTGCTTCCCAAACTTGACCTTCCTCTAATTCTCCATCTCCTAGTAGGGTATATACTCTATATGAGCTATTATCAAGCTTTCCTGCTAGTGCCATACCTACCGCAGCGGAAACTCCTTGACCTAATGAACCTGTAGACATATCTACTCCTGGTATGTAATTCATATTTGGATGACCTTGTAGCATTGCTCCAGTTTTTCTTAATTTCATAAGTTCTTCTTTATTAAAGAAACCCTTCTCCGCAAGAGCTGCATATAAAACTGGTGCAGCATGACCTTTTGATAATACAAATCTATCTCTATTAGGATTCTTAGAGTCTTCTACATCAATATTCATTTCATTAAAATATAATGTAGTAATGATTTCTACAGCTGATAGAGAACCGCCTGGGTGACCAGATGCTGACTCTGTTACCATCTTTATAATATCTTTTCTTAAAACTTTCGCTATATTCTCTAATGCTATTAATGACTTTTCCATTGCTTATCCCTCCCTGATTTTCTTCTAAACCCATTATATCAATAATTTATTTATTCTCAACTATTTAGTTGAAATTTTACTTTTATCCATACATCTCATTATAAGAAATCTCCAATAATTATTAATATATTATTTACCTTACACTTCAATTAAATACAACTATACTTCTATCATTATAAAAGTAATAAATACTTTATATTTTTTTGTCCATCTACCGATTTAATTTAAAAGGAGCTATTTCAAAATAATTCACTAATCTCTATAAAATGTTAAGTTTCACTAAAATATTGTTGTTAGTGCATACTCCACATCCAATTAAGATTTAGTGTATTTTGAAACAGCCCCTTAATATTAAGCTTATTTTTACATTTTTAAATCTAAACTAATTTTAAGAGCAACATCAACTTTAATCATATCTTCATCGGTCATATGACCTATCTTTTCTTTTAATCTTCTTTTGTCTAAAGTTCTAACTTGCTCTAGCAAAACTACCGAGTCTTTATTTAATCCGTATTCTTCAGAAGAAATCTCTACATGAGTTGGAAGTTTTGCCTTATTTATCTGAGAGGTTATAGCTGAAACTATCACAGTTGGACTATATCTATTTCCCACATCATTTTGTATAATTATTACAGGTCTTATTCCACCCTGTTCTGATCCAACCACTGGGCTTAAATCAGCATAAAATATATCGCCTCTCTTTATAACAATTGTCATTAGGCATTCACACTCCTAAAGGCTAGCTTCATATTCACTTAAGTCATTAATATAACTCTCAAAGCCATATTCTGATAATTCTAAATTTAATTCTCTCATAGCTAAATATCCTTGTTTCATTTTCTCTATATAGCTATTACTATTATAGCCTTCACTATATACTATTCCATAATCCATAATTAATTTACTATTTGTTATAAATTGTTTTTTATCTACATCATTAAATTTTTCGCAAAAACTACTACCAAAATTCAGAATAAATTTCTTTGAGCTACCCATGGATTTCATTACCTCCAATTTAAATAACAACTTTATGTACAACTTAATTATAAATCATCAATTGTTATTATGTCAAAGAAATTATCCTCAATTTCTACTTTTTACAACATTTTTTTATACTTTTTACTATACGTAGTTTCTTACACTGAAAATTTTACCGTTTTTTGTATATATTCTTGGAATTCTCTTACTTATATCACAAATTACTTCATAATTGACTGTACCTATAGATTCTGCTATATCATCTGCTGTTATAACATTCCCTATATTATCTTTTCCAATTAATATAACTTCATCCCCAATCTTCACCCCAGGTACATCTGTTACATCTATCATACATTGATCCATACAAATACGACCTACAACAGGTACTATTTTACTATTCACAATTACTTTAGCCACCCCTGTTAATGCTCTCGAAATGCCATCTGCATATCCTATAGGAAGAGTTCCAATTATCCGTTCTGCAGGTGCTTTATACAATCTACCATAGCTTACATAATCGCCTTCCTGTATTTTTTTCAAATGAACAATTTTACATTTTAGCGACATAACAGGTATTAAGTTAACATTATTTTTATTAACATACTTGGAAGGATAATATCCATAAAGCATAATACCAGCTCTAACTCCATCATATGGTAAGTCAGGAAAATCTATTATAGCAGCACTATTGCTTACATGCTTAAAGGGTATAATTATACCTAATTCTTCAAGATATATATTAAATATATTAAATTTTTCTATTTGAAAACTAGCATAAGTTTTGTCTTTCTCATCAGCAGTAGCAAAATGAGTAAATATTCCTACAATTCTTACTCCTTTTAACTTAGTTATCCTATGTACTTCCCTAGCCTGCTCCCTCGTTGTTAAAAATCCAATCCTCCCCATACCTGTATCTACAGCTATATGAATTTTAGCTATGCTATTCTTCTTTATAGCTATGTCTGAAAGTATTTTAGCATCTTCATAATCATATATAGTTTGCTCTAGGTTTAAATCAATAACTTCATCATAAAATTCCTTTGGTGTATATCCCAATATAATAATAGGAATTTCCACACCAGCTTTTCTTAGTTCTACCGCTTCTGTAACAATAGCTACTGCAAATCTATTTATACCTTCATCCATCATAGACTTACATATATCTATAGCTCCATGTCCATATCCATCAGCTTTTATTGTAGCAATTATTTCCTTCCCCTCTGAAACCCTTTTTACTTCACTTACATTATTCCTTAAAGCATCTAAATCCACTTCTGCCCAAGAGGGTCTTATCTTTTTTTCCATATTACTCACCTTGCTCACCTTTCCAGTTGTCAAGAACTACCTCATAGTAAATACTAGATTCGCTCTTACTGTTTTGTATCATTGTTATAAATCTAACTCCACATCTTCAACCTTATCAGTCCAGTTAAAGTTTTCATAAGTATATATAATTCTTTCTCTACCTTTATTATCATAGATTATTATTTTCTTCGGTCTATTATTTTTAATATCATAATATAAGCTACCTTGGCAAATGTTGTTATTGCTTCCAGGAATCACTGTTGTTATCACAAAGCACTCACTATTATTTATTGTTTCAGTTTCAAATTCTAATTGTTCATTTGTATATATTAATCCTATATATTCACCAATAAATCCATATTTAAATACTTCATCAAACCCTTTATCTAAGGTATACTCTTTGATATTCTCCTTATCTTTAACAAGTATCTCATCACCTTTAAAAGTAAAAGATCTCTTATCCTTTAAATCCAGTTTATATCCTATATCTTTTTTATAGGTTTGAAACCCTTCATACTTATTTGTTTCTCTGTCATTTACGACCTCTATAGTTATATCACTCTTATAGGCTTTAATCTCACTTAAGGAATCAATTACATTATACTCATCTAAAGTCCTTGTTCTTCCTTTAATGAATAAAGCCACTGCAATGGTTAGGCATATAGCTATAATAAATAGTGTATAAGTTAGTCTTTTTTTCATAAATTCCTCCAATTACTTATTACACTATATGTTTATTATAGTTTTCTACTCTCTATAACCATATTTATTTTATTATAATCCACAGTTATTTCTATGTATCAATTACTATCCAAAATTTCTTTTATCCCAAAAGGTAATTCTTCTATAATATGGGTAGCATTGACACAGAACATATTCTCTGCTAGCCTATCACCACAATATCCATGTATAAATGTAGCAATGCATGTAGCTTCTAGAGCATCATATCCCTGAGCAATAAATGAAGTTATAATTCCTGTCAAAGTATCTCCCATTCCACCTGATGCCATTGCACTATTTCCTGTAGTATTCTCAAAAACCTGTGTTCCATCAGTTATTACAGTTCTATGGTCCTTTAATAAAACTATTACATCATACTCATAAGCAAAATTCCTTGCTACTTCTACCCTATTTTCTTTTATTTCATCAACAGATAATCCAGTTAATCTTGCCATCTCCCCATAATGAGGTGTTAATATAATGCTATTATTTTTACTATGAAGCAATTCAAGTTTTCCCTGTAGTACATTTAGTCCATCCGCATCTATTACAATAGGGCATTCTGCATTTTCAATCATACTTTTCACTATATTAAAAGTTAACTTAGCATTCCCCATTCCTGGTCCAATAGCAATACAATTAGACTTAACCATAATATTACCTATTTTTTCACTTTGCTCAAAATTGATTGTCATAGCCTCATTTAACTTTATGCTCATTATCTCCTGTATTTCTTTAGGAACGCAAAGGGTCACTAATCCAGCGCCACTTCTTACTGCACTTTGAGTAGTAAGATATGCAGCACCAGAAAAGCCCATAGAGCCAGCTATTATAAATGCTTGTCCATAATCTCCTTTGTAGGTATCATCATCTCTAGCTTTTAATATACTTTGTATCATTTCCTTATCCATTTGTATGGCCCTATGTTTAAATCCTATAAACCCTAATCTATTAATTTTTAATTTATCAAAAGGATTTACCATATTAAACGACCTCCAAAACAGCATAGGCAATAGCACTATCGCATCCGTGAGAAATACTCAGATGAATAGTTGTATTCCCATTCTTGTTAGCAATATTTTTTGCCTGCCCTTCTAATGTGACTGTAGGTTTACCAAGAGTAGTACTATCTACTATTATATCTCTGAAGTTGAATCCTCTAAACCCTGTTCCTAGTGCTTTTGAAACCGCTTCCTTTGCAGCAAACCTACCTGCTACATATTCCGGCCTTAAATTCCTAGTTTTCAAGTATTGTATTTCTTTACTTGTAAATATTTTTTCTAAAAACTTTTCATTTTTTTCCATTACATCTTTTATACGTCTTATTTCAACTATATCTACTCCAACTCCTACTATCACCATCTCACCTCCAAACCTAAATATTTCATATACTTATAATTAAATTATAAACATATTTTTACATCTTTAATTTTAATAAATAAATAGGTTAATATCAACTATAACTTATATATATATGAAAGTATATGATGATAATATTTTCAATTATCATATTAATTAAGTTTAACTTTATAAACTACTCATATAAATAAAAATAGTTATAATTAATTTGCTATTGCTTGTACAAGTTCGTCAAAATCAGCATAATATGCCTCTATATATTCTTCTATAATATCTATAAGATGTATTGGTGAGACCACATTATTTTTTAATAATCCCAGAAGTTCACTTCCCTTATATCTATTAGGAGTTATACATTCTACATGTTCTTTGTATTGCTTTACATGTTTGCCTTTATTTTTCACTTCACTTTCTATTTCTACACCATATACATCTATAACCCTTCTTTCACCATTCATATGGACCTCTAATTCTGATTGAATTAAATTATAAGTGTATTCTATAGTATTCTCTTCACATACCATGTTAGATTTCAACGTCTCAATTATCATAAAAGCACCCCCAAATAATGTAAAACCATTTATAGCAATAAAATTACAACATTTTATTGCCTAAAGAAATTGTATCACTATATAAAAAAATAATGTGTAAATTCTTGTAGGCAACAATAATATATTCCCCCTCAAAATTTACACCTTATTTCACAAAATTACTTATTCTTTACAGTTATACAAAACTATTTGTTATTGTTAATATATCAGTGGATAAAATGTTAATATTATGTGAGTTTTCTTGTCTTTTATTGTAGATTAATTTTTCTTGTCACTTTTTTATGTTTTTATTGATGTTATCCACATATTTTTCCACTTTTTGTTCATAAGACTTGTTTATAATATGTGTAGAAAACTTTGCTTCATTATACATATTAGTAACTTCATCAACTTCCATACAGTTATCCACTTTTATCTTAACAATATTACCAAGTTGTCTTGGAGTCATATATGTCTTAAAAATCTCTTTTTTATTTGCAACTTCTACAAACTCACTATACTTATATAAAACTTCTTCCCTAGGGGTACCCTTCTTTCTAAATATTTTTTTGATTTTATCTATAACTTTTTTATAACCAGGATCCTTTTGCTCAATCTCTTCAATTATTTCAGTATAACCATCATCTCTATTTAAATTAGTACCTTTTATTATTTTTCTTATGATACTACTTACAATTAATATTAATATTATTGTAACTATAACCTTCATTATAAATATAAATGTGGGACTTGCTGTTACCATTTCTGGCGTTAATCCTTTTATATTTGGGGGATTTTTACTACCTGAATCTATTCTTCCAAATATATCTTCTAAAGCTCCTCGTCTTTCAGTAAATAATTTTTGTAAAGCATTAAAAACCCAAGTCATTGGAATCCCAATAATTTTTACTATTACATCTATTATAAATTCAGTTATAAATTCAATTCCTCTATACAAAATTGAAACTACCTTCACAAATATATTATAAAAAAACTCCTGTGTAGTTAATAATGCCAATGAAATTAGAGATATATTTATAATTTTATTCACTTTTGAACTTTTTATATTATAACAATATCCCATAGTCTCTCTCATAGTTATAACCATCAAAATCAGATATATAACTATACCTCTAAATATGATTTCTGCATAAATAGGCCTGAACATACTACAGATAATTGATGCTATGAAAATATAAGAAATTCCATTTATAAAAATATTTTTATATCTATCATAATTTATATTTTCATTAGTTTCTCTAAGTAAAACAGCACTGATTAATGCTACAAATATTATATCTACAATGGCAATTACTATTTCTTGACTAAATATTTCGTAAACAATAATTGGGATTAAAGAAACCCCAATACAAATCTCTACCTTCTTACCTTTTCTTAGTAAATATTTGCTAGTTAATATAGATATCATCATTAAAATGAAAATAGAAAATTTCATATCCTTAGAAAATATAAGAGCTGTTACTATCATCCAAACAACAGATGTTAGCATACTAAATGTTATATCATAATAAAGCCTAACTTGTTCAGACCAACTCATTACTTCATCTCCCCCTTATATGAAATTTTATCAATTCCTTTGATATTTTTAATTTTGTTTTCTCTAGAAACATCTATAATCTTTATTTTATAGCCATTTGCCACTAGAATATTTAAAATCCTAATATCTTTTTCATTTAAATAAGTAGTAATTAATACATAGGTACAACTTTTATCAAAATAAGGCATTCTACTCTTTAAGTATTCATTAAGTTCATATTTTACAGCAAGATATATTCTAGTACAAAACTCCAATATACTATTAAAACTTCCTACCTTCGGCTCAATCTCATTTACAGAATTTTCATTACAGTAAATCAAATGTGCATTACTCCAAATACCTGTTGGGATACTTTCTTTAGATGCTTTTGCAGCTAATGCAACTGCAATATCTATAGATGTTTCTATAATATCTTCATCTATATAATTACAACAAGGATCTCCACATTGTGTATTAAGGATTATAACCATCTGTTGTTCTGAAGTATAATCATAGTCCTTAACCATAAGCTTATCTGCCTTTAATGAAGTTTTCCAATGAATATCCTTCATTCTATCTTCAACGTTATACTCTCTTACTCCTTTTATATATAAAGGATCCTTATGTATCCATCTCCTTACTGTATTATCTCCTAAAAAATTTGTCACATCAAATCTAAAGCTTCCTATTGATTTTACCTTAGGATAAATTAAAACTTCAATATAATCATTCTGCTCTCTACTTTTAATATTTAGTCCCAACATATCCCCTATAAAAATATTCATGCACTTTATTATGTAAGCTCCTCTTTTTTTTCCTACTAAAGTATAAGTTCTACTTTTTCTTTGAAATTTACCCATTACATACTTGCATATGTGCCAATTATCATTTCCATATTTGTAAGTAGAGACTTCGCCAACAAATCTTAATTCAACAGGTATTCTTTCTTCCACCACCAAGAATAGAACGGGCATTCTTTTATTGTTTTCTACTTTCATAGTTATTGTAAATTCTTCGCCCACAGTTACCCTATCTGGTTTTATTTTCCTATACACCTTTAAGTTTTCATACCCTTTTTCAGTAATAAAACTCATTATATTTACCAGTATAATTACAATTGCTGCAAAAACAAATATTTGAAGTATCATAATACACCTCTATTGCCTATCTATTGGAGTTTCTATAGTTGCGAGAATCTTTTGTATAACTCTTTCACTCTTCTCACTGCCACTATTTATTTCGCTTTTCAAGATAATTCTATGACTCATTATAGGTATTGCAAGCTCTTTAACATCTTCAAGAATCACATAATCTCTTTCTCTAATAGCAGCTAATGCTTGACAACCTTTCATAAGATTTAATGTAGCTCTAGGACTACATCCCAACTCTATTTCACTGTTAGTTCTAGTAGCATTGACTAAATCTACTATGTATCTTCTTATTTCATCACTAACATAAACTTTATTATAATTCTCTTGAACATAGTTTATTTCTTCTATAGTTATAGCAGACTCTAGGGAGTCTAATGGATCTTTTCCTATAAACCTATCCATCATTTTTATTTCTTCATCATAGCTTGGATACCCCATAGATAATCTCATAAAAAATCTATCTAATTGAGCTTCCGGTAACGGGAATGTACCAAATTGTTCTACTGGATTTTGAGTGGCTATAACAAAGAATGGCCTCTTTAACTTTATCGTATTTCCTTCTACTGTTATCTGTCTCTCTTCCATACACTCAAGTAAAGCAGATTGTGTTCTTGGCGTAGCTCTATTTATTTCGTCAGCTAAAACAATTTGACTTAGAAGCGGTCCTTCTCTGAATTCAAATTCTTTTGATTGTTGATTATAAAAATATATTCCTGTTAAGTCCGAAGGTAATAAGTCTGGTGTAAATTGAATTCTTTTAAAGCTACAATTCATAGTTTTTGACAATGTTTTGCACAGTTTAGTTTTCCCAAGTCCTGGAACATCTTCTAATAATACATGACCAGAAGTTATAAATGACACTATTATTTTATCAATTATATGCTCTTTACCAATTATAACTTTAGATATGTTTTCCATTGCTTTCTCTCTAAATACTTTAAATTTTTCAAGCTCCATAATAAACCCCTCTACCCTTATATTTTGTTTAACTATAATCTATATTTTATACCTGAAATTTACCATTTTTAAATAAGATTAAAGTTTTGCCTTATGAATTTATTATACTCTTAATATGCCTATTATCCAAATATTTTTAATATACTAACCTGTGACTTTTTAATAAATAAATATTTTTTTACTTATTATTAATTAATTTAAAAAAGCCTACTCTATTGTGATATTACAATAGAATAGGCTTTACTGATTAAAAATATTGTTTAGATTGTTATACACATATATGCGATTTACTAAAATAACAATTTAAGTCATGTAGATTTAACCAATTTCTTCTTTAGGTTTCTTAGTATTCATGAACTGAAATTCATCTGCTATAACTTCTGATATGTACTTTTTCTGTCCATCTTCACCTTCATAATGCCTACTTTGAAGTCTACCAGTTACACTAATAACACTTCCTTTAATTAGATATTCATTAACAATTTCTGCTTTCTTTCCTCTTAGTACTACTGGAATGAAATCTACATGTTTTTCTCCCGATGCAGTTTTATAAGGTCTATCTACAGCCAAAACCAATCTAGTAAAAACCTTACTACTATCTTCAAAAACTTTAATTTCAGGGTCTCGTGTCAATCTACCAACTAAAACTATTCTATTCATCATATACCTCCAAAAAAACATATCATTTTTTGTAATTTTACCCATGAATATATTTTTTAAACATATTATTAAAAATATCTTAACCATTCTTTTAATGTATGAAAAATAAAATGCTATTGGAACAACTATTCCAATAGCATTTTAAATATTCTTATCTATATATATCTGAAAACTCAATTTTTATTCTTTCTAAATTATATTTATCAGCATGATATAGATTTGTTGAACAAAATTGATTTTTAGAAAGAATGTTTGGAAGTTCTACAATAAATTCACTTCCTCCATTAACAATACTTTTTACATATGTCTTTCCACCATGATTTTCAACTATAGATTTTACTAGGGATAATCCTATTCCACTCCCCTCGTGAGATCTGGTAAATAGATCCTCACCTTGCACAAATCTATCAAATATCTTTTCCTGAAGTTCTTCTGGAATACCAATTCCATTATCCTTCACTGAAATTTGAACCTTGTCCCCTAAATCATGAATAGACACCATAATAGTTCCGTCATCCTTAGAAAATTTAACTGCATTTGATAATAGGTTTAATATTATTCTTTCTATATTTTCTCTATCAATTCCTATAATTTTTTCTTCAATATCAGTATCGAATATTAAAGTCATACCTTTACTTTCCACATACTCTACTGCAGCCATAGTTATATCCTCTACTATAGCTACTATATCATAATTACCAAAATTCATTTTTAAGTTACCTACATCAATTCTAGTAACATCTATTAAGTTATTTATTAGTCTTAATAACCTATAGCTATTTACTTTCATTAAATCTAGATATCTATCCAATTGTTCATCATTTTTATCTTTATAATTGTATTGCAATACTTGTACAGTACTTAATATTATATTCAATGGTGTTTTTAGTTCATGGGACATATTAGATATAAATTCAGTTTTTAACTTATCATATTTTATAGCTTGTTCCAATTTAACTTTATTTAATTGAGCTTTTTTGCGTTCTGTAACTTCTTGAATTAAAAATACTACAGATCTTCCATAACTAAAATTTATTCCGAAACTTGCAATCTCAGCATCTATTAGTGCTCCATATTCCCTTCTCACTTTAACTTCCTTAAATTCTGTAGATTTTCCTCTAAATTGAGCATCAAAATACATTTCTTTAACTACATCTTTATATTCTTCATCTACTATATCTATATAGGATAAATTTTTTAATTCATCTATCCCGTTAAGTCCTAAAATATTAACTAAAGCCTCATTACCTATTTCAAGCTTACCATCAGAATATATAACCATACCAAAGGGTAAAAGTTTAAGAAGCTCAACATAATTATCCCTATTGCTTATTACTGCTTCCTCTACTTTTATTCTTCTTGTTATATCCCTAATTAAAAATATAGAATATATATCATTATCATTCACAAAACACATGGGTGTAACTTCACAATAAACAATGCTCCCATCTTCTCTAATAAACTTTCTTTCTACTATGTTCAAACTAGAATTATATTTAGAATACTGTTTTTTCAAAAATTCATCATTATATTGTATAGAATCTAACTTAATTATTTCAAAAATACTTTTACCTAAAAAGGTATCACTTTTTGGGTCTCCAATTATATCCATAGCAACTTTATTTATATAACTAATTCTATTTTCCTTTTCTATTACAATTCCAGTGGTACTATTAGCAAAAATAGCTTTATAAAAATTTATATTTAAGTCTATTTCTTTTGTTGAGATGAAGGCTTCATCCTCGTCTTTATCTACTACAATATATTTAAATTCTTCATGCTCCTCTAATTTGCTATTGTCTTTATTGATAACTTCTGATTTAAAATGGAGATTATTACTTACTATATTTTTCAACAACATTAAGGTGCCTTCACTATTACCAACTTTTATACTTCTAAAAACTAATTCTATTTCTATTTCTTTATATATTCTTGTATCTATACTTGCACGAATTCTCTCACTTCTATCATTTTTTATAAAATCCTTTACATCAAAGACACCACTCTTCAACGTAGAGAACTTTATCATTGTGTTTATATCCAACTCTTCAATTGAATCAATACTTTGAACTCCTAAAAATTCTAACGCTCCTTCATTGCAGTATTTAATTTCATTATTACTATCTATAACTATAATAGGTTCCGAAATGTTGTTGTAAAACTCCAAATCTTCCTTATTCTTAAACTCCATTATTTATCCTCCAATTTTAACGTTACTCAATGTACCACTTAATCATTTTACACTAAAATTAATACTTTTTTTACTACATTTTTCTACTATTATTCTACATTTTTTTCTTGACAGGTTAATGAGAATAAGTCTCCGTACCTCTTCTGAGTAAAAATAATAAAATTTGATATATAAAATAAAAACTGATATATATCATTGGGATTATATACCAGTTTTTATGCTCTATTATTAAATTATATATGCTTTAAATTAAATTTTTCTTCCAAAATTTTTTTAAAGTTATCTTGTAAGTCTTGTCTTTTTAAAGCAAATTCCACTGTAGCTTCTAAAAATCCTAATTTATCACCTACATCGTATCTTCTACCTTCAAAAATATAAGCATGCATACTTTCCTTTTCCATTAGAGTTTTTAAACCATCAGTTAATTGTATTTCATTTCCTTTTCCTGGTTTAGTATCTTCTAGTATGTCAAATATTTCAGGAGTTATAATATATCTACCTAAAATAGCAACATTAGATGGCGCTTCTTCAACCTTTGGCTTTTCCACTAAATCCTTAACTACATACTCTCTATCATTAATTTTATCGCCTTTTACAATTCCATATTTACTTACATTTTCTTTGGCTACTTCTTGAACTCCTAAAATTGAAGTACCATGTTTATCATAAGCATCCATTAATTGCTTTAAACAAGGAACTTCACTATCTACTATGTCATCTCCTAGCATAACTGCAAAGGGTTCGTCTCCAACAAAAGCTTTAGCACAACTTATGGCATGGCCTAACCCCTTTGGATTCTTTTGCCTAATATAATGGATATTAGCCATATTAGTTGACTTATGGACTAACTCTAAAAGTTCCTTCTTCCCATCTCTCTCAAGATTCATTTCTAGTTCTACAGCTCTATCAAAATGATCTTCTATAGCTTTTTTATTTCTACCTGTTATTATAAGTATTTCTTCTATACCTGAAGCCACAGCCTCTTCTACTATATACTCTATAGTAGGTCTATCTACAATAGGAATCATCTCTTTAGGCACCGCTTTTGTAGCTGGCAAGAATCTAGTTCCTAAACCTGCTGCTGGAATTATAGCCTTTCTAACCTTCATCTCATACCCTCCATTACTATTGACCTTATATAATATTCTACATCATTGTCATTCTTCTTCATTATCTTAACACAATATTACAAATAATTAAACTAAACATTCTCATAAGTGTTAATATTAAACATGAATTTATTATATTTTGAAGCTATTTTCTTTATCATACATTAATAGTGCATTCAGTTCTCCCCCTAATAAAATTGTAGTAGATGTTATTTGTAACCAAACCATCAAAACAATAACCACTCCTATGCTTCCGTAAATATCAGTATATTTCCCATAGTTGTTTACATAAAACGCAAACCCCATTGATAAAATTATCCAAGCAATACTTGTGAATATAGCCCCTGGCAAGGCCTCTCTACATTTTATTCGTCTTGAAGGTATAAGCTTATATATGGCTGTAAATATAACTATCATACCTGCAAAACCAATTGGGTACCTTAAATATCGTATAAAATAAAATAACTTAATATCAAGGTCTAACCATTGAACTAATTCTAAACTTATCATCTCTCCAAATACTAAAAAACCTAGTACAAATATTATCATAAAAGATATCACTATCATAAATAAAACGGAGAGTATTATTAACTTTATCTTATTTTTATCTTCCTCTTCATTATATGCTCTGTTTAACCCGTATCTTATGGCTCTAAAAGCTCTAGATGCTGTATAAAGGGAGAACATTAATGAAAAAGATAATAAATTTCCATTTCTAGTTTGTAACAATTGAAGGGCTAAAGTAGATACTAAATTATATAATTCCTCGGGCATTATATTTTGTAAACTTCCAATCACTTCTATGGGATCTACGTTTATAAATCCAACTAGAGTTAGTAATAAAATCAAAAATGGGAAAAATGAAAACAGCATATCAAAAGCTAACTGTGAAGCTAATGAAGATATATGATGGTTCTTATATCTCAATGCCATTTTCACTGTGTTTTCAGTTATTTTCATAGGCAATACCCCTACCTTTTACATTATTCTATTGTCTATATATTATAATATTGACCTATTATCTAGGAAGTATATAGACAGTATTAAGAATTTATAAACTCAATTAAAAATTGACCTATTATTGGAGCTAAGTTTCCTTTAATTATACCACTTTCTTTAACATAATTAAACAAATCACCCTTCATATAATTTAGTATTAACTTTCTTATAAAATAATAAATTTCTTAGGATTATTATGAATAATAACTTTAAAATATATTATAATTAGTAATATAAGGGGTGATATTGTGAAAATTGGACTGGTACAGAATAATATTTTATGGGAAAATAAGCAATTTAACTTATCAGCAAGCAAAGAATTTTTTAAAAAAGCTAAAGAGCTAAAAATAGACTTACTTTTATTTCCTGAACTATCCTTTACTGGGTTTACAATGAACATAGAAAAATTAAAAGAATTTGATTTTTCTACGTTTTCCTACATTTCTAGTTTATGCAAAGGTTATTGCATTAATGCAGGAATTGGTTATATTCAGGGTATTACTAATGATATAAAAGGTAAAAATAATTATACAATAATATCTTCTAATGGAAATATTCTATGTAACTACTCTAAAATACATCCTTTCTCCTATGGTGAAGAAAGTAAATACTACATTGGTGGTGAGGAAATATGCTTTGCACAAATTGATGAAATAACCCTTTCACCTTTTATATGCTATGACTTAAGATTCCCTGAAATCTTTCAAATAGCTTCAAAAAAATGTGACTTAATTACTGTAGCTGCTAATTGGCCTGAAAGTAGAAAAGAACACTGGATAACCTTGCTTAGAAGTAGAGCTATTGAAAATCAATGCTATATTGCTGGAGTTAATAGGATTGGTATTGGTAATAATATAAACTATAGTGGAAATTCTTTAATTATAGACCCTTTAGGTAAAATTATAGGTAGCACAGAGGAAGGTGTGGAGGATATTCTCATAGCAGACATAGATAGATCTTTAGTCAGTAGAGTCAGAAATTCTTTTAAAGTAAAGGAGGACAGACGAGAATTACTTTATAATAAATTACAAACTGATAACAGATAAAATATAATATTGTTGATATTTTTATTAGAATATTATATAATAAATATTATTAAATAACTATAATTATTAAAAGAGGTGTTAACATGGTAGATAAAGTTTTAGAAGTACTGAAAAATTCATCTGAGCCATTAAAAGCTGGAGAAATTGCTGAAAAGGCTGGTATTGACAAAAAAGAGGTAGATAAAGCTATAAAATCACTTAAAGCAGAGGATAAAATAGAATCTCCAAAAAGATGCTATTACGCTGCAAAATAGTTACTACCTTATAATTTAAAACAAATTAATCCTAAACTAAATTGAGCCTTCACTCATATTCTTAAAGTGAAGGCTCTAATATTTATTATTTTTTTGTATATTCTCTAAAAGTTATGTCTATAGGTCTATTTAAATAACCTTATATTATAATGTAGTATAATTATAAATAACTTCTATTCCTTCTTCTATATCTTTATAATTAACCATTTCCATATTTGTATCCTTATATCTTACAGGATAAACTAAGGTTCCAGTCTTAACTCCTACTCCCTCTTTATGGATTGTTTTACCATCACCTTGAGTTTCACCAAAGATATAATGTGGTTTTTTATCCATTTTTTCATAAACTTTTTCCAATTGTTCTTTCACTTCATGATGCATTAACAAAGTTTTATCCATGAACTTTATTCCTGTACCCTTTCCTAAAGAAAACTTTCCACTTCCCCCTAATGTATCTCCAGCATTTTCTCCATCTACAACTAAAGCATACATAGGATTTATTTCATAAGCAGCTGCTCTTGCTCCTCTTCCTCCTAAAGTGTTTTGAGTCGAAAATACAAAATATATTTCCTTATCTAACTTCTCTAATGATTCTTTATTCTCTATAAGTTTCTCTATAGATTTTAGTGACATATAACAGCCTACTCTATTATCTAAAGCTGGTGCAATTATATTCTTTTCTTCCTCTATAACATTAGATGTAATAATACATACATCTCCTTCTCTTACTAGTTCTAAAGCCTCTTCTATACTTTCTACTCCTAAATCTATATACATGTCATCTATTTTAGGACTATCTTTAGTTCCGCAAATTCTTCCTGAATTTCCGTTTTCAAATTCTACCATATTATTCACAAAGGCAGCTTCATCAAATTCTCCTACTTTTCCAATTCTCAAGAAACCATTATCTTCAATATACATAACTATAAATCCCATGGTATCTATATGAGAAGAAATCATAATTCTCTTTTCTTCCTCTCCATTACTTCTACCTATTTTAGCTATAACATTTCCCATGTTATCTACCTTATTTTCAACTTCTAGTGAATTTAATTGCTCAACAATTACACTTCTAACTTCTTCCTCATGTCCACTAACTCCAAATGCTCCTACTAAATCTTCAAATAATTTATTCATCACAAATACCTCCAAAATCTATAGTGTTTTTAAGTATTCTACTAATAATTTAACTGTGTTCTTTATGTCTTCCTTTGATGCTACTGAAACTGAAGAATGGATATATCTACATGGAACTGAAATAGTAGCAATCTTTGCCCCAGATCCTGTGCCATGGAAAGTAGCTGCATCATTTCCTCCAGCTATAGCTTTTCTTCTTTGATATGGAATATTTAAATTATTCCCTACTTCCATAATATCATCAGCCACATCAACATCGAATATACTAGTTAAATCCATTATTGATATAGCTGGTCCTCTTCCAACTTCAGTAGCTCTTAAGTGCTTAGGAACACTTGGCATATCTGCACATATTGTACCCTCTAAAGCAATTCCTAAATCTCCCTTTAAATTTAAAGACGAAATGAAAGCGCCTCTTTCTCCAACTTCTTCTTGAACTGCAAACACTCCATATAGGTCTACATCATAATTTTCCTTTAATGCCTCCATAAGTACAAAACATCCTACTCTATCATCAAAGGCCTTTCCCTTTACAAGCCCTTCTCCAAATTCATCATACTCTGTATCAAAAACTACATACTCCCCTAGATCTATAAGCTCCTCACTTTGTTTTCTAGACCTAGCTCCTATATCAATACAGCAATCACTATAATTTAGACCCTTTTCTCTCTCCTCTGCTCCTTGAAGGTGAATTGGTTTTGCTCCAATAACTCCTGGTATTTTATTAGGCCCTATAAGTACAGTCTTAGAAGGTATTATCTTAGCATTTATCCCTCCTAAAGCACTAAATCTTAAGCTTCCATCCTCATTGTAGCCAGTTATTATAAAACCTACCTCATCCATATGAGCATCAACTATTACTTTTTTTCCTTTACCCTTTTTATGAACAATAATATTTCCTATTCTATCTGTAAAAATCTCATCTACATAAGGGGTAACCTGTTCTTTAATAAAGCCCCTTACTTCTCCCTCAAATCCTGAAGGACCACTTAAAGAAGTCAATTTATCTAAAATACCGTTCTTTTGAAGAATCTCATCTAAAAACATACTAATTCCTCCAATTCTTCACCCTTTATACTCTCTATTAACTTTGCCATCATATATCCTGTGTTTTTTATATCATCCATATTTACAGTTTCCACTGAAGTATGCATGTATTTTATAGGAATTGATATAAGAAGTGTAGCAACCCCTTCACCAGCTACTTGAATATCCCAAGCATCTGTTCCTGTATTTCCGGCTTCCACTTCTAATTGAAATGGAATATTATATTCTTTGCAAACCTTCATAAGATGCTTTCTAACCTTAGGATGAATATTAGGACCTATACAGATTACTCCACCCTTACCTAGTTCAGTATCACCATGTTCAAGACCATACATTCCACAATCGAAGGTAACATCTACAGCAATACCTATATCTGGATTAATTCTATTAGTAGCAGTTTTAGCACCTCTATGACCTACTTCCTCTTGAGCAGAACATACAAAATAAACATCCATATCATGTTCTATATTTTTAAGTTCCTTAGCACATCTATATAAGGCTACAACTCCACCTCTATCATCAACAGTTTTAACACTTACATTATTATTTAAAAGTTCTTTATAGTTTCCTTTAACAGTAACATAATCTCCTGGTTTAACTATATTCTCTAAAGACTCCTTAGAATATCCTGTATCAATCAATAAAGAATCTATAGTTACTGCTTTTTTTCGATCTTCATCCTTCATTAAGTGAGGTGGCTTAATTCCTATAATACCGTGAATAGCTTCTTTTCCATGGATTATAACCTCTTTAGAAACTAAAGTCTTAGGATCAATACCATTACCTTTAAATGCTAAAAATCCATTTTCTTTTACCTCTGTTATAATCATAAATACTTCATCCAGGTGAGCCATAAGCATGATTTTACCTTTGCCCTTACCCTTCTTATGAATAATTATATTATTTAAATTATCCCTAGTAACTTGTCCAAATTCCGAAAATACCTCTGTCACATAATCTCCAAGCCAGTGTTCTCTTCCACTAGGGCCATGAGACATACAAAGTGTTTTTAGTAACTCTTTATCCTCCATAATCATAAGACTCCCCTTCTAATTACAAAATACATTTAATGATAATAAAAGTATACCTTAGCTGTTAAGTATTTACAACAATACTACTAAGGCATCTGAAAATAAATAACAAGTCAAAGATGGGAAGTATATTTTGAGTTAGACAAGGAAACAGGTTCCATAGATAGTAGCACTATCTACGGGTTCTGTTGACGCAGTATAACACAAAATAAACGAGCATTCTGACTTATTTATTTTTTGAATATGCCTTAAGTAAAAATACTTCTTAACTTATATTTATAGTAAATCTTGAACCTAATAATATACTTTGCTATTCTATTATTAAATCATATTACAATTATTATAGGGATTATATTTTATAAAAGGAGAATATATTTATGACTAATTATACTAAAGATATTACTAAGGCCTTTGATGAAAAATTAGATGAAACTTCAATAGAATTAAGAAGAAAGGTTCAAGGCTTCTTATATGATAACTGTGAGTCTATTTTTAAGAGAAGCACACTACCTACACCGGCAGAAAATTATAATGAAAATGATTTAACTAAACTAGTAGATATAGTAGACAAGTATAGTGAAATATATAAAGATTCAATAGGAATAATTAATGGTACAAAAGTAGATTTAAATCAACGTGAATGTATAGCATGTACAAGATGTACTAAATATTGTCCTAGTGGCGCCCTTGAAAAAATAAATAAAGAATTAGTCCTACATGAGGACAAGTGTTTAAGATGTGGAAATTGCATTGGCAACTGTTCATTCTTAGCCCTATCTTCAGCAGGAACAGGATTAACTATTTATATTAATAGTACAGAATTAGCCTGTCCTCCACACATATTACCTAAATTTTATGGCATAGAGGAAATTCCTAAGGTAATGGATAAACTTTTATCCTTCTATAATGCTCATAAAATCCAAGGGGAGGCCTTTGCAACTACTGTTTATAGAATAGGTTTTAATAACCTTTTAAATTATATTGAAGACTAAAAAGAAAGCCCAGAAAGGAACTACCCTTTCTAGGCTTTTGGTATTATTATCTAATAAGTAAGTAAATAAACCCTAAAATTACAGCAACAATAATTCCAGTAGCTATCATATTTGCTTTAAAAGAGTGATTATAATAATATTTTTCTGTATCAGCACTTCTTCCCTTAAACTCTGAATCCTTAGCATTAGCTCTTTTAAACAAATCCACTGACATAATACCAACTCCATTCAATTTAAAATATTACTTATATTCTGTTAATTGTACCACCTAGTGTAGTTAAAAAATTTATTAATACCTAAAAGTATCTAAAAAGTACTTATAAGTTTATATAGTATTAATTGCCGTATAATAATTCTTCTCTTCTGATTTTGCATATTCTAAATTTTTTCCTATACTTTGAAATAAATGATCAAAATAAGTTGTAAAATCTCCTTGAAGAGTTTTTAATAGTTTTTCTTTTATTAAAGCTACATTGTTATAAAGTTCTTCCTTTTTTCTTTCCAATGCCTTAAAGTCACAGTAATATTCACCTTTGAATATACTATCTTCTTTAAAATCCAACTGAAAATACTCCTTTAAAATATCTTTTTCATCTAAAATTAATATATTAGATATATCTATACAGTACTTCTTTAGCTCATTATAATTACCATACATCTTATTCCATTTATTATATAAATCCATAATTAAGCCTTGATTATATACTTTTATATTTCCTCTATAGCTATCTATAGATTTAAAAACATTAATACCACTGATAGATTTCATATTATCCATGAGTATATCTATAATAGAGTTATAATAATTATCCTTTATGGACTTCAATGAAGATTTAATAATTTCACAAGTTATATAATTAAACTTATCTTGAAAACTTCTACACATGGCATAAAACTCTTCTTCACTATTTATATAATAAATTAGTCTAGTAAATTCATTATAAAATATACTGTTTATACTGAGTTCTATTTCATCTGTTATTTCATCAAAGCTAAATTTACTTATATTTATCATCATATTTAAAAAGTCATGCTCTAAGGAAAACACCTTATATCCTATGGTACATTCTCTATTTTTCATAGAATTATCGTAAGTAGTTGTATATCCTATTGATTCTATTTTAGTTAAATTTGATTCACAAATTTCTTTGGCTAAGTATTTATTTAATTCTTTTTTATAAATTTTTATTCTTTTAGTAAATTCATCTCCAAAGGCTTCATTAATTAAGTTAAGTAGTACTTCTATAAATTCTTTCCTTACCACTTCTGATATCTTTTCTTTTAAAGCATCTAAGGAATTTAAAATCTCATCTTCTTTAATAATTATTTTATCTGAAATATCACCCTTATTTAAGGTATCTATTCCCCTTAAATCAACCATTAATTCTTTGAATGTATTCCAAATAAACCTATGATAAGATTTTATTTCTTCTTCTAAAGCACCCATTACAATGTTTTTAAGATGAACAACTCCTATTTCTATGTATGATAATGTCCCTTCCATATCCTCATAAACATATCTATTTAGTTCATTATATATTTCTTTTTCACCATGCTTCATGTGAAATGTATACACCTCTAGCTCAAATTTCTTTTTAAATAGATTTAACCTAGAATTTATATTTTTTTCTATACTATCTAAAATATCATGGATGAATTTCTTATCTATTTTTACTTCCTTACTTAAAGCATTGCAGCTTACCTTATGATCTTCACTAGTATGTACTTTATGAAAAACCTCTTCAATTCTTTCCTTTTCTTCTACTATAACAAAGGTATTAAAATCTCCAATGAACTTCTTTGTTGTAGACTCTGTAATAGAACTATCATATTTAAAATAGCTTGAAAATTCTTTCTGTAAATATTCAAATATCTCTACAATATCTAGATACAAGTTTATTTTATTATACAATGAAGTTACTAGTGTTTTATTTACCTCTTCCATAAGTGCTCAACTCCAATACTTTAATTGAATAACTTATTCTACAAAATACATAAAATTCCTTGTTTCAAAAATAATTCACTACAGAAATCTATTAATATTCTCCTCTAATAATAAAAGGTATGCCTCATTTTATGGCATACCTTTTCTATTATTCTACTTCAACTTCTTTATCTAGTGAAAATAAGTATAAGTATTTCCTTACTTTTTCTTTCTTAAAGGCATCTTTTATAGCTTTACTATAATAATCTAATTGCACTTTATATCTTTCTTTAATTTCTTCTATATTATCTGCTTTTACATAATCAGTTTTATAGTCTAAAATAATCCCTTCTTCTCCCTCTTCAAAGTAACAGTCTATAACTCCTCTTAAAAGCATCTTTTCCTCTAAGTAAGTTTCTTTACTAACATTAGGATAAATAGTAGAAGCACTGATTTCCACTCTAAAAGGCAGCTCTCTTTTTAAAGAATTTTCTTTAAAAGCTTCTATTACTTTTTTTCCTATGTTACTCTGTAAAAACTTAAGAATTTTATCTACCTTAACTGATTTTGCTGCTTCAAAGGTTATTAACTCCTTCTCTACCATGGTATTAATTTGCCTTGTAAGGTCATCTTTAGAAAGGTCACCACTTAGGTCTAATCTTTGCATTATATTGTGATAAGCAGTTCCCACCTCTGATGGAGTTAATCCTTTTTTTTCTTGAAGAAATAGTGGTGTTTGCATTAGAGGCCTAAACTTTCTCGGTCCTTCTACTTCATCTCCATAGGTTATAGTTTTATAATTATCTTCATCTAAACCATCACCTTCTATATATAGATTATTTTCTCTATTGGTTTCTTGTAGATTATTGTGAAGCTCTTTTAACTCTGTAACAGTTATTACTGTAGGCAGCTTTGTTGCTTCCTCATATTTATAAGTAAATTCTAATCTTTTTTTAATTACTTTATAATAATCTTTACTTATATTTTCATCAGCATTATCTAAAAGTTTATTTATTTTTTCCTTTACTGGCACTTCTTCTAAGGCTGCATCTTCTATTTCTTCAAAAATTTCTCTAGAATATATACCTACCTTAAATCTACTATGATCTTCTTTAAAATCTTCCTTTAAAATATTTTCATTATAATGCCTTAGGGGTTCTCCAGCTTTATGATTTATAAGAGAAGCTCCTATCCAATCCATATAATTTTTTTGATTTTTTACATAGGTTGATTTTATACTTCCATTTTCATCTATACCTGCCCCAGACCATTTTTCAATTTTCTTATCTAGAGCCTTACCACTTCCAACTAAGATTAATTTTTCCTTTGCTCTAGTTAGGGCAACATATAAAAGTCTCATCTCTTCTGACTTGTTTTCCCCTTGAATTTTTTTGCTTATAAACTCCCTTTGAGATGTGTTATAACTAACTCTATTATCTAAATCAATATAAGTAGGTCCAAAACCTAATTCATGGTGGAATAGTATCTTGCCTTTTAAATCACCTTCATTAAATCTTTTACCAAGACCACAGAGAAATACTATAGGAAACTCTAAGCCCTTACTTTTATGAATACTCATGATTCTTACTACATCTTCATTTTCTCCTATGATTTTAGCACTTCCCATATCTTCACTACTAGTTTTTATATTATTGATAAAATTTATAAAATTATATAAACCTCTATAGCTAGTTCTTTCAAAATCCTTAGCTCTCTTAAATAAAATTTTTAAGTTAGCCTGTCTTTGCTCTCCTCCAGGCAATGCTCCCACATAACCGTAGTAGCCTGTATCCGTTATGATTTCCCATATGAGCTGATTTATAGGGGTATATTTACTTTCTAATCTCCAGTTATTTATTTTATCTAGGAAGGTTTTTATTTTTATTTTTAGACCAGTATTATTATAGATTTCTTCCCAAGTATCACTAAGGTTTTCATCTTCATAATCCTTTTTCTCATAATCTAAAAGGCCTACCATGGCATGATAAAAACTCACATTTTTATTAGAAATTCTTATATCCGCTAACTCTTCTGTAGTGAATCCACCAATAGGTGACCTTAATACAGCAATTAGAGGAATATCTTGTATTGGATTATCTATAATTTCTAAAGCACTTATAACTGTCTTTACTTCAAGAGTATCAAAATACCCCCCTCCCCCTTCTGAGAAAAGAGGAATTCCTACTCTTTTGAATTCTTCTATAAATATAGGAGAAAGCTTATTACTTGACCTTAAAAGAATAACCATATCCTTATAGGTAGCTCTTCTATAATCATCTAAGTTTTTATCATATACCTTTAATGAATTTTCCCCATGATGCTCCATTAACTCTCTTATTCGTTTTGCCACAAATCTAGCCTCTAGCTGCATGGAATCTAGTTCTTCTTTATCCAGTTCTTCCTCACTACTAGTAATATCACTTTGTTCTTGAAGTTCTTCTTCTATTTCATTATTTTCATTATTTTCATTAGCTTCAACATCTTCATAATCAAGGTTTATAAGGTTGAATTCCACCTCCCCACCAATATTACCTTCACCTAAAAACTCTTTATAACTGGCCCCAACCTTGAGCTCTTCACTTTCATCATAGGCTAGTTCCCCTACATCCTCACTCATAACAGCATTAAAGATATAGTTTATCCCGTCTATAACCTCTCTTCTACTTCTAAAATTTTTATGGAGAGTAATAAGAGCATTATAATCATCTCCATTTTTAGTGTAGGTTTCCTTCTTATTTTTAAATAGCTCGGGCTTTGCCATTCTAAACCTATATATACTTTGCTTTAAGTCTCCAACCATGAATACGTTTCTTGTATCCTTTTCTGTTCTACAAATAAGATTGATTATTTCTTCCTGAACACTATTTGAATCTTGATATTCATCTACTAGTATTTCTTCAAATTTATCTTTAAGCTCTAAAGCAATGCTTGATGGTTTATTTTTATCTTCCTTATCTCTTAAAATTTCAAGGGCAAAATGTTCCTGGTCATTGAAATCTATGATACCTCTTTCTCTCTTTTTCTTATCAAAGATATCTTTAAATTCTATTACTAGGTTTGTTAGCTCCTTCATTAGTGGATAAAGTTTTTTAGTAATTTTTATATTTTCCTCAGAAGTAGCATTTAATATCTTACTCTTTACCCCCACATATATTTCCTTAGCAGCATCTCTTAAATCCTTGGCCTTTTTTTGTATTACTTTCTCTTCCTCCGTTAACTTTGTTAAAGTTGGAATTCTTCCAAAACCAGTTTCTTCAATGTATTGTCTATCTTCCTTTAGTTCACCTTCAATTATTGTTAAAGTTCTCTCTAATATTTCTCCATCATTTTCAAAAGTAGCTTTATATTTGTCAATAATAGGATTATTTAGTACAAAATCTAACCCTTCATTATTTATCTCTAAAGCATTTATTATATCTTCTCTTAATTCTTTTAGTAAGACATCCTTAAAAGGTAATTTTTCAAAGGAAAAATCTTCACCCACATTGAAAATTTCGGATTTTGCTTTTAGCCAAGCTACAGGAGCACCCATACTCATAGAAAAGTTATATAATCTTAGTACCATTTCTGCCAAGGCTCTATCACTTTTATTATCACAATAACTCTCTACTAGCTCTATAAATTCCTCTTTTCCTTCAATATATTTCCCTTCCATAAGTTCTTCTAAGGCTTCTACCTTTAAAAGATTTATCTCCGTGGTATCCCCAACTCTAAAGTTTGGTTCTATATCTAATTGATGAAAGTTATTTTTAATTAGGTTTAAACAAAAGGAGTGAAGAGTTGATATGCTTGCCTTATTAAGAAGTATTAATTGAGTTTGGAGGTTTCTATTATTAGGCTCCTCTTTAATTCTTTTGTTAATAGCTTCTCCTATACGTTCTCTCATCTCTGCCGCTGCTGCATTAGTGAAGGTTACTATAAGTAATTTATCAATATCCACAGGATTATCTCTATCTGTGATAATTTTTATAATTCTTTCAACTAAAACTGCAGTTTTTCCAGAACCTGCTGCTGCAGATACTAATGTGTTTCTATATCTAATATCAATGGCCTTTTGTTGGTCTTCTGTCCACTTTACGCTACTCATTACCTTCACCTCCTTTTCCCTCTACTTCAAGCTGCTGAAGAAGTTCTTTTTTATTTTTTCTAGGCATTACTTTAAAATTATTAATCCCCATTGTTTCATCAAACTGACATATAGAAGAAAACTCACAAAATTCACAGTAATAGCTTTTTCCATTTTTACATGGAGTTACTTCTATAATTCCCTCTAACATATCTTCACAGACTTTTCTAACCTTTTCCTTCATGTGGCTTCTAAGCACATTAAAACCTTCATAGGTTATCACTGAGCTATTATTCTTTGAAAATTCGGCTTCATCACTACCCTTTTTGGGTTTATTTAAAGCTACAGGAATTATGGAAGAGGTTCCTCCTTTTTCTATGGTTTTATCCATTTCCTTAATTACCTTTAAATCTCTTATGACGATTCCCTTCATTTTTAACGCCTTTAATACTTCTTCTTCTAAATTCTCCATGGTAAGTTTTTTAGACCCATCCATTATTGGATCATCTACAGAAAGATATACCATAGCTCCTGGCATGGTTCTTCCTTTTCCTTCTGATACCACTGGTTTTTTAGACACTTTCTCTTGTTCAAGAGTTAAAATTGCATCTAAATAAGTTAGTAACTGAATTTTTAATCCATTATATACATCATTTATATCTAAGTCTATTTTTCCTGTTTTATAATCCACAACTCTATAATAATTAACCCCATCTATTGAGGTTTTATCCACTCTATCAATCTTTCCTTGTAATTTTACTACTTCTCCTGTGGATAAAATTATTGGTATTGGTGGATAATAATCATCTTTTTCAAATCCAAAGGAAATTTCATAGCCTATAGGCTGAAAAGTTCCCCTTTCCATCTGCTCATTAATAATTAACACCATTCTGTATAAAATTCTTTTTACCCTTGTAGCTACATATTCATATCTCTTAGAACTTTTTAATATTCTATGTTCCTCAGAATTTATAAGCTCTGATATAACATCACTTATAACTCTTTCACAAAATTCTTTATCTAAAGTTCCCCACACCGCTTTTTCTTTCTCTACTCTTTTAGAAAACTTTTCAAGGCCTTCATGAATTAGATTTCCAAAATCCAGGGGTGCAAAGGTATAAATCTTTCTTTCCTTAGCTTTAAGACCATACTTTGCAAAATAGCCAAAGGAGCAATTTGCATAGGCTTCTATTTTAGATACACTGAGACTTTTCCCATATAATTGCCTTATTTTATCTTTACTTATGGCTTCTATATGATTTTTATAGGTAAAGCCACTTATTACCTTGAGAAGTTTTTCTCTATATTCTGACTCCTTATAATAATATCTATATATCTCCTTCCAAAGGTCTGTTATCTCATCTTTCTCTATATATTCATGGAGCTTTTTTATTAAATTATTAAAGGTAGGAGTTTTTCCTACTATGCCTTTTTCATCTTCTCCAACTTCATCCTTTAATATATCTGTATTCTCCAAAACATTAGGAAATAAGGCTTTTAACCTTGAAATCACCATGGAATATCTCTTAGCCTTTCCTTCTAAATCAGCAATTGGATAGGTAATATATAGTAGATTACTTGCAATACTTAGCAAATTGTATATTAAATATTGTTCTCCAAAGGCTAGTTCAAAGCTATTATCTGCCACACTTATATTATTATTTTTAAACACTATTCTATCATTATCATTAAATAGACCTTCATCTCCTGTAATCCTTGGAAGTACCCCATCATTTACACCAACAACTATAGCTACCTTTACCTCTTGAGCCTTTATTCTCTCAGCACTTCCTACCACTACTTGATCCATAGATGTAGGAATTAACCCCATTTTATTATGGGATATGCCCATAGATAGGATATTATTAAACTCTTCAATGGTCACCACTTCTTCTCCAAGAATATCTACAAACTGATCTAAAAGCTCAATAAGCATATTCCAGATACTACTATACTCATCCACTAATAAAAGATTATTATCTCTTTTAAATTTCTCTATATATTCATTTACATTTTCATAAACTCTATTATCAACTAAGAATTTATAAATACTTGAGCAAATATCTTTAACCTTATGTTTACCTTTTAATTTCTCCTCTAATTTAATGAGAGGCTCTATTCCTTTATTTTTTATTTCTATTATATTCTCATACTTAGAACTCTCTCTCCAATACTCATCATTATCATCTATCCACTTTTTCCTAGTTTTAATACCAAACTCTAAAACATAATTCTCTAGTAAATCTACTTCTGATGGTGATAAATTTGCAAAACCACTTTTAAAATAATTAACTATGGAATTATCTCTAAAGCCTTTAGAAAATATGTTTAAAAGTGAAGTTATATATATAACCAATGGATTTGAAGCTATATCTTCCTTATCATCAATAAAAAATGGAATCTCATATTCTTCAAATATTACTCTAACTATGTCCTTATAATTTTCCAAATCTCTACTTATAACTATAATGTCCTTATATCTAAAGTCCTTCTCTCTAACTAGTTTCAATATTTCCTTGGCTACATATTCTACTTCTCCATAGGGATTCTGAGCTTTAAATATACTTATATTTTTTGTAGGAGTTTTTAATGCTTTTCCCCTATTATTAAAGTAGTTTTCCTCTAAGAAGGACAATTCCTCACTTTCTTTAAATCTATGTCCAATGTGTAAATGAAGATTATTTTTAGGATAGTATCCATAATCTTGTGCAAGTTTTGTAAGCTTTTCTTCTGTAGTATAAATTGGATAAAAAGGATTAGTATCCTCATTTTTATCTTTGACCTCATCCCCACCATAGGGTATTGTTATATTGACATTGGCACAAACTCTTAAAAGTTTTCCTATGATGTCATATTGCTGAGGAGTGAAGCCACTAAATTCATCTATCCACACTTCTGCTCCCTTTAAAAACCTACTTTCTTCAATCTTTCCTTTTAAAATGGTTAAATTATCTTCAGGATCAAAATATCCTTCACTAAGTTTATCTTGAAACTTTGAATAAATTGCTTCAATATCACTTAACTTATCCACTAGTAGTGAACTTTCATCCACATTTTCCTTTAAATCTTTAAGAGTCTGTGGAGTAATTTTATGTCTTTTAAATTCCGTAAGTACTCCTATGATTTTATCTATAAACCCCTTTTGTTTTGTAGCTTGTTTAAATATGCTAAGTTTATCTTTTGACTCATCTATAGCTCTTCCTACAATTATTGCTTTTCCTGTATCATTCATGTACTTATGAGTTACTCCACCTACTTCATTAAAAATAGTAAAAGCTAATCTTTTAAAACTTAAAAGATGTACATTATTTATTCCAGTGGCACCAATCCTCTCAATGAGAGCCTTCTCTGCTCTAAAGGATAACTGCTCTGGAACTATTAATATTAATGGAGTTTTATTATCAAAGGATTTTTCATAGATTTCTTCAATACAGGTATAACTCTTACCTGTACCTGCTCTGCCGTAAATAAATCTAATTCCCAAAATCTCACTTCCTAACTTTTAAATATCCTTATATATTTCACAATTTCTTATAGTGTCTTTCTTACTTTATTATTACCTAATTATAGCATAAGCCAATGATTCTTTTTTAATATCCTTAGCTTATTTATAAGTATCTAAACATCTCTATACTTACCCATTATTATAATTAAATCAAAAATAATAAATCTATAAATTCTTTCTCTTTTAATACAGCTTTTCTTCCACTTTTAAAATATCAAAATCCCTGAAACCCTTGTGGCGAGAACAACTAGTTAACTAGTTATATATTTATATAGTTTCCTAGGTAACTAGTTTTATATTTATCTATATAAATAGTTCCATATATACCTATTTATATAGATAGATATATTAAATGAAGAAAATATAGTTTTAAGTATTTCGTGTAATATTTAACAAAATTAGACCTTAATAATTTAAAATAAATAATTTCATTAGTTTTTTAATTAAAAATTTAATCAGCCTTTATACATTGCAAAATATTTAAATTAGGGGTAAACTAGTATGGAAGAAAATTTTTTATTTATGGAGGGTTTAACATATGAATAAACTTATTTCAATTGATGAAGCAGTTGCTAAAATTCAAGATGGAATGACTGTTATGATTGGTGGATTTTTAGCTGTAGGTACTCCAGAAGCTATTATAGATGCTTTAGTTAAAAAAGGCGTTAAAGATTTAACTATCATAGCAAACGATACTGGATTTCCAGATAGAGGTATTGGTAAGTTAATAGTTAACAAACAAGTTAAGAAAACTATTGCATCACATATTGGTACAAACAAAGAAACTGGAAACCAAATGAATTCTGGAGAAATGGAAGTAGAATTATCACCTCAAGGAACTCTTGCTGAAAGAATCAGATGTGGCGGAGCTGGTCTTGGTGGATTCTTAACTCCAACTGGCCTTGGAACAATTGTACAAGATGGTAAAGAAGTTATTACTGTTGATGGACAAGAATACATTCTTGAAAAACCTCTTAAAGCAGATGTTGCTCTTTTATTCGGTTCAAAGGTTGATAAAAAAGGAAACGTATACTACAATCAAGCAACAAGAAACTTCAATCCTTTAATAGCTACTGCTGCAGATACTGTAATCGTTCAAGCTGAAGAGCTTGTAGAAGTTGGAGATATAGATCCAAACGTAGTTATGACACCATATATCTTTGTTGATTATATAGTAAAGGGGGAGAACTAACATGGATAAGAACATGATAAGAGAAGTCATTGCTAAAAGAGTTGCAAAAGAACTTAACGATGGAGACGTAGTTAATCTAGGTATAGGTCTTCCAACAATGGTAGCTAACTATATACCAGAAGGCATAGATGTAACATTACAATCTGAAAATGGATTCATAGGAATTGGTGCTGCTCCTGCTCCTGGAGAAGAGCAAAAAGACCTAGTAAATGCTGGCGGACAACATGTTACTGTTATCCCTGGAGCTGCATTCTTTGATTCTTCTGTATCTTTCGGAATAATCAGAGGCGGTCATGTTGCTGCTACTGTACTTGGAGCTTTAGAAGTTGACCAAGAAGGAAACCTTGCAAACTGGATGATTCCTGGTAAAATGGTTCCTGGAATGGGCGGAGCTATGGACCTAGTTGTTGGCGCTAAAAAAGTTATAGTAGCTATGGAACATACAGCTAAAGGTAATCCAAAAATATTAAAGAAATGTACACTTCCTTTAACTGCTGCTCATCAAGTAAACTTAATTATTACTGAAATGGCAGTTCTTGAAGTAACTTCAGAAGGTCTTGTTCTTAAGGAACTTGGACCAGAAGCTACTATTGAAGATGTAAAAAATGCAACACTTGCAGATCTTATAATCCCAGAAAACGTTAAGAAAATGGAATTATAATTTTACTTAAAATAATTAATTAAAGTCTATTGGTAATTAAAAATAATTACCAATAGACTTATGTTGGAAAGGAATTTTTTTATGCCACCTTACAAAAATTATGCAGAAGATCAAGTTGAACATGTTTTAAAAAGTGTGCTTAAAGATTATCCTAATATTTGCACTTGTCAAAAGTGCCTTGATGATATGTCTGCTCTTGCCCTAAATTCTATAAAACCCAAGTATGTGGTTAGTGAAGAAGGTAAAATTTATACTACTGCTTTAAATGAAATTGACAAGCAAGAAGAAATTTCTATAACTGCTCAAGTTATTAGAGCTGTAGAAAAAGTTTCAGTAAATCCTAAACACCATGAATATAGATAAGGTAAGAGACCCTATGATTAACTAATTGATTAAATCATAGTGGTCTTATTTTTTATTTATTTTCATTGCTTTTATACTTTTCATATATTTCTTTTACATATATAGTTAGCTTTTCTTTATTATTATATTTAGGATCTTTAATAACCATTTCTAATAATTCATCTAATATTTTTCCTATTACTATGCCTTCTTTTACCCCTAAATTTATTAAATCTTTTCCTGTAATTTTCAAGTCAGTCTTCCTATAGACTTCTTCATTTTTCATAATTTCATCTAAAATTAATTCTATTCTCGTCTTATTTAAATTGAATTGAGTTATCATTTCTAAGTTTTCTTCTTTTAAAAATGTTTTCGTTATATCTTTTACAACTATTAATTCTCCTAATACATCTAATCCTGTTCCTTGTAATAGCCTTTTAAGATATGCTTTATCTTCATAAATTGGAGTATCATAATATGCTATAAGTGTACTTACGTTCTTTATTGTCCTATTATCATAATGAAGTTCTTTAAGAATTTCTTTACATTTAATGCTTATCTTTATGTCTTGCTTAGGTATTAACTTAGATGTATTCTCTTTATAATCAATTCTTATATTATTTTCATCTTTATTACTTTTTAATATATAGTACAAAAATACAGTTAATCTCACATAAAGTTTTTTAGGACATCCCTCTATAACCTTAATACATTCTTTTACCTTAAAGAAATCATAAATATATTTTTCTTTATCTTTATATAGATAAGGTACTAATATAGGCATAATTCCCATACTAAGCATATATTTAATTCCATCACCAGGGTAATCAGATAGTATTAGCTTATTTAACTCTACAATTATTCTCTCCCTAGAAATTTTCTTAAAAAGCTCCTTGTTATTCTCTATGGCAATTAGAGTTTCTTTTTCTATTTTGTAGTTTAACTGTGCCATAAATCTTAATCCTCGCATTATCCTTAATGAGTCTTCTTTAAATCTTTTATTTGGTTCTCCTACACACCTTATAACCTTATTTTCTATATCCTTAATTCCATTAAAATAATCTATTATTCCTATTTTATGATTATAAGCTATAGCATTTATAGTAAAATCTCTTCTTCCTAAATCATCTATAAGTTTTGAAGTAAATTCTACTCTATCTGGTCTTCTCCCATCGGAATAATTCCCATCTACTCTAAATGTAGTTATTTCTACTGCTTCATTTTCCATTAATACTACCACTGTTCCATGTTCAATTCCTACATCTATAGTTTTTTTATCTATAAATATTTCCTTTATTTCCTTTGGAGTTGCTGAGGTACATATGTCCCAGTCATTAGGCTTTTTACCTATAATACTATCTCTTACACACCCACCTACTATGTACGCTTCAAAGCCATTTCTTTCTATGTCATTAATACAATTCTCTATATACCTTGGCATGTTAATATACATACTTATACCTTCTCCTTAAATACACCTATTTAATTTTACAATGTAATTTATACCACAAAACTGTTTACAATTAAATTTAAAATATAAAAAACAACAAAAAAGTTTTCAAATTGTTACTATTTCGTAATGATTATACATAATATTTCCTTTATAATTATTAGTATAAAACATAATAACTAATTAAAGGAGATTCTTATGAAAAATACTTTATTTCATTCTAAAAAACATAATAACTCACATGGTAAACTCTGTGTAATGGCTTCTATATTTTGCTTCATATTTATAGGAATTTCAGTCTTTGCTAATTCAAAGGAGAAAGAATACCAGTTTAAAAATAATGAATTATCTACTGAAATAGAATCCCTTAAAGCTACAAAGGCTAATTTACATAAAGCAAATAAGACCTTGCTAGAGTCAAGTTCAGATTTAGATGCCTTACTTGACGAACTTGCTGAAATTAATAATTAACATAAGGAGCTAAAATCATGAATTACAATATTAATCTTGAATCATCAAAAGGAAATATTAGAAGAAGAAGAAAGAAACCCTCTATATTAAGTATTATATCCTTATCAGCTTTATGTTTATGTTTTTTTATATCAGTATTAGCAACAACAAAAATGTTTGTATCTTCTAGTAAGCAAAGTAATCTATTAAAAGAAATCGATTCTTTATCATCGTCTAACAACTCTATACTTGCAGAAAATATTAAGTTAGAAAAAGAACTAAGTGAAAAACAATCCGCATATGATAAGGCAATGTCACAAAAAAAGATTGCTCATTTAACCTTTGACGATGGTCCTTCATCTAATACCTTAAAACTGTTAGATGTACTTGACAAATACAATGCTAAAGCGACTTTTTTTGTAATATACAAAGAAGGCTTTGATGACATTTATAGAGAAATCGTTAATCGTGGACATGTTCTTGCTAACCATACATATAGTCATAATTATCAAAAGATTTATTCATCTACTAAGGCCTTTATTAGTGATGTGGAAGCTCTTGATAATAAGCTAAAAGAAATAACCGGTAAAGAACCCTCTAAAATTTTACGATTCCCAGGTGGTTCAAATACAGGATATATGAGTGAACATAAAAATATGCCTCATTGTATTTTTAAAGCCCTAAAAGACCGTGGGTACACCTATTTTGACTGGAATGTTGATTCTTCAGATGCTACTAAGGTAACATTGGATGAAAAAAGTATAATAAAAAGTGTTCTTGATGGTAGCTCTAACGTTAATACAGCTAATATATTAATGCATGATACAAACTTCAAATATACCACATTAGATGCAATGCCAAAAATTCTTGAAGGTTTAAAAGCTCAAGGATATGTATTTAGACCTTTAAATCACAATTCAGCTGATATTCGTTTTATAAATTAACAATTGAATTTTATAACTTTACCCAATTACAAAATCTATTTATAAGGGTTGTTTCAAAATAATTCACTAAATCTTACTAAGTATTGAGCTTGTACTTTAATAAAATTTAGTTTATTTTGAGACATCCCTTTAGTTATTTTATATGCTAATATTCCATTTTTTTCTTTTCGTTTATTAATTTTCCCCATTATATACACAGCTAGAATTCCACTTACAAGTCCAACTACTGCTCCACCTAATACATCCGAAAAATAATGAACATACAAATATATTCTAGAAAAACCTATTAAGATTGCCAAAGATATGAAATAAAACTTATATCTCTTAATATATGTGGAAAGTACATATGCTACAGCTATAGAAGATGCAGTATGCCCTGATGGAAAAGAAAAACTAATAGGCAGTTTTATTAGAGGATTATCTATAGGATATGCAATAATGGGTCTTACTCTCTCCACTAAATGCTTTATTACTCCCTCTGTTAAAATTGTACCTATAGATATTGCTAGTAAACTTGTTATTCCTACTTTTCTATATTTTTTAGTGCATATAAGAATAATGCTAATTGCTATCCATATAAACCCTGCATCTCCCAGCCTTGTTATGAATGGCATCATAGTATCAAAAATTTTATTCTGTAACCCAAAATGTATAGCATCAGTTATACCCTTATCTATTCCGTATAGCCATTGATTCATTAGTTTATCCCTTTCTTAAATAATCTTTTCTATATTTTGTTTTTTGTTACTATTACTTTGCTTCTAACTTTAATTGAATATGTCCTTAATTCCAATAATCTCTTCAACATATGGTTTTCCACTAGAGGTGTATATCTCTTTTAATTCAGATACTGTTACACCCTTTATTCCTAAGTATATCTTTTCTTCATTAACCTGTTCCTTCTGCCCTTTATTTTTCTTTTCATAATCCTTTTTATTTACAAATACTCCTATTACATCGTGAATTATATAATGACTATTTTTATAATTCCCTATGAACATAGCTACATGCCCATTTAAAAATATAAGGGTTCCAGGTTTCAAGCTATCTAACATTTTCAATCTTTCATGATAAGTCATTTCTTTATGAACAAGCAATGTTTTCCCAACTGATTTTTTTAATTGATCACCACTATTTCTTGGAAATTGTATTCCAAAACTTCTAAAGGTATCTATGATAAGGGAAGAACAATCTCTTCCATTGAATTCTCCACCCAACCCATACCTTTCTCCTTGGAATTTAAATATTTGTTTTAATATATTACTTCTGTTACATTTTAAATATCCTCTATGAACATCTTCATTGTATGGAATTAAAATATTAGTAAACTTTAATTTACCATTACTTTCTCTTAGTGGATACTTAACTACATAATTACCTTCACTATACATATCATAAATTAATTCTTCCTTGCTCAAATTAGTTTCTATTGGTAGTTTTACTCCCATATCAATATCTAAATTTCTTAATGCCTCTATAAAAGGATTATAACCGAGATTTATCTTTTTACCTGTAACTACAATGAAATCTTTGCATTTACAATATTCTTCTATTTCTTTTTTACTTCCAAAAGCTATATTCTCTTTTTTAATCCATCCTAAATAATTATAGGTTTTGCAAAAACACCATTTTCCATCTTTACTAAAAGCATATATAATACAAGGTTCCGCTGCATATATAGCACTTTCCATAAATCTGTCTAAATCATATTCTTTATCCCCCTTAAACACTCTATCACTAGTAGGAAATGTTCTTATACTTCCCCTCTTTACCACCAATCCATATTCTATAGAAATCTTGTCCTTTATTTCTTTTAAATTCATATCATCAATAAGTTTATCATAATATTCCTTGTTTACTTTACTACCATTCTTGTATCTATCACCTTCCGGAATCTTACTTACACAATTTATCATAGTAACTACATATTCTTTAGATACTTCATTGGGTTCATTAAATATATCATAAATATATCCCTTTTTAATTCCTTCAGCATTGTACTTTTTTATTTCATCCTTAGTGAGAATAATATCTTTACTTCTCTTGCATAATTTTATCCATAAATCACTATAGTACATTTCATCCATAACATTTAGATTAGTATTACGATTCATAGTATATCCTCACCTCTAATTATATATTTTCACTTAAATATTTCTTAATTTCAAGCAATCCTTAATATAATTATACTATTTATTTCGCTAACATATTATAAATTTACATAAATATAAATTAAATGTAATCCTTTCTTATTATTCTTTATTTACTTAACAACTTATGTTGACATTAAACATATATATGTTAAAATAAAGTTAATAATTTCTGCATCATAACCTAAGATTTATGATATAATAGAATAATAACTAATAATATTATCGCAATGAAGAGGACAGTAGATATGTCACTTTATTTACAGAGAGAAAGCACAGTAGCTGAAATTGCTTTTAAATAAATCATGTTGAAGACCACCTCTGAGTGACTCTAATAAAGTCCGTTAACTACGTTATAGTTTTTAAAGTGGTCCTTTATATCAATTTGTTAAATTAGTTATCTTTATAATCTAATTTTAATAAGTTTAAGGACAATTTGGGTGGAACCACGGGTATACCTCGTCCCTTTTCTTTATGAAAAGTGACGAGTTTTTTTATTTTATATAAGATGAAACTACATCTCACATAGGTTGGATGAAGTAAATTCGAGGACCAAATCAAAGATTTACTTTTCTCGCTTTGCTCGATATGAAACTCCATCTCACATACATTCGGTGGAGTAAGTTCGAGGAACCAAATCAAAGATTTGGACTCTCACTTAAAGCTTTTGGCTAGAATATTAGATATAGAAGGGAGATTTTTAAATGATTAAAATTACTTTAAAAGATGGATCAGTTAAAGAATTAGAAAATGAAATGAGTATTATTGAAATTGCAAAAAGTATTTCTGAAGGACTCGCTAGAGTCGCTACAGCTGGAACAGTAAATGGAAAAACTGTAGACCTTCGTTATATAGTTAAAGAGGATTGTGAATTGAATATTTTAACTTTTAATGAGGATGAAGGTAGAAGAGCTTTTAGACATACAGCTGCTCACATATTATCACAAGCTGTTAAAAGACTATTTCCTGAAGCAAAACTTGCTATAGGACCCGCTATAGATAATGGCTTCTACTATGACTTCGACCTTGAAGGTGGATTTTCTAACGAAGATTTAGATAAAATAGAAGCTGAAATGAAAAAAATAGTTAAGGAAGATTTATCAATTGAATGTTTTCAACTTCCAAGAGAAGAAGCGATTAAACTTATGAAGGAACAAAATGAACCTTATAAGGTAGAACTTATAGAAGATCTACCAGAAGGTGAAATCATAACTTTCTATAAACAAGGTGAGTTTACTGACCTTTGTGCTGGTCCTCACTTAATGACTACAAAACCAGTGAAAGCTTTCAAGTTAACTAAACTTGCAGGAGCTTATTGGAGAGGAAACGAAAAAAATAAAATGCTTGCTCGTATTTATGGAACTGCCTTTACAAAGAAAGCAGAACTAGATGAATACCTAGAAGCTGTAGAAGAAGCTAAAAAACGTGACCACAATAAGCTTGGAAGAGAACTAAAGTTATTTACTACCTCTGAACCAATAGGTCAAGGTCTACCTCTTCTAATGCCTAAGGGTGCTAGAATTGTTCAACTTCTTCAAAGATGGGTTGAAGATGAAGAGCAAAAAAGAGGCTACCTATTAACTAAAACACCATTAATGGCTAAAAGTGATTTATATAAAATATCTGGACACTGGGACCATTATAAAGAAGGAATGTTTGTACTAGGTAATGAAGAAAAGGATAATGAAGTATTTGCATTAAGACCTATGACTTGTCCATTCCAATTCACAGTTTATAAAGCTGAATCTAAAAGTTATAGAGACTTACCTCTAAGATATGCTGAAACTTCTACATTATTTAGAAATGAATCTTCTGGAGAAATGCATGGATTAATTCGTGTAAGACAATTTACAATTTCTGAAGGTCACCTTGCATGTAGACCAGATCAACTTGAAGATGAGTTTAAAGGGGTAGTTGACTTGATTAACTATATGCTTGATACTCTAGGTCTTAGAGAAGATATTAGTTATAGATTATCTCTATGGGATGAAAATAATAAAGAAAAATATATTGGAGAACCTGAAGCTTGGAATGCAGTTCAAAATAAGATGAGAGAAATCTTAAATCATCTTGGAATTGAATATACTGAAGCTGTTGGTGAAGCTGCCTTCTATGGTCCTAAACTTGATCTTCAGATTAAAAATGTTCATGGTAAAGAGGACACTATAATTACAGCTCAAATAGACTTCTCTCTTGCTGAAAGATTTGGAATGACTTATGTAGATAAGGATGGTCAAGAAAAATATCCATATGTTATTCATAGAACTTCTATTGGTTGCTATGAAAGAACTCTTGCCCTTCTTATTGAAAAGTATGCAGGAGCATTCCCAGTATGGCTTGCACCAGTTCAAGTTAAACTACTTCCAATCTCTGAGAAGTATCATGACTATGCTGATGAAGTTTATGCTGAACTTAAGAAAAATAATATTAGGGTTGAAGTTGACTACAGAGCAGAAAAAATTGGTTATAAGATTAGAGAAGCACGTAATGAAAGAGTTCCTTATATCTTAGTTGTAGGAGAAAAAGAAGCTGAAAATAAAGAAGTTGCAGTAAGAAGCCGTAAAAACGGAGATGAGGGTTCAATTTCTATAGATAAATTCATTGAAAGAATTGTCAAAGAAATTGATAGTAAAGAAAGATAATTGAGTAAACAGAATTTAATGTAACTAAGGACTGAGATAATCTCAGTCCTTTTATTATACTAATTTTTAATTCTATATGTAAAAAGAGCTATTTTAAAATAGATAGCTCCATATTAAAATAGCCACTTTCATTAACTATAAACTATAGTAATTCACTTGAGCTAATACTTCCTAATAGTGGTGGATGTTCTCCATTTTTAGGAATACCAATAACTGTTGCACACAATAAAACAAAAATTCCTATTAAACACATATTTTTACAAAACTTACTCATTTATCAAAGCACCTCCTTTATACATATTTTATCATTGAAAGAAACAGATTGCAATAAACGTTGTATCATATATAAACACTTTTCAGCCTTTTCATATTCTTTATTTTTAAAATAAAGTTCTTGAAGTTTAGTATAATATTTTATCTTCAAATCTGAATTATTAGTATTTTTCAAAACCCCAATAGCAGCTTCTATAATCTTTTCTAATTCTTCTTTCATATTTAATTCACAGTAAATTTTCTCAAGTAGTTCATAGCCCTTAAATATATACTCATAATCATTATATTCGTTAGCTTTTTCAATACCAAGTTCTATTATCATTATAGCCTCGTCATAAAGCTTTTTATTAACATAGATATTGGCCTTTTCAATTAAGGTGTGAGATACATTTTTATTATCAACCTTATTTCTAATTTGTTGAGATTTATTATAGTAATCCAATGCCTTAGATAATTTTTCTTCTCGTCTATATAAGGAACCTAGATTGTTATATATGAGTCCTAGTATCTTAGTACTTTCCTCATCATTTTCTTCCTTTACTATTTCAATTAACTCCTGAAGTATTGTTATAGCATTATCTATTTCATTTAATCCTTCATAACAGTTGGCCTTTAATATATTCACATAAACATAATTTAAAAATCTTTTTTCCATGTCAATCCTATGAATAAATTTATTTATAATATCTATAGCTTCTTGAAATTTATTTATACAGCTATATGCTACTGACAAATTATATGTAGCATACCTTAAAACCTTTTCATCCTTAAACATTTCTGCATTATATATTGCTTTATTAAAATATACAATAGCCTCTTCATAGTCAAGAAGTAAAAATTTGCAATAACCTAATCTATTATAAACGTAACATATTTCACTATTTAGCTCTTCACCTCTTAAAATATCCATAGAATAAAAATAATTTTTATAGGCTTCTAGATATTGATTTTCTCCAAAATAAAGATCTCCCTTTCTTCTGTATACCTTGGCTTCAATTGAATTTAAGTTATACTCTTCTCCAATATTCATAATTTCGTTTAACTCATCCATGGATAAATCATTTTTAAGGATTTTTTCACAATATAATTTAGCATCTTCTTCCACACTTCTTGAAAAATAATCTTCTTCTAGCTCTAATTCAATATTCAATTCTTTTGCTTTTTTCATAAACTTTTCGGTAATAATCTTTGATGCCTGTAATGTAATATTCCTTCTTCCATTTTCCAATAAACCTAAATATCCTCTGGTAAAATGAGAATCTTGAAATTCTTGCTGAGTCATTCTTAGTTGTTTTCTTAATAACTTTATTTTTTTATTTCCACTTATAAACTCCACACTTCTATCCATAGCCTTCTTATTAAACCCCTTCTATACCTAAGTTTTAATTTTTTATTTTCTACTTCATCTTAAATCATATCATTTTTAAATTCATACTACAATAAATTGGATACTACATTTATATATAATATGTATCTCAAATACATATTATTCCATAAAAATATATTCTTTTTTTATATCTTCATAGAATTTTAAGATGAAAATAAAAATTTATTTACAAGATACTACATTTTTCGTGATACAATATGTAATATTCAGTGTTTCACTGTAAACTGTTAAAGTAATTTGACTTAAACTTTTTATAGCATTTTTGATACAAAAATATATAATAAAAGTATAATATTAATAAGGGGATGATCTTATGGACAAAAAACTAATTTCAATTCTTGCAACTGTAGCTTTAGCTGCAACCTTCACTTTTCAACCTGTAAGTGCACAAGGCTTAGAAAAACCTACAAAAAATAAAGCAGATATCTTAAAGGAATTCAAAAATTTAAACAAAGGTAAGGAGAAAGTTCACATTGACAACAAAGATGGAATGAAACTATTTATAAGCGGTATCCTATCGGAAACTGTTAATCCATCTTCTAGTAGTGTTATTGATTTCTTAAATGAAAACATGTCACTATTCAATATGAAAAATATTAAAAATAACTTTTCTCTTATCACTGCTGAACAAGATGATTTAGGATTTACCCATATAAAACTTCAGCAAACCTTTGACGGAAAAAAAGTTTATGGAAAAACTATAACTGCACACTTTGATAAAAATGGTGTTATTACTGGACTAACAGGAACTTTAGAAAATAGAATATCCTCAGTAACTAAAAAGAATAATAAACCCCTTACTGCAGATAAAGCTATAGAAATAGCTAAAGCTTCTAAGACATTTACTGAATTAACAGAAGAAGTCAGAGCTGAAAATTATATATACTTCGACGATAAAAATGCTTATGAAGTTTATAAAATAAACCTTGCTTATGATCTTCCTGAAATGGAAAGTTGGGAAATATTTGTAGATGCTTATAGTGGTGATATTATAAAAACAGAAAGTTTAATAAGAGAAGCCGGTCCAGTTACTGGTACAGGCATCGCTGTAAATGGTACTACTAGAGAGTTAAATTTATACCAAAATAAAACTAACTCATATCAATTAAAAGATACTACTAAACCTATGACTGGAACTATAAACACTTATACAGCTAACTATAGAACTACAACAACGGGTACTTTAATGACAAGTTCTAGTACTACAGTTTCTGATAAAGCTGCAGTAAGCGCCCATAGCTATGCAGAAGTTGTATATGATTTTTATAAAGATTTATTTAATAGAAATAGTTTAGATAATAGAGGCATGTCTTTAACTTCTGTTGTACACTATGGCTCTCGTTATAATAATGCTTTTTGGAATGGATATAAAATGGTTTATGGTGATGGTGATGGATCCTATTTTGCTCCATTATCAGGAGATCTTGACGTAGTTGCTCACGAAATGACTCATGGAGTGACTTCAAACTCTGCAGACCTTGCTTATGAAAACCAATCTGGAGCATTAAACGAATCTATGTCAGACGTTCTAGGTGTTTTAGTACAAACCTACGACAAGTACAATGTTGCAAATGGCGGTCAATGGACATTCAATTCTTCTGATTGGGTAGTTGGAGATGAAATTTATACTCCAAAAGTATCAGGAGATGCATTAAGAAGCTTAGCAAATCCAACACTATATGATCAACCTGCTCACATGAATAATTATCAAAATCTACCAAACACAGAATCTGGAGACTGGGGTGGAGTTCACATCAACTCTGGGATTCCTAATAAAGCTGCTTATTTAGTTGCTCAAAATATAGGCTGTGAAAAAACTGCTGATATATATTATAGAGCATTAACTGTTTATTTTAACTCCACTACAAATTTCTCTCAAGCAAGACTTGGTTTAATACAAGCTGCAACAGACTTATATGGAGCAAATTCAACTGAAGTACAAGCAGTATCTAATGCTTTAACATCAGTTGGAATTCTAGGTAACTAGCAGTACTCCTATTTATAAAAATTTAAACTCTATATCTAGTATTATGATTAGATATAGAGTTTTTTATTTTTATTTATAATAGGATAATGCCTTTTTACCCATCTTAGTCCATACTGACTTAAATGTGCTTTTATCAACCTTTGCATTTTTAACTCCAGTTAAAGGATCATTATAATATATTGAATTCTCATCCATACCTGTGATTAATACTGCATGTTGAGTAAAATAAGATTTTATAACTGTTCCATTACTGGTCCAAGTATGAGAGACTTTTGGTTCTTTAAAAGTAGATGTTATCCATACTACAATTGGTCTTCCACTTGATAGTACATTTTCCAACTCACCATAATCACACCCTGTCAAATCTAGTGCTTTATCTGGTAAGTATTCATTTATTACTGGTGCAAGAGCCACAGGATCTATAGAATATCCAGGAGTTTTACCTGTTATATCTCCAACAAATCCCTTCTTTGGATTTCCCCATTCTATTATACTGCCTTTTGAGTCATATTTAATTGGAGTTAAATCCCTCTTGACCTTTCCAATTACAGAATCCTTACTAACGTTAACTCCTGCATAATTTAGCATCATAGTTAAGGATGTTGCCTCACATCCATTTTTATATTCTGGCAACTGATTAATTATAGCTACATCTAGATTTATTTGCTTTGATGCATTTAATGCTTTTTCTAATTCATCTTTCTTTCTCTGAAGCTCTTCTTCTTTTAATCGCTTTTCTTCAGCCTTTTTAGCTTCTGCTTCTTCCTTAGCTTTTCTTTTAGCTTCTTCTTTTGCTGCCTTTTCTTCTTCTTTTTTCCTTCTCTTTTCTTCCTTTTCAAGCCTAGCTTCTTCCTCTGAACTTATATAACTAACATTGCCCTTACTAGCTAAAAAACTCATATGATCTTGAAGAGCACTAACCTTTTTACTTTCATAAATATATATGTTAAATGTAATTGTTAATGCTACAAAGGAAAGTGCTAATATAAACAATGCAAAAAGCTTTTTCATAGTACTCCCTCCCTAGTATATAACTCCTATAGAATATTAATTTAAATCCGCCTTTTTAATATTATCGTCAAGTTCTGATTGTACTTTAGGCGGTTTAGTTGCAATATATACAGCTGATATAATAATTATTGAACCTATTATTTGACTAAATCTCAAAGTTTCTCCAAGTATAAAGAAACTAAATATAAAAGTAACTACAGGACATAGGTTTAAGAATAAAGTAGATATACCTACATCTAATTCCTTAAAAGCAAAATTATATCCAAAGTTTCCAAAAGAAGAACATATTAATGCTAAAAATAAAAGATTTAAAATTATATTACCATTAATCATCTGGAAATTTATAGTTTCAAAAGGTAATAAGGGTATAAATGCTAGTGTACCAAAAATAGACTGATAGGTTGTAATTGTTATGTTAGAATATTTTTTAAACAGAGGCTTTGTAATTATTAAATACCCACACCATGCTATTACGCTACCAAACATATAAAGATATCCTGATAAAGACCCACCTACTACATCTTTTCCTATAACTAAATAAATTCCAAATATAGATACTATAATACTAATTACACTTAATCTAGATATCTTTGTTTTATAAAATATTTTATCTGCTATTATTGCTGCTACAGGTAAAGTAGCTACTATTATGGATGCTGAATTGGCAGACACCCTTAATATACCATTATTTTCAAAGAAGAAATATAAGGTGATAGCAAAAATTCCACTAACAGCCAATCTTCCATAATCTTCTTTATTAACTTTCTCCTTATTTGTAAATTGTTTTATTATAATAAGTGTTACAGTGGCAATAAAAAACCTAACAAAGGCCATTGCTACAGGTGAAAATGCATCTAATACTACTTTTATACTAACAAAAGAAATTCCCCAAGCTACCACTACACCTATTAACGTTATGTACGCTAATGCTTTTTTTGTCTTCATAATTTTTCCCCCTATCTGCATGCTTAATTATATCATAATCTTGTACTATTTCTATTATTAATATAAACATTTATTATACTCTAGCATCTTATATTAATATAATAAATCCACTACACTTATTAAAATCTGATAAATGTAATGGATTGTTTTTTATTTTATAACTTTGTGGCATATTTTCTTTCAAAATAGTGAACTACTTCATACATTAAATAAGCAATTATTGAAAGAATAACTACACTCATCATTACCATATCTAATTGTGCTACTTGTCCTCCATATACTATTAAGAAACCAAGTCCTTTTTTTGCTACTAAAAATTCTCCCATTATAACTCCTACCCAAGAAAGTCCTACACTAATCTTTAGTGCAGATATAAAAGTTGGTGTCGTAGCAGGAATGATTAAGTTAGTTAAAATTTTAAACTTTGACGCACCAAAGGTCTTTAAGAGTTTTATTTTATCTTCTTCTACTTCTCTAAAGCCTGAAAGTATACTTATTATTGTAGAAATTATAGAAATTAACAATGCCATGATTATAATTGCCTTCATTCCATTCCCTGCCCAGAATATTATTATAGGTCCTAAAGCTACTTTAGGAAGTGCATTTAGGACTACAATATATGGATCTAAAACATTTGAAAGAAAGTCTGACCACCACAACATTATTGCAATTATAGTCCCTAAAAAGGTTCCTAAAGTAAATCCAATTATAGTTTCAAAACAAGTTATTGTTATATGATTAATTAAAGCTCCCTCATTATACAACTTTATAAAACTCTTAAACATTCTTAATGGTGTACTAGTTAAAAACGGGTCAATAATCTTTAAATTGCCTAATACTTCCCAAAGAAGAAAAAATGCAACTAATATAAGTATTCTAGTAAAAATAATCTTTCTTCTGTTTCTTTTTACCTTCTTTAAATATTCTTCATGTTCCTTACTTATCATCATAATCCATCTCCTTCCATATATCATTAAAATATACTCTAAACTTACTGTGTTCACGACACTTTAAAGGAGTTAGATTTTCTCCATCAAATTCTATCTTTATAATTTTCTTTATTACTGCTGGTCTTTTTGATAGCACTATTACCCTAGATGACATAGACACAGCCTCTGAAATGTCATGGGTGACCATAATGGCTGTTTTACCTTCATTTTTAATTATTTCGTATATTTCATCACTGACATTGAGTCTAGTTTGATAATCTAGGGCTGAAAATGGTTCGTCTAAAAGTAAAACTTCTGGGTCTAAAGCTAAGGTTCTAATTAAAGCAACTCTTTGCCTCATGCCGCCTGATAACTGTCTTGGATAATGGTCCTTAAACTCCCATAGATTATAGTTTTTTAATAATTTCTCTAATTTTATTTTTGCATCATCATTCATCATTTTTTTAATTTTTAATCCTATACTTACATTCTGCAATACCGTTAACCACTCAAAAAGTTGATCCTTTTGAAACATGTATCCAATTTTATCTGAGTACCCTTCTTGAACACGTCCATCAACTAATATATCTCCTGATGAAGCTTCAATAAGCCCAGATACTATATTTAAAAGTGTGGATTTTCCGCATCCTGAAGGTCCAACTATACTTACGAACTCTCCACCGTCTACTGTGAAGTTAATATCTTTTAAAGCAACAGTCTCTGCAGATAGTGTATGATAATTCATGTAAACATTCTTTATCTCTATTCTATTCATATCTCCATCTCCATATCTTTATTTTTTATCTTCTTAGTTTTCTAATTTCTTTTCTATTATTACTTATAATCCTTAGCTTTAAAGTTCTTTAATATTTTATAGTACTAATATATGAGGTTATAATAAATGTTGATAATAAAACTTATACCATATATAAATAAAAGGAATATGCCTTTAAAATCCTAAAGACATGTTCCTTTAAAATTATTTATTTGTATATATAATTTATAGATTTTAATGATTTTAAAAAATCATTTTTTCTTTATTTCTTCATAGCCTTTTCACTAATTGAATTATTAACTATATCTTTAAATGGTGGTCTTTTAGTTAAAAGTTCAGAGTCGTAGGATTCTATAATATCCATTAATCTATTCATATCCTCTTCACTTACCGTTGGAGTTTTAGCGTAAGCCTCTATTTTTTTATAATTCCTCACAACTGTTGCTATTACTTCTTCATCTGTTCCTGGAAAGAAATCTTTTATAGAATTGGCAACTGTAGCATCCTCATTAGACATTACCCACTCCTGCCCCTTTTGAATAGCCTTAACAAATCTTACTAACAAGTCTTCATTCTCATTAATATAAGATTGAACAGTATAAAAACATGTATATGGAAGGTTTCCAGCGCTTTCTCCAATAGATGCTACTACAGATCCATTTATTTCATTTGCTATTACACTAGCAGTTGGTTCAAATATTGCAGCATAGTCTCCAGTACCGCCTTTAAATGCTCCTGGAACTGCGTCAAATGCTATATTAGTAACTAAATTTAAGTCCTTTTCTTTGTCGATATTTTCATTTTTTAATACATACTCAAGAGCCATTTCAGGTACTCCACCCGGTCTTCCTCCTATAACTGTCTTCCCTTTAATGTCTTGCCATGAAAACTCACTATGTTTTTCTCTAGATACTAAAAATGATCCGTCCTTTTGAGTTAACTGGGCAAATACTACTGGATAATCTTCTCTACCTTGATTATAAATATACATTACTTGCTCTGGTCCTGAGAATCCAATATTAACACTTCCACTAATAAGTTGTTGCATAGTTTTATCTGCACCTTGGCCTGTGGAAAGTTCAATCTCAATTCCTTCTTCTTCAAAGAATCCCTCACTAATTGCTGCATACATTGGTGCATAAAAAATGGATCTAGTTACTTCATTAAGTCGTATAGTTGTTATTTTATCTTTATTTCCTTGATTTTCTTTGTCTGATGTCTTATTTTTATTACATCCTGTAAATAAGCCAACACATATAAATGCACAAATTAAAGCACTTAATAACTTAATAGTTTTCTTTCTCATAATTTCCTCCTAGAATAATATTAGTAATACAGTTTAACACTTCACTTCTCATACTCTATAATATGTAGAATAATGATTTTTGCTAACTAAAGTTTATAACTAACAATTATTAATATTGAAAAAGTATAATTGTATAACCTAAAAATACTGTGCCATTTGACATGTATCATAGCCCATGTTAGTATCCTTGTGTAGCATTACTGAATTTATATATTCTATTCATTTTAAAATATAAGGAGGATTTCTATGTCTATAGCAATAATGGCATGTAGAAAGTTAGTCGGTCAATGTGCTGGAACTGGATGTTTTGATGCCTATAACAATTTAACTGATACCTTTCGAAAGTATGAAAATTCAAAACCTATATTATCAAGCTTCTTCTATTGTAGTGGTTGTGATACAACTATATCAGATCAAGAAGATTGGAATCATAAAATAGAGCAACTTAAAAGAAAAAAAGTCGATACCATTCATATAGCTCTTTGTATAGATGTTGAGTGTGATAATTATAATAAGCATGAAAAGCTTTTAAAGAATCATGGATTTAATGTAATTCATGGAACTCATAAATAATTAGATTTATTATATAATTTAAAGAAATCAATTAAAATCTAATATTAATAATTATATTAAAAAGTGACTAATAGATAAAAGTTCAATTGGTCACTTCTATATTTTTATCATATATTTTATCACCTAATTGTTAGTAATAGCTCCAATTCATCTTATTATCTATATAGTTACATTTATTTATAAAATTATATATATTGTATTTTTATGTTATAATATAATTAAAATATACAAGGAGATGATAAATTTGGAACTTAATTGGAGTCTTAAAGAGCTTTATTCTTCCTTTGAATGCAATGAATTTAAAGAGGATTTGAATAATCTAGATGAACTTATAGAAAACTTCATAACTACTACTAATAACATTATTGATAGTACAGATTCACCTGATAAGTTGTTAGAAAATTTCATATCTATGAATATAGAATTAAAAACTCTAGCAAGAAAATTAGGTAGTATGGTTCACTTAACTCTTAGTGTAGATACCAAAAATTCAACTGCTTTAAAATATGATGATATTCTTTCTTCTAAAATTAGTAATCTAGCTGAAAGCGAAGCTAAAATTACAAAATGGATTGGTAATCTTAAAGATTTAGATAAAATAATTCAAGGTTCTAGATTACTTAGTGACCATAATTTTTTCCTTAAAGAAAAAGCAGAAAATGCAAAATATATGCTAAGTGATAAAGAAGAAGCTATAATAGCAAAAATGAAAAATACTGGATCAGACGCTTGGTGCAAACTTAAAAATGTGCTAACCTCTGGCCTTATGGTTGATATAGAACTACATGGAGAAAATAGACAACTACCCTTATCTATGATTAGAAACATGGCTTATGAGGCTGACTCAACTATTAGAAGAAAAGCTTATGAGGCTGAAATTAAGGCTTATGAAAAAATTCATGATGGTATGGCTGCTGCTATTAATGGAATAAAGGGCGAAGTTATAACACTTTGTGATATAAGAGGGTTTTCTTCTCCACTAGATAAAACTCTTTTTAATTCAAGGATGGATAGAAAAATTTTAGACTCAATGCTCGATGCTATTAAAGAATATCTTCCTATATTTAGAAAGTATCTCAAAAGAAAAGGCGAACTTTTAGGCCATAAAAATGGTCTACCATTTTATGATTTATTTGCGCCTATGGGTAATGCTGATATGACTTACACCTATGAAGATGGATGTAAGTGTGTAATTGATAATTTTAGAACCTTTAGTGATGACTTAGCAGATTTCGCTAAAAATGCCATGGAAAAATCATGGATAGATGTTTTACCTAAAGCAGGAAAGGTAGGAGGTGCATTTTGCTCTAGACTTCCTCATGTAGGTGAGAGTAGGGTGTTATTAAACTATGGTAATGCCTTTAGTGATGTAGTTACCCTTTCCCATGAGCTTGGTCATGGGTATCATGGATATTGCCTTAACAATGAAAGTATATTAAATGCACATTATCCTATGCCAATAGCAGAAACAGCTTCTAACTTCTGTGAGACTATAGTAAAAAAAGCAGCTATTAAAACTGCTACTAAAGATGAGGCTTTCTCTATCTTAGAAACTGAAATTAGTGACTGTACTCAAGTTATAGTTGATATTTATAGTAGGTTTCTGTTTGAGAGTGAATTATTTAAAATAAGAAAAGAAAGATCTCTTAGTGTAAAAGATTTAAATGAAATAATGATTAATGCCCAAAAAGAAGCTTATGGTGATGGCCTTGATTCTAACTTCCTTCATCCATACATGTGGGCTTGTAAAACTCATTACTATTATGCTGAAAATAATTTCTATAACTTCCCTTATGCCTTTGGTCAATTATTTGCAAAAGGTCTTTATGCAGAATACTTAAAGAGGGGCGATTCCTTCCCAGAACAATATAAAACCCTTCTTTCAGCAACAGGGAAAAATTCTTTAAGCGATATAGCTAAAATAATGAATATTGATATCTCTTCTAAAGACTTTTGGATAACTTCTCTAAAAATGATAGAAGAAGACATTAATCTATTCTTAAAATATAATAGTTAAAGTACTTAAGATTATATTAGAAATTTAAGAAAACAGTCTGATTTAAATTATTTTAATCAGACTGTTATTATTTTGCATACTTAGTAAATTAGTAAACTCTATACTATTTCTCTAAGCCTGCAGCTTCTCTTATTTTATCTATATTCTTATCTTCTTTATTTTTCTGAAGCATCATGTAAACATATATTGGTATTCCTACAAGCATTAATATAAATCCATACATTACTACATCAGCTCCTGTTCCATATATAGCATATATAGAATAAGCAAATGCAAGTAATGAGAAGAATGAACTCTTTAAGAAGTTTATAAAGCTAAAATCTTTTGATTTCTTACATAGTAATACTATTTCAGCAGCTGCTGAGAATGTGTATGCTGGTAAGAAAGATAATGTAGCTAGTAATATCATAAAGTCAAAGGCACTTCTAAGAGACCCTACATAGTTCATTATTAAAAGTAAATTCATGCATATACTTCCTATAACAAGAGATGCCACAGGAGTATTAAATTTAGGATTTATACGTTTAAATATTGCTGGGAATAATCCATCTTCAGCTGCTCCAACAGCACTTCTAGCTGTTGTTAATAACCATCCAGAAGTTGCTCCTAAAGTAGAAATTAGTGCACCAGCTGCTATGAAAGTCCCCCCCCATGAAGCTCCTGTAGCTTTATTTATAATATCTGCTAGCGGTGCATCTGAATTTGCAAGAGCTGCTTGATCCATAGCACCCATAGAAACAACACTCATTACTATATATATGGCAGACACTATTACTATTCCATATATAGTACTTTTTTTAATATTTTTCTCTGGATTTTTTATCTCTCCACCTGCTACTGTAGCACTTTCTAATCCTACAAAAGCCCATAGTGCTATAGCTATAGCTGATGGTAATGTTCCCATTCCGCTTACTTCTGGACTAGATACAGTCTTCATATAGCTTGGATCAAAATTTAGTGCAGCAATTACAATAAATACTACAAGTACTGCAATTTTTAATACTGTTGATATAACTCCTATTTTTCCAACATATTTTACACCATATATATTTATTAATGTAAATATCCATACCACTGCAGAAGATATCAAGAATGCTGCTAGTGGATTGTTTGCAGCTGGAACAAAGTATGTAAAATAACTCATAAATGCTGTAATTATAGCTGCATTTCCTACCCATGCACCTATCCAAAAGGACCATGCAATTAGAAAACCTGCAAAATCACCAAAGGCAGCTCTTGTATAAACAATAGGACCTCCAGTTTTAGGCATTTTTGATCCTAAATTAGCAAAGCTTAAAGCAATAAGTAATGATCCTATTGAAGTTAAAACCCATGCTAGTATAGCTACTTTTGGGTTTGTTACTCTTGCGAAACTTGCCGGTGACATAAAAATTCCTGAACCTATTACATTCCCAACTACGATAGCTGTAGCTGCAGCTAGTCCAAGATCTCTCTTTAGTGAAGCATCAGTTTGTATTCCGTCTTTTTTAGCCATTTTTTTCCCCCTATAATTGATTTCTTTTAAAAGTAGTTAATTTACTTCTAGAAACCTTAGACATTAAATTTCCACTCAATTATCTAGTTTAATTTAATCGATTACAAAAATCAACCTATTTTTAAATAAATTTTAATATTTTAAAAGGATTTTTATCGATATTTATATATAAGTTGTATGTTTAATGTTTATTATGAACAATATTATATTAAATCAATTTTTATCCATAATATATTTTCTACTTTCTATATAAAATTCTTCATAAAGTCCATCATTAATTTTCATCAATAAGGAACAAAACTCTATGAAAAAATCTTCTTCATAGAGTTTATTTAAAATTAATATTTAAATTATCTTGATATTGTAGTATTTACTTTAACTGTATCCCTTTTTAGGATAAACATTAAAAATCTTATAAACACATATAATACTATAACAGTTGCAATTACCTCTTGAAATTTAACTACATATTTTAGCCAAGAAATTTCTTTTCCAGCTTTCATCAAAAATCCATTAGTACCCTTCATTGCAATTGCACTTATTACCATAGGGAATGTAAATGCAGCATAACTGGGATAAAATTTAAGTCTTAACCCCTGTACAAGATACACTATTCCACATATATATAATACCATTACCAATACTGCTAAAAACATGACCATATTAATATTCTTTTCTGAAAAAGAATTTAAATATGCAGCAAGTGTAAGTGCAGCTGGCGCTGCAAATATTACTGTGGTTGGAAAGGCTGGTTCTGGTATTCCCTTTACTATAAGGGTTCTATAACCTAAAACAGGAATTAATATAATAAGTGAAATAAAGGCAATCCAGAAAAAAGCTTGTCCTAGTTGAGCTAATTTAAATGCTGGTGCAGTTATTCCACCTACACCTATTCCCACATAAACAATGAATGTACTTGGAAACATCTTCTTAATATCAAATTTTAATATAAAGTTTTTAGAATAAAATATTATTAGGCCTATATGTATTAGTACCCCCACCCACCATAGAATAAATCCAGATGAGAAAGATATTTCCTTTAAATATGCAGATAAAAGCATAACCCCCATGGAGTAGGTAGGTATAACTGCTGCAATAACGGGATGTTTTATTTCTTCTTTTACATCTTTCCAGCAAGTTATAATCTTTATTGTAAGAAGTATTAATATTATTGCAGATATCACTCCAAGGATATTTTTAAATATTATATTGTATGATGATAATAAATTTCCTAATGAAGCTAATGCTAGCATTACAGCTGCCATTGGCAATGGTATTTTTTTTATATAATTCATATTCATTTTCCTCAACTATTCATCAATATTTTCAATATTTAATTCTCTTACAATAATTTCTGCAGCCTTTTCTGCCATTTCTCCAGTAAATCTTATGCATTGTGCTTTATGCTCACCAGATGCCATATCCATACCTTTAGTTTGAACACTGCAACATAAACATTTATGCTTTTGTCTAAAACTATCTTGTAATTCATAGGCTAACTGTAAAGCTTTAACACTCTTGGGATCTTGAGGATTACTTCCTTTAGTTCTTCCAAAAAAGTATCCAAGACATAAAACAGCTCCTGTAACAGCTCCACATGTACATTTTGATTTTCCAATACCTACTGGAAATCCAGAAGCCATGGCAATCATTTCATCTGGCATGTCTACTTCAAAGTTACTTTTAATAGATGCAACTATTGCTTCTGAACAATAAAACTCACCTTTTCTGAAATGTTCTTCTGCAACTTCTCTAACCTTTTTCACACTAATTTTTTCAATCATTACATATACCCTCTTTCATATTTAATTCATCTTCATTATAACTATTTGCTAATAAATAAACTTTAATAATTATAATATTAAATAGTTATATTTTATCTATTTGAATTTCAAATATACTATGAATTAATATTAGGTATTTGCCAATCAATTTCTTTTTGTTCCAAAGATTTTAATATATCATTAGTCTTTGAGAAATGCTTACATCCCATAAACCCTCTAGTTGCAGATAAAGGACTAGGATGTACTGAAGTTAAAATATAGTGATTAGGATTTGTAATAAACTTCATCTTTTCCTTTGCATTATTTCCCCATAATAAAAATACTATAGGCTTCTCTCTTTCATTTAATAATGTTATTATTCTATCAGTAAAACATTCCCAGCCCTTATTTTTGTGTGAATTGGCCTCACCTTCTCTTACTGTAAGTACAGCATTCAAAAGTAATACTCCTTGTTTTGCCCAAGGAACTAAGTAACCATTATTAGGAATATAGCACTCTAAATCACTTTTTAATTCCTTATACATATTTAAAAGAGATGGTGGAATTCTAACTCCAGGTTGAACTGAAAAAGATAATCCATGTGCCTGACCAGCTCCATGATATGGATCTTGCCCCAATATTACCACCTTAACATCCTCGTAAGATGTAAATTTAAGGGCATTAAAAATATTATTCATATCTGGGAATACATTTCCAGTTTTATATTCACTAATCAAAAATTGTCTTAATTTTATGTAATAAGGCTTATCAAATTCTCCTTTTAGCTTTTCATCCCAATAGTTTCCTATATTTACCATTACTAATCATCCTTTCCATCCATTACTTATACAATTATATTTATATAATTACTTATAAAAACTTTTATGTCAATAACTCTTATAAAAGAAAGCCCTTCTGCTACTGTGCAGAAAGGCTTTCACCATTTATTATAACAATAAAATCATTACACTATCATGATATTATTTCCGGTACTTCCCCCGTTCTTTATCCCATGATAACTCTTCAGAAAATTCCTCTTTAAATTTCCTTAGTTGCTGCTTTGTTTTGGGGCTAGTAGCTATATGTGTAGATTGATAAACATTCTTCATAAGCTATTCCTCCTTCAAATTCTCGTTTCTATGAAATTCACTTAAACATTCACAGGCATGAAAACTTACTACAAAACAAATAATGATTTTATTGGTATGATAATAGTATGTCATGAAAAAATTTTTTTATGTATTTATAAAAAAACTTTTTTAAACTCACATTCCAATTTAAATTGTATATTATGATATTGTAATACTATTAAGGAGCATGTTATGTTCATTAGGAAACCCTATGATATAAACTCACAAAATTATTATACTAATAGATACTTAGATGACGAAGAAAGTTGTAATGAGTGTTTTGATGAAAGGATAGTACCTCCATTTTTCCCAGGAGGTCCTGGCCCATCAGCACCACCATGGAATCAACCACCAAGACCCCCAGTATCACAACCTGGTTCACCTTCAGGTCCACAATCAGGAGGACCTCCAGGACCTCCCCCAAATATGACGCCTAAGAAATCATTTTCTTCAGGACCACAGACTAAAGCTGTATCCCCTGGATCTATAAGACCTTGTAGATTCCAATTTGTATATATATGGCTTCGTAATGGAAATTCTTTTTGGGCATGGCTTATTAATGTCGATAGACGAACTGCCTATGGATTTAGATGGACTGGCTGGAGATGGGTTTACTTTGGTATAAGCTTAAACAGAATAGATTACTTTGAATGCTTTGGTAGACGTTATACCCCACCAGAAGATAATCTTACACCTACCTTAGAAACTCAAGTATTATCACCTTCACAATTCAAACTTGAATATCCATTTATTGAAAATGCTGAAAATGGAGATACTGCTAGTATAGTGAATCAAGAAATTATTGATTCATTGAATTCTTTATGGCTTAATGAAGTTTTAGTTCCTGATAAAGTGAACTTTACAACAGTAGAAAGTGCTTATGAAGTTCCGCTAAATTCTGATGGTCTATTAAGTATAGTAATGTCTTTGTACACAGAAACTGAAGATAATCCAGCTGGCAGTACTTTATTTACTTCTTTAACTATGGATGTTAATACTGGAGAGGTCTATGACTTTGGTAATTTATTTAATAATAGCATGAACTATACTCAAATTGTTAGTGATATAGCTACACAAAAGGCTAATGAAATGAATATAAATTTCACTACACCATATACCGGAGTTACAGATACCCAAAAATTCTATTTAACTCCTGAAGGCTTAGTATTATATTATCAAGTTGATGAATTTACACCAGCCTCTAGTGGATTATTTAGAATTACTATTCTTTATAATGAACTTTCCAATATTTTATATCCAGAAAGTCCACTAGTTCGACTTATTCAAACTCAGTTCCGTTAACGAATAACTATAATATTTAACACTTAATAAATTAATTATAAAGTAGGACTTATTTTAAAGTAATTTTAAATAAGTCCTTTTCTTAATTTATTCTTAGATTTTATATGTTCTATCACTGTAATTTTCAACAGAGCCTTTAACTAAGTCATATTATTTAAAAGAGTATATTGTATTAATATCTTTAGCTGTATAATAGTATTATATAAATATAATTTAGTTTAGAAGGTAGGTTTTAAATTATGTATAACTATCTCACTGAAAAATCAGTTCAAATTCTAAAAGATGAACTCGAACATAGAAAAAATGTAGTTAGATTTCAGATAAATGAAGAATTAAAAGAAGCTAGAGCTCATGGAGACTTAAGCGAAAATTTTGAGTACAAAGCAGCTAAAAAGAATAGAGCTGATAATAATAGACGTATGGGATATCTAGAAAAAATGATTAAAACGGCAAAAATAATAAATGATGACATATCAGAAAATCAGGTTGGTGTTGGAAAAATTGTAACCCTAAGATTTCTAGATGATGATGAGGAAGAAGATTTCACCATGGTAACCACTGTTGAAGCAGATCCTCTTAATAATAAAATTAGCATAGAGTGTCCTTTAGGAAAAGCGTTATACAAAAGAAATTTAGGTGAAAAAGCAGAAGTTACATCTCCAGATGGCTCTTATAGTGTAGTCATAGAAAAGCTCGAAATGATAAAATAATAAAAGTGGCTATGTCAAAATAATCTAAATCTCATTTTGACACAGCCTTCTACTTTATATTAAATCACTTCTACAGATATATTTTTTTCTGATGTATTATCGAGTAATAAATTCTTCTTCTTAGTCATGTAATATAGAATCATCACAATAGTTATTCCTTTAAGAACACTACTCATACTAATGCTCCACCAAACTCCATCTATGCCTAAAAGGTTTGGTGATGATAATATCATAGATGCTGGAACTCTAAGTCCTGTCAGTATAATGCTTACAGCTGCAGGTATATATGTTCGTCCTAAACCATTGAACATTCCTACTGTTGTAATTTCAATACACATAAACAATTGAGAATATCCAAGGATTCTTAAATAATCTGTACCTAACCTTATAGCTTCTTTTTCTTTTATGAATACTGAAAAAATTCCTTTTCCTCCTATTATTAATACTAGAGTGGCTAAAATTCCAACTACTCCTGCTATTAAAATAGTAGCTTTATAGCCTTCCTTAATTCTATCATGTTTTTTAGCTCCATAATTTTGTCCTACAAAAGAACTAAGGGCTGTTGAAAATCCACCTGCAGTCATCCAAGTTATTGCTTCAATTTGAACTCCTACTTTTTGTACTGCTATAGCGACTTCACCAGATCCAGCTATTACCCTTGCTATTAAAATAGAAAAAGTAGTAAATAATCCGCTTTGAACTCCAGAAGGAATTCCAAGTTTACATATAGTTTTTATAGCTCTAAAATCAGGTTTCTTTAATAGAGTAAATTTTAAATATTTTTCTTTACTCTTTAAAATAGATATTAAGAAACAAGTTACAACTATACTTTGTGACCCTATTGTTGCTAAGGCCGCTCCTAAGACTCCCATCTTTGGAATAGGTCCCATACCATAAATTAAAATTGGGTCAAATACTATATTAACTACTAAACCAACAGTGTTAATAATAAAGGGTGTCTTACTGTTACCTGCTCCATTAAATATTGCTGTTAGTACTGGTATTAAATTTGTTATAACCATCCCCATAGCTATTGTAGCTAGATAAGTTTCTGCCATAGATATAACTTTCACATTTTCTAACTGGAAAAATGCTAAAAACTTACTTCTAAATAATAGTATTATTACTCCCATGATTAAAGATAATACTATATTAATTTGTAGGGCACTAACAATATAATTCCTTGTAGCTTTTTCATCTTTACGTCCCAAGCTTTGGGATACTTTTACCTCTGCACCTACCTTAGCTATCATGGTAAGAGCTGCAGCTAAGTTACTAAAAAAACCTGCTGTTCCTACTGCTGCTACTGCTGTACTTCCTATTCTTCCAACCCAAAGCATGTCTGTTAGATTGTATGCCATTTGAATAAATGAAGTTGCCATAATAGGAAGAGCTAATTGAACTAGCTTTCCACTTATAGACCCTTCTGTTAAGTCTATTCTTTTCTCCATAATATCAATCCCCACCACTATAAAATTTTATGCTATTAATATTTCTACAACACCTCAATAAATATTTTACTTCGTACTACGAAGAATGTCTACATAATTTTAACATGAATTTTTCTTGAAATTATTTTATTATTTCAATTTTCCCTAATTATATTTGATATAACAAAAATACCATGGTTTATGTATAACTAATTAATTTATTATACATAAACCATGGTAAATAACATATTTAACTTACATATATTCAATTTACTTTTTTAAAATCATAATATCCTCTATGGTAGCCCTATCTACTACAATATTATCTCCTAAAATTTCTCTTACTTTATCGACTTGTGATGTCAACCCTTCGAAACCAAATCTATTTTTACTTATGCCTTCAAAGTGTTTCTCAACTTCCTTTGTAAGTATATTGCAGTCCCCTTTAATAATTTTGTAGGCTTCCATTATTTCATCCTTTGGTTTTGAGAATACAATACTTCCATCCTTTATAAAAGTAATATAATCTGCTATTCTTTCAAGGTCTGAAGTTATATGAGTAGATATTAATACCCCCATATTTTCATTTTCCATTAAACTTTGAAGTTCTTCTAACACTTCCGATCTAACCACTGGGTCTAATCCCACAGTAGGTTCATCCATTATTATAAACTCTGCTCCATGGCTAAGGGCTATACATAATGAAAATTTCATTCTCATACCCTTAGATAATTCTTTTAGTTTTTTATCCTTATTAAGCTCAAACTTATTTAAATAATAATTAAATTTATCCTTATCCCACTTACTATATAACATAGAAACCATGTTGCCATTTTCTTTTAAAGACATATGGTCGTAGTAGCAAACTTCATCATAAACAAAACCTATTCTATCTTTTATTTCCCTTTCAAATTTAACGTTATCTTTATCAAATATCTTTATATCTCCACTGTCCTTCTTTACTAAATTCATTATAAGTTTTATTAACGTAGTTTTACCTGCCCCATTTTCACCAATTAACCCCATAATAAATCCCTTAGGCAACTGTAAAGAAACATTATTTAACTTAAGGTTTTTGTATTTTTTACATAAATTATCCACATACAATATATTATCCATCATATTCCTCCTACTATAGGTTATATTCTTCAGCAAGTACTCTTAAACTTTCTATGATTTCTTCTACTGATATTCCAGCTTTAGAACCTTCCTCTATTGCCTTAATTAGATAGTCTTCCATATTTCTCATAATAGATTCTTTTAAAAGTTCCTTATCTTGAACATTTACAAAAGATCCCTTCCCTGGAACTGTGTATATAAAGCCTTCCCGTTCTAGCTCATCATAAGCTCTCTTAGTTGTAATTACACTAATTCTCAGATCTTTAGCAAGCCCTCGTATAGATGGCAATGGCTCATTAGGCTCTAACTTATTTGTTAAAATATCGTCCTTTATTTGTTTTTCTATCTGAGAATATATGGGTTCTCCCGAAGAGTTGTTTATTATTATATTCATTGAAATTCCTCCAAGTTTAAATGTATTCTGAAAATTTTTATCTACCTATAAATCTCTCTTTCTATATCCAATTATAGACAATACTATAAAGAAAAAATATATTATAATTCCTATTAGAATAATACCTATAGCTAAATACACTTTAGGAATTGTACTTACTAATAAATACTTGCTAATTCCTTTGAAAATATTAGGGCGTATCTTATCAATAAGCTTCAAAATAATTATAGGCACATTTATAACTGCAATAATAATGATTGCGGAGTATTTTGCAGCAACACTATAATCATATCTATAGTATATAAAATTCGTAACCCCAATTATTAAACAGTAATATATAAAGGATAAAGATTGGATAATATAAATTATACATAAATTTTCTTGATTAAAGTTTCCAACTAATAATACTATTGACATAAGTATAGATGAACATAAAACATAAATTATGAAATAATAAATAAATTTACTTATCACTACATCAACTCTTCTTACCGGAAAGCTATTAATAATTACATCATAGTTTCTTCTCATTTCATCTGTAGCTGTAAATTTATTTGCTATTAACGGTACTATGAAGGTTCCCAATAAATAAATCAAAAGTGTAGCTTCAAAGTTATACATAGAAGCAAAACATAATGCTATTCCTACAACTAAAAGAGAAATAGTATAAATATATCGACTAGTTATAAAATCCTTTTTTAAAAGAGCTCCCATAAATTCTCCTCCTAAAAATCTTTCTTTTCATAAATAACCACTGATATAGTAGCAATTAAAGCTAAAATACCTAATACCAGTGCACTTAATATAATGTTACTTCCTAAAGTATTACTTTGAAATATCACTAAAAGTCTTTCTATGCTAGATAACCACCCAGGTAATGCTTCTCCTTTAAGATACTCACCTATGGTTAAAGTTCCTGCCATTATAACAAAGAAGATAACAAAGTAAAATATCTTTGCAAACTTTATTCCTAATGAAAAATATACACAATAATAAAGAGCTACAAATGTAAGAATATAACTAACAGTCCCTTTAATTACAGATGGAGGCAATTTTAAATACTCTGCTGGATATATCATATAAATTAGATTATTTAATAGCACTCCTATTACTGTTACTATGATTATCCATATAATAGAAAACAGAAACTTACCTAATACATAATCACTTCTTTTACAAGGACTACTAAGTATACTAATATGAATCTTATCTCTAGATTCCATTTCAGTAAAGGCTATACTAATTACCCCACCCATTAGTAAAAAATAATTAAATAAGCCAGCTCCTTTATTCCCAACTCCAAACAATATAACTACTACTATCATAATTAATCCACTTTTGTTGCTGTATAGATTAAATACTCCCCTTAAATCTCTCATGGCCATTTTCCACATTTATTTTCTTACCCCCTTATTCATAGCTACCATAATTTCCTCTAAAGATGGCTTTTCACTAACAATTTTCTGCCTTATACTTTTTTCAATGTATTTATCTTTAATTATTCCTTCAAAACCATATGGTGTTTCTCTCAATCCATATATAACTTTTTCATCAAGTTTACTTAATAGAGTCTTATCCCCTTTAATTATTTTATATTCCTCCATTAATTCACTAGTAGCTTTAGAGAAAACTATCTTTCCCTTTTGGATGTAAGTTATATAATCTGATATCTTCTCTAAATCAGAAATTATATGACTTGAAATTAAAATACCTATATTTTCGTCTTGTATGACCTCTTGAAATACATCTAAAATATCACGCCTCATAACTGGATCTAGTCCTGAAGCCGGTTCATCTAGTATTAAAAATTCTGCATTATGACTTAATGCTAAAGCAATGGCAAATTTCATTTTCATTCCTTTAGATAATTCTTTTACCTTTTGCTTTTTATTTAAGTTAAATTTCCTTAAATAATTCTCAAATACCTTAGTATTCCAACTTTTATAAAAACCAGAGATTATTTTTTCATTATCTTTAATAGAGATATTTTCATAATAAAAACATTCATCATAAACAAATCCTATACGCTCCTTTATCTCTCTTTCATTGTCAATATTATCTTTACCAAAGATTTGAATTTCACCTTCATCTCTTTTTAGTAAATTCATAATTAGTTTTATAGTAGTTGTTTTACCTGCTCCATTTTCACCTATAAAGCCCATAATATATCCTCTATCTAAACTAAATGAAATATTATCCAACTTAAAATCTTCATATTCTTTAGTCAAATTTTTTATTTCTATTATTTTATTAGACAAAGTAACACCTCCATTAATTCTTATAAATTTTAATTTAAAATTAAGTTTACTATAACTACTGTTTAACGCTGTTAATATTCAGTATGTACAGTACTTATAAAAAAATTAAGCTAAATTGCTTCTTTATACTAACAGTATATATTGTTTATATACACTATGTCAATACTAAATTTAATCCAAAATAAAAACACCTGAGCATTAGTGACTTGCCAATGCTTAGATGTTTTTATCTACATATATGTTAAACTTCTTATATTCTAAAAATTTGAATTAAAAATAATATGGTGCAGGATCTATATTAGTTCCATTTTTAATAACTTCAAAATGTATATGAGGACCTGTTGACCATCCAGTAGAACCAACATTTGATAGCTGTTGTCCTCCTGCTACTGTTTGTCCAACACTTACTGATAAAGATGAGTTATGAGCGTATAATGTACTAATGTCTCCATGACTTACCACAACAACATTACCGTATCCTTCCATCCATCCTGCATAAGTTACAGTTCCAGCCTTAAGAGAATACACCGGAGCACCATATGGAGCACCTATATCTATTCCTTTATGGAATTCTTGCCCTCTACCTACTGGACTAGTTCTATTTCCAAATGGAGATGTAATAGCATATCTAGTTCCTGTTATTGAGTACATTCCATTAGTGGATACTTGACTTGAAGATGACCCACTATTTGAAGGCTTAGTGTTTGATTGAGAAATTGAACCTCCACGAGAAGGTCTACTTGCAGCCTTTTCCATAGCTGTTATACTGGCTAAAATTTCTTCAGATTCTGCTTCATTTTGAGCTAGAAGCTTTTCAGCTGTTCCTAATTCATTTTCTGCCTTTGCCATAAGTTTTGTCTTCTCATCTTTTTTAGCATTTAATTCTTCCAAATTTGCATCCACTATAGCTTTTGCATTTTCTAAGGTTTTCTTTTCTTCAGAGGAATCCTTTATATTTTTATCTAATTCTTCTTGATTTGCCTTAAATTTATTTATTTCTTCATTGTCAAAAGAAATTAAGGTATTAATTATATCTATCTTTTCAAAAAAATCTGAAAAACCTTCGGCACTAAGTAGAATTTCTATGTAGCTTGTACCATTGTTTTTATATAAAACTCTTAGTCTTTTATCCATGACCTTTTTATTGGCTTCTAACTCTTTTTTAAGTTCACTAGATCTTTCTTCTAGCTCTTCTATTTTATTAGTTGACTGTGAAATTTGAGCTTGTAAATTATTTACCTCACTATACAACTTGTCCATATTGTTGTCTAACTCTGAAATTTCACTTAATATATTATCTCTGTTTTCTTCTAACTCAGATACTTTAGCCTTATTACTTTCAATTTGCGTTTCAATTTCTTTAGATTTACTTTTTGCATCTGATAAGTCATCTGCTAATACTGTTGATGACATTAAACTACAGCTTACAACTACCGCTGCTATGAATCTTAATTTTTTATTCATGGTTTTCCCCCCTAATGGCACCTTTTCTCCATACTTTTACCAATATCTATTTTTAATTCTAGCAATGTACACCCCCCTTGTCAACATAACTAGGGGTTTTGGTAGAAATTTCATATTTATATGAAACCTTCTAAACTCTTTATTAGACTCTGTATTTGCTTAAAATGATAAATTGAAAAATAAAAACTCTAAGCCACTAATTTAATAGCCTAGAGTCTTTTTACTGTATAAATATTTATTCTATTACAGAACTCTCTTCTACTTCTGATTCTATAGTTTCAGGTTCTATAATAGTTTTTTCTTCATCATCTTCTAAATCTTCATTTTTCTTATTTAAGGTTATTCCCTTTACTAGCTCTACAAGGTCTATACCAGTTAAGGAATTGATAACTTCTGGAACTTCAGCCATGATATTAGCTATGTTCTTTGACACCTTAGCTGCTCCACCTTGACCCCCATTGTCAATAATAACCATCTTCTCAGTTCTAGATAATGGCTCTGCTATATTCTTTGCTACCTCTGGAAGCTTATCTGTTAACATTTGAATAATAGCTGCTTCTCCATATTCCTTATAAGCTTCAGCCTTCTTCTTCATAGCCTCTGCCTCAGCCTTCATTGCATCTGCATTAGCCTCTCCTACTAATCTTATGGCATCTGCTTCTGCCATACCTTTAATTTTTATTGTTTCAGCCTCTGCTTCAGCTCTCTTAATCATCATAAATCTCTCAGCTTCTGCTGCTTGCTCAGCTCTATATTTATCAGCTTCTGCTACTTTTTTAACTGTAGATTCAAGTTCTTTCTCTTTTTTACGTACTTGTTGCTCTGCTATATCAGTTTGTCTTTGTTCTTCAAATAATTCTGCATCCTTTAAGGTTTCTACAACTTTCTTATGAACTATATTCTTTTCAACTTCATAAGCAAAGTCTGCCTTAGCTTGTGCCTTTTTCTCTTCTTCTTTAAAGGATTGAACTTTTAATTCCTTCTCTTTATTAGCTCTAGCAATTTCAGCTTCTGCAAATATTTGTGCTTCCATTCCAAGCCTCTTTGCTTCTGCGGTTTTTTGCATCTCTTCTCTCTTTGCTTCTGCCTCAGCTATTGCTGCATTTTTCTTAACTTCTGCTATTTGTTTAGCACCAAGTGCTTGAAGATATCCCTTAGTGTCGTCTATGTCTCTAATTGTAAAGGTCTTAATTTCAAGACCCATCCTTTCAAGGTCTGACTTTGCAACATTTTCAACTTCATTTGCAAACATTTCTCTGTCTTTGTATATCTCTTCAATACTCATTTTTGAAACTATTTCTCTTAGTTTACCTTCCAGTACATCCTGTACAGTTCCCTTCATTACTTCAATAGTTTCTCTTTCTTTTCCAGTATTAAATTGCTCCATAGCTAATAATACACTTGCAGGATCTGACTTAACCTTTATTATAGCTACTCCATCAGTATCTATTGGTACTCCATTACTATCTAAGGATTCATGAGTCTTTACTTCAACCTTCATGTTTTCAAGTGATAATCTATTGGTTTGTTCGAAGAATGGAACAACAAATCCTCCCTTACCACTTATAACCCTTCTCTTAAGTCCTGTAACTACAATAGCTTTATCTTGGGCTGCCTTCTTCCAAGTAATACAAATAAGCCAAATAATCGCTAATGCAAGAATTATCCATCCTAAGTTGTCAGTAAAAATTTCTAACAGTTCTCCCATTTACACTTTCCCCCTAATTATTTTAGGCATCTGAAAATAAATAATAAGTCAAAGATGGAAAGTATATTCTGACTTATTTATTTTTTGAAGATGCCTTATATATCTTATGAAAATAATAACACATATATTACTTTCCATGAGAATATTAACTTAAAAGTACTTAATACATACTTAAAATTACACCATTTTCTTTAAAAATAAAGAACCCATGTAAATTAAATTTCAATTCCTACAATTCTCATTAAATATTTAGCATTTGTGGTATTGGATTTACCTACTTTTAGTTCGTAATCAAAATATATTTTATTTTCTTTATAATACTCAGAAAAATGATAATTTTTTATTCCACTATGCTCTGAAAGACTACATAATTCTAAATCATGAGTAGTTAAAGCCCCTATAACTCCAGCTTTACTTAAGTTTTTAATTACAGCTTCAGCTCCAGTAATCCTATCCTTAGAATTAGTTCCTCTAAAAATTTCATCAATAAGAAAAATCATATTTTTATTATTCTTTGCACCTTCAATAATTTCCTTTATTCTAATTAATTCTCCATAAAAAGTTGAAATTCCATTTTTTAAATCATCTGTTATCCTCATAGATGTATATATCTCTAATAAGCTACACTCCATTTTCTTACTAAATACTGGTGCACCTACATAGGCTAAAACTAAATTTATACCTATAGTTCTTAAAAATGTAGTTTTACCTGACATATTTGATCCTGTAATTATAAATATATTTTCCTTCATACTTAAATCATTATTAACTCGTACATCTCTATTTATTAAAGGATGACCAAGGTCTTGTGCCTCTATTTTAACACCCCTAGGATTTATTGTTGGTAATGTTACATTTTCATCTATATGAATTAACACAGCAAGACTCATAAGTTCTTCTATAACCCCAATATTGGAAAGCCAACTTTCTATTTTATCACCATTTTCAGCCTTCCAATCCTCAAGAGATAATACACATTGATAATCCCAAAGAAATAGTATGTTTAAAGCTAAATATAACAATCCATTATTTCTCATATTTACTCTTTCTGATATATTAGAAAGTCTTTTTATAGCTTTAATTGATGAATCTTTATCTTTAAATAAATTTTCTTTTATATTCTTTAACTTTTTAGATTTAAAATCTTTTTTCTCTATTAACTTTAAAATGTTTAAATACTCTTCTAGGTTTCCTCTAAAATAATTAACTACTTCTAGAACTAAATTTAACTTTAAAGTAGATATTGTCCATATAATTGTTTGCACAATTAAAAGAAAATACATTAACCAATTAAAATTATTCATTTTAAATATAAGTATTATTAAAGTAATTGGTATTGTAACTAAGGGCATTAAATATATAGTCTTTTTAATTAATTTCGATTTTATAAGGACACCTTTATCTTCTACATATTTTATTAATTTTTCAGGACTTTTTAATCTATTCCTACTATTTCTACCTATATACTCCATTTCCTCACAAAAATCCAAGTCATCAAATAACTCTTTTATAGCCTCTTGTCTTAATAGTATTTCATTATAATCAAACCTAGGTTCTAATAAAGAATTAGCTAAAGATTTTCTTCCATGCCAAGTATTAGTTATATTTATTAATTGAAATAAAGATTCACTACCTACAATATCTAAATCAGATGCATATCTGTGCTCCTTATTTACAAACTCTTCTCCCAAATCCTGAAACTTTATCCACTGACCAGAAATTCTTTGAAGGTATCTATTATTTATTTCAATCATATCCTCAGCCAGTTTTAATTTACTTTTTACTTTTCTATGATATATTACTAAAAATATAAAACTTCCATAAAAAACTATAGAAAGAAATAGAACCCTATTTGTCACTTCTACCTTTATTCCTATATAGGTGAAATACAAGGCTAGTATCATTACTAATAATCTTAAATATCCGATTCTATCAAATTCTTTTTTATATTTAGCAATATCATCATTATACTTACTTATTTTGCTTAAAAATTTATCTTCAACCACATTATTACTCCTTTCCTTTTTACACTTTAAAATCATCACTGTACCTATATCAATTTCTTATATATTTAACATAAGTTTAAATATAATATTTAAACAGCAAACCCCCGAAACCCGCATGAACAGAACAAATAGTTAACTATTTATATAGTTATATAGTTTTATAGTTAAATTCTCCATATATAGATAAGCTATTTTATAATATCTTTTTCAGTTTAATTTTATGTTTAAATTATATTGTTGCTCTTCACTGTTACTACATGTTATATTACATGTATATTATATCCAATATTTCTACTTATATCAAACTTATATAAAAGTGTAAATCATATTTACTTATTCATGGTTTTATAATATAATAATAAAATAATGTATCATGGGGGAGTAGTTTGCGTATAATGCTTTTATACGTGACAAGTCAACATAATGATTAATTTTTTAATCTGGCTTGCCTTAAAGAACAAGACTCATGTATAGCTTAATTAAGATGTCTCTAATAAAAGAGATACTTTAAACTTTGCTATACATGGGTCTTTTATTATGTATGAGGAGGATAACTTAAAGTTTAATAAAATAAGATTAAGGAGTTTTTTAATGAGTACTATTGAAATTATAATGATAGGATTATGTCTTAGTATGGATGCTGCCGCAGTATCTATGACTAATGGTATGGTGTACAAGGATGCTACTAAAACAAAAATTATAGCTATGCCTTTATTCTTCGGCTTCTTTCAAGGGGCAATGCCTTTTCTAGGTTATTATGCAGGAGGAATGTTCTCAGAAATTTTAAGTAAATATTCTGGTATTTTAGTTTTAATCATATTAGGATTTATAGGGGCAAATATGTTAAAAGAAGGCATATTCCCAGATAAAGAAGAAGATGAAAATAAAGTTGTACCCCTTAACTACAAGCTTTTATTTTTTCAAGGAATAGCTACTAGTATAGATGCTTTTGCAGTAGGTATTGGCTTTAGCGCTATGAATATTGCTATTCTTCCAGCTATTTGTATCATCGGTATAACCACATTTATTTGTAGTTTTATTGCCATCTTCATAGGAAAGAAATGTGGAGATTTACTTGGTAAAAAAGCTGAAATATTAGGCGGAATTATTTTAATTATTATAGCTGTAAAGGCAGTTTTATAATATTGTTTACTATTTAAATATTGTTATAAAACCTTATAATAAATAGTATATTTGAGCATATTATATCTATGGAATATAAATTTAAAAGGAGATGATATGCTTGGAAATTACATTTCAAGGCAATCCAATTACTTTAAAAGGAATTCAACTAAGAGTAGGAGATAAGGCTCCTGACTTTACTTTAATTAATAATGAACTACAACCTGTTACTTTACAAGATACTAAAGGAAAAAGAATCTTTGTAGTTGTTCCATCTATAGATACAGGTGTATGTGATATGGAAGTTAGAAAATTCAATGAAGAAGCTTCTAAACTTAATAATGTTACTATATACACCATATCAATGGATTTACCTTTTGCTCAAGGTAGATGGTGTGGAGCTGCTGGAATTAAAAATGTAATTACTCTTTCCGATTATAAAACTAGAGAATTTGGTGATAGATATGGAGTATACATCAATGAACTAGGATTACTTACTAGAGCTGTCTTCGTATTAGATGAAGATAACACAATTACCTATGTAGAATATTGCAGTGAAGTCACTGATGAACCTAACTATGAAGCTGCACTTCAAGCTGTGAAGTAATACAATAATTTGTATATGTTTTAATGAAAGTCCAGGATGTATAATAATATCCTGGACTTAGAACTTATACTTAAATTTTAATTTTTTTCTCTTTGCTCCTAAGGTCACTTAAGGTGTAAGTCTAGTTCTGTCCCTAGGAATTAGTGATGCTTCTCTTACATTTTCTAATCCTAATAACTGAGCCGTTAACCTTTCTAATCCTATGGCAAGACCTCCATGGGTTGGCATACCTTGTTTAAATACACAGGTATAGCTGCTGTAATTCTCTGGGTTAAGACCTTTATATTCTATATTTTTTATTAACTCATTATAATTATGAATTCTTTGTCCTCCAGTAGTTATTTCAACTCCTCTAAATAATAAGTCAAAGCTGTAAGTCTCTAGTTTTCCACAAGGCATGGTGTACATTGGTCTCTTTTTCCTTGGGTAATGGGTTAAAAATATGAAATCTGAGTTTAACCTTTCCTTGGCATATCTATAAATAAGTTTTTCACCCTCTGGGTCAAGGTCTCCATCTAAGTTCTCTTTGCCGTACTCTTTTTCTAGTATGTCCAAGGCATCCTTCAACTTCATTCTAGGTATTTCTCCTCGGATTTCTGGAATTTTAACTTCTAGTATGTCTAAGTATTTATTCCCCTCTTCTTTAACCTTACTTAAAATATACTTTAATAGTCTTTCTTCCATGTCCATAACTTCTCTTTCATCTTCAATAAATCCCATTTCAAAGTCCATACTTATATATTCATTTAAGTGCCTATTGGTATTATGCTGTTCTGCTCTATATACATGAGCTATCTCAAAAACTCTTTCAAAACCTGCACCTACCATCATTTGCTTATAAAACTGAGGGCTTTGAGCTAGATAAGCTTTTCTTTCAAAATATTTAACCTTAAATACCTCTGTTCCTCCTTCTGCTCCCTCAGATACTAATTTGGGTGTGAAAATTTCTGTAAATCCTTCCTTAGTTAGAAATTCTCTAAATCCCTGAACTAGTATATTTTGAATACCAAATACTGAGTTTATCTTTTCATGTCTCAAACTTAATACTCTATTATTTAACATAGTGTCTAAATTAATGTTTAGGTCTTTATTATTAACTTCTATAGGAAGTTCCCCTATTGTAGAATTAATAACTTCAATACTTTCAATTTCAATCTCAAAGTTATTTAATTTATTTTTTCCATCTTTAACTACACCCTCAATAGAAACTACAGATTCTGTTTTTAAATCCATTTTTTCAGCAATAGAATTTTCAGCTACACATTGTACTAGACCTGTTCTATCTCTTAATACTATAAAGGTAATGGACTTTAACTTTCTTATGCGATAAACCCATCCTGATATTTTTACTTTTTCATTCATATGATCAATTAAATTATTTATTAATACTCTTTTCATTGTTATACCTCCTAAATTTAAGCATTTAAAAAGCCCCTTAAGCCAACGGCTCAAGGGGCAAAATATGCGGTACCACCCTTGCTGATATAGTAATTAAACACTAATAAATTCTTAGAGTTTTACACTCTAGAAATTATTATATATTAGGATAGATTAATTTTCTTAAGACATTTGAAGATGCCTTATACCGGTATTCTAAGAAAACTAACATTAATGAAATGAGCTCTATTTCATTAAAATAAAAAAACCTTCACTCCAATAGGAGCGAAAGCAATATTCACGGTACCATCCTAATTTGATTAAGTATTATTTACTTTATCATCTCAATCCCTTTAACGGAGGAATCCGATCTACCCTACTTTTCATTTCAGGTAAATATCTCCAGGATGTCTTTCAATACTACTTTTCTCATAGAGCTTCCACCATCCTCTACTCGCTTTACATACTTAGTAATATTTACTCTTCCTTTCAAAGAATTATAAATATATATTTTCTATATAATATGCCTTTTTAGAATTTTTGTCAATATATTTTGATAATTCTTCATTATTTTTAGTTAGAATTTTAAATAAGTAAATTTAACTAATAGTTATTTCAAATAATGCTAAATTATTCTAAAAAAAATATTATTATATACTTGGATATAAATTTATTTTTTTATGAATTTATAGAAACCTACAATAAAACAAAAAGGTGTGTGTGAAAATGGACGAAAAGAAAAATTTACTTTTAGATGCTCTATGTAACAGCGTCCTTGATATGGATGAAGATTTAGTAAGAGCTAAAGCTGACGAATACCTAAATCTAGGATATGATGCCTATGATGGAATAGCTTCTGGTTTAGCTGTAGGAATGGATAAGGCAGGAATTTTATATGAGGAAGAGGAGTATTATATTCCTGAGCTACTTATGTGTTCTGATGCTATGTATGCAGGTATGGATAAGTTTAGACCTCATCTAAAATTTGCTTCTAATGAGATAAAACATAAGGCTGTTGTGGGTGTAGTAGAGGGCGATACCCATGACATAGGTAAAAATTTATTCAAAATTATGCTTGAAACATGTGGTTTTGAAGTACATGACCTAGGAAGAGATGTTCCTCCTATGGAATTCATAAATAAAGTAAAAGAAACAAAAGCTACATTAGTTGGAATGTCTACTTTAATGACTACAACTATGGATAATATGAAGGTAGTTATTGATATGTTAAATGATGCTGGACTTAGAGATGATGTTGTAGTCATGATAGGTGGTGGACCCATCTCTCAAAGCTTTGCAGATAAAATAGGGGCAGATGGTTATGAAGTTGAGGCTTCAAAGGCTGCTCGTTTAGCCAAAGAACTTGTTTCAAGGAGGAATGCAGCTAATGTTTAAGGATAAAATGACTCCTATGGAAAGGGCTATAGCAATTTCTCAAGGAAACACTATCGATAGAATACAATGCAATCCAAATCTTTCCAATGGTATTGCAAGGGTAGCAGGATTAAAAATTTCTGAGTTTAATCATAGTAGTAAAGCTCTATCCAATGCAGTTATAGAAACCCACAAAAGATTTGGTGGAGATGGTGCTAAAATTTTTACAGATTTATTTATTATTTCAGAAGCCATGGGTGCAAAAATGAAATATCCAGAAGATAATACTGTAGACCTACTTGAACCAGCAATTAAATCTATAGATGAACTAAATAAACTTACCCCTGTAAATCCATTAAAGGATGGAAGGCTTCCTATTCATATAGAAGCTATGAAAATCGTAAAAGATGCTATAGGTTCTGAAGTTCCTTGTAGTGCAGCAATAGTAGGACCATTCACTAATGCATGTTTCTTAATTGGTGTTCAAGAAATGACCAAACTCATGATAAGAAATCCTGAAGCCGTTCATAAACTATGCAAAATTTCTCTTGATAGTTGTATTTCTTTTGTGAAAGAATCTCTAAAACAAGGCGTTGGAATTAGCATCTGTGAACCTATGGCATCTTCCACTGTTATTAGCCCTACTCATTTCAGAAAATACTGTACGCCATATATGGAACAATTAGTTAACTTCATAAAGGATAAAGGTTCAACTCCTTCTGTCCATATTTGCGGAAAAACAGATCCTATTTGGCAAGATATAGTAGACTTAGGCTTCAGTGCATTTAGCATAGATAATGTAGTAAGCCTATCAAAGTGCAAAGAAACTATAGGAAACCACATAAAAATCATGGGAAATGTAGATCCTTCTACTGTAATGTATAGCGGTACTCCTAATGAAGTTAAGGTAGCTACCTTAATATGTATAAAGGATGGTTATGATAGTCCTAAAGGCTATTCAGTAATGTCTGGATGTGGACTTCCTGTTGAAACTCCTATGGATAATATCCATGCTATGCTGGATGTTACTAGAGAACTTGGATGGCCTATAGATCCAGAAAAAATAGATTTTCTTATTAAAAAGTATGGTGTTATTTAAATATATCCTATTGGTTTATAAATGAGTTTTAAAATATTCAAAGTTAAATCAGCGCTGAAATTTCCTTACATTGTTGAAAGTAACCTTTCTTATAACTATTAGGTAAGTTTCAGCGCTTAAATTACTTGTAGTTTATTTACTATTTAAATGTAACTTTGACCAATCTTCAAAAAGTATATTAGCTGTAGGTTTAGCTTCTGGTACCCCATCTAGGTTTTTTTGTGCTACCATAAGGTTTTGTTCATAATCTATAGCATAAATTGCTGCATCTGATGCAATCTGACGTTGTATATCTCGATAAATTGCTTTTCTTCTATCTGCATCTACCTCTTCTGCCCCTATCTTCCATAAATTATCTACTTTAAAGTTAGTATATCCTGTTTGATTATAGTAAGAGCCTGTTTCAAACATCTTTCTATAATCTTCTGGAGCTAATCCTAAAGAATATCCACTAATGTATAAAGCACATTCATCATCTTTACTATATAACTTGTTATAAAAATCTACATTTTCATAAGGTACTATGTCAACCTCTATATCTATGTCTTTCAATTGTTTCTGTACAATTTCTGCATACTCCTTATGAGCAAAAGCTTCTGTATTATATGCTAACTTAAGGTTGTTTATAGAAACTCCGCTTTCTTCTATTAATGCTTTCGACTTTTCTATATCATGATTATATACTTCTACCTCATCTTCTATGTATAGTTCTGCCTCTTTAATTAAAATTGAATTCCCTTCTTCTACCTTCTCTGCACCTGATTCTCCATAGGCTGCAACTATCATTTCTTTTCTATCTAAAGCATAGGATAGTGCTTTTCTAAATACTATATTTTGCATTGAACTAAGATTTTGATTAAAAACTATATAGTTTAATCTTCCTTGGCTAAAGGTATAAGATTGCAATTCTTCTCCCTTATAGGCTTTATCATATAATTCTGCGCTTGCTTTAACTAAGGTTAGCTCTCCCTTATTGAAAGCCTCCTCTGTAGCTTCTTCTGATGAAAATACTTTTATTGTTATGAAATCAGCCTTAGGACTTCCTGAATAATAATCATCATATTTTTCTAAAACCATACTATCTTCTTTAGTCCATTCTTTAAATTTAAAGGGTCCAGATCCTATAGGTGTCTTATTTCTCTCTGAAGTGGCAACTATGCCTTCATTTTCATAAATATGCTTAGGAATAGGAACCACCTTGGAAAGATTATATAAAAACATTGAATTCTCAACTGGAAGAGTTATTTTAATAGTTAATTCATCTAATTTTTCTGCTTTTATAGGCTTTTCATCTATAATTAAATATTCTCTTAAGGGTGAATTCTGATTCTCATCTAAAATCAGGTTTATTGTATACTCCAAATCATCTGCATTTATAGGTTTGCCATCATGCCATTTTAGATTTTTCTTTAATTTAACAGTTATCTCCTTATTATCCTTAACGTCAACAGACTCTGCTAGATAAGTTCTAACATCTCCGTCTCCATAAGAAAAAAGTGGAGAATAAATTATATTAGACACTAGCTGAACCTCTCCTACATTGGTAAATGCAGGGTTTACTATTTCTGGTTTCTCTGTTACTGGAACAATTATATTTCCTCCAGCCGTAGTAGATATTTGCCCTTCATCATTTTTAGGGCCTTTTAAATTACCGCACCCAGTAAAATTCATTATACTTATAATTATTAATAACATAGAAATCATTCTTTTAAGTTTCATAATGTCCTCCTTGATATAAAACATAAATTATTTTACTTTAGCTTTTGCACTTTAGGCTAATTTTAAGCATAAAAATAAATTATTCTTAAAATAAAGGACCATTATGAAATCTACCCACAAAAAAGACTATCTCAAAACAAATTACATCTTATATTAGTAAATTGTTTTGAGACAGTTCTATAAACTTAATGGAATATTGAGTTTAAAATAAGTTAAATAAAATTATACTATAAACTTGGTTTACAAATAAATTCATCTATTTTACAATCTAAAATATTAGAACCATGAGACGTACGCATAATAATGGCAGTATCTACTCCTAGGCCTGTTCCCCCTAAAGCTATAATGGGCTCCATATATCCTATAGCACCACTATCTAAAGCCATTACTGCTATTTCAACTGCTACTTTAGTACCTTGACCTAACATACGTAGGGAGTATGCAATTATTTCTACTGGATTTACTCCTCCAAACTTACGTGAAAGTCCACGCTCTGCTCCACTAAGCACATGGGTTGTAGTTACAACCTTAATTCCTCTACTTTTAAATAATTCTAGTTTTTCTGTAGAAATTTCTTGAACTCCGGGTTCTTTAAACCCATTAACATGTGTAACACATACTATGTTTATTCCATCTATATCTAACTTAATAAGCTCCTCTATAGTATTCCCTGTACTAGTAGGTACTACTATAGTCTTAATACTCCTTTTACGAGCCGTTTTTAATGCACTCTCTAATGTATCTTTAGTATTCTGTTTTCCTGGTTTTTCAAAATACATGCTAACTTCCTCCCCAAATTACATATAATATATTTAAATTATAATATATATCCTCTTTGCTAATAATTCTACCCTAATTAAAATCCTTTAACTTAACGACTTTAAAATCAAAGTGTAAGCATTTTCTTTTATCTTTTCTATATCCGTAGTTTCAAGGTTTGATGTAGAACAAAAATAATTTGAATAGCCTAACATAGCACTTATAAATACATAATATTCATACTCTCTATTTTCTTGTGCTTTAACTATACCCTCATCTATTCCAACTTCCATTAACCTTCTTACAGCGTCAGACATTTCTTCCTTTCGCTTTATAAAAATTTGGTTACCTTCTTCTAAATATTGTCTTAGTTTATCTGTTTCAATACTTGATAAAGCCAGGATAAAGTTTGAGTTTTTGCTTCTAGAATTTTCTTCTATTAATTTAAATAAACCATAACATTTATTTTTAAATCCCTGAGCCTTATTAACTATGCTAAATACTTCATTAAATTGAATTTCTATATTATATATAATAGCCTTTGCTATTATTTCTTCCTTAGACTTAAAATAATTATACAGGGTTCCTTTTCCTATGCCAGCTGCTTCTGCAATATCAGCAGCTTTTACTGAATGAAGGTCTACACCTTCATTCATAAGTTTTATTACAGCATTAAATATATCTATTTCTCTTTTACCATAGTTATTATCAAACATTTTTACCCTCCTCAACCTCTACTACTGCTACTAAAGCCTTCCTATGCAATATGTCGTATATAATAGGAACAATAAATAATGTTAATAGTGTAGCATAGGTTAATCCTCCTATGGTCACAATAGCCATTGGTTGAATCATATCTGCTCCCATTCCTATTCCCATAGCAAGGGTTAAGAGTCCTAAAATAGTAGTTAATGCTGTCATAAGTATAGGTCTAATACGAGCCTTTCCAGTTTCAATTAAAGCACTTCTTTTATCAACGCCCTGTAACCTTAATTGATTTACATAATCAACAAAAACTATACCATTGTTAACTACAATTCCTGCTAATACAAGAAAACCTAACATGGAAATCATACTTATCTCGAAACCAGTTATTACTAATGCTAAGAGTCCTCCTGTAAACGCTAGAGGTATAGTAATCATTACTATTAATGGTGATAATAATGACTGAAATTGAGCTACCATTATTAAATATATTAAAACAATAGCTAGTGAAATCATTTTTATTAAATCTCCTAAGGTTTCATTGATTGTTTCACTTTCTCCAGTAATATCTATGGTGTATCCCTCAGGTAATTTATAAGAACTTATTTTGCTTTCTACATCTCTACTGACAAGTCCAATATTGTGATCATTGTCTATACCAGCAGTAACTGACATACTTCGTACTTGATTCTTATGATTAATAGAAGCTAATGCCTGGTCTTCTGAAATTGTAGATATATCCTTAAGGTATACTTCCTTTTCTTCACCATTAACTGTAGCTTTTATAGTATAATCCTTCAATGTTTCCCTTGTTAATTCTTCCTTCGACTCAGTTACAACTATTACAGGATATTCATTAGAGTTAATGGTAATATTAGTTGATTTAGTTTCATTCTTAATAGCTGTAGCCACTTGTTGATATACTTGTGCTACAGTAAGTCCATATTTAAGTGCCTTATTTTTATCAACTGTAATTCTAGTCTCTTCTGATGCATCTTTTAGGCCATTTGATATATCAATTGTTCCTTCAGTGTTTTCTAAAATTCCTGTTAAATCAGTAGCTATCTCCTTAAGTTTATCTAAGTCATTACCTTTAACAAGAACTTCTATACCTGAGCCACCCATAGCTGACATATCCATATTAGATGAATTTACAGTTATATCGCAATTTAAGTCCTTTGTCTTTTCATCTATGCTAGTAGCCACTTGTTGACTAGTGTTACTTCTTTCGTCTTTTAAAATTATATACATAGATACTGCTTTATCGCTACCATTACCACCCAAAAGGCCCATAGAACCATTGCCACCTTGCATTGCACCTACTGTTTTAACATCTGGTATTGTAAGGATTATATCCATTACCTTATTACTCATTTCTCTAGCATCTATGGTAGTACTTTCCTTCGGCATTTCTATTGATACCATTATCTCATTACTATCAACCTCTGGCATAAATGCTGTCCCCATAGAAAAAGCACTATAAGCACTAGAAATTAATAATACTACCACTAAACCTATAATTATAATCTTATGATTAAGGGCTTTATCTAGTAACTTTACATAAATATCTATAATTTTATCAAAAAGTTTATGGGGCTTTTCTTTAGTATTGGTTAGCATAGTAGATGACATAGTAGGTACCAAGGTTAGGGCTATAATTAAACTAGCAATTAATGAATACGCAATTGTTAGTCCCATGTCAGTAAACAGTTGTCGAGATATTCCTTGAGTAAATACAATAGGTAAGAATACACAAATTGTTGTTAAAGTAGATGCAAATATTGCTCCTGAAACTTGAGCTGCACCATAAACGGCAGCCTTAGCAGAAGACATACCTTCACTTCTTAATCTATATATATTTTCAATTACTACAATACTATTATCTACTAACATACCAACTCCCAACGCTAGTCCTGCTAAAGATATTACATTCATAGTAACTCCACTAAAATACATTAGACCTATTGCAAATAATAAACTTACGGGTATACTCATTGCTATTATAAATGTTGGTTTTATATCTCTTAAAAAAACAAGTAATATTACTATTGCAAGAATTCCTCCTAAAATTAAGTTATTTAATACAGAATTTATTACAATATCAATATACATTCCTTGATCACTAAGCTGATTTATATGCATATCTGGATTTTCTTTTAATAATTTTTCAATAGTTTTATTTATATCATGGGATACTTCAGCAGTAGAAGCTGTACTTTGTTTTTGGAAAGAAAGTAAAATACCATCATTACCATTAATTTTTGCATACATGTCATGGGAATTATTTATAAATCCTATATCTGCCACATCTTTAAGCTTTACTGTACCAATACCATCTATATCCAAGGTTATCAATTCTAAATTTTCTATTTCATCTATATTTGAAAATTGGTCTCCTACCTTAACTAAATACTCATGTTTATTTTCTGTAATATATCCAGCTGGCATGGAAAAGTTTTCTGCTGCTAATATACTACTTAATGAACTTTGGGAAATCACTCCATCTAATCCTGCTTTTTTATAAGCATTTTCTTCTGCAATTTTAAATTCTTCTTTTCCTTTCTTAATAGCCTTTTCACTTTCTTCTAGTTGAAGTTGTGCCTTGGCTAACTCAGAGTTAAGGGTGGCCTTTCCAGCTTCTAATTGTTTTTCTCCCCCTATAATTTCTGATAACTTCTTCTCTAATTCCTTCTTTTGCTTTAAAATCTCTTCAATACTTTTATTAGTAGCTTCCAAAGTTATAGATAATTGTGTTAATTTTAATTTTTCTTCTGCTGAAGTTTCTTCTCCTGCCTTTATTTGCTCTTCTATAACTTTCTCTAGATTTTCCTTTTCCTTTTTAATCTCATCACGCTTTTTTTCTAATCCTTCTTGACCTTGGATTAATAGTTTTAGCCCTTGTTCAACTTGATATTTTCCGGAAGAAAGGCTCATACTACCTTCCAATAACTTTTCCTTCTGCTTATCACTTTCTTCATTAAACTTAACTTTACCATCTTGTAAAGCTTTTTCAGCTTTATCTAATTCTGCTTTAGTTTGAGATAGCTTTCCATCAATAGATTTAAGAATTCTATTATTAAGTTTATCTATTTTTTCTTGCTTCAGAGAGATTTGTAAACTTTCCTCAATTATCCCTGTACCAGAAACAGATGCTACTCCATCCAATCGTTCAAATTCAGGTATAATCTCCTCTGTTACTTTCTTTGATGTTTCAGTAATATCTTTTCCATCAAAGTCTACACTAGCAACTACAATTGGTAGCATATCTGGATTTATCTTTATTAGCATAGGTGTCCCCACTTCATCATCAAGTTGGGATTTAACCATATCAATATTTCCATTCATCTCAATCATAGCGCTTTCCATATTAGTCCCTTGAGTGAACTGAATAATAACCATGCTTGAGTTTTCACTAGAAATACTATTAATTTCTTCTACTCCACTAGTAGTAGATAAAACTTGTTCTAGTGGCTTTGTCACAGTAAGCTCAACTTTCTCTGGACTTGCACCAGGATAGGCAGTTATTACTGCTACATAAGGTAAATCTATACTAGGTAATAAATCAGTAGTCATTGATGTAAAAGATATAATTCCAAGAATAATAACCAGTACAACCCCTACTATAACTGTCATAGGTTTCTTCACGCTGAATTTTGATAACACTTTAGTACCCCCATTATTATTAAATTCAAATGACTGACCGTCCAGTCACCAGATATTATACCATATATTACATATAGCTACAATAAGTTCATGGCATTAAAAAACTGCTTAAAAATAGACTAAATACTTACTAAAGTACTTAATCTATTTTCAAACAGTATACTCTCCTTATATATTTTTTTAGAATGTATTATTCATAAATATTAAACTCAACAGTCACCTTAAACAAATCCCCATCTATACCTATTTCTAAAGCTCCGTCATGAAGTTCTATTATGCTTTTTGCAATGGCTAAACCTAAGCCTGAACCTTCTGTATTCCTTGATTCTTCTCCTCTTTTAAATCTTTCTGTAATCTCACTAGCGTCAAAGTTTAATTCATAGGCTGATATATTTTTCATTGTTATATATACCTTACCATTTTCAGATTTTACATCCACATAAACTCTAGTGCTTTTTAGGGAATATTTTATAGCATTAGAAATTAGGTTTTCAAATACTCTCCAAATTTTTCTCCCATCAGCATTAATATATATTTTTTCTGATGGTATATTGGTTTTAAAATCTAAATTTGCTTCTTTAATTCTATTCTCTGCTTCTCCTAACGTCTGCTTTATTAAAGCATTTAACTCTATTTTTTCAAAATTTAACTGCATAGCTCCACTGGCAGCCTTTGAAGCCTCAAATAAGTCTTCTATTAATATCTTTAATCTTTGAGATTTTCTATCTAAAACTTCTACATAGGCTCTTGCTTCTTCTGGTTCAATGCCCATTCTTTTAAGTAAATCTACATAATTAATAATTGATGTTAATGGAGTTTTAAGATCATGAGATACATTTGAAATAAGCTCTGTTTTCATTTTCTCACTTTTATTTTCATTTTCTATAGATTTTCTAAGTCCTTGCTTCATATTGTTTATACTATGAGCAAGATCTCTTAATGCTCCCTTACCCTCTTCTGATATATCATCATTAATTTTTCCTTCTGAAATAAGCTTAGCACCATTAGTTATTTTATTTAAATAAGCAAACTCTTTCACTAATTTATATATAACAATTGCTGTAGCAACTATATCAAAGCCAAGGGCAATAACTGCTCCTACTGCTCCTACTATAACCATTAATATTAAAGATACACTAGTACAAATAGCTACATATACACCTATAACCAATACTAATTTTCTTCCTAAAGTACCTTTTTCCATAGCTATACATAAATGATTATAAAGTTTTACTCCATAACTATCCTTAAGAAGTGTATTCTCCTTATAATTTTGAAGTAAAGCTTTGATAATTAAGTAATAAGCTATCAAAATTAGTGTTACCACCATTATATTATTAATATTGATGGTGTATCTATATTCATTACTCCAATTATGTGTAAAAAACATATGATAAGATATCCATCCCATTAATATACCTAATAACTTAAATTCTAAAGGCATATTTTTCAATTTTTCTACTATTCTATTTGAATAGCATGGCTTATATCTAAACTTCTTAAGGACAAAAATCATAATTACTACCCCAAATAAGGAGGCTACCAAAATGCCTATTTCTGTATCTACAATAGAATTAGCTTGCAGAAATTTTTCATAGGTATTATATATGCTATCTCCAGCTACTAGTTTACTTGGGACTGCTACATATATATCCAAATCTCCCTTTACTCTAAAGCTCTCTTCATTAGTATAACTATTACCATTCTCATTATAACTATGTTTAACTACTACAGTAGCTCCATAACCTTCCCTGTAGTTACCATATTCATTTACTTCCTTGTCTTTAATAAGTTCTCCATTAATAAATATATTTTTATTTTCTACTCCGCTAGAAATATGATATTCCGAAAAATAGCCACTATTTTTCTTTAACTCTGCAATGGCATCCTTACCTGGTTTATAGTTGGTAAGCCATATGTCATTAGCTTTATCATAGGCAATGTACCTTAAATTTGCATAACTGTCCAAAGTCTTAATATACCTATTATAATTCACCAACTTCTCTTCAACTATTAACTTTTTTAGTTCTTCATCACTATAATTGTACTTTTCCTCTATGCTTTTATAGATAGCTTCTTCCTCTTTGTTAACCTTCTCTTCATCCCAATTGTTAGTGTATTTTTCATGTAACTTACTTCTCTCATTATCATACTCTTCTTGAATCTTCTTTCTTATAATTTCTTTTTTCCATTGAATTTCTTCCTGGGTTAAATTTTTTATTTCCTTAATATAATCTTCTGTTTTATAAAGTTCCATTACTTCAAGAATCTTTTCTGTAAAAGAGTTGATTTCACTTCCTAAAAATTTACTTCCATACAGACTTCTTTCATCAAAAATACCACTATTAACTCTAATATCTTTAAAAGAAATTAGGGATATGGAGACCATTACTACAGTTATTATAATAGCTATAGTCTTTGCTATTTTTATTCTTCTACAGTCTTTTACCATTTCTTCATACTCTCTATCCTTTTCATCAACACTTGTCGATTTTGTATCCAATTCCCCACACCACCTTTAAATATTTTGGTTCCTTTGGATTAATTTCAATTTTTTCTCTAATCCTTCTTATATGCACAGCTACAGTATTATCTACATTGTAGCTAGTTTCATTCCAAACTCTTTCGTATATTTCTTCCATGGAAAATACTCTTCCTTTATTCTTAAGCAATAATTCCAAAATTTTAAATTCTATAGGTGTTAGTTTTATACTTTCACCATCAACAAATACTTCCTTATTTTTAGTGTTTAGTTCTAATCCACCACTTTTTAAAACTTCCTTTTCTTCTTCTTTGTTAAAATTACCCAAGGTCACATATCTTCTAAGTTGTGATTTAACCCTTGCAATTAACTCCAAAGGATTAAAAGGTTTTGTTATATAATCATCTGCTCCCATATTTAAGCCTAAGATTTTATCCGTGTCCTCTGACTTTGCAGAGATAAGAATTATTGGAATATTTTTTTCTTCTCTAATTTTAAGAGTTGCTCTAATTCCATCCATCCTTGGCATCATTATATCCATCAAGATAAGATGTATTTCCTTATCTACTAAAGTTTCTAAAGCTTCAATTCCATCACAAGCTCTATATATTTTTAATCCTTCGTTTGAGAGATATATTTCAATGGCATCTACTATTTCTTTATCATCATCAACTACTAATATATTGTAATTCATTGTACTCCCCTCCACTTCATATTAATTATACCATGACTTCTCTCAAGCTATACTTCTATATTACCCTTGAAATATTAAATAATTGTTTATATAAACCTTAAGAAATTCTTACAATATGTTCACATAATAAGAATGGTAGCTATGAAACATAATTCATTAACTTTTATAAAATATAGAGCCTATACTTTAATATTCTTAGAGTATAAGCTCCATGTTTATGTTAATATATTTCATTCATTAATTTATTATTTAAAATAACTATCGATTGGTCTCCCAATTCCTTAAATCTTTTTTCAACTAACTTCTTATCATAGCCAACTACACCATTACCTTCATAGGGATCATTAAAATAATATTTATCTTTATCATAACCTACAAATACCATACAATGCTCATTACTTATCCACTGAAACTTCTCCCCTGATTCTCGCAAATACCATTCTGCACCTGATTCAGTAGGAAGTAAATTAAGGCTTGTCCAAACTAACACAGGTATTTCTTTATCTATATAATTTTCTATAAGTTCATTAAACCCACTTCCTGTGGTATTTTTTACGCAGTGCTCTTTTCCTAAGATTTTATTTAATGAATTAACAATTACAGGGGCATAACATCCATAACTATATACACTTCTTGGGTCTCCAACAAAAGCTTCATTAGGATTAGGACCATATAAATCTCCATTAACTTCTTCTAAAAATGAGCTCTCTAAATAATCATCTATAAACTCATCAACAGATATATTATATCCATAATATTTTAGTATCATAGATGTACTTACAACCTCACACCCTGTTGGATATTCTCCAGCTTGACTTATATAGGGTACAGAGATAAGCTTGTAACTTTTATTAGATTGTTCATTAATTTTGTGAGTTTTTAATTCATTATTTAGTTTCTTATAACTCCATAGTGATATCTGCTCTGGTGTATAGGAATTTAAAATAGCTGACATATATACTGTCAAAATGCATAATGTAAAAAATAATACTGTTCTTAGACTTATTGATTTCCCTTTTATTGAATAGTTTTTATCCTTATCTCTTACTCTTTTTGTAATCTTCAATGGATTTTACCTTCTTTCCAAAGGATTTATTTATTAAATATAGTATACTATGTAAAATAGAACAAATAATTAAACAAATTATAAATTATATACAATTAAAAGCTTATCCTATAGAATTTAAATCCATAGAATAAGCTTTATCTTATTATCATATTGTTCCTAATTTAAATATCTTGATATACTTGTACAATCTTCTCCCAAGTTAATGGCCCAACTATACCATCAGAATTCAATTCAAAGCACTTTTGAAAATCTATAACTGCTTGATTTGTTGCCTTTCCAAAAATCCCATCCACATTTATATTTTTTATAGAGGGATACTTATCTGCTATAGCGCTTAAGTAGGTTTGTAATTTACTTATGACATTTCCTCTAGAACCTTGTTTTAATATATATCCTGGATACTCATATCCATCTCCTTCTAGCTTATTACTTCCATTAATTATATCTTTATATACAGAGTATATTTTATTCCAAGTTTGCTTTCCAACTATTCCATCTACATCTAATCCAAATTTCTTTTGAAATTGTATTACTGAATCTAAGGTACTTACACCAAAAATACTATCTCCATTAATTGGAGGCACTTCTTTATAATATTGAGATACAAAATTTAAGAAATATTGCATTTGAGATACAGCATCACCTGTGGAGCCTTGCTTTAATAAATATCCAGGATACTCACCTGCACTTTCTAATTTTTCTCCTTCTGACTCTAATTCTGCTAATCTTTTAACTCCTACATAAATTCCTGATATTTTATACCAAGTTGATTTTCCAACGATTCCATCTGCATATAAATTAAATATTCTTTGGAATGCCTTTACAGATGATTCTGTCTCTGATCCAAACACTCCATCTACAGGTTCTATTTTAGGTATTGCTGGATAATTATTAGAAATTCTATTTATTTGTCTTTGAATTGTTTCTACATCACTTCCTGTAGTATTAAGCTTTAACGGAGTTCCACCAAAGGATTCCTCTATACCTCTTATATCATTAGTTTTTGTTAGTTCAATATTATCACCATAGTAATTTTTTAGTATCTCTATAGTTTCATATCCATCTGTAGCAAGTTTTACAGTATCCCATTGTGATAACCCTTTACAAGTTACAGTTGTGCCATTACAATATTGTGCCAATAGTGGTTCCATATAACCTTCTCTAGTAATATATTCATTAAATATATCATCTACAATTCTACTAATATTCTCAAAAATATTTCTTCCCTTAATAAAGTATTGATCATAGGCTGTAGAGTTAGTTATGTGAAAGTTATACCCCTTATTTCTATACCACTCTGTATATACTCTATTTAATGCAAAGGAAATTTGACAATATATATTGGCTCTTATAGCATGCTCTGGCCAAGTAGGATATATTTCACTAGATGCCACATTCTTTATATACTCTGGAAATCTTACAGTAACATTTTCTGCATAGGATGATGGTGCACCCAAATGTACTGTTATGAATTCCGGAATATATGGTCTTATCAACACCTTGCTTTGAAAAATTGGCTCTTTCTCATCTACCTGAACCCTAGGCATCTCCTCTATCAACTGATGTGGTGGAATATAATTATGCTCTAGTTCCTCTAAGAATTCTCTTTCCTTAGTAGTAGGTATCATTTCTACTTGTTGTATTGATACTTCATTAGAAAAAACTTGAACCCCTTCTACTACTGCATCCTTATATCCAGGAGCCCTAACATATAAATCATATACTGAATATGGTATTTGATCAGAATCTTTATTTTTTGATAGTTCAATATCTGGTGTATCTACTTCTAATATTTTCGTTATTCCGCTAGAATCTGTAGTTAATATATTCCCTTTATCAAAATCTACTGAAGTACTTTTTAAAATAAATATATTTCCGCCTGAAACAGGTACCACCTCTCTTGCAGTAAAGAGTTCTACTTTTATAAAACCTCTTCCCATAATTTTCTCCTAAAAAATATTATCCATAGTTATTATATGGAGAAAAGCTATTTATGTTAGTAAAATTCCAAAATATAATTATCTTAATTTATCTATCTGTAATCACTTTATGAATTTTCACATCATGTTCATCATAAGGAATATAGTCACAAGTAATCTTTTCTCTACATATAACAGCTGTAGTAAAGGTAGCATGTTCTAAGTAACGATCATAAAATCCTCCTCCATAACCTAAACGATACCCTTCTTTATTACAAGAAACACAAGGTATTATAGCAAAATCTATTTCTTCTGACCTAATTAATGGACATTCATCCTTAGGTTCTAATATCCCATACTTTCCATCCTTTAAAGATTTATAGCCCTTAATTTCATGTACCTCCATAATCCCCTTACCTATACATTTGGGAACTCCAACTCTTTTACCACTTTCTAATGCATTCTCAATGATATTTCTTGTATTAATTTCATCTTCTGTACTTACAAAACAAAATATAACCTTTGCTTCTTTATACTCCTTAAGATTTATTACTTTTTCATAAATTTTCTTATCCGCTTCTAAAGTATAATCCTTTGATAATTCAGCAATACGTTTCATAATTTCATTACGAAGTTGCATTTTTTCTTCTTTTATATTCATTATTAATCTACTCCTTTCTTCCGATTAATATCTTTATATATTTTATAATACATTAAATAAAGGAATACTCAAAACAATAATATTGTTTAGTAGTATTCCTTTAAATTTATTATAATGTTATTCCAAATATTTTTAATATATATGGTAATACTCCTATGGCATTTAACCATATAATGAATATTAAAACTGGTGCAATATATTTTATCATTATTACAAAGAATTGTTTACTTCTAAATCTATATTTACCATTGCAACTAATCTCATCTGAGATATTATCAACACCCCATACATAGCCTATGAATATACACATTAGAAGTCCTCCTAGTGGCATAAGTAGATTTTCAGCTAAGAAACTCATAAAGTCAAAGAAATTGTATCCAAATATTAATACATCTTTCATAACTGGTCCATTGGCCAAGGAACAAGGTATTCCTATAAAAAATAAAATTGTTGATATTATTATAGTAGCCTTCTTTCTTTCTATTTTAAAAGTATCAATTACAAATGCTACTACAACTTCAAGCAACGATATGGCTGATGTTAATGCTGCAAACAAAATTAATATGAAAAATAAAATACCAAAAAATTGTCCAAAAGGCATTGAATCAAATACTGAAGGTAACGTTATAAACATGAGGCTTGGTCCAGCTCCCGGCTCAAATCCAAAGGCAAACACTGCTGGTAACACCGCAAATCCAGCAAGAAGAGCTACTGCTGTATCTATAGCTGGTATAATTACTGCATTCTTTTCTAAGTTTTCTGTGTTTCCCAAATAACTACCATAAGTAATTATTGCCCCCATTCCTAAGCTTAATGAAAAGAATGCCTGTCCTAAAGCTGCCATAACTGTTCCAATTGTAACCTTCGAAAAATCTGGTTTTATAAAAAACTTTATTCCTTCCATTGCTCCATCTAAAGTTACTGATCTAATAGCAATTATAACTAATAATATAAATAGTGCTGGCATCATAAATTTACTTGCTTTTTCGATACCTCCAGCTATTCCTTTCAATACTATTACACAACAAAGAACCATAAATACTAAATGCCATACTATAGGTTGAGTAGTACTTGCTATGAATCCACTAAAATAATTTCCTGCTTCTGCTCCTGATATTCCTCCAATTAAATACTTACCTATATAATTTAGTACCCAGCCACCTATAACACTATAAAATGCTAGTATGCAAAATCCCACAACTACTCCAATAAAACCTACAAATGCCCACTTTTCACTTAACTTTTTGTATGCTCCTACTGAACTTAAATGAGTATTACGTCCTATTGCCATCTCACCTAGCATAATTACAAATCCAATGATTACAATCATAACTAAGTAAATAACAACAAAAGCTCCTCCTCCATTGGCACCTGCTAAATACGGAAACTTCCATATATTCCCCAAACCTACCGCTGAACCTGCTGCTGCTAATATAAAACCTATATTAGATGCCCATTGTCCTCTGTTACTCGTATTTTTATCCATAACTTTCCCCCTATCAAATTTGATAATTGTTTAAAATATATTTAATTATAGAATATATTTTATAATTATTATAATACAAATTTTCAGATAATTGAATAGAAATTTTATCTATATTCATTGTTTTGCTTATAGCTATCATATTCTCTATAGCCGCATAAATGTAAATCCTTATATTTAAGGGCTTTCCAGACATTAATTATATTTTGAAATCACCATAAAATATATTGTTAAATCGTTTTTGACACTTTATTAACAATATATTGCAATACCATTAAAACTCTATAATGTCCCTTTAAAAATTTTCAGTATATAGCAATATCCTATATTTTAAATAACAATGAATATAAGAACTTCTATTTATACTTTATTAACATATAGAAGTATTTAATTTAAAATTATATATAAAATAATTATAAATTTCAACAAAATTTTGTCGTTTTCTTTCAATTTTTTAATTTAAAGCTTTTCATCTTTTTTAGCAAATAAAAAACAGATGAGACTATCACCTGTTTTTCTATTTAACTAAATATTACTTTATTTTTTAAACACTTTAGGATATAAATATTCAGCTATTATATTATAAGCTTCCACATATCTATCATTAGGTTTATATGTGTATAAATCCTTTGGTAATACGATGTATTTTCCTTCTTTAACAGCTCTTAAAGAAGACCACACTTCATTTTTTTCTAAGTCTTCAATTCTCTTTTCCTTTATCTTTTCCGTATCAGATCCCATTTCTGTAACAAATATAAAATCAGGGTCTTCCTTTAACAATACTTCCATGCTAAAATCTACAGAACTTTTACCTTGTACAATACCATCACCAATAATATCAGCACCTAAATCTTTCAAAATTTCACCTGTGGCACTATCAGAACCTTTAATTTTTATTCCTTTTACCGTACTCATCATTAACATTACTCTAGATTTTTCACCTTGAGGAACCTTGGAAATCATCTCTTCAATTTCACCTTTTATATCTGTGGCATATTTTTTATAGCTATCTTCTCTTTCTAAAAGTGCTGTATAAATTCTAACCACCTTAATATAATCATCTATATTATCAATTCCCATACATAAAACTGGTATATTACTTTGTTCTAAAACCGTTGCTAATTCTACATGAGCAGAAAACCCATTAGAAAGGATTACCAAATCAGGCTGTAAAGAAATAATAGCCTCAGCACTAGGTGCACCTGCCGTTCCTACAACTGTTGCATCTTTACTTTCTGGAACAGATTTCTCATCTGATTCTTCTACACGACCAACAACCTTTCCGCCCAATTTATACCAAAGATCTAAATAAGAATTATAAGCACAAACAACTTTTGTAGGATTTTTTTTGATTGTTACTTCTTTATCTCTACTGTCAATAAAAGTTATACTATCCCCATTATCCTTTATACCATAACTTTCAAATGAATCAGCTGCAACTTGTTCCCCTTTCTTATTAGTATCTGTTGCTCCATTATTTTCTTTATTAGTAGCTTTACCTCCACATCCTACTAATAAAGCCATAGTCATAGTTATAGCAATAACTAGTGACATAATTTTAAACTTTTTCATCATTTATTCCTCCATTTTATTTATTTTTCTTATATACTTAAATTACACAATTTTTGTGGAATTATATATGAACAATCATTTACTCCATCATGATAAATATTAGCATCAATGGCAAATACCTCTTTTACTAATTCTGAAGTTATTACATCATTAGGCTTTCCAAAGTTACAAACCTTTCCTTTTTTTAAAACATAAATTTTATCTGAATATCTAATTGCTTGGTTCAAATCATGCAGTACCATAACAACAGTAAGATTTAAAGATTCATTTAATTCTTTAACCGTTTCAAGAACTTCTAATTGATATGATATATCTAAAAAAGTTGTAGGTTCATCCAACACTAAAATACTAGGTTTTTGCGCCAAAGCCATTGAAATCCACGCTCTTTGTCTCTCTCCACCCGAAAGTGTAGATACATATCTATCTTTTAAATTGTATATCTTTGTCTTTTCCATTGCCCACTTTATTATTTTCTCATCATCCTTATTTATTCTTGTCCCAAATTTCAAATGGGGCTGCCTTCCATAAGACACCAAATTCTCAACGGTTACATCCATATTAATATTTCTAACTTGAGGTAATATTGCCATCTCCTGTGCAATTTTCTTGGTATTAAACTTATAAATATTCTTACTATATAACTCTACTTCACCACTAGTTACCTTTATAAATCTAGACAGAGCTTTTATAAGGGTAGACTTCCCTGAGCCATTAGGACCAATAATTGTTACTATTTCACCTTTTTTAACTTCAAAATCTAAATTATCAATAATTTTCTTTTTACTATAACTCACATTAATTTTTTTTGCTTCTAAGGCAATCATTATTTAGCCCCCCTTGATCTAAGTAAATATAAGAAGAAAGGTGCACCCAATACAGACATTATTATTCCTACTGGTATTTCAATAGGAGAAAATAATGTTCTTGCAAGCAAATCACATATAAGCACAACAATAGCTCCTAATAAAACTGCTGCTGGAAACAAAAATCGGTAATCAGCTCCAATAATCAATCTAGTAATATGTGGTACAATTAAGCCCACAAAACCTAATAAGCCTACTACACTTACTGCACTACCTGCAAGTAATGAAGATAAAATTATAAATATAAATCTTAGTCTTTCTACATTAACACCTAACCCAGTAGCAACTTCATCTCCTAAAACAAGAATGTTAAGCTTGTCAGGTAACATTAAAGCAATTATTACTCCCACTATTACATAAGGTAATACACTATGTACATCTGCCCAAGTAACTCCATTAAGTCCTCCAACCATAAAATTTATAACTCCCGAAACTCTATCAGGGAAAAAGGTTAGTAAAGCATTATTTCCTGCACCTAATAAAGAATTCACTGCAACCCCTGCTAAAATTAGCCTATTGGGCAACAATCCATCTTTCCAAGCTAATCCATAAATAAGCATGGTTACTATAAAAGCCCCTACAAATGCTCCTAAGGGAACCAGATGATAATATTGAGGAAATAAAATTAGAATTAAAAGCGCTGTAAATCCAGCACCTGAAGATACCCCAATTATGCTTGGACTAGCTAATGAATTTCTCATAACTCCTTGAATAATTGCACCTGATAAAGACAAGGAAGCCCCTACTAATACAGAAACAATAGTTCTTGGTAACCGTATATTCCAAATAATATGATAATTTGCCGTTCCCTTTTTAATTGTAAGAGCTTGAATTATTTCTTTAGGGCTAACATTTATAGCTCCCATGCCAACACTTAAAAATAGACTAATTATAAAAATCACTAATAAGATGACCAAGATAATATATTTATTTCTATTCTTAATTCTCATAAACCCTCCTTACCTTAAATATTCAATTAGGTATACACATTTTTCAAAATACAGTTAATATTATATTTCTACAAATAAAAAATCCATACCAAATATGGTATGGAAATAAAAAGCACATCAAATTAGTTATGACAACGCAAATTTAGTCGGTGATAAGATAAGAATACCCTCACCGATAATCTCTATTTTTGCACACCCTTAGATACGAAGAGTATTGTACAACTAACATAGGCAGGTTTCCTGACTTATGTCCACACAAAACGCCTTCCCAAGTAACTCAGTGGCATATGCTTTGTGTATAGGACAATTACAGTAGCGGCTCTGCGTAGGATTTTCACCTAGCTTCCCTTTTAACATAAATGCACCCATATTTCCATTATTAACATATTATTATTATACGTTTATATAAATATAAAGTCAATGTAATAACCCGTATTACATATTTTAAAAATAAAGAGAGAAATCCCATTTTATACTGGAATTCTCCCTTTATTAATAAGTATAACTTATACCTTATATTTTAAATTGCTGAACCACTTCATTTAATTGTTGTGCCAGTTCTGCTTGGCTTTGTGCCGTTTGAGCTACTTGCTCTATAGCTTTTGTGGTTTCATCCATATTTTCTTTTATAGTCTCTGCTTTTTCACTAGATTCTTGAGCAGACTCAGCCATATTTTGAATGGCTTCGCTTACTTGTCCCACTGTAGCTGTAATTTCCTGTGACATAGCTGCTATTTCTTCTGACATATTGCTTACAAAATCAGAATCAAAATGATATTGATTACCTGTCTCTTCATATTCGTCATAAGTTTTCATTATATCTACATCAATGAATTTTAATATGTCATTTCCCGTTTCTATACTTTTATTAAATATTTGTTTTACTGACTCTATAGTTTTTTGTATTTCTACTACAGCACCAGAAGATTGTTCTGCAAGTTTTCTTACTTCTTCTGCAACTACTGCAAACCCACGTCCTTGTTCTCCTGCTCTTGCAGCTTCGATAGCAGCATTTAAAGCTAGTAGGTTAGTTTGATCAGCTATAGATGATATTGTATCTGTCATAACCCTAATGCTATCTATTACAGAACTTTCTTCTATAACCTTCTTCATATTAGCTTCCTTTTGAATGTATAGTTCTTTTGCTATCTTTTTAATCTCTTTGCTATTCTCCTTTACCTTGCTGGCTCTCACTTTAGAATCACTTGCATTATTGCTTCCTTCCATGGCCTTTGAAGATAATATATTCACACTTGAATCCACTTCTTCAACAGATGCAGTTATCTCCTCTGTAGCAGCACTTGACTCCTGCATACCACCTGCAATAGTATTAACAGCCTCGTTAACATTTACAGTTTTAGCTGCCAATTCCTCAACAGTTGCTGAAAGTTCTTCCGCAGATGCACTTATATTTTCCGAATTCTCCATTATAATTTTTACGATAGAATGAATGTTTTCTGTCATCTTATTCAGATACTTACTCATTTCACCAAGCTCATCATTGCTTTTTAATTCTAGTTTTTCTGTTAAATCTCCATTTGCAATCTTCATAGCAAAAGCATTAACCTTTTTAATGTTCTTTCCTATATAATTAGCAAAAAATAATATAAATAATACTACTATTACAATTGCAACTACTATTATTATACTTATTTTATTTCTTAGTGAATTAATTTGAAGATATACTTCTTCCTCAGGAATACATACAGCAATAATCCACTCTGTACCTTCTACGGTGCTATAATAAACCTTTTGAATTCCTTTATCATCTGTAAATGTTCCTTGACCATTCTTATCAGTTAACATTTTTTCACCTAAGACTGACAATGTAGAATTTTCATCATCTTTTATATTAGTTTTCATAATTTTAGATTCATCTACATCTGCAACATATAAACCACTTTTATCTATTAAAAATGCCCTTCCTTCTTTACCGATTTGCATATTTTTTATATTATTTTGTAAAGTAGATAAATCTATATCTGCTGTGGTAACTCCTATAAAATTATTATTTGAATCGTACATTGGACATGTAGCAGTTATCATAGAAACTTTCGCTACATCATCATAATAAGGTGATGACCATTCAACACTCTTATCAGTGTCTTGTCCTATTTTATACCAATCACCTGTTTTATAATCTGTCTTACTATATTCATCTGTATAAGTACCTTTACCGTTTAACTTGTATGCATAAGGTCCAAATAGCTGAATATCTTTCTTATATTTAAATGGTTCAAACCAAACACCAGCTCCAAAAGTTTCATCATTTGTGTCAATTAAGCTTTCCAACACACCTTTATAATTTTCTTCAGTCAGCGATGATACAGAATTCTCAGCCACTTTAGCTAAACTTTCAGATATTTTCTGATGCCTCTCCAAACTCTTTTCAATTTCTTGCGACTTTTCATTTAGTTTACTATTCATGTTTATTTCGAGCTCACTATTTATTATCTTTTTTGCACTTGAATAACTCATATATGCCAGTACAACCATAGAAGCTATTATTACAGGCATAAGTAACAAAATCATCTTTACCTTAATACTTTTAATTTTTATACCTTTAACCTTCACACCCTTAAACTTCATAATTTCAGCCTCCCTCATTTTTAGCTTATATTTTACAATATATTATTTTATTTATCGTATCAATTAATATATTAAAATAGTATAAGCTTAATATTTCTTGTTATTTCATTAAATTGATTTTATTTTCACATACAAAAAATAGTATAAAATATATATAAGCTATTTTATACTATTTTTTGTAATAATATTTTGTTATTAAATGTTAATTTAAATATATTTTTTTAGTTTTCATCTTCCTATGATACTTCATATAATTCATTATGTTAACCTTACTATACCATTTACTCCTATTAAAATCTTAAAAATACACATTAATAATACTATTTATATATGTAACTAATTAGGTCATGACATTTAATATCTACGAGAAAGGGAAAAAGAAAGACTATGAGTTATTAATTTAGATATCTCATAGTCTTTCTTCTTATATTGAAAAATTTAAAATTTATATCTTAAATTTTTGAATCATTTCATTTAATTGTTGCGCAAGTTCAGCCTGAACCTGTGCTGTTTGAGCTACTTGCTCTATAGCTTTTGTAGTTTCATCCATGCTTTCTTTTATAGTTTCTGCTTTTTCACTAGATTCTTGTGAAGATTCAGCCATATTTTGAATTGCTTCACTCACTTGTCCTACTGTGGCTGTAATTTCTTGTGACATAGCTGCTATTTCTTCTGACATATCACTTACAAAATCAGAATCAACATAGTATTGATTACCTGTTTCTTCGTATTCATCATAAGTCTTCATTATATCTACATCAATGAATTTTAATATGTCATTTCCTGTTTCTATACTTTTATTAAATATTTGTTTTACTGTCTCTATAGTTTTTTGTATTTCTACTACAGCACCAGAAGATTGTTCTGCAAGTTTTCTTACTTCTTCTGCAACTACTGCAAAACCTCGCCCTTGCTCTCCTGCTCTTGCAGCTTCAATAGCTGCATTTAAAGCAAGCAGATTAGTTTGATCTGATATAGAAGATATAGTATCTGCCATAACTCTAATATTATCTATTACAGAACTTTCATCTATTACCTTTTTCATATTCGCTTCCTTTTGAATATATAGTTCTCCTGCTACCTGCTTTACCTTTTTGCTATTATCCCTTACCTTGCTTGCTCTTCCTTTAGACTCACTGGCATTATTACTTCCTTCCATAGCTCTTGAAGATAATATATTTATACTTGAGTCTACTTCTTCAATAGAAGCGCTTATTTCCTCTGTGGTAGCGCCGGATTCTTGTACACCTTCTGCAATTATATTTACAGCTTCATTAACAGTTACAGTTTTAGCTGCCAATTCTTCAACTGTTGCTGAAAGTTCTTCTGCAGATGCACTGATATTTTCTGAGTTTTCCATTATTATTTTTACTAATCCATTTACATTTTCTTGTGCAATATTTAAAGCAATAGCTGTTTGTCCAAATTCATCTTTACTCTCTATACTAATAGGTGCTGAAAAATCATAAGAAGCTAATCGAGTTGCAAAATCTTTAATTATAATTAAAGGTTTTATTATTTTTTTACTTACAAAAGATGATAAAACTATTGCTACTATTAATGAGGCAATAAGTAAAATTATATTAATAGTTATACTCTTTACTAAGTCTTTTTTTATAATAGCTTCTTTTTCAGCTATTATCTTATCAATCTCATCTATATAATTCCCTGTTCCTATTACCCAATTAAAAGGTTCATATAATTTACTATATCCTCTTTTAAGTGATGCTTCTGTTTCTCCCGATTTTGGAAACCAATATTCAGTATATCCTCCATTCTCCTTTTTACCATTCTCTATTATTTCTTTCACAAGATATTTTCCTTTAACATCTTGTGAATTTAATCTATTTGTTCCTTCAGTTTTAGACCCTAAAAGCACAATATTTTCACCCTCAACAGTATCGATCCAAAAATAACCCTCTTCACCAAACTTCAACTCTCTTACTAAATCCGCACTTTGTTTCTTAGCTTCATCAACAGTTAGTTTACCTATTTCAGTCTTTTTATTTATTGTATCTATCATACCAATTACAATTTCTACTTGTTCCTTAATTTTCATATCATAATCTTCATTTAAGATTTGTCTTTCACTATCTAATAGTGCATTGCTAGTTTGAATATTCATATAAGACATTACTACACTTATAGTAATCGCTGTTATTAGAGTTATTATTACTGTTGCAATACTCATTTTAGAACTAACTTTTTTTATACCTTCAATTCTCATAATATCAACTCCTTCACACTTTATTCACATTATATATATATTGTTTAATTTATCGTAACAATTCAGTTATAAGAATAGTGTAAAATTCAATTTTTATTGTATTTACTTTGCTATTGAATTTTTGCTTAAATAGTTTTCTATACATTATAAAAAAGATTGATTCGAATAATTATCCGAATCAATCTTTTATTAATATAGAGTCATAGCTCAATCATTGAGGCTGAACACTATTTTCTTTTTAAATAATAGAATATTGGAAGACCAGCAAGAGCTATACCAATCCCTATTATAGAATTCAATGGTGCAGATACAATTGTACTATATAATATGTAAATTCCTCCTAATATTCCCACCATTGGAATGAATGGATAAAGAGGAACTTTATATGGCCTTTTATCTGCAGGTATTTTTTTTCTAAGTCTAAATATACCAAAGACACCCATGACAAAGAATATCCATAAAACAAATATTAATAAGTCCGTAAGAGTATTAAATGTTCCCGAGAAAATATAAATAGTAGCTAGCACCCCTTCAAGAATTAATGCATTAGTAGGAGTTCCAAATTTTTTGTGTATCTTACCCAATTGAGTTGAATAGGGCAATTGTTTTCTCTGTCCCATAGCTAATGGGACTCTAGCACCTGTTAATAAATATCCATTCATAGCTCCAAATACAGATACTATAATTCCTGCAGTTATAAATGCAGCACCACCTTTTCCAAATAGTGAAACTGCTACATCCGATGCTGGTGTTGTTGATGCAACTATATTTTCAATGGGCATTACATTAACCATTGCTATACTTATTAATGCATATATAAATATAACTGAAGTAACTCCAAAAATAATTGCCTTAGGCATTTCCTTAGAAGGATTTTTTAATTCACCTGCTATGTTTGTAACCCCTATCCATCCATCATAAGCCCATAAGGTACCCAATACTGCAGCTCCAAAACCAGCTCCTTCAGTCATAACGGTAACGGAGCGAAAATCATGAGTTTTACCACTAATTAAACCAAATATAATAATAGCAACTATTGGAAGAAGCTTTCCCACCGTTGAAATAGTTTGAATTACTCCCCCATATTTAGTACTAATTATATTCATGATTATTACAAACACTAAGATTCCTACTGCTAGAAGTTTTTGCTCGAAGTTATTCATTGGAATAAAAAATGTAGCATAAGTGGAAAAAGCTATGGCTAAAGCTGCTCCCGATGCAGGATAAGATATTACTGTTTGAACCCATCCTAATAGGAAACCCCATACTTCTCCATACAGCTCCTCAAGATAAACATATAACCCACCAGTTTTAGGTATAGATGAAGCTATCTCCGCAATTGTAAGAGCAGAAGCTAAAGTTATAATACCTCCAACTACCCAAGCCATTATGCCCATTATAGGTGAACCTGCATCATTAAAAACAATACCTGGTTTTAGGAATATTCCAGATCCTATTATCATTCCAACTACTATTGCAATGGCTTCAATAAATGTTATTGTCTTCTTTTGTGTTTTTTCTATCATTGTTTCCTCCTAAATAGCTTTTTATAGCTTTATTATATCTTACAATTTGTTTTTTATGCTTAAGGCTTAATGTTATAAATTTCTATACTTCCATTAGAAATCAAATTTTTAACACCTTATTTTTTTTGTGTAATTTAACAAAATGTATTTCTTTTATATCAATTTTACAACTTAAAATCATGTACCTTATATTTTAAAAAATTTTTGCTAATTAGTCTAGTGTAAAATCACTTATATAAGAAAAACTATGCATAAAAATTTTTATTGATAATTTTTTATTAGAATGAATAATATATTTTTTTTTGCAAATTATAAGTTAGGTAGGAGGTGATATGTCATGGAAAACAACAATTGTAAAAATAATAACAACAAAAACAACAATAATAATAACAACAATAATAACAAAAATAACAACAACAACAAAAATAACAACAACAACAAAAATAACAACAACAAATAATATTTCACATACACAACTTATGGGAACAAAGGAATTTGTTTCTACATGTAAGAAAGTGGCAACAAAATCAGTATTAGCTGGCTTTGTTGCCACTTTTATTATAATAAAGTAATAAAAAAGTTATTTAGTTTTAAATCAAAAACCTGTTCCTAAAAATTATTGTAGCTAGTCTTCTGGTTTATAAACCACTTCACCATCAATTATAGTATACAAAGTTTTCGTAAATATCTCCATGGGATTGCCATCAAAGATTGCAATATCAGCATCCTTTCCAACTTCAATACTTCCAACTCTATGTGATACATTACATATTTCAGCTGCATTTATTGTAATTGCTTTAAGTCCTTCATCTATACCCAATCCTTCTTTTGCTGCGAATCCAGCACAAATTGCCAAATCTTGTATTCTTGTAACAGGATGGTCTGTAGTAATAGCTACCTTTACACCTGCCTTATGCAACAAGCCTGCTGTTTTAAAATCCATATTTTGTGTCTCTATTTTATTACGTACTGATAGCGTTGGCCCAATTATAGCTGGGAATCCAGACTCCTTTATCTCTTCTGCAATTAAATGCCCTTCTGTACAGTGATCAAGAGTCATTTTTAATCCAAATTGTTTAGCTATGCGTATTGCAGTTAGAATATCATCAGCTCTATGTACATGTGCTTTTAAAGGTATCTTTTTATCAAATACAGGTAACCAACATTCTTTTCTAAACTCTTCATTAAAATCCTTGTCTTCATTACCTGATTGTTGAGAGTTTTTCTTATTTTTATAATATTGCTGAGCTTCAAACAACTCTTCTCGTAAAAGAGCAGCTATGGACATACGTGATGTTGGCATCTTATCTTTATCATTATAATTTGATTTTGGATTTTCTCCAAATGCAACCTTCATTGCAGCAGGTTCCAGAACAACCATATTATCTATTGCTCTACCGTGAGTTTTGATAAATACAAACTGCCCACCCACCACATTTGAACTTCCTGGTCCAACCATTACTCCAGTAATCCCAGCACTCAAGGCTTTGTGGAAAGTGGAATCCATAGGGTTAATAGCATCTAAGGCTTTAAGGTAAGGTGTAACTGGCTCAGTCATTTCATTGCAATCATTACCTTCGAAACCTTTTCTTTCTTCTTGAATACCAATATGACTATGAGCTTCTATTATTCCAGGCATAACTATACAATTGCTTGCATCAATGACTTCAGAAATGGCACTGTTATCTTCATCAATGTATTCTCCTACCTTTATAATTTTTTTCCCATCTATTAAGATACATCCCTTATCATAATCCACACCAGCCATGGTCAATATTTTACCATTTTTAATTAATAACATAATCTTCTCCTTTCTAACATATAATAATCATTTGAAATTATAGCTAAACAACTCTAATTTCATCTTAATCTAAATGCATTTCTTAGCTAGACTTATCTCTTATCTAAGTATTTATATTTTGTAGGATTTTAAATAATTATTCATAATATTTTAAAGTTAAATATTACAAAAAACTTTCTTTAGATATTGAACTTTAAATCCACTTAATGTAAGTAATAGTTGAGAAGGAAGATAAAATAACCATATTAAAAAACCCAGAAAAAATTTTATGTTGCCTCCTGCTACTATATTATAAAGTCCCACATTTAAATCACACATAAAAAATAAAAACATACCTAAAGCAATTATCCATGAAGTTTTTTGAGAATATTTACCTCTAGTTATGGTACTCACTGAGCAGTAAAGACTAGTGATTAATAAAGATGCATATATAAGTGCTAAAACAACAAGATTTTTTCCTATTGATGCTATTTCTATTTTTAATGAAACTGTTAAGGCTATGGACAATGATACTATAAAAAACAATAAGTTTTTATATTTACTATTTTCCATAATACTATGCCTTATTATGTAAGTTATTTGAACTAGAGAAAAGAAAAAAACTCCCATAATATAATTGCCGGAAATTGCAAGAAAATAATCTGCAATTAAGGTAAATAGTCGAGCAAGCTGAACTAAACCTTTATCTCTTTTGCTATATCCATGGGATTTAATTAATAAGGATATGATAAAGCAAAGCACTATAGCTGAATATTTTAATGTCACTGAATATGTGTTTTTTAAATCTTTGGTTATAAAATCAATCCATAAAAAAATAAAGTAAATAATAATTATTATCCTAGAGCTAATTTTTATAAGATTTTTATTGCTTATAAGTTTATCCATTTACATCACCCAAGTATATTTATTTGCATTAACTGAGATTTATATTATTCCCCTTAATTGCTTATTATACTATTTGAATAAACCTTATTTATACAAAAAACTAGTAAGGATTCTCCCTACTAGTCTCTTTGTTATTAATATTTCTTTATTAAAGATGCCGCTTCTGTCTTTCCCTCAAGAATATAATTAAAAGGAAAAGCAAATTGGAGATATTTAAATACCCACTTGTTATTTTCTTTAATAAGCACACCCTCTAATCTAAATGGCCATATACAATCTTCACCTTTAGCATTTTCTTTGAAGGTTTCAGCAATTCTTCTTCTAATGTTAAAAAGCTTTTCTTTATCATTTAAATCCTTATTAAATATATCCTTTATTTTATTAACTGTGTTTTCAAAGGACTCTTCTTCTGAAATAACTTTTTCCATAGTACCTCTTATTACTACCCAAGCTATATCCTCATTAAAATCAACCATAGAATTTTCACTGTCTAACCTGATCTCATCATAGCATCCTCTATGATCCTTAATTAACTTCTTAATTTCTTCTTTACTAGTGAATATTTCTTTATCTGTATTAGCAACAAATATATTATTAGAAGAAAAATATTTATCAATTATCAAATTTAATTCCATATCCTTATCTAGATACTCACTATTAAAGTCTTTTATTAATTCTATTATTTCATTTTTCTTTATCTTATTTTTATGATAAGCTTCTTCTAATTCCTTTATTTTTTTATTAACCTCAGTTCTATCACAACTATCTTTATATTCCCTTACATCTGGTAGATGTCCAACTACAGGTAAAGAAAACTGCATATGCTTTATAATCCATCTATTTTCTTTTTTTATTAATATAAAGGAAATACGTATATCCCATAGATAATCTCTTTCTATATCATCCCTTTGATTTAATAAATGACATAAGGACCAATTAAGTTCTGTTAATTTAACCTTATTAGATTTTTTACTTTCATCAGAACTTTCATCAAAATATTCTTTAATATATCCTAAATAACGTGTATATGTGTCACTTCTACTGTTAAAAGAATATTTCACTGTAGCTGGAGTATAAATTATAGCTGTATTTTCAAGTTCCATTACAGTAGCCTCATCAGCTATAACTCTTAAATCTCCCCAATATTCCCAGTCACTTAAAAATATATCCTTAACTTCCTCATATCCAATACACCACTCGTCATCACATGTGCCTACTATAGTTACACTTTCATCCTTATCAAATAATTTATCCATAAAGATATCTATTTCATTAATATCCCTTTTAACATAGGCTTCATTAAATATATTCAATATTTCCTTAAATTCATTTTTTACTTGATTTTTCATATACTCATACCCCTTATCCTATTTATTTTTTCATTTTTACCTATCTAATTTAAAGGGTTAGATGTTTTACCTCTTCAACTAAATTAAAAAAGGCTGTAATAAAGCAACGCCTCATTACAACCAAAATATCTACAATATTTTACACAATAAAAAATATACTATATAAAGTGTAAAAAAGATTTTAATTTTAGTTCTATAAACTTCACATCGCTTACTTGTAAATTTTCTAAAGAAGCACAACAAATAAACCTAAATAATTAGGTAGTTAAGACTTCTTTCAGTATTAATTTTTACATTAAAAATTAATTAACAAGTAGCAATAATCACTTTATAGCACCTCCCATATGTTATGTGTAAATTTTACCATAGAAAACTTATAAAGTAAATAAAAATTATTAGACTATTTTATCAATTTATTGCATTACCAATATTTTTTCAGCAAAGTTACATAATTTAAGCTTAGTAGCATATTTTTTAATACATTTATCATAAATTATAAATTCCAACCAACCCATAGTGTATTAGTATAATACCTATACATTATTATCTATTAATCCTAGATCATATATCTTTTTAGCTATATCACTAGGACTGTCTTTACTTGTATCTACATGTAACTTTGCAGTTATGTCTTTCCATTCAAGTAACTGCTTGTCTATCATACTTTCTACTGGCTTTGGTAAAACTCCATTCATCCTTTTTGCAAATCTAGATTTTATTATTTCTGCATCAGCTGTAAAATTTATAGTAATAGCATCGTTAATAAATTTAAATTTTACTATATCCTTTTTTTCTGAGATTACATAGATTATTGATTTTGAGTGTAAATCTTTGTTATTACAACCTTCTTTCAATATTTCCTCAAATAGTTGCCATGCATTATTTTCATTTTTGTCCATACGTAAATAATCTTTTCCACTGTAAATCTGTACATCTGTAAGTTTTTTTAATTCTTCTGCTGCTGAAGATTTCCCCGAACAGCTTGGCCCCATAAATATAAATAACATAAATTCCCCTCCTAAAAATTTAATATAAACAGAGCTCTTTACTCCCACTTTGAAGAATATTGGAGTATTAGAGCTTGTAGGCATCGGATAAACAGTATCTGTTAACCTATTATACTAAGTGTAAAATATATCCATGCAAATAACAATTCTTTATATGTTATTATTTGTTAATTTATTAAAATAACTTTTCAAGTTTTATCTTTCTTCTTAACTACATTGATATTATTTACACGAATATTGCATACTTATTTTAAAATCCTTCAAAATTTACTTGTATATATCAAAAGTTTTATACATTCAACATCTATATCTATAACCATGATAATGTGCGCTATTACTAGATTAACACTCAATCAAATAATGCTATATTGATTTTAAAATATTTCATATTCATTTTTCACTTTTCCAATAATTGCAGTTTGACTTTTGTTTTTATTCATTATATAATTTTACTCACCATATAATTCTATAATTTTAGGTAAAAATTTAATTTATATAATAAAAATCATTAGAAGGGATTGGTAAAATGAAAAAAGGCAAAATAAGTTTATCAACAAAAATATTTATCGGATTAATCCTAGGTTTAATGACAGGTATTATATTCAACTTCATTCCAGAGGGTTTCATTCGCGATGAATTATTAATTAATGGAGTTTTCTATTTAGTTGGACAGGCATTTTTAAAAGCTATTATGATGCTTGTAGTACCTTTAGTTTTTATTTCTCTAGTTAACGGAGCTGCCAGCATGGGAGATATTAAAAAGTTAGGTAGAATTGGAGTAAAAACAGTATTATTTTACTTAGCTACTACGGCTATTGCCATTTCAATTGCATTATCACTGTCTACAGTATTTAAACCAGGTGTAGGATTAAATTTATCAAATTCTAGTTTAAGTGAAGTTACTATCAAAGAGGCTACACCATTAGTTGAAGTTATCCTTGATATGATACCGAACAACCCTATTGCATCCATGGCAAACGGGAACATGCTACAAATTATTGTATTTGCCATGTTAATAGGTGTAGGATTATCTACTCTAGGTGAGAAAACTAAAATGATAACAAATCTTTTTCAACAATTAAATGACCTTATTATGAAAATCGTAGACTTCGTAATGATAATTGCACCCATTGGAGTATTTGGTTTAATCGCTCGTACCTTTGCCACTCAAGGTTTTGATGCAATGATACCTTTAATAAAATATATGTCATTAGTTTTAATAAGCTTACTTATTCATGCTACTATTGTCTATGGTGGGCTATTAAAATTATTTACTAGATTAAGTCCTATAAGATTTTTCAAAAAATTCTTCCCAGCCATTTCAGTAGCTTTTTCTACCTCAAGCAGTAGTGCAACCTTACCAGTATCCATGGAAATTGCAGAAGAAAATTTAGGAATCTCAAAGGATGTTGCTTCCTTTACATTACCACTAGGGGCAACTATTAACATGGATGGGACCGCTATTATGCAAGGTGTAGCTACCGTATTTATTGCTCAAATTTATGGTGTTGATTTAACCTTAAGTTCTTTCTTAACTGTTATTTTAACAGCCACCTTAGCTTCAATTGGAACAGCTGGAGTACCTGGTGTAGGAATGATTATGTTATCCATGGTATTACAATCAGTAGGTTTACCAGTGGAAGGTATCGCTTTAATCATGGGAATTGATAGGATTCTAGATATGGCAAGAACCTCTGTTAATATTACTGGTGATGCAGTATGTACAATGATTGTAGCAAAGGCTGAAGGAGAATTTAATGAAGAAATCTTTAATTCTGAAACTGTAAAAAACAAATCCCTATAGTGATATAATTCTCATTGTTATGTCATCTCTATATATACCAAACAGGTTAACACCTAAATTGAGTGTTAACCTGTTTTTTCTAGTATACTGTTTAAAATTCAATACTATTTCATTTACTAGTATAAAATAATTGGTTTTACACAAAATATAATCGGAGGTGCAGTATTATGGAAATAACATTATCACAAAAAGAAAGAACTTTACTAGAGGATCAAAAAAAACATGAGGAAATTTGCATTGAAAAGTATACAAATTATGCAAATCAAGCTAAAGACAGTCAGTTAAAAGATATTTTTAATGCTAATGGACAATCAGAAAGAACCCATCTAGGTAGCATCAATCAATTATTAAGTGGTCAACTTCCTCAAATGGGTCAGCAACAACAAGGTCAACAGAATCCGCAAAGTCAAAATCAAAACTCAGGGCAAAATATGACAGCTCACGGTTCCACAACAAATACAAATAATATGCAATCAGGAGGAGTTAATTTATCTGATGCTGATATGTGTACAGATTTATTGATGACTGAAAAATATGTTTCAGGAACCTATGATACTACAATATTCGAATTTAGAGATACTAGAGTTCGTGATGTATTAAATCACATACAAAAAGAAGAACAAAAACACGGAGAAGCTATATTCCAATACATGGAGAAGAATGGCATGTATAACGTTCAATAGTATTAGGATTGTATCCAAATTATCTCTAGTAATATAATATAAAAAAATCATGGATAGTTCAGTATAAATAACTGATATCTATCCATGATTTTTAAATTCACAAACTCTTATAGAGCCCTTATATACCAACTTACTAACCCATTTCAGACTCAAACCTTTAAATATTTTGCATTAATCCCTTAAATCAAACTGCCTTTTCATCCTGATCAGTTAGATACCACTTACTTTGAGCTTCATACATCTCACTATACTTTCCATCTATACTTATAAGTTCATCATGGGTACCTACTTGTACAATTTCACCCTTATCCATAACTACTATTCTATCTGCAATCTTAGCAGAACCAAGTCTATGAGTAACGATTATAGCAGTTTTATCCTTGGACATCTCTTTAAACTTCTTATATATTTTAGTCTCTTCTATAGGATCTATGGCTGCTGTAGGTTCATCTAAAATTATCATGTTACTATCCTTATAAAAACCCCTAGCTATAGCTAACCTTTGCCATTGCCCACCAGATAAATCTATACCATCAAATTCTCTAGATAGCATGGTATCATAACCATCTTGAAATTTTTCCTTTGAAACCTGAAAATCTGCTTTATCTATAGCTTCTTTTAGTAGTTCTTCCTTTATTTCATTAGATTTTTCACTTATAGATATATTATCTCTTAAAGTCATTTTATATCGTTGGTATTTTTGAAATACCCCTGATGTAACCCTATATAATTCTTTAGCTGATATTTTATCTATATCTATACCATTTATTGAAGCATTACCTTTAGTAGGGCTATATATTCCTGTAAGAATCCTAACTAAGGTACTCTTACCAGCTCCATTTTCCCCAACAATGGCAATGGTTTCTCCTGAATTCATCTTTAAAGATATGTCTTTCAAAGAACTTATATCAGTTCCTGGATAAGTAAAGCTTACATTATCAATTGAAATACTAGGTACTCCTACAATTTCTATGTCCTCCCCTTCTCTTTCAGGGATTTCTAAAAATCTAATAAAGTTTTTCACTGTACCTAAATCTTCAGCCATGTTTCCTATATGCATACATATCAGCTCATTCATTAAAGAAAACATAAAGCCTATAGATGAAAATACTGCCCCAAAGGCACCTATTGATATAGAACCATCTAAAAGTGCATATACAAGAAGTGCTAAAACCCCCATATAACCAAGTAATGTTAACATCTTCATGGCTAGCTCTGCAAGTCCTGATTTTTTTTCTGCTTGCCAATTATTTTTATTCATAAGCTCTAAGGTACTTATATATCTTTTTTTGAAATAGAAGAACCCTCCTAAAAGCCTTGTTTCCTTATAATATTCTCTATCCATTATACATTTTTCATAATGTTCATATTCTCTTCTTATTGGAGCTACCTTATCTTCTAAATTAGTGAATATCTTAATTCTAATTAGTTGTGATATAGCTACTGGAATAAATACTAATATAATAGAAATAGAAAGTATAGGCTTTAATTTATAAAGATATATACCCATAAAAATAAAATATGGAATATAGAAGGTTACTATTACAATTAATATCAAAGACATCCAAAGTCCACCCTCTAATCCCTTCTGAGCCTTATTAATATCATCAAGTAATGTTGGATTTTCAAAATCAGCGGCATCTAACTTTGAGCTTTTATGATTTAATATCTTACCTATAGTTCCCTTTGCCTTATTAACTAAGGCATTAGCTAAAAAGTTAGATATCCCATTAAGCACTTGTGTAAGAACTAATGAAATACATAGTCCTCCTAGCATAAAATATACTATTTTTAACTCTACTTTCCCTAAGAAAGTAGCTGTAATGGAGTCAAAAAACTTTTGTGTCATGAAAGTATTTACTACATAAGCCAAGCTATGTAGTATTGAAGTTAATATAGCTGCCACTGTAAGTATAGGACATGATTTAATTATCATAGGTTCAACTGTCCTTACTATCTTTAAAAAAGAAATATCTTTACTTTTCCCTTCCATTATATATACCAACTCCTTTGACTTTCATACATTTTTGTATAAACCCCATTTCTTTTCATAAGCTCCTCATAGGAACCACTTTCTACAATGGCTCCATCTCCTATAACGAAGATTTCATCTGCAATCTTTGTTGAGCCAAGCCTATGACTGATAAATATAGTAGTTTGTCCCCTACTTATCTCTTCAAATTTTTCATAGACATTACTTTCACTTATAGGATCTAAGGCTGCAGTTGGCTCGTCTAAAATTCTAATGGATGCTGGACTTACAATTCCCCTTGCCATAGCTATACGTTGCCACTGTCCTCCTGACAAATCTACACCATCATTTTTAATTTTACCCAAGTTTGAACTGATACCTAGAGGTAATCCTCCAACAACATCTTGCAGTTCAACAGTTTCTATAGCCTTATTCATATTATCTAGGTTATCAAAGCTATTGATATCTCCTAATAAAATATTATCTCTAAAAGAAATACAATATCTTGCAAAATCTTGATACACTACAGAGCACATTGCTTTTAACTGATCTTGTCTATATGTCTTTATAGATTTTCCATTTATCAAAATTTCTCCTTCAAAGTCCTCATATAAGCCAGTTATAAGTTTAGTTATTGTAGTCTTACCAGCTCCATTAGCACCTACAAAAGCATAATGCCTTCCTTCTTCTATGACAAAAGACATATCCTTTAAAATATACTTTTCTGTGCCTGGATATTTAAAAGATACATTTCTAAACTCTAAGGACTTTAATTTGCTAACCTCCTTAGCTGGTCTTAATAAGTATCCTTCATCACCTTCTAATTTTAAAAAGTTAGTTAAGTCAACAAGATACTCTTTATTCTTTGCTAAATTATCTCCATACTCAGGAAGGCTCCAAGCTAAATATTGTATTAATTCAAATACGCTATTAACAATGGACATAAACATTCCTATGGATAAAATTCCACTAGTTACAGGTCCTATTAAAATTAAAACTATCAATACAGATAAAATAGCAATAATAACCCCACCAGTTTTCATATTAACGTACCATTTAAGACTTACCTTAAGTTCATGCTTTCTAGCAGTTTCAAACTCTTTATGCCACTGGTTATTAATCTTATCAGAATAGCCAAACAAGGTTCTTTCTTCCACTGCCTCACGACCGTTTAACACTTCTTCTAAGTATTTAACCTTTCTTTTATTTTTCTCTACTTCTCTATTTGCTTCATAAGTTTCCTTTCCACTTTTTAAAGCTATAAAAAATAGAGGTACAGAAATTAAAACAATTAAAACTGCAGACCACCATACTTGAATAAATAAAACTACTAGTATTCCTGTTATTTTTAAAATCATTGCTATCATATCTAAAGATGAAATATAGGCCTTAGTACATTGAACTTCTGGCTCCTTTATAACCCTAGATATCAAATCCCAACTATCCTGACTTTCTATATATTTATATCTCAAGGTTGCTATTTTTTCTACAATCTTTACCCTGAATTCACCTCTTAGTCTGTTTTTAATCTGAACCTCTGCAAACTTTGATAATTGCGTAGAAATCCAGTCATAAGCTAAAAGAAGTATCACAAATAATAAAGGCATTACTATATCTTTAATATCTTTTTCTTGTTTAAATATTAAAATTGCAATATCTAGAAACTTAGCCGTAGCCAAAATTTGTAGTGTTGGAACTAAACCATCCAAAAGTTTTTGTATTGCTATTAATGTAGCCTGTGCTGGTGCAAATTTAAATGGAATTTTAATTATATCCCCCGCATTATAATTTTTACTTTCTAATCTCATAATTTCCCCCCATTTACATACCCGTCTATTACTTTATACTATTGAATCATCTCCTCTGAACAATATTGTATATCTATTGTTTATTCACCTCAGTAATAGTTTACAGTATATTAATATAATTTAATTTATTAAACTATTTAACTAAATATGTATATATTATAACACCATCTTTACTTAAATAACATATTTATACATAAATGTTTATTTATAATTGAAATAATCGTATTAGTGAAAGCTAATTTTTATTAAAATATTGCTTTACTCTAGGAGACTTAGCCTTAGTCATATCAATGGCATAAAGGTGCAAGAACATAAAAACATTGATTCTCATAAAACTTAACTTAGAGTTATATTATTGTATTTTTTAATTTTCTTTCTAACTTTCTTCAAAATAAAAAGAGAAAATCAGGTAACATTAATTTAGTTAGCCTTCTTATCTCTTACTTAAAATATCACTAAAATATTTCTAATCACACCTATGGGAATTTCTTTTAATATATTGCTGTGTATATGGACATATCTCAATACACTTTCCACATAAAGACATCTCTATTCCTATTCTTTGTTTTAGTAGTTCTCTTGCTTTTTTACGACATTTAAAAGGATTTATTAGTTCTTCTCTTGTTGAATTTATATTCCATAAATTACCTTTTATTACTGTTGCTGGGCAAGCATCAACATACTTACTACATTTTCCGCACCTAGAATCATTGATAGGCATATCTGGTATGACTGGCATATCAGTTAGTATTGAAGAGATACGAACTGCACTACCATATTGTTGAGTAACTAAAAGAGCATTTTTGCCAATCCAACCCATTCCTGCCCGTGTAGCAACTGTCTTATGTGGTAAATAAGTAGTCAAATTTTCATCACTAGTAACATATGTTGAAGTTTGAGCTAGTGCACTATATCCCTGCTTCTCTATGTATCTTACACAGCATATAGCGATATCATCAAGTTCTTTGTTTATTTTTTTGTATTCATCATAATATTCTTTTGTTGGTCCTTCATAAATACCTTGTATAATTTCAGGCTTAAATTTTATTGCAAATGCAATACCATACTTTAGATTATTATGCAATGAGGTATTAACGCTATTTAAATCTGCAAATCCAACCAATGATGCCCCTAGACTTTTTAGATATGACTTTAATTCATTCTCCCTCACAATACTTTCTCCTAACTCAAAGAATTGATAACATAAATTTTAAATAGTTTCAAATTGCTAATTTTACAATTAATCCCTTCCTTAATTTTTCTTATAATACATTCTTCAGGAGTTTCTCTTTTCTTTTTAACAATTTTATACTTACATGTTTTGCACTTTCTTTAAAAGTTTAATCAAAAGTATTTTTTTCTATTCCTGGCAGGATACTATAAATAGATTTTCCTATTTTGCTCTCAAAATATTCTTTTATTTCAAAGGTTTTTTTCCATTTCTCTAGTGTAAAATCAGTAAATCCATATCTCATAACCACATCAACCATCCTTTTTTCTATTAAACAAAATCCTGATGGAAGAGCTAATACATCACATAATTGAATTAATTTATCGTATGAATTATATTCGATATTACCTAAATAATTTTTAATAAAGTCGTATTCTGTTTTAGTTAAATCCATTTCTCCACATATATCATCTACATTACTGCATAGAAAACCATGAGTGATTGAAATTCTAGCCACAAAATCATATCCATTTTCTAATGCATAATTATATCCAGCAATAGCATGTCTTACATAATGTCTACCATTCCTTCTTCCAATATCGTGAAGCAATCCCAGTACATAAGCTGTATCTTCATCCAAATCCCTATCATATTGAGCAATTAAGGCCGCTGCCTCTGCTACATATCTTGAGTGTTCCACCCATGGACCAGGATTTAAAATAGATGCTTCCTTTAATATTTCTTCTGCAATCCTCCGACTTGGAACTTTGTATTTCAATTCTTCCATTATTCTTCTCCTTATTACTTAAATAGATTAATAGTTTAAATTTTTTCATAACTTTCTCTAGATTATTCTATAGTCACCATTTAAATTCCTTTAAATGAAAAAACCATGAAACTTATTTTTAAGAATCATGGTTTTTATCTCATTTTTTATTAACTTTAACTACTCAACATTACAAATTACTTAATTATAAAAGATAAAACTCCTAAACCTATACACGTAATTCCACCTAACAATTGGCCTATTCCAGAAGCTTCTCCTAATATTAAAAGGTTAAAAATATTTTTTCTTGTTTGCGTTTTCCCTACAAACGCCTTATCTGTTTTCATTCTATATACTCCCCATAATGTTAATACTACTCCGAAAAGTATAAATAATAGTTTTTCAATTATCATAATATTTTCCTCCGCTCATTATTTTATTATTTTATTGCATACATTTTTATAATTAGTCATCTTCTTCAAATATAAAAGTTTCTTCAATTGGTAGGTTAAAGACCGAAGAAATTTTATATGCCAATAAAACAGATGGATTATATTGTTGTTTTTCTAAAGAAATAATTGTTCTTGAAGACACACATACTTTATCTGCTAATTCTTGTTGTGTTATCTTATGTTCTAAACGCAATTCTTTTATCCTATTTTTCATAGCCTTCTCCTAATTAAAGAAAATAATTATAATATTTTTTAGCTAATATATTCGTAATCATGCAAAATATTATAATTATAAATAAAGCAGCATTTGTTGGAATTGTAATCCATTTTGAAAGAAACATCATAAGTATAATCACAATCATTAGAATTCTCATGGTAAAGTGTGAAGCTTTTCCTTCTATTAAATCATCTCTTTCATCATATTCTTTTGACATCTCTCTTTCCAACTGTTTTCTATTAGCATTATATTTAATGTGGGAAGTTATAGCTAAAACTAAAAACCCTACCCCTACGAAAAACATTATAATACCTGAATAAAATACTTCTGTAATACTAGCTCTAGTATAATTAAAAATTATTTCAAATAAACCCATTATGAGAATTGCCAATGAGCATAAATAAAGCTCAGTAAATCTATTTTTCAAACGAATCGCTCCTAACATAGTGTAATATGAAGTTTACTTCATGTGAAGTTAATTTCATATTAATCTATGTTGAATGAGATGTCAAGAATTAATTTATTTTGTTAGTACCATTGTATTTTGACAGTGTTATGGAAAATTACTCTTGATAATCTACATATTGTTCAATAACAAGAGCAGCAGGCAACTTGATTAGTTATAAAGCAAAACTAGCCTATATATTAATTTAACTAGCAAATTAATATATAGGCTTCTGTAATTATTGAATATACTTATATCTCGCTAATATCTAAAACTTCATCTACAGCTCTATTAAAACTCCTTTTTAGATTGAAGATGCATAGAATAATTAGTATAACTGCAATACTTGTAAAGGAGTTACCTATACCAATTAAATTGTATAGTGGAGTAGCAATTAAAAGTCCTCCAAGAGCCAGAGCATAAGAAAAGTAAATAATGCCTTCTGGATTTAGATTTAATAAAATATCAGAAACTGCTACTTTATAGGTTTCATAAAACCTTCCTAATACTGCAAACATGCTCATTATAATAAATACAGTTTTAGCACTGGAATATCTTGTAAATATCTTATATCCTTCAATGCCACTTTTTATTATTCCAGAATCTCTGTTCATTAATAAAAATAAAGAGAAATGCAAAAATCACACTAACTAGATTAGTAACCATAATAACCCTTTTCTTATTATAAGCGTCAGCTATGAGTCCTGATAAATAAAGCATAGGAATTCTTAAAACACCCCTAGAAAGCCACATAAGTGCCACCGCACCAACGGATTTTGTTAAGCTATATATGTATACAGTTACACCTATATTGTAAAGATAATCTCCTATAGAAGAAATAAATCCTCCAATAGATAACAAAGTAAAGTTTTTATTTTTTAATAAATCTTTGTACAAATCACCATCCCCTAAACAATTATTATCTTTAGTTTAATAGCAAAATTTAGAAATTTTAAGTCTATATTTTGCATTTTTTAAGTGATATAATTAAGTTAGGGAAATAAATTATTGAAATAGAGCGTGTTTATATGTTATCAATATGAGCCAAGGACTTTATATTAACTCTTCAATTTTTTCATATAATTCATCTGCCGAATCCGCTAGAATCATTTCGTCATTAACAAGTGCATATGGATTAGTGGCACAGTCTCCACAATATCCTAAGCATGATTCTACGGTTACATCTACGTCAGGATAATTCTCTTGTAATTTCTTCATGGTATCTTCAGTTCCATATGTAAAATTATTTTCACAAAATTTTATTTCTGTCATATTTATTCTCTCCTTTATTTTTTACTTTGTATGTTATCCAATAATTCTGTTACTGAAATTTTAGATAAATCAATAGCTTCTAAGGATATTTCTTTTTCTATGGCTGATTTTAATATTGGTGATCGTTTCGTATCTCCAATTACAATGGCCCCTACTATTTTTCTATCTCGTATATATACCTTCATATATTGACCTTCATCATTATCCTCTACAAGAACATTAGTTGCATTATTTTCATCTACACACCCCATAGAAAATAAGGATAATTTAAAAGCGTTTAAAGTAGTAACAGGAACAATATGCTTATAAGTACTATCTTTTCCTATCATATTATATCCTGCAACTTTACCCTGGCCTATTGATATATTCCACAGTCCTGGAACAAAGTTATCAAGTTCAGCAACGTCACCTGCTGCATATATATCTGCTATATTAGTTTCCATCTTCTCATTTATAACAATTCCTTTTTCACACTTAATAGGCGTATCTTCAAACATTTCTATGTTAGGCTTTATTCCAGCAGAATATATAACTTTGTTACAAGGCATAAATTCATCTGAACTTATTACAACACCTTCAACCTCATTATTTCCTGCTATTTTATTAACTCTCGTATTTAAGTGTATATTAATATCAAACTTTTCTACTGAATCCTGAAGTATTTTAGATGCCTTTTCATCTAATTGATTTGGCATTAGTCTAGATTGAATCTCAACAATAGAAACGTTGATTCCATGCTGATTCAAATTCCAAGCAGTTTCTAACCCTTGTATTCCTCCACCAATGTTTATAACACTTTCACCTTTTTTTATTTTACTTTTAATATCCCATGCATCCTGTAACGTTCTTAAGTTAAAGACACCTGGTTTTTCTATGCCTTCAACTGGAGGTTTATTATTTCTTGCTCCATTTACTAATAAAAGTTTGTCATACTTAAGTATACTTTTATCACATAAAACTACTTCTTTATTTTCAATATTAATCTTTGCCACTTTTTTGCTTACGTAAATATTAACCTTATTTTCTTCATACCAAGATTTCTTTAGAAGAAGAGTATTATCTTCAGAGAGTTCATCAAATAGATTCTTAGACAATTTTATTCTGTTATAAGGGTAAAATTTCTCTTCTCCAAATATAAATACTTCTGACTCTTTATCTACTTCTCTTATGGCTTTCACCGCAGTAATTCCTGCTATTCCATTTCCGATTATAATAATCCTATTTGTCATATTAATTCACCCCCCTTTTATATTCCTTTTGAATATACTGCTGATGGGTTTGGAGCTAATACTACAAATAATGACATATCATCATTGCCAGTATTTTTTATACTAAACACCTCTACTCCTTTACAATGAATTACATCTCCTTGTGTTATTTTATTTAAACTTTCATCTACAGTCATTTCGCCATCTCCGCAAAGTACATGAATAAGTAAATCACTTTGCTCATGATTATGTGGTGGCACACCTTGCCCTGGTCTAAAATTTAAAACAAAATTCAATATCTTATCTTCTTTGTAAATTATTTTCTTAGTTAAGGATTCATCATTGTACATTATTTTGTCAGATATTTTTTCTATTTTCATAAATTAATTCTCCTTCATCTTTGTGTTAGTATTATATAATATAAATCTTATACTCTTAGTATTGTGTAATTTTCATATTATTATTAACTATATTTTTAAAATATAATAATAACTCTTTTTGCATTTAAGTGGTGATATGCTTATTAGAAAAATTGCAAGGGTATTAAAATCCGTATTTACTAATGAACATATTACTTCAAAAATGCAATCTATATTGGATACCGCTGATAGCAATATGTATAATAATAAAAAATGTAAGAAGTTATAAAAAAAAGACTAGACATTTTTATTTTAAAATGTCTAGTCTTATTTGTTTTTCCACTTAATAAATTTTTAATTCGATTTTATTACAAATAATCAATATTTATCTTAAAATTAAATATTTTTACATTACGTTTCAGCTATCTATTCTACAGTAACTGATTTTGCAAGGTTTCTTGGCTTATCTACATCGCAACCTTTTTCCATGGACATGTAGTAAGAGAATAGTTGCATTGGAATTATAGCTATAACTGGAGCTAATAAGTCCATTACTTTTGGAATGTAGATTGCTGATTCTACAGATTTTTCTATATCTGTGTGACCTTCTTGAGCCACTGCAAACACTCTAGCTCCTCTTGCAATAACTTCTTTCATATTACTTACAGTCTTATCAAATAAGTCTTCTTGAGTTGCCATAGTTACTACTACTGTTCCTTCTTCAATTAAAGCTATTGGACCATGTTTTAATTCTCCTGAAGCATAAGCTTCTGAATGAATATAAGATATCTCTTTTAATTTTAAAGATCCTTCCATTGCTACAGCATGGTCAAGGCCTCTTCCTAGGAAGAACATGTTATTTTCACAGCAAGTTTTAGCTGCTAGAGCCTTAACTGCATCATCACACTTAAGTGCTGCTTCTGCTTTTTCTGGAAGAGCTAACATTTCTGTTTTAATAGCTTCTATCTTATCTTGAGGTACTGTACCCTTTTGCTCTGCAAAGAATAGAGCAATTGTGTACATAGCTATTAATTGAGTTACATAAGCCTTTGTTGATGCAACTGCTATTTCTGGGCCTGCCCAAGTGTATAGTATATCATCGGCTTCTCTTGAAGCTGAACTTCCAACTACATTAGTAACAGCTATTACTCTAGCACCCCTTTTCTTAGCAAGTCTTAAAGCTGACATAGTGTCTGCTGTTTCTCCAGATTGGCTAACAACTATCATAAGAGTGTTTTCGTCTATTATTGGATCTCTATATTTAAACTCAGATGCTATATCTACTTCAACTTGTATTCTAGCAAGTTTTTCAATAATATTTTTTCCAACTAATCCAGCATGGTATGCAGTTCCACATGCTACTATATATACCTTGTTTAATTTTTCTATTTGTTCTTTTGTAATAGTTATATCATCGATTCTTATAGGTTGACCAGGAATAATCCTTGAAGCCATAGTATCTCTTATAGCCTTTGGTTGCTCATGGATTTCCTTCATCATGAAGTGATCATATCCACCTTTTTCAGCAGCATCAGCATCCCAAGTTACATTAAATACTTCTTTCTTAACTTCTTTTTCATTTTGGTCATATATTTTTATTCCATCTTTAGTCATAACAACAAATTCTTTATCTTCTAAAAGATAAACTTTTCTTGTTTGATTTAATACAGCTGGTATGTCTGAAGCAATGAAGTTTTCATCTTCTCCAAGACCAACTATTAATGGGCTTTCATTTCTTACAGCTACTAGTTTATCAGGCTCATTAGCGGCTATAACTCCTATAGCATAGCTTCCTTCTAGCTTTTTAGTGACTTCCATTACTGCCTTTAGCAAATCCCCTTTATAGTAGAAATCTACAAGGTTTGGAATAACCTCAGTATCTGTTTCTGACTTAAACTCATAGCCTTTTTCCATAAGCCATTCTCTAAGTTCCATATAGTTTTCTATAATACCATTGTGAACTACAGATATAGTTCCATCCCCATTAGTATGAGGGTGTGAATTTAAATCTGATGGCTTACCATGAGTAGCCCATCTAGTGTGTCCTATACCTATATGTCCTTTTATTGGATCTTCTTCTAACTTTTCTTCTAAATTTGCAAGTCTACCTTTGCATTTTGTAAGATCAATACCCTTCTCATTTAGTATAGATACTCCAGCTGAGTCATATCCTCTATACTCCAGTTTACTTAATCCTTCAATAAGCAGTGGTGCTGCTTCTCTCTTTCCAAAATAACCTACTATTCCGCACATAAAAAAATCTTCCTCCTAAATGTCTTCTATTTCAAATTAGATTAACTCTATATGAACAAGAAAAACCTTTGATTTAGTATTTTTTTAAAAATACTTATCAACTTATCCACATTTAGTTAAGGTTTTACACCAGATTGCTTTGTAACAGGAATCACTTCCTGTCTTTATCAATCGTTAACGGTAGTGCGATACCGTGGGGCACCCGCCGAAGATTCGATACTCCCCATCCTCGTCAACTCCTCAGAGTCCTGGCGCTTAGTTACGTGGTTAGACTATTACCTCCTTCCCAACACCTGGTTTTCAAAGTGTATTTTAAAAGAGTTAGGATGTCCACATTTTATATACTCTCCTCTACTCATACTCCACATATACGATATAAAAAATAATAAAGTTTGTGAACTTAATATTAAAATTAATTTTTAAAACCAAATTTTAATAATTATTTATCCAAAATCTAAAACCAATTAACCTCATTATATTATATTCATTTAATACATTTTGGTCAATGGTATTTATTAATAGTGTCTATTAAATGAAATTCATCTATATATATACATATCCTAATTATAATATTATTCAATTAAATATTATTTTATTTCAAATTAATTCCACAATTATTAATATTTATTTAATTTCAATGTGAATTATACAAATATTTATATATAAACATAGCTAAAATTTTTTATATATAAATATTTAACTATGAAACTATAAATCTATTTACCTATAAAACTATATAACTAGTTAACTAGTTGTTCTCCCCATGCGGTCTTCCAGGTTTTTCACATTTAAAATATAAAATAAATAATATAAAAATGTATAATAAACTCGACATTCAATGTAAAGTATACTATACTTAAATTGTAAAGCATACTATACATTTAAATTCTAATATTTATTACAAATAATATTAATAGAACAGGATGTGATAAGTTGAAAAATAAAATCCAAGAACTTCGAAAAGAAAAACGTGTTACGCAAAGTGAACTTGCTGATGCTGTAGATGTTACTAGACAAACAATTATCTCTTTAGAAAACGGGAAGTATAAAGCTTCATTGGTGTTGGCCCATAAAATTGCTCAATATTTTGAAATGAATATTGAAGATATCTTTATTTTTGATTTGGAGGAGGAAAATTTATGTTATTAAAAGCCATTATATCTAATGCAACAACGGATAAGGACTACAAAAAAGTACTAAAGAAAAGAATTTCTTTACTTTACATTGTGATTATTCTAGGAGTAGCCACTCTAGCTATTAGCTTTATATTCTCTGTTGGAAAATATAATTATTTACCTGACTTTTTAAGTGGATTTTATACAGGAATCGGTGCTTCACTAATTACAATAGGTTTAATATTTATCATTAAGATAAAAAAACTTTTAAAAGATGAAAAGAAATTAAAAGAAAAAAGATTAGAAGAACAAGATGAAAGAAATCAATTGATCACACAAAAATCTTTGTACTCTGCTGCTATTATAATAAATATTCTTGCATATATCGGTTTGATGATATCTGGAATTTTTAACCTTGCTGTATTCTGGACTCTATGGACTGTCCTTATTATATTTATGGTTATATTTGTCATTCTGCAAGTGTACTATAGTAAAAAACTCTAATTGAATTTTATAAGTAAAAAACCCGTGAAATTTCACGGGTCTTATTTTATCTATTTGCTTTTTCTTCTATTTTTTTAGCTAGGTCATGAGCCATTTTATCTATCTCTTCTTGATTTTCACCTTCTAGCATTACTCTTACTAACGGTTCTGTACCTGAAGGTCTTATTAACACTCTACCGCAACCTGCCATTTTATCTTCCATTGCTTTTATGTCTGCCATGATTTCTTCATCTTTTTCATGGATGTCCTTCATGTTGTTTGGTACCTTAGCATTTACTAATACTTGTGGTAATTCCTTCATTGTTGCTGCAAGTTCACTTAATGGCTTTCCAGTACTCTTTACTGTCTCTGCAAGTTGAAGACCTGAAACTAAACCATCTCCTGTGGTATTGAAATCTAAGAATATAACGTGACCTGATTGCTCTCCTCCAATAGAATAGCCCTCTTTAGCCATCTCTTCTAATACATATCTATCCCCAACTTTAGTACTAACAGTTTTAATTCCAGCTTCTTTTAAAGCTATGTGAAGTCCAAGGTTACTCATAACAGTTACAACAACTGTATCATGGTTTAATTTACCTATAGACTTAAGGTGTTTAGCTGCTATTACCATCATGAAATCTCCATTTACAAGATTTCCTTTTTCATCTATTGCGAGACATCTATCTGCATCTCCATCAAAAGCTAATCCTAAGTTACATCTATTTTCAACAACAAATTTCATTAGATCCTCAGGATGAGTTGATCCACAATCCTTATTTATATTGATTCCATCTGGATCACTATTAATGATAAAAACTTCTGCTCCTAGTTCTTTTAACGCTTTTACTGATGTTTTATAAGCTGCACCATTGGCACAGTCAACGGCAATTTTCATACCACTTAAATCACCATCAATTGTAGATTTAGCAAATTCTACATAGTCATTTATAGCATCTTCTCCTATGTATTTTCTACCTAACATTCCTCCTGTAGGAATATTGATTCCTTCAAAATCACTTTCTATTAACTTTTGAATTTTATCTTCTAATTCATCACTTAATTTAAATCCATCTTTATTAAAAAACTTAATACCATTATATTCAACAGGATTATGTGATGCAGATATTACAACCCCTGCTTCTGCCTTATACTTCTTTGTTAAATATGCAACGGCTGGAGTTGGAACTACTCCTAAACAAAGAGCTTCTGCTCCTACTGATAATATCCCTGCAACTAAAGCTGATTCAAGCATATCTCCAGATATTCTTGTATCCATTCCTACGATTATTCTAGGTTTGCTAGTGCACTGAGTTAAAACTAATGCTCCCGCTTTTCCAAGTTTATATGCAAGGTCTACAGTTAATTCCTTATTAGCAATTCCTCTTACTCCATCAGTTCCAAACATTCTACTCATATATAAATCTTCTCCTCTTAGTATGATTTTTTATCTTCAATAATCTTATTTTTCTATTAAGTTTACATCACTATGTGAAATTCTCATTACAACATACAGGTTAATTATAATACAAATTATGTATCATAACAATAACAGTTTACCATTATACATTCTATACGAATAAAAGCAACACAAAAACTGTGTTGCTTTTATTATATATTATTCCTATCTCATATTAACTTTCTAACACAATACTATTTGTTTTCTCTATAAGCTCTTCTACAGTACCATCACTGCTTTCATACTCCATTAATTCTTTACTTCCTTTAACAAAAACCAAGGCTATAGTGAATATAAATGATATTCCTAGAAGGGATAATACAGCTACTCTTATAGGTAAAATTTCACCTAAGACTCCACCAACTAAAGCTCCTATTGGCTGTAGCCCTCCACTTATGGTATTCATTAATGCTCCAATCTTTCCTCTCTTATCTGATGGTACTACAAGCATTATTGCAGAATTAAATATAGTATTAAAGACTACATTACATAAAAAGGATATAAATGCTATAGGTATCATTACATAAAAATTTTCCACTATAAATACAAAAGGTAATGTTCCAAGACATATCAATGCACCAAATTTATAAATTTTAAATTTCTGATTCTTTTTTATATTAATTATAGATAAAAATCCACTACCTATTAACATTCCCATAGGAATCACTGCCATAAAAAATCCGTACCTTTCTTCACCTAGAAAGGGCATAGTTTTAAAATATGGGAGTATTAATATAAATGCAGCATTAGCAAACAGATTTAGTAATGATGCAAGTAAGAATAAGTTTCTTAATGTCTTAAAGTTCCAAAGGAATTTAAATCCTTCTTTAAAGTCATCTACAAAAGTAATTTTATCATCTTTTTTCTCTCTTTTAGGCTCAGTTATAAACATTTCTGTAAAAGCTGAAATTAAATAAGATACACCATTAGCTAAAAACATGTATGGAGCACCTATTGTAATATATATAATTCCACCAACAGCACTCCCTATCATATCCATACCAGATGTTGCAAGACTTGTAACCGAATTAGCCTTCACAAACTTAGACTCATGAACTAATTCTGGTTTTATCGAACTTACTGCTGGACCAAAGAAAGCAGAACATAATCCACTAATTATCCCTACTACAAATACCATCCATACCTGTATAAATCCAAATATACCTGCAATACCTACAAAAGTAACAGCTACACCTCTTATAAAATCTGTTATAACTATGATATTCCTTCTATTCCACTTATCTACAAAGACTCCTGCAAAAGGTCCTAAAACTATCCTTGGTAGCATTGTAAGAGCACTTAAAAGTCCCATAAGTCCAGTAGATCCAGTAATATCTAGTATCCAAAAGTTTAATGCCATCATATATAATATGTCCCCAAGCATAGATACTAGCTGTCCTTGCCAAAGCAAGAAAAAATTCTTATTCCATAACCTTATATTTTCTCCATGATTTTTTAATTTATCCTCCATGATTTCCCCCTCATTGTAAAGTACATTTACTGTTAATTGCTTATATCCTTACAGATTCTTTAACTATCCCATTATCTTCTATAATAAGTTCCCCTGAGTATTCAACTTTGTTAATTATTGAACCTTTTCCTATAGTAACATTTTTGCCTCTTACTATATCTACCTTAGAATTTTTAAGTAGTATGTCATCTCCTTCTATACATTCACATTGAAGGCTTCCTTTATTTTTAAATGAACTTGAAAATAGTGAACCTATTATTCCATTCCTTGATATATTTTCTGTTACTGCTACAAATCTTCCACCTATTTCTTTAATATGATGGTTTCCTGACATGGTAATGTATATCTCATCACCATTTATTAGTCCATTACTGTTTATATCCCCACTTATAATTATCTTTTCTCCTTCTATGCCATCCTTTATAGTTATATCTCCAGATATGACTATATCTCCCCCAGTAACTTTACCTCCACATTCTATATCTCCTGAAGCTTCTATTTTATCTGCTTTCAAGTTTCCTCCCATATCCGCATCTCCGCTTAAATGAAATAGACCACTGCAATATAGATTACTTTTTACCTCTATATCCCCACTTATTTTAAGAGTTCCACACTCCACTCTTCCATCAATATTTACATCTCCACTTACCTTTAATTCGTCTTTTACATATAAGTTTTCATGGATATCTACATCTCCACTAACCCTTAAAGTTCCACATTGCAGGTTATTTTTTATGTCCACATCTCCACTTACCTTAAACAAGTCTTCACAGTATACATTTCCTTTTAATTCTGCATCTCCACTAACATTGATAGTTCTACAATTAACATCCCCTTTTATAGTTCCATCTCCGCTTATCTTTATATCTCTATAATTTCCACCTTCTGATATCCAGTCATCATTTATTTTTAAATCATTACAATTGTCGTAATTCATTTTTACACCCCATTTTTATACTATTAATTATTAACTATAGCGTTAATCTCATTTTAAGATTTTCTATAATATTTTTAATGTTTATTTCTCCTATGATTTTACTACCATCATCCACAATTATTTTTTCTCTGTATGCTACTACACAAATTCCAATTCCTAATCTTCTTATGATATATAGTGTTCCATCCTTTTCTTCTATATTTTTATATTCCTTATTAATAAGCTTTAGTATAATTTCTATTTCACTAATGGTTAATTTTCCTAAGTCAAATTCCCTTTGAAGAATATCCATGAGTAACACATCTTTAAAATTATATTCTTCCTTTTCTCTAAATATATCCTTATATATAGGAAGGGTTTCTTCTCTTATAATTTCCTTTTCTATAAGATACTCTTCACTTACATCATCTACCTTAGGTTTGTTAGTAAACATAACTGCTAAATCATCTAAAGGCATATCATCCTTAAGATCTATAATTTTATTTATTCTATTTATTATCTTTTCTCTAGGGAAAAATGTTTCTTGACCTGTATAACTTGATTTTTTTATAAACCACTCCTCTGGAATAAGTTCTTTTCTCTTCCATCTATACAGTTGTCCGTAAGATATTCCCGTCATATCTAATATTTCTTTTTTAGAAATTAACTCTTCTTCCACTTTATTTCCTCCTCTTTTTTAGTTTAGTTTTTAGCTTTAATTTAACTTTTTATCTTTAGTAATTAAAATATTTTAAAATCTATAGTTTCATTTCCTCTTCAATAACAGATTCTGAATTTAGTTTTTCAAGACTCTCACTATATTCTATTCTTTTAATCTTACACCCTTCTCCTATGGTAATTTTTCCTCCACGAACCACATCTGCTATGGTGTTTTCCAAATAAATTTCATCAGCTTCAATAGTTCTAGTAGTTAAATATCCAAAGTTCTTACTAAATAATTTACAAATAAATCTTCCTATAGCATTCATAGTAGAGTATTCCTTTAAAACTCTTACCTTAGTTGCTCCAATTTCTTCAACCTCACAACCACCATTTAACTCTATATTTACTTCATCCCCATTTACCATTCCTAGGGTTTTTAGTACACCTTTAATATTTATAATCTCTCCCTCAATACCATGACCTACTCTAATTGCACCTAAAAGCTTAACATTTGTTGCATTTATTCTTCCTTCAATTCTTCCTGATCCTGCCACAGTGAGCTCTTCACCTTTAAAGTTACCTCCTATTTTACCACTTCCACTGATGTTAAATTTCTTTGCATGAATAGAACCAAGAACAGAACCACTTCCGCTGATACTACCAGTAACGCAGTTTAAGTCTCCACTTACCTTTCCGCATCCACTAATACTAAAACCATTGCTTATAACAGCACCTTCAACTTTTCCACTACCACTAATACTAAATTTTTCACAGTTTACATCTCCAACAATTTTTCCACTTCCACTGATAGATGCAATCCTATATCTTCCTCCTGCCGCACTCCCTGAACCTGATATTTTTAAATCTCCAAACTGTTCATTACTCACCATAATTTATACCTCCATTTTATTTTCACGTAATAATGTTACATCAAATAATTACACACAGCTCCTTAATATAGTAAATAGCCATATATTCAACCATCTTTTATCATAATATTATAGTAACATAACATTGTTACGCTTGTAAATAGTTTTTTTCAATTTTTATACAATTGTTGTCATAAATAAAAAGTATAAAACTTAAACAATAAGTTTTATACTTTTTACTTTTATCCTTATTCTCTTACTTAGTTATATATAAAAAAGTGGCTTTCGCAAAATATATTACTAATCTTAAAAATGTTGAGCTTGCCTTTTATATTATTGTTAGCGAATGCCATTTGCATAAGTAAGAATCTAAATCTTTGATTTAGTTATTCGAACTTAGTTCTTCTAACTTGTTAGAAGAACCTCCAAAACATTGACTACTTAGCATTTATGAATGGTAAAATCGTAAGCAATACAACCTGTTTGAGTGTATACGAGTTGTTGTATTGTAGATTTTACCTTGAATAAATGCTTTAGTAAATCAATATTCCGAAACGGCTGAGCGTTAATAATATATGGGCATGCTCAACATTTCTTTTAGATTAGCTAATTTTGCGAAAGCCACTTTTAGATAATAAGCTTATTTTACTACGTATGATGCTCCAATTTCTAAAGCTTTTCTATTGATTTCAAAGAATTTTTCTTTTCCGTGATCTCTTAGAGATTGAAGTAAAGTTTCCATAGAAACTATTTGTGTTTTTGCAACTAATGCTCCTAGAAGCACCATGTTTGCAATTTGTTTACTTCCAAGGTTATCAGCTTCTGTTTGAGCTGGTATTTTTATAACTTCAATATCTTCTCTTTCAACTGGTCTCTCAATTAAGTCACTATCTAATATTAATAGTCCACCTGGTAAAATTTCTTTTTCAAACTTATCAAGGGAAGGTCTATTCATAACAACTAGTGATGTAGGGTTAGTTACTATTGGAGAACCAACAGCTTCATCTGAAACAATAACAGAACAGTTTGCAGTACCTCCACGCATTTCTGGTCCATAAGAAGGTAACCATGAAACATTCATATTAACATCCATTCCAGCATAAGCTAAGAATTTACCCATTGATAATATTCCTTGTCCACCAAATCCAGCAAATATTATTTCTTGTGATGCCATATTATTTCCCCTCCTCAGTTGTTGTATCTTTTTTAACACCTAGAGTGTAGAATGGCATCATGTTATCTCTTAACCATCCAAGTGACTCTTGTGTTGATAATCCCCAGTTAGTTGGGCATATTGATAGAACCTCAACCATTGAGAAACCTTTTCCAGCAATGGCATTTTGGAAAGCTTTCTTAATAGCAGCTTTAGCTTTATTTACATGTGGTACATTATCTACTGATACTCTTTCTACATAGCAAGCACCATCTAATGTAGATATCATTTCAGAAACTCTTATTGGATGACCTTGAAGTTTAACATCTCTTCCATATGGAGAAGTTTCTGTAACTTGTCCTGGTAATGTTGTTGGAGCCATTTGTCCTCCTGTCATACCATAAATACAGTTATTTACGAAGATTGTAACTATGTTCTCTCCTCTTGTAGCTGCATGTACGATTTCTGCTGTTCCTATAGCTGCTAAGTCTCCATCTCCTTGATATGTGAATACAACTTTATCAGGATTAGATCTTTTTATTCCTGTAGCTACTGCTGGTGCTCTTCCATGTGCAGCTTCAAACATATCACATGCAAAGTAGTCATATGCCAGAACTGAACATCCAACTGGAGCTACACCTATTGTTTTATCTATAACATTTAATTCTTCAAGTACTTCCCCTACTAGTCTGTGGATTATTCCATGGGTACATCCTGGGCAGTAATGGGTAGGCACGTCTAATAATGCTTTTGTTGGTTGAAATACTATTGCCATTATTTAGCACCTCCTATGAATTTTTTAACATTTTCAAGGACTTCATTAGGGCTTGGAACCATTCCACCTGATCTTCCAAAGAAGAATACTGGTTTTCTTCCTTCAACAGAAAGTCTAACATCTTCTACCATTTGACCACAGCTAAGCTCTATTGATGCATAACCATGTTTAGTTTTGTCCACAGTTTTTTCAAAAGCTTCTACTGGGAAAGGCCATAATGTTATTGGTCTTATTAAACCTAATTTTATTCCTTCTTTTTCAGCTAATTTTATAACAGTCTTGCATATTCTTGAAGTTGTTCCGTATGCAACCATTATTAAATCTACTTCATTTTCACAATTGTATAATTCATATTTAGTTTCATTTTCTTTTATAGCTTTATATTTTGCTTGTAATTTCAGGTTATGAGCTTCAAGGCCTTCAGGTTTTAAGTATAAGGAGTTTATTACATTATGGTTAGCTCTTCCGTTTAATCCATTAGCAGCCCAAGTTTTTTCTGGAAGTTTTTTTTCACTTCTTTCTTTAAACTCTACTGGCTCCATCATTTGTCCAAGCATTCCATCTCCCATAACCATAACTGGAGTTCTGTACATATCAGCTACATCGAAAGCATCTTGTACTAAATCTACCATTTCTTGAATTGAACATGGTGCATATACTGGCATATTGAAATCTCCATGAGAACCACCTTTAGTAGCTTGGAAGTAGTCTGATTGAGCTGGTTGAATTCCACCAAGGCCTGGACCACCTCTAACTATATTAATGATAACACAAGGAAGTTCTGCACCTGCTATATAAGATATTCCTTCTGCTTTTAAGCTTATTCCAGGTGAACTTGAAGATGTCATACATCTTACTCCAGTTCCTGCTGCTCCATATACCATATTTATTGCAGCTATTTCACTTTCAGCTTGTAGAAAAACTCTACCTATTTTAGGCATTTTTCTTGAAAGATATGCTGATATTTCTGTTTGTGGTGTTATAGGGTATCCGAAGAAACATTGACAACCAGCTTGGATAGCTGCTTCACCTATGGCTTCATTACCCTTCATTAAAACTTTTTCTGACATGAATCTTTCCCCCCTATTATTTCTCCACTGTAATTACAAGATCTGGACACATTTTTCCACATGATGCACAACCAATGCACTTAGGCATATTTTCTTCTGTAACTGTAGCTGGATGATATCCTTTTACATTTAGTTCCTCAGAATAAGTTATGATTTGTTTTGGACATGCAATTATACATTGTCCACATCCCTTACATCTTTCTTCCCTAAAAGTTACCTTTGCCATAATACTTACCTCCTTATATAGAAAGTTTAGAATGTTTTATTTACTATATATTGTTTAAGACCTACATTTAAGCTGTAATACGTTTACATTTTATTGTCCCATATACCTAAGGATAATAGAATAAATACGTTTACATATATATAATTTATCACTTTTTAGTACAAGATGTCAACTTAGCACTTGATAATTAGTGCTAAATTGAATCTTTTCTCCATGGTGGCAACATATATATGTGAATTGGAAATATCTTTCCTGAAACTTTACCTTCCACTTCATCTACAAGTTCTTCAGAACACACAGTATATGCATGAGGAATATCTAATTCTTTAGAAATCTCTGCTATTTCCATATCCCCTTTAATTATATGTTCCTTTGTAGTTTCATATGATAAGTTTGTATTAGATACTAGATGAGTTACTTTTAATCTTGAAGCTCTTTCTATATCTCTAAGAAACTCTATAGTATCTTTGTCATTAGATGTAAATGGTCTATTACCATTTATCACAAAGTACATATCATAAGGTTCTTCTTTAAAATGTTTGTTATATTGACCAAGAGCTATTGCTCCTGAATCATCTCCTCCAATATCAAAAATTACCTCATAACTTTTATCGTTAAATACACTTCTAACTTCTGCTGGTACCACCATAAGTTCAGCATTAACATACTCAGGATTTGAAGAAATAACCTTTATATTATATTTTTCCTTAAGTTCCTGTGTAAGATCTCTAATACAAAAATATGGATTTACTATATCTAAATCTACAAGGGCTACTTTTTTCCCTTCTTTAGCTAACTTAATTGCATAATTTATTGCTATTTCTGTCTTTCCACTTCCAAAGTGACCTGTAAAAACCCTTATTCTACTCATATCTTCACCCTATTTATATTCCTTAGCAGCTTCTTGACCTGTTAATACTCTTAGTCCACCTTCTGCTAAGGCAAGTAATTCATCTTCACCTGGATAAACAACTACTTGTGATATAAATTCTACTCTTTCTTTAATGTATTCTACTATATATTTTCCGTATGCAATTCCACCAGTTAGTAATATTGCATCAACTTTTCCTTGTAATACTGTAGCACATCTTCCTATCTCTTTAGCTACTTGATATGCCATAGCATCAAATATTAATTTAGCTTCCTTATCTCCTTCTGCTACTCTGTCTCCCACAAGTTTAGCATCATTAGTTTGTAGATAACCTACTATTCCACCTTTACCATTTATCTTTTTCTTTATTTCATCCATGGTGTATTTTCCACTAAAGCAAAGTTTAACTAAATCTCCTACTGGAAGTCCTCCACTTCTTTCAGGTGAGAATGGTCCTTCTCCATCTAGTGCATTGTTTACATCTACAACTCTTCCTTGTTTATGAGCTCCTACTGATATTCCTCCACCCATATGAGCTACTATAAGGTTTAGCTCCTCGTAAGAAGTATTTGTTTCTTTAGCATATCTCTTTGCTACAGCCTTTTGATTTAAGGCATGGAATATACTCTTTCTATCAATTTTTGGCATACCAGATATTCTAGCCACATCTTCTAACTCATCAACCACAACTGGATCTACTATAAAAGATGGTACATTTATTTCTGTTGCTATTTCATGGGCTATTATTCCACCTAGGTTAGAGGCATGTTGTCCTAAAACTCCTTGTTTTAAATCCTTAATCATAGCATCATTTACACTATAAGTTCCACCTTCGATAGGTTTTAAGAGTCCACCTCTACCTACTACTCCTGATAATTCTTTTATATCGAAGCCTTTTTCTTTTAGTACTTGTAATATTACTTCTTTTCTAAATTCTAATTGGTCATATATTTCTTTGTATTTACCTATTTCTTCTGCTGAATGTCTTAAAGTTTCAACTAATATAGGATTTTCATCATCATATACACCTATCTTTGTTGATGTTGAACCTGGATTTATTATCAATTGTTTATGTCCCATTTTCTTCCTCCTTATTATCTTCCTGCTACTAATGATGCAAGGGCAATAGAATTCATTTTTGTCTCTGGTGAATCTGCCCTTGATGTTACTATAACTGGTGCTGCTGCTCCCATTAATAATCCACCATTCTTAGATTCTGTAGTATATGTTAAGCATTTATAAACAGCATTTCCTGCTTCTATATTGGCCATTAATAATATATCAGCTTCTCCCGCTACTGGACCTGATATTTTTTTATGTGCTGCAGCTTCTTTTGAAAGTGCATTGTCAAGAGCCAATGGTCCATCAATTATACAACCCTTAATTTGACCTCTCTCATTCATTTTGGAAAGGTTTGCAGCATCAAGTGTAGCTGGCATACTAGGGTTTACAACCTCAACTGCACAAATTGGCGCTACCTTTGGCATGTTATTTTCAAGAGCATGAGCTACTTGAACTGCATTTTTTATAATATCTATCTTTTCTTTAAGTTCTGGATACATATTAAAAGCTGCATCTGTTACGAATAATAATCTATCATAGCCAGGAACTTCGAATATTGCAATGTGTGACATCTGTTTTCCTGTTCTAAGTCCTACTTCTTTATTAAGTACTGCTCTTAAGAAAGTAGCTGTATCAACTAAGCCCTTCATCATCATATCTGCTCTACCTGAAGATACAAGTTTAACAGTTTCTATAGATGCCTTGTTTACATCTTTCTCATCTATAATTTCATACTCATCTATGTTCATTCCTATTGTTTCTGCAATTTTTACTATTTCTTCCTTATCTCCAACTAAGATAGCATCTGCAATGCCATTTTTTTTAGCATCTCTTATAGCTTCAAGCACTGGTTCATCTTGCGCTACTGCTACTGCTACTTTCTTCATTGATTGAGATTTAACCTTAGAAATTACCTCATCAAATGTTTTAATCATTATGATTCCCCCCAAATGTTAATCAAATTTAACTTCATCGTCATATATCTTTGGTGTTTCTTCACCATTTAATACCCTTAATGCTCCTTCTGCAAGGGCTAACATTTCATTTTCACCTGGTACAATTTCTACAGGTGCAATAAATTTTACATCTTCAGTAATCCAGTTAGTAACTCTTTTATTATAAGCTATTCCACCAGTTAAAATTATAGCATCAATGTTACCACATAGTGCAGTAGCCATTCCACCTATTTCTTTACTAAGTTGATATGCCATAGCTCTTAATATTAATTCTGCCTTTTTATCGCCTTCATCGATACGTCTATCAACTTCTCTTCCGTCATTAGTTCCAAGATAAGCTACTAATCCACCTTCTCTTGTAATTTTGTTTTTTAATTCTTGCATTGTATACTTATTGCTAAAGGCAAGCTTCACTAAATCTCCTACTGGAAGACCTCCTGTTCTTTCTGGTGAGAAAGGTCCATCTTCATTTGCATTGTTGCAATCAATTATTCTGCCACCTCTTACTGGTGATACAGTTATTCCTCCACCTATATGTGCTACTACGAAATTACTTTTCTCAAAATCTAAGTTTTTATCAGCACATACTTTTCTTACTACAGCTTTAATGTTTAAAGCATGCACAAGAGAACGCCTAGATATATCTTCCATGCCTGATATTCTTGTTACTTCGTCAACTTCATCAACAGCAACAGGATCTACTATATAAGATGGTATTCCTGCCTTCTCTGCAATTTCAAAGGCAATAACTCCACCTAAATTTGAAGCATGCTGTCCTTGAAACCCAACAATAAGGTCGTCTAACATCTTGTAAGTTATCTTATAAGTTCCTCCTGGCATAGGTCTTAAAAGTCCACCTCTACCTACTACAGCATGAAACTTTTCAAGTGAATAATCGTTTTCATTAAGCCAATTATATATGACTTCCGTTCTCATGTCCTTTTGTTGACATATATGAGAATACTTTTTCACTTCCTCTGCACTGTGAGATAAACTAGCTGAGGCTATACATTCCTCCCCCAAAAATACAGCTATTTTCGTAGATGTCGATCCTGGATTAATCACTAATACTTGCTTATCTTCCCTCATCACTATACCTCCACATAAATATTTATACTAGCTTTAATTTTTTTGCATTAGATTTAGAAGTATATAAAATTTATATATTTCTAAATCTTAGCAAAATTTATCCTAAAGGATAACAATCTCTAATGAGCAAAAGCTCTAAGAAATCTGTTTATCCTAATTCCTATCTTCACTTCTTGCTGCAAACTCATATCCCCGTAAAAGAAAAGAAGAATGGATAAAATAATCTTCTTAAATATTATATTATCAATGGATAATATAAATATCAAGTTTCTCTTTGTTTTATTTTGGTGAATATTCTGTGATAATCTGTTCTGCCACTCTAAGTCCATCTACTGCTGCTGATACAATTCCTCCTGCATATCCAGCACCTTCACCCGTTGGATACAATCCTCTAACATTAACACTTTCATAATTTTCATTTCTATTTATTTTTACAGGGGCAGAAGTCCTTGTTTCCATACCTGTTAATATTGCATCTTCTCCTGCATATCCTGGTATTTTCCTATCAAATACAGGTAATGCTTCTTTTATAGCATCTACAACAAAATTTGGTGCACAGCTTTTTAAATCTACAAATTCAGTTCCTGGAGTATATGTTGGTTTCACCCTTCCAAAATTCTTTGATACTTTGTCATTTAAAAAATCTTTTACAAGCTGAACAGGGGCGTTATAATTTCTTCCTCCAACTTCATAAGCTAAAGCTTCATAACGTCTTTGAAAAGCAATTCCCCCTAATGGGGTATTTCCTTCAAAATCACTAGGGTCTACTGATACTACTAAAGCAGAATTAGCATTTATCCCATCTCGCTTATAATTGCTCATACCATTTACTACTACAGTATTTTCTTCTGATGCTGAAGCCACTACCTGACCACCTGGACACATACAAAAACTGTATACAGATCTAGATAGTTTATTACTAGTATAGGTTAGTTTATAATCCGCAGCCCTTAGTTTTGGATGAGTTGCATATTTACCATATTGATTTTCATCTATCATATGCTGTAAATGTTCAACTCTAAAACCAACGGCAAAGGGTTTTGGTGATATAGAAACACCTTTTGAAAATAGTATTTCATAAGTATCTCTAGCACTATGACCTGTAGCAAGTATAAGATTATCACAAGGTATATGTTCACCTTCTACTACTATCTCAGAAATTTTACCATTTCTTATTGATATATCTTCAAGTTTAGATGAAAATCTTACTTCTCCACCATATTCCTTAATTTTTTCTCTTATATTTTTCACTACATTTTTTAATATATCCGTTCCGATATGAGGCTTCCCCATATATGTAATTTCTTCTGGTGCACCTGCTAAAACAAGTTTTTCTAGAACATATCCACATCTATGATCTTTAATTCTAGTTGTTAGCTTTCCATCTGAAAAAGTACCGGCTCCACCTTCTCCAAATTGAACATTACTTTCTGTATTAAGTATCCTATTATTCCAAAAGCCATCTATAGTTCTAGTTCTACTGTCTACATCTTCACCTCTCTCAATTATAAGAGGGTGATATCCCTTTTCAGCTAAAAGAAGTCCAGCAAATAGCCCTGCTGGTCCCATTCCTACTACTATAGGTCTACTCTCTAGCTTCTTTGTTCCAATTTCAAAATCTGCTTTATAATTATCTCCACCTAATTTAACATCATTACTATTTACTCTAGCTATTACTTTAGCTTCATTATCACATTCAATTTCTACAGCATAATTTATTTTTATTTCTGATTTTTTTCTAGCATCTATAGATTCCTTAGTAATTTTAAAGGATTTAAAATCACTTTCTTTTATTCTAAGTTTATTAGCCACCTTTGATTTTAAGGTGGCTAAACTATCTTCATTTATTCCTAAAACTAAATTATTTATCTTAACCGTCATTATTACCTGTCTCCTCTGTTTTGGCTTTTATGGTTATAGTTATATTTTCAGGTGTTTGGCTCTTAACTTGTACTGTATTTGGTACTCCTGCTAATTGTATCTTAACTTCATGGGAGCCTTCTGTTAAACTTTTCAAATCTACTGTAGCCTTAAGTTTATCTTCACTGATTTTACTTAGTTCACTCTCTTCTCCTGTAATAACTAACTTTAATGTTGGAGTTGAGTTTTCTAGTGTAAGTTTTTCTCCCAAATTAGTATAGTTTATTGGTATACTTAAAGTCTTTTCACTAATTTTCTTAACTGTAATTTTAACTTTTACAGTTTTCTCATTATTTACACTGTGTACACCTTCCGGCATTATTAGATTTGCATCTACCGTAGTGCTTTCAGTTATATTACTAATATTTATAGGTTCTGTATTAATGCTTTTTATGTTATCTATTATTTCACTTACACCAGCTACCTCTATACTCTTTGGTGCTGCTTCCGTACTTACTATAGTTACTCCTGGTACTGCCGTTCCAGCAGTCTGTATATTTATCCCCAAATATTTTCCTTTTTTCACCTGGATTTTCACCTGCACATATTCTGGATATATAGATAGTCCAGTAACTTCTCTTTCGTCTGAATCTACTAAAGTAACCTTACAGTTTTTATCTATATCAGTGCTTGCATTAGTTATATCTACTTGAGCTACTGCTCCTACCACTTGATCTAAATATCTTTGTGGCCCTGAAATTTTTACAGAATTAGGTGATATTACAGAATCATCATTATAATATCCTTTCGCTACTTCACCTACAATTCCAGATGTTACATTTACATATTTATCTGCTAAAGTATCCACATCTACTTTCATTAGAAGACCATCAGAGTTTACAACAGAAACTCCAGGAATTGCTTCTTTTACTTTAACTTGAACTTTATTTTCTCCCGGGGTTAGTGCATACCCTTGAAGGTCTGCTACTAGAGTGAACTCTTTTTTATCTAAATCTTTAATTGTAGATGCCGGAGCCTTTACTGTTAAATTTATATAAAAATCTTGATTTGGTATTAGTACTAAATCTCTATCTGCAAGAGTATCTTCATTTAGTATCTTTACCGGTACATATTTTATTACACTAGTAGTGACAGGGTCTTCGCTACTACGAATATACATCCACAATACTAGTGCTGCTATTACACAACAAATTCTTATTATGATGTCTTGTCTTTTTTGCTTATCCATAGCTTTACCCTCTCTTTAAATGATTCTTTTCTATTTTGTCTACTCTTCATTATTTTAAGTAGTACATTTCTCAGCTTATCTTTATCGTAATTTCTAAGTAATCTTCCATTTATAGCTAAAGAAATTACCCCTGTTTCTTCTGAAACTATAATAGTTATACAGTCTGCTACCTCTGTAACTCCTATTCCAGCCCTGTGCCTTGTGCCTAACTGTTTATTTAACTTATCATCATTTGTAAGGGGTAAAAAGCAACCTGATGCTACAACCTTATCATTCCTTATGATAGTGGCACCATCGTGAAGTGGAGTATTTACAACAAAAATATTTTGAAGAAGTGCTGAAGATACATCACCGTTTATTTTAGTTCCCGTGTTTATAATATCTCCAAGACCAGTCTTTTGTTCTATTATTATAAGTGCTCCAACTCTATCCTCAGCCAATACTTCCACAGCATCTACTATTTCATTAACCACACTCTTCATAACTTCTTCATCTTCATAAATTATTTTATCTACAAAAGAAGTTCTTCCAATATGTTCTAAAGCCTTTCTAATTTCAGGCTGAAATATAATTATAATAGAAATAACACTAATTGTTAAAGTATTCTCTAATATCCAATTTAGGGTTGTTAAGTTTAAAACATCACTTACTGGTATTAATAAAAATATAAGTACAATTCCTTTTAATAATTGTTCTGCTCTTGTCTCTTTTATTAATGTATAACCTTTATAAAATATAAAAGAAACTACAATAATGTCAATTAGAGAAAATATAGTCATTCCCTTAAAAATATTTATGAGTGCATTAAAGCTTTCCATATAGTCACCACCTAACGATAATACTATTTTAATTATACACCAATACTTCTATTTGTAATATAAATTTTAATTTTTAGACCAAAAATATTTTAATTAAATAAATGTTAATAACTACGAATATTTTAGTTTTAACTTTAATATAAAGAATTATAATATATTTTTTACAAATACAAAGGGGGATGCTGTAAGTGAGTGGAAAAAAAATTAAAATAGACAACATAGTAATGAAATATTTATGCTTTTTTATTATAGGTATAATTTTGTTTTTTATGAGTTATGGTTTTTTTAGTAAGTTTTCTTTTAACAAAGAAGAAAGATATATTTCTAACACTATGAAATCTATATGGAAGGTTAATAATAGCTGTAAAATCCTAATAGATAATAATATAGATGTTGAAAAAGCTCTTAGTGTTTTAACCAAAATGAAAGCTGACTTGATAGATATATCTATAGATTTAAATTCAAACCCTTCTGCTAAAGAAGTAATCTCACCAGAAAATTATGAAAATTTATCTAAGGGCCTAAATGAAAATATTCTCATTATAGAGCAACTTGAAGCAATGCTGAAAAATCCTAATGGAAGTGATATTCAGCTAGCAGTTAATAATTTAAAAGCCTTCAGAGATGCTACAGAAAACTATTATGACTTAATCAAGCTAAAAAAAGATTATAATTATGATTTAGGTGTTCCTATGTATTCAGTAATTGATTCAACTATAGACTATTGTATATCTTCTAATAATTTAAAGAAAATATCTGATTTAAAATCATCAGATATTACTAAATTTATTCATACTTTAAGAGAGCTAGTTATATCACTAGATAGCTTAAAATATAACTTCTATGAAGATGTCTTAAAATGTCGTAGTGGCAATATGACCTATGAACTTTTAATTTCTAATATAGATGATACTTCTAAAAAATTAGCTTCAGTACAAAACATTTTATCTCAAATGTCTATACCTGATGATTTTTCATCACTATATAAAGATTTTACGGAAGTTGTATCTTCATATAATGACTACTTATATGAAATTAAGTATGCTATTTTAACTGAAAAAGTTCGTAGAGATAGTAAGGATGTAAGAGAAGATTTTATGGACTCACTTTATGCTTCAAGTAATGAAGCCTATGATAAAATAGAAAAAATGTATAAAAATTTTACTAAGGAGTATAATAACCTAAATAGCAATTACTGAAAAAGGAGATGAATTATATGAAAAAATTCATTTTGATTCTTTTACTTTTCTGTAACATCATTATCGTATCTCCATATCACATAGATACCCTTAATAGAGTTAATCCTACTAGAATAGAAGTCTAATAACTTTAAAATAAAAATAGAGAGAATGGAGCTATAAAGTAGCCCATTCTCTCTATTTATGGTAGAACTATAAATAGGTTCTATTTTAATATAGCCTTTATCCTACTATTGTTATATTCTGATTTGCTAAATCTATTAGTAAGAATTTTAGCATATTTTTTTGACTTTTCTTTATCTATTCCCTCATTATTTATTGCTAGAGAGTAAAGACATTGTTCTATATATGAACCATTTTTTTCATACTTGTCTACATATATCTCATAATACTTATTTGCATTTTCTATATCTTCTAAACCTTCATAGGAACTGGCCATCATAAATAGTATATGTTCATTTAGATACATACCCTCACTATATTTATACACTAAGGTGAAGTTCTTTATCGCATTATCATATCTCTTATCTGCAATATAACTAACTCCGTTTTCATATAAGGACAATACTCCTTTTTCCTTTATTAAAGTTACTGCATTTTGAGCTATGTTCCTATCATTTATACTTAAACCTTCTATATCATATTTTTCTATGTATTTAATAATGTTTTCATAGTCTTTCGCTCTTACGTAGGATTTTAATGTACTTACATTAAAACTTTCATTTTCAATATTAGAACTCTCATTTTTTTCTATTTCTTTTTTAATTTCATCACTTTCTGATTCTTTATGAGAATTCCCCTCTATTTTTTCACTATTTCCTTGGAAATTGTCTAAATTTGTTTTATCCTTATTAATTGCTTCATTCTTTTTTTCTTGTTTGATTTGTAACCATTGATGAGTTTTGTTGTATCCTTTAAATATTCCAATGCCTATTAATAATACAATACACACTGCAACTATACTTGTTCCTAATACCACCATAAACTTCTTAAATTTTACCCTAGTCTCTTTGGGTATAAAATTTAATTCTATTAACTGCTTTTTTAAGCTTAAAGCTTCTGGATTATGTTTATCAATAGCTAAAATATCCTCTATATATTTAACAGCTTTATTATGCTGCCCTAATTGCATATGGCACTTAGCTATGTATTTCCAAAGATTTATACTGTTAAAATGGGAACTTTCACACTTTAGAAAACACCTTAAAGCATCTTTTACCTTAAATTCATTAAATAGATGTACACCTTGACTAAATATATATATATCCCCTTCATCATGTCTAGAATCATCTAAATACTTTTTAGATACCATATCTCCATTTAATTTATAGCTTAACTTCCAAAGAGTCTTTGCTTCTTCTAATTGTCCACGAATATAATATATTAGTCCCTTTAAATTCAATGTAGGAGAATGACTTCTATCTTTGTTTAATACCCTATCACAATAATTTAATGCTTTATCTAATCTTCCATCACAATAAAAATCCATTGCCTTTTTATAAGTCTTATTTATATTAACCATCACTTCACCACTTATATTTTATTTTATAACTTATTATATATTTTATAGTATCTATTCCTATATATCTTTTTACAACTAATTTTATCATGTTACTAGTTTTATTATCAATAACTATGAATAAGAAAAAAGGTATTGCAACCTTTAGTTGCAATACACTATCTTATTCTATTTCTATTACATCTCCAAGAATATAATTGTCAAAAGTTTTAGATTTGTCTTCTTTATCATTCATCATGTCATCTAAATAAAGAACATATTTTAATATTAAGCTATCATCTTTTCTTGTTATAGATACAAACCGCTCTTTATCCTTAGCCGTAGCTATAAGCATTTGTTCACCTGTGGTTACATCTACGATTATAATACGTTCACCATTAACTAATGTTCCATATCCTAAACCATGAACTATCATAAGATGAGTGTCATCATACCAACTTATTGATAGTGGTGTTTGCTGACTTTTTTTCTCTATTGCAGTATACTCATACATCTTATTTGTAGACGTATCTTTTACATAAAGTATACCTATTCCCTCTTCTATAGCCTTTTCTCCTTTACCTTCTATACTAGCTTCATATTTACCATCTTCTGTAGCTATAAATGGTGTATTAAAAGTTAACTCCTTAGACATAGTCACTTCCGCTTTACTATATAAGTCAACAATATTCACATTTACTGATTTCTTTATATCATCACTAGTCTTTTCTTCATTTGATGATGTCTCTGGAACGCTTTCTATAGGTTCGTTACTGTTGTTTTCTTCTGCAATTTCAGATTTAACTATATTTTCTTGCTTAGTAGAATTCTCTTCCTTTCCTGATGAGGCTGCTGAAAATATTTCTTTACCATCCATTAATTTCATAGCTACAGGAGTAACTATAACCCCTAATAAAAATGCAGCTGCAATAGCTAATGCTCCTTTGTATTTTCTTTTCATTCCTCTTCTCCCCCTTGTATATTTATTTTTATCTATACTCTCCATTATTTTTTCTGTAGAGTTTTTAAAGTTAATGTTTTCATAAGAAAAGGCCTCTTTAAAAGTTTTATATTCTAAAACTTCTTTGTCATAATCATCTTTACAACTTTGGCAGGTTAAAAGGTGACTCCTCATTTCTTCATCTGCTTCGGCTGACAAATTTTCTTCAATATATTCTGTTAACTTATCTTTGAACTGACTACATTTCATTGTGACTCCTCCTAACCTTACTTGCAAAAGACTTTGAATCCATCTCTTACTTTATAGTATCTCCTTTTCACAGTAGTTTCTGTAATATCTAGAGTTTCACCTATATCTCTAAAAGTTAAATTCTGAGAATACCTTAAATTTAATATTTGCTTATCAACTTGATCTAGAGTTTTTATATATTTATTTACATTTTCTTTTACTTCTAAATATTCTAAAGATTCTTCCGGTCCCATCTCAGAAGATGATATATTATATGCTTCATCAATATCACTTTCATAAACCTTTCTATATTTCCTCATATAATCTATGGTTTTATTTTTTGCAATCTGCAAAACCCAATTTATAAAACTATATTTATTATTATACATATCTAATTTATTATATACAGTTATAAATACCTCTTGAGTAATATCCTCACTTGCTTCCTTCTGTTTTATCATTCCATAAATAAATCTAAGTATATTAAGCTGATATTTCTCGACTATAACTTGAAAACTATCTACGTCTCCCTTTAATACATTGCTTACAAGAATGGCATCTTCTACAGGAGCTCTTCCTTGCGATTCTTTCATCTTCTTCCCTCTCTTTATATAAATAATACGATATTAATTTAATAAAGTTTACTTTATTAATAAGTTGACTAAAAATTTTATTATAATATTAGGACAGACAAATTAATATAATAAATAACATACTTATTATTATAATTCCTGCTATTAATGTGGTATTATAGGCATACTTGCCTCCATTATATTCTCTTTTTCATACATTCTTAAAAGGATCTTTTAACTTAGACATTGAAAAACCTCCTAAGTAAATAATTTACTTTCTCCTTATATGTTATCATAGTAGCACTGTAAATAAAATCTTTATTCCCCATTTTGTATTGTAATATAAATTCTAATTGCAATATAAAAAAAGTCTTCATTAATAATTTATAATGAAAACTTTATTATATAACTTATATTGTAAATTTAGATATAATCACTTTTAATCCCCTAGCACTTTCTTCATTTCGCAACATCTGATTTTCTATCTCTCCAATATTGATGTATAAACAACTGGTCTTTTCTACAACTTCAACTATACCTGTTGATCCTTTATTTACTGTTTCACTTATATTTACCATGGAACTTGTTATAGTAGATACAACAGCCTTTAATTCTTTTGCCATGTGACTAAATCTTTCTGTTAACTCATTTATAATTATAGAATCTCTATTATATTGTTCCCCTATGATGTACATTTTTTTATAGTCTTTAATTATTATATCATCTATAAATTTTAAAATCTTATTGGAGCTTATAGATAGAGTATCTACAGATTCCTTAACATTTTTAATTACCTGTTGCATATTTTCTACGGTAACTCTTGAATGTTCCGCTAAATTTCTAACTTCATTTGCAACCACAGTAAAGCCTTTACCGTACTCACCCGCTCTAGCTGCTTCTATAGATGCATTTAAAGCTAGTAAATTTGTTTGATTTGCAATATCTAATATTGATCCTGATAAATTTTCTATCTCACTGACGGATTTAGATTTTTCCAAAGCTTCTATGAGATTTTTCTTTGTTTCTTCTAATATTTGAAGTGCCTTCTTGTTAGATACCTCCACATTGTCTTTTAATTCATTAGCCCTCCCTCTAATATCTATTGCAGTTTTCTCTCCTTCTTTAGCCTTATGGGTTATATCATTTATAAAACTCTCTACTCCTAAAGATAAACCACTAACCTCATTAGAGTTTACTGCCGCTTCCTCAATGGCCATGGAAATTTCATCTACAGTATTCGTTGTTCTTTCTGCATTCATATGAAGCTCTTTTATATACCTAGCTGTATCCCTAGAAGAGCTTAAAACATTATCTGAGGAATTATTAACTTCCACTATTATCTTTCTTATATTATTCATAAACACATTGATAGCTTGTGATAATTCTCCTATTTCATCTCCTGACTCAACAATTATATCTTGAGTTAAATCACCACCTTTATTTACTAATTCATTTATCTTCCCCTTTAATCTATTTAATGGATATACAATTGAAATTGTTAAATATATACCCACTACAATAGTAAATAAAATTATTCCAAAAGTTACGCCTATAAATGTAATTAATACTATTTTATAACGTTCATTAGCTTCTTTATTTATACTGTCTAAATAAATTAAATTCTTTTGTTTAAGTTCATCAATAGAGCTTATCAATTCATCAAATTGATTTTTAGATTTTCCCTTAATTAAAGTTAAAACATTTCTCATTTCTTTATTTTTTTTATTTATTTCTATAACTTCATTGTTAACCTCTAAGTAAACTTTAAGTTTTTCTTGTATATTTTCAATATCCTTTTTTTCACTATTGCTATCACAATAATTAAAATAATCCTCTAAAATTAATTGTATATTTCCTTTTGATTCTTTCATTTCTTGTTCTATTCTATTTTTTTCTTCTGAAAATGTCTCCATTATATATCCATATTCTTTAGTTCTAAAATTTAAAACATGATAACTAAGTTCATCTGACTTTTGAATTTTACCACCATATATACTTGATATACCTTCTATACTATTATGTAATTTCATCATTTGAAATATAGAATATACTCCAAATATTATTGTACTAATGCTTAATACTGATAAAGCTAAAATTAATCTGGTCTTGATGTTAAACTTTTTCTTAAATATTCTATTGAATTTTAATTTTTCTTTAGGCCACATTATTTCATCACTCTTTCCTATTTTATTTAACAATATAAATTTAACTTATTGCCAAATAATTTTGTACATATATTAAGAAAATTTAAACTTCCTAACCAAGATTTAACACAAAAAATAACGCCTATCTAAGAATAAAATATCTTAGACAGGTGTTATTTTATTTATAATGTTTTTCTAACTACATCTATAACAGTTCCATCCCTATATTCTACAACTGCAACTATATCCTTAGATAATTCTATTGCTTTAGGAGTACCTGTTATTTTTTCAGCTATTTCCTTTAATTCCTCTATAGTTACCACATTAAGGTTTGCTTCTTTTAATTTTTCAATTAAATCAACCCTCTTAGGGTTAACAGCTATTCCTCTTTCAGTTACTATTACATCAATAGTTTCGCCTGGAGTAGTTATAGTAGTTAACTTATCCTTTATTATTGGTAACCTTGCCTTAGTTAGTTTTGTTACTATTATAGTAAGTTTAGAGCCTGCTGCGGTGTCTGCATGACCACCAGACCCCCCCATTATAGTTCCATCTGAAGCAGTAGTAACATTTACATTAAAGTTTGTATCTATTTCTGTTGCTCCAAGTATTACTATATCTAAGTTATTTACTACAGCTCCCTTGTTATGAGCATTTCCATACATAGAAGCTGACATATTTATATGTTTTTCATTTTTAGCACAAGACTCTACTGCCTTTAAATCAAAACATTGTACATCTAGTAAACTTTGGAATAATCCTTCTTCAAACATATCTACAATATAACCAGTTATTCCACCAGATGCAAAGCTACCTTTGATTTCATTCTTCTTCATATATTCTCTAAGCTCTGCAGCTACAGCTAGAGATATTCCTCCAGCTCCTGTTTGAAATGACATACCTTCTTTAACTAGTCCTGACGCTATCATAGTATCTAAAGCATTCTTTGCAATTTTAAGGCCTATAGGATCCTTGGTAATTTGTGTAGTTCCTGATACTATTCCTGCTGGATTTCCTATAGAATCTACCTTAACTACATAATCTACATAAACTTGGTTTATTTCCATTGGGAAGTTTGGATATGGCACTAAGTTGTCTGTAATAGCTATTACAGTGTCTGCATATTCTGCATCAGAAACTGCATATCCTAAAGCGCCACAAGCAGATTTACCAGTAAGTCCATTTATATTACCATACATATCACTAGAAGGTGCTGCTAAAAAGGCTATATCGATATGTAAATCTCCACTTTCAATAGCTCTTGATCTTCCACCATGGGTATGCATTATAGCTGGATATTTTAATTTTCCCTGTGATATAGCATCTGCTACAGGCCCTGATATATAATTTGCATATATTTTAGATACAGTACCATCTTCAATATAAGCAACTAGCGGCTTATGAGTTGGAAATATAGAACTTGCTGCCACAGTTAAATTCTTTATTCCTCTTTTAGCCATGGATTCTACAACCATGTTAAGAATATAATCCCCATTTCTTAAGTGATGGTGAAAAGATATACACATTCCATCCCTAATTTCCACTTTATCTAAAACTTCTTCTAAAGAATTTACTAACTTTGCATCTCCAGGAACTACAGGTTTAATCTTTGCTGACACCTTTTTTAAAGGATTCATATTTTTAAAAGCACCTTCAAAAATCTTTACATTTCCGTATCCATCTATATACTCCGGAATTTCTCTTCCTAATACATTCTTCATATTATTATCACCTCAATCCCCTCATTAAATAAGGCCTAGTTTTTTACTTAATTCCACAGTGGTTTTTGCTCTATTTATAACTGGTGCATCTACCATTTTACCATCTAGAGAAAATACTCCCTTACCTTCTCTTTCAGCTTCTTCCATAGCATCTAATACCCTTTGAGCATGGATTATCTCCGCTTTAGTTGGAGCATATACTTGGTGTATTGTATCAATTTGTCTTGGATTAATTGATGCTTTGCCAGTCATTCCAAGGGATTTTGCAAGTAGAGTATCCTTTTCTAATCCTTCAAAGTCATTAGTATCTGTAAATGGAGTATCAATAGCCCCTACTCTCATAGCCTTACAAGCCACAGCTACCCTGTTTCTAGCATAAAATATCTCACTACCTTCTTTAGTTCTCTTAATTCCCATATCAGAAGTTAAATCTTCTCCACCTAAAAGAACTGCTACTATTCTGTTTGATGATTTTATAATGCTATATACATTTTCAACACCATAAGCACTTTCAACTATTGGTATTAACTTTATAGATTTGTCTCCAAAGCCTTCTTCTTTTTCTATTTTTTCAAGTCTACTGCTAATCTCTATAAGTTCATCTTCCGTTGCCTTTGGAACCATTAATGCATCTGGCTTAACTCTTCCGATAACTTCTATATCTTCACTTGAAAATTCTGTAGTAAGTGGATTTATTCTAACTACCACCTCTACTCCACTATAATCAACATTTTTAATTGCTTCTCTAACAAGAATTCTAGCACTATCTTTTTCTGTAAGACTTACTGCATCCTCCAAATCAAGAATTATAGAATCTGAACCTAAGATTGCAGCATCTTGTAACATTCCTGGATTATTTCCAGGCATAAAAAGCATAGTTCTTCTTAATTTCATATTTATACCCCCTACTGCGCTCTTTTTACTGCAGTTTCAATTCTAGCTCTTATTGTATAATCAAGAGCCCCTTTATCTTGAGCTTTAACAATGACATTTTTTACTTGTAAAGTATCTAAAGTTTCTCTAATAGCTCTTTCTATTTCAGCTCCAAATTGTTTCATAACCATACTCTCAAGTTCTATAGCTATTCCGCCCTCTTCATTAGGCATGATTATAACGTATATATCATTGGATTCTAGGGTTCCAGCCTTTGAAATTTTATTAATTTCCATCTAAATCACCTCTACCTATAAAACTTATTTTTTACTACTTAAGTAAGCTTCTCTACCTACTTCATATAAATTATTTCCTTCTGAATCTATTACTACAACTATAGGTAAATCCTCTACTTCAAGTCTTCTTATAGCTTCAGCTCCTAAATCTTCATAAGTCACTATTTCTGCTTTCTTTACGCATTTACCAATAAGGGCTGCAGCTCCACCTATAGCTCCAAAGTATACTGCTTTATTCTTTTTCATAGATTCTATTACTTCAGTATTTCTTAATCCTTTACCAATCATTCCTCTTAAACCATGGTCTAAAAGTGCTGGTGTATATGCATCCATTCTATAACTAGTAGTTGGTCCTGCTGAACCTATGGCCATTCCTTCTTTTGCTGGAGTTGGCCCTACATAATATATAACAGCATCCTTTACATCTATAGGAAGTTCTTCTCCTTTTTCTAAAAGTTCTGCAAGCCTCTTATGAGCAGCATCCCTACCTGTGTATATAACTCCACTTAATAAAACACTGTCTCCAGCTTTTAAATCTTTTACCTTTTCTTCTGTTAGTGGTGTAGTTATTCTCTTTTCCATAAACCTTACCCCCTAATTATAGCTCTATTTCTGCATGTCTTGTAGCATGACAATTAATATTTACAGCTACTGGAAGGCCTGCAATATGAGTTGGATATGTTTCTATATTTACAGCTAATGCTGTTGTTTTACCACCAAATCCTTGAGGCCCTATACCTAGTTCATTTATCATAGTCACTAGTTCCTCTTCTAACTCTGCGTAGAATGGATTTTCATTTCTTACATCTATGGATCTTATAAGTGCTTTTTTAGCAATTGTTGCTGCCTTATCAAAGGTTCCTCCAATTCCTACTCCAACAATTATTGGTGGACATGGATTTGGACCTGCTTCCTTAACTACTTTTATTATAAAATCTTTAACACCTTGAAGTCCATCAGAAGGTTTTAACATTTTTATTTGACTCATATTTTCAGAACCAAATCCTTTAGGTGCTACAGTGATTTTTAGCTTATCTCCTGGAACTATATTATAGTAGATCATAGCTGGAGTATTATCCTTTGTATTTACTCTATCTAAAGGATCCTTAACTACAGATTTCCTTAGGTAGCCATCCTTATATCCTTGTCTAACACCTTCATTTATTGCATCTTCTAGTGCTCCTCCAACTACCTGAACCTCTTGACCTATTTCTATAAATACACATGCCACACCAGTATCTTGACACATAGGCATATCTTCATTTTTAGCTATATCAGCATTGATTAATATTTTGTTTAATATTCCCTTTGCAATATCCCATTCTTCTTCCTCATGAGATTTTATAAGTCTGTTTTTGATATCACTACCTAGATAGTAATTTGCATCTATACATAATTTTCTTATAGCTTCTGTTATCTGTGAAACTTTAATTTCTCTCATATATAATCCTCCTAAACTCATTGATTAAATATATTATTTCAATATTAATTCACTAATACAGTTTAATTTAAATCCCATGAATAATATATCTCATTTTTATAATTATTATAAGTAAAAAGGCAGTTTTAATTAAACCGCCTTTTTACTATATACCTAATGTATTATTTATTTCTTCTATTTACTAAGGCAACAACCCTATTCATTTCATTGTTCACTATCATGTAACCTTCATCAACACCCATACCTGGCTTAGCTAAGCATTGGTCTGCTCCACAAGCCATAGCAATGTTAGTGCAAACTTCTGCTGATCTATTTGTTTCGTTACATGTTCCTCCACAGTAAGCTCCAACCTTTTTCTTCTTACAATACAATATAGCTTCTATTGTATTATTTACTCCTCCAAGATCTGGAGTTTTTATTTGAAGCATATGTCCTGAGTTGTTATCTGCAAAGAATGCTACGTCTTCATAAGTATTACACCATTCATCTGCAACTAATTCTACACTGATATTTCTATTATCAAGTTCATCTGTTAACTCTTTTAATGCTTCCATTTGTCTTTCTCTATGCTCTACATCCATTGGTCCTTCTATTCTTAATTTAAATGGTTTAGCAGCCTCTTCCAATGTTGCTATGTAGTCTGCCATTGCTTTTGTATCACAATCAAATGCAACTCCTATAGTTCCATAAACATCTATATGGAATATTGGGTTATAGTCTTCACTAGTTCTTAATTTTAAAACTCTATCACTTAACCATTTAACATATTCAAGAAGTTTTTCGCCCTTTAAGCCTAATTTCTCTTCTACATTGTTTATTAAAGCATGAGGTAAAACATCTGCTCCCTTGATAATCATCTTATCAGCGTTGTTGTATCTGTCATCTCCTGATTGAGTAAATATAGGAATTCTATTAATTTCTACTCCAGTATTATATTCATCTCTTACAACTTCAGCCATAGTAACTTTTTTAGCTTTTGCTACACCATCAAGAATAGCTTGAGTTACTCCATATCTTATAGCTGTATGAAGTCTTTTTCCATTTACCAACATTTTATCAAATTCTTCAGCTAAACATTTAAAGTTAGTTAATTCTCTACCTATAAGTTTTGGTGCTATTTCCTTTTCTATAACTGGTATGAAATCTTTAGCTAAGAATAATGGATCACGTCCACCTGCTCCTGAATATTGAACAGCTGCACAATCACCGTGTGCTACTTGACCATCTTCAAGTATTAACATTACAGATATAGATTCTCCTGCTTGTCTTATAGATGTAAATCCTTCAGTTACTGGCTCTCCAATATAAGTAAATCCATCATGACCAGCTCCAGCTTTTATTGCTCTTTGGTCATCAAAATAAAATCCAGTTCTTCCTGCAGAACATACTACATCAACAATTTTCATTTAAATACACCTTGCTTTCTATAATTTAAGAATTTTATATTAGTTTATTGTTAGCTTATAAATTATAAATGTTATTTTTCTGGTCTTCCAACAAGCTTTCCTTTTCCCACAGCAAATATATCATCTATTGTCATTTGGAATCCAACTGGACGATTTTCGTATTTTCCTCTTTCGTCTAGCTTTTTCATATTGAAAGCTTTAAGCTCTGCTGTAAATGGAACATTTCCAAATTTAAGATATCTTACTGCTCCATTATTATCTCTTGCAGGCATCATTTTACCAGCATTATATTTACTTGGTGCAAATGGAATATCTATAACTCCCATATCAAAGCCTTTAACAGCACCTTTCGCTAAGTCACCATTTCCTACTTCGTATAACTTATCTACCATGCATCTTGTTTCAGCTTTAATTATAGCAATTTCAGTTCTAAGTTCATCAGATAAGTGCATTTGTTGACCTTTTAATAAGTTTAAAGTCATTTTAGTTGCTCTTATACCTTGAGCATTTGCTTCTTTTGTTGGTATACCTATAGCTTCATGTGGAGTTTTAACTATAACTTTTGTAGCTCCTGCTAATGCTGCAGCTGCTGCTCCAGTAGATATAACACCAAAAGCCTTAGCTTCATCAGCTGGGAAGCCTCCCATCCATTGATGGAACACTGTTGTTAGGTAAACATCACCATAACCATACGCTCTTAAGTAATCGCTACACTGCTCTTCAAGAGCTCTAATTGCTGCTACGTCTTGTATTAAGTTACCACACTGACCATATCCAACAGTAATATTCTTAACACCTTGTTCTGCTGCAAGTAATGCTTCTACTATTGCAACTGCATTAGATGTACTTGGTGGTACTAAAGTTCCTGTTAATGGACCAAATGGCTCTCTATTAATAGATATACCTTGCTCTTCATAGAAACCTACTAATCTATCACAATATTGCCAATCAAGAATAGTTTTTTCTAGAGTAACACTTTTAGCATATGGTATGTTATATGATATACCGCCACCTTCATTTGATGTCCAACCTGATGCATGAGTAATTTCTGCAAGTAATCTACCATCTGGAGTACCGTGTCTTGATTCTAATGGTAAGTTAACAGATTCAAATACTTGTCTACATCCTTTAACCCCGTGGTTAACCCCTGGAAATCCATTTAAAAGTGATCTTCTAGCTTTTATACTTTCTTGTATCCCAACTTCACATTCTTCATATCTATTTTGTCTTGTGTAACTATCTATTGTTGATGGTAGAAGATCCGCTCCACCTTCTTTGTCTAAGTAGTTTAGTAATTCTATGTGGCTATCTAATAAAGCTACACCGGCCCTAGGCTGAGCTAATGTTATGCCCGCTTCCTTTGCTTCCATTAATTTTTTAGCAAAGTTCTTGTGTGCTGGAATTTTTTTGTTGTAGTCTATAGCCTCCTGTAAATCTACTTCTTTACCTGTTGGCCATTGTGCTAAAACCTCTTCTCTTGTCTTAAAAAACTCTTCCTCGGTCCACTTTTTGTTTTTTAGTTCCACTTTAATTTACCTCCTAGTAATTTACACTTCCACTAAATATTTTTTCATTATTCTTATTGCTTTGTCAGGATAATCCTGAGCTAACAAACCCATTGATGATAATATATAAGTTTTATCTACTAAAGTTTTTGGATTTCTAGGTCTTAAAGAAGTAGCATTTTCTTTATTAAAGGTTCCTGCTTTCAATATTTCACCTGGATGTTTACTATGAACTAAAACGCCACCTGTACCAATCATATATTTTACATCCATAAGATCTTTTCCTAATTGATTATATACAGCTCCCATTGGAGTATATATGCATTCAACAGTGCCGCAGTGTCTTTCCATAGAAAGTTCTGTAGCTGCCTTTGCCATAGCTTCATCAAATTTTATATCTTCATCTGTTTCAGGTACCATTTTAATATTACTATTCCTATATTTACATCTTTCTTCAATTTGTACTTTTCTATCTTTATCATTTAAATACGATCTAAGCTTTCTACTACCTGCAGCTTCCCAAAGAGACACAGCTGAATATCTCATACCTAAGTCACCTTCTACAGTTCTTTTTGCAAAAGGTTCCTCTAACCCCTTCATATTTACTCCACCCTTTGTTGGCTCTCCATATCCTATAGAGTGTACATCAGTAGTAGCTCCACCTATATCAACAATGATTAAGTCTCCAATACCTTCTTCTTCGTCGGTGCCTTCTCCCAACACTCTAGCTGCTTTAAGTACAGCTGCTGGTGTAGGCATTAGTATACCATTTATATAATTTTCTGCGTTGGATAGTCCTTTTGCATCAGTTATCCTATCCATAAATACTTTTCTTATTTCTTCTCTTGCTGGTTCCACATTTAAAGCATTTAATTGAGGCATAACATTTTCTGTTATGCTGAAATAGAATCCAGCTTTTTGAAATAATTCTTTTATTTCATCATTAGCACTTTTGTTTCCAGCAACAACTATAGGAAGATTAACATCTAAATCTACTAGTATCTTTGCGTTGTGTAGAATACATTGTTTATTTCCTCCATTAGTACCACCGGCTAAAAGAATTATATCTACATCAGAATTTTTTATCTCTAATACTTCGTCCTTAGTTAATTCATAACTATATACTTTTATAACTCGAGCTCCTGCTCCTAAAGCAGCTCTCTTAGCAGCTTCTGCTGTAAGATCTGGCACAAGTCCAATTGCAACCATCTTTAAGCCTCCAGCTGCAGATGAACAAGCAAGTTTTTCAACAAAATTTACTTCTTCACCTTCTAGCTTATTCATTAGCTTATCATAAGCTTTATTAAATCCTATCATTATATCATCTTCGATAGTTGTTATGTCCTTGGCTGTAGCTAATATTTCTTCATTATCTATATCTACTGCAGTCAATTTGGTATAAGTACTACCAAAGTCTAAAAGTAAATATGCATTCATTTAAATCACTCCAGCTCTCTATTAAAACTCCAAGTAAAATCTACTTTAGTTAGTTAGTTTATGTGCTTATGTCTATTCTATTCCTAAGTCCTCTTTTAAGTCATGTATAGTAGTGTCTATACTTGTTCCTGGTGGGTAAACTCTATTAAAGCCCATTGCTTTAAATCTTGAATAAACCTCATCCCAATCTTGTTTACCTACAACTATGTTACCACCAACATAGATAAGGATATCTTTTAATCCTGATTCATCACACTTTTCTCTTAAGCCTCTACAGTCAATCTCTCCATGTCCATAAAGAGAAGAAACAATTATTGCATCAGCATTTGTTTCCACTGCAGCATTTATAAAGTCTTCTTGTGGTGATAGCACCCCAATATTGATGACTTCAAACCCTGCTTCTGTTAATGCATAATCCATGATTTTGTTACCTACAGCATGACAATCTGCTCCAATAACACCAAGAACTAATGTCTTCTTTTCCATTTTTAATTCCTCCTGAATTAATTTTTTTGATACTTTAATTCTACAATTTTTGACTTAAGTGCCTTCACTGATGTAGAGTCTAAGTTATAAGAAAACTCTATAAGCTCTTTATTTTCATGATTGAGCTTACAAACATCCTTATATCTACCTGGAGTTACTATTAGTACCTCCGATTTATCAATTATGTGTTTTAATTTAGCTTCTTCAGTTATACTAAAATACTCAACTGATAAATCTGAAAGACCTGCATTATCAAGTGCAGACTTAATTTTAAATATAAACTCTTCAGATAAACAAATAAAAGTAAACTTTGTTTCTGAAGGATGTCTAGCGATTCTTACAATGGATTCTAGATTAGGGTTTACTGCTACTCCCAGTATTTCCTTGTTCATGCCTTTTAAAAATCCATCTACATCATTTACATGGTTAAATGGTGATATAATTACTTCACAAGTCGAAAGCTTGTCCTTTGTGTCGTCACTCATTTTTTCTAAGTCTGTTAAAGTAAATGGTATCGTATTCATACTTGTTATTGATGTTATTTCTTTACTAAACATTCTCGCTTGCTCAATATTACATTCCACAAATGCTGAAGTAACTTTATTCATAACATCCTTTTTCTCACTAACCCTATTTGTTACTATGTCCAAAAAATCATCTGGATCTATACCGCATTCTAAAGCTTCTTCTAGAGCTAAATCCACAAATTTATTAATTTTCCTTCTACTATCATAACTTTGCCATGATACTACTTCTTCTGCTACGAAAGTCCCTTTTCCTCGAATAGATTTTAATACGCCCTTAGCTTCTAGTTCATTATAGGCAGCGCTAATGGTATTTCTACTAACAACTAACTCTTGAGACAATTCTCTTTCTGTCGGCATTTTACTTCCAACTCTCAAAGTTCCATCTTTTATAAGATGCATTATTTGTTTTTTTACTTGGATATAGAGAGGTATCCCATTTTTTTTATCAATTGTAATGTTCAAAATCTCATCTCCTGACCCTTTGGACCAATGGCTTAATCCAATCCTTAATCATAATATCATATGGACTAATCATTTGCAATTTCACATTTTTGTATATTCTATAAAGAGCCCACCTTTTATAGAAAAAGTAGGCTCTTATCTTTAATTTGCTCCTTCTTTCAAGTAAATGCTTATAGATTCAGCTAACGCATCTGCAATTTTCTTTTGATATTCTTCATCCTTTAACTTTTGATATTCTTCAGTATTACTTAGGAATCCGCACTCTACAATAACTCCTGCCATAGTATCATTTCCTCTCAATACTTTATATTGAGTGCCTGCAGCCTTTGCTTTTCTCTTATTGGACTGGTCCAATTTATCCTTTAATGTACCTTGCATGATATTTGCTAACCTTTCGCTTCCTTCATAATTTGAGTACCATACTTGAGCACCCTTACAATATGATTCTGGAAATGTATTTAGATGTATACTAACAAATATGTCACACTTTGTTTCTTCCTTCAAACTTACTCTTTTATTTAAGTCCTCATATTTTTTCTCTTTTACTGATTTTCCTTCAGTATAAAGTCCTATATCCTCTGTTCTTGTAAATTCAACCTTATATCCTTGACTTTTTAAATTTGCCCCTAATAGAAGTCCAATGTTTAGGTTTATATCCTTTTCTGTAGTTCCATCTTTAGATGAAGCACCTCCATCTATTCCTCCGTGTCCTGGATCAATTAGTATTATTTTATTTTTTTCTTGTTCTGATTCAGCATTTTTATAAGTTGTAACCACATTGTTTACATTAATTACAGACATGCATATGAATCCTAAAATAATTACTGTAAGTATTGATATTAATTTAGTATTCTTAATGGTTCCTCCCACCTTTTTTTTATTACTCTGTAATTATACTTATTCATAAATTCATACTATTATTCTTTTACCTATATAATAAAAACCTTTTGGATTCACATTATCCAAAAGGTTTTTAACATAAAAGCTATAAAAAACTATTAATTTAATTTTCATATATTATTTCAGCTATATTTATTGAGTGATCACCTATTCTCTCTAGATTGCTTATCAAATCCAAGAAAATTGTTCCCACTACAGCATTACATACCCCATTGTTTAATCTCTTTATGTGTGATGCTCTTAATTCTTTTTCTAGCGAGTCTATTCTTTCTTCTATTCCTCTTATCCCCGCTGCTTTTTCTCTATTATAACTTTTAAAACAATCTATACTCATTTCTACTGCACTTATAGTATAGTCAAACATACCTTTTATTTCATTCATAGCATCTGGAGAAAAAGTCAATCTTTTAGTGATTCTTTCACTAGCAAGGTCTGCGATATTCTCTGCATGATCTCCTATACGCTCAATATCATTTACCACATGGAAATATGCAGCTAGTTCTGCTCTCTGTTCATCACCTAAATCTGAGTTAGATAACTTAACTAGATATCTTGTTATATCATGTTCTAATAGATTAATTATCTTTTCATTATTGTATGCTACCTTTATTAGCTCTTCATCTCCCTGTAAAAAAGAATTCATAGCTACTTTTAAATTTTCCTTTGCCTTCTCACCCATTCTTACTATTTCATTAGTTGTTTGACCAAAAGCTATTGCTGGAGTCTCTAGCAATCTTTCGTCTATATATTTAACACCCGGTACATCTTTTTCATCTTCACCAGGAATTATCTTATTAACAAAGGAAACAAGATATTTAATTAAAGGAAGTAATAGTAAGGTATTTACCACATTAAATAAGGTATGTGCATTTGCTATCTGTCTTGGTATAGCTTCAGCACCTACATCTGGACTTATTGATAAAACTATATTAGCTAAGAATGTAACTGGGATAATTAAGAATATAACAGCTCCTATAAGGTTAAATAACAAGTGAATAACTGCTGCTTTTTTTGCTGTTATTGAAGTTCCTATGCTAGATATTAATGCTGTTACACATGTACCAATGTTATTACCTAATAATATTGGTATTGCTACTGTTAATGGTAAACTTCCTGTAGATGCTAATGCTACTAGTATACCAGTAGAAGCTGATGAACTTTGAAGGACAGCTGTCATCATCATTCCTATTAAAAGACCTAATATAGTATGTCCTTCTAATTTTAGTATTAAATTTGTAAAGAATACTGAGTCCTTAAGCGGTGACATTGCACTTGACATAAGTTTTAATCCTAAAAATAATATACCAAATCCAAGGATAATTTGACCCAATTCTTTTACTTTTCTTTTGTTGCAAAAAAGTATCATAACTGCACCAATAGCTAAAAATACAGGTGCAAAAGCATCAAATTTAAATGTTATTAATTGGGCTGTTATTGTAGTACCAATATTAGCTCCCATTATAACAGATGTTGCTTGAAATAAATTCATAAGTCCTGCATTAACAAATCCAACAACCATTACTGTAGTAGCACTACTACTTTGAATAATAGCAGTGACAATGGTACCTGTTAGCACACCTTTCACTGGATTAGATGTTATTCTGTCAAAAATACCCTTCAGTTTATCTCCTGCTGCATTTTCAAGACCATCCCCCATAAGCTTCATCCCATATAGAAAAAGTCCTAATCCTCCTAAAAGGTTAATAATCAAAAATATGATATTATACATCAATTTACCTCCTACAATAAATCTCATTCCATAATATGTACTTTTTCTTTGTCCATTAAAATTCCATATTAATAATACACTATAATCAAAAACATGTTAATACTTATTTACATATTTAACACGAATTTAACATAACTTTTTATAAATATATTAAGTAATGTTATAATTTAAACTTCACTAATGATTATATATAAAATGAGTTTACCTAAAAATTTACACAAAATAAAAATAAGGAGTATATATTTACATATATACTCCTTATTTTTATATAACATACAGTTGTATGTACAAATACTATCTTTTTGAGAATTGAGAAGCTCTTCTTGCTTTTTTAAGACCGTATTTCTTTCTTTCTTTCATTCTTGGGTCTCTTGTTAAGAATCCAGCTTTCTTAAGTTCTGGTCTTAAGCTCTCATCAGCTTTTAATAAAGCTCTTGATATTCCGTGTCTGATAGCTCCAGCTTGACCTGTGTATCCACCACCGTGTACATTAACTAAAACGTCAAATTTGTCTTTAGTTCCTGTTAATACTAATGGTTGGTTAACTATGAATTTTAATGTATCTAATCCAAAGTAGTTATCCATATCTCTTTTATTTATTACAACTTTACCTTCACCAGGTACAAGTCTTACTCTAGCAACTGATTTCTTTCTTCTACCTGTTCCAAAATGTTGAACTTTTGCCATTATTTATTCCTCCTTACAATACTATATTAGTATTTTAATTCTAATACTTCTGGTTTTTGAGCATGATTTTTGTGCTCTGGTCCTCTGTAAACTGTTAGCTTCTTAGCCATTTGTCTTCCAAGAACTCCTTTTGGAAGCATTCTTCTTACAGCTTCTTCAAATACAAATTCTGGTTTCTTAGCTAATGCTTCTCTGTAAGGGATCTCTTTTAATCCGCCTGGGTATAATGAGTGATGTCTTAACATTTTTTGATCTAATTTCTTTCCTGTTAAAACAATTTTCTCTGCATTTACAACTATTACGTGATCTCCAGTATCTACATTTGGAGTAAATTCTGGTTTATTTTTACCTCTTAATATAGAAGCTATTTGACTTGCAGCTCTACCTAAAGTCATTCCTTCAACGTCTACTACATACCATTTTCTTTGTATTTCACTTGGTTTAGCTAAGTATGATTTCATCTTACTACCTCCCTGATTTTTAACAATTATAATTCTATGGATAAAGATCCGGGGCTAATGGATCTTACACACAAATATTTATTATACGAACAAAATTCATTATAATACAATTTCCCGGGTGTGTCAATGATTTTTACTATTATTAATAATAAACTTCAATTAAACATAAACCTTGGGGTGAACATGTTTTGCCTGCTTTTTTTCGATCTCTACTTAATATTATTTTAGGTATATCTTCTGCTTTTATTTTTCCATTTCCTGCATCTATAAGCGTTCCTATCATAATTCTTGCCATATTATATAAAAATCCATCAGCAGCTATATATACTTTGATATAGTGTTCGTTCTTAACTATATCAACTTTACTAATAGTTCTTGTAGTCGTTTTAACTGAACTTCCAATATTCCTAAAAGCTTCAAAATCATGAGTTCCTATAAAAAATTTTGCAGCATCCTTCATTTTCTCTATATCTAAACTCTTTTTATAGTGATATGAAAAATTTCTACATATGGGCATTCTTACTTCTGTATTTAGTATTGTATAGCAATACATCTTCCCTTTTGAATCATATCTAGCATGAAAATCATCATGAACTTGTGAGGACTTAATTACAGATATATCTTCTGGTAATACATGATTTAATGCTTCTCTAAACTTTTCTACAGGAATATTACTACTAGTCTTAAAATTACACACATATCCTTTAGCATGTACTTTACTATCGGTTCTGCTACAACCAATCACTTCAACTTTTTCCCCAGTGATCTTAGAGATTGCATTTTCAACTGTTCCTTGAATGGTTTCTCCCTTAGGCTGTTTTTGCCACCCCATATAATTAGTTCCATCATATTCTAGTATTAACTTAATGTTTTTCATATATATATCCCTTTATTCTACTACATCTAAAATCTCATATATATAACTATTATAGTTAATGCAGACATAACAATCATTCCTACATAATCTCTCGAAGTTACTTTCAGTATCTTCATTCTAGTTCGGCCTTCTCCACCTCTATAGCATCTAGCTTCCATTGCCATTGCTAATTCATCAGCTCTTCTAAAGGAGCTAATAAATAGCGGTACAAGTAGTGGTATAAGGCTTTTAGCTCTATTAACTATACTTCCACTTTCAAAATCTGCACCTCTTGCCTTTTGAGCCTTCATTATTTTATCAGTCTCATCCATTAAAGTAGGTATAAATCGTAGTGCTATAGTCATCATCATGGCAAGTTCATGAGCTGGTACACCAATTTTCTTAAATGGTCCTAGTAATTTTTCTATTCCATCAGTAAGTTCTATTGGTGATGTAGTTAATGTTAATAGAGATGTTCCTATAATAAGAAAAGTAAGTCTTAATATCATAAATATAGCTGTTACTATACCTTCTTTATATATTTTAACAAATCCCCATTGCCATAATAATACGTTACCTCTAGTTAAAAACACATTAAATAGTGCCGTTATTATCATTAATATAAATATAGGCTTTAATCCCTTATATATATATCTAAATTGAATCTTAGATACAATTATAGCCATCATTGTAAATATAAAAATAACAATATATCCTGAGAACTCTTTTATTAAAAATAAGTCTATTATAAAGAGTAAGGAAAATAGTATTTTTACCCTAGCATCTAATTTATGGACAAATGACTCTCCAGGTATATATTGGCCTATGGTAATATCTTTAATCATATTTACTCCTCCACAACTTTATAAAAGAGCCTAGTTTTTTGCTAGTATCTTAAGTAACTCTTTTTTAGCTTGTTCTAATGTGAAAATATCATCAGGTAATTCAAATCCAACCCTTCTCAATTCTCGCATAAGATATGTTACCTGTGGAACTGCAAGACCTACATTTTCTAATGTATCTACTTCTTTGAATATTTCTTGTGGTGTACCATCTAATACACATTTTCCTTCATCCATTACCAATATACGGTCTGCAACCTTTGCCACATCCTCCATGCTATGAGATACAAGAATGATAGTCATGTTATAGGATTTATGAAGCTTATATAGCTCTCCTAGAATTTCATCTCTCCCCTTAGGATCTAATCCAGCTGTTGGTTCATCTAATATTAAAACCCTTGGTTCCATAGCTACAACTCCAGCTATTGCTACTCTTCTTTTTTGTCCTCCACTTAGGTCAAATGGAGATTTATTTCTGTAAGTTTCATAGTCTAAACCTACCATGTCCATGGCTCTTTTAGTTCTTGCTAAAGCTTCCTCATCATTAAGCCCTAAATTCTTAGGTCCAAACATTATGTCCTTTTCTATTGTTTCCTCAAAAAGTTGATACTCTGCATATTGGAATACTAATCCAACTTTTTTTCTTATGTCTGTAAGCTTAACTCCACTAGCAGTAATATCTACACCATCAACAAATATCTTTCCTTGGTTAGGTTTTAATAACCCATTCATGTGTTGTATCAAAGTAGATTTACCTGAACCTGTATGTCCAATGAGGGCTACAAATTCGCCATCATTTATATTCACATTAACATTACTAAGGGCAACCTTTTCAAAGGGAGTTTTAGCCATATATATATGAGTTAAATTTTCTATTTTAATTGACATAATTCTCTCACCATCTCATCTATAGTTAATATATCCGATTTTATATTAACACCTGATTTATTTAATTCATAAGCCAATTCTGTCATTTGTGGTACATCCAAACCTAAGTTTTTCATAATTTCTACATTTTGAAATACTTCTCTTGGCTTTCCTTCTACTATAACTTTTCCTGAATCCATAACATATATCTTATCTGCTGCAACAGCTTCTTCCATAAAGTGTGTTATGTATACTATTGTAATCCCATTGTTTTTATTTAAATCCATTATCGTATTTATAACTTCTTTTCTTCCAGATGGATCAAGCATGGCTGTTGGCTCATCTAATACTATGCATTCAGGCATCATAGCTAATATACCAGCAATAGCTACACGTTGCTTTTGACCCCCAGATAGAAGATGTGGTCCATGTTTTTTATAATCATACATGTTTACTCTCTTAAGTGACTCGTCTACTCTTCTTCTTATCTCCTTAGGCTCTACGCCTAAATTTTCTGGTCCAAAAGCTACATCCTCTTCTACTATAGTTGCAACAATTTGGTTATCAGGGTTTTGAAAAACCATCCCCGCTTTGCTTCTTACATTCCATATGTTTTCTTCTTTGCTAGTATCATATCCAGACACACTAATTTTGCCCTCTGTTGGAATTAAGAGTGCATTTATATGTTTTGCAAAAGTAGATTTTCCTGATCCATTATGACCTAATACAACTACAAACTCACCCTTATTAATGGTAATATTAACACCATCTATAGCCAATTTTATATTACCTTCACTATCCGGAGGATAAGTGTATCTCAAGTTTTCACTAATAACTTCCGGTACTTTTTCACTGGATGAATTTAAATTATCTATTTTATTAATTTCATTAAGCTTTTCAATTTGATTATCTCTAGAATTTATATTAGTTTCCATCAATTATCCCTCCATTAGAGAGTTACTATCTAATACTCAATTTTATAACAAAACGGGGACTAAGTTAGCCTTACTTAATCCCCTTGAATTATTATACTAATTCTAATACAACAACCTCTGCTCCGTCGCCTCTTCTAGGTCCCATTTTCATTATTCTAGTGTATCCACCATTTCTCTCAGCGTACTTTGGAGCTACGTTATCAAATAAATTCTTAACAACATCCTCTTCTGTAACAAATGCAAGCACTTGTCTTCTAGCATGAAGATCTCCTCTTTTAGCTAAAGTTATCATTTTCTCAGCTAATCTTTTAGTTTCTTTTGCTCTAGCTTCAGTTGTTTCAATTCTACCGTGCTTTAAGAAACTAGTCGTAAGATTTCTAAGCATTGCCATTCTTTGATCAGTTGGACGTCCTAACTTACGTTGCTGTGCCATCTCTATACCTCCTTACTCCTCGCTAGGTTTGAATCCCAATCCTAAGCCTTCAAGTTTTTGCTCAACCTCTTCAAGAGATTTCTTTCCTAGGTTTCTTACCTTCATCATATCATCCATTGATTTTTCTGTTAACTCTTGAACAGTATTAATACCAGCTCTCTTTAAGCAGTTAAAGCTTCTAACAGATAAATCTAGTTCTTCTATAGTCATTTCTAGAACTTTTTCTTTCTTGTCTTCTTCTTTTTCTATCATTATTTCAACATTATCTGCATGATCAGTTAATGTCATAAATAGTTTAAAGTGTTCAATAAGAATTTTAGCTGATAAACCAATAGCTTCATCAGGTCTAATAGTTCCATTTGTCCAAATTTCTATAGTTAATTTATCATAATCTGTGATCTGTCCTACTCTTGTATTCTCAACTGTAAAGTTAACTCTTTTAACTGGAGTATATATTGAATCAACAGGTATAGTTGATATTGGCTTATCATCAGTTTTGTTCTTATTTTGAGAAACATAACCTCTACCACTATTAATATTTATCTCCATAAATAACTTTCCACCATCATCTAGGGTAGCAATATGAAGATCCTTATTAACTACTTCAACATCTCCGTCCACTTTAATATCTGCTCCTGTAACTTCACCAGGACCTTCAGCATCAATATATATTGTTCTTGGGCCCTCACCAGACATCTTAAGTGCTAATTCCTTTATATTTAGAATTAACTCAGAAACATCTTCTTTAACTCCATGTATAGTTGAGAATTCGTGTAAAACACCATCAATTTTAATCGAATTAGCAGCAACTCCAGGTAGTGAAGAAAGAAGAATTCTTCTTAATGCATTACCTAAAGTTATTCCATAACCTCTTTCTAATGGTTCAACAACAAATTTGCCATATGTACCATTTTCAGCGGTTTCAACACATTCTATTTTTGGCTTTTCAATTTCTAACATTTATAACCCTCCTTTTAAATTTAGTGGTTTTTTTATATCGAGGGCAACTGATTACATTATTGACTATTTACTGTATAACTCAACGATTAATGTTTCATTAACAGGAACGTCTATGTCTTCTCTTGCTGGTATTGAAGCAACCTTACCTTCAAATGATTCAATATTTCCTTCTAACCAAGTTGGTAGAGTTTTTGGATTTTCAGCAAAAACTTTGAATTTTTCAGAAGATCTGCTTTTTTCTCTAACTGATATAACATCTCCAGCTTTAACAGAGTAAGATGCAATATCTACTTTTTTACCATTTACTAAGAAATGTCCGTGGTTTACTAATTGTCTAGCTTCAACTCTTGAGCTTCCGTATCCTAATCTATAAACAACGTTATCTAATCTTAATTCTAGGAATTTTAATAGGTTTTCACCTGTAATTCCTCTTTGCTTTTCAGCTTTCTCATAGTACTTTCTAAATTGTCCTTCTAGAACTCCATATATTCTCTTAGCTTTTTGCTTTTCTCTTAATTGAGTTCCATAGTTTGACATTTTCTTTCTGCTTTGACCGTGTTGACCTGGTGCATAACCTCTTCTAGTAAAAGCGCACTTCTCAGTGAAGCATCTGTCACCTTTAAGGTTAAGCTTAAGGCCCTCTCTTCTACAAAGTCTGCATGTAGCGCCTGTGTATCTTGCCATTCATTACACCTCCTGTTAATTAAACTCTTCTTCTTTTTGGTGGTCTACATCCATTGTGTGGAATTGGAGTTACATCTTTGATTAAAGTAACTTCTAATCCTGCAGCTTGAAGTGATCTTATAGCCGCTTCTCTACCTGCTCCTGGACCTTTAACATAAACTTCTATGCTTTTTAAACCATGTTCCATCGCTGCTTTAGCTGCTGTTTCAGCTGCCATTTGAGCTGCAAATGGAGTACTTTTTCTTGAACCTCTAAATCCTAATCCACCAGCACTTGCCCATGACAATGCGTTTCCAGCTGCATCAGTAAGTGTAACGATGGAATTATTGAAAGTAGATTTTATGTGTGCAGCACCGTGCTCAACATTTTTTCTTTCTTTTTTTCTTCTACTTCTAACTTTCTTTTGAGCCATTATATTCCCTCCTTACTATTTCTTCTTGCCTGCTATAGTCTTCTTAGGACCTTTTCTTGTTCTTGCATTAGTCTTAGTCTTTTGACCTCTAACTGTAAGACCTTTTCTATGTCTTATTCCTCTATAACATCCGATTTCTTTAAGTCTCTTTATATCTAAGGCAACTTTTCTTCTAAGATCACCTTCAACCATTAAGCTCTTATTTACATAATCTCTTAATGTATTTACTTCATCTTCAGTTAAATCCTTGATTCTAGTATCAGGATTCACTCCTGTAGCTTCAAGTATTTCATGAGATTTTGGTAGTCCTATACCAAATATATAAGTTAGACCTATCTCAACTCTTTTTTCTTTTGGTAGGTCAATACCTGCAATTCTTGCCATCTACAATCTACACCTCCTAAGTATCACTACTTATTTATTTTTATTAACCTTGTTTTTGTTTATGTTTAGGATTTTCACAGATAACCATTACTCTTCCTTTTCTTTTTATAACTTTACATTTTTCACATATAGGTTTAACTGATGGTCTTACCTTCATAGCTAACCCTCCTTATTACTTATCTCTCCAAGTTATTCTCCCACGAGTCAAATCATATGGAGAAAGTTCTACTGTAACCTTATCGCCTGGTAAAATTCTTATAAAGTTCATTCTTAACTTTCCAGAAATATGAGCAAGTATCTTGTGCCCACTCTCTAATTCAACTTGGAAAGTTGCATTAGGTAGAGTTTCTAAAACGACACCTTGCATTTCAATTATATCATCTTTTGACATAAGGGTAATCAAACCTCCTCTATTATATCCTCAACCTGCAAAAATTTTCTTATTTTAGAATTACTGATCTTTCCATCAGATAAGATAGCACTTCTAATATCTTCAGCCAAAACATTTGTAAAAGATAAATGTTTAATTTTCTTTTTCTTTGGCCTATCAATTTTTCTAAGGTCTCCATCTGAAATATAGACATACTCATCGTCTATTATACCAATAATGATAAAGTATTTTCCTTTATCTCTTCCTGATTTTGAATGTACTACCTTACCTAAAAGGCTGTCATCATCCACATTAGTCACCTCATTAGCTCAAAGTTAGTATTTCTACACCTTCATTAGTTATTGCTATAGTATTTTCATAATGGGCAGATAACTTTCCATCACTAGTCACTACAGTCCAACCATCTGGCTTAATTTTAACTTTGTAATTTCCCATGTTTATCATAGGTTCAATTGCAAGCACTACACCGTGTACTAACTTAGGACCTTTACCAGCAGTGCCGTAATTAGGAACTTGTGGGTCTTCATGCATAGCAGTTCCTATGCCGTGTCCAACAAAATCCCTAACCACAGAATATCCAAAACTCTCAGCATGCTTTTGAATAGCTGCTGAAATATCGGTAAGTCTGTTCCCCACTACTGCTTTTTCAATGCCCTTAAAGAAAGATTCTTTAGTGACATCTATTAGATGTTGTGCTTCCTTAGAAATATTTCCTACTGGAAAAGTTCGTGCAGCATCACCATGATAGCCATTAAGTATTGCTCCACAATCAACACTGATTATATCTCCTTCAACTAATACGGTATTATTCGGGATACCATGTATTACTACATCATTTACTGATGCACATATTGATCCTGGGAATCCTCCATATCCTTTAAAAGAAGGTATAGCTCCTTGTGCTAATATAAACTCTTCAGCAAGTTTATCAATTTCTGCAGTGGTTATTCCTGGTTTTATTACCTTTTGAATCATTGCTAGGGTATCGGCAACAACCTTACCAGCACTCCTCATATATTCTAGTTCTGTATCACTCTTAATATTCATCACTATTTATCGCTCCTAAGATACCACAGATATTCTTAAAAACATCATTAATAGCTTGCGTTCCATCAACCTCTGCTAATAGATTTTTCTCTCTATAGTATTCTATTAACGGTTGTGTTTGTGCATCATATATTTCAAGTCTTTCACTTACTGTCGCTTCATTATCATCTGCTCTTTGTATTACAACGCTACCGCAAACGTCGCATTTTCCATCGTTTTTAGTAGGATTATATTTTACGTGATAACTAGCTCCACAAGTAGTACATACACGTCTTCCTGTCATTCTATCTATAATAAAACCCTTAGGAACTTCAATCAATAAGGCAGTGTCTAGTTTTAAACTCATTTCTTTAAGTAAAACTTCTAAAGCCTCTGCTTGATTTACAGTCCTTGGATAACCATCTAGTAAAAATCCATTTTTGCAGTCATCCTGCTTTAATCTATCTTTAATTAAATCGATAGTTAATTCATCTGGTACTAGATGACCTTTATCTATATATTTTTTAGCTTCAATCCCTAAAGGCGTTGCTTGAGAGATATTATATCTAAAAATATCTCCAGTAGATATGTGTGGTATAGAGTATTTATTACAGATTGACTTTGCCTGAGTTCCTTTTCCGGCTCCAGGAGGACCTAATAAAATAACTCTCACTAGTATCAACTCCAAATTAAAATTTTTATTTAAGGAACCCTTCATAATGTCTCATTACTAGCTGAGATTCTAATTGTTTCATAGTATCTAGAGATACACCAACTAAAATTAGTAAACTAGTTCCACCAAATGAAACTCCCTTAAAATTACTGAATATAGCTGCTAATATAGGCACTATAGCTATAATTCCAGCAAATGTTCCACCTAAAAGGGATATTCTTGTCAAAATCTTCTCTAAGTAAATTTCAGTTTTTTCACCTGGTCTTATACCTGGAATAAATCCTGATGATTTATTCATATTCTCTGCCATCTCATCTGGTTTGAAAGTAATTATAGTATAGAACCAAGCAAAGAATAGTACTAATAAAAAGTATGCTACTACATATTTCATAGTATCTTGCTGAAATATACTCCAAGAACTCTTATTAACAAATACCGCAAAGGAAGATTCAGGCCATATTTGTGCTATAACCGCTGGAAATTGCATTACTGACATACCAAAGATTATCGCCATAACTCCAGAAGAATTTAATCCTATTGGAATATGTGATGATTGACCTTTTATAACTTTTCTTCCTATTGCTTTACCGGCATATTGCACTGGAATTCTTCGTTCTGCTAAATTTATAACAATTACTGTAATTAATAAAGCTAAAGCTACTGCTACGAATATTACAACCTCTACCGGACTAACTTCTCCTGTTTTAAGAAGCCCTGCTATTTGATAAGCTGTTTGTGGTAGTGAAGATATTATATTTACAAATATAATAACAGAAACACCACTTCCAATTCCATATACTGAAATTTGTTCACCTATCCATACTAACAAGGCTGTACCTGTTGTCATTGTTAGTATTATTAGTAAAAGGCCCATTGAACCTTCTATCAATATAGCTCCTGAGCTTTTAATTAAGGCATATGCTGCATATGCTTGAATAACAGCAAATACTAGAGCTGCATATTTAGTATAGTTCTGTATTTTTTTTCTTCCTTCTTGACCTTCTTTAGAAAGTTGTTCTAAATAAGGAATTGCAATTGTAAGTAATTGAATTATAATCGATGCATTGATATACGGAGTAACACCTAAAGCAAATATACTAAACTTACTAAAAGCCCCTCCTGCAATCATGTCATAGAAACTTAGAAGGGAACCAGAATTACTACTAACTAAAGTTGCAATCTTACTAGCATCCACTCCTGGTACTGGGATAAACACACCCATTCTAAAAATTACTACTATCATTAATGTAAATAGTATTCTTCTTCTTAGCTCAGGAACTCTCCAAGCGTTTCGTAGGGTTGATAACATCTATATCACCTCAACTTTTCCTCCTGCCGCTTCAATCTTCTCTGCTGCAGCTTTGGAAATCTTATTAGCTTTAACAGTTAATTTCTTTTCAATGTTACCATTTCCAAGAATCTTTATCCCATCGTTTACTCTCTTAGCCATTCCAGATTCACGAAGTAACTCTGGAGTAACTACAGTTCCATCCTCAAATATGTTTAGTCTATCTACGTTTATACAAGTATATTCTTTAGCAAATATATTTGTAAATCCTCTCTTAGGTAGTCTTCTATATAAAGGCATTTGACCTCCCTCAAATCCTGGTCTTACACCGCCACCAGATCTTGAGTTTTGTCCTTTTTGACCTTTTCCAGCAGTTTTACCCCAACCTGAACCAGTACCTCTACCGATTCTCTTAGGAGATTTTTTTGCACCTTCTGCAGGTCTTAACTCATGAAGTCTCATATTTACACCTCCTTAGTTTAAGCTTCTTCTACTTTTAGTAGGTAACTTACTTTATTAATCATACCTCTGATCTGAGGAGTCTCCTCGTGCTCAACAGTTTTACCTATTTTTCTTAATCCAAGAGCCTCTACAGTAGCAATATGATCTTTCTTTCTACCAATTAAACTCTTTACTAATGTTAATTTAACTTTAGCCAAGGTTTTCCCCTCCTATCCTAGAATTTCTTCAACAGTTTTGCCTCTAAGTTTTGCAACTTGCTCTGCTGTTCTTAATTTTGATAATCCATCTATAGTTGCGCTAACCATATTTCTTGGGTTATTTGAACCTAATGATTTAGCTCTAACGTCTTTTAATCCTGCAAGCTCAAGTACTGCTCTTGCTGGACCTCCAGCGATAACACCTGTTCCTTCTGAAGCTGGCATTATGTGAACTGTACCAGTTCCAAATTTACCATCTATAGTATGAGGAACTGTAGTTCCATCTAATTCAACTTTAACGATGTTCTTTTTAGCATCTTCGATACCTTTTCTAATTGCTTCTGGTATTTCGATAGATTTTCCCATTCCAACACCAACGTGTCCGTTCTCATCACCAACAACTACTAGTGCGCTGAATCTGAAGTTTCTACCACCTTTAACAACCTTAGCAACTCTGTTTATGTGTACAACTTTCTCTTTAAGATCAAGTGTGCTAGGATCTATTTTCATGTGTGTACCTCCTTTTTTTAGAATTTAAGTCCTGCTTCTCTTGCACCTTCTGCAAGCATTTGTACTCTTCCGTGGTATACATATCCACCTCTATCGAATACAACTTCAGTAATTCCTGCTTCTATTGCTTTTTTAGCTACTACTTCACCAACTAGTTTAGCAGCTTCCTTATTGCTACCAACTTTTAGAGAAAAGTCTTTATCTAAACTAGATGCAGCAACTAATGTTCTTCCAGCAACATCATCTATAATTTGAGCGTATATGTTCTTTTCACTTCTGAACACTGCAAGTCTTGGTCTTTCAGCTGTTCCATGAATTTTCTTACGTACTCTTAAATGACGTCTTTCTCTTGATAGCTTTCTATCAGCTTTATTGAACATGAAATTCTCTCCTTTCTAATAGCTATTATTTACCAGTCTTACCTTCCTTACGTCTGATAACTTCATCAGAGTACTTAATACCCTTTCCTTTGTAAGGCTCAGGTTTTCTCCAAGTTCTTATATCAGCTGCAACTTTACCAACTAATTCCTTGTCGATTCCTTTTACTACTATAGTATTAGCATCTGTTAATTCAAATGTAATTCCATCTACAGCAGCTATTTCAACTGGGTGTGAGAATCCTAGGTTTAAAGTTAATCCCTTACCTTTTGCTGTTGCTCTATATCCAACACCAACTAATTGTAATGTCTTAGCGAAACCATTAGTTACTCCAATTACCATATTATTTAATAATGCTCTAGTTAATCCGTGTAGAGCTCTATGTTCTTTTATATCGCTTGGTCTTGTAACGACCACTTGATTATCCTCTATAGCTATGTTTATATTCTTCACCATTGTTCTAGTTAATTCCCCTTTAGGTCCTTTAACTGTAACAACGTTGTCTGGCGTTACTGTAACAGATACACCAGCTGGTATAGCTATTGGAAGTCTTCCTACTCTTGACATAATCGCACCTCCTTGTTCATAAACTACCAGATGTAGCAGATAACTTCTCCGCCTAATCCTAATTTTCTAGCTTCTCTATCAGAAACTAATCCTTTAGAAGTTGATATTATTGCAACTCCTAATCCATTTAAAACTTTAGGGATATCATCCTTACCACTATAAACTCTTAGTCCTGGTTTAGATATTCTCTTAAGTCCTGTTATAACTCTCTCTTTATTTTGGCCATATTTCATGCTAAGTCTTAACATTGAAACAGTTCCATCTTGATATTCTTCTATATTTTTAATATATCCTTCTTGAAGCATAATATTTGCTATGCCTTTCTTTATTGTTGAAGAAGGAACTTCTACTATTTCATGTCTAACAATATTTGCATTTCTTACACGTGTTAGCAAATCTGCTATCGGATCAGTCATATTCATTAATTGTGCCTCCTTTCGCTATGATCTGTATATTACCAGCTTGCCTTTTTGCATCCAGGAATTTGTCCTTTATAAGCAAGTTCTCTGAAACATATACGGCAAATACCAAATTTTTTTAAGACAGAATGTGGTCTTCCACATAATCTGCATCTAGAGTATTCTCTAGTTGAATATTTTGGTTCTTTTTTCCACTTTTCTATTAAAGCTTTACGTGCCAAGTCATTCCCTCCTTTTATTGAGCAAATGGCATTCCAAGGAATCTTAATAATTCTCTTGCTTCCTCGTCTGTCTTTGCAGTAGTTACAAATATTATATCCATTCCTCTTACTTTATCAATTTTATCATATTCTATTTCAGGGAATATTAATTGTTCTTTTATTCCTAAAGCATAATTTCCTCTTCCATCAAATGACTTAGTAGGAACGCCTCTGAAGTCTCTAACTCTTGGTAATGCTATATTCATTAATTTGTCCGCAAATTGGAACATCTTATCTTTTCTTAATGTAACTTTACATCCAATTGCCATGTTATCTCTTATTTTAAAGTTGGCAACTGATTTCTTTGCTCTAGTTAATACAGCTTTTTGTCCAGTGATTAATTGCATATCACTTACAGCAGCATCTAAAACTTTAGAGTTATCTTTAGCTTCGCCAACTCCCATATTTATAACTATTTTTTCAAGTCTAGGTACTTGCATTATATTTTTGTATCCGAACTTATCCATCATAGCTGGTATTACTTCACTATTGTATTTCTCTTGTAGTCTTGTAACCATTTGTTAAACCTCCTTTCGCGAATTAAAATGTTTCTCCGCACTTTTTGCAAACTCTAACTTTTGTACCATCATCAAGTACTTTATTGCTTATTCTAGTTACGCTCTTACATTTATCGCAATATAGCATAACCTTTGAGCTGTTAATAGCTGCTTCAAAGTTAACTATTCCACCTTGCATATTTTGTCTGTTTGGTTTTTGATGTTTAGTTACTACGTTAACGCCAGCAACTACAACTTTTCCAGTCTTAGGATAAACAGCTAAAACTTCTCCAGTTTTACCTTTATCTTTTCCAGAGATAACCATAACAGTGTCTTTCTTTCTAACATGAACTTTCATCTTTGCTACCCCCTATCCTATAGTACTTCAGGTGCTAGTGACAATATTTTATTATATTCTTTATCTCTTAGCTCCCTAGCAACAGGTCCGAAGATACGAGTTCCTTTTGGATTCTTATCGTCTTTTATAATAACAGCTGCGTTCTCATCAAATCTGATATAAGTCCCGTCTGCTCTTCTCAAACCTTTAACTGATCTAACAATAACTGCTTTTACTACGTCACCTTTTTTAACAACTCCACCTGGTGTTGCACTTTTAACGCTAGCAACAATTACGTCTCCGATGTTTCCCCATTTTCTTTTGGAACCACCGAGTACTCTAATACACATTATTTCTTTAGCACCAGAGTTATCCGCTACTTTTAATAATGTTTGTTGTTGTATCATGTAAATACCCTCCCTTCAGTTAACTATTTAGCTCTTTCCATGATTTCAACAAGTCTCCATCTCTTATCCTTAGATAATGGTCTTGTTTCCATTATTAATACTCTATCGTTAACTTTTGCTTCATTATTTTCATCATGAGCCTTAAATTTAGTTGTTCTATTAACTGTTTTTCCATATAATGGATGTCTAACTTTAGTTTCAACAGCAACAACAATTGTCTTATCCATTTTGTCAGAAACTACTCTTCCGATTCTACTTTTTCTATTTCCTCTTTCCACAAGATGAACCTCCTTTCAGTATTACTGCTCACAAGCCCTTAATTCTTCTTCTCTAAGGATGGTTTTAATTTGGGCTATAGACTTCTTAACCTGTTTAATTCTCATTGGGTTTTCTAACTGTCCTGTAGCTAACTGAAATCTAAGGTTAAATAATTCTGATTTAAGATCAGATAGTTTTACATTTAAATCTTGAGGAGTACTTTGTCTCAACTCTTTCAATTCATTAGCCTTCATTGATTTCACCACCCATTTCCTCAAAATCTCTTCTAGTAACAAATTTGGTTGTTACTGGTAATTTGTGAGACGCAAGTCTCATAGCTTCTCTAGCAGCTTCTTCAGATACTCCAGATATTTCAAATAATACTCTACCTGGTTTAATTACTGCTACCCAGTACTCTGGTGAACCTTTACCAGATCCCATACGTGTTTCAGCTGGTTTTTCAGTTACTGGCTTATCAGGGAAGATTTTTATCCAAACCTTTCCTCCTCTTTTAACGTATCTATTTATAGCTATTCTGGCAGATTCGATTTGGTTGCTTGTAATCCAACCGCACTCTGTTGCTTGTAAAGCATAATCTCCATAAGCAATGAAGTTACCTCTTGTAGCTTTACCTCTCATTCTACCACGTTGTACCTTACGATGTTTAACTCTTTTAGGCATTAACATGTCAAATTCCTCCTTCCTTACACGTTATTATGAGTTACTTTCTTCCTTCTGAACTTTCTTAGTTGGAAGAACCTCACCTTTATACACCCAAACTTTTACACCAATTTTACCATAGATTGTATTAGCTTCTGTAAATCCATAGTCGATATCAGCTCTTAAAGTTTGTAGTGGGATTGTTCCCTCATGATACTGCTCTGTTCTTGCGATTTCAGCTCCGCCTAATCTTCCTGAACATGCAGTCTTAACTCCTTTAACACCTGTTCTCATAGCTCTTTGAATCGTTTGTTTCATAGCTCTTCTGAAAGATATTCTCTTTTCTAATTGAGCTGCTATGTTTTCAGCCATTAATTGTGCATTGTTTTCTGGTGTTTTAACTTCTACTATGTTAATTAAAACAAATTTATCTTTAACAACTTCTTTTAATGCAACTTTAAGCTCTTCTATACTTTGACCGCCTTTTCCTATAACCATTCCAGGTTTTGCGGTATGTATATTTATTTTAACTCTTTTAGCTGCTCTTTCTATCTCAATTTTAGATATTCCAGCAGTGAATAATCTTTTCTTTATATATTCTCTGATAGCATTATCTTCAACTAAGTTATCTGCAAAATTTTTCTTGTCTGCATACCATTTAGCGTCCCAATCCTTGATAACACCAACTCTTAGGCCGTGTGGATGTACTTTTTGACCCACTCTATATCCCTCCTTCTTATGCTCTTTCTTTAACTACTATAGTTATATGGCTAGTTCTTTTTAAAATTCTGAATGCTCTACCTTGAGCGTGTGGTCTAAATCTCTTTAATGTTGGACCTGCACCTGTATGAGCCTCTGCAACATATAATCTATTTCTGTCTAAATTAAAATTGTTTTCTGCATTCGCAACAGCTGATTTTAATAATTTATTAACAACAACAGCTGCATCTTTTGGAGTATATTGTAATATAGCGAAAGCTTCATTTACATTCTTATCTCTTATAAGGTCAAGAACAATCCCAACTTTCATAGGAGACATTCTTACATATTTAGCTATAGCTTTAGCTTCCATTGGTAATTTCCTCCTTCCCGTACTATCTCATTCTACTTGATTTTTCCTTCGCGATATGACCTTTAAAAGTTCTAGTCAAAGCGAACTCTCCAAGTTTATGTCCTACCATGTCTTCTTGGACATATACTGGAACATGTTTTCTTCCATCATGTACAGCAATTGTGTGTCCTATCATTTGAGGAAAAATTGTAGAGCTTCTTGACCAAGTCTTTATAACTTTCTTCTCGCCAGCTTTGTTCATTTCTTCTATTTTATTTAGAAGAGACTCTTTTACAAAAGGTCCTTTTTTAATTGATCTACTCACTATTAGTGGCCTCCCTTCATGTAAAGTAGTTATAATCAGAAGAGAATTTATTTCTCTTCTAACTATTTACTATTTCTTTTCTTAACAATAAATTTGTCAGAGTATTTCTTAGTTTTTCTAGTTTTGTATCCAAGAGCTGGTTTACCCCATGGAGTACGTGGACTAGCATGACCTACTGGAGATTTACCTTCTCCACCTCCGTGTGGGTGGTCATTAGGGTTCATTACAGATCCTCTTACTGTTGGTCTGATACCCATATGTCTCTTTCTTCCTGCTTTACCTATATTAACAATTTCGTGAGTTAAGTTTGAAACTGTTCCTATTGTAGCTCTACAGTTTACTCTTACATATCTAACTTCTCCGCTTGGTAGTCTTACTTGAGCGTAAGCTCCTTCTTTAGCCATTAATTGAGCTGAAGAACCTGCTGATCTAACAAGTTGAGCACCTTTTCCTACTTGTAATTCAATGTTATGAATTATTGTACCTACTGGTATGTTAGTTATTGGAAGTGTATTTCCAACTTTAATGTCTGCATCTGATCCAGATACTACAACATCTCCAACCTTTAATCCAACTGGAGCTATTATGTATCTCTTTTCACCATCTGCATATACAACTAATGCGATGTAAGCTGATCTATTAGGATCGTACTCGATAGTTGCAACTTTAGCTGGTATACCATCTTTAGTTCTTTTAAAATCTATTAATCTATATTTTTGTTTCGCTCCACCACCGTGGTGACGAACAGTAATTTTACCTTGAGCATTTCTACCACCAGTTTTTTTCTTACTTACAAGAAGTGACTTTTCAGGTACATCTGTTGTTATTTCCTCAAATGAAGCCATAGTCATATTTCTTCTTGAAGGAGTGGTAGGGTTAAATTTTTTAACTGCCATTAGGTTTCCCTCCCTTTTCGCTTATCTGGCTCTAGCCAATAAATGCGTTATATTATTGCATTCCTTCAAAGAATTCAATTGTTTTGCTGTCAGCTGCTAATTTAATAACTGCTTTTTTGAAGTCAGCTCTTTTTCCAATGTGAACTCCAACTCTTTTAGTTTTACCTAAATTTCTTAGAGTTTTAACATCTTCAACTTTTACTCCGAAAACTTCTTCAACAGCTTTTTTTATTTGAACTTTGTTTGCGTGTATGTCAACGATGAAAGTGTATTTTCTTTCTGCCATAGCAGCCATACTTTTTTCAGTTATAACAGGTTTTCTTATTATATCATAACTAGTCATTTTCATTATGCATACACCTCCTCAATTTTTGATACAGCGTCTTTAGTAATCATTAAGTTTTCATACTTTAATATGTCGTAAACATTTATGTTGTTTACAGGCACTACAGCTACTCCAGGAATGTTTCTTGCTGATTTATAAACATTCTCATTAGACTCAGCTACAACTATTAATGTTTTTTTAGTTTCAAAAGCATTAAGAACTTTTACCATATCTTTAGTTTTTGGTGCATCGAAAGCCAAGCTTTCTAATACTATCATTTCATTATCTTGTACTTTTGAAGTTAAAGCTGATTTCATAGCTACTCTTCTCATACTCTTTGGAACGGAAACTCTGTAATCACGTGGTTTTGGTGCAAATACGATACCCCCGTGAATCCATTGTGGAGCTCTTATAGAACCTTGTCTTGCTCTTCCTGTTCCTTTTTGTCTCCAAGGCTTAATTCCTCCGCCTCTTACTTCAGCTCTTGTCTTAGCACTTTGAGTTCCTTGTCTTTTATTAGCTAATTGAGCTAATACAACTTGGTGCATTGCTTCAACACTAACTTCTACTCCGAAAATGCTATCATTTAATTGAATTTCTCCAACTTCTTTTTTCTCAGTGTTATACACTTTTACTGTAGGCATTCTGCATCCTCCTTTCCTTATGCTTTAACAGCGTTTCTTATTACTACTAAACCTTTGTTTGGTCCTGGTATTCCGCCTTTAATAAGAATAATATTCTTTTCAGGTATTACTCTTACTACTTCTAGATTTAACACTGTAGTATTAACATTTCCCATATGACCAGGCATTTTTTTATTCTTAAATGTTCTTGATGGGTCTGATGATGCTCCCATTGAACCTACTGCTCTATGGAATTTAGAACCGTGGCTCATTGGTCCTCTGTGGAAGTTCCATCTTTTTATAACGCCAGCGAATCCTTTTCCTTTAGATATTCCAGATACGTCAATTTTATCTCCGGCTGCGAAGATTTCTGCTTTTATTTCAGAACCTACTTCGTAAGCACTTGTATCCTCTAATCTAAATTCTTTTATGTGTCTTCTTACAACAACACCAGCTTTTGCGAATTCACCTTTCTTAGGTTTATTCACTAACTTTTCTCTTATATCTCCAAATCCAACTTTTATGGCTTCATATCCATCATTTTCTGCTGTTTTCTTTTGGATTACTACACATGGACCAGCTTCTACAACTGTTACAGGTACTACTCTTCTATTTTCATCAAATATTTGAGTCATTCCTAATTTTTTACCCATTATAGCTTTTTTCATTTAAATACACCTCCTACTTATTAGCGGACCACATTGTGATCATAATAGTTAGTAATAGTTTTTCTATTACCCGTACATCATAGTTCAATTTCATGTACTATGTACGATTATAATTTTATTTCGATATCTACACCTGCTGGTAAGTCTAATCTCATTAATGCATCAACAGTTTTTGGTGATGGACTTAATATATCGATTAGTCTTTTATGAGTTCTGATTTCGAACTGCTCTCTTGAATCTTTGTATTTGTGTGGAGCTCTTAGAACAGTTATTACATCTTTCTCAGTTGGTAGTGGTACTGGACCGGCTACTTTAGCTCCTGTGTTTTTAGCAGTCTCAACAATCTTCTCTGCTGATTGATCTAGTATTGTGTGATCAAACGCTTTTAATCTGATTCTGATTTTTTGTTTTGACATTTCATTCCCTCCTTTTCATCGCACGCTATTACTTCTTACGCGCAACAGCGGAAGTTCTGTAAACTGCTCCTGGCGTTTCTTATTTTAAGAAACACAACAGCACTACAGACCCCGTCGCCCAATTCGTGATTGAGCATGCTCGGTTAAGAATTCCCCCGGAAGCCCGGCAACCTCTTACCTCATCGCTGTTACCATATTGCAACTTCTATAGTATACATTATTTTGTTAGCTTTGACAAGAGTTTTTATTCATTTTTTACTCCTGTAAATTTTTAATATCTTTAATTTTCTTTAATAAAAATATTATATATTTAATATGTAACTTTACTAACTATTTGTTTATATAATTGCCTAAAATTCAGAATATATAAAGTTATTAGTAATCTTTTTTATATTTAATTAAATATACTATATAAGTTATATTTATGTATAGTACATCATATAGCATATAAATTCAATAGGTAAAATTATGCTGAATCTATAAAAATAGATTTTTCTCCATATTTATATATGCAATCTATATTTTATTGTTGTATATATTGTAGGAGAAGTTATTTAGATATAAAAAAAGAGAGATAGGCGTCCCCATCTCTCTTTTTACCTAGGTTTTATTGTGCACATTTCCTTTTCAGGATAATAAATAATTTATTATTTTAAATCTTAATTATTCG
>NZ_DKPI01000004.1:0-13872 GCF_002470865.1 Clostridium sp. UBA7339
CTCAGCGACAAGACTTATCTTACCATGATTTATTCTTATAAAATCCACCTAATATTCTTCTTATATAAAATTATCCTTACATACCTTCTATTTTCATTTAAATACTACCTTATCCTAATATTGATACACTAGGTAAAGTATTAGTTTATATTCTATTACTTTTACTATTTATTTAAAATATAGTATATCAATTTGAATTTTTATTATAGGTAAGCACACAACAATATCATTATTACTGCTGCTTATTATAATGTATTTAGTCTTATTATCAAAATACTAATTCCCTTGAAACCCGCATGAATAAAACAACTAGTTAAATAGTTAAATAGCTAAATAGTTAACTATATAAAAGGTAACCTATATAAAGTTCCAACATATAGGTGATAAACTCGAATACCACGTTCCTAAAAAAGTTATACACTTAAATAAATAAAAATACACCACCTTTAATATGGATGGTGTATAACAAATTATATTTGAATTAAACTAATTAGTTCCTAAATTAAAATTATTTATTATTTTTATAAAATATAACATGATCTCTCCACTTTCCATTTATGTGTAGATATTCTTTACATATACCTAGTTCATTAAATCCACATGCCTTTAAAACTCTTTGTGACTTTTCATTATCAACTAAAGTTGTTGCTTCTATTCTATGAAGTCCTAATTCTTCATAGGCATATGTTACAACTAAACTAACAGCTTCTTTCATATATCCATTTCCCTGATACTGTTCGTCCATAGAGTATCCTATAAATGCACTCTTAAATACACCGTGGACTATATTATATATACGTATTCTTCCTATCATCTTCTCTGCTTTATATATTCCAAAGTGAGCTCCTTCACCCTTAATAAATTCTTTGTAATTCTCTATTAAAGATTGCTTTTGAACTTCTACTGTATAAAATTCTTCATCTCTGTGCGGTTCAAACTTTGATAGAAAGTCCTTATTTCTCGTATAATACTCTAATAAATCACTTGCATCATCAGAATTAAGAACTCTTATACTTATTTTATTTCCTTGAATTTCTAGCTCCTTCTTATATGAATTATTATAAAATTCTTCTTCTACTATTCCAAATAATAAACTACCTTCATATTTAAATTTTGTTATAATACTATCTGATATATATCCTTCTAATTGAAATCCTAAGTTTGTAAAAGGAGTTAAACTTATTTTTTCATCACATATAATATTAACTTTATGAAGACCTTTGCTTTTTATTAAGTTATTTAGCATCAACTTTAGGGCATCTTGTAATGTTTTATTAGCATCTCTTCCACTTTTATAAAACTTTAATTTTATAATTACACCTTTATTCTCATGGTCTAAATCTAAGATTATAAATCTTCCTACTATAATTCCAGATGAATCTCTTATTATATATTTATTTGCTTCATCAGTTGCATTACTAATACTTACTTCCCTTTCACTGCTCAACTTCATTACCTCCCCTTTTAAAAATACTATAATTTCCTCTATATATTAGAAATACAAACAAGATAGAAATACTCAAGCTTATTGGTATTAAATAAAAAGTTTTTGCTGTCCCTATAATATCATTTAATCTTCCCATAATAAGATTTAGAATCATACTTATAGTGCTTGATAATGTTAAAATTAATCCTGTTATATATGAACTATTATCTTTAAAAACCTTACTAATAGTAGCTACTACTGTAGGATATGCGATTGCAAAGAATAGTCCTGTTACACATATTAAAATGAGAGCATTATGTCCAACAATTAGAGCAATTATTAATAATACACATGCAATTAGTAAAGAATATAAAACTGATTGTAAGTATCCTAACTTTTCAGCTACAAACCCACCTAATAATCTACCTATAGTAAGTAAAAAGAAAAAGGCTGACAAAAACATAGCTCCACTACTGCTAGTATAGTTATAACTTTCCATGAGGAAATTAACGATCCAATTAGACATCCCCATTTCTGCAAACACGTATGTTCCTAATGCTATAGCATAGATATACATATACTTTTCTTTAAAAGCTATAGCTATATTAAATTTATTTTCTTTTTTAATTATATTAAAATTAGGGATTTTTATAAAGAAAAATATTATTAATACTACAATAAAAATCATTGCTATTCCAAAGAATACACTTCTCCAACTTACTCCATTGTCTAAAATGTTTCCAATAGCAAATTGTCCTACCGTAGATCCAAATCCATAAAAACAATGAGCTGAATTCATCATTATTGCTTGGAATGTAATAAATAGAGCTGGTATTAGTGTATTTACTCCAATCATTACAAAAGCAATACCCATGTTTATTAAAAACATTCCAATTAATAGTATTGTATAAGTTTTAGAGAAACCTACTATTAAAACAGAGGCTATAATAGTGAACAGCCCTGTACAGATTACATTTCTTTGTCCAAATTTTTCACATAGTAGTCCACCTATATAAGTAAATATTATGTATCCTAAAGAACATACCGATAAGAGCATGCCCATACTTGTATTATTTGTATTAAAAGTCTCTTTAAATACAGGGACAAATATTCCCTTAGTGTTATCGACTATAGCAATTACAGCCATAATAATAAATATAAATATTGTTATGGCAAAACTTTGGTTTTTCTTCACTAACATCACTCCTTTTTCAATGATATTATATCATAATTAATATATGTTTTTATTGAATTGAATCCTTTATTTTTTATAGCTATTAAGTAAAGTAATTATCCTAACAAAAATATACTATTGTATATATTAATTCATTAATTAATATAAAAAAGATATAAATATGAATAAGAATAATAGACAAGTATTCAAATCAAGAATGGCTGATATATTAACCTACTGTAATATTGACATATGTTATCATCTATGTTTAATTTAAACTATAGGATATATTTCCTTAATTTCATATGTGTCAACAATATGTAAAGCTTATCTAAAATGAAAGGGGATAGTCTCATGATGAAAAAAGAAGAAATAAAAGAAAGAGTTAATGAGTTAATACCTGAACTCATAGACTCTATAAAAGAAGCTGTAAGTTTTAGAAGCGTTATAGACGAGGATAACCCTAATTATCCATTTGGTAAAAATATAGACGATTGTCTAAAAAGCACCTTAAATTTATGTGAGTCTTTAGGCTTTAAAACTTACTATGATAAGGATGGTTACTATGGTTATGCAGAGGTTGGCCAGGGCCCTGAATTAGTTGGAGTTCTTGGCCACTTAGATGTAGTTCCTGAAGGAGATTTGAATTCTTGGACATACCCTCCATACGAATTAACTATAGTTGATGATAAAATATATGGAAGAGGAACTCAAGATGATAAAGGTCCTACTATAGCTTGCATATATGCAGTAAAAGCTTTATTGGACTTAGGAATCAAATTAAATAAAAGAATAAGATTTATATTTGGAACAGATGAAGAAAATCTTTGGAGAGGTATTAATAAATATAAAGAGAATGGTGAAGAAATTCCTGCTATGGGAATAACTCCCGATAGTGAATTCTTCTGTATAAATGCAGAAAAAGGATTACTTCAATCTACTTTAACTTGTAAAAAGAGTTCTAATTTAACTTTAAGTGCAGGAAATGCATTTAATTCTGTTCCTGATAACGCTACATATACAGGAACTGCAGAAGAAATTAATTCTCTTAAAAATGTATTAAACAGTTTAAATTATAAATATATTTTAAATGAAAACTCTATTTCTGTTATTGGAAAAGGTGTTCACTCTGCAGATAGTGCTGAGGGGATTAATGCTATTTCTAGACTAGCTATAGCTTTAGAACAAATGGGCTCATCATCTAACTCAATAAAATTTATAGCAAATGTAATTGGTGAAGATGTTGCAATTAAAAATCTCATACCAAAATGTGAAGATGTATCTGGAAAACTAACTGTAAATGTAGGTAAAATTGATTTAAATGAAGATATAGAAACTATATCTTTAGATATTAGAATTCCTGTTACCTATAAAAAAGAAGATATAGTTAATCCATTAAAGGCAAAAGCTTTAGAATATGATTTAGAATATAATGAGTTCGACTGGATGGAATCCATATATGTTCCTGCAGACCATTTCTTAATTAAAACATTGAAAGAAGTCTATGATGAAGAAACAGGATATGATGGAATACCAGAATCATCTGGTGGAGCTACTTATGCTAGAGCTATAGATAACTGTGTAGCCTTTGGTATGGTATTCCCTACCTCAGAAAAGACAGAACATCAACCAAATGAATTTATAACTATGCATGATTTAGTTAAAGCTACAGAAATTTATGCCTTAGCATTATATAAATTAGCTAAATAAGCTGAATTCTTAGAGCTTTGCTCTTTAGAAATTGTTATCAATAGTCGTAATTGCTTTACCTTTCATAAAAAATAGAAGTATCGGTTCAAGTAATTATCGGATAAACATAATTTTAAAAATAAGAATCCGTCAAGTATTATACTGACGGATTTTTATATTATAAACTTAAATAAGCAATTACACTCTGCTAAAGGTATGTTTTACTTAATGTTGATTTTTATTAGATTCCTTTTAATTAGCTTTCTTTAAGTAAGTCCTTTATTACTTCTCCACCTATTATCATTCCTGCCACTGGTGGCACAAAAGATATGCTCCCTGGTATTTGTCTTTTTATAGCACACTTTTTAGTCCCGCCTGTACATACACACCCTGTTTTACAAGTAACCACATCATCTTGTTTTGGTTTTGTAGGCATCTCCTCAGAGTAAACTACCATAAGGGATTTAATCTCTCTTTTTCTAAGTTCATGCCTCATAACCTTTGCAAGTGGACACACTTTAGTATCATATATATCTGCAACTTTAAATTGTGTAGGATCAAACTTGTTTCCTGTACCCATAGAGCAGATTATTTTTATACCCTTTTCATTACAATACTCTACCAGAGCAATCTTTGCTGATACAGTATCTATAGCATCTACAACATAATCAACATCATCACTAATTATTTCTGGAATATTTTCTTTAGTAACAAAAACTTGATGAGTTATTACATTACATGCTTTATTAATTGAAAGAACTCTATCTTTCATAGCCTCAACTTTTACTTTTCCTACAGTATCATAAGTTGCATGTATTTGTCTATTTAAATTAGTTAAACAAATAGTATCATCATCAACTAAAACAATAGTTCCAACACCTGCTCTTACTAATGCTTCTACTGTAAAGCTGCCTACTCCACCTACTCCAAATACTATAATCTTACTGCCTTTTAATTTATTTAAACCATCTTTTCCTATTAATAGCTCTGTTCTTGATAATGAATGTTGTAACATTTTTGCATCTCCTTAATATGTGGTATTTACCTTATAACCTTAAAGATATTTTTAACTTTTTCTTTTAAATCATAAATAAATACATAAATTTTTATTCTCTGAATATATCAATTTTATATTTTTTACTAATATAATTCAACTGTGTATTTATGTTAAGTATTTCTAAAGCTTATTACAAGCTAAGAACTCTGTTTATATTTCGAACTTTATATACTCAAAAAAGCTAAATCTTAAAAAGTATAATTACTTTTATAAGATTTAGCTTTTTTGATTTAGATAAGATACAAATAAGTTTTACCTTTAATTTACCTTAGCTTAATTCATGAACAAAGATTCCACTTCTTAATTTTGGTTCAAACCAAGTTGATTTAGGAGGCATAACTTCTCCAGCATCAGCAATGTTCATAAGTTCTTCTATGCTTGTTGGATTCATAGAGAACGCAACTTTCATTCCTTCAGCTACTCTTCTTTCAAGTTCTTTGAGACCTCTGATTCCACCAACAAAATCTATTCTATCACTTGTTCTTGGATCTTCTATAGCAAGTATTGGTCTTAGAAGGTTTTCTTGTAGTATAGATACATCTAAACTCTTAACTGGATCTTTTGAATCATAAGTTCCATCTATAGCAGTTAACTTATACCACTTGTTATCTAAATACATTCCAAAATAACCTTTTCCTTCTGGTCTGTATTGGCCTTCTCTCTTATACTCTTCTACAGTAAACTTCTCAGAAACTTTATTTAAGAATTCTTCGCTAGAATTTCCATTTAAATCTTTTACTACTCTGTTATAATCCATTACATATAAATCATCTGCTGGGAATATAACTGATAGGAAAAAGTTGAATTCCTCTTCTCCAGTATAGCTAGGATTTGCTTCTCTTCTCATTTTACCTACTTTTACAGCAGATGCAGCTCTATGGTGACCATCAGCTATATAAAGATATTTAACTGATTTAAATAACTCTTCTAATCTTTTTACAGTTTCAGTGTCATTTATAACCCATACAATATGAGATATTCCATCTTCGGAAACGAAGTTGTATTCTGGCTCTTTAGCAGTCCATGAAGCAACTATTTCATCAATTTCTCCTACATTTTTGTATGTTAAGAAAATTGGACCTGTATTTGCATTACAATGGTCAACGTGATTAATTCTATCTTGCTCTTTTTCAGCTCTAGTGTGCTCATGTTTTTTAATTATATCATTCATATAATCATCTATAGAAGTACATCCAACTATACCAGTTTGAACTCTTCCATCCATGATTTGTCTATAAATATACATGCTTGGAGCATTATCTTGAATATAAGTTCCATCTTCTCTCATCTTGTCTAAAGTTTTTCTAGCGGTGTTATAAACTATTTCATCATATTGATTTGTTTCTGCTGGTAAATCAATTTGTGCTTTATCAACATGTAAGAAAGAGTAAGGGTTTCCTTTAACCATTTCCCTAGCTTCTTCTGTGTTCATAACATCATAAGGAAGAGCTGCTACTTTTGAAACTAGCTCTTTTGTTGGTCTTATGCTTTTAAAAGGTCTTACAACTGCCATATTTTTTCCTCCTACGTAATTAATATTATTTAAAGAAATCGAATATAGTTTGAACTATTTCTTCACCTATTCTTGTTTGAGCTTCTACTGTTGCTGCTCCAATGTGTGGTGTAACTGATACTCTTGGATGGTTAACTAGCTCTTCATTCTTAGTTGGTTCAACTTCAAATACATCAACGCCTGCTCCTCTTAACTTTCCACTATTTAAAGCTTCAAGTAAAGCAGCTTCATCTACAACTCCACCTCTAGCACAGTTAATTAGTACAGCTCCATCTTTCATAATATCAAGTTGAGCTTTACCTATTGTAGCTCCTTGCTCTTTTATGAATGGTATATGAAGAGATACATAATCAGATTTAGATAATACTTCTTCTAAAGTACCATATTCATATTTATCATACCCTTCAGCTTTACCAAGGATATCAGTATACATAATTTTCATTCCTAATACTTCAGCCTTTTGAGCTAAACATTTTGAAATTCTTCCGAAACCTATTAAGCCTAAAGTTTTTCCACTTAACTCAATACCTTCATATTTTTTCTTTTCCCATTTTCCTTCTCTCATAGTCACATTTGCAGTACTTACAAATCTAGAAACTGCAAACATATGAGCTAGTGCAAGTTCTGCAACTGATGCACTACTAGAATTAGGAGTGTTAGCAACTCTTATTCCTTTTTCAGTAGCATATGCTACATCTATATTATCTACACCTACTCCACCACGGATTATTAATTTTAATCTTCCTGTTTCACAAGCTTTATCTATTATTGGTTGTCTAACCTTTGTAGCACTTCTTACTACTACTACATCAAAGTTTTGTAAAGCTACTCCTAATTCTTCAGGCTCATAAAATTTCTCTATAACTTCATATCCATTATCTTTTAATACCTGTATTCCACTTTTCTCCATGCCATCAGTAACTAATACTCTTATCATGACGATACCCTCCTAAAATAAAATTAATTAATAATTAATTATTTAAAATCTAACTTCATCCACATACATTAAGTATATAAATTGAAAACTTATACATTTTAAACTTGTATATGAATCTTTATTACTTGAAAATTAAGAAGGGAATTACCCCTTCTTAATTATTCAAGTCCTAATATTTCGTTAATGTTCTTTAATAATTCTTCAATTTCTGCTGGAGTAGTCTCTGCCATGTGAGCTATTCTGAAAGTCTTATCTTTTAACTTTCCATATCCATTAGAAATTTGATATCCTCTTTCTCCTAGAGCTTTGTTTAAAGCTGCAACATCAATATTTCTAGTATTCTTTATGTTAGTTAAAGTGTTAGACATATATCTTTCATCTGGTAATATTTCAAAGTATTTTCTTGCCCATGCTCTAACAATTTCTCCGCCTTCTATGTGTCTTGCATATCTCTTATCAAGACCTTCTTTATTTATAATCTTATCAAGTTGATACTCTAATGCAAACATGTGAGATAATGAAGGTGTTGATGGATATTGATAATCTTTCTTTTGAATGTATTCATATAATGATAAAAGATCTAAGTATAATCCTCTATGTGGAACTTGTTTTGCTCTCTCTATAGCTTTCTTAGAGAAAGTACACATTGACATTCCTGGAGGAAGTCCAATAGCTTTTTGAGTTGAAGTAATACAAATGTCTACTCCCCATTCATCTACTTTTAATTCTGTTCCTGCAGCTGAGCTTACAGTGTCTAAGCAGAATACAACATCTGGATATTTTTTCACTACTTTAGCTATTTCATCTAGTGGGTTCATAACACCAGTTGAAGTTTCGTTGTGAGTAACTGTTATTAAATCATATTTTCCAGTGGCTAAAACTTCATCTACTTGCTCTGGAGTTGTTGGTGTACCCCATTCAACTTCATATAAATCTGCTGGTACATTGTTAGCTACAGCCATTTCATACCATCTCTTACCAAAAGCACCTACAGCAAAAACTGCAGCTCTCTTAGCTGTGCATGAACGAACAGCACCTTCCATAAGCCCACTACCAGAAGTAGTTGAAAGTAATATTTCTTCTTTTGTATTAAATATAACTCTCATGTAATCACTAATTTGTCTTTGTATTCTTGATGCCTCTTTGCTTCTGTGTCCTATCATTGGTGTAGCCATTTTTTCTAATACGTCTTGTGCCACATCAACTGGACCTGGTATAAATAATCTCTTGTGCATGATTCACCCTCCTAAAATAAAGTAAACTTTATAATTTCCAATATCTGATTTGAAATCAATTACATTTTAACATTTTTCCATAGGTTTCTCAACCATAATAAATTAAATATTGGGATATATTATTATAATTTAAATTTTTATTAAGTTTTTGGAAATATAATACTTATTTCAATCTGATTTCTTCGTATATTTCATCAAATATATCTTTTACACAATGTCCTCTTACAAAATTAGAGCAATTATTACAACTTTGTTCTAATTGCATAAGTATTTCATTTGGATAATATGATCTCTCATTATAAAATGAACAGTTTTGAGCAATTCTACTTTTAATTTCATTGGACACCATTACTTTAACACTCCTATGTATTATAATATTATATCTTTTGTATTATCATATATTTTATACCTACTTTTTAATTTAATAATCGAAACAATCTAAAACAGATTCTGTTTCTCTACAATACCTTACAATTAAACATTGTCCTAAGTTTCTAGGACATTTTTTACACATACAATTAACTTCCTTTCCATCACATTTATTTTGTTTAAAATCAGGACATTTCTCACAATTATAAACTACTATATCCATTACCATTTTTATTTCCTCTTTCTAATTTAAAATATTTCGTTATTGTTTAATCTACATAATTAAACTAGTTTAAAACAATATTATATATATGCTTATTTGTGCTTAAAATTAAAATAATTATAATATAAATACTATAGTTATCACTTATAAAAGTTGATATACTATAGAAGTAAAGCCTTATATATATTAAAAATATACACCTTTATTTGAAGAGTGTAAATAAATTCAAGGGAGTTGATTATTATAAAAGACTTTACCACTAGAATTCCACTACCCTATAAACTATTTCTATGTCTTAGTGGAATATTAATATTAGTATCTTTTCTTTTTAACTCACCACATCAGATATTCATTGGCTTAAAAAATATAATCTTAAACCCAGATATACTCATAACAGATTACATGGAAATTGGCGGTGTTGGTGCAACTTTCATAAACTGTGCACTTTTGATTATATTTTATGTAATAATGCTAATTTTTTTAAACGTTAAACCCTCAGGAACTATAATTGCAGGTGTATTTACAGTAAGTGGTTTTTCCCTTTTCGGTAAAAACATTTTAAATATCTGGCCTATTATATTTGGTATTTGGTTGTACTCCAGATTTCAAAAGGAACCATTCTCCAATTATATAGTTACTGCACTTTTTGGAACAACCTTATCTCCAGCTTTAATTCAACTAATTGGTACTACTACAATACCTCTTTATCTATCTGTTATGATAGGTATCCTTATTAGTATAGTAATAGGTTTTTTACTTCCACCCTTAGCTTCTGCTTGTATGAGAATACATCAAGGATATAGCCTTTATAATGTAGGCCTAGCTGCAGGATTAATAGGTACAGTATTAATGTCTTTACTTAGAGCTTTTGGTATTGACTTTGAAAGTAGAATTATATGGTCTACAGGCAATAATGTTCCTTTTATTATATTATTTTCAATGATATTTTTAGCTATGATAACTTTGGGTTTTTACTATAATGGTAATAGCTTTAAAAACATTACAAAAATAACGAGATATTCTGGTAGATTGCTTACAGATTTTTATCTTATTTTTGGTGAAGGAATTACTTTAATAAATATGGGGATTCTAGGACTCTTTTCAATGTTTTTAGTTGTTTTAGTAAATGGTGACTTGAATGGTCCAACTTTAGGTGGTATATTAACTATTGTTGGGTTTGGAGCCTTTGGTAAGCATCTAAAAAATATAATCCCTATAATGTTCGGTATAATATTATGTACTTTCTTTAATATTTGGGAAATAAACTCGCCTAGCGTTATTCTAAGTTTACTTTTTGGTACAACTCTAGCTCCAATTGCAGGTTCTTTTGGATGGCTGTGGGGAATAATTGCAGGAGTATTACATGCTTGCCTAGTAATGAATATTACATATTTACACGGTGGAATGATTTTATATAATAATGGCTTTTCAGGTGGCCTTGTATGTATGTTCTTACTACCACTAATTTCTGCATTTAGAAAGGAATATTAATTATGAAACACTTACGTCAAAGAAATATAAAAATACTTAGTGAGCTAACTAGTTACTTAGTTAGAATTGGCTGTAGTGATCTACATATAGATTTTAATACTAAGGGTGATATTACCTATATCAGCTTTACCAGTGTAAATCCTGATATTAGTGAGCAAATACTAAATGATTTGACATCTCAGTTAAACATGCCAAGGAGACAAGATATTGAGGAGTATTACTGGGCTCTTAATGGAGATAATGATTCCTCTTCTGAATTAAGTTTAGTAGGCATGATGACTGATTCTGTGGATGTAAACTACACTAATGACGTATTAAAAATTAGTTTAACTAGATTAAAATAATTTTTAACACATTTTATAAAAATAAGTATAGGTAATAAAGTTTACCTATACTTATTTTAAATTTTTAGCTAATAAAGCAGCTCCAATAGCTCCAGCAAATCTTGCACTATCTTTTGTTTTAACCTGTGAGCCTAATTTTTCAGATAAACTATTTACTATATATTCACAGTTGCAAAGTCCACCAGTTAAAAAATAGTTTTGTGCAGTAGAATGCTTACCACATATGGTGGCTACTTTACTTACGATTGAATCTACAATAGCAAATGCAATATCTTCTTTCTTTCTACCAGTTCCTATTAAACTTATAACTTCTGATTCCGCAAATACAGTACACATAGAACTTATACTTGCATCCTTTCCATCAGTTGCTAACTTACATAATTCATCTATATTTACCCCTAATGTATTAGCCATAATCTCTATAAATCTTCCTGTTCCTGCAGAACACTTGTCATTCATTGTGAAATTCGTTATAAGTCCTCCTTCTACAGTTATAACCTTGGTATCCTGACCACCAATATCTACTACAGTGCAATCTTCATCATATATATAAGCAGCTCCTTTACCATGACACGTTATCTCAGTTACAGTCTTATCTGCATAGGGAACCGATACCCTACCATAACCTGTAGCTATGATTTTTCTATTTTTTTTGCTTATACCTCTATCATCTAATATACTTTCTATTTTTTTTGCAGTTTCTAAACTACTCCATCCTGTAGGGATTACAAAAGTATTATTTATTATATCATTTTCAAATATAGCTACCTTTGCAGCTGTTGATCCTATATCTATACCGATGTAAAACATATGCTCCCCCCTAACTTAAATTTTAATTAACTTTCTACATAAACAAAATCTCTTTAAAAAAGCCCAACATATGAACGTTGAGCCATGAAAAGGAAAATATTATGTTTTAGAAATTGTTTAGATATCTGATTACATTATTATATTATCATAATATTAGGCTTTATAGCTTTTGAATTTTAAATAGTAATTCACTCTTCTATTACATATCTAAATGGATACTAAAACGTCTACTGGTTTAGTAAGCTCTATAAAGTTTTCACCTAAACTACACTCATAGGCAAATACATCAACTCCATTACCTTTAGCAAACCTTAATGCATCTGCAAATGCCTTATCCATTTTGTCATTTGGTTTAAAAGTACTTATATTATCCATTTGAATTAAAAATATAACTCCTGCACCTCTACCTGAATTTTTCACCTCTATTAACTCTAAAAGATGTTTACGACCTCTGTCCGTAGGCGCATCTGGAAACATACTATGTCCATTTTCCTCTAAAGTTACTCCTTTAACCTCTAAGTAATATTCTTTTCCACTTTCATTAGTTAACTTAAAATCAAATCTGCTATTACCAAAAGTTTTTTCCCTACATATAGTCGTATAACTTTCTAAGCCCTTAATCTTCTTATTTATTAATGCTTCTTCTACAATTTTATTTGGAGCTTGAGAATCTATGTTTATTAACTTTCCATTTTTATATCCACCAATTAGGCTAAATCTAGTCTTTCTATTAGCTCCATTCTCTGTTCTTATTAATACATTGCATCCTGGAACTAGAATTTCTCTACATCTTCCCGTATTAGGTACATGCACCAACTCTTCTTTACCATCTATTATTACATATCCTTGAAATCTATTAGGTCTTCTTACAAATTCAACAACCCTAGTTTCTTTATCAAAAATCATATTTTTATCCTCCATGTTTATTTAAAATTTATATAACATTTTATATAAATATAATATTTATCCACAAATAAGCTAAAATTCCTTAGAATTTATCCACTTATAATTCTAATATGTTACTAATTATTTGATTTTATAAGTATTTATCTATATCTTTATTTTAATTATACTATGATTAAAATAACTTTAGCATGATATTATTTTTATATTAAATAATAAGAAAACCTCCTGTTTATAAAAACAGAAGGTTTTCTTATCTATATTATCTGGGGTGGAGGATGGGACTCGAACCCACGACAACCAGAACCACAATCTGGCGCTCTACCAACTGAACTACATCCACCATATTTGGAGCGGGTGAAGGGAATCGAACCCTCGTAACTAGCTTGGAAGGCTAGCACTCTACCATTGAGTTACACCCGCATATTGGAGCGGAAGACGAGATTCGAACTCGCGACGTTCACCTTGGCAAGGTGACGCTCTACCACTGAGCCACTCCCGCATAATCAAAATTTCATTTTTAGACATAAAAATAACTGAATCACATTATACTTGCCTGCTTTAATTTAGCTCATATCTAATTCAGCATATTTATAATATTGGTGGCTCACCGGGGGATCGAACCCCGGACACCATGATTAAAAGTCATGTGCTCTACCGACTGAGCTAGTGAACCACATTAAAAACCTGGCAACAACCTA
>NZ_DKPI01000007.1:0-2855 GCF_002470865.1 Clostridium sp. UBA7339
GATAATCTCTTATCTGTCAACAAATTTTTAAGAAGTTTTTTCTTAAGTTTTTGTTGTTTCTTGCCGCGTCTCTCAGCGACAAGATTTATCTTACCATACTTGTTATATCAAATATAATATTAGTTTTTTATAATTATAGTTTATTTAAATATATCTTCATATTTCTTGAATTTACTTTTATTTTCTTATACTGATACACATGGTATAGTATACTAAAGTAAAAATAACTTATACTAATATTTAGCCTCTATATACGAAATATACCACATTAAAATCAATAAATATTCGTTATGTTAACTAGTTACTAATCTTCTTAATATTCCATTGAAAATATCCTTTTTATAATAATATAAGGCCAATTAACTATTTTCATAATTAATTGGCCTCTCTTACATTATAATATAATATACTTATTAAATTCTTCTATGATATTAACTTTTGATTTATATCCTAATTCATTTAAAGATTTATCTAACGTATTTAAAACAAATAAAATTTTATCTATCCTACTGTTTTCTCCCATATGACCAATTCTAATAACTTTATTCTCAAGATAATCAAAAGAACCTGAAATTAGTAAATTATAATTATCTCTCATATAATTAATTAACTTGTTTGCTTCTATTCCTGTAGGCGTTTCTACTACTGTAACTGTAGATGAAAAGCCGCTATCTAAATATAACTTTAACCCATAGCTAGTTAATGCATTTCTAGTAGCTACAGCAATATTTTTATGTCTATTGTGTACATTCTCTATTCCTTCTTCAAGTATATTATCTATAGCAACTCTAAGCCCATATATGTCACTTATTGGCATAGTATATGGAAACCACTTTTTATCATAATATCCCTTCCATATAGTTAAGTTACAATAAAATCCTACAATCGGAGTATTTCTTATTCTCATAACTTTATCCGCATCATCACTAACGGTAACAATAGTTAATCCTGGTGGAGCTGAAAAAGCTTTTTGAGAACCACCTAATGCAATATCTATATCCCACTCATCTACATTTATAGGTTCTCCTCCCATGGCTGCAACACTATCTACAACTGTTAATATTCCATATTCCTTAAGCATTGGACAAATTTTACTTATATCATTAAGTACTCCTGATGGTGTATCGCAATGAACAACAGTTGCATATTTAAAATTACTATCTTTATCAAGGAATTCTCTTAAATGTTCCACATCTACTTCTCTTTTTCTATTAACAGAATACAACACAGGTATTCCTCCATATATTTTCACAAAATCAGCAAAGCCTTCACCAAATACCCCATTATCAATAATTAGTACTCTATCTCCTACTTCTGTAAGTGATGCACAAGCAGCTTCCAATCCTAATATACCTTCACCACTTAATATAAACACATCCTTTTCAGTATTTAGTATTTCCCTAATTCTATTGCAAGTTTCTCTATAAAAATCTTTATCTAAATCTGGATTAGTAGTTTCAATAGCCCTAGCCAATCTAACATTTTCTCTTACATTAGTAGGTCCTGGTGTAAATACATATGGTTTATTCATCATTTCATCCCCTATTCATATCTTTAATATTACTAATTAATCACAATATTTAAAATAAAAATTTTGTTATATCAAATTTATTTTTCTAAAATATTTTCCACTTTTGTTATTAAGTTAAAATTAGTTAAGTCATAATGTAGTGGTGTAACTGTTATATATCCTTCTTTAATCATGTCTACATCAGTATTATCTTGCATTGCATCATCCGGCGCACCAGTTATTTTATATACTACATTATCATCACTTTTCTCTACTTCAACATATACATTATTATAATTTCTTTCACCTATTTTACATACCTTTAATCCCTTTAATTTATCTTTACTTATGGATGGAATGTTTACATTTAGTACTGTGTTTCCAATTTTCTCACTTCTAATTTTATTTAATATTTTTTCTGCATAATCTGCAGCTATTTCATAACTTTCTTCATTACCATCACAAGATAATGCAATTGCTGGGGTACTATTTAATGCTCCTTCAACGGCTGCAGACACAGTCCCTGAATATATTACATCGGTGCCTAAATTAAATCCATCATTTATTCCTGATACTACTATATCTATTTTTTCACTAGCAATAGTAGTTATTGCAATTTTTGTACAATCAACAGGTGTACCACTTACACTAAAACATGGAGCATCTATACCTTCTATTTTTTCTTTTCTTACAATAAGAGGATTCATTAATGTTATGGAATGACTGCTAGCACTTTTTTGACTATCAGGTGCTACTACCAATATATTGTGTGAATTTTGAAGTCTCTGTGCAATAATCTGTATACCTTTTGCCGTAATTCCATCATCATTGGTTATTAATATATTCATAATTATATAAAATAGAGAAATTTATATTCTCTATTTTCCCTCCCTTCATTTATCTAAAATCTTATTAAGTAATTAATTCACCCAAAAAGAAATACTATCTACTTTTTTATTTTAACATACTAATGAGAAAGTTTATCTTAAAATATTATAAAAACATATAAAAAAAGACACTGCATATACAGTGTCTTTGGTGGAGATAAAGGGATTCGAACCCTTGACCCCCTGCGTGCAAGGCAGGTGCTCTCCCAACTGAGCTATACCCCCAAATATGGTGGACCTTCAGGGACTCGAACCCCGGACCTACCGGTTATGAGCCGGTTGCTCTAACCAACTGAGCTAAAGATCCATATTACTTGGCAACAACCTACCCTCCCACACAGCTTCCCATGCAGTACTATCGGCCCCTAGATGCTTAACCTTCGTGTTCGGTATGGATACGGGTGTATCCATCTAAGGCATAATTACCAAATTTAATATGGCTCCGCGAAGAGGATTCG
>NZ_DKPI01000013.1:0-9403 GCF_002470865.1 Clostridium sp. UBA7339
TTTGATGCTGGTTATAAAGAATTTGAAGCACATAAAATTTATGGTATTGAAGAAAAAGAGAATATAATTAATGTGTATATGTATTCATTATGCAGAGGATACTCATTAAGTAATAAAAAGTTTTATATGAAAGGGGAATACTCACATCCAGTATTCATGACTTTAAAGAAAAATAATGACAAGTATAGTGTTGTTGAATTTAAAGAGGCTGAGTATGGTATTGACTATGAAGAATCTATAATGAATATGTTCCCTAATGAATATGTAAAAAAAGCCTTATATGATACTGAATATTCTGCTGGATTGAGTGGAAATATAAGAAAACAAGCTAAGAGGTGGTTAAAGGAAGAAGGCAAAGATAATTTTTCTCTAGAATAAATTATATTTATATGTAAATTAAGATTTTTATATACCGTATTATTCAAATGAATATGCGGTATTTTATTATGCAAAAGGAAGGTGTAAGATGAGTGAAGCTGATGCAATACAAGAGGTGAGAGAGAGTTTAATAGAGATAAAAGGCTTGCTTAAAAATATGAATGATACCAATGAACTTAAACTTAAAAACTTTGAGGAAAAGTTAAAGGTTGCAAACAATAGAATTTCAGATTTAGAAGATGCTAATAGATGGTTATGGAGAGCAGTTGCTGGAGCTTTAATAAGTGCAGTAATTGCTTTTTTAATTAATTTTAAATAAGAAGGAGAGATAATTATGGATTTAATGACTTTTGTACCAGAACATTTACTTATTTTAATTGTAGCTACTTATGTAGTTGGAAGATTTCTAAAGAAAATAGATGGATTTAAAGATAAGTATATAACTATTGCACTTATGGTATTTTGTATTACCTTTGCTATACTGCTAACTTTAGTAAATGCAGAATACAAAAGAATGTTTGATGCTATAGTAAATGCTGTTTTACAAGGTATCCTATGTTGGGGTGTTAGTGTAGGTATTAATCAAACTTATAAACAAATTAATAAGCAAGAATAGTTTACAGAGTGGGAGTAATCTCACTCTTTTAAATTTAAGGAGGAATGGATTATGAATTTAAAAGGAATAGACGTGTCACATCACCAAGGGAATATTGATTGGGATAAGGTTAAAAGTCAGATAGGCTATGCAATTCTAAGTGTAGGATATGGTGATAACATAACAAGCCAGGATGACAAACAATTCAATAGAAACGCTAAAGAATGTACTAGACTAGGAATACCATTTGGAGTTTATATTTATTCTTATGCAACATCAACAGTTCAAGCTAAGTCTGAGTCAGAGCATGTATTAAGACTAATAAAAGGATATAAGTTAGACTATCCAGTTTACTATGATCTAGAAGATGCCAATACAACAGGAAAGTGCTCTAATAAGCTTATAGCAGATATGACAGAAGTATTTTGCAATGCTATTGAAAAGGCGGGTTATTGGGCAGGGATTTATGCAAATACTAGTTGGTTTAATAACAAGCTAACAGATTCTAGGTTCAATAAATGGGTTAAGTGGGTGGCTCAATACAACTCTGTATGTACTTATAAAGGCAACCATGATATGTGGCAATATAGCAGCTCTGGTAAAGTAAATGGGATTACTGGGAATGTGGATATGAATTATTGCTATATAGATTATCCAGTATTGATAAATAGGAAAGAAACTATTATAAAACCAGTTAATAAGGAGGACGTTAAAGTGGATTATATTATTCAATATTCTAATGCAGTAGATCAAAATATAGCGGAGGTAATGGCAGATAGGCTTAACTGTCCAACAATAAACTGTTTAAGACCATATGCACATTATGGACAATATAAAACAGTTATTGCAGTAGGAGAGGCTAAGAATAAGAGTGGTTATACAAATGTACTTATCCAGGGTAAGGATAGGGAAGAAACTTTAGATAAAGCTATAGCTTATTGTAAGAAGTTAGGTAGATAATATTAAAGGCTAGTAGGGAATAAATCCTTACTAGCCTGTTTTTATGTTATTAGAAGATATATTAATAGTTTTAAATATTATTAGAGTAACATTAGTAGTTTCCTTTTTAACTATTTATATAAAACTATAAGATATATAACAAATAAATATAGCATTAATTGATTGAATTTATATACATTTTTAGTTATAATAAGTAAAAAAGGGGGTTATTATATTGATTGTATGTAAGTTTAATGTAATAAACTATTTTCCTATTTTGGATTTTTTTATACCCGAAACACCGTTAAATCCATTAGGTAACTCTATATACTTTGATGATAATACATATCATACGATAAGTATATGAAAGTAGTAATGAAATCCAACCAATCATTAAAAAGTATTTTAAATTGTATAGTCAGAATATAAAAGCAGTTTTGCAATTATATACATTTAAATCTAACTACAAAAGTAATTATATGAGGAGCGGTATTATGAAGAAATATATAATTTTAGTTATGAGTTTATTTTTAATTTTTATGTTTCCCATGTCAGTATTTGCTGATGATATATCAGTAAATGAAAGTAAAAATATTGATGAAGAAAGAGTTGTAAAAATATCTGAAAACTTTATTGAGGACATTATAGCTAATGATGAAAGTACAACTTGGACAAATGATACAATTATAGATAATATAGTTGAGACTTATGATGTTGATGGAAATATTAATGCATATATACTTAATCTTAAGACAAAAGGCAACCCTACAGGATATATATTAATTGAAGTATTTGATACAGAAAATCCTATTATAGCTGAGTTTGGATATGATGGAGTATATTATATAACTAATAAAGATATAAATAAAAATATAAGTGAAGATATGATATATATAGGAAATAGAGAGTTTGTTGTAGAAGATAATGGGTCATATATAGATGCAGCAAGTAGTGAAAAAACTGATATAAGTGAAGAAGAACTTAGAGAAAATTACCAAAGTCAGATTAATATTAACAATTTAGAAGTTGTACAGAAAAAGTTAGAGAAATCTATGACATCTAGAAATATAAGTGCAAAACAAGTAGTATATTCAAGTGTAAGTTTACCTAATCTTTGGGCTGGAGGTTCATACTCTAAAGATTTTTTACCAATGAAAACAAGTGATTTTTCAGGATATTCTAAGCATTGTGTACCTACTTGTGGAATTAATATGCTTAAATATTGGTCAGAAAGAAGAGGAAAAACCAATTTAATTTATACTAGCAATTATAACAATGCGTTTGCACACCTTCGAGTTGAAATGAAACACAGCAATTCTTCAGGAACAAGTGACAGTGATGGATATAATGGCATGAAGAGTTATATATCAAAATATAAACTTAGATCACAATTAGGAAGTAATTATGCAACACCAAAAAATTTTGATTGGAAGTGGATAACTTCGCAAATAAATAATGGGAACGCTCTTTATATAGGAAAAACATTACAAGATTACGATGGTAGAAATAGTGGGCATGCATTTTTGGGTGTAGGATATCAAAATACTTCTGATGGAGAATATATAAGAGTATGTGATAATTGGGATACATCACTTTCCCATTTTGTTAAATATAAATGGTCTAACATAGATGCTATATGGTATCTAAGATGGTAAAATGTTTCTTATAAATATCACTTTAAGTGTCTGGTTAAATAAATAATAAAATCAATATAAATTTATCACAAGAGTTTTAATGCGAGTTGAAATAAGTTTAATTTTCTATCAAACATTGCAATTAGATTATGTAAGAGGAGGATTTTATATGAAGAAAAAAAGTATCTGGTTAGTGATTATAGCTATAATTATTATAGGTTTGATTTTACAATCATTTTTTATATCGAAGAATTTTGAAGGCATACTAGGTATAGATTTTAAAAATGTAGATAAGATACTTATGAGCTCTGGAACCTATGGAAAAACTGTAGAAATAACAGATAAAGATGAAATTGAGCAATTTTTAAATCAGTTTGCAAATACTAAAGTTAAAAAAAGCTTTAGCCAATCAAGAAAGAAAGGATATTGTTTGGAAGCAAGATTATTTATTAATGATAAACAAGTAGGTTCATTTAATTATGGTTATGATCAGATAAGTATATATAAAAATGATAAAGAAACAAAATATATTTCTAATACAAATATAGATGAAAATAAAATTAATGAAATAGAAATAAATTATAATTTGAGAAATTAAATAAAAGACGCTTAAATAATTTATCGTGTAATATGAGTTATATGGAATAGTGGAAAGATATATATATTAAAAGTAAAAAGAATGGCTTTAGTATAAAGATATAATAAAGGTCTAGATTTTATATAATTTAATCAAAATAAAAGTATGAGTTTTTAGATTAATATGCTTATCTAGTTATAGTTTTACTTAAAACAACTAAAGGTTAGTAAGGATTTATTCCCTACTAGCCTGTTTTTTTTGTATAAGCACATGGTTTAAGATGTATTTAGATTATAGACAAAAATATAATATTTAAACATATTTTGCGCTAATTTTTAGAATAATATATAAAAAAAGGTTGACACTTCATACTATCCGTAGTATAATTAAAGTATAGAAAGGAGGTAGTAAGGTGCTGAAAGACATATTAGAAATAGTGGTTTTAACACTAACAATAGTAAAACTTCTAAAAGAATTAAAACCAAAGAAAAAAAGACAAAAGAAAAAGCGCCCCCACCAAAGGAAACGCTAAACAAAGGACAGAGGGAAATGCAACTTCCCTCTTCCATCCTTATATATATTATACCAGCACCTTAGAAAAATATGAAGAACAAAATTAATCTTAGTATCGACATAATTGTATTAGTAATAACAGCCATATGGATTTCAGACTTGAGTTTCTCCGATTTAACCACTATGCAGTATATTGGGTTAGCATTAGCTGTAGTAATGGTAATATTAATGATCATTAAATTTGTCAAAAAGGGGGAGTAAGAGTGGAAAATAAAACATCAACACAAACCGAAGCTAATAAGAAATGGCAACAAAAAAACAAAGAATACTCTAATTATTTGAAAAGTAGAAGTACATCTAGAAGCTTTATAAAAAATAAAGCTACACTAGAGGATTTAGGAGAACTAGAAAAATTAATAGATGAAAGAAAAGAACAGTTAGAGAGCCTAGAGTAAATCTAGGTTCTTTTATTTTATTATAAACATTAACACCAACACCATAAAGAAAGATAATATCCCAAGTATAGATCCTAAAGTTAGAATTATTTTAGTCAAAGATTTCACTATTTCCATGTAATCACCTCATGTTGTAAATATTGACAAAGTGTGAATATATTATACAATGTAAATATAATAGAAATTTATGGGGGTTATTTAATGAAGAAAATATTTAGTTTATTATTATGTGGAATAATGATATTAGGGTTAGTTGGGTGCGGAAGTACTAAAGGATTGGTTAGTAAAGTAGAAAGTAAGTATGATACAAAATTAGAGAAGGAAAGTAATGACTATAAATTAATTCAATATTATGAGCATTCAATAGATGTGTTAACCGGGTATTATAATAAAACAAAAGGTTTGATAGAAAAAGATGGGACTCAAGAAGAGTATCAAGGCATATATGAAGAATACGAAAAAGATAAATTAGCATTAATAGAAGAACGAAATAAAATTACAGGAGATAATCCGACTGAGGATGAATGGACATTCTTCAGTGATGAAATTCAGAAAAAATTCGACTTTGATTCAGCATTTTTGGGCGAAAAGTATTTAAGCACAATGCTCATGAGTGATTTAGATAATGACATAATACAAATGGATTATAATATAGATAAATTGAACGAAAACATCAATTACATGTTATCTGACGGAGTAGAAGGAAATTCAGAAATGATAAAATTAAGTTATGAAGATTCTACAAAAAATATTGAAATTATAAATAAGTGCATTGAAAATATAGAAAAGTAAATTTAGGCTAGGGTATTCCTAGTCTTTTTGTTTAAAGGAAATTTATGGTATGTGTAGAATAGTATATTGTAGGGGTGGTGTTATGGTTAAGAAAGGATATGAAAGAGTAGATGTAACTTTTTCTAAGACTTCTGATATAGAAATGCAATTGTATAAATATATAGAAGAAAAAGGACAACTAATAGGAAAAGGGAAGTATATTAAACAACTTATATTAGAAGATATGAAGAAGGCTCATAGAAAATAGAGCCTTTATTTTTTTATAAATATTTCGGAACTTTTAGGAAACTTTTGGTACTAGATTGCATATAGATATATTAAGAAGTAAGAAAGTGGAGGAAGTTATGGTAAATAAGATTACAGTTAGTTTCAAAAGCACCACAAAAGATATGAAATTATTCGTAACAGTTAATAGCCAAGAAGAGAAATCAGATTTTATTAAAAAGGCATTAGAATATTATATTAAGCACTTAGATAAGGAGAATGTTCAATGTTTGGATTAGATTTATTGATTCTCAATGGCATAAAAAGCTTAGCAATTTTCACAGGAACTTTAAAAGAAGGTTTAATAATACTTAGTGGTATTATTATTTATTCAATATCAGCAGTAAAAGTGGAGGGGAGGAATAGCAAGTGATTACTGAATTTGCTATAGCTGGTGCTGGTGTAGCACTATATAGAAACCTAGACAAAATTAAGCTAAGGAAGAAATGGAAACAGATTACCTACTCTAAAAGTCAATTTACTAACAACCTTGAAAAAACTCTTAAAATATGGAGAATAGACCGAACACCTTATGGATATGACATAATTACTGAGTTGCCCTATGGATATACATTTGAAAATCTTAATAGAGATATAGATATATTTAAAGAAGGCTTACATTTCCAATCTATACAACTAAGCCAAGTTAATAACATGGTTATTATGAACTGTGTGGCTAATTACAAATTCAAAGGTTATTCACCTATGCAATTACCTCCTAATAAAATTCTAATAGCTGATGGACTCATTAAGCCTATTATAGTAGATATGAACAAATTTCCACATATGCTTATTGGAGGAGATACAGGAACAGGTAAGTCTAGAATATTATTATTAATACTAACTAACTTAATTAAGTATTGTAGCTATATAGATTTACACTTACTCCAGATACGTAAAAACGACTTAGGGGTATTTCAAAATTGTGCACAAGTAAAAACATACTCCAAGACATTGGAAGAGGTTTTAAAAGAATTAGAGAGCATAGATAAGGAATGTAGAAGAAGAGAAAAACTAATAGATAATACTAAGGGGTATTATAATATTGAGGATTATAATAAAGATAATGGGAATAAACTTAAATACACCTATGTTGTAGTGGAGGAGTTTAGTTTCCTTAATATAAGTCGAGGAGATAGTAAAGAAGAAAAAGCATTAAAAACTAAATGTCTAAAGCACCTTAAAATGATAGTTAATGTTGGTAGAAGTAGTGGTGTATTTCTTATTACTGCATTGCAAAAGCCGACTTCTGACAGTATCCCTTCCGATATTAAAGCTCAACTATGTACTAGGGTATCTTTGAAGATTGCAGATGGCCCAGCTTGTAAGGTTATCTTGGGGAATGAAAATGCAACTAAGCTTGGAGAAAGAGAAATTATATGTAGGACTTTAGAAGAGGAAAAAGGATATAGTTTTACCATGGATCATAATCTGGTTATGGAAAATATTAAGAAGAGAATAGTAGAAAAGAAAATAGAGATAGAGAAACCAAAGGAAGTTATCGAAAGTGACCTAAGCAATATTTTGGAGATCCTAAATGGAATTAACGGATAGAGATATTCAAATTATTAATTTTATTACTGAGAATACAGGAGCAACCATAGGACAATTACAGGAGTTGTTCTTTCCAAGTTATAGCATGGCCGCTAAAAGATTAAAAATACTTGCAAATAATAAGTACCTTAAAGAAACCATACACCCTACACTAGGTAAGAAAGTTTATTATATAAAGAAAATACCCTCTTTTCATACACTGGTTTTAACGGATATCTTAGTTGAACTTAAAGACCGAGTCACCTATATGAAAAGAGAGTATGAAATAAATAAAAAATTTATTGACTGTATATTTATATTAAAAAATGGGCAAATTATAACCGTAGAAGTAGATATTTTTAATAGGACAAAAGAAGAAAAATTACTCAGTATTTATGAGGAATTGAGCAAAACAAATGCTCCTGTGACAATGCTAGTTGTAAGCAAACATAAACGTCGTGTTGGGCCAGGCGAGAAGAAAAATAAAAATATTAAAAACATAAGAATAGAAGAAATTAAGGAAGTACTAAAGAAAATATAGTAAGTATCATGAAATAAACTAAAGAGGAAACCTTAGTAATATACCCAACTAATTTAACTTTGCCTATCCATATCGTTGGATAGGTTTTTTTATATACTTTTTGAGAGAACGGGAGGTTGTAAGAGCATGATGAAACGAACACACATAGCTATAGGTGTAGCTGCTACATTACCAATAATAATCAGTAATCCAATAGCAGCAACGGGAGTGTTAGGATCTGTTGTTCCGGATTGGGATTATCTTTTAGGAATAAAACATAGAACTTATACACATTCACTATTAGTATTAATTATAAGTAGTATTTCTATACTAATCTTAAATAAGTGGATAGCTCTAGTATGGTTTATAAATTTTGCATTGCATCTAGTAGCAGATAGTTTTACTAAGATGGGAACACCATATTTATATCCATGGAGAAAGAGTTATTATGGATATAAATTAATTAAGACTAGAGGTGCAGAGGATTATTTTATACAAGCACTAGCTATAGCTTTTATAATGTTTGTCTATGTAGCATAAAAGACTAAGGATATTAAACCTTAGTCTTTTGCATTTTTACTTTCTTAATAGATTTATGTAATATTTTAGATTTTTCTTTATTGCTTAAATTTCTATTCAAATATATTATTAACACACCTTTGTATTTAGTAATAAAGTATTTGAAACTAGATACTTCCTTAATTATTATTCTTAACCCCTTATAATTTATCATTGCCCAAACCTCCTAAGATGTAAATTAAACTTGCATTAATATCATATATGCTAGTTTTCTATGCAAAATGGAAAAATCCTTCTTTATATATCATATTTTTGCTAAAATTTATGTGAGGTGGGGAATGTGATAGGAGATAGATTAAAATTGCTTAGGTTAGAAAGAGACTTAAGTCAAGAAGATATAGCTAATACATTTAATATAACTCGACAAGCATATAGCTCTTGGGAACGTAATGAGTATGAACCAAGTTTGGACACAGTCTCCAAGTTAGCTCAGTTTTACAATGTAACTATAGATTATTTATTTGGTAAAACTAATATAAGAGAAGATGTTTATAAAGATCCAAAGCTTCAAGAATATATAAATGAATGTGTTAAAATATACAATAGATTCTTAAAACAGAAAGACCATGATTAAATTTCATGGTCTTTTATTTTAGGTGAAATTTAAACTGTAGTGCATGTGCA
>NZ_DKPI01000006.1:0-263800 GCF_002470865.1 Clostridium sp. UBA7339
TGCACAACCAGACCAGCCTCCCCCTATTATAACTATCTTCAATACAATCTTCTCCCTTCAAATATATATTTAGGACTGGTTTGCATCTTACACAGTCTTCTCAATTTTTCATCATCATTCATAATTGTACAGCAACCACAAACCCCTTCCCCACAACACATTTTTGCATTATTGGAACAAGAAAATTCAATATTCTTATCATAAGCTTCTACTATTTTCATGATTTGATGACTAAGCACATCTGCACTGTCACAATGCACTAAAGCAACATTACCCTTAGTTAAAATTCCTTCTAAAATCTTTCTACACTTACAATCAAGAATTCCACCCATAAGCAGTGTATTGGTTTTAATTATTTTTGTAGCAAATTTTTTCAATTCCTTTTCTATAAATATTGTATCTAAAGTTCCTTCATCAATAATTACTGTAATTGTATTTTCATTATTGTATAATTTCTCCATAACAGGTACCATAGGTGCTTGACCTATACCTCTACATACTAAAACACAATGATTTCTTTTAATGGTATTCACTGAATTAAGTCCTAAAATTCCATTCCAAAAAGGACCTTTAATTAAAACATATTCATTGATATTTACATCTTTAAGTATCTTTGTTTTAAGTCCCTTTAATTCAATAGCCAAGGTAATAACATCATTTCCCGTATCACTATCCATTACACAAATTGGGGTATCAAAGGCTTGTTCACAATCCTCTTTTCTAATAAATACAAAGGAACCAGGACCAACTAATTCGCTAGCTAGTTTTTGAGTAACTTTAATCTTTAATATCATAAGCTTTTCATTTATTAGTTCTTTATCTATAATTTGAAATCTTTGATGTTTCCTTCCTTCCTTTGCCTTAAAATTGTTTTGCATAAATTCCTGATATATACATACTCCATTCCAATTTACGCAATCACAAAAGTCTTTGCCATCTAAGTGAGAACAAAGAATGCAATTTCCTGACTCAGCTAAATGACATGGACAGTATTCACTTCCACAATCTATACAGTTATATGGTTCATAGCCCATTACCTGTGCCTCCAAAATTACTATATTATCAGAATATTTCACAATAAGTTATTTGCTACTATTTCCATGAAAAAAACCAAGGTTTTTACCTTGGTTTATATTATTTATTCTATTCATCTTTATTAATCATGTATTTAATGTAATCCCATATTCCAATTTTTTCAATATCTTCTTTGAGATGAAGGGTTATTGCGTATTTAGAGTTTAATTCATTGGTTATGGTAAGCATTCCTATATCATCTGTAGTTCTAATTGGTGTAGTTAACTCATAATTAGGTAGAACAATATCTTTGACTATTTTTTCTTCATTTCTAACAGGAAAAATTAAATCTTCTTCAGCAACTAATGGTATTCCCTTGTCTTTTCCTTTAACTTTTATATCTCCTATAACTTCACCAGCTTCTATAACTTTTTTATATTCATAATTATCTTTTACATATTCATAAATTCTCTGACTTTCTTTCCATCTTGGAACACAATTTAATGTTACTACAATTATTTCATTTTTATCTAGTTTAAAGGAACTAACAAGACATTTTCCAGCCTGTCCTGTATATCCAGTCTTAACTCCAGTACAATTAGGCTCTGAATATAAAAGTTTATTTATATTATTAAATTGTTTTGTAAATTCTATTCCTTCTTCTCCCGAGATTAATTTAGTAGACACAATTTTATTAAATTCTTCAATCTCCTTAGCTTTTTTAGTTGCTATAGCTAAATCATAGGCTGAAGAGTAATGGGAGTTACTATCTAGACCATGAGGTGATTCAAAATGACTATCTAACAAACCTATTGATACTGCAAATTCATTCATGACTTCACAGAACTTTTCTACAGTCCCACTAGTTCCTTCAGCAATAGCAATGGCACAGTCGTTACCTGACTTGAGCATAAGACCATATAAAAGTTCTCTTATGGTTACCTTATCTCCAGCCTTATATCCTACTTTAGAGCCTCTTATAGATGCTGCATTTTTAGATATTTCCACAACTCTATCTATATCTCCATACTGTAAAGTAACCAGAGCAGTTATTATCTTTGTTGTACTTGCCATAGGTATAACTTTATGGGCATTTTGATCAAATAAAATAGTTCCAGTAGCTGAATCTATAGCTATGGCAGATACTGCATCTACTCTTATTGGAGCTGCATCTACGTTTTTCATAGGAATACTCACTATAATAAATAAAAATATTAATAGGAAACAACATACTCTTCTTTTCATCCTTTTACACTCCCAACTTAAATTTGTGACTTATTCTCAAATAGTTTTATTTTTTTATTTACCATGAATATATAAATCATAGTTGGATAGAATTGCAGATATAAAACTATGGAGGTTTAGTATACTAATGAAATGTTTTTTATGGATTTTAGCCATAGTTACACTGGTCTTATTATTTCCTATTCCAATAAAAATAACACTTATATATGCTAATGAAATTTTTACCTTAAAAATATATAATAAAGTAATAATTCCATCAAAAACTAAAAAAAATAGGGCTAAAAATGAAAACAAATGGAGTGATTATGTAAAAACTCCTAACGAAGAAAAAATTTCAAAATTAAAATTTAAAGATTTGAAAGGAATAATAGAACTCTTTGTTAATTCTAAATTTAAATTTACTATACGCACTAAATTTAGAGTGGATTACTCTATAGAAGATGCTGCTATAAACGCTATTACTTACGGCTTTTTATATCAAATTACAGCATTTATTTCAACAATTTTAAATCTATTTTTTAAAGTTAAAAATTTTACTCCTACTATCAATATTAAATATAATAAAAATTTCTTTAAATTTGAAAGTACTAGTATAATTTTTATAAATATAGCAAAAATTATATACATGGTTATTGTAATTTTTTATCACCTTATCAAAGTACGAAAAACTTCTTCCTTTGATAAAGTGAATTTAAAGGAGGAATTTTAGATGGACGGTCATCCAATAGAAAATTTAATGAAGTCGACTATGGAAAATATTAAAAATATGATTGATGTGGATACAGTTATCGGTAATCCTGTAAGTGCACCTGATGGTACCACAATCATTCCAATTTCAAAGGTATCCTTTGGTTTTGCCTCAGGTGGAAGTGAATTTAAGGATACTAACTTAGATTCCTCTAACAGGCATCCCTTTGCTGGTGGATCTGGTGCTGGAATCTCCTTAAAACCAGTGGGGTTCTTAGTAGTACACAAAAATACCATAAGATTTCTTTCCGTGACTGAGTATAATCCATACGATAAGATAATGGATGCAATGCCTCAAGCCATTGATATGATTTCTGGGCTATTTAACAAAGATAAAGTCAATGGTGATAATTATTCTGAAGTCTATAACCCATGCGACCCTTGTGATTAACTCTAAGAAAAAAGGCTATCTTAAAATAATTCATTAATCTTTTTATAATATTGAGGTGTATTTTAATACTATAAGTACATCCTCAATATTTATTTAAGATTTAGATTTTATTTTAAATATAGCCATAATATTATTAGAACTTCTTTTCTTCAATATCCTTTTCCTCTAATTCTACTAGCTCTTCATCTTCAATAAAATTATCTAAAGATGGTAACTCTCCTAAAGATGTAAAATCAAAATGCTTTAAGAATTCGTCAGTAGTAGCATAAAGATTTGGTCTTCCTATAACACTTTTCTTTCCTGATTCCTTTATAAGTCCTTTTTCTACTAAAGTACTAATAGCTCTATCACTTTTAACTCCTCTTATGTCTTCAATTTCTATTCTGGTTATTGGTTGTTTATAAGCAATTATAGATAGGGTTTCAAGAGCAGCCCTAGATAAGGATTGTCTAATATTTGTCTTTAACAGCATTTGAAGATAATCACTATTTATAGGTTTTGTACCAAGCTGATAAGCCTTATTGATACATATTAGTTTTATCCCCCTAGACTCATCTCTTTCATATACCTTTTCTAAAACCTTTAAAAGTTCTGTAGCAAATTCTACTGAACATTCTAAAATACTTGCTATAGTGTCTACTTCCAATGGGTCTCCAGTTACATATAATAAAGACTCTATTATAGAAAAATATCTTTCATATTTAGATTCATCTATAAGATAATTTAACTGATGTTCTGATTCTTGAAGAACCTCTTCTATTTTATTTCTAGGATCAATATCTATGCTTCCATCTTCTTTATTTACTCTACTTAAAATTTTATCATTAACTTCTACATCTTCATGATTTAAATTAGTATGTTCATTCATCCCCCATCACTCCTTCTAAATATATTTCACCAAAGTTACCATGTTGAACTACTCGTACATCCTTAAGCTTTATTAACTCTAACAAGGCTAAGAAGGTTACAATGATTTCCGTTTTACTTTTGCTCTCCTTTATTATACTAGTGAAGGTAGTATTTTTACTATGCACTAATACGTCTTTTAAGTAATCCATCTTATCTTCTATTTTAAATAACTCAACCTGTACTCTGTCTTCTATGTTGAAGGTTTCATTCATCTTATTTTTATATATTTCCATAAGTTCAATATACATATTATATAAATCCATCATGGTTATGCCCTTAAGTAGCTCTTTGGCATCTTGCTTTTTTTCTCTGGTATCTTCAATTATTTCAGGCCTTTTAGTAAATATAATGCCTGTATTCATTTGTCTCTTGCCCAGAAATTCAGCTATATTTTTAAATTTTTTATATTGAACTAATTTATCTATAAGCTCTTGTGTATCATCAACCTCTTCAATCTCTGGTTCCTTATTTTTAGGAAGTAATACCTTAGATTTTAATTCAATTAATGTAGTAGCCATAACAATAAACTCTGATGCAATATCTAAATCCAATTCCTTCATTTCATTTAGATATCCTATATATTGATTTGTTATATCTAAAATACTTATATTATATATATCCATTTGGTTCTTTTTTATTAAGTGTAATAAAAGGTCAAAGGGCCCCTCAAAGTTTGAAGTTTTAATTGTTAATGCCATGGTTTCACCTTCCTTACAACAAATTTATCTGCATACTAAAAACTTCAATATATATTTTAGCATGAAAACACTCATTTTAAATTATACTCTAAATTTAGTTAAATTTACAATAGTAAAAACCATATCTTTCAATTATGACAATTATTATTTTGGAATCAAAAATTACTGTAGTTCATTTAAAAATAAAAAATCACCCTAAAAATTTTAGAGTGATTTTTTATATCAGCATTATACATTTGGGGTTGTATATTGTAACTGATAACTATAGCATTAAACTGAATTTTAAATTAACCTTTATATATACTTTTTACAAACATTTATTTTTTATTCAATATAAGTATATTAAAAGATTAAATATACTTATATTGAATGATCAAATATATTTGAAAATATATCTTTAACATTTTTAAAGAACTGAGATTGTTTTACTTCCCTATCACTATATAATTCTACTTTTCCTAGTAATTCATCTCCATTATAAACTTCACAATATCCAACAACATCACCAGCATTTATTTTTTTCAGTTCAGGATTAATATTTACTTTCTTTGTTAATTCTTCCTCAGTGCCTTTTTCTATGGTTACTTTTAAATCATCTTTTGCTTTTGCTATAAAGAAAGAATCACCTTTTTTATTTAATGGGATTTGTTGCACGTCTACATCTTTAGCTACTATAGTTTTACTTTGGTATTTAGAAAATCCAAAATCCATAAGCTTACTTGCATCTGCATTTCTTTGTTTATATGTAGGCGCTCCCATTATTACTGCAAGCATCCTTACATTGTCTCTAGTTGATGTAGCAGATATGCAATACATAGCTTCTTGTGTAAATCCTGTTTTTAGTCCATCACACCCTTTGTAAAATCTCACCAACTTATTATGATTAACTAATTCAATTGGTGTTTTTCTACCTTCTGATATAGTTTCCATATATATAGATGAATATTTTAATATGATTGGGTGTTTTAAAAGCTCTCTAGACATTATGGAAATATCTCTAGCAGTACTTAAATGTCCTGAAGCACTAAGACCTGTAGCATTTTCAAAGTGAGTATTAGTCATTCCAAGTTCTTTAGCTCTTTCATTCATTTTTACTGCAAAAGCTTCTTCACTGCCTTCTAAGAATTCTGCCATTGCCACTGCTGCATCATTTCCTGATGCTATAGCTATACCTTTTAGAATTTCTTCCACAGTTCTTACTTCTCCAGTGTCCAATATCATACTACTACCGCCCATAGATTTAACCTTTTCACTACAAACTATTTTATCTTGAAGAGTTATTCTTCCATCATCTAAGGCTTCCATAGCAAGTAGCATAGTCATTATCTTAGTAACCGAAGCAGGTGCAAACTGTTCATCTGAGTTTTTTTCATAAATAACTTTACCTGAATTAGGCTCTAATAGTATTACAGATTTTGCCTGTGGCTCAAACCCTATTACATTATCTGCAGGCTCATTTTTTATTTCATCATCAGCAAAGGCTGTTGGAAGGATTATAGCCTGCAATGAAAGTAGTACGGATAATAATAAAGTTAAAACAAATTTATTCTTTTTCATAACCGACCTCCAAAACAATTATTATGAGGTTATTTTTACCTCAATCTTAAAAATTATCCTAGAAATTTAGAAATTTTATTTTCTAAAGTTTCTTCCTATTTAGAGTTCCCTAATATAGAATTTATATCCTCAAGGTGCATATATTACTTTAAAAATAAAATGAAGCTATATAANNTTATATAGCTTCATTTTATTTTAATATATACTAACTAATTACTTCATGGATTAGTGGTATATCATTTTTATAGCCTTCAACTATTTCATAGTTTTTTAAGATACCCTCATTAGCTTTTTCAATAAGGCTTTCATTATTACTATGAATATATGCTATGGTGTCACCCTTTTCTACTTTATCACCACGTTTTTTATTTAAAACTATTCCCACTGCTAAATCTATTTTACTTTCTTTAGTGGCCCTTCCTGCTCCAAGTTCCATTGCAACTATTCCTAAGTTTTCAGCATGGATTTTTTTAACCACTCCACTATTTTCTGCAATTACCGGTACTACATACTTAGCTTTAGGTAATAAATTTGTATTATCGATACAGTCTATATCTCCACCTTGAGCTTTAACAAATTCTTTAAGTTTTTCTATAGCTGCTCCTGAAGTTATAGTCTCTTTTAACATAGCTTCAGCTTCCTCAGCAGTACTTGCTTTTCCTGCTAACATTACCATACGACTTCCTAAAACTAAAGAAAGTTGTAATAAGTCCTCGGGACCATTTCCCTTTAATGTATTTATGGCTTCTTCTACTTCTAAAGCATTACCTATAGCTAAACCTAATGGTTGGTCCATATCAGAAATTACTGCCATAGTATTACGCCCAATATGTTTTCCTATAGAAACCATTTCTGTAGCCAATTCCTTAGCAGATTCTGTGTTTTTCATGAAAGCTCCATCTCCAACCTTAACATCTAAAACTATAGCATCAGCTCCTGAAGCTATTTTTTTGCTCATAATGCTAGATGCAATTAAAGAAACATTATCAACGGTTGCTGTAACATCTCTTAAGGCATATAACTTCTTATCAGCTGGTGCTAAGTCTCCAGTCTGTCCTCCCACAGCAATTTTAATAGTGTTAACATTATTAATGAATTTTTCTGTTGGCATCTCCACTGAAAAACCTTTGAAAGCTTCTAACTTATCTATGGTTCCTCCAGTATGCCCTAGGCCTCTCCCTGACATCTTAGCTACTGGTATCCCCAATGCTGCTACCATAGGTGTAAGCACTAAAGTCGTAGTATCTCCTACTCCACCTGTACTGTGCTTATCTACCTTAACGCCTTGAATTTCACTTAAATCTAACATATCTCCAGAATGTACCATTGCCATTGTTAAGTCTGAAGTTTCTCTCTTATTCATCTTTTGAAAATATATAGCCATCAAAAGAGCTGATACTTGATAATCTGGAATTTCTCCCTTTGTATAGCTCTCTACAAAATAATTTATTTCCTCTGTAGAAAGCTCTCCACCATTTCTCTTTTTTAGAATCAAATCATACATTCTCATAAATCACACCCCGCTCTATACCTTTATATTTAATTTTGTTTGTAAATGGTCCACTATTATAATTCTCTAACTATTCCTTTCACTAAAGAAACAAATTTTGATTTTACTTTAGCAGAAGTTTCTATTACTTCTTCATGATTTAATGGCTGGTCTAAGATTCCAGCTGCCATGTTAGTTATGCATGAAATTCCTAGTATTCTAAGACCACAATGATTAGCTGCAATAACTTCAGGAACTGTTGACATTCCAACTGCATCAGCACCTAGTATTCTTGCCATTCTTACCTCTGCTGGAGTTTCATATACTGGACCTGTAAACATCATATAAACTCCTTCTTTCAATTCTATATTAAGAGATGCTCCAACTTCTTTTGCTAGTTTTAAATATTCTCTATCATAAGCTGTAGACATATCTGGGAATCTTGCTCCTATTTCTTGTTCATTTTTACCTATAAGTGGATTTGTACCTGCAAAGTTTATATGATCTGTAATCATCATTAAATCACCTGGTACAAAGCTAGTATTAACACCACCACAAGCATTAGTTACTATCAAGGACTTAACACCCAAATATTTCATGATATGGATTGGAAGTGCTAATACGCTCATAGGATGGCCTTCGTAATAATGAAATCTACCTTGCATCATGATAACCTTTTTACCTTCTAAAGTTCCGCATACAAATTGTCCTGCATGACCTTGTACTGTAGATACCGGAAGATTAGGTACTTCTGAATACTTTACTACCACCCTATCTTCAACCTTGTCAGCCATATCACCAAGACCAGAGCCTAAGATAATACCTATTTCTGGTTGGAAGCTTAACTTAGCCTTTATGTATTCTACACTCTCATTAATTAATTTAATATCCATTATAATTTCTCCTCTTCTTCACAGTTATATAATTTTATTTAGTTATACTCTATATTATCAGCTTATTAATTTATCTTAATGTTATTTGTTTGACTAGTTAGTTAAATAAATAATATTAACAACAAATTACAATATATTATTACCTTTAAGGAATTTATATATTGTAATTTGTGTATTAAAATTTTTATTATTCTTATTGTCTTTATATTTTTATACTATCTAAAACTCTTTTAAACCTAGATTACTAGCTATACAATTAAATCTTTGAAGCTTTTTCCTACTAAATCATTTTCAATATCAAGTAAATCTAATACAGTTTTACCTATATCGCAGAATCCATTTCTAGTTCCAAGATTTATATCTTCCTTAAGATTTCTTCCATATACAAGTACAGGCACATATTCTCTGGAATGATCTGTACCTTCTGTAGTTGGATCACATCCATGATCTGCAGTAATGATTAATACATCATTATCTCCTAAAGCTTCTTTAATTTCTGGTAATCTATCATCAAATTCTTCTAAAGCCTTAGCATATCCTTCTACATCATTTCTATGTCCAAATTTCATATCAAAATCTACTAAGTTTGTAAATATGAATCCATTAGAATGAGACTTCATCATTTGTAAAGTTTTATCAACCCCATCCATATTGTCCTTTATAGATACTGATTCTGTAACACCTTTTCCTGTAAATATATCTTTAATCTTACCTACAGCTGCCATAGGTAAGCCAGCTTCACTGACATACTCAAGAGCAGTCTTATTAAAAGGCTCTAGTGCATAATCATGTCTATTAGCTGTTCTTACAAACTCACCTTTTTTCATACCTTTAAATGGTCTGGCAATTACTCTACCTACCATCTTATCTCCAACTAACATTTCTCTTGCAATTTTGCACATATTATATAATTCTTCTAAAGGTATTACATCTTCGTTAGCTGCAATTTGGAATACACTATCTGCAGAAGTGTAGATTATAGGGTATCCAGTTCTTATATGTTCTTCCCCTAATTCCTCAATGATGGCTGTACCAGAAGCAACTACATTTCCTAAAGTCTTTCTTCCTATCTTAGCTTCAAATTCATCCATAATTTCTCTTGGAAAACCATTAGGATAAGTTTGAAGAGGTGTTTCTAAAATTACTCCTGCCATTTCCCAATGTCCTGTAATAGTATCCTTTCCTTTTGAAAGTTCACTACATCTTCCATAAATTCCTTCTGGATTTTCGCACTTAATAAGGTTTTCCACGCCTTCTATGGAACCAATTCCTAAAGCTTCTAAGTTTGGAATAGAAAAACCTTTAACATGTTTTGCTATATTACCTAAAGTATTACTACCTTTATCTCCATAAAGCTCTGCATCTGGAAGTTCTCCAATACCAACACTATCAAGCACAACTAAAACTACTTTTCTATCCATGATATACTTCCTTTCTTCTTAGTCACTGATATATTATATTTTACCACAGTTGTTTCAAAATATATAACTAAATAAAATAAATTATGTGTCACTGCTAAACTTCCATCTTTTTTAGCAATGGCACATAATATAATAGTACATTATTATTGAAATATGTCAATTTATTAGTTGAATTTATTTATCTATATTATTCCTTTATCTCAATATGGAATTAAATATATGAATATAATTATATAATATTTCTAAAGGTTTTATTAGTTCATTGCCAACTAAAATACTATTTTCATAAATTCCAGGTTTATAAAAATAATTCAGTACATAATCTAATATATTAGGCAGTACTCCCCCCATAACAAATATAATTATAAAGCACTCTGCGTATATAATTAAGAACTTTTTAATGTCATCTTTCATACTTTTATGCCCCTAACCCCTTTAGTGCAAAATTTATAAGTATAGGCGTTATAAAAGACTCAAATAAAAATCCAATGAACATAACTCCTGTGACAATTAAAAACATCATAGTATAATTTTTTACTGAACCAGTATTAGGTGAATATTTCTTTGTAAATTTTTCTTTTACTATACCTATAGAAAATTCAATAGATAGTACTGATAAAAATATTAAACATGGTATATATATAAGGTTTTGTGGTAAAACACCTAAAAGTGATAAGAGTAATCCTTTTTCTTTTAATCCATATATAAAAAAACTAAAAGTAAATCCTAAAGAAAATCCTTTGTAAATATTAATCAAAATAATTATTGGAAGTCCTACCACTGTTAATCCCAAGAACCAAAATCCAATTATAATGGGTATATTATTTTTTAAAGTACCCATTAATATTTCTTTATTAGATAATCCATCTAAGGTCGATGATGATCCAAAAGCAGTTATATAGTTAATTAAGGTACTCTTGTCCACATCCCCCATATATTTAACACAATAGAGACCTAGAATCATCCCAGTGGCAATAAATAATATTGTTAATAAATACATCCAAATATTTTCATAAAAATGTTTATTAAAACTATCTATTATGCTTCTTAATGTCATACATATTCCCCCTTAGTTTATTTAAGAATTAATTTATATTTATGCCTAACCCAAGGGTAATATTCCATTTTGTTTAATTTTTACAAGTATGCTAAAGCTGCAATGGTCTTTCCGTCTATAACTTCTCCACTTTTAACCATTTCTTTAATTTTATCTATACTATATAATTTTACATTTATAAATTCATCATCATCTCTATTAACTTCCCCTTTATATAACTCAGTAGCCTTATATAAATATATATATTCATCTGAAAATCCAGGTGCTGTAGCTATTTTACCTAAGAACTGAAATTTTTTAGCCCTATATCCAGTTTCTTCTTCCAATTCTCTAATGCCACATAGTTTAATATCTTCTCCCTTTTCTATTTTTCCAGCTGGTATTTCTAAAATTGCTCTATCTAATGCTTTTCTAAACTGTTCCACAATAAGTATAGTATCTGAATTCAAATAAGCTACTATACCAACTGCTCCTGGATGTTCTACAAGTTCTCTTTTTCCCACTTTTCCATTAGGAAGTTCCACTTGTTGCACTTTTAAATTTATTACTGTTCCTTTAAACTTATATTCTTCACTAATAGTTTTCTCAAAAAGTTTCATCATCACCACTCCTCACAATATATAATAACCTATCATACATAAAATAGACACCTTCAATTTTTTCAAATTAAAAGATGTCTATAATTTTTAATTATATATTGTTGGTGTAAAAACAATTTGTTGCCTTAGCTTTAATAATTAATCGACTTAAATTTTACTATAAACCTAATAATATTAAACTTCTAGCATACTTTATTTTTAAGTCTTAGCTTGTCTGCTACCATTGCAATGAACTCTGAATTTGTTGGTTTACCCTTTTCATTATGAATAGTGTATCCAAATAACTTATTAATAGTATCAACCTGTCCTCTACCCCATGCAACTTCTATAGCATGTCTTATAGCTCTTTCTACTCTACTTGCAGTAGTATTGTATTTCTTAGCTATTGCTGGATATAGTTCTTTAGTTACTGCTGACAATAATTCTATGTCATTTACCACTAAAGTTATGGCTTCTCTTAAATACATATACCCTTTAATATGAGCTGGTACACCAATTTCATGAATAATATTAGTAATTTCTGATTCTAAATCCATAGATCCACTATTTGATTTGGGTTTAGCATCCATCATTAATGATGAAGAACTAGTTGTATTAGTAACTGGTGTTTTTCTAACTGTATCACTTGAAATTGAATTATTAAACATATCTCTAATTCTATTAGATAATACGTCCATATCAAAAGGCTTAACTACATAATAATCAGCTCCTAAAGATATAGCTCTTTGAGTTATTTTGTCTTGACCTACTGCTGATAATATAATTATTCTAGGCATTGGATTTAAATTCATTGTATTTAATCTCTCAAGAACTCCTAATCCATCTAAATGAGGCATTATAATGTCTAGAACTACTAAATCAGGGTTAGTTTGTTCAATAAGTTCTAAAACCTCTACTCCATCTTTTGCTACACCAACTACGTTGATGTCCTTTTGACTTAAAAAATAATCACTTAAAATATTGCAAAACTCCTTATTATCATCTGCAATTAGCACATTAATGCTTCTTTGCTCCATTCCACAACTCCCCTTTTTGTAATTTTTACCATATCATAGATATATAATTTCGACAAAAGTAATAAAACTCCTTCTACTACCTAAAAAAAAATAAATTTTTTTAAAATTCAACCTTTTCTTATATTATAACATCATTTTGAGTCAAATAAAAACAACCTATTGTAATTTTATATAAATAGATTGTTTTTATTTAATTATTTATGATTATTATATAGCCTTTTGTATTTTTTAAGTGTAATTGATAATATTTATTTATTTCCTAATGTCTGCTTCATTTATCATCCAATCCATATATATTCCATATCCTGTATCAGGCTTATTGACAAGAACATGGGTTACTGCACCTACTATTTTGTTATTTTGAATTATTGGACTTCCACTCATACCTTGAATAATCCCACCTGTTTTCTCTATGCACAATGGATCTGTAACTTTTATTATCATACTTTTACCATTTGGTTCTTGTTGATTTAATAATTTTTCTATTACTATGTCAAATAATTGAGGCTCTTCTCCATCTATAGTTGTAAGAATTTGTGCTTTTCCTACCTTAACTTCATCTTTAAATCCTACCTTCATAGGCTTATTGTAATTATTGCATATTAAATTATCATTACCTTCTCCAAATACTCCAACAGGGGTATTTAATCTAATTATTCCTAAGGTCTTATTACTATCTGTAAAAATCCCCCTAAGTTCACCTGGACTACCTTTAGCTCCTTTCCTAACTGACACTATATTAGAATCTACAATTTCACCTTTCCCAACACTCATAATAGTATTGGTATCCATATCTGTTATAGGATGTCCTAGTGCTCCAAACTTCCCACTTTCTTTATGATAAAATGTTAAAGTTCCCACACCTGCTACAGAATCCCTAACCCATAATCCAATTTTATAGTTTTCATCCTTCTTACTGACCACTGGATTAACTACAAAATTCATTTCTTCGCCTTTTCTATTTACTGTAATTTTAACCTGCCCTCCCTTTGCTCTATTTACATAAGTAGCTATATCTTCGGCACTTTTTATTGTTTCATTGTTAATTTTTGTAATACTATCTCCTATAGCTATTCCAGAAATAGCAGCTGGGCTTTGAACCTTATTACCATCTACCTCAATATCTGACAAAGCAATAACAAGGGCTCCTTTTGTATTAATTTTAATTCCTAAAGGTTTTCCTCCTGGGTAAACCATTATGTCGGAGGTTTTAGCATAATTAACCTTTTTTAGACTAGTAGCTTCTGAAAAATTTAATTTATAGTCCATAGCACTTGAATAATTATTTATTGAAGGCACTGCTTCATTAAAATATCTATTAATTATATCAGTATAGCAATTTATAGATATTAGTATGAAGGTTGTAGTAAATATCAAGAATAAAATATTACTAAATTTTTTCATAATGCTTTACCTCCTGTAAAGAATGTTTAACTTTAATTTTCCCCTATGAGAAATTTTTATGTTAGAGTTCTTTTTCTTTTAAACCCAAAAAGATTTCCTAATTGAATTTTTTAGAACATGAAAATAAAACACTATAAACTAAAGTTATACTTAGTTTATAGTGTTAAACATTTTTATAGTATATATTCACATTTTAATTTTTATTTTTTAAAATTTATAATAAAATCTAAGAACTCTGTTTATCGTCTTAAATCACTTTTTATTTCTTTTGCTTTTGAAATCATCTCTCTTGCATTTTCAATAGTTATAGCCGTAACTTCGCTACCACCAATTATTCTAGCTACTTCTTGTTCCACTTCATCATCCTTCAGCTTCTTAACTTTTGTAAACGTATTTACTTCATCGCTGTTTTTTTCAATTAAATAATTCACATCTGCTAGTGCTGCAATTTGAGGTAAATGAGTTATACAAAATACTTGATGAGCTTCAGAAATAAGCACCATTTTTTCTCCTACTCTTTGAGCTATCCTACCACTTATTCCAGTATCTACCTCGTCAAATATTACAGATGGAATTTGGTCTTTATCTACAAACACAGTTTTAAGTGCTAGCATAATCCTTGATAATTCTCCACCCGAAACCACTTCTTCTAAAGGCTGTAATGGCTGTCCAGGGTTAGTGGAAATGTTGAACTGTATCTTGTCTCTACCTTTATAATTAAGATTATCTGTATATGCTACCTCTATTTTAAATCTACTTTTTTCAAGACCTACATAATCTAATTCTTTTTTTATTTCTTTTTCTAGTACTTCACTTATTTCTAATCTTAAATTATGTAATTCCTGTGCTATTCCTTCTAATTTTTCATATAACTTTTTCTTTTGTTTTAATAATTCTTCTATAATCTCTCCACTGTTTATTAATTCGAAATATTGTTCTTCTATATTATTTTTATACACTAGCACATCTTCTAAAGTAGGTCCATATTTCTTTTTACAAGCAGATAATTGATACATTCTAGAATTTATAAATTCCAATTCACCTATATCATAGTCTGTATTATCCTTTAAGTCACTAAGAGTTCTAGTATTATCCTCTAACAAGTAATATGATTCCTCCAGAGAATCTACTATGGATTTAACTTCTTCATGATGAGCTTCAATAGACTTAAGTTCTCTAATAACATACATTAAGGAATCTATAATAGAAATCCTACTTTCATCATTCTCTTTAAGTAGCATATAACTTTTTTCTAACGCCTTTTTGATTTTTTCTCCATTAGATAACATATTAAATTTTTTTGATAACTCTTCATCTTCACCTATTTTAGGTTTTATGCTATTAATTTCATCTATTTGAAACTTTAGAAAATCTATTTTTTTCTCTCTTTCTCCATCGTTTCCTTGAAGTCTATTTATTTTTTCTTCAACTTCACCATATTTTAAATAAAATTTATCGTATTCTTCAAGCTTATTCACCAATAAATCTTGGCCAAATGAGTCTACATAATTTATGTGCTTTGAACTATCTAATAAATTTTGGTTTTCATGTTGACCATGAATATCAATTAAAGTTTCACTAACCTGCTTTATTTTAGATAGCAATAAGGTTTTATTATTTACTTTTGCTATGGTTTTACCTGAGTGAAAGCTTTCCCTACTGAGTATTACTATTCCCTCATCAATAATATCTAATTCTTCTAAAATAGCCTTAGTTCTTTGATTTTCAATAGAAAAAACTGCTTCTACTACAGTTTTATCTTCTCCTACCCTTATTAAATTCTTATTAAATTTACCTCCAAGAACAAAGCTAATAGCATCAATTAATATAGATTTACCTGCTCCTGTTTCTCCTGATAAAACATTAAATCCCTTAGAAAAATCTATGGATAGTTTTTCTATAAGAGCAAAGTTCATAATATTAAGTTGTAAAAGCATTTATACCATTCCTCATTTACTTTATTAATTTTTCTATTTCTAATTTAAGTTCCTCGGCTTTTTCGTCAGTCCTTACCAAGATAAAAATAGTATTATCTCCAGCTATCGTTCCTGCAATTCCTTCTAATTTAAAAGAGTCAATTGCTTCAGCTGCAACTTGAGCTGATGCTGTAATTGTTCTAACAACCAAAATTTTATCTACTTTTTCAACAGATATAGCTGTATTTGAAAATATGTATGCCAATGCACTAATAGTTGAGTTGTTATTTGAATTTACTTGTGCATACTTGTATCTTCCTGTATGAGATAAGGTTTTAATTAAGTTTAATTCCTTTATATCTCTAGATACAGTTGCCTGAGTTACATTTATATTTTTAGCTCTTAATCTATCAGCTAAATCTTCTTGAGTTTCAATATCTTCATTTTTTATTATATCCAATATTATACTATGGCGATTTTCTTTCATATATTTTCTCCTCACAATCCATAGATCTTGAAATTATTTTCGTTCTTAATATTTTAAAATAATCATAATCCTTAAATTGAACAATCTTACACTTATCTTCAATTGTTTCAATTATCATCTCATTGTATTTATCTGATTCTAATTCTAAATGCCCATCACAGGTTAAGAATACGTTATCTTCATTAGTATTTAATATTATTTTTATCTTGTTATGAGGATCTAAAATAATCGTCTTTACTCCATTAGATATAGGACAAATAGGAGTTAAACTTATTAGCTCCATAGTTGGATAGATTATTGGCCCCCCCGCTGATAAAGAATAGGCTGTAGAGCCTGTAGGGGTAGATACTATTAACCCATCAGCTTTATAGCTACTATAAAAGCTTCCATCTACAAATATATTATAAGTCAACATTCTGCTTAGAATCCCTTTGGTTATAACTATATCATTTAAAGCTACATGGACATTTTCACTATCTTTTTTAGGAATAGTAACCTTTATCATCATTCTTTCCATGATTTTAAATTCATTATTTTTAAGTTTTTTAATAGCTTCACTAACTTCTGTTAGTTCTACACTAGTTAAAAAACCTAAATGGCCTATATTAACTCCAAGAATTGGTACTCCATATTTATATATCTTTCTTGCTGCTCTTAAGATAGTTCCATCCCCACCTAAGGTAACGAGTAAATCTAATTTTTTGTTTTCTTCTAGCTCCAATCCCTCAGCATCTTTAAATATGTGTAATTCACTTTCAGGAAATTCTTCCTTTATTAGATCATGAACATAGTTTAGTATTGTATTCTTCTTATCTTTAGATGAATTTATGTTAATACCTATACTCTTCATATATCCTCCACAGTAAGTTTTTCATGAGCATTTTTTACAATGTTTCCTATACTATTGCTGTTAAAATTTCCAATTCTATTAAAATCTTTAGTAAAATTAATCAGATATTCTATATTTCCATTAGGACCCTTAATGCCTGAATAAGTTAAATTTAATATATTAATGTGACTCTCCTTCAAAAAAGTTACTACATTTAAAATAACCTCTTCATGGATTTTACTATCCCTTACTACCCCTTTTTTAGAAACTTTTCCTCTACCAGCTTCAAACTGAGGTTTTATAAGTGCTACCACTTCTCCCACGTCCTTCAAAAGTGGAATAACATGAGGTATTACTTTATCTAATGAAATAAAAGATACATCTATAGATGCAAAATCACAGGATTCACCAATTTGTTCTATTGTAAGATTTCTTACATTTGTGCTTTCCATAGAAACAACTCTTTTATCCCCTTTAAGTTTGTCTGCCAATTGATCTTTACCTACATCTATTGCATATACCTTAATGACTCCACTAGTAAGCATACATTCTGTAAATCCTCCAGTAGATGCTCCTATATCTAAGCATTTAAGCCCTTTAAGATTTATATTAAAATCTTTAAGGGCTTTTTCTAATTTAAGTCCACCTCTACTTACATAGGGAATTACTTCCCCACACATTTCAACTTCAGCAGTTTCTTCAACTTTTAGCCCGCATTTTCTTTCTTCTTTTCCATTGACATATATTTTTCCAGATAAAATATATTCTCTAGCTTTTTCACGAGAAATTGCTAATTGCTTTTTTACTACTAATAAATCTAATCTAACTCTTTCCTTTAACATGCTTACTCCTTAGTTAAAAATTCCTCTACACTACTACAAATTCCTTCTGGGTCTAATTTGTTAAGATTATATAATATATTAACATCTCCATGCTGTATAAATTTATCCTTAAATCCTAATGTTAAAATATTATTCTTAAGTAACCCTTCCCTATTTAAATACTCTAATATCTCACTTCCAAGACCACCAGATATCATATTATCTTCTACAGTAACTAAATCATATCCTGACTGTACTAGTTCTTTTATCAATTCAGTGTCTATAGGTTTTACAAAACAGCTATTTACTATTGTACAATCTATATTTTTCTCCTTTAACATTTCTTTAGCAATAATTACATTCTGAACCATTTTACCTACTGCTATTATTGCCACTTTTCCAGATTTATTACCTAAAACTTCCCACTTACCTTTTCTAAAGAAAGTCATAGGTGAAAGTTTAATATTAGATAAGTCTCCACCCCTTGGATATCTTATAGCTATAGGATAGTTTTGTGTAACTGCAAACTGTAGCATATACCTTAACTCTTCAGTACATTTAGGACTCATTATTGTCATATCTGGTATGTGTGTTAAGTAAGATAAATCAAATACCCCTTGGTGAGTTTCTCCATCTTGACCTACAATACCCGCTCTATCTATAGCAATTACCACTGGCAATTTTTGTATTGCTACATCATGAATAACTTGATCATAGGCTCTTTGAAGAAAAGTAGAATACACTGCAAATACAGGCTTTAATCCTTGTGATGCCATACCTGCTGCCATGGTTACCGCATGTTGCTCTGCTATACCTACGTCAAAAAATCTCTTTGGGAATTCCTTAGAAAATCCCTCAAGTCCTGTTCCCTCTGGCATAGCTGCAGTTATAGCTACTAATTTTCTGTTTTTTTCTGCTAATTTTACCATAGTATCACCAAAAATTTCTGAATAGGATTTGCTAGCCTTTGAAGGTTGCTGTCCATTTTCACAATTAAAAGGTCCTACTCCATGAAATTTATCTGGGAACTCCTCTGCATACTCATAACCTTTACCTTTTTTAGTTATTACATGAATAATTACTGGGCCTTCTACCTGTTGAGCTTTTTTTAGTACCTTACTCATCTCTTTAATATCATGGCCATCTATTGGTCCATAATATTTTAAACCCATATTTTCAAAAAGCATTCCAGGAACCATAAGTTGCTTTACAGAATCCTTCATCTTATTTATAGAATTAATCATACTTTTTCCTACCTTTGGTATCTTCTCCAAAGTAGCATTTACATCACTTTTAACTCTATTATAAGCATTTCCCATCCTTAAATCATTTAGATATGTGGATATTCCTCCAACATTTGGTGAAATAGACATTTGATTATCATTTAATACTACTATCATCTTAGTTTTATTATATCCTATATCATTTAAAGCCTCCATAGCCATTCCGCCAGTAAGGGCTCCATCTCCAATTACAGCTACCACATCATGTTTCTCATTTTTTATGTCTCTAGCCCTTGCCATCCCTGCCGCTGCCGATATAGATGTACTACTATGTCCTGTATTGAACATATCATACTTACTTTCTTCTGTTTTAGGAAATCCACTAAGACCTTTATATTGTCTAAGGGTATCAAATTTTTCTTTACGTCCTGTTAATATTTTATGAACATAAGATTGATGTCCTACATCCCAAATTATCTTATCCTTGTTAAAATCAAATACGTTAAATAAACTCATAGTCAATTCAACTACACCTAAATTAGATGATAAGTGTCCTCCCGTCTTGGAGACTTGAGTGATCAGAAATTGACGTATTTCTTCTGCAAATTCTTCCAATTCATTTATTTTCATGTTTCTTATTTCATTAAAATCTTCATATCTATCTAAATACTTTGACATTTGCCTTAACCTCGTTTTATAAAATATATTACTTTTGCAACTGCATATAATATATTATTACTATTTGTAATTGCGAATTTTTTTCCTATTGCTTTTCCACCAACAGTAGCTCCTGCTATCATTGCACTAATACCAGATGCTATTAATATTTCAGAACCATAAGGGTAAAGTTGCAATATTTTTGCTACTATTACTACACCTACAGCTCCACTTATAATACCACACACATCTCCTACCACGTCGTTACAAAAGTTTGAAACCTTACTTGCATTTCTTATCATCTTCACTGCTATCTTTGCTTCTTTTATCTTCTTTGCAGCCATGGCATGAAATGGAATTTCATTTGCTGCCGTAACCGCTGTACCTATCACATCAAAAATTACGCCTAAAAAAATAATCAACACTAATATGGTAAACGCTAAGGAAGCATTAACCCTTGGAAGTGTAGATTCTGATAAAAGTGAAGCAGTTCCACTAATAATTATAGTATAAATTGTAATTTTAGTTATCCATAATGCTTCTTTTGTATTTTTTTTCTTACATTCTTTGTTTTTGGCTTTTTTATTCCGCCTACTACTATCGCTTTCCAATTTTACCCTCCAAAATAGATAAAGGTGGTAGCATACTAAGTAAAATTTGCGGCTTAGGTCTAGCAGGATTTCCCATAGAGTAATCAAGATGTCGCCATCTTGACGGTTTCCCTTTAATGCTCTATCTATAGTGTTTCCAACTACAGGGCTAGATTACCACTTAGTCCACACTGCAATCCTTAATATGCTTCACATGGAACAGTCTAGGAGATTTCCTCGACAGTTAGGTACTCTCTTATCCTCTTTTGCAACATGGGTTTTAGCAAGCAATAGCCCCATTACCCTGGCCGGGGTAACAAGATTTGTTCTCACCTCTACCCACCTCACTCAAGGCAGGCTACTCTGCACATAGCTCGTTTACCACAATGCAGGTTTAATCCAGTGCCGTACCGTGGGTATCTCTCCCAAAGCACAAACATTGGTCTCCACGATTGTAGGGTCGATGTCGCATGCCTTTGCGGTCGCCCCACAACCTTACTCCCAGCACAAGCCCACAACTGGGCGTTACAGGCCAGCACAAGGAACTTCATCGATGTGCCCTTCAACGGATTTTTAGCCCCGTCCTCAAAAGTACTTACCTGACTAGAATACTGCACCACCTCATTAAATTAATTATAGCATAACTATAATTAATTGACATTACTTTTTTTATTAACAGATTTCTTAGCTTCCTTGAAACTTACTAACAGAATTCTAAGTGTCAATTAATTTGATACTTAGAATTCGTTGTCCTTTAGGAGAAATCGTTATCCAGAGACATACCAGCTCTTAACTCCCGATTTGAAAAAGATGGGAGTATTAGAGCTGGTAGTCATCGGATAAAGTTAAATGTGCTTAGAGTCATTTGTTTTAGTAGATTAGTATTCTCTCTCCAACAAAAACTTAGTTATATCTTCTAGTTCTTTTGTATCTCTTTCTATGCTACTTAAAAGCTCATAACATTCTTGAGTTAAATTGTTACAAAACTCTTTACACTTATTAATTCCATACATGGTAATAAAATTCGCTTTATCATTTTCTCCATCACTTTGAGTTTTACCTAGTAATTTCGAATCTCCTTCAACATCTAAAATATCATCTTTAATTTGGAATGCAAGACCTAGTTTTTCTCCAAAAGATTTAAGAGTTTCCAAATCTTTTTCTGGAGCCTCTCCCATTGTAGCCCCTGCAATAATAGAAGCTGATATTAGCTGACCTGTTTTATTCTTGTGCATCTCTAAAAGAATTTCTTCATTTATTTTTTGACCTTCACTTCTTATATCTATAATTTGACCCTTTATCATACCATCTATACCTGATGACTTTGAAATAATCGCTGCTGCTCTAATTTTTTTCAATTCCCCACTTAGACATTGTGAAAACATAACATTCATAGCCTCATTTAGTAAACTATCTCCAGCTAAAGTAGCCATAGCTTCTCCATACACCTTATGATTTGTTGGTTTACCTCTTCTTAAATCATCATCATCCATACATGGAAGATCATCGTGTATTAATGAATAGGTGTGTATCATCTCCATAGATGCAGCAAAAGGAAGGATTTCATCTATACTATTATTATACATATTATAAGTACAAATCATAAGAATAGGTCTTATTCTTTTACCCCCAACCTTTAAGCTATATATTATAGGTTCTAACATGGAACTATCACCAACATCTTTAGTTTTAAAATAGTTTTCCATCCAACTTTCTATTTTTTCCTTATAGATATTAATATTCATATTTAATCCCTCACAAAATACAATTAATCTTCCTGATGAAAATCTTCTTCACCTTTATCTGTCAATATCTTTATTTTTCCTTCTGCTTCTTGAAGAGTCTTATATAAATCACTATAAAGCTTCATTCCCTCTTCATATTTACAAATAGCCTCATCTAAAGTAACTTCTCTATTTTCCATTTCAAGCAATATTTCCTCTAACTTGAGGACCTTACTCTCATAAGTTTCTTTTTTCTTAGCCATGTTATTCCTCCACCTGTTCTATTTTAAATAGTCCATGACCATCTTTCATGGTAATCCTTACAACTCCATACTTTTTCAATTTTTCTAAAGATTCTATAGGCTGATTCTCTGGACTTTTTATAATGCTATACCCCTTTTCTAATATGTTTAATGGGTTATTTCCAATTAATCTATGGCTTATAACCTTTAATCTATTTCTTTCCTCTTGAAGCCTTAACTCCATAGTAAACACTAGTTTACTTTTTAGATTATCTAACTTATCATATTGATTTACCACATAATTCTCAGGGCTATATAACAATAATCTATTAAGCATATTATTAAGAATATTAAATTTATCATTAATATTTTTACTTATAGCATATTTTATTTCTTCTCTTAATCCATTTAATTTTTCCTTAAAACCCTCTAAGCTGTATACTGCAATTTCAGCAGCATGGGAAGGAGTGGCTGCCCTTAAATCAGCTGTAAAGTCAGCTATTGTAAAATCTGTTTCGTGTCCTACTCCTGTAATAATCGGAATTTTAGAGGCTTTAATAGCCCTCGCTACTTCTTCCTCGTTAAAGGCCCATAACTCTTCGATTGAGCCACCACCTCTAGCTAAAAGTATCATATCTACATCCTCAATATTATTAAGAGCTTTTATACCAGCAGCTATATCTCTACTGGCATTGATCCCTTGAACTAAGGATGGATATATTAAAATATCAATGTTTGGGTTTCGTCTAGTTGCTACTTTAATTATATCCCTTACTGCTGCACCAGTAGGTGAAGTAATTACTCCTATTCTTCTTGGCATGGATGGAATTGCCTTTTTTAAATTATTATCAAAAAGTCCTTCTTTCTCTAACTTTTCTTTTAATAAATTAAATGCAATAAAGAGTTCTCCTTCCCCTTCTACCTCCATAGTGTTACAGTAAAGTTGGTAGGTTCCTTCTTTCTCATAGATAGATATATTCCCAGACACTACTACATTCATTCCATCCTTAGGTATAAATGTTAAATTCATGGCTCTTGTCTTGAACATTACACATTTAAGCTTTGTAAAACTATCCTTTAATGAAAAGTATATATGACCACTGCTATGGATTTTTACATTAGATAGTTCTCCTTTGATATTAGAATTTTTAAGTATAAAATCATTATCTATTACTTTCTTTATATAGCTATTTACTGCTGTCACTGTTAAAATTTTACTGTACATTTTTTAACCATGCCTCACAGGTATTCTTCATAAGCATAGTTGTTGTCATAGCGCCTACCCCACCAGGTACTGGAGTTACTAAACTAGCCACTTCTAATACTTCTTCAAAGTTTACATCGCCTTTGACCTTACCTTCCACCATAGTAGTTCCTACATCTATAACTATGGCTCCCTCTTTAACAAAATCTTTAGTTACAAAGCCAGGTTTTCCTATGGCAGAAACTAAAATATCTGCTTTTTTACAAACACTTTCTATATCTATAGTTTTTGAATGACATATAGTAATAGTAGCATTTTCTTTAAGCAGTAAAAAAGCTGCTGGCTTTCCAACTATGTTGCTTCGTCCAATTATTACTGCTTCTTTTCCCTTTATATCTACTTGAGATTTAATAAGTTCAATAACACTCCTAGCTGTACATGGCATGAAAGATTTTTTATCTTTATACATCTTTCCTAGATTAAAATCTGTAAGTCCATCTACATCCTTTTCTACATCAACAGCATCTAAAACTCTTTCTTCATTTAATGCTTTTGGAAGAGGTAATTGAATTATTATTCCATCAACATAATTATCTTCATTTAACTCTTTAATTTCATCAATAAGCTTATCTTCCGAAATATTTTCTGAAAACATTTTTGTTTCATACAATATTCCAAGCTCCTCACTTACCTTTTTTTGTCCTCGAGTATATGAAATAGATCCTCCATCTTCACCAACAATTATTGATACTAGCCTTGGAGGTCTTTTCCCTTTTATTACTCTGCTTGCAATTAATTCTTTAATTTCGCTTTTATGTTGAACTGCCAAGTCTTTTCCACTTAATTTTGTTCCCATAAATACACCTACTTTTTAATTAAATTATTTAACACCCCATTTATAAATGATGGTGCATTATCATCTCCATACCTCTTTGCAAGTTCTATAGCTTCATTAATAGTAACTTTGTTTGGAATATCTTCATCAAATAAGATTTCATAAGTTGCCATTTTCAGTATAGCTAAGTTCATCTTTGGTAATCTTTCTAATTTCCATTTTACTAGATACTTAGTAATAGTTTCATTAATTTGAGCTTCATTTTCAGATACTCCCTTTAATACTCTTATTACATATTCAAAGTCTATATCCTCTATTTTTTCCTCTGTATTTTCGCGAAAATTTTCAATAATGTCTACATAACTCTCCTTGTTAATTGACATTTCAAATATTAACCTAGTTGCTATCTCTCTACTTTTTCTTCTATTCATATATATACCTCCATAAAATATCTCTTGTTTGTTATTTATCCTAATAAGTTTTTTGTAACCTTTTATAAATGAATTATCTATATAAAACCACTTAAGTGGGAGTTTCTTATGTATAAGCTCCTTATATCTTCTTATTAATATATTATGTTTTTAAAATTGAAATTAAACTCCACATCATGACATGGATAAGTTAATTTTACACATGGAAACACCCTCTTCACTAGAGGGTGTTTAAAATTACTCTATTTCCTCTTCTTTGTTCATCTTAGGAAATATAATATTCTGCACGTTAATATTAACTAATGATACATTTAAACCTGTCATAGTTTCAACAGTGTTCTTAACATTTTTCTGCACCTTTAAACACATATCCGGTATCTTTATACCATACTCCACGGACATATGTAAATCTATTACTGCAGAATCGTTATCCATAGTTACTTTAACGCCCTTTGATATATTCTTTTTACCAGTAAGCTTTTTACTTATATCTTCTACTAATCCAGCACTCATACCTGCAACACCTTCTATTTCTGATGCTGCAAGACTAGCTATTACACCAATAACTTCGTCAGATATTCTTACTATACCAACTTCTTCCTCTGTAGGAACTTCATTTAATATATTTTCTTCCATAATTCACTACCCCCTTACCAGTGTGATTAATAATATTCATATTATATCAGATAACAATTTCTTTTACAAATTTTATAATAGAAATACTCATTATTTTTATATTACCCACTTTTATAAATATTACCCTATAAACATATTAAAAACAGCAGATTTTTACTCTACTGTTTTTAAAACAAAATATGTTTAGTTATTCAGCTACTTTTATTTCTATATCTTTTATATCAGCTTTACTCATAACTACATCTTTAATTTGTCTAACTTGTTGGTCTGAAAGCTCTCCTTCATGTTTAACTACCACTGTAGCCTTTTCCTTATCTAAAGTACAAAGAGCTTCTTCAAATCCTTGAGCTTTAAGTGCTAATTCAATTTTAACTTCTTTATCAGATTGAAGTGCTAAATTCTTATATTCATCAGCAGCCTCTGCCTTTTGATCTTGTGGAGTATTTTCATCATCTAATAAAGCCTTTAAAGTTTGAAGAGTTTTAGTGGCATTGTTATCACGTTGTAATCTTGCTTCTGTAAAATAATTTGCATTAGTTGATGCACTAATTGTAGTTCCATCATTTCCCTTTGTATCATTTACATAAAGTGGTCCATTTACTTGAGTCGCTAAATAACCTGCAAATAAAATTAATACTACTAGTGAAGAAATAATTATAGTTTGTTTTTTATTCATTATAGTTCCCCCCGAATTTTTTATTTATATCACATTTATATGCTACTTTTTCATAGGATATACCTGTACTTTATTATCTGAAAGACCAAATAATTTAATTACTGCTTGGCGTATCCTTAATTCTGTCACTGAATTCCCTGCTCCTTCAGCTACTACACAAATACCTGTAATGGTTGGATTATAAGTTTTTGTTATAAAGGGTTGTTGCTGATTTTCCTTGTTTTCCATAACTACTGTACTCCCATCATTTTCTTGTGTTATCTCCCTTTGTCCCCCACCATTGTCCTTTTCACTAGTAACACTAGTTGAAGTTTCTTCATTAAATACTGGTACCTGTTCTTGTCCACTTTCAAAGTAAATCATAGAGTGGACTTTACCTACACCTTCTATTTTCTCTAATAAACTAATTAATTCTTGTTGCATCTTCTCCTTATAAGCCTTATCTACAGCTGAAGATGTAGTATCTGTATTCTTTTGTATTTCATCACCACCTATTGCCACTACATTAGCAGTTCCACTGTCACTTCCCTTTGGACTATTGTCCTTTGTAAACATACTTCCTACTATTAATAATAAAACTCCAACTAAAAATACTATGGCTAAATTTGTTAATAGATTAGAATTTATCACCTTGGGCTTTTTACCACTTTCTCCTATAGTAGTTTTAGAATCTTTATCTTGCTGTTTGTTCTCACCTCCTTTTCCCTTAAAAATATCTTCAAATATTTTTTTAAGATTATTTGACACTTTTATCCCCCCAAACTTCTATATAAAATTTATGTTTAATTATTATTAAGTTTGTATACATATATATTTTCCTCATCTATATCGTAAGTAGAGCTAATAAAATTTCTAACCTCCATTGATTTTTTATCTGTTGAAGAATCTTGATTGTCTACTTGAACTGACTCATCACCGATTTGTACCTTTTTTACCCTTTCCACTGAACCATCATTAATTCCTATCTCAATTCTTTCAATAAGAAAAATGCTGTTTTCATTGTCATAAGCTGCATTTACATTTGCACTATACCGATCTCCCTTAAAATTTTTCTCTAAATCAGCTACACATTGTTTTTCTAAATTGTTTTTAAATCTTTCTAATGTACTATTTATGTTAGCCTGTCTATATTCTTCATAATTTCTCTCACCTCTATCATTGAATACTAAGTCTGCAGATTCTTCAATTATTTTGTTCACTTGTAGCTCTTCATTAAATATTTTTAAAATAGGACTTAATATAACTACAAAAACAATTAATCCAAGAACAAAATTACAATACTTTTTTAATGAATTATCTGGTAATATCATTTGTACTGCTGTAGAAAAAAATATTGCCACACATATGGTTATTATCCACTTTCCTAAAGCTTCTATCATTCCATCACCTACTTTTAACATAAATTAATCTAATATCTACATTAGAATAAATCCCTTACCTGTAGCAGCTATTATAGTAATCATTATAAAAAACATTACACTGACACATATAATGCAAGAACCAAGTAGCATCAAAGATCCTCCTGCAGCATCTATAATATTAGTTACCTTATTATCACTTACTGGTTGTAATAATGCAGAAGTTAGTTTATACATGAATCCCATAACAAAAATCTTTATTATAGGAAGTAAAATTATAGATATAAGAATTACCACACCTAATAGACTAACTGAGTTTTTCAAAAGTAAGGTGTAGCTGGCTACTGTTGCAAAGGCATCAGATAAAGTTTTACCTACTACAGGTATAAAACTGTCCATGGCAAATTTAGCTGTTTTTGTGGTCACAACATCAAAACTATTTCCTACAATTCCCCTAATTGTTATAATCCCAACGAAAATTGTTAGAAAAATACCTTGAACCCATAGAGCAAACTTTTTAAGTAAACTAGTTAAATTCTTAACGTTATATTCATTAGATATGTTATTTACAAAGTCTAGGACAAAACTCATACAAATTATAGGTATGATTATAGAAGAATAAAGCTTAGTTCCTAAGGTGCATACACCCATAATAATGGGGTCCATTACCACAGCTTGACTTACACTTCCTACACTTGCCAGTAACATTATAAGCACCGGCATTAGCGCTACCATAAAATCACTTATACTATTTATAACCTGTTGGGTTAATTCCACTCCTATATAAAATCCTCGAGCAATCAGTATAATCATCACAGAGAAGCAAGCAAAATATGCTACATTACACAACTTTTCATTGCTAAAGGCATTTTGAAGATTATTTAATAATGCACAAACTATAGCTATTATGATAAGTTGTCCTATTATTTTAAAAGATACTACTATTTCTTTAAATAAGTATCCCAAAGCCATCTTTAATATTTCTTTTCTTTCTAAGGAGCCTTGTCCATCTTTCATGTAACTTTGCACAAATTCCTTAGGCGACATATCCTTTAGTAATTCAGTTCCAGTATCCAGATTACTTATATAATCATATAGTCCATTTATTTTGCTCATTTGCTCATCATCTATATTTACTTCATCATTACCATAAGCTTTTATAGGAATTAAAAATATGATCATAACTATTAAAACAAATATACTTTTCTTCATATTTACACCTACATTATCTTTAATATTGTTTGCATTACAGCCATTAGTATTGGTATTGCAAGAGTAAGAATTAATATTTTACCAGCAAATTCAACCTTTGATGCAATACTACTCTCACCAGCATCCCTGCAAATTTCACTACAAAAGGATGATAAATATGCAATACCTAAAATTTTAAATACTGTATCCAAGTACACTATGTCTATATTAGCTTTATTAGATAAGGTTTGAAGGAAATTTACTATTATAGTTAGCTTGCTAACTAAAAACATAAATACTATTATGCCTGCTATTAAGCTAATTAAAAGTGCAATATCTGGTCTTTCCCTTTTTACCATTATCACAATAAGAAGAGTTATTAGTGCAAAGGATACTATTTTGATAATATCCATAGTTTCCTCCTAAAAGTAAAATAAAGTTTGTATTGCATTGAATAGCTTTGAAACCAAACTAATCACCAATATTAGTATTATTACTATTCCTGCTAAATTACTAATAACTGCATATTCCTTTTTCCCTCCACTATCTAAAACCTTATCTAAAACTATCATTACAATTCCAACTATACCAATTTTCACTATTATACTTATATCTAACAAAATCCACACGCCTCCTTACATTAAAATAATTCCTATCATGGCACCGAAGGAAAACCCTAGGTACCTATACATTTTCACGTTTTTATCAATGTTATATTCGGCATTCTTAATTGCTTTTCCCAAATTTTCTAGAGTTAGTGCAAACATATCATTATGTCCTTCTATATCCATCTCACCTAGGCTTTTAGTAAAATCTAAAAATATGCCTAGATCATCTTTAGTTAAGGATAATTTGTCCACTCTTTTATCTAGGCTATGAATAAAACAACTATTTACATCACATTCTTCGCTACTAATAATTAATTCTGACGCTTCCTTAAAAATTCCAGCTATGGGTTCTTCACATTTTTCATATACCTTATTAAGAGCCTCTGGAAGTAATGCATGGGTAAAATTTATTTCATTCTTTAATACATATACGCCTCGCTGAAATTCCTTTAACTCCCTAACTCTTTTTTTAAATTTTTCTCCATAAGAAAATCCTAAAATAGTAGATGAAACTACTATAAGAATAAACCCTATTACTTTTATCATTTATTACCACCCCCTTACTTTCTCACCTTTTGTAAAATCATATATATATTCTATGGTTGCAATGCCACACTTATTACTTAAAATTACAGCTCTTTGAAAAACTTTATTTTCTAAAATTTCTTTGAATACTGGTCTATTATAGAGATCCTTTTCACTAAATCCGTGGATAGTCGTTATTACATTTACACCTGAATTTAATGCTGCCACAATACTCTCCATATCTTTATAGGTACCTATTTCGTCACATACTATAAGATGAGGAGCCATACTTCTAATGGCCATGATTATTCCTTGACTTTTCGGGCAGTTATCCAATATATCTGTCCTAATGCCTACATCCATTTGAGGAACCCCTCTATAACATGCTCCAATTTCACTTCTTTCATCAATAATAGCTACATTTTTGCCACTTAACCCATATCTTGATAATCCATTAGATATCTCTCTTGATAAATCTCTTAATATAGTTGTTTTCCCACATTTAGGTGGAGATATTATTATAGTATTTAATATAGAATTATCTTTAATAATAAAAGGTAAGATTCCATCACTACATCCCTTTACCTCTCTAGCAATACGTATATTAATTGAAGATATGTGTTTTATAGTCTTAAGAGAGTTTTCTTCTAAAACACAGGTACCACAAATTCCAACTCTGTGACCACCTTGAATAGTTATATATCCTTGTTTGATTTCTTCCTCAAAGGCGTATATGGAGTAGCTACTTATCTTTTGAATAATTATCTTTATGTCCTCTAGTTTTGTATTATAACTTGTTCTTATCTCCTTATTATTGCTTATAAATATAAGCGGTTTGTTAACTTTCAATCTAATTTCTTGTAGTTTTCCACCATGGTCATAGTTTATAACTTCAGTTCTAATAGAAGGAGATAGTATATCCAAAACATCTTTAGTAATCATGCAACTCACCCTTTCTTACTTAATTGTTATTACCTTTCATAGATAATTATTACTATAATATTTTTATTTTTTTATTTTTTGCAAAAAAATAAGTGCTTCCTATAACGAAATATAATATTTCATTATAGGAAGCACTTATTAAAAACAGTATGTTTTCATATATCTCTGCAACCTATTAAATATGTATTCATAGAGCAAATAAAAACTAGCCTTCAATTATGAAAGCTAGCTCAATATGGACTAAACTCTTTCCATATATTCTCCTGATCTAGTATCAACTCTAATTGTGTCTCCTTCATTTACAAATAGAGGAACTGGAACTATTGCCCCTGTTTCTACTGTAGCTGGTTTTAACACGTTAGTTGCAGTATTTCCTTTAACTGCTGGTTCAGTGTTTGTAATTAATAGTTCAACGAAGTTTGGAGCTTCTACTGAGAAAGCTTCACCCTTGTAGAATTTAATTATTGCAAACATGTTTTCTTTTAAGAACTTTATAGCTTCTTCTACTTTATCGTAGTTTAACGGAATTTGCTCGAAAGTTTCTTGATCCATGAAGTAGTATAACTCTCCATCAGAATAAAGATACTGCATTTCTTTTCTCTCTATTACTGCTTCTTGGAATTTAGCAGTTGGGTTGAAAGTTGTTTCTGTAACCGCTCCAGTTATAGCATTTTTTAATTTAGTTCTAACGAATGCAGCACCCTTACCTGGTTTAACATGTAAAAATTCTACAACAGTGTAAACTTGTCCACCATCTTCAAAAGTTGTTCCTTTTCTTAAATCTCCAGCTGATATCATAATGTAACCTCCCAATATATAATAGCCTTTGTTAATAAAATTATTATAACCTATTTAAAGCACTTTAATACCTTATGTAGTTATTAATATGCATACTAAATTTTAGTAATAAACTAATTACCTAATTTAATAATTATACTTACTTACATTTACATTAACAATGATATTTTATCAAAACTATGTATTCTTTGCAAACAAATTATACCTTCATATTAAGAAACTTGCAATAAAAGTTTAAATATATTATTAAAAATACATATTATATCCATATATTCATATCTATTATATACATTTTGATAGATTTAAAACCCTGGAACAATAGCTCCTTTATAATTATCTTCGATGTATTTTTTTACTTCTTCAGAAGTGGCTGCTTTTGTTAAAGCTTTTATTTTATCCTTTTCTTTATCTTCAGTTCTAACAGCAATGATATTAGCATATGGACTATCTGTACCTTCAATTGCTAAAGCATCTTTCAAAGGGTTAAGTCCCCCCTCTAAAGCATAGTTAGTATTTATTACTGCTAATTCTACATCTTTTAGAACCCTTGGTAACTGTTCTGCATCTAGCTCTGTAATCTTAACATTTTTCGGATTTGAAGTAATATCTTTTGCAGTTACTAGATCCCCCTCTGAAATTTCAATTACTCCATTTTTAGCTAAAAATTTTAAAGCTCTTGCTCCATTAGATGGATCATTAGGAATTGCTATTTCCGCACCATCTTTAATAGCCCCCATACCATCTAATTTTTCTGAATATACTCCCATTGGTTCTAGGTGTACCTTTGTTGTATAAGAAAGTTCATAAGATTTTTCCTTAACTGTAGCTTCTAAAAAAGGTACATGCTGAAAATAGTTTGCATCTATTTCACCTTCTTCAAGGGCAGTATTAGGTAGTACATAATCTGAAAACTCTACTACTTCTACTTTATATCCTTGATTCTCCAATAGTGGCTTTATAGCATTTTCCACTATAGCTTTATGCGGCTCTGGAGATACTCCTATAGCTATAACCTTATCTTCACCCTTAGCCCCTGAGCCTGCTTTCCCCTTAGAACCACAGCCTACTAAAGTCACCCCTAAAGCTAATGTTAACGTTAAACTTAATAATTTCTTTACTGATTTTTTCATGTATATATTCCTCCTTGATTATAAATTTCTAAACTTAAATTTTGAATACTAGCTTAGTTTCTTATATATGTAGTTTCCTAAGCTTTGAATAAGTTGAACAAATATAATTAAAACTACCACTGTAAATATCATAATTGGAGTATTAAATCTATTATATCCATAGGTTATAGCTGCTGCTCCAAGACCGCCTCCACCAATAGATCCAGCCATGGCAGAATAGCCTATAATGCTTATAATAGTTAAAGTAAGACCTGACGCAATAGATGGTAAGGCTTCTTTTATCATTATTTTAAATATTATTTGAGTCTTAGTAGCTCCTAAGGATTGAGCTGCTTCTATAACTCCTTTATCTACTTCCTTTAAAGAAGTTTCAATAATTCTTGCAACAAAAGGAGCTGCAGCTATAGTCAAAGGTACTATGGCCGCTGTAGTTCCTATGGATTTACCTACAATAACTCTAGTAACAGGAACTACTACCACCATCAATATTACGAAAGGTAAACTTCTTAAAGTATTTATAACTCCATCTAATATTTTATATATATATTTATTTTCCATTGGACCTTCTTTGGTTGTTAGTATTAAAGCTATGGCTAAAACCATACCAATAATTACTGCAAAGATCGTAGATATCACTACCATTATTAAAGTTTCTATTAGTGCACTACTAAGGATCCCTATAATTGCTTCTACTGTCATAACTATAACACCTCCCATTGGAATTTATTCTTTTCTAAGTAACTAGTAACAACTTCCTTCCACTGTTCATCAACTCTTATGACTAATGATCCCAATATATTTTCCCTAAATCTTTCTAACTTGCCCCACACAATAGAAAAATTTACATTCAAATCTCTAGCCATGTTGGTTATAAATGAATTTTCACTTTTATTTGCCGGAAAATATATCTTAATATTGACTCCATCTTGAAATAAAATTTCTTCTTCTTCTCCTAAGAATTTTCTTAGAGAATATCCTGGTCTTAAGAACAGTTCATCTACATTTCCTTCAGCTTTAACTTCTCCTCCTTCTACAAGCACTATTCGCTGGCATATAGACTTTACTACTTCCATCTGATGAGTAACCATTACTATGGTAATCCCCATTTCTTTATTAATTTTAGATAACAGCTCTAATATGTCCTTTGTAGTTTTAGGATCCAGTGCTGAGGTTGCTTCATCACAAAGTAATATTTTAGGTTCTAAAGCTAAAGCTCTTGCAATTGCTACTCTTTGCTTTTCTCCGCCACTTAACTCTTTAGGCATAGACTTTATCTTGTGGAATAATCCAACAATTTTCAACAATTCTTCTACCTTTTTTTCTATATACTCTTTATCATATCCCCATAGTTGTAATGGTAATGCCACATTATTATATACATTAGACCTTTTAAGTAAGTTAAAATTTTGAAATATCATTCCAACATTTTTTCTAAACTCTCTAATATCTCTTTCTGTCATAGAGGAAACTTCTTTTCCCATAACTTTCAAACTGCCTTCATCATAACCTTCTAATCCATTTATACATCTTAACATGGTAGATTTTCCAGCTCCACTGTGACCTATGATTCCATATACTTGTCCCTCTTCTATGGTAAATGATACATTCTTTAGAACTTTTAAACTCTCAAAGCTCTTATTGATATGTGATACCTCTATCATTATCTAGCACCGCCCTTTACTGTAGATATCCTATTTACTTTAAATCTAGATTTAATTATTTGGGGTAAAAAGAAAAGCACTAGAGAATAAATCTCTAGTGCATAAAACTTCATGCATGCCAATTCATTCTCTTATCTTCCAGCTCAAAAAAGCTGCAGGATTTAGCACCATGACGCACATATAAAGATATATGATTCAATATATATACACAGGTTGCTGGGTTTCAAAGGGCCAGTCCCTCCACCGCTCGTGATAAGACAATATTTACTTTTACCTTGGCACTAATTATACATAACAATAAATAAATAGTCAACATAAAAATACCAAATTTTTTAGATTTTTTTGAATACAAGAATAAAGGTGCAAATATCTTCTTCCACCACCAAAGAGTTAATTTCTTTTATTTCATCCATCTTACCTAAATCACTAAGTAAATTTTTAAAAGTAGTAAAATCCCCCTTACACTTGATAGTTACTTCACCCCAAGAGTCATAAACAACAATGTTATTTAAAGAAATATCATTATAACTTCTTAATCTATTTAAAAATTCTCCAAGTTTAAACTCTTCCTTTTTATTTTCTTCTACAAGGTTACTTACAACTAAATTTCTATGATTTTTAGCATTATTTAAATTTATTTGTGTTTTACCATAGGCTATTAAGAGTATTATAGTTGCTATAACTATAGTAATATTAATTAATTTATATTTTCTAGTATCCATTAATCTTTACCTTAGCTGTAAAATATAGCTCTTCCTTCTCTTGAAGAATAGATGAAACTTCAACTATTGAAAACTTTTCTTCTAAAGTTTTAATACACATTGAATAATCTTCCTTATCTTTAATCTTTATATTAAATCCTATATTATTGTCATCTATATTCATAGAATTTATCTCAAGCTCTTCCTTTGAAATTATTTCATAAATATAGTTATATGCAAAGGTTGTAATACTTTTTCTGTCATTATTTAATTCTATGTTTTTGTTATACTGCACTTTACCTACAATATTTAATCTCTTGTAATGATTCCCTAATATTCCCATGGAAATAATTATAAATAATATAGAGAAATATATCAAAGTCCTTATTATATTTTTCTTATAGATGTACCTTAAACTCTCTATATACCATTGAGGATAATATCCTTCTTTCATTGTCTCCCTCCCTTTCATAAATTAAGAATTTACAGGAAAACTCCTTTTCATCTCATATAAATTAGCGACCTTAACCTTTTCCTTTTTTTCATTTGTAATGATGTAAATTCCCTTATTATTATGTTCTTCTCCATTAATCTCTCTCAAAAATGCTAAGATTTCTATATTTACATTTTCTTTACTTCCATTTATAACTCTATTTGCTCTTATAGTTCCATTTTCTACTTCAATGATATAAACATATTTATTTCTATATATTATTAAAGTGAATTCTCCATTTTTAATCTTTTTGTTGTATTTATTTGTATATAACTGTTGTATAGGTATTATAGAGTTTATATTTGCTCCTAAAAACAATTCTCGATTCATTAAAAGTGAATCCTTTACATTTATGCAGTATATGGCTACCTCTAATTTTCCTCTTTTATTCCTAATAATTTCATAGTTAAATATTATATTTTCTATATCATAAAAAATTTTTATTACTTGATTTTTAACAATTAAATCTAGTTTATTTTTATTTACTTTAGGCACAAAAATATTATGTACAAATATCTCTTCTCCCTCTAAAATTATGTCCAAATTAAGCTTTCTTAAATTTTCCTCAACTGCTACATCAGTGTCTTTATAATTTTTCTTACAGCAATATGTGCAGTAAAAATTCTTATCCTTTTTTAAATCTTTAATCTTTTCTTTTACAAACTTTATTTCTTCTTCACTTATTTCAATCGTACACCTTTTCTTCATAACTCTCCCTTCTACTGTACTAAATTCCCCTTAAAAATATATTTAACTTCACTACCACTAATCTCCATAGCGAACCTATAAACTCTATTTAATCCATTGATTTGAAAATACTTATTACTTAAATCATAGGTTATATAACTATTATCATAGGTTATTAGTTTTTCACCAGCCTTCCTTTCAAAGTATTTCTCTGGAGTCTCTGCATTTATAGTTTCTATATTTTCTAGTACATAACTATTAAAATTAGCTATTAAGTGCTCCTTATAGCTATGGTCCTTATTTTCTTTCAAGTTATATTCCACATAATTTTTAATATAAGAATTTCTATTAATAAAGGACTTCATAGAATAACATATAGTTAGGGAAATAATCATTCCTACAATTACCACATAAGTTAATATCCATCCCCTATGAATTTTTCTATACTTGCTTAACCCTGTTTTATATTTTACCAATTGCTCTCTCTCCACTAATTCCTTTATTCGTAACTATTTTAATGAATAGAACCTTACCATTTTGCCTAACTTTAATTTCTCTCACATCATATAAAAGAGGCTGATTGGTGTGGCCTACTCCATGTTTATTCTTGAAAAAAAACCTAAGTTCATTCCCCTCTAAAGAAACATAACTTTCTCCTACAGATGTAGGTATAATTATATCCCCCTCTTTTAAAAAACATCCTTCACCTCTATAATTAACATAATTTTCTATATACATAAGTGCTTCATAAATCCCTGTAATTTCACTAGAATAATATACGTTTTCCTTATAGCTTTTCATCCAAATACTATAACTGCTAATAATAACTGTAATTATTAAGGAGGAAATACTTAAGGCCGCTATTAATTCTAATATGGTAACCCCTTTAGCTTTTCTCATAATTACCCTTGTAAAATACATAATTTATTTCCTTTCCATCTTGAAACTTATATAAAACCTCTATTTTTATAATTTCTTTACCAGTTTCTTCAGTTCCCATTAACATTATAATTGGGTATTGCTTTACTTCATCCTTTATAATATATTTTATATTTATACTACCTAGAGCTTCCTCTGATAAATCACTAGTATTTATAAATCTAGTTTTTTCAACTATCTCTTTTTTAATATCACCATAATCCATATTGCATAAAATAAGCTTTTTAACTGCATCTATCTGAAAAGTGGCCTTCATTTCCTTTTGCTCTTCTTCTTCACACCTTCCCATTACACCATAAAAAGTAAGTGCTCCTATGAGAATAGTAGATATAACTAACATGCTTATTATAGTTTCTAACAGTGTAATTCCTTTATTTTTGCTTACTAACATAATCTGTTCCTACCTTTATGGTTATAACTTCTCTACGTCCATCTGTATCATATATATTTATAGACCTTCCCAAAGATGTATTTCCGTCAATATCTAATGGTATAGTTATACTAGCATCATTAGATATATGTATCCTTAGTGAATCTGGTAATAGATAACTGTGTACTTTTACAGTTCCATGATATAGGTTTAATTCTCTACTTTGGATAACTAATCTAAAGAGTTTCCTATTATCATAATTATTTCTTGCATACATCTTACAGCTATTTATAAATTCAATTGTGCCATTAACCCCATGTTCCATTTCCATGGCTAACTTCTTTTCATCATAGGAGTTTAAATGAGGATATATTATAAATGAACATATAGACAATATACCTAATACCACTATTAATTCTATTAGTGTAAATCCATTTTTCTTCATAGTTTTCTACCTTAATACCTTTTAAAACTTTGTATTGTACATATTAAACAATGGAATCATAATTGCAATAATGATAGATCCTATAAATAGACCTACAAAGACTATTAGTAGTGGCTCTATTAGGGATGTGATCCTATCTAATTTCCCTTCAAGTTCTTCTTCGAAAACTTCATTACAACATTGCAACACCTCTTCAACACTTCCATTAATTTCTCCTATATATATTGTTGATAGAAAATAATTTGAAAAAATATTGCACCTCTTAAGGCCCTCATAAAGGCTATCACCTCTTTCTAATCCTTCTATACATCTATTTAACCGCTCCTTAATGTAAATGGCATTTTCACAATTTCTCAGTAAGATTAAAGAAGATTTTATATCAATACCACTACCTATCATCATTGAAAGGGCCATAGTAAATTTACAACAAAATCTATTTTTCTCTAAATTTCTCGTTAGTGGATTTTTATATTTTAAATTATAGGTTATCCCTTTCCCCTTTAGATAGATATGTATAAAGCTTATGCCTATAAAAATCCCTATGCCTATTGGTACTACAAGTATACCTAGACTATTTATAACTCTAGATAATCCTAAATAAAATCTAGTTATATAAGGAAGTTTCATATTTTCTATATCCATAGAATTAAAAAATGTAGGTACTAACTTGTAAATAGCAATCATGCCCATAATTAATACAAATATAAATAATCCTATAGGATAAGTACTTACGCTAATAATTTTCTTTCGCCTTTTATATTCCTTCATATAGTACTTTTCCATGAAAGTTAGAATCTGCTGCAATCTACCACTTTCTTCTCCAAAATGAATTAATGTTATAAAAAATTCTGGGAATACACTTTTAAACTTCTCTAAGCTTTCTGAAAAAGATAAACCACTTTTTATATTATTTATAACTTTATTTAGAATTTCACATAACCTTTTATCCCCTAAATGCTCTTCTAATAGTTTCAAAGCATTAACTAAAGGAATTCCCGCCTTTAAATTATTCTTTAAATTTCTGCAAAAAGTAGATAAATTCTTTTCTGAAATCCTTCTTTTAAACAAATATGTATTTTCTTTATGCAACTCTTTGTAATTAATACAATATATTTCTTCCTCTTCTAATCTTTCCATTAAACTACAATGATCTTCTACTATAACTTTTCCTGATACAATTTTTCCCTTTACATTTATCCCCTTATACTTATACTCCATAATCCACTCCTAAGGCTTTTTCAATGTTATAAACCTGCATATTTCCATAATACTCTTCCACGGAAGTACTTCCCTCTACAACTAACTCCTTAAAATATTCATTCATAGTAACCATTCCCTCTTCAATCGCTATGTTTCTTAATATATCACTATCCCCACTATCCATAGACTCCTTTAATCTCTTTCCCATAATCATAATCTCATAGGCTACAGTTCTTCCTCTGTATCCAGTGCTATTACATTTAATACATCCAGTTCCTCTATAGCCTTCTTCAATCCTATCCATGGCTAGAAGCTTCTTTTCTTCCTTGGATAATTTATATTTCACCTTACACTTTTCACATATTAATCTTGTTAACCTTTGAGCAATTACAAGAACGAGAGAACTTTTAATTATATCTCCATCTATCCCCATGTTAGTTAGTCTATTTATAGCACTGCTAGCATCGTTAGTATGCAAGGTAGTTAAAACTAAGTGACCTGTTAAAGATGCTCTTATAGCTACTTCAGCAGTTTCCTTATCTATAATTTCACCCACCATTATTACATCAGGATCCTGTCTTAATACTGCCTTTAATATATTTCCATAGGTAGCACTACCATCTCCTATGGAAACTTGATTAATTCCCTCAACTTCACACTCCACCGGCTTTTCTACAGTGACTATATTCCTAGTTTCTTCGTTCAACTCATTTATCATAGAATATAAAGTAGTAGTTTTACCACTTCCTGTAGGACCTGTAATTATGATTAAACCTTGTTTGAACTTTAATATATTTTTTAAGAGTCGATAATCTTTAGGTGTAAAACCTAGCTTATTTATATCTAACAAAGGTGCATTTCTTTGTAATATTCTTATTACAAATTTTTCTCCATGAACAGTAGGCATTGTAGATATTCTTAAATCATAAATATTTTCCTTTACTTCAAGATTTATCTCTCCATCTTCTGGAGTATATTTATTAGTAATATCCATATTTGCCATAACCTTTATTCTTGTGGCTATAACCTCATAAAGATTTTTAGGTAAAGTACTAAAAATATTTAAAACTCCATCTATTCTATATCTTACAGTAATTGTATCCTTCCATGACTCTATATGTATATCACTTGCACCTTTTTCAATACCTTCTCTAAAAATCGAATCCACTAAAGAAATAATGGGTCCTTTTACTTCTTTATCACGCTCCTTTTTAGGATACTCTTCACCTTTAAGTCCCTTAACTATTTGCTTTCTATAAATTTCTTCATAATATTTATCTAAATAAATCTTAAATTGATCTATAGTACATAAGTTAAATACAATTTTTTTCTTTAAAATAAATCTTAATCTATTAATTTCTTCATTGGAATGCTCCGTAAAGGTAGCTAAATAAATCTCATTATTTTTTATGTCATAAGGTAAAATGCTATACTCTTCACACACTTCCTTGGAAAGCATAGACATAGCCTTAGTATTTATTGCTATTGAATCTAAATCTATTTTGTTGATCACCAGTTTATCTCCTTAAACATATTAAAAATATAGATTTCTTTTATCACAACTATAATTGTTACCATTTATTTCAAATATAATTCTATAAATAAATAAAAAAGGGTTTATATTAAAACAAATTTATAAATTGTTTAAATATAAACCCTTAATGTTCACTTATACTGCTATTTCACCCTTAAATACATTCTCCGCTGGCCCCGTCATCATTATTCCATCCTCAGTTATTTCTATAGTTAAAATACCTCCTGGAGCCATAACCTTCACAGATTTATCTACTAAATTTAATTTATTACAAACCACCACCGATGAACAACATCCTGTTCCACAGGCAAGGGTTGGCCCTGCTCCTCTTTCCCAGGTATTAACCTTTATTTCCTCTCTATTCACAACTCTACAAAAGTTAACATTGGTCCCCTGTGGAAATAATTCATGGGTTTCTATGGCTGCACCTTCTTCAACCTTAAACCCGCCCTCTTCAGTTAATAAAACAGTATGGGGAACTCCAAGTAATAATGAAGTTATATTATAGCTTTTTCCATTGGCACATATATCTTTTTTAATAATTTCTTCCTCTCCTAAGGCAGGAATAAACTTTGGATTAAAACTCTCTCTTCCCATATTTATCTTAACAGCTTTTACCTTATTATCTTCTATGAACAGATGACAAACCTTTATACCATCTCCTGTTTCTACGGTAAACTCACTTTTTCTTACCATGTTATTTTCATATACGTATTTTGCAAAGCATCTTATTCCATTTCCACACATACCAGCATAGGAACCATCACTATTTATTATTATCATTTGAATATCAGCAATTTTACTTCTTCTTACTACTAATATTCCATCTCCTCCTATGCCAAAATTTCTATCACATAACTTTTTAGCTAAAGTACCTAAATCATTGTATTTTACTTCCATATCTTCAAAAACCACAAAATTATTTCCTGCTCCCTGCATCTTTGTAAATTTTAAAATTTCCATAATATTCTCCTCTTAAAAGTAATTCTTAAGTATAACAGCTCTTATAGATTCATAATTAATTGTCTTAGGTAACTCTGCCTTTACCTTACTAACCTTATCATAGCCAACTCTTTCACAAACTTCCATGATAATTTTTTCTTCATCTTGGTTAAAAAACTTATTTAAAGGAATAGTAAACTTAGGTCTTCCATACTCCTCTATATACTCTGTAACGTATCCAAGTATAGTTGAAATTGATACCTCAATCTCTTCTGCAATATCCTCAATTGCAAAGTCTTCATTTAGCATGTCTAAAGCTATTTCCTTATTCTTTCTTTCATCTCCATCTATAACTAATCTTTTTTTCTTTTTTTCTTCCCATATAGGAGTTATTCCTTCTTCTTCTATATATGTATTTACTGCTTCTATTAAAGCCACTCCATATTTTTCTATCTTCTTAGGCCCCATACCTCCTATATCCTTTAGCTCTTCTAAGGTTTTAGGATATCTTCCACTTATCTCTTTTAGAGTATTTTTTGCTATGATATTCTGTTCCATGGCACCTTCTATCCTGCTAAATTCCTTTCGCACTAAAACTAACCTTTCAAATAGCTTTTTATCAGTATTTACATAAAAATCCCCTGATTCCTCATTAATACTACTAATTTCTTCTGATTTAGTTACACTAGCTTCTTCATAGCTTTTGTCAGGGTTATTCTTTTCCTTAACAGTTAGATTGTTAGCTTCAACATACTCTATAATAGCACCTTGAAATTCCTTACCATACTTACTATACTTAGTTTCTCCCACTCCAGATATCTCTAAAAACTCCTCCTTATTTGTAGGATGCTTAACACTCATTTCCCTAAGGGTTCCATCACTAAAAATTATATATGGAGGAATTCCAGCAGCCTTTGCCATGTTATATCTAAGTTCTCTTAATATATCAAAGAGTTCATTTCTTACCTCTGCATTTACTTTAACTTTAAATTCTTTAAAGTGAACTACTTCCTTACCTCTAAGTACTTCCATAGACTTATTATTTAATGCAAGGACAGGATAAGTTCCTTCAACTTGATTTATATACCCATGAGAAATTAATGTATTTATAAAAGTTTTTAGGTTTTCACTTGAATAATCTTTCATTATTCCATAGGTAGATAGCTCTTGAAAATTAAACTGTGTAACCTTTTTATTTTTCGATCCTCTTAGTACATCTATAAGCATAGTTGCACCATAGTTTCGTTTCATCCTATATATACAAGATAATACCTTTTGAGCATCTACAGTTTTATCAACTATCTCTCCCTGATTTAAACAATTACTACAATTATTACAGTCATCTTCATAACTTTCTCCAAAGTAATTTAAAATATATTTTCTATAACAATCATTACTATAAACAAAATCCACCATCTGCTGAAGTGCTTTATACTGATTGTTTTTTCTCTCTGGATTTTCTATACTCATCTCTATTAAATACTTTTGAACATGGATATCTCCTGGAGAAAATAATAATATACACTGACTCTTCTCACCATCTCTACCAGCTCTTCCAATCTCTTGATAATAACCTTCTATATTTTTAGGCATATTATAGTGAACCACATATCTTATATTAGACTTATCTATTCCCATACCAAAGGCATTAGTTGCCACCATAATCTTAACTCTATCATAAATAAAATCTTCTTGATTCTCTTTTCTTTCCTCATCAGATAAACCCGCATGATATCTAGCTATATTATATCCCTTACTAGAAAGCTCTCTATAAATATTATCTACTTCCTTTCTAGTAGCTCCATATATAATACCAGAGTTCTCTTTATTGTCTTCCATAAATTTAAGAAGATATTTCTTCTTATTCTCAGATTTAACTATATTTATAGACAAGTTTTCTCTATCAAAGCCAGTAATAAATATTTTAGGACTTTGAAGCTTTAAAAGTTTTACTATATCTTGTCTTACTTCTTTAGAAGCTGTTGCAGTAAAGGCTGTAACTATAGGTCTCACCATAAGCCTTTCTATAAAACCTGCAATTCTTTTATAACTAGCTCTAAAGTCATGACCCCATTGAGATACACAATGGGCCTCATCTATAGCTATCTGGCTAATAGGTATCCTAGAAATTACATTATAAAATTCTATATTATCTAATCTCTCAGGGGCTATATAAAGTATTTTATATTTTTCTTCCTTTATTCCATCTAATACTTCTTTAAAATCTTTACTGCTTAAGGAGCTATTAATATAGCTGCAAGGTATTCCCATGTCCTTAAGTGCATCTACTTGATCCTTCATAAGGGAAATTAAAGGTGAAATTACTATAGTTAATCCCTGAAGGATTAAAGCAGGCACTTGATAACATATAGACTTACCACTACCTGTAGACATTATAGTTAATGCATCCTCTCCCTTTAAAATAGATTCTATAACTGGCTGTTGACCTGTCCTAAAGCTTTTATATCCATAATATTTTTCCAAAATTTCTTTCATTGCTTCTTTCAAAACTACACATCCCTTAGCTTGTTTAATTTAGTAAATTTATCTCAAGTTTAAATTATATCTTTTGTAAAAAAGTTCTTATCATACGTACATATACATCATGACCTATTATAAGTGATTCTTCATTAAAATCAAAATAGGGATTATGATGTGGTGCCACAATAGAAGATGGAATTATAAAATAGATTCCCTTTCCCCCTTGCTTTTCCACCTCTTCTAACATATAAGTTATATCCTCAGAAGCTCCAAAGGAAAATTCTTCAATAATTTCTATAGGTAAACTTCTAAGATTTTTTATTACTATCTTAGAAAATTCATTATCGGTGCTATTATATGCCCTTGCAGAACCAACTACTCTTATATTATATTCCACATTGTAGGAAATTGCTGCACCCTTAACTACTCGACAAACCATATCCATGATTCTATCATTAATTTCGTTAGTATCGCCCCTTGTTTCCAACTGTAAAACTGCTTTATCTGCTATAACATTTTTTCCAGTTCCTCCATGAAGAGTTCCTACGTTAAGTCTTCCTACTCCTTTTCCAAATTGCACTTGGCTATGAAGATTTAAAATACAGCTTGCTCCTGCTAAAAGAGCATTTCTTCCCTCTTCTGGACAAAGACCTGCATGGGCAGATTTACCTAAGAACTCTACCTCCACTTTATTAGTAGCAAGCAAATTTTTAACTTTAACAGCTATGGCATTATTTTTATTAATAAAGCCGATGTGACCAGAGAATAAATAATCTACATCTTTTAAAACTCCAGCTTCTACCATAGACTTAGCCCCTCTAACCTCTTCCTCTGCCGGTTGAAATATGAGCTTTATTTTTCCTGTTAATTTTTCTTTCATCTCTACAATAGTATTTGCAAGCTGAAGGCCCATAGCTATATGAGCATCGTGACCACAACAATGACATATTCCTGGATTTTTAGAAGAAAACCCCTCTTTAAAAGGTCTATGATTTTCCTTAGCTTCCTCAACCTTAAGACCATCTATATCAAATCTAAAAGCCATGGTAGGACCCTGAACTCCTGTATCTATACTTGCTACTACCCCAGTATAGCCTTGTAGAATTTCATCTACATTATAGGACTTGTTTTTAATTGCTCTACTACACTCTATCCTATGATTAGTAAGTATTTCTTCATCAGCCATACCCATTGGATTACTATGTATTTCCTTACCATATTGTAGATTATATCCAAGTTTTTTTAAGTAATCCATTATTTTTATGGTGGTTTCAAATTCTAACCACCCAGCTTCTGCACATCTATGAAATTCCCTTCTTAAGTTAATGATACTTTCCCTTAACTCCATTTATATCCACCCTGCCTTTATAATTTTTTCTATATATTCAACTCTTATGTAAATTCATTCTTATTACTTCTTAAACAACTACAGTTCCTTTAACTTAAATATTCCTTAAATGCAATATTACTTTTATTATATCATCTTCAATTAAGGAAATTATCCTTGTCCTAACTTATTTTGTATTTTATTTATAAAATAATAGTGATATACTGTAAAATATATGCTTAAATGAAAGGATGATTTATATGGCACTAGATGGATTATATTTGCGCTCTCTAGCCAATGAAATAAAAAACACTCTAATAAGCAGTAGAATAGATAAAATAACCCAACCTGAAAAGGATGAAATAATACTGAGCTTTAAAATAAATAGGAAACCTGTTAGACTACTGCTAAACGCTAACGCTTCTTATCCTAGAATAAACTTTATTGATTACTCTAAGGAAAGTCCACTTAAGGCACCTGTATTTTGTATGGTTTTAAGAAAATATCTAAATACTGCAGTTTTAAAAGATGTTACTCAATTAAATAACGACAGAATCCTACTTTTAGATTTTGAAAGTAGTGATGAATTAGGCTTTAACAGTATATATACCCTGATAATTGAAATCATGGGTAGACACAGTAACATTACTTTGATAAGAAAAAGAGATGGACTCATCATGGATTCCATAAAACATATTACACCAGATATAAATAGCTATAGAGTACTCTATCCTGGTATTGAATATGTATATCCTCCTGAAAGTAATAAACTTGATATATTCAACACTACCTTTGAATCATTTCAAGAAAAAACTTTTAGTCTCTATGAAGATGAAGAGCTAAATGAAAAATTCTTTACTAGAGTTTTAGATGGAGTAAGTAATCCTATATCTAAAGAGATTTCTTTTAGGCTAAATAAAAGAAATATTCCTTTAAGTAAAAATAACCTAAAGGGAATCTATGAATTCTTAATAGAGTTTTTTGCTAAATCCAAAGATAATAATTATGACCTTTATAGCTATTCCATAAATGATGAACTAAAAGATTTCCACTGTATAAAGCTAGAGTATATTTTAGATTATGGTGGACAATGTGAAGAATATTCTTCTCCTAGTAGTCTTCTAGAAAGCTTCTATCATGCAAAGGATAAAATAAGTAGACTTCAAAGTAAAAGTCATGATATGCAAAAGCTAGTTATAAATAACATAGACAGAGTTGAAAAAAAATTAAACATTCTAAAAAAAACTTTAATTGAATGTGAAGAAAAGCAAAAATATAATCTATATGGAGAGCTTATAACTGCAAATATTTATAATATTAAAAAGGGTGATAAAGAGGTTGAAGCATTAAATTATTATAGTGAGGAAGAAGAATATATTAAAATTCCTTTAGATGTAAATAAAACCCCTTCTGAAAATGCTCAAAAGTATTTTAAAAAATACAGTAAATTAAAAGCTGCAGAAGAAAATGCTTATATCCAAATAGAATTAGCCGAAGAAGAGGATGAATATCTTCAATCAGTACTTAGTAATATTGAAAATGCTGATAACTATAAAGATTTAGAGGATATAAAAAATGAGTTAGTGGAAACTGGCTACATTGCTTTCAAAAAGTCTATGAAAAGTAAAAAGACTAAGCCTTCAAAACCACTCCACTTCATATCTAGTGATGGCATTGATATATATGTAGGTAAAAACAATCTAGAAAATGATTATTTAACTCTGAAGTTTGCTCATAACAATGATATTTGGCTTCACATAAAAAATATTCCAGGTTCCCATGTAATCATTAAAAACCTTGGAGAAGTACCTGATTCCACCCTTCTTGAAGCTGCAACCTTAGCCGCCTTCTATAGCAAGGGTAAAAACTCTACAAAGGTACCTATAGACTACACAGAAATTAGAAATGTTAAAAAAATGGCTAAAGGAAAGCCTGGTATGGTAACCTACTCCACAAACAAAACCATCTATGTAGATCCTATAAAACTTGATTTAAAGCAAGCTTAAAACAAAGACTATCTCAAATTTTTTTGAGATAGTCTTTAATTTATTTCTTCGGATTATATTGATAGTAATAACACTGAATTCTTCCATTATAAAGTTTTCTGTTTTTATCAGCCTTTTTTCCAAATACCTTTTGAAAGTCATCATAGGATGTTAGTACATAGCAAGACCAATCCTCTAGTCCTGCATACACATTAGAAAAAGTTTTGTAGAGATACTTAACCTCATCTTCATCTAAAAGTCTCTCTCCATAAGGTGGATTAGTTATTATCATACCACCTTTTTTTCTATTTCTTACATCCTTCATATCAAGTCTTTGGAAGTTAACATACTTCTCTACACCTGCTTTTTTAGCATTATCCATGGCAGTTCTAAGTACTCTTCCATCTATATCAGAGCCTTGAATAACGAAGTCTTTTTTATTAACACTTCTTTTCGCTCCTTCGCGTACCTGCTCCCAAATTTCTTTGTCAAAGGTAGGCCAAGTTTCACTTACAAAGTGTCTATTAACTCCTGGTGCTATATTTTTAGCTATCAGTGCCGCTTCTATAGGTATAGTTCCTGATCCACAAAATGGGTCTATTAAAAGCTCATCTCCATTGAATTTGGCTATCAAAACTAAGGCTGCTGCTAAGGTTTCCTTCAAAGGAGCCATTCCTGCATTTTCCCTATATCCCCTCTTATGAAGTCCTATTCCAGAGGTATCTACTGCAAGGGTTACCTTATCCTTTAGAATTCCAACTTCTATCTTATATACTGGTCCATCTTCACTAAACCAATTAGTATCATATTTTTCTTTCATTTTTTCTACTACAGCTTTTTTTACTATACCTTGACAGTCAGGTACACTATGTAAAGTAGATTTAACAGATTTTCCTATAACATGCATCTTACCATCAATAGGTATTAAGCTACCCCAGTCAACTTTTTTAGTTCCTTGAAATAATTCTTCAAAGGAGGTAGCTTCAAATTCTGCCATCTCTAGAAAAACTCTCTCTGCAGTTCTTAAATGGATATTACAGATAGCAACATCCATTTCATCTCCTTCAAAGGTTATCTTTCCATTTTCTATTTTTAAGTCTTCATATCCTAAATTCTTTAGCTCCTTGCCTGTAATAGCCTCTATACCAAAGGTAGTAGTTACAATTATTTTATACATAAATTTTTTCTCCTAATTATTCTCGTATAGACTTACAGAGTCCACTCCATCTTTTTCTACTAGTTCAACAGATATATCCTCTTTTCTTGAAGTTGGTATGTTTTTCCCCACATAATCAGCTCTTATTGGCAGCTCTCTATGACCTCTATCTACAAGTACAGCTAACTGAATCATTTCAGGTCTTCCTCTATCTATGATTGCATCTATTGCCGCTCTTACACTTCTTCCTGTAAATAAAACATCATCCACTAGAATTATTCTCTTACCAGTTATGTCTACACCTAATTCTATACTATTATGTTCCTTTAAGTTTTCAGGTTTTTTTAGGTCGTCTCTATATTTAGTTATATCTACACTCCCTACTTCTACCTCTTCACCTTCAAACATGTTGATCAGTTCAGCAATTCTATTAGCTAGTGGCACTCCTCTACTTTTAATTCCTAATATAACTAAGTTTTCTGTACCCTTGTTTTTTTCTATAATTTCATGAGAAATTCTCGTCAGAGTTCTCTTAATTGCTTTATCGTCCATAAGTACTGATTTCAGTTCCATAACAATCCCTCCCTAAACTTCTTTTCTTAATTTATCTAATATATCCTGAAAATATTCTGGAAGTTGTGAATCAAACTCCATATACTCTCCTGTGGTAGGATGTATAAAGCCTAAATTTTTCGCATGAAGTGCTTGACCTTGCAATTTAAACTTCTGTTTTTTATATCCATATACTTGATCTCCAATTAGTGGATGATGTAAATGAGCCATATGAACTCTAATTTGATGTGTTCTACCTGTTTCTAATCTACATTCCACCAAGGTATTACTTTTAAATCGGTCCAGCACTTTATAATTAGTAATAGCTTCTTTTCCATCCTTAACTACAGCCATCTTTATTCTCTCTACAGGATGTCTTCCTATATTGTTTCTAACCGTACCCTCTTCCTCTTTTACTATACCTTCTACTATGGCATAGTAAGTTCTCTTCATGGAGTGGTCCTTTAGCTGCATAGCTAATGAATTATGCGATTTATCATTTTTAGCAACTACTAATACCCCAGAAGTATCTTTATCAATTCTATGCACTATACCAGGTCTTATAACTCCGTTTATACCTGATAAGTCCTTACAATGATAAAGAAGACCATTAACAAGAGTTCCAGTATAATTTCCTGGGGCAGGATGGACTACCATGTCCTGTGGTTTATTTATTACTATAACATCACTGTCCTCATAAATTATATCTAAAGGAATATCTTCAGCCTCTACTTGAAGCTCCACTGGCTCAGCTAGTTCTACTCGAACCTGATCCCCTACTCTTAATTTGTAATTACTTTTTCTTATCTGTCCATTGACTTTCACTTGTTGTTTTTCAATAATTCCCTGGACAAAAGATCTAGACATATCTACTTCATTTTCACTTACAAATAAGTCAAGTCTCTTCCCTACATTTTCTTCTTCTATAATATAATTTTTAAAATCCATTAAATCTCATCCTTCAGTATACATATTAATAGAAAAAATGTTCCTATACAAACTAGCATGTCAGCCACATTAAAGGTTGGAAAATAATATACATCCCTATAATGAACCATAATAAAATCTACTACATAATTATAACTTATTCTATCTATAAGATTACCTATTGCTCCCGCAATTATCATAGCAATAGATACATATACTAATTTAAACTTAGGCTTATACTTTAATAAATAGAATATCATTCCTATAACTACAACTATAGTAATAACAATAAATAACCACTGCTTATTTTGAAGCATTCCAAAAGCAGCTCCACGGTTTTCTAGATAATCAAGAGTAAAGAAATCCTTAATTACAGTTAATCCTTCTGAACCCTTTAAGGTACCTATAGCCCACCATTTTGTTCCTCTATCTATTATTAGACCTAATACTACTATTATTATTCCTAAAGTCAAAACCACTCCCCCTTATCTTAACTCGGATAAAATATTTTTAATGGCATTAGACTTATTTATAATTTTTTTTAAATTTTCTACATTAATAGTTTGTCTTGCATCTGATACAGAATTATCAGGATTTACATGACTTTCTATAATTAATCCATCTGCACCAGCTGCCACAGCAGCTAAACTCATAGCTTCAACTAACTCACGCCTTCCAGTTCCATGACTAGGGTCCACAATAACAGGAAGTCTATAATTTTCCTTAATCACTGCTACAGAGTTTAAATCCAAGGTATTTCTAGTGGTAGTCTCAAAGGTTCTTACTCCTCTTTCACAAAGTACTACTTGATTATTACCTTCCTTTAAAACATATTCAGCTGCATAAATCCATTCAGCTACAGTTGCACTTATCCCTCTTTTTAGAAGTACAGGTACTTTAAGCTTTCCTAATTCCTTCAAAAATGTATAGTTATACATATTTCTAGAACCAACCTGTATCATATCTACATAAGGAAGAGAAATTTCTATATCTCTAGCATCCATTACCTCAGATACTACTGGCAAACCAAATTCATTTCCCACTTCTTTAAGTATTTTTAGTCCTTCTATACCGAGACCTTGAAAATCATAGGGAGATGTTCTAGGCTTGAAGGCACCTGCTCTCATCATATGTGCTCCCTGGTCCTTCAAGGCTCTTCCTATCTTTATCATTTTATCATAGTTTTCCACTGCACATGGTCCAGATATAAACACTAAGTCATCTCCACCAATGATTACATCCTTAACCTGTACTGTAATTTTTTCTCCACTATTTTTTTCTGCAAGTATTCTTTTCATATAATATCACCTTATAAAGTTTTTAACATAGAACGTAATATGGTATTTGAATTTTTAACTGATATTTCTTTAAATTTTTCATAGTCCATATGTGCTCCATTATTAGCATTGTCAGAAATTGATCGTATTATAACAAAAGGTTTGTTATTAAGATAAGCTGCATGAGCTATACTTGCTCCTTCCATCTCGCAAGATAGCGCATTAAACTCGCTTTTTAACCATCTTATCTTCTCTATATCAGCTATAAATTGATCTCCAGATACTATTCTACCAGTGAAAATATTTATATCTTTTATACCTTCACAAGCACTTTGGGCTTTTTCTACTAATCCCTTATCACATTTAAAGTCAAAGACTTCCATATTAGGAACTTGACCTGGTCTATCTCCAAATTTAGTTGTGTCCATATCATGCTCCACTAAATCTGTTGCAATAACCACATCTCCTGGATATATATCTTCTCCAATACCACCAGCTATACCGACATTTATAACAGCATCCACATTGAAATCATCAACTAAAATTTGTGTACAAACTGCTGCATTTACCTTACCTATTCCACTTCTAACTATTACAACATCCTTATCATAAATAGTTCCATGATTAAATGTCATCATTGCTCTTGTAACTTTTTTCTTTATTTCCATATCAGCTATTAGAGAGCTTACTTCCTCTTCCATAGCTCCTATAATTCCTATCCTCATGCTAAAATCTCCTCTTTTCTTCCTAGGTACAAATAATTCTAGGTACTTTTCTTTAATACAAATTTAGGTCACCAATTATGTTAATACATATCGAAATATAATTTTTCACATTAATTGGGTACAACTACATCTATTATAATATACATGTTCCGGGATATGTCAATAGCTTTCAGCAGATAAAAAAATCTCACCCTAAAGTGAGATTAAAGAGCTGCTACGTCCCTGGATAATAATTTCCCTAAAGGACAACGAATTATAAGTATGAATAAATTCATACTTATAGTTCTATTAATAACCTTCAGTGGGAGTAAAAACTCTCTCTAAAGCAAAGAATTCTATTTATACATTAATCATATTTACCAAAAATTACACAATATATGTAAATAAAATTTCAATATTACTTATCTACAAAAAAACTTTTTATATCCTCTAATTCAGCTGTATTATATTCAAAGCTTTCTACATCCTTCTCAGAAGCAACTTCTAATACTGGCTCATGTACCTTCTCTTCCATTACAGTTGAAATATTATAATTTTTATCAAAATCTTTTTCTAGCGCTTCAAACATTTCCATTTGTGTAACTATAAAGTTTCTAAACTTGCTCCTAAACTTAGCAAATTCCTGTTTTGTTCTATCGAATTCATCATTGATATTTAAAACATCAGTGTGAGCTTTATCTAAAATTCTTTTAGCACTTTCATTTGCATTTTTAATTATAAGTTCAGCTTCTGATTGAGAACTTTGCTTTGCCTGTTCTGCAGCATTTTGTGCTAATAACAAAGTGCTTTGAATAGTAGTTTCCATCTTTGAATAATGATCTAATTTATCTTGAAAAACATCTAATTTTTCCTTTAAAATAGCATTTTCCTTATACACGGTTTCATAATCCTCAGAAATTTGTTCTAAAAATTCATCCACCTCATCCATGTTATATCCTCTCATGGCTTTTTTAAAATCTTTGTTCATAATGTCCATAGCTGTCATCTTCATATCCTTCACCCCGCATTAAATATATTTACCTATTAATAATTTAATTCGTCCCTTACTAGTTTCTCCTTCAATTGAATTAATTTTATACTTTCCAAATCCCCTTATGGTAATAGTATCCTTCATTTCTATTAATTTATCCTTTCTATTACATTTAAGATAATTTAATAATACAGACCCATTACTTATAAGATCTGTGCCCTTAGCCCTAGACATATTGCAAATACTAGGTACCACATTATCTAGTCTAAGGGATGTAACCATTATAATCTTTTCTTCAAATTCAATCTTTGGGATATCTTCACTATTTATATCTATTCTATCAATAGTACATGGACAATTTCCAATGTTAGTTAAATTATATTGAACATATTGAGAAACTGACCTTGTCATTGGAACAAAGCAAGCATCTCCTTTTACTACTAAGTCTCCAAATAAGCTTCTCTTAACTCCTAAAGCCATTATAGAGCCTAAATAATCTTTATGCTTAAGATCTTTAAACTTTGATTTATTTTTTATCTTTACAATATGAATATCATAGTCCAGAGTTTCATATGTATTAGTAGAAAAACATAACATCTTTCTCTCACAATCCGCAAACACACCAGTACCATGAACAAAAACCCCAAGTTTACTTTGGTTGTTTTTTATATTCATATAGATATCCGGAGTCACAAACTCCTTTGTATATATAGGAATTTCTATGTTCTTACATAGTTCTATGTCCTCATATATACTTGAAATATAATTTTTATCGTGGTCTTTAAATATATCTAAAAATGCCTTCTTCTCCATAGCTTTCCTCTAATTCATTATATATTATTATAATTCCTCTTAATACTGTTCATGTTTTTTAAGCTATATTCTACCACTCAAATATATATAAAATTAACCACGTAATACTTTACTAAGTTCGAGTACTAGACTTATTTGAAGGAACTAAAAATTCCTTTGTTTGTAAGCTCATTTTTTAATTCATTACTAACTTCAATATTAGATGGAGTTAATATAAATACTCCCTTTTCTACAGGTTGAAGTCCTCCCTCTAATGCGTAAATAGCTCCTATTAGGAAATCAAGTATTCTTTGACCTTCCTTAGGCTCTACTCCATTTAAGTTAACAATAACTATTCTTCTAGACTTTAAATTGTCTACAATAATTTTTCCCTCATCATAATTTGAAGGCTTACTAATTACAACCTTTGAGGATGATGCAGTATGAATATTAACTATTTTATTTTGCTTCTTGCTTACGAAAGGTTCAATTTCAATCTCCTCTTCACCTTCATCATAGTTTTCTTCCCTGTTCTCTAATAATTCTTCATCATCTTCTTCATCAAATCCCATCATTCTACTTATTCCTTTGAAAAATTCCATAATAAACCTTCCTCCTACTTTAATTTGTTATAATCTCTTTTCCCAAAAACCCCTTCACCAATTCGAATCATATTTGATCCTACTTTTAAAGCTTCTTTATAATCTCCACTCATTCCCATAGATAAAATCTCCATGGTAATATTTTTATAGCTTTTAGTTTTCAGGGTATCAAATACTTCTTTAGTCTTAGTAAAATAGTAATTACAACTTTCAGTATCTCCTTTTGGAATAGTAGCCATAATACCTTTCACCTTGACGTTTTTACACTGTTCACAAGCATTTATAAGTTCATCTAAATCCTCCATCATAATCCCAGTTTTAGACTCTTCTCTACCTATATTAATTTGAATTAATACATTTGCAATAAGTTCCTTACTTGAAAATTGTTTTTCAATCTCCTGTAAAAGTCTAACACTATCTAAAGAATGTATTAAATAAACTCGTCCAACTAAATATTTAACCTTATTTCTTTGAAGATGACCTATTAAGTGCCACCTAATATCCTTAGGTAAGATTTCTTGCTTTTCCATTAACTCTTGAACTTTATTCTCTCCAAAATTTCTTTCCCCTAAGTCATATACATTTTGTATTTCAGCTATAGATCTAGTTTTTGATACTGAAATCAATGTCACTTCTTCTGGCAACTCATTCTTCAATTTTATAAAATTTTCTTCAATAGACAATTTTATTCCTCCCGTCTCATATACAAACTCTAGCTTATAATGGAAAATATATGCCCATATAATTTATTCTCGATATAATCTAAAAAACCTTTAATATTATTAATTTTTTCTAGTTTTTTATTTTAATTTTAGATACTCACTTTTTAACTCTCCATTATAGGCTGGCAACTTTTCATCATAAACTGATTCAATATCTACATAACAGCCTCTTGCCTTCAAACTCTTAAGTTGATTTTGTTGATTTTCAAGAAAACTATTTATTACATCCTGATTTCCAATAGCTGTAATGTAAAAAGGAGCTATTACTTTTATCCCATCTAACTCTATGGTTGCTCCAGCACAAAGTCCAGCTGTTGAACCTATTATTCTATATCCATTAATAGCTATTGCCTCTGCTCCTGCAGCTCTTAAATCATTAACAACCATTGTTAAATCCGAATCATGAATTAACATATAAAGGGGTACATCTTGCCCTAAAATTGTAGCTTCCGGTGCATCATTTAAAGTAATCTTTACACCATTTCCCACCACTGGAAGCAAACCTAATGCAAGTTTATTTTTGCTTATCTCTCCAATCATCTCTTTTCTAACTTCATCCTCAGATATACTACTTCTTTCATATTTATTAATTTTATCATTAGTTTCAACATATTGGTCTTCTAAATTACTTATTTCATTTTGTAACTTTGTCCTACTATCATATGCCTTTTGATACTGCTCTACATCTAAAAATTTAGTTTTTCCTCCTAAATTTACATTCATAGCTATTAAAATACCAATTATAATGGTAGCTATAAGTAAAAATATATTAGCTTCATTAACTCGCATTTAATTATCTCCTTAATGATGTGTTTTTATTCTATCCATCAATAACCTTCTTATAACAGCAAAGTTTGTAAATATCCTCTGTCCAAATATTATAATTGCTGCAATATATACAGGTATACCCAGCTTATCCCCTAGATAAACCATTCCTGCTGCTAAAAATGCATTTCCAAAGAATCCTGATATAAATATATCTGGTCTAAAATCCTTATTTAAGGTAGCTCTAATAGCCCCAAAAGTGGAGTCTATACAAGCAAATATTGCAACAGATATATATGGTGATAATTTAAGTGGAAAATTTATGTTGAAAGCTATTCCTAATATAATTCCTATTATAAGTCCTATTAATGCAATCATTTCATCACTCCTACTTTTAGTTTTCTTGTACTTCTTTTATGTGTTCATATTTTACTGGTATACTTGCCTTTTTAATTTTAATATTATCCTTTGTTTCCGATGTAACCTCACAGATTCTTTTCACTCTATTAGGAATGAACCATCCCATAGCCCCTTCTAATATAGTCTTATTTCCTATAGCTTTTATAACTATACGCTCCTGTTGTGAAATTCTTTCACCATTAATTCTAATACTATTTCCTGCTATCCTTATACTGCTGTTTCCAATAAGTCTTATATCATTTATAGATACAGCTTCAGCCCCTGCAGCATATAATTCATTAACGATATACAGTAACTCATAATCTTGTATAGGATCATCTTCTACTTGTGGAGTGAATAAACTAGTTTTAGGATCAATATATATTGTAATACCTGGCCCCTCAACATTAGTTAATCCGGCTCTAAGTCTAGTATTATTTAGCTCTTCAAGGAGCCTTTGATTCTTTGTATCTTCTGTTGCTTCCTTTTCGTATTCAGCCGCCTTCACCTCTAGTTCCTCAACAGCCTTTTCCAATTCTTCCTTTTGTTTTTTTAATTGCTCATTTTCTAATAATATTTCTGGACTTTGTGAACCCTCAACTTTATCTGTACTTTGCTCTCCTATAGTATTAAGTTGAGTGATTATAACAAATCCAAACATTAAAAATATAAGTCCGGTACATAGCTTGGAAATAATACTTTTCACTTACCCTACCTCCCAATAAAATCTTTCTTGAACTATGATGCTTTTACTTTTTAATCTTTTGATCTATTTTTCCTTATAAATAACTGGATTGCCTTCAAAACTTACATCCACATATCCCTTCATCTCTCCAAGGGTCCCACTTTCTATTATGCTAAACCCCCTAGCAACTTTGCTATTAACTTTATCAACAGTTCCAAGTTTCATGTGTAAATTATTTACGTATAATTTTAAGTCTACAAAGTCATTAACTTCCAATTTTATTATGTTATATTTTTCAAACAAACTATTTTCTTTTATAAATTTATGAATATTGCAAATTGCCTTTATTTTATCTTCGTCTATATTTTTAATCTGTTCGCCTATTTTTAAACATGTTTCATCAATTCCTTCAATCTTTAAAGCTTCTATACCTTCGATAGATTCCTTTTTTTCCAAAACCACACCCTTATCATCAATCACATAGAAACCTCCTGATATTTCTGTGTAGAAAGCAATCTTTCTCTCATTGATAGCAATAGAGAGTTTGTTAGGGTATTTTCTAATAATGGTTGCTTCTAATATGTAAGGGTTTTTCTCTAACTCTTTTTCTATTTTTTTTGTTTTTATCTTGAATATATTGGTACCCTTTTGAAGCTTTGTAGTTGTTTTAACACCGTCTTCAGATAAATTTACCAACCCACTAACTAAAATCTCTGATAAATTAAAAGTAGGTAAAGTTAAAGCCAAAGTTATTAAAATAGAAATCATTACTACAAGTAGTAACATGGTCTTTTTTAATTTAATTATTTTTTTCTTTCGCTTTAATATCTCTTCTTTATTATCTATTATATAATTACCATAACTCTGTTTAGTTTTTTTTGCCACATCTTCACCACCAAATTACAATATATGAACATGAAAGTAAATTAATACACCTTCTATCATACCATTTTTATATTACAAATTCATTACAAAAATATTAAATATTATGGCTCTGTTGAAAATTACAGTGATAGAATATACATGCTATGAGAATATTGGTGGACGTCCCTTAAAGTTCGTGCTGAAACAAGGCTTTGTGCCCCTAAAAAAATATAGGCGTAGCCTCATATTTTGACTCTATGTATTTAAAAAGAAACATATAATTACTAAGATACTTAGTTGAAACACCTTTATAGGGCCTCATAAAACTTTTTACCTTGCTATGAAGGTTATTAATTCTTTGGATATTATATGAACCTACTCTGCGAGAACCCGTAGGGATTGCTATATGTTTTGATTTACTATAGGAAGATAGTGTGCTTGTAACAAAACAGTGAATCTGTTACAAGCACACTATCTTTTTTATTACTCTTCCTAGTACTCTTAAAAGATCACTACTTTCTGGACGTCCCATACAGCTAGGCTCAATATTAAAACATCATTCATTGTTTTACTTATTTCTAAAATTAGTTTTAATCTTTCATTTTCTTTTACTTCTCTAGCTAACGCTAACACTTCGTGATAATTTGGCGAACTCATTATCAATCCTCCATAATTAATGTTCCTATAAATCGTCTCCATGATTTATCACTTTAATCAACAACAGAGCCAAAATAATAGGACTGAAGATGCTTTCTATTCTTCAGTCCTATTATTTCTATGAAGTTTTTTTATTGTTCTGCCGAGTTATATTAAGAAGTATTCCCATAAATAGCATATTAATTACTAAGGAAGACCCTCCATAGCTTATGAATGGTAGAGGAACCCCTGTTACTGGCATAGAGCCTGTAACAACAGCAATATTGATTAAGCTTTGAATAACTACTACAGAAGTTATTCCTGTAGCTAATAGGGAACCGTACATATCCTTTGCCTTAGATGCTGCAATAACTCCCCTCCATAGAAACAGTATAAACAATATAATTATAAAGGCACAGCCTATAAAACCTAGTTCTTCACCTATAACTGACAATATAAAATCATTATGAGGTTCAGGAATATAAAAACACTTTTGTCTTGATTGACCTATTCCAACACCAATAAGTCCTCCAGAACCTAATGCTAAGAGAGATTGTACCAATTGATATCCATCTCCTTGAGAATCACTCCAAGGATTAGTAAAACTTAAAAGTCTTCTAAGTCTATATTCCTCTGTTAAAATAAAAACAGCACCTAAAACTCCTACAGTTCCTATTAGTCCTCCCATATGAATAACTTTAGTTCCAGCTACAAATAACATTATAAGACTAACCACCATGGTGACTGTGGCAATACTAAGATTCTTTTCAAGAAGAATCATTCCTGCTATAAAACCTGCAAATAAAAGGTTAGGCACTACGCCCTTCCAAAACTTTTTTATATTTTGGGGATTGCTTGATATATATTTTGCTACAAAAAGCACTACCACGTACTTTGCAATCTCCGATGGTTGAAAGGATAGAGGTCCAAGTCTAATCCACCGCTGAGCTCCCTTTACTGGTGGAAATAAAAACACTAAGCAAAGGGCTATAAATGTAAAGATTATTAAAATTCTTGTATACTTTTTATACTTATGGTAATCGATATTCAATGTGATCATCATTCCAATAAGTCCAAGTCCAGCCCACTGAAGCTGTTTCCATAAAAAGAATTCTGCATCATCATATTTAAAGGCTGAAAAATATGAACTAGCACTATATACCATGACAACTCCCACTGTAACTAACATAATAATTACAGCAAAAAGTAGAAAGTCCACATCTCCCAATTTCATTTTGGGTTTTTTCATATTAAATTCCTCCTACGCCATTTTAATAAGTTAGTGCAAGGAATCCTATTAAACATAGTATAACTGTTATGATGGAAAATACTGCTACTATCTTACTTTCATGCCATCCCTTTAATTCAAAGTGATGATGTAGAGGTGCCATCTTAAATACTCTCTTTCCAGTAAGTTTAAAGGAAGCAACCTGAATAATTACTGAAAGAGTTTCTAATAAATAAACTCCACCTACAATTATTACTATAAGCTCTAGCTTTAATATCATAGCAATAGCTGCAACAGCTCCTCCAAGAGCTAATGAACCACCATCTCCCATGAAAATTTGTGCTGGATACGAGTTGTACTTTAAGAATCCAAGAATAGCTCCAGCTAGAATTCCACAGAAAATTGCTAAAGTATAATATGCCATGCCAAAACTTACAAGAGCAAAGAAAGTCATAATTAAAAGGGTAATAGAACTACAAAGCCCATCTAATCCATCTGTAAGATTAACCGCATTAGTTACTGCTGCAAAGTATACTACTATAAAAGGTATAAATAGCACTTTTAAATCCCAAGTTACTGTACCTAGGAAAGGTATCATAATATCCGTTCCTATTTTATCCTTAGCATAATATCCAAAGACTATAGATACTATTACCAAAAGCAACATTTTTTGATAACTTTTTAAGCCTTCATTCTTCTTCTTGATTATCTTTAGACCATCATCTAAAAATCCTATAGCTCCAAAGGCGATAAGGGCATAAAGAGCAAGCATTGCTTCATCATGAGGATTTCTAACCATTAATATCATAGTAATACAAGTAGAAATAATAAATATTATTCCTCCCATCGTTGGAGTTCCCTGTTTTTTTAAATGACTTTGTGGTCCATCTTCTCTAATGTTTTGGCCAAATTTCAACTTGTGTAATCCTGGTATTATAAATGGTGCTATTGCAAAAGATATTATAAATGCTACTAAAATAGAATATATTAACTTATTCATATTCCATCCCTCCCTATATATTTTTCTTTTGTAATTCTTTAATTATATTTTCAAATTTCATAGATCTAGATGCCTTTATTAATAAAATATCATCACTTTTAATAGTTTTCTTTAATTCTGCTATTAGCTCCTCCATGGAATTAAAATCCATAAAATTTTCACTGCCATAGCCCTTTTTAAAGTTCTCATTAAACTCTCCTAGGGTAAATAATAAATCTATGCCCCTTGCCTTTGCATAAGCTCCTACCTGCTCATGAGCTCTAGCAGAATCCTCACCTAGTTCCTTCATGGTTCCAAGTACAGCAATTTTTCTTCCATTATATTGTTTTAAGACCTCTAGAGCAGCCTCCATAGAATCTGGACTTGCATTATAAGCATCATTTATTATAGTATAGTTATCTAAATTTAAAACATCCAATCTCATAGATGTAGCCTGTAAATTTTCTATTCCTCCTTGGATTTCTTCATAGGTAACCTTAAGCTCTCTAGCTACAGCTATTGCCAATAATGAATTAAGCACATTATGTTTTCCTGGTACTGGTACTTTTATAGTAGCATTTACATCCTCACCATTTTCCTTAACACCAAACTCTATACTGTCCTTATTTATAATTATTCTACAACCTTTAAAATTATAATCACTATCTATACCAATTTTTACAATTTTATATTTATCTGTGTAATAATTGTGAAGCATATCATTATCTCCATTTATAATTAACACATTTTCTTCTGTAAAATTATTTGCTATTTCTAGTTTAGCTTTTAAAATATTTTCTCTAGTCTTTAAGTTTTCTAGGTGAGATGTACCTATGTTAGTTATGACCCCTATAGATGGTTTTGCTACTTTTGCCAAGGTATCAATTTCTCCCAAATCACTCATACCCATCTCTAAAATTGCAACCTGGTAAGTTTTATCTAATTTAAATATCATCAAAGGAAGTCCAATATCATTATTAAAATTCCCTTGGGTTTTAAACACCCTATATTTTTTGCTAAGAGCTGCTGCCATTAAATCCTTTGTGGATGTCTTACCAGTAGAACCAGTAATTCCTACCACATTTATATCTAAAGTACTAATATAGTAGGATGCTAAATCAAGAAGGGCCCTCTTAGTATCCTTAACTAAAATTATAGATAAATCTTTTTCATCTAAATCTTCATATTGTTCTTTTTCATGTACTATACAAAGTTTAGCTCCACTATCTATAGCCCCCTTTACAAATTTATGACCATCAAAGTTTTCTCCCTTGATTGCTATAAAAATATCTCCCAAAGAGACATTTCTACTATCTATGGTTACATTAGAAAACTCTTCTGTAGCTCCACTAATTAATATTTCTCCGGATATAGCCTCAGCTATTTCCTTTAACCTTATAGTTTCCATCTAAAGCTCCAACTCCTCTATCAATTCTAATACAACTTCCTTTTCATCAAAATGAATAGTTTCATTTTTAAGGATTTGGTAAGTTTCATGTCCTTTTCCTGCAATTACTATAATATCATCTTTTTCCCCGAGGAGTAAGGCTGTTTTTATGGCTTCTCTTCTATTTTCAATAAGTTTATAGTTAGATTTCTCAACCCCAGCCTTAATATCTTCTAATATCATATAAGGATCTTCGCTTCTTGGATTATCAGAGGTTATTATGGCTATATCACTGAGTTCTGTTCCTATTTCACCCATGATAGGTCTTTTGGTTCTATCTCTATCACCACCACACCCAAAGATACAAATCAACTTTCCTTTAGTAAGTTCTCTAAGATTTTCTAAGATATTTTTTAAGCTATCTGGAGTATGAGAATAATCTCTAATTACTTGAAAACCTAAGTTCATCCCTAAAGTTAAGTTCTCACATCTTCCAGGCACAGTAACCTTAGAAAGTCCTTCAACAATAGTATCCATATCTATACCTTCATCTAAGGCAGCTCCAATACAACCTAGTGCATTGTAAACATTATATCTACCTGGTATAGGCAACTGAACTTTATATGTTTTTTCATTTCCTTTTAAATTAAATATAATTCCCGTAGATTCTAAATTAATGTCTGTTCCCCTTAAATCACTTTCTTTTTCAATAGAATAAGTTGTTACCCTTGAATTTATTTTTTCAAGAAGCTTAATTCCATAACTATCATCTACATTTACCACAGAATGTTTACAAATTTTAAACAACTTGCTTTTTGCATTGAAGTAGTTTTCAAAGGTTTTATGGAAATCTAAATGGTCTTGAGTTAGATTTGTAAATATCCCTTGTGAAAATTCAATCCCATAAACTCTATCTAAGTCTAAAGAGTGAGATGAAACTTCCATAACACAATAATCTATATCACTGTCTACCATATCCTTAAAAAGCTTTTGCAATTCCAAAGATTCTGGAGTAGTTTTTTCTGTATGAATCTCCTTATCCCCTATATAGTTAGCTATGGTACCTATTAGCCCAACTTTATACCCCTTTGCCTCTAATATTCCCTTTAACATAAAGGCAGAAGTAGTCTTGCCATTGGTACCAGTTATACCTATTATTTTCATCTTTTTGCTTGGATTATCATAAAAGTTTGAAGCTGCTATAGCTAATGCCCTTCTACCATTTTCAACTTTTATAAACGTTATTCCTTCAACAAGAGTCACATCTTTTTCAACCACTACAGCTTTAGCACCATTTTCTATAGCCTTTGATATAAAATTGTGTCCATCTACATTAAATCCTCCTATTGCAAAAAACATATCTTCACATTTTATCTTTCTACTATCATATTGAGGATCATTAATTTCTATACTCTCATCTCCACTTAACACTGTATAGGTTGATCCCTTTAATATCTCTTCTATTTTCATCTTGCTCACATCCTTAAAATACTTTTCTTTCTAATTAAAACATTGTCCAAAATTTAATTTTTATACCTTATAGCATATAAAATCCGGTAGCACAAGTCAACCTGTAACTACCGGATAATCTAATCTACTAAGGTGCCAAGATGGAAGGTTACCGTGGTTCCTTTTTTAATTTCTTGGTTTCCTGCAACACTTTGTTCTACCACTAGACCTTCACCTATAAATTCACTCTTTAATCCTAAATCATTGAAAAGCTTTATGATACTTTCCTTTGTAAATCCCTTTAAATCAGGAATTATAACTGTATCTGCGCTTCCATTACTGCCTCCTGCATATAGGATTATCTCTTTACCTTCCTTAAGAGTAAACCCTGGTTTTGGATTTATATCTGTTATAGTGCCTCCACTACCTTCTACTCTAATAGTTAACCCTGCATCAGTTATTACTTTTTTAGCATCTGCAACTGATAGTCCCCTAACCTCAGGAACAATTACATCTGCTTTTAAACTTTCATCAACTTCCATATAGCTTCCATTAGGCTTCATTTCTGTATAATTAAACAAATCATTAAATAACTTTTGTCCAACTGGGGCAGCAATTTGTCCCGCATAGTACCAAGATGGATTTGGTTCATCAATAGATACAAATACTGTATACTTTGGATTATCAGCAGGAGCCATCCCTGCAAAGGATGATAGATACTTACCATTTGCATATCCACCATTAACAGTGTCTACCTTTTGTGCTGTACCAGTTTTACCAGCAATTCTATATCCATCAATTTTAGCCTTTGATCCTCCACCTGCACCAACTACTTGTTCTAAATGAGATCTCATTTCAGTCATAGCCTCTGGAGTAAAACGTTGTTGCTTTTCTATCTTATAGGTTTCATCAACTACTAGCTCTTTTTTATCATCATAATGATTTATTTCCTTCATTAAATGAGGTGTTATCAAATATCCACCATTGGCAATTGCATTGAAAGCTCTCATAAATTGAACTCCTGTAGTTGTATTGCTTTGTCCAAAGGATATAGTAGCTAAGTCTGTTACAGATATATCTTTTGTGGCTTTAACTATACCAGCTGATTCACCAGGTAAATCAATTCCGGTTTTATGTCCTAACCCAAACTTTTCAATATATTCGTTAAGATTTGCAGCACCTAATCTTTCTCCTAAAACCATAAATCCAACATTACAAGAATTTTTTAATATTTCTTCAAAGGTTTGAGGACCATGACCTGAAGTCTTCCAACAGTGAATATTTCTTCCCCCAATATTAAGGGAGCCTCCACAATTAAAAGCCTCTCCCTCTGTAAGAATCCCTTTTTCTATGGCCGCCGTGGCTGTAACTACCTTAAAAATAGAACCAGGTTCATAGGCATCACTGACTAATCTATTTCTCCACATCTGCTGAATGTCATCATCTGATGTTCCCCCAACCCACGGATTATTAGGATCATAATCTGGCTTATTTGCTAAAGCCAATATTTCTCCTGTATTAGGATCCATAACCATAATTGATACTGCTTTAGCCTCATTATCTGCCAAGGCCTCTTCAGCTAACTTTTCTGCAAAGTTTTGTATATTTTCATCAATGGTAGTAACTACGTTTCTTCCATCAATAGGTTCTGTAAATTCTGAGATTGTATATGGTAATCCCTCACTCTTTTGGTCAATTTCAGCAACTTTAATTCCTGGAACTCCAGATAGATACTTATTATAATACAGTTCTAACCCTGTGAGTCCTTCTCCATCTGAATTAGTATGACCTAATATATGGGCAGCAAAATTACCATTTGGATAATACCTTTTCGTATCAGGTGATATTACTATACCATTTATGTTATTATTTTTACAAAACTCTCTTATGGCATCTGTTGCATCCTTTTCTATTCTTCTCTTTAATATTGCAGAGCCTCTAGGTTTTCCATTGGGAAGAGGATTAGTTAATATGTGTAACACGTCAGCCTGTTCTTCTCCAATTATTCCACTTAGAGTTGTTGCAACTTGTTCCATGGTCATTCCATTATTTTCTATATCTTTTCTTAAAGTGTTCAAATCTAAGTCCGCTCTATAAACATTAGCACTTATTGCTAGCTCATTACCATTTCTATCTAATATCTTACCTCTTTTAGCATTTATCCTAACATCACTGGTCCATTGCTGTTTCGCCAAAGACTTATAGGTTGATTCTTCAACAAACATAACATAACCTAATCTTATACTTAATCCTAGGAAAACTAAGAAGGCTAATAGCATAGCTAACATCATTCTCTTTTTCATTAACACCTTATCAACAAAATATTTCTTTGCCACCTACAATTACCTCACTAACTAATTAAATAATAAGTTTTTAATTTTATTTAATAAACTAACCCCTTTTTCTTCATTAGTGCTACTTGTAGCTATCTCTTTAATTGCATCAATATCACAATAGATTGCATTAGTACTCTTTGGTTCAATCATTTTTAATTCTTTAGTGGCAACTTCTTCTATGTAGGAAAAATTGTTAAACTTAAGTAGTTTTATTCTCAAATCTTCACTCTCTTCTGTTAGCGTTTGTATCTGCTCTTGAAGAACTATTATTTCCTTTTGATTATTATATATAGCACTGTATCTAGATACAATAATAGCCCCAACTAGTCCTACTGCTACTATACTTCCATTAAGCTTTAAAAATTTTGCTATCTTTTGCTTTCTAACTTTTCTTAATTCTTCTTTACTAGGGCCTTGTTTAGTAGGAGTTTTTACCCTTTCTCTAGGTAACGGATTTACCTGAGAAGCTAAAGCTGTATTCCCACTTACCGTATTTTTTCTATTTTCTACTACCATTTTACTACCCCCATCTAGTTTTTAGAACTAAATCTTTTTACATCCCCTTAACTTGGCGCTTTTACTTCTTGAATTATTAGCAAGTTCTTCCTTAGTGGCTTCTATAGGCTTTTTGTTAATCAATTTAATTATTGGCTTTTTCCCACAAACACACATAGGAAGATCCTTAGGACATTTACATGGATCCACTAAATCTCTAAACTTATTTTTTACAATTCTATCTTCTAAAGAATGGAATGTAATTATTGCCATAACTCCATCCTTATTTAAAGCTTCTATGCCATCTCCTATGGCTCTATCTAAAATACTCAATTCGCTGTTTACTTCTATTCTAATACCTTGAAATGTTCTTTTAGCAGGGTGTCCACCCTCCCTTTTAAACTTGGCAGGTATGCATTCATCTATAATTTTTACAAGTTCAAGGGTAGTTTCAACAGGTTTTACTTTTCTTTTTTCTACTATCCTGCTCGCAATTCTTCTTGAAAACTTCTCCTCCCCAAAATCTCTAAGAATTCTAAAGAGTTCATCCTCACTATATTCATTCACTACATTATAGGCTGAAAAAGCTTCTTCCCTATTCATTCTCATATCTAAGGCCGCTTCCTTCATATAACTAAAGCCTCTTTCACCTTGATCCAACTGATAAGATGAAACTCCTAAATCCATGAGTATACCATCAACTTTTTCTATTCCTAAAGACTCCAATATGTCCTTAATATTATAAAAATTATTGTGTACATAGGTAATGTTATTAAAATCCTTTAGCTTTTCCTTTGCAGCCTTAAGAGCATCTAAATCTTGGTCTATTCCTATTAATCTTCCCTTTGGTGAAAGTTTCTTTAAAATTTCCTTTGAATGACCTGCTCCACCTAAAGTACAATCAACATATATACCATCTTCTTTAATATCTAACATTTCTATGCATTCTTCTAACATTACTGAAAAGTGTTTAAATTCCATTATATATTCTCCTTTGTTTCGTCTATGGTTTATAAAATATAAACTATAGAATCCATTTATACACTTTTCATTGTACCATAAATAATTCTATAAGTTTACATAAATTCCTTTTAAATATTCCCTAAATGAAAAACTTTTTTTAAACAAATTTATAGATATATATAAAGAATCTCCAACTAATTTCAAATATATTACATTTATATAATATAGTTCCTTATTTTTCTACGGTTTTTTCTCTATTACTCTATATAACTTGTAGAATTATTGAAATTCCCTTTTCTGTAGAGTATAATTTAAAAGAATGAAATTTTTAAGTAATAAGCCACATGGTTTACATAGAAAGGACGAGTATTATATGAAATTAGGAATAGTAGGTTTACCTAACGTAGGAAAAAGTACATTATTTAATGCCATTACAAAAGCAGGAGCAGAGTCTGCTAACTATCCCTTTTGTACTATAGAGCCAAATGTAGGAGTTGTTAGTGTACCTGACAACCGTCTTGATGTATTACAAAAATTATATAATTCTAAAAAACAAGTGCATACTGCCATAGAATTCTATGACATAGCAGGATTAGTTAAAGGAGCAAGTAAAGGTGAAGGACTTGGAAACAAGTTTTTATCTCATATAAGAGAAGTAGCTTCAATTGTTCATACTGTTAGATGTTTTAAAGATGATAATGTTGTTCATGTAGAAGGATCTGTATCACCTATAAGAGATATTGAAACTATTAATTTAGAATTAATTTTTTCTGATTTAGAAGTCCTAGAAAGAAGAATGGAAAAGTCTATAAAACTAGTACGCTCAGGGGATAAGACTGCAAAGGTTGAATATGCAATTATGGAAAAAATTAAAAAACATTTAGAAGACAATATGCCAGTTAGAACTTTAGAGTTTACAGATGAAGAAGATGAATTTGTTAAATCTCTTTTCTTAATAACTTCTAAACCTGTATTATATGCATGCAATGTAAGTGAAGAAGACTTAATGGAGTGTGGCGGAGAAAACGAAATGGTAAAAGAAGTAGAAGCCTATGCTGCTAAGGAGAAATCTGAAATTATCATAGTATGTGCTAAATTAGAAGAAGAATTATCTACATTAGATGATGAAGAAAAGAAAGACTTACTTTCAGAGTATGGTCTTGAAGAATCAGGTCTTGATAAACTAATCCATGCAAGTTATAAACTTCTTGGACTAATGAGCTACTTAACTGCTGGTGTTCAAGAGGTAAGAGCTTGGACAATTAAAATAGGTACAAAGGCACCTGCTGCTGCCGGTAAAATTCATACCGACATTGAACGTGGATTTATCCGTGCTGAGGTAATTTCCTTTGATAAGTTAGTTGAATGTGGTTCTGAAGCTGCAGCTAAAGAAAAAGGCTTCTACAGACTTGAAGGAAAAGAATATATAATGCAAGATGGAGATGTAGTAAACTTTAGATTTAATGTATAATTATTCTAAAATTAAATTCTTTATATAATTTGAAAATGTATGAGTGAAATTAACTCATACATTTTTTATATAATGTATTATTCAATTATAAACTTTGAAATCTCAAATTTTAAAGTTTCAGATAATTCATTTAAATTTTGAGTATATCTTGAAATTTCATCCATATTAGCAGTAATTTCTTCTGTAGAAGCTGATATTTCTTCTGTGGCTGAAGCAGTGCTTTCTGAAATTGATGTAACATTTTCTATTTCTTTTACTACATTAATTTTTTCATATTGAATATTCTCAATAGATTTTTTAATTTCACTTATCTTACTTGATAACTCAAGTACACTTCCAGATATGTTTTCAAAAATTTGTGAGGTTTCACTTACCATTTTTCCTTCTTCATCTACCACTTGTTGAGAGTTATTTATAGCAGATACAGCTAACATAGATTTTTCTTCTATCGCTTTAATCATAACATTTATTCTATCAGTTGAACTCTTTGATTGATCTGCTAATCTTCTTATTTCATTAGCTACTACAGCAAATCCCTTACCTGCCTCGCCAGATCTAGCTGCCTCTATAGATGCATTCAAAGATAATAAATTAGTTTGTTCTGTTATATCAGAAATTGTTTTAGATATAAGATTTATTTGATCCATACTTTCATTTACTTCTTTCACTATATTTCCAACAACTTCAAAAGTATCTTTTATTTTCGTTGAACTGTTTATTAGCTCTGAAACTATTTTGCTTCCTTCAATACTATAATTCTTTGTATCTTTAGATATACTATCAATTTCTGTAGAGGAGTTTTCTATATTATCAATTCCTTGGGCTAAATCCTCCATATGGCTTGCACATTGAATAGTACTTTCAGCTTGATTAGATGCACCTGAAGCTATTTCATCCATGGCTATATGCGTTTGTGAAAGGGCAGTAGTAGTTTCATTAGACATTATAGCTAAATCAGCTGCAGTTTTTAATACCACCTGAGATGACTTGTCCACATTTTTCATTAACAGTGCAATTGATTCCATCATATTGTTAAAGTAATCTCCTAATTCTTTAAAGTCATCTTTGGACTTAATTTCTACTTTACCTGTAAAATCTCCTTTGGCAGCTTTAGATATTACGTTCTTAACCTTTTTCATATTTTTAGCGATGCCTTCTCCTAAAATTACGCTTATAATTATTGCAACTATTCCTATTACAATTATCCCTATTATTAAAAAGCTTCTAACTGCATTAGTATCTTTTAATAATTCTATTTCCGGTATAAATGCCACTAATTTTATGTTTTCTAAGGAATTCAAATTATAAACTACAAAATTTCTTTTTCCATTATTACTTAATTCTATAAAACCTGAATTATCATCTACTACAGATTTAAGTTCCTCATCTACCTCTATTAAATTTTTACCTATTAAGCCTTCATCTGTATGAGATATAATATCCCCATTACTACTACATACAACTACAACCCCTTCATCACCTATTTTTATGTTAGATATACTTGAACTAAAAACATCTAAAGATAAATCTAATCCAACAACTCCAACAACCTGTCCATCCTTTACCACTGTCCTAGCCAGTGTAACCGTAGTTTTTTGATCTTCAGCACTAGTATATGGAGATGTAATTATATAGGAGTCCTTATTTGCTGTAGCTAAAGTATACCATTCCTTCTCCTTATGATTATATCCATCTGGAAGATTAATTTTGTGGGAAGTATAAAAATCACCATTCTCTGTTCCATAAAACACTGTACTAATATTAGAATCTGATACTTCTACATTATTCATATGACTTATTATATCTTTAATGCTTTCACTACTATTGTCCAACTCAATAAACTTACTGTTAAGTGTTAGTGAATTTATTTGATTCGCTACTGTATTAAAATAATTTTCTATCCCTCTATTCACCTCTACCAGTGTTTGACCAGTGGAGTACTTTAAGTTATCCTTAAGTAAACTATAACATTCATTATAAACCAATAAGGCTATAAAAATTAAAGGGATAATAGATACTCCTAGCAACGAAATTATAAGTTTACTCTTTAAGCTGTTTAAATTCTTTTTCATATACCCATCCCCATTCAAAATTTATTAATATAAAGTTTTTCAAACTTTATATTTTAATTTTCGAAACATTCATAAAATTCTTTATATAGAATAATTATACTAATATACAATTATTAATTAGGTATGTAGTTGATTGAAGTTATAAAACTAAAATGGATGTTTCGAAGAGCAAAACCTATATAATTAAACTTCTCTTCCAAAGGCAATCGCTCTATTTTAAATAACTTAATTAAATATAAATGGAGGGTATTATTACAACTCATCACCTTAAAAGTTGCATAATACTCTCCACTTTACACTTATTGTATATTTATTCCCTCAATATTGAAAATATATGATATGCTAATACATTCCCATAAAACTAGCTAGTTATATAACAATATACCTATATTACTATTTCACTATATACCTATATACCTATATTAATTTTTACATATATAAATAGTTATATATGAATATAGTTAACTATTTGTTCTATTCATGGGGGTTTCAAGGAATTTGCACCATTCCTTTACCATCATTTCTTCTCATATTCTATACACTGCTTACTTATTAACTCCATTATATTATCCATAGTAATTTCTTCAGCATCAAATATTAACTCCATGGCATCTTCCACAGTTTCTATAGTATATATTTTAAATTCACCTTCAAAAATTGCTCTCTCAACTTCTCTTGAAAGTACTAAATCATCTTTATTAGATAGAGGAATAACAACTCCCTTTCCTTCCGTATCATCCATGATTTTACACACTTCGAAGAATCCTTCAATTTTTTCATTTACACCACCTATAGGCTGTACTTGACCAAATTGATTTATGGATCCAGTAATTGAAATATTTTGTTTGATAGGAATCTTGCAAAGAGCAGATATTATAGCTAATGCTTCAGCTACTGATGCACTATCACCATCTATAACTCCATATAACTGCTCAAAGCTAAGATTGAAATCTACTGGTAGAGTTTTATATCCTCCATTGATATTATTAATATATCCTTTTAAAATATTAATTCCCTTAGTATGAATTTTACCACTTAGGTTGGATTCCCTTTGAGCATCAATGATTTTTCCTTCTCCCTTAAAACAGGTACAGGTTATTTTAACAGGTTTACCAAAACTTGTATATCCCGTATCAATGACAGAAAGCCCGTTAATTTGCCCCACCTTGCTTCCCGAAACATCTATTAACAATCTTTTTTCATCATATAACTCTAGATATTCTCTTTCTATAGGTTCTTTCCTATAAGCAATGTTCTCTATATTATCTCCATCAATAAACTCCCTTGCCTCTTCTGCTGCTTTATAATTAGCTTGTATTATAAGGTTTGATAATTCATCATGGTCAAAATGTATCTTATTTTTATTTTCTGCCTTTCTAGATAAAAATTTTGCAATTTCTCTTATGCCACTAGATGTTATAGGTTTAATATTATTTTCCTTAGACAATCTATTTATTTCTTTTATTAATACAGTTTTAACCTTATTCTCAGCCTTCAATACTCCTCTATAATCAGCCCTCGTCTTAAATATTGTTCTGAATTCTTTATCATAGTTATACAATGCGTCATAAATATCATAATCCCCAATTATTATTACTTTAGTATTAATTGGCATAGGTACTGGTTTTAAACTACTTAAAGTAAATAGTTCTATATATCCTCTGTTGTAATCCAAGTCTACTTTTTCTGATATTATAGCTCTTTTCAAATAATAATAAGACTGAGAATTACTAAGTAGACTACTGGCTCTAAGAATTAGGCATCCCCCATTAGCTCTTAAATAACTACCTGCTCTTATGGATTTTACAGTAGATACATATATATTATTATGATTTTCATAATCTATAGATCCAAAAAGGTTAGATACACTAGGATCTTCTTCAAAGATTACTGGTGGATATTCAATATCTGAATTATCAACAATTACATTTACATCATATTTATATATAATGTCTCTTATAGCTTCTTCATCATCCTCGTAGCTTATAGAATAGTTTTCCTCAAGTTCACCCTTAATCTCAGTAATTAAGTAATGAATATAAGCCTTAGCCTCACTATCATCATTAAATTCTTCTTCTATTATTACATTTAACTCTTCCATTTCTTCTTTAAAAAAGTTATCCATTATCTCTCTAATTCTATTTATTTCATCATTTTTCATATTTCTTAACTTTTCTAATATGTCATTAGCATTTATCTTTAACTCATCCACTTTATTTAATATTTCAAATTTTTCTTCTTCCTTAAGATTATCGAATTCATCCTCTGTCATTTCTTTTCCATCAACTAGGGGTATAAATGTAAATCCATCCCCACTAGTTTTTATATCAAAACCATATTCTTTAGAAAGTTTAATTAAATCTCCAACTATTTTGCTACGCCTATCTTTAATAGTACTAATAAGGTGCTCTTTTTCTTTATTATCTATACCATTATAAAATTTAAATATACTTTCTGCATAAAATTCTTGAATTTTGTCTACTACCTTTTTAAGCTTATTTCCATATCCATTGTTAACAAACAAAGGAACAGGTTCCTTTACATTTCCTTTTATAACATAACATATATCCTTTGGTGGCTTTCCATCCGTCAATATATGTTTTACATAGCTAATAATATGTTTTACTCTATCCTTGCAAAATTCATCAACTAAGTAAATATTATATCCTTCCCCATTTAAAAGAAGTGAGGTTTTTATTTTATTATATGCATCCTTATATTGTGGCAATATAAATTCGCCTTCTATTTCTCTATCTTCAACAATTTCAAAATCGTACAAAACTTCACTGGGTTTTAAAACTCTTTTCATACTGTCCTCCCAAATAAAATCATTTAGTATATTAATATTCTTATAAAAGGACTTTTGGAACAAAAACATAAAAATTCATATTATAATTTTAAAAAATTCATGATATATTTTTAAAAATTAAACATAAACTTGTTATAACAACTTAATTATTATATAATAATGATATTGTGTAATATTATACACTTGAATACAGTCAGATATTATACGTAGTTATTTATTCTTCATGTAAAGGAGTTATTCATATGGGATTCAAAGACAAATTATCACAAAGTTATTCTAATGCTTTTATAAATAGATATGGTGATAGAATAACACAAGTTCAAGGAAGGGCTTTATCTGTTAAAACAGAGGAGAAATCTTTTCTTGGAATTTTAAATACTATTATTGTTACTATTGTAGTGAAACAAGACAGTGCTAGAACTATAGCAACTTGTGTTTATAAGAAAAAGAGATGGTTTAAAAAGCCAGAATTCATTCCTGTATCTCAAGGCCATTCTTTATTAATCCAAGGTTTAAAACCTGATTATTCTAAAAAGAAAAAGAAGAAAAAGAAAGTTAAGGACTACATAAGCATAATGAACGTTATGAACCTTACTAATAAGAGAGACTTAGTTCCTGTTGAAGGTGGTCAAAAGAAGATACAGAGAGTAAGACAAGATAGAAGATTTAAATAAGTAATGAAGCTCCCTTGGCTGGGGCGCAATTGGAAAACTTAACTTTTTAGTTAGCACAGGATACTATTTGTATCCTGTGTTTTTTGACATACCTATAAAAAAGATGTACAATTCTAAATTGGTAGTACCAATTTAGAAAGGGATGTTTATATGAAGTATTTTCGTCAATTTGGAATTATTTTGGCAGTAACTTTTATTGGAGAAATATTAAAATATATTATTCCATTACCTATTCCTGCTAGTATATATGGTTTAATTCTCATGCTTATAATTTTAAAAACAAAAATAATTTCCCTTGAACAAGTGAAGGAAACTGGAACTTTTTTAATAGAAATTATGCCTCTTATGTTTATACCAGCAGCAGTTGGTTTATTAGTTTCTTGGGATGTACTAAAGAATATTTGGATTCCTGTTATTATAATAACTATTTTAACCACAGTTATTGTAATGATAGTGACAGGTAAGGTTACCCAGTTTATGATTAAGCTAGAGAGGATGAATAGAAATTGAAGGATTTATTATGTAATTCAGCATTTTTCGGAGTAGTGGTCAGTATTCTAGGCTATGAAATAGGGTTGTTTTTAAAAAAGAAATTTAATAATGGGATCTTTAATCCCTTACTTATTTCAATTCTTTTTGTAATGGCAGCTTTAGTTATTTTTAAAGTAGATTTTGAAAGTTACAATAATGGAGCAAAATATTTAAGCTATTTACTAACTCCTGCTACAGTATGTCTAGCAATCCCTCTATATGAGCAACTGGATTTATTAAAAAACAATTTTAAAGCTATTATAATAGGAATTTTTTCAGGAGTAGCAGCCAGTCTTATAAGTGTATTTTTATTCGCCTTGCTTTTTCAGTTTACCCATGAACAGTATGTAACCTTGCTTCCAAAGTCCATTACCACAGCTATAGGAATGGGAATTTCAGAAGAGCTAAATGGAATTGTTACAATTACAGTAGCTGTCATTATTGTAACTGGTATTATTGGTAATATCCTTGCTGAAGTTATTTGTAAGGTATTTCATATCCATGAACCAATTGCTAAAGGAATTGCCATAGGAACCTCTTCCCATGCCATAGGAACTTCAAAGGCAATGGAAATTGGAGAAATAGAAGGTGCTATGAGTGGTCTTGCAATAGCAGTGGCAGGTTTATTCACAGTAATTGGTGCCTCCATATTTGCTAATCTTTTGTAATTGTTGGGCTCTGCTTAAAATTACAGCAATATATTTGTACAAGCTATAAGCATATAAATAGCCAAGGCATCTACAGTGATATGCTTCCCTTATGGTAGACAGTTTAAATAATAAAATTGTCTATTATAAGGATGAGAATATCAGAAAGTACCATGGCTATTTTTCACTTAAAATATTCTTAAGTTCTGTTTCCTACAAAAGTAGCAATGCTATTAATAAAGGATATTATTCCTGAGAAAAATACAATGATTGCCCACTGTCCAATACCTATAGACATGGTATGGAATATACCTTGTAACATAGGAACATATATTACTAATAAAAGTGCTGTCACTGAAATAATAACAGAACCCAATAAATACATATTGGTAAATGGATTGATTTCAAAGAGAGAATACTTTTCACTTCTACATTCAAATACGTGAATTAACTGTGAGCAAATTAAAGTTCCAAGGGCTAAAGTTCTACATACTCCTAATCCATATCCATAATACTTACCCGCTAAGAATGCAAGAACTGTACAAACACCAATTAATGCACCTCTAATTAATATCTTTTCTTTTAATCCCCTTGCAAAAACACTTTCGCCTTTTTTTCTTGGCTTTTCATACATTATATTTTTATTTGGTGGGTCTACTCCAAGAGCTATAGCTGGAAGTCCATCAGTAACTAAATTTACAAATAAAATTTGAATTGGAAGCAGTGGTACTTCTAAATAAAACAATGAAGCTAAGAACATAGTCAATACTTCACCTAAGTTACAGGATAATAGATATCTTATAAATTTTCTAATATTATCATATATAACTCTACCTTCTTCTACTGCAGTTACAATAGTAGCAAAGTTGTCATCTAACAATATCATAGATGCCGCTTCCTTAGTTACATCTGTTCCTGAAATTCCCATAGCTATTCCAATGTCAGCTTCTTTAATAGCAGGGGCATCATTAACTCCATCCCCAGTCATAGCTACAATATTACCTCTACTTTTAAAAGCTTTTACTATTCTTAATTTATGTTTAGGGCTAACCCTTGCAAATATTCTATAATCGTCTATGGATTTTTCAAGTTCTTTATCATTTATTCTATCAAGTTCAGCTCCTGTAATTACTTCCTTGCTTTCATTACATATATTTAGATCTTTCCCTATGGCAAAGGCTGTATTTTTGTGGTCACCTGTAATCATAACCGGTCTTATTCCTGCAACTCTGCACTTTAAAACTGCATCCTTTACTTCTTTTCTTGGTGGGTCTATAATTCCAGCCACCCCTACAAAAATTAAACCATTTTCCACCTTGTCTCCCTTAATTAAGTTATTATCTTTATATGCACCTGCAATGCATCTAAGCGCTCTAAAGGACATATCATCAATAAGCTTTTCTACACTTCTTCTATAAGGTATAGTTAATGGCTCTACCCTTCCATTTACTAATATATGTGAACATCTATCAAGTACTCGCTCTGGAGCTCCTTTAACATAACATACATCCTTCTTAGTAGTTACGTCCTTCACAATTACTGTCATCATTTTTCTTGTAGAATCAAAGGGGATATCAAAAATCCTCTCTACTTTACTATTAAATCTTTCTATTTCAGAAACCTTTTTAAAGAAGCCTTTTATTAAAGCAGTCTCTGTTGGGTCTCCCATTAAAGCCTTTTCCATGGAATTAGAAGAATAATTATAGTTACAATCATTACAATATACAAATATCTTTTTTAAAATATCATGGTCAAAACTTTTATCTTCATCAATATCATGAATTTTTCCATTATGAAGAAGTGCTGTTACCGTCATTCTATTTTCTGTTAAAGTTCCTGTTTTATCACTACATATTACAGAGGTACATCCTAGGGTTTCCACTGCTGGTAACTTTCTTACTAGGGCATTTCTCTTAAGCATTCTTGATACCCCTAAAGCAAGGGCAACAGTTACTATAGCTGATAACCCTTCTGGAATAGCAGCAACGGCTAAACTAACCCCAGATAAAAACATGTCATAGACATTTTCACCTCTATAAATACCTAAAAAGGTTACTACTGCACATATAGTTAAGCAAAGAACTACAAGTACTTTTCCAAGGAAATTTAATCTTTCCTTTAGTGGGGATGGTTCATCTTCTATAGAGTGAAGCATATGAGCTATTCTCCCCATTTCTGTATTCATTCCAGTTCCATATACCTTTGCTTTTCCCCTACCTGTCAATACGATAGTTCCCATATATATATTATTATCACTGTCCTCTGGATTCTTGTGCACTCCTACGGATTCACCAGTTAGAAGAGATTCATCCATCATAAGATTATTTCCTTCAACTAAAATACTATCAGCAGGTATCCTATCCCCACTTTCTAATATAACCAAATCTCCTGGTACTAAATATATGGAATTAATAACTTCAATTTTTCCATCCCTTATTACCTTAGCAGTAGGTGATGATAATTTTTTTAACTGTTCTAAGGATTTTTCAGTTTTATATTCTTGTACAAAACCTAAAATTCCATTCATTACTATAATTATTAGAATAGTTATAGCGTCTGCTTTATCCCCCATAAAACCCGATATAACGGTTGCCACCATTAGTATCCAAATAATCAAATCATTAAATTGTGACAAGAATATTTTTATAGGTGACACTTTTTTCTTACTCTGTAACTCATTTAGTCCGTATTCTTTCAGCCTATCTTCTATTTCATTGGTAGATAGCCCTCTATATTCTTTAGCACTCACATTTTTTCCCCCTTACAATTTTTTTATTTATAGTTAGAAATAATCTATCATTAAAATATATGTACCATCCTACCAGTATATGAAAACTTTAACTTTACATAAGGTAAATAAACCTTTAAAATACTAATTATAAATAAGAATAGATATTATAAAGGAAGGTTATTCATGGTAAATAAAGTATACATAACAGGTCATAGAAATCCTGACTCTGATTCTATTTGTGCAGCCATTGCTTATTCAGAGTTTAAAAATAAAACCCAACGAATCAATGCAATTCCAATTAGACTAGGGGAAATTAGTAGAGAAACTCAGTTTATCCTAGATTACTTTGGAGTTCAGCCACCACAGCTTGTTCAAACTGTAAAGCCTCAAATTATAGATTTAAAAATAGATACAGTAGCTCCTATTGCTTCAGACATATCCTTAAAAATGGCTTGGTCTATAATGAAGCAAAAAAACATTAAAACTCTCCCAGTTATATATCCTAATGAAAAATTAGCTGGAATTGTATCTGTATCAAATCTGGCAGCTAGTTATCTAGACATTTGGGATAATTACGTTTTAGCTAAAAGTAAAACAAGTCTAAGTAACATTTTAGAAACTCTATCCGCTAAAATTGTTTACTTATCAGATGAAAACTTAGAACTTAAGGGGAAAGTTGTAGTTTCTATGATGGAACCAAATGATAGAAATTTAATAGAAGCGGAAGATATTTGCATCTGTGGAGACCGTGAGTTAGTTCAAGAATTTGTATTAGATTGTAATGCTAGATTAATGATAATCACTAATAATACAAATCCCTCTGAAAAAATTATTGACCTAGCTAAAGAAAAAGGATGCACTATAATCACTACTCCTTATGACTCTTTTACTGCTGCTAGACTAATACCTCAAAGTATTCCTATAGAATACGTAATGACTAAAAATAATTTAATTACCTTCTCTACTAGTGACTTCATTGAGGAGATTAAAGATATTATGCTAGAAACTAGATATAGAAGTTATCCAGTTTTAGATGAAGATGGTTCCGTGGTTGGAAGCATTTCTAGATATCATTTAATAACCCAACAAAGAAAGAAAGTAATTTTAGTGGATCATAACGAAAAGACTCAGTCTGTAGACGGTCTTGAAGATGCAGACATTTTAGAAATTATCGACCACCATAGAATAGGAGATATTCAAACAGGTCAACCAATATACTTTAGAAATGAGCCTGTAGGAAGTACTTCTACCATTGTTGCTAATATTTTCTTTGAAAATGGAATTAGACCATCTAAGAAAGTAGCTGGATTATTATGTGGAGCTATTATTTCCGATACTCTACTATTAAAATCTCCAACAGCAACTATTGTAGATGAAATCATACTAAAGAGATTAGCTGAAATAGCAAGTATAGATATAGAAAAATTTGCTCAAGAGATGTTTAAAGCTGGAACTTCATTAGAAGGAAAAAGCTCAAAGGAACTTTTATACCAAGATTTCAAAATCTTTAATATGGGTAATTTTAAAGTAGGTGTTGGACAAATAACAACTACTTATATGGATGGATTTACTCCACTAATTAATGATTTAAAAACTGTAATGAATGAAAAAGCAAGTCAAGGAAAGTTTGACCTAATTATTCTTATGGTTACTGACATATTTAAAAGTTCTTCTTTATTCATTGTGTGTGGCGAACACAAAGAAGTATTCTCAAGAGCCTTTAACATTAAGTTAAACAATGGAACAGCATATATTGACCAGGTAGTTTCTAGAAAGAAACAAGTTATTCCACCTCTTACAGAGGTTATAAACCAAATTAAGTAATTCTTTAGCTCCAAAGGAGGCTGTCCCTAAAGACTGCCTCCTTTTGTTTACTGTACCACTAATTTTAGAATTGATCCCTTATTAATAATATAAATCCAAAATATAACAAAGAAAATAAAACACACTCCATATATCACAGTTAAAAAATCCTTAACACATAAATCATCAATCTTTCCTTGATACACCCCATAACTTTTTAGATAATGTACCCCCTTATCTTCTATGTAGTAAAAATTAACTGATTCAATATATGCAGCAAAAATATAAATGTTTAAAAGTGGATTAGTAAATAGATTTTTTAAAAAATCCCCCTTGAAATTAATTTTAAAGGTTTTATTTCTAATAATATAGACAATATATAAGAACATTCCACCTATTAGAGTTGGAATAATATTTAACACATTTAATATACCATTAATAAACTTTAGACTCTCATCGTCACTGATATAATATATTAATGTATATATTACTCCTCCTCCATTACCTATGATTAGAATATAAATTAAGGGTGCTAAAAAACCACAAATCAATGATTTGCTAATTAAGGATAAAGTATTGTAAAACTCCTTTTTTTCAGTGGATTTTTTAATTACTGTTTTTCTTTCACTATTGCTTATCTCAATAACGAAGAAAGCTACAATAGCATTAACAATCTCCCTATTAGATATAAGACTTATAATTATCCCTATGGTAGGTATAAGTATAAAGTATACCCATCGTAAAACTACTTTGCTTCTTATTTTAGCACTAAATTTCTCATTGACTTTTATTGCTAATCTATGTCTATCAAACTTCCAAAATAATATACTTAGCAAACATCCAAATAAATATCCTACCCCATAATATCACCCCTTCTATTTAAAATTTATCCTTTGTTAATGTTATATTATATGTTTGAAAATATAAAAAAAGAATGAAAAACTATGTCTTTCATTCTTTTCTATTTCCATTACTATCTTAAGTTATTTATCATTCCCCACATATCATCTGCAGTTTTTAATGCAGAGGAGCTTAATTGAAAAGCTCTTTGGGCTACAATCATGTCAGTCATCTCAGTAGACATATCTACATTAGATCTTTCCGTAAACCCTTGATAAATATCTCTATCCGTAGTCTCCAATACAGTAGCTCCTTCTATTGGAACAAATAAGCTTTGTCCTGCAGAAATAAAATCTGTATCACCTATGGTCTTATAAGTTTTAATATCTCCAACTTTTATAGAGTTTCCATCATTATCTAAGGATAAAGCCCCATTTGCATCTATAGAAAACTTATCTTTAGCAAAGTTAATTGGACCCCCTGGCACATTTATCTCATTACCATTAGCATCAGTTATAGATAATCTATATCCATTATTATCTACTAAAATTCCTGAAGCATCCACTTTGAAGTTTCCATTTCTAGTATAGGCTGCACTTCCATCTTGTTTATATACTTTAAAGAATCCTTCTCCATCTATAGCTAAATCTGTAGATATCTTTGTATTAGTTAAGCTTCCTTGAGTTTTTATTCTAACTTCATTAGTAGATTTAACCCCTGTACCAACATAAAGTTCAGTATTTGCATTCTTAGACCATGGTACTCCTAGTCTCTCTAATGAACTGGTATAAAGGTCTTGGAATGTAGATGTTACTTTTTTATATCCAATAGTACCGGAATTTGCTATATTATTTGATACTAAGTCTAATTTATTCTGTTGTGCTTCCATTGCACTTCTATTGGTGTAAAACATACCGTACATAAACTCACTCCTCAAATTTTTCTTTCTCTATTAATTCTATCTAGCTTTACCTATTTCATTTACAGCCTTGTCCAAGGTAGAATCTAAAACCTTTAAAATAGTTGCATTACTTTCAAAGTTTCTCATAACAGTCATCATGTTACTAGTTTCTTGAACTACGCTAACATTAGATCCTTCAAGGGATTTATTAACTACATAAGGATTATTAACAAAGGTAGGATTAACTCCTTCATAAAGATTATATGTAAATTCATTTAGATTTTCATATTTACCTTGGTTATCCTTTGGAAAATTAACTACAGCTAATCTGCCAGCGTCTCGTCCATCTACAGATATATTCCCAATATTGTCTGCAGAAATACTTCCTTCACCTATATATATAGGTGCTAATCCATTCCCACTCCTACTAAGAACCCTATCTCCATTAGAGGTCACTAAATATCCTGAAGTGTCTACAGCAAAATGACCATCTCTTGTATAATAATTTGTAGCTCCATTAGCGGTTTGTCTTTGAACTACAAAAAATCCTTCTCCCTGAAGGGCAAAATCAGTTGTTACTCCTGTATCCTTTATAGTTCCTTGTGAGAAATTAGTGGTTCGATCATTTATTTCTACTCCATTACTCATAGCTCCAATGGTTACTCTTTCATTGTTTTTTCCATCTTTATTAGAAATATATACCTCATCAAAACTCTTCATGGATAAAATCTGTGATTTATATCCTGTAGTGTTTATATTTGCTATATTATTCATAATAGCACTTTGATTTTTTTCACTGGTAATTATTCCTGAAGCTACTGTATACAATCCTCTAATCATTGTTTGCACCCGCCTTTATATCAATTTTAATCTGGTCTGGATAGGTCATTCCTAATTTTTTTGCTCTTATTTCAATTTCACCATCGCTAAGTTTATAATCTATTTTTGCAGGGATACTAAAAAATATTCCTAGTATTATGCCAATGCCTATACCAAATAAAATTTTTCTATCACTTAAAACTTTAATAAATTTTTTTATTTTAAATATAATTCCTTTATTAATAAGACCTCACCCTTTCCTATATTCAGCCGTTGTGCTATGCCTTCTTCACTTAAGCCTTCAGCTAATAAGGCTTTTACCTCTTCTACTTTTAAGCTATTACCCTTTATATCTTTTTTAGGATTACTATCTTCTTTTTCTTTTTTAGGATTACCGTCTTTTTCTTCTTCTTTTAAATCGTCCATTAATTCATCCATATTTTCTCCTTGAAGAAGAATATCATCATCTAAGGAATCAATCTTATCTACCAAGGTATTTATGTACTCATCATTACTAATATTTTTATCTGAATCATCCCTTTTTTCTAATAATTCATTTTTAATAAATACAGTATGATTTACTTTTTTTAAGTCATTTATTTCTCTTTGTAATTCTGTAATTGTTTTAGCAAACTCACTTCTTATTTCAACAAGTCTCATGTCTACTTCATCTATATTAGATTCTGCATCTATCATAGCTTTACTAAAGTTATTTTCTTCTCTCATTATAGCCCTTATATTTGTAGCAATTAAAGCCACTCCAATAATAATTAATAAAATATACATATTCTCACCTATCTTCTATGACTTAATATCATATTGGAGTTTCTCAATTTCTTTTCTTAAATTTAAAATAGCTCTACTATGAAGTTGACAAACTCTTGATTCTGATACTTCTAACACTGCTCCTACTTGTTTTAAAGTAAGTTTTTCAAAGTAGTATAGATTTAGTATAAGTCTATCTCTTTCCTTTAGATTATCCAGGCCTCTCCTCAAGTACTCTAGCATTTCTTTTTCTTCCAAAGACTTTTGTGGAGAAGGACTTTTAGTATCCTCTATGGAATTGATTAAAGACATTTCCTCATCATCACCAAATAAAATAGTTTCTAAGGACATCATTGAAATATAGTTTACATAACCTTGTATATCTGTAAGCTCCTTTAAACTTATTTCCATTCTTTCAGCTACTTCAATATCTTTTGGTTCTCTGTAAAGTTTATTTTGTAATTCTTCCACTACCTTATTGTATCTATTAAGCTTATCGATGGCTCTTTTAGATATAGGACTATTTTTTCGTATTTCATCTATAATACTTCCATTTATTCTTATGGCAGCATAGGTGGAAAATTTCATACCCTTAGTGTCATCAAACTTATTTATAGCATCCATAAGCCCAATCATTCCATAACTTATTAAGTCTTCATATTCAACATATTTATTTTTTCCTACGATAATCTTGGAAGCAATATACTTTACAAGAGGTATATTTTTTTTAATTATTTCTTCTCTAACATCTACATCACAAGCTACAGACACATCATTTCCCTCCTACTTTGTTTTCATTAACTTTCTCATATTCTTAAAAATAAACTGTATTATATTTTCCCTTACCTTATCATCAATAAATTGAAATTTTACTCCATATACATATTCATTTTTATTTTGTGTTTCATCTCTAACGATTTTACCTAAGGCTAATATATCTTCGTTATTAATCTTAGTATTCAACATGACTAGTTGCCCTAAATTAAGACTTTCCTTTACCTTTATTCTAATACCTCCACCACTTAAATCTAAAGTTTGTCCTTCCCTATAATCGCAGTTTTCAATATCCCTGAGGACACTTTCATTATACTTATCTATTGGTGAATATTTCATAGCATTTATAAATGGCAATCTTACATAGTCTCTTCTTTGTACCTTATGCAATTCACTTTCTCTTTCCAATGTAATCAAGGCTATTTTATCAAATTTTCTCCCTTTCACCTTAGCTTGAAAATTATATATATTACCTTTTCCATCATTATAATTACACTTAACTGTGTCTCCAGTACTTAAGGGATAGCTTATGCCATTTAGTATAGGTGTAGCTATAGCTATATATATACCATCTTCATCAATATCCTGAATTTTTGATTTTGCTAATTCTCGATTTTTTGTATAAATCTCTATTTTATTATTGATTTCCATCATATTATTAGCTTTCATACTCTCCTCCTATGAAAAAATATTAAGCATTTTTTTAAATATACCCTGGATGCTATTGCCCTTATTATAAGATATACCTTCTAACCCCTTTGCAATAGACTCAATGTTTTCACTTACTTCACTTTTAGGGAAAGACAATACCACAGGTCTTTGCATCCTTACAGCTTGCACTAATTTTTTATCTTCAGCGATGTTTCCTAAATGCACTAGATTAGCTCCTAGAAATCTATTTGCTGAACTATTAAGTCTATTAAAAGTATCATTTCCTTCTTCCTTGCTTAAAACCTTATTAACAATAATCTTTGCTCTATTTTTCACATTATGATTACATATGGTTTTTAATAAGCTATATGCATCCGTTAATGCTGTTGGTTCCGGAGTAGTCACAATAAAAACTTCATGACTACACTCTATAAAGGCCATAACTGTTCTATTTATGCCTGCTCCTGTATCAATTAATATATAGTCAAAATCTTTTATTTCTCCTAACTTATTAATTAAAACTTCTCTTTGCGACCTATTTAAGTCATCTAATCTAGAAAGCCCTGTACCTCCACATAAAATTTTTATACCTAAAGGTCCATTTATTACTACCTCATTAACAGATTTATTATTTAATATTATATCAAAAATGGTATATCTAGGTATAGTCCCTATTAAAACATCTACATTGCCCATACCTAAATCTGCATCTAGTACTAAGACCTTTTTCCCTAGTTTTTTAAGAGAAATTGCTAAATTAATTACCATGTTACTCTTACCTACCCCTCCCTTACCGGAAGTTATGGTAAAGATTTTAGTATTATTATTGCCTTCTTCCATAGTATCTTGCTTTTCAAATACCATTTGTCTTAATCTTGAAGCCTGGTCTAACATATACTATTTTCCCCTAACACCAATTTTATTATCTCATCCTCCAATGGTACCTTTATATCATCTGGTACATTCTGGCCTACAGTGATAAATTTAATAGGAACTTGAGTCCTTCTACATATATTTAGTATGGAACCATAAGTTGAAGTCTCATCTAGCTTAGTTAGTATTAGTCCCTTGTAATTTATATTAGAAAATCCATTAGCTATGATGTCCATGTCACCACTCTTAGTAGTAGCACTGACTACTAAATAAGCATTATCCACCTTAGCCCTATCTAGAAAAGCCTTCAATTCTAATACTTGCATAGTATTTTTACTACTCCTTCCAGTAGTATCTAATAAGATCACATCACAGTCTTTCATTGAGTTTATAGCTTCTTCCATCTCAGCTAATGAAAATACCACTTTAAAATCAATATTCATAATATCTGCATAGGTTTTTAACTGTTCTACTGCTCCTATTCTATAGGTGTCTACAGTAATTAAACCTACCTTTTTCTTTTTTACAAGAGCTAGCTCCCCTGCTAGCTTTGCTATAGTTGTAGTTTTTCCTACTCCTGTAGGACCAACTAAAGCTATGGTTCCATTTATTTCACTAGAATCTATTTTTATAATAGCGCCAAGTTCCTCTTTAATTCCATTCATGATTTCATCAACGGAAGACACTTGTTTATTTATTTTTATAGTTTCTATTAATTCTTCAATTATATCTTTAGATATATCTACTTCTCTAAGTCTTTCCTTGGCTTCTTTAAAATAAATTTCACTATTATTAGTCTTTTCTTGTTGCAACTCACTTTCTTCTTTGTTTTTGTTATCTAATTCTTCTGATTTAATTTCTTCATTTATAGAATTATTGCTTTGAGTAGAAAAATAGGAATTTATAAGACTCTTCATTGTTTCAACTTCTTGTCTTAGCTCCACTTCATCATTTTCCACTATATCTACTGGTAAAATACTCTTACTGTTTATTTCTTTATCATCCCAACTTAAATCATTAGATTTAGATTCAACAGCTGCGGTTATCTCCACTACTTTAGGAGAAAACAACCCTTTAATACCAGGCTTTCTTATAGCTCTCTGACTTATAATTACAGCATCTTTTCCTAACTCCTTACCTATCTTACTTAATGCTTCCTTCATGGTAGAAGCTACATATTTCTTTATAATCATTAGATAGATACAACTCCTTCGGTCCTTATCTCTACATCATTAGGTATTTCATTTAAAGATAACACTACAATGCTTGGAAATACCATTTCTATAAGCTTTCTAAAAGCTGGTCTAATTCTTGGAGAAACTAGAATTATAGGTATATTAGTTGGAAAGTGTGTACTTTCTAACATTCCCTTAATACTATTAAATATTTCTGTTGTAATATCTGGATTTATTGCTGGGAAAGAACCCTGCATAGATTTTTGAATATTACTTCCTATTAGTTTTTCTATATCTGGAGATATGGTTACTGCAGTAATTCTATGTTCATCATCCACTAGATCATTGCAAATAGTTCTACTTAATGAAAATCTTACATATTCCGTTAGCATTTCAATATCCTTAGTATTTCGCGAATTATCAGCAAGACATTCTAATATAGTTACCATGTCTTTTATAGATACCTTCTCTTTTAAAAGTCCTTGTAACACCTTTTGAATTTCTCCTATGGTCATAAGGTCCGGTACAAGTTCCTCTACCACAGTAGGATACTTTTCCTTTACAGAATCTAAAATAACTTTAGTTTCTTGACGTCCAAGAAGTTCATAAGAATGAGCTTTAATAGTTTCTGTAAGATGAGTAACCATAACTGTAGTTGGATCTACCACAGTAAGTCCCTTTATCTCTGCATCTTCTCTTTGATCCTTATTTATCCAAAGAGCTTCTATTCCAAAGGTAGGTTCTATGGTCTTTATTCCTTGAATATTTATATCTTCTCCAGAAGGATTCATACATAGAAACATGCTTGGCATTATGTCCGCTCTAGCTATCACTGTTCCTCTTATCTTTATTACATATTCATTATTTCTAATTTGCAGATTGTCTCTAATTCTAATAGGTTGAACCACAATTCCCATCTCTATAGCACATTGTCTTCTCACTGATGAGATTCTCTGCAATAAATCTCCTCCTGAGGATTCATCAGCCATAGGAATAAGTCCATAGCCTATTTCTACCTCTAATGGCTCAACAGAAATTAAATTCATCACATTTTCTGGCTCTCTACTCTCACTCTCTACAATTTCCTTTTCTTCTATTTCTATCTTCTGCTTAGCTTGTTGCTTTTCATCCTTATACATTAGATAAGCACTTGTTCCTGATGCTGCAGATAGAGCAAAGAATACTAGTGTAGGCATCCCTGGAATTATTCCAAGGATAAAAAGTACTAGAGATGCAATTGCTATAACTACTGGGAATGCTGTCAATTGTGATGATACCTGTGCTCCAAAGTTATCATCGCTTCCTGAACGAGTAACTAAGATACCCGAAGCTGTAGAAATTAACAGTGCAGGTAATTGACTTACAAGTCCATCTCCTATGGTGAGTTGTGTAAACTTAGCAGCAGACTCGCCTATGCTCATATCCATCATTACTGCCCCTATAACAATACCACCTAAAATATTTATTATAGTAATTATAATACCTGCTATGGCATCACCTTTAACAAATTTAGATGCACCATCCATAGCTCCATAAAAATCTGCTTCCCTTTGAAGGTCAAGTCTCTTTTTCCTAGCATCTTCTTCTGTAATCATTCCTGCATTTAAATCTGCATCTATACTCATTTGCTTTCCTGGCATTGCATCTAAGGTGAATCTTGCTGAAACCTCAGATACTCTTCCAGCACCACTAGTTATAACTAAAAACTGTATAATAACAATAATTAAAAATATTATTATTCCTACGAAATAGTTTCCACCAATTACGAACTCTCCAAAAGCTTGCACTATCTTTCCTGCATCTGCTTGTCCTAGAATAAGTCTAGTAGATGATACATTTAGTGCTAACCTAAATAGGGTAGTTACAAGTAATAATGTTGGGAATACTGATAGTTGCAATACATTTGTAGTAAACATTGTAAGTAACATTATAACTATAGATATTGAAATATTAATGGCAAAGAAAATATCAAGTATTCCTGGGGGTAATGGTATAATTATCATTAGTACAATAAGAATTACCCCAAATGCTACTATTATATCTAAGTTATTCTTAATACTAAATCCCTTATCTTTAAGCATAATTATCATCCTTTTTACATTATTTCTTCATTTTATAAACTAATACTAATATTTCTGCCACTGCCTTATACATATCAAAGGGAATTTCCTTATCTAAATCCACTTCTTTGAACATGAGTCTAGCTAATGGTTTATTTTCTATAATTGGTACATTATTTTCAATAGCCTTTTCCTTAATCTTTAACGCCACATACTCACTGCCCTTTGCCACAACTATCGGTGCTTTTCCACTATTTTCTTCATATTTCAAAGCCACCGCAATGTGAGTTGGGTTTGTAATTACAACAGTAGCATCTGGTACTGATTGCATCATTCTTCTCATAGCCATTTCTCTTTGCTTTTGTTTTCTTTTCCCCTTAACTATAGGGTCTCCTTCTTGTTGTTTATATTCTTCCTTTATCTCTTGTTTAGTCATTTTTAAATCCTTATTATGTTGGAATTTCTGATATAAAAAATCTATGCATCCTATTATTAATAAGGCTATCCCAACTTTAACAAAAACATTAATTATTAAACTAGCCAATTCTGTAAGTATTGTTCCTGTTTTAAGATTTCCAAAGTTCAAAAGACTATAGTAATTATCTATAACAAACTTATATCCTATATATCCTACAATAGAAACAATACCTAAATTTTTTACTAAATCCACTAAGGATCTTATAGAAAACATTCTTTTAAATCCACTTATAGGATTTAGTTTGCTAAACTTAGGTTTTAATGGATCTCCAGTATATATAAAACCAGTTTGAATTATTGATCCAATTACGCCTATAACCATAATAGGAACTGCCACTGGTATAAATATTTTAAATATATCTATGAATACCTTTATTAAAAGTCCTACTAAACTCTCTTGGCTTAATTGAAAATTTAAGTAACTCCCTAGATACTTTGTCATACTGGAGCTTAATACCTTTAGCACAAAGCTACTTAAGATAGCTATAACTAAAGTAGCTGCTAAAAGAGTTAAGGCAGAAGATAATTCCTTACTTTTAGCTACTTGACCTTTTTTCTTAGCATCTTGAAGTTTTTTAGGAGTAGGTTTTTCCGTTTTATCTCCACTATCATTAGATGCGGAAATTAATATAAAGGGCATCATAGTGAATATTTCCGAGAATATATGCTTAATAGCACCAAAATTTGAAGCTATAATTTTCATAATTAAAGGAATAGAAATTACAAAGGTTGCAAGTCCAACAAAAATCTTGATTGGCATTCCTAGTATCATAGCATTAAGCTGAGGCATAACTCTTGATACCAAGCCCAATACAATTTCCGTCATAAGTATTATAAGCATTATTGGCACTGCAATCTTAATCCCAATAGTAAAAAATTCAAATACAACTTGAATAATATATCCCAAAATTTCTTTATTAAAGGTTACAGTCCCTACAGGAACTGAAGTAAAACTATCTATAAGACACTGCACTAAAATAAGATGTCCATCAACTAACATAAATACAGCAAGACAAATCCAGTACATCAACCTTCCCATTACTGATATGTTTTCACCTGCAACTGGGTCAAATAGGCTCATCATAGAAAAGCCCATGGAAAAATCCATAATTTGTCCTGCCATTTGTACAACACTAAACAGTAAATTTACTATATATCCTAGACATATTCCTATAATTACTTCTTTACCTATAAGCACTATTAAAACAAACATATTACTTATTTCTGGTAATGCTTCAGTACTGATTATGGGAGATAAAATCATGGATATAATAAGTCCTACACCAATCTTTGCTATATTTGGTGTTCCTGTTGGGAAAAAGGTTGGCACTGTAAAAATCAAGGATGTTATCCTCATAAACACCATTAAAAAAGCTATAAACATTAAAATATCTACCAACGTTATCCCACCTAAGCTCCTATATTAGAAATTATTGAAAAAATTCTTTGAGTAAAACCTATCACTGTGTTTCCTATAAATGTGGCAGTAATTATTCCCACTATTGCCACAGCTATTATTTTAGGTACAAAGGTTAAAGTTTGTTCTTGTATCTGAGTTGTGGCTTGAAATATACTTATCAAAAGACCTACTACCGTAGCTGTAAGTAGTATTGGTCCAGCTGCCATTAAAGCTGTCTTCACCATATCCTGTAATATTGCAACCACCATAGTCTGTGTCATATTACATCACCTCTCTAAAATCCTAGTATTAAGGATTGACTTAACAAATTCCATCCATCTACTAATACAAATAAAAGTAATTTAAATGGCAGAGAAATCATAGCTGGCGGTAACATAAACATACCCATAGACATAAGAACACTAGCTGTTACAATGTCCACCAATATAAATGGTATAAATAACAAAAATCCTATTTCAAATGCTGTTCTTAACTCACTTATAACAAAGGCTGGTACAATTGTATAAAGTGGAACATTATCATAATTATAAGTTTCCTTACCATCTGCATCCTTTTCTACTTTAATAGCATCCTCTACCTTTCCAGCTTCAAGAAACAACTTTAAATCTTTTACTCTAGTTTGCTTTAACATAAATTCCCTCATGGGCTTTATCCCTTTATCTATAGCAACATCCATTGTTATTTCTTCCTTCATATAAGGCTGAACTGCCTTTTCATTAATTTCTGAAAAGGTAGGTGCCATTACAAAGAAAGTTAAAAATAAGGACAACCCAACAATTATTTGTTTTGGCAGTGATGTAGCTCCTATAGCACTCTTAAAGAAAGAAAGTACTGTTACAATTCTTATAAATCCTGTGGTCATTATAAGGATTGATGGAAGTATTGTAAGTACTGTTAGTACTAATAATAATTTTATATTGTCCACATATTCAGTAGGAGTTTTTGCATCCCCATCACCAAAAGATATATTTATATCTGGAATTGGCATGGTATCTCCAGTAGCATAAGCTACTTTACTACTAATTGAAATAACACAAAACACCAGTAGTATTAGCGTTATGGGTTTTATAAACTTTTTTAGATCAAATTTTTTCATATGTATTATCCCTTTATTCCTAAAATAATATTTTACTTTCTCCATTTAAGATACTTGTCTTTAAAAATTTGTTTTAACTCACTACTATTCTTTAATTTAATCATTTCAATTTCTTTATAATCTTCCCCTGCAACTTCTTCTACAATTTCTATTTTTCCTTGAGCTGAAGTTACTAAATAATATTTATCTCTTATCTTTACAATGAGCAGAGAGTTATCCTTACTAATGGTTAGTCTCTCTACTACTCTCATTGTAGATTTTCTGTTTATGTGACTATATTTCTCAACAGTCTTCCCTAGCCAAAGAATTAATCCTATAACTAATGGGAAAAATATTACAAGTTTTAATAAGGTTAAAATCAATTGACTATCCATAGGTCACCTATTGAACAATTATATCTGTGAAATAAATATTGGTTATCTTACCACTATTTAAAAGTTCATTTGCCTTTACGACTATCTCTTCTTTTAATAAAGCATCTCCCTCTGTTTTGAAATCCGTAGATTTCTTAGCTCTTAATACCTTATTTATACAGTCTCTTATTTGTGGAATCTTTGCTGTAAGTTCTTCTTGCAAATCCTTATTCTCTAAATTCGAACCTAAGGAAATTTTCACCTTTACAAATTTAGACTTTCCCTCATCACTTAAATTTACTAAGAACTCGTCTAAATTTAAGGTAGCTTCCTTTTCTACTACATTACTTTCACTAGTGCCATTATTATTTTTACCTACATTCTTTGTTGCAATGGTATATCCAACAAATACAGCTCCACTTATAAGTGCAAATATTACTATAGCGGTTACTATAATTAGAACTAATTTAGAACTTCCGCCCTTTTCTTTTTCTAACTCATTGCCATTACTATTTTTCTTGCTCATTTCCTTGCTCCTTTACATTAGTTACAACTATAATATTAACTCTTCTATTTTTAGCTCGACCTTCATCCGTATCGTTTTTTGCTATAGGTCTATACTCTCCACATCCCTGAGCTGAAAATCTTTGAGGATTTAAAATCTTTTTACTACCAAGAAAATAATCCAGTACGCTTAATGCTCTAGCAGAAGATAGATGCCAGTTATTTGGCATAGCTGGTGTGTTAATTGGTACATTATCTGTATGACCTTCAATTATAATCTTGTTATCTACCTTTCCAATTAAGTCACTAACCTTATCTAATACGTTTTTACTATCTGACCTTAGTTCTGCCTTTCCAGTATCAAAAAGCACCGAATCCTTCATCTGGATATTAAGACCTTTTTCATCTTCATATATTTGAACATCATTCTCTAAATCATTTTCCTTAATGTAAGTTAATACGTCCTCTAAAATTTCCAAGTCTTCATTTTCTTGAATATCCTCCACTGTAAGCTGTGGCTTTCCAACTATAGGTACATCACCACTACTTGAGTTAAATTCAAGTATGGACCTATCAGCCTTACCACTAAAAGCACTTTGCATGGCTACAGCTATCTGCTGAAATTTTTGTGAGTCTATAGTTGATAGTGAATAAAGTAAAACAAAGAAGGTTAATAGCAAAGTAACAGTATCTGCATAAGTAGCTAACCACCCATCAGTTTTTATGTCTTTCTTGGCCATAATTATTCACCTACTCTCCTTGATTAACACTACTTAAATACTTTACTCTATCCTCTGGTGATAAATATACTATCATTTTATCTTCAATTACCCTTGGGTTTACTCCTGATTGTATAGAAAGTACTCCTTCAATCATCATTTCCATTTGGTTTACTTCCTTAGATGTTTTATAATTTAGCTTTCCTGCTATAGGAAGTACAACTAAGTTAGCAAGCATTGATCCATAAAAAGTTGTAATAAGAGCCTTACCCATACCTGATGCTAAGTTGTCTGCATCTGATAGGTTAGCAAGCATTTGAATAAGTCCAATCAATGTTCCAATCATACCCATGGCTGGAGCATATGCTCCCCAAGTTGTGAACATAGATGCTGCATCTTCATGTCTTTTTTCTAATTCTTTAATTTCTAAAGTCATAACTTCTCTAATAGATTCAGGTTCAATACCGTCAACTATCATATTTAAGCCTTTTTTAACAAACTCGTTACTAATCTCTTGTATATCTTCTTCTAAAGAAAGTAGTCCATCTCTTCTAGCTTTTTTAGATAAATTAACAAATAGTGCAATATTATCTACCTTAGATGTTCCATCTTCTTTGAAAGCTTGTGCTGCAACCTTGATAAATCTTTTTATTTCATTCATTGGATAAGACATTAAAAGTGCACCGAAGGACCCTCCTACTGTTATAGCTAAGGATGGTACATCAAAGAATAGCTTTAACGATCCTCCATTTAGCATTCCATAAAATACAAGAACAATTGCAATCACAAAACCTATAGCTGTTAACATATCATTCTTCTTCATTGCTTTCCTCCAACCGTACATTTGCCCAGTATTTTCGTCTAAATTCTATAACCTTATCAACTATTTCTTTAGAACTTTCTTTAACTAAATACTTTTTTCCATTGACTAAGGTAATTACTGTCTCTGGGATTTCTTCAATTTTTTCAATGTGATTACTATTAAGAATAAATTTGTTTCCATTTAAGGGATTAACCTCTATCATATTCTCCTATACCTCCTATGATATAGTAAATTTACTTAAGCTAAGATCAATATAAGCACCGTCCTAGCCTAAGGAAAATCACATTTACATATTTAAATAAATTATCTTTTTAAATTTACAAGTTCTTGTAATATTTCATCTGCAGTAGTGATGATTTTACCGCAAGCCTGGAAAGAACGAGTTGCAACTATCATATCTGTAAACTGTGCAGATAAATCAACATTTGACATCTCTAAGAATCCATTTAAAACTTGTCCATAAGCCTTGCCATTGTCTTCTCTTGCACCTAAAGCAGCTTTATCAGTATATTTACCAACTCTAGCTAATGGATTTCCTGAGTTTGCTGAAGGAGAATACATATTATTTCCCTTTTGCTCAAGACCTTCATTGTTAGTAAATGACGCCATGGCAACTTGTCCAAGAACAGTAGTACTACCATCAGCAAGGACAGCCTTAATTAGTCCATCATTTTCTATAGAGAAACCTTGAATTCTAACATCTTCTCTTCTTCCTGTTGGATTTCCACCAGCATCTACTTCTGGATTTCCATCTTTATCAGTTACCAGCTTAGAAACAGTTTCTGGTATTTTAAGTGCTACTAATTCATTTTGATTAGCATTTAAGTTTTCGGATTCTCCATCTACATAATTAACTATTCCACCTAATGGAGATGTTGCTGTTCCATCACTTATAGCATAACCCATAATTCTATATCCATTAGAATTTAGAAGATTTCCCTTACTATCTACCTTAAATGAACCATCTCTTGTATAAAAGCTCTCTAAGGTTGTAGATTCCATACTTTGATCTGGATTAACTGTTATTGTGCCATTTTCTTTTCCTTTAGCTACTATAAAATATCCTGTTCCATCTACAGCTACATCATAAGGTCTTCCTGTTGGTTGCAGACTTCCTTGAGCCATGTTTGTTACTATACTTTGTATAGAAACTCCCATACCAACTCTAGAAGGGTTAACTCCTCCTAAGTTTAATCCTGGACCTGATGCTCCCTTATAACTTTGATACATACTATCCTGAAAAGTAACTGAAGATGATTTAAAGGAAGTAGTTCCTGAGTTAGCCACGTTATTTCCTATTACATCTAACTTTTTTTGATTTGCTCCTAAACCTGATATCCCTGAGTACATTGAATTTAACATATTATACTATCCCTCCGATTCTCTATTTTTTAATGTAATTTTATTAACCTTTTACTCCAATTACAGAGTCAAATAAGTAATCTCTGATTTCTATTTTTCCATCAACTTCAACTTCAACCTTAAGCTTTATGCCTTCTGCATCCCTATATACTTCTAGAACTTTCCCTGTAATACTCTTAGGCTTTACTGGCTTTTCTTCTTCCTTGCCATCTCCCTTAGGCTTTTCTACAGATGTATCTGCTGGCAATGCTATTTCAACAATTTTACCCATCAATGTTACTGCATTAGAGAAGGTTAAGTTATCCATATTTGGATCTCCCGAATCAATGACATCTGTAACTTGGCTATATTCATAATCTGTATATTTTCCATCTACACCTTCCACAGTAACATAAACGTCTCCCTTATGTTTATACACAGCCCTAACTACGCCACACTGAGGTACTCCATTAGCATCCAATGCATCTAAAGCTACAAATTTTCCAGTTAATCCTTGTGCAGATGAAAGAGTCATTGTAGAATTTAATGAACTCATCTGTTCAAGGGTTGTAAATTGAGCTAACTGTGAGACATATGCAGTAGTATCTTGTGATTGAGTTGGATCCTGATTAGAAAGCTCAGCAGCTAATATTTTAAAGAAAGAATTTTTGTCAAGTTCTGCCCCTGGTTTTACAATAGGCGTACCATTTTTAGTTTTGTTTCCTTCAACCCAAGGTGCTGTTGTATTATTAGTTGATATTGCCATTTCATCATCTCCTAAACTAGTAAATCTATCTCATTAGAGGCTTTCACATTAGCTTCAGGTATAACATCCTCTTCAACTATATTGACCTCTGACCCTTGTCTACCATTCTCACTACCTCTTTGTCCACCATTTTCATATGCTTTGCCTTGGTTGTTTCCATGAGCATAATAGGTAGTATCCTCTTCATAAAGTCCTATATCTACTGATTGTATTTTTATGTTGTTTCCATTTAGCTTTTCATTTATGTCCTTAAGTCCTAAAGCTAACATTTCTACAGTTTCCTTTGATGTAGCCTTAATCATTGCCTTTAAAGCACCTTGTTCCATACTTACAGATATGGATATTTCACCCAACTCTTTAGGATAAATCTTTACAGTTAAATCCTTAACCCCATTTTTATCCATGTATGATAAAGCTTTTATCACATCATTATTAAGATCACTCTTTGTAATAGCTATAGGCTTTTCACTAGATACTTCTCCTGATTTTTGTACACTATTTTCAAAGTATGACATAAAATCAGCAGCTCTTGTAACCTTTGAATCCTTCTCTTCACCATTAATTACTTTATTCAAAATAGCTGTTTCCTTTGAAAACTTACTATCTTTACTACTACTACTTTCTTCATTATCTTCTACTCTAGCTACTACACTACTTTTTTCTATAACATTAGCTTCCAGTTCTATTCTTCTAGGTATATTTAAAGGCTCCTCTTCTTTATTAGCATCTTTCATTGAAACTATTTTTTGTAACTGACTTATTAGATCATCATTATCTATACCTTCTTCTGCTGTTAATAGTTTCATAAGACTTTCACTACTATTGTCTAGCTCAGTAATATCTTCATTAATTAAAGTTAATAACTCTGTAAGTTTATTTTTCATGTCACTATTAATTGATGCTTCACTTAATAATTCTAATAAGCCATTTGCCCTTTTTTCACTTCCTAAAAGGTCTAATAAAGGTTGTAGTTCCACTTTACCTTCATTTCCACTGATAAGATCAGACGAAACCATTTCATCCTTAGAAGGATCCTTCTTATTCAAAAGAGCTATTATTAGATTTATTAGTGACTGCATATCTTCTGAGGTACTTAGCTTTTCACCTTCATGAACTTCCTCAGAGCTCAATATGTAATCCTTCGAAGGCTCTTTAACTTTTTCTTGCTTAATAGAATTTACTGATTTAGTTTTAGAGCTTTCATTATCTGTACTGTAGTTTTTAAGTTCCTTGGAAAATTCCTTATTAGAATATCCTTTATTTCCTTCAGACTTTTTAACTTTATCACTAGTACTACTACCTTTATACAGGTCATTTCCAACACTAAATTGTGCCATTTCCATCAAATTTATCGCCTCCCACACTCACGTATAAATCCATAAAGTGCAAATTCATCATTTTGAATTTGTTCTATTCGATTTTCTTCTTTTATAAATGCTGCCTGATCCTTATCTTTTAATATGCCTACAATCTTTTTATTTACTTGAGCAGTAACTAATTCTTTCCTAGTGAGCTTCACTCTTTCTTCATCAGTTTTAAGCTTTTCTTGTGTAATATCAATAGTACTATTTAATAGATTTAAATAATGATGCTGAATTTTTCTTTCAGTTACACTCATGTTATTATTCACAGTAGAGTATCTTTGGAAGCTATCCTCTAGACTTTTAAGTTCTTCTTCTACCCTGTTCTTATCCCTAAGGGCCTCCATAAAAACTATTTTTTTACCATCTTCTTCTTTTTCTCTTAAGTCCAATAACCTTTGTAATTTAAACTTATAAGTTTGTCCCAAAATTTACACCACCTTTATTTAAACATATTAATAAGCATGTCTTTACTAGCTTCAATTTCGCAACCTTCTTTTATCTCTTGAGTTAAAAATCCATTTATACTATCTATATATTCAATGGCCATATCTATTTTAGAATTACTTCCCTTTACATAAGCTCCTAGATTTATTAAATCTTCAGCTTCTTTATAAGAGGCCATTAAATCTCTAGCAAGTGAGGCAGCCTTTATATGGATTTCCTCTGCAATTTCTGGCATAAGTCTAGATACACTTTTAAGTACATCTATGGCTGGATAATGATTTTTAGTAGCTAACTCACGGCTTAAGACAATATGTCCATCTAAAATACCTCTTACCGCATCTGCAATTGGTTCATTAAAGTCATCTCCATCAACAAGGACGGTATAAAAAGCTGTAATAGATCCTTTATCAGACATACCGCTACGCTCAAGAAGTTTAGGTAACATTGCAAAAACCGAAGGAGTATATCCTTTAGTAGCTGGAGGCTCTCCTATAGCAAGACCAATTTCCCTTTGTGCCATAGCAAAACGTGTCACAGAATCCATCATAAGAATAACCTTTAATCCTTTATCTCTAAAGTATTCCGCAATGGCTGTAGCAGTAAATGCACCCTTTAGCCTAACAAGAGCCGGTTGATCAGATGTAGCACATACTACTACAGATTTCTTTAACCCTTCTTGACCTAGATCTTTTTCTATAAAATCTAAAACCTCTCTACCTCTTTCTCCTATTAGGGATATTACATTTACATCAGCCTTAGCTTCTCTAGCAATCATTCCAAGAGTAGTACTTTTTCCTACCCCTGAACCAGCAAAAATACCAATCCTTTGTCCTTCACCACAAGTAAGAAATCCATCAATGGCTCTTACCCCTGTAGGAAGAACTTCTTTAATTCTTCTTCTCTTCAATGGGTCTGGTGGCATAGCTTCCAAGGGATAATTCTTATAAAGTGACAATTCCTTTTCATCTAAAGGATTTCCAATTCCATCTAAAACTCTTCCTAAAAGTTCATCTGAACACTTTATACTTAACTGCTTTCCTGTTCTCTCTACTCTGCATCCAGGAGATATCCCTATTAGGTTTCCAAGGGGCATAAGAATCAAATTTCCATCTTTAAAACCTACTACTTCACAGACTATAGTTTTGTTTTCCTCATTATATATGTGGAAAATTTCCCCTACAAAACCCTTAACTCCTTTTACTTCAATGGTAAGACCTATTATGTTTTTAACTATGCCTTCCATATGATTAAAATTTGTTTTATTAATACTTTTTTCAATGTCTCCTATATTCAAATTAATCATAATACCATCTTCCTCTATGCTTCCATGAGAATTTCCTTTAGTTTCTCTATGCTCCCCTTAATAGTAAAGGTGGTTTTTCCATCATCCTTTTCAACAACTAAGGTTCCATAATCTAAATAATTATCCTGTAAAACCACAACTTCTCCTCTGATGCCCATACTATGCTTGAATTCTTCTATCTTTGTCTCTATTTCTTCTAAATAGTTAGGTGCTACCCTTATAATTATCATCTTGGCATTTTTCTCTTCAGATAGGATGTTGAAAAGTAATCCATTTAGTGCTTCCTTACTTTCAAGCTCCTTTTTAAGCATATTTTCTACGGCATTTACAATAATTTTTCTAATGCCCATCTCCTTAGACTTAAGAAATTTATCATACTCTTCCTTAGCTTGATAAAGAATAAAATTTGCATTTCGAATTATTTCTTCACCTTTTTTTACTCCTTCATCATAAGCCTTGTCATAGCCTTCTTTATAACCAATACTATGGCCTTCTTCATAACCCTTATTAAATCCATCTTCCTTGGCTTCATATAGGATTTCTTCTACTTTTGCATTTGCATTTGCAAGAATAGCTTCCCCTTCTTTATGGGCATTTTCAACTATTTCTTCACCCTTTTTCTTTAGTTTTAGATACTCCTCCATGCTCCTAGGATTAGTATCCTCAAGCTCTATAGTCTCCTCTACTATGGGAGCTGGCTCTATATAAAAGTCTGTATCTATTGCCTTGGTTCCACTTTCACATACATTAACACTTTTTATTACCCTATAAGATGAGTGCATCGTCTCCACCTCTTACAATTGTTATTTCTCCAGCTTCATCTAGTCTTCTAATTAAGGCAACAATTTTTTGTTGAGCTTTTTCAACATCCATAAGTCTTACAGGTCCTAAGAATTCCATATCTTCTTTCAATGTAGCTGCTGCACGTTTTGAAAGGTTTCTTGATATAGTTTCTATTACTTGTTCTGAAGTACCCTTTAGAGCCATACATAGCTCCTTATTATCAACCTCACGTAAAATTCTTTGAATTTCCACATCATTGATAGTAATAATATCCTCAAATACAAACATAGATTCCTTAACTTTATCTGCAAGTTCCATATCTTCCCTTTCAAGACCTTCTGTAATGTTTTTCTCTGTAGTCCTATCAACTTGGTTAAGTATATTAACTAAAGATTGAACTCCTCCTATAACACTACTTTCACTAGTAACCACTGAAGATAACTTACTATTTAATACCTCTTCAATTTCTTTCACTACCACCGGATATATATTACTCATAGTAGCAACTCTAAAAGCAACTTCACTCTGTAATTCAGATGGAAGTGCAGACATTATCTGTCCCGCTTTGTCCGGCTGTAGATGACAAAGTATTAATGCTATAGTCTGAGGATGTTCTCCTGAAATTACATTCATAAGCTGAGTTGCATCGGCTTTTCTAGCAATAGAAAAAGGTCTAAACTGCTGTGAAAACTCTGTAACTCTCTCTAGAATATCGTTGGCCTTTTGAGTTCCTAAAGCTTTAGATAAAACGCTTCTAGCATACTCTACTCCACCTTCAAGAATATAATCCTTAGCCTTATTTAATTCCATAAATTCATCTAAAACAGCTTGTCTGTCCTCAGCTTTAACCGATGACATATTAGCAATCTCATAGGTTATCTTTTGTATATCTCTTTCATTTAATCTTTTTATTATTGCTGCAGATGCATCTGGTCCCAAAGAGATAAATAATATTGCTGCCTTTTGAATACCTGTAAATTTTTCTGTTTTAGCCATTACTATCTCCCTTCTTCATCAGTCATCCATGATTTTATAATATCCGCTACCTGTTCAGGTTTCTTTTCTGCATATTTTTTAACTTCTTTCATAATCTTTTCTCTTTCAGTTTCTGCTTCTAAATCTAAATCTTTGTATAAATCCGCCACTGTTTCTAAAGTTTCATCTCCTACAACTACATCTAGCCCTTCTATAGCCTCTTCATCTTCTTCATCATCTTCTTTTCTCTTACTTCTAATAATAGAAACAACTACAATAATAAGTATAAGTGCTATAACTGCTCCTACTCCTAAAGCAATAAGCTTAATCCTTCTAGATTTTGCTTCTGCTTCCTTCATAGCGTTAATTTCTTCTTCAGCTTGTGTTTTATAATCATCATTAAATGTTAAGCTTTCAACTGAAATTCCATCACCTCGTGCCTCATCAAAACCAATGGCATCAGATACTAAATTTTTTATAGTATTCTTAGTTGCATTATCCATATCTCCATTTACAACAACAGATGTGGTAATTCTCTCCACTTGACCTGGTGCCTTGACAACTGTTTCTTCACTCTTAGTATTATTAAAATTTCTTGTTTCTTCCGAATAGCCTGCTTTTTCAGTATCTTTTTCTGCATCTTGCTCATTAGTCATATTATTATCTACAGTACTTCCTGAAGTATTTTCAGTACCCTTACTATTGTCTTTAATAATATGCTCACTTACTACTGCGGATCCCTTTGGATCATATGTAACATTATTCTGCTTTACAGCGTCAAAATTAAGCTGTGCATTTACAGATACTTTTACATTATCTTTATATATTGGTTCTAATACATTTAAGATTTTCTTTTCATATTCTTTCTCAACTTTTTTAGTTGAATCAATTTGATTTTCTGTACTAGTAGCTTGGGTCCCTTTTTCATTATCAAACAAGCCTTCCGTTAATAACTTTAGATTGTCTGATACTATTGTAACGTCTTCCTTATCTAAGTTTTCCACACTACCTGTTACTAAGTGTACAATAGCTTTAACTTGTTCAGGTGAAAGTTCATTTCCTGGCACTAACTTTACCGTTACTGAAGCACTAGCGGGAGTTGGTTTAGTTACAAAGGCTGAGTTGGTTGGTAAAACTAAGTTTACTTTTGCAGCCTCAACTTCTTCAAAACCCTTTATAGTTCTTTCAAGTTCTCCAGAAAGTGCTCTTTGATACATTATTCTTGATTCTTCATCTGTGGCCCCAATGCTACCCTTATCAAAAAGTTCGAAGCCTTGGCTTCCTTCTGTTATTTGAACCTCTGACAGCATTTCCATTCTCAGTTTATCTACTTGAGACTTTTCAACTAAAATGGAATTTCCTTCTATTTTATACTTAGTTCCTTTGCCCTCTAGATTGGCTATAATCTTTCCTGAATCTTGGGAATCCATATTTGAAAATAAAACCGTATACTTTGGTTTAAGTGATACATAAAGTAGTGTTCCTACTGCTATAAAAGTCACCACCGCAATTATCACTAAAGCTATCTTTCTAGTTTTCGACATGGAATTCCACTTATCTTTTATCTTCTTCATTAGCTCCGATAGCTTACTCATCTAATCCTTACCCCCATTATACTTGCATATTATTAAATTCCTTATAAGCATCAACTAGCTTATTTCTTATTTGAATAGCAAGCTCTAGGGACATAGATGCCTCTTCTGTAGCTAATACTACTTCATGGATACTTTTTTCTCCTGCAATATATCCTGTTACATTGTTATCTGCTTCAACTTGTAGATCGTTGACCTTTTGCAATTCATCCTTTATAACAGCTGCAAATCCTGTGCCACCCGAAGTGCTATTCTCTTCAGTATCCTTTTCTTTTACCCCATAAATTTCCCTTAGCTCATTTTGAAAAATTGTTGCATTTGGTATGTAATTGTTCATCATAAAGTACTACTCCCATCTTTTATTTACCTATTTCTAAAGTTTTTAAAAACATACTTTTTTGTGCGTTCATTGCATTGACATTGGCTTCATAAGCTCTACTTGATGCTATTAACTCCACCATTTCATTGGAGATATTTACATTTGGCATAGATACAAATCCTTCTTCATCCGCATCTGGATGACTTGGATTATATACTTTAATAAGTTCTGATTCATCATCTACAATGCCAACTGCTTTAACCCCATTTAACTTGTCCTCTACTTTTCCATTGCTTTTATTGTAGGCTTCCTTTAAGTTCTCTTGAAACATAGCAATCTTTCTTACATAAGGTTTCCCATCTTTTCCTCTAGTAGTTCCTGCATTAACAATATTAGAAGAGATAGTATCCATTCTTAATCTTTCTGCAGTAAGACCACTAGCTGAAATTCTCATTCCTCTAAATGCCTCCACTTTTAGTTCCCTCCTTTTATAACTCTACTTGTACTATTTAGCTTTCCACTGGCAAATCTAACTAAAGATTCATACATCATAGTATTAGCAGCTTGACTTGTCATTTCTGTTTCAATATCCACGTTATTACCATCTTCTCGCATAGATGCACTATCATCTCTTTTAACTTGTACATCTTTGCTTCCAATGCCTATATGTTTTTCATTTGTAGTTTTTAAATTACCATTAGCTGTTGACTCTTCCATAACCTGTTCGAAGGGAACATAATATCTCTTATAGTTTTTTATATTTACATTTGCAATATTATTAGCAATAACCTTATTAGCCTCAACAGTTACATTCATAGATTTTTTTAACAATCCATATACTTCATTTTGTGACATTTTATACCTCCATTTTCCACTTAAACATACTTAATGTTTATAAATTAGACATAAATACTTAAATCCCTTCTTTTTTTTGTTAGTTATACGATTTTTTATTTATTTTATACACTTTAAACTTACTTTAAATAGAAATAAATCTACAAAATTCATCATTAGTAAAAAACAGTATGGTAAAGATTGAATAATAATGGTTACATGTAATCTTATGTAAAATACTCATTGTAAAACATGAACCTGGGTAATCATTTACAATATGGTATATTTTGTAAAGCCAATTGCAACTTTTATACGAAAAACTATAAATTTTATATAAAAAAAGCTACTCAAAAAGAGTAGCTTTTAATTACAACAAGGTTAAAATAAAAATATTATTTACTTCTATAATACCTAAAACAAAAAGTATACTTACTCTTTGGCAACTGGCTGGCATACCCTTAGGCTTAGCCCCTATAGCTTTGCGTCACTAACTTTCGTCAATTTTGCCTATTTAATTTTTTCACATATCTGCATTATATACTATATTTTTCTTCCATTCAACCTTTTAAACGTAAATTATTTACTTTTTACTTAAAATTCCTTATTTGCTACACGAAATTACTTTTTCTCTACCTATTAGGATATACATTGCTCAATATTTGTAGAATATCCTGTGGAAATTCATTACTTTGAGCCATCATAGCCATACCTGATTCCACTAAAATTGAGTTTTTAGCATATTCAACCATTTCTAGTGCTATATCAGTACCAGTAATTTCACCTTCTGCTCCTTCAACCTTACCTACTATTTCACTGGTATAATCTGCAGTAGACTCCATTCTATTACTTAGAGCTCCATACTTTCCTCTTCCAGAATTAAGCTTATCTATAGCATCATCTAAGCGTTCTAATCCATCATTCATATTCTCCACACTTATTTTATTGCTACCGTCAGCATTCACAAGTCCTAGTCCTGTAGATGTTAAATTATATGTTGGCAGTTTAGTTACATAGTCACTAGTTGCTCCAATAAGTAGATCCACTGTATCACCTGGATTATTTTTATCGGCTAACAGCTTTACACCATTCATCTCCGTATTATTAGCAGTATAAGTTATATGTTCTAGATTCTCATCTATTTCCTTTTGAATAACTGCTCTATCTTCCAGCGTAGTTGCTCCTCCAGCTTGAACCATAAGTTCTCTAGCCCTTTGTAAGGCTTCACTTATACTTTGCATACCACCATCCATGGTTTGCATAAGACTTACACTATCTTGAATATTTCTAGTGGCCATTTGAAGACCTCTAATCTCTAACTTCAACTTATCGCTCTTAGCCTTAGCATTAGGATCATCTCTATAGGTCTGTATCTTATTACCTGAACTAATACTACCATAAGCCTTAGATTGAGCTACTAAATTTTTAGTATAGCTATTAAATATCCTCATAGCGGACATATTTCTACTTAATCTCATTATCTCACTCCTCACAAAAATTACCACGGGGTCTGACCCCCAGGAATTTTTTTCCTTGGGGTCTGACCCCATGGAATAAAGTTCCATTTATTTAAACTATGTTGACAACTAAATCCATTTTACTTATCGTCACTTTTTATTAATTACTTTATGATTAGCAAAAGCATTAACAGCTATTTTTAGCCATTAATGCTTTTCCATTCTTTCACAAGTGCCCGTCACCTAGAAAAGATAACTTTCCCTACCCTATCTATATGTTCCTTTAATTCCTTATGCTTTAAATGTGAATAATCAACTATGTCAAAAAAGTACGGCATAGGACTTTTTTCTTCCAGTATTGAATTAAGTTTTGATAAAATATCCAAATTTATATTTTCTCCATAGACAGCTATATCAATATCTGAGCCTGGCTTATAATTACCCTTAGCACGGGAACCAAATATAGATGCTTTTTCAATCTCATCAAATCCTCTTATAACACTAACTATATATTCTAAATCTAATTCTCTTAGCCCAAAACTCACTGTAATTCCTCCAATTTAGAATATAATTTTTTAATAATAGGATAATAGGATTTACGAATAAGCTCTACTGCTTCTTCAGCCACTTCTTCATTATAAGTATATGACATTAAGTTTCTCTTTTCCAATGCATCAATCCATATATGTCCATCTTCAATCAACTGAATTTGAAAAGCAGTTTTTATCGTTCCCCTTGGACTTTTTACTTCAAATCCTTCTAATTCAAGATAATCTTTCATAGTCTTCCATGCTAATTCAAAAGTATATTCAAAACATTTTATTAAACCTTGAACTTCAAATTTATTAAGGTCACCTTTTTCTATAAACTCCGTTAGTTGTGATGTAGCCTTTTTATAATTAGAAAATCTCTGTTTCCAGCGAATATCATTGTTCATATAAAGCCACCTGCTTTTTAATTATTTTTTCTCTTAAAACCATAGTATATTCATCTTCATACTATTTTATTATACCATGTAAAATGCAGGGATTGAACCATTCTTTTACAAATGCCTGTGACCAAATTTAATTGAAAAATCACCATAGGGTAAGACCCCCAGGAATTCTTTTCCTCGGGGTCTGACCCCGTGGAATATTTATACTGTAAATTTATTGATAATACCTTGTAGTTCATCTATAATATTTACCAATCCTTCACTACCATTGGCTATTTCTTCGATACTTGCTGATTGTTCTTCTATAGCTGCTGAAGCTTCCTCAGTTCCTGCTGCATTTTCTTCTGCTATAGCAGATAGATTTTGCATTAAGTCTACAAGTTTTTCTTTATTTTCATTCATTTTTTCTGATGATTCATTAAGCTTATCTATAACATTATTAGTTATTTCTATAGAATTTGATATTCTATGAAATTTTTCTTCAGTTTTTTCTACACTTTCAGATTGGGAATCAATTATCCCTTTTACTTCTTTCATTCTATTTACTGCATTTTCAGATTTTAATTTTAACTCTTCTATTACAGTTTTGATTTCTCCTGTAAAATTATTAGATTCTTCAGCAAGTTTTCTTATCTCTTCTGCTACTACGGCAAAACCTCTTCCATGTTCGCCTGCTCTTGCTGCTTCAATAGCTGCATTCAAAGCAAGTAGATTTGTTTGTTCCGATATAGACTGAATCATTGTACTTGCCTTTTCTATCTTTTCTGCACTTTCGTTATTACTTAATATAATTTCATACACCTGTTTATAAGCATTATTACTTTCTCCCGTTTTTAATACTAAATCTTTTAATATAATAAAACCTTCTTCTTTTTCCTTTTCTATATCCTTTGCTGCGTTATTTAATTCCTCTGTATATTCTTTATTCTCTTCTAGTAAACTACCCATTTCTTCTACACTTAAAGCTGCTTCTCCTGTATCTTGAGCTTGGCTACTTGCTCCACTAGCTATATTTTCTATAGTTCTTGATATTTCTTCAGACGCTATGGCTGATTGTTCTGCTGTTGCTGTTAGTTCCTGGGAAGTTGCCACTACCTTTTCTGCACCTTCTGAAGTTTTTATAACAAAGTCTCTTACATTGGCCTCCATAACCTTCAGAGAATTTGCCATAATTCCTATTTCATTTTTCCTTTTCATATATTTTAACGTTTCATCTTTTTCATTAAACTTAAAGTCTAAATTTGACTGTTTTTTTATAGTATTAGTTAAAGCAACTATAGGTTTTGTAATTGATGCCCCTAAGCTATAGCTTATAGCAACAGATATAAGTAGTCCAATAACAATTACTATAACTACCGATTTTATGGTAGATAATACACCTTCATTATATATATCTAAAATTGATTCTACAGATTTTCCAACATAATAAATACCAATGACTTCATTATTATCACCAAAAATAGGTGCATATTTTGTCATATACTTTTCACCTAATATATCAGCTTCTCCAAAATATTCATTCCCCTTTGAAATCTCTTCATAGGCTTTACCACTAGCATCCAATTTTGTTCCAATAATTCGTTCCCCTTTATCATCTCTAATTGTGGTCAAAACTCTCACATAATCATCACCAGACTTAGCAAAGACAGTAGCAAGTATATCCATACCTTCCGCTAATTCGTCAATAAACTCATAGTCACCATCAATGGGCTTACCATTAGAGTCTATAAGTTTCCCATCATCATTAAGACTTAATGTACCAAACTGCTCCTTAAGATAAATATCTAGCACACTATAACCTGAACCTATTGCATCTTCTGATTGTTTGTTTATAATATTTTTAGTAACACTAAATGACTTAAAAAGTCCCATAAACATCATAGACAACGAAATAATTATAATAATAGTAAGAATAATAGTAGTTATTTTCCATTTTAAGCTTTTCATAAATTTAATCTCCTCTGTCACAAAATTTTAGTAATATATAATTAAAATTAATAATATTATCGATATTTAACATTATAACTTTATGGTTTTTTTTAAACTTTATCACATATAAAAAGCATTAACAGCTATTATTAGCCATTAATGCTTTTTACAATTATCTGTTTACAAAAATAATTCTGGTTCTTTTCTATGTATAAAATTTATTTCTAATTCTTCTTTGTGCTTTAAATATCCAATATCATCAAAATACTTTGCTTCTACAGGACATTTTTTAATACATGCACAACATTTAATACAAATTCCATTAACTTTAGTCACATCTTCAAGATCAACAGAGCCCATGGTACAAACACTAGCACAAAGTTTACAATCTATACAACTATCCTTAGTTTTGGGCTTCACCTTTCTTATATCAATAGGCTCTCCCTTTTCATCCCTAGGCATATAATAATTTCTATAAGGCTTTTGTTCATTTATTAATAGATCCTGTCCATCTTCTCCAGCAGCAATTTTACTATATATTTTATCAGCAAAATTCCTAACTATATCCATATCCTTTTCATCAGGTCTATTCTTAGCTAAGGTTTTAGAAAAAGAATGTTGTCCTATAAATGCAGCCCCCACAATAACCCTAAAGCCATCTAGTTCTAATATATCTCTTAACTCTATCAAAGCATCATCATAATTTCTATTTCCATAAACCACCACTGCGACAGCCAACGCACCATTACCCACAATAGAATTTATATACCTTAAAAGCACATTAGGCACTCGCCCTGCATAAACTGGAACTCCTACAATAACAATATCATCCTTTGAAAAAGATACAGATTTCTCCCTTATCTTTGGTAAGGTAAAATCAATACTATTTATGCTTTCCTTTAGGTTCATATCTTCCGAAAGTCCTTCTGCTATACCAGATATTACTTTCTTAGTTGTATCTGTAGCACTAAAATATAGTGTGTTTAGTTTATAATGCAAATTTATCACCTCTTAATGAATGAAAGACCAGTATGAATATTCCATAGCATTATGCTGAGTGATATTTGACCTCAACATAATTAGCTCAATTATATATTTTGGGCCATAATATATTCTGCAATTCTAAAATCTAGCTCTGTATCAATATCTATTGAGCTTTCTCTACTCATAATGTATGCTTTGCTTTTCTTTCCGTAGAAATCCCTTTCGCTTAAATATTTTTCAACATTAGATATATATATTGAACCATTTATACGATAATACTTTTTGTCATCTTGCCTTCGAGTTGCACTGTTTTTATTTATAAAACCTTCTAAAGATAAACTATCACTCAATGTATTATATATACTTAAAGAATGTTCAGCCTCACAAACACTTACTACAGAATCTAATTTGTTTTCTATTAATAAATCTAATGATTTTTTTATGTCTAAAGCTTTTCTTAGGGGTGAAGTAGGTTGTAGTAACATAAAATAATCATATACTTTCCCTAACTCCTTTAATCTTTGAATGGTATACACAATCATATCTGTACTACTAGCTATGTCGCTAGCTAATTCATCTGGTCTTAAAAATGGTATACTTGCTCCATATCGTTTAGATATATTGGCATACTCTTCTGAATCAGTAGAAACAACTATATCGGTAAATATATCACTTTCAATAGCAGCTTCAATGGTATATGCTATTAATGGCTTATCATTTAATAATTTTATATTTTTATGCCTTAGCCCCTTAGAACCGCTTCTTGCAGGTATTATTGCTAAGATTCTTTTATTACTATACATTTATACCTTTACCTTTCACATCATATTTATATCGTAAAAAGTTTTTTTTAACTCTATCTCTTTGCTTAACGCTTTTTTTATTTCATATAGTATTTTGTTAGATGTATCTCCATCTCCATATGGATTTTCAATCTTTGATATTTTATCTTTAAATTCTTTACTTAGTCCTCTTTTTATTGCTTTAATAATATCACTTTTAATAGGGTCACAATTGATTACCGTTTTAGCTTGCAATCTTCCCTTTTGTCTATCACCAATATTTATAGTAGGGATATTAAAGGAAGGAGCTTCTATAATTCCACTAGATGAATTCCCTATTACCATACTACAATACTTCATAGCACTTAAATATTTTAGTTGTCCCATAGAAACAAAACCAATATATTTCTCTGGGTTTTTAGATATAAATTCATCTATCTTTCTATTTATTTTTCTCCCCTCATTATCAGAATTAGCTTTTGTAATTATAAATTTCATATCATCAAATTCTTCTAAAGCACCTAATAACTCTGTAATCTGTATCTCTGCTAATCCCTGTTCTAGTGTAACTGGATGAAATGTAACAAGCGCAAATTTTTTATTCAAAACAAAATTTATACTTTTTTCTATCTCTTCCTGGGATAATAATTTTAATACTTTAATATTTTCTATTCCTATAGCTCCAACATTGAAAACTCTATGAGGCTCTTCCCCTAACTGCATTACCCTCTTTCTATAACTTTCAGTACTTGTAAAATGAAGATAACTCAATTTAGTTATGCAGTGCCTAAATACATCATCCTGTGCTCCCTCGGTTATCTCTCCTCCATGTATATGTGCTATAGGAACATTAGCTACCATAGCTGAAATACTTGCAGCCAATATTTCATATCTATCACCAAGTACAATTACCATGTCAGGCTTAGTTCTATTAATATACTCACTAAAGCTAATAATAGCTAATCCCATTGCTTTTGAAGTAGCTACATGTGAATCTGAACTTAGTAATATTTCTATTTTTTCATCAATAACTATGCCATCTTCTTCAATCAATTTATATGTAAGTCCAAATTCTGTTGACATGTGCATTCCTGTAACAACCAATTTTAAATCTATCTCTTTATCATCTATCATTTTCATTATTAACGGCTTCAGTAATCCATATTCAGCTCTTGTTCCAGTAATCACACATATTCTTTTTACCATTGAATTAGATCATCCTTTCTATAATCTTTTTTAGAAACCATACCAATTATAGCGTGCCACATCTTGGGGTTTATTCCACTTGCAGGTCTCTTAACAGTTAAATTTTTTTCTGTGAAAACTTCACCGCATTTTATATCTACACTAGCAACGATACTTTTCCTTACTATCTTCTTATTTTCTTTTTCTACAGTGGTGGGATACTTGATTCCATCTCCAAGAGCCTTTTCTATATTTCTAATAGACTTAATCATCATCCTAAGCTCATCTGGATTTAAACTAGCTAAATGATCAGGTCCTTCCATAGTTTTATCAAGTGTAAAATGTTTCTCTATTACCTTTGCTCCCATTGCTACAGCTGCAATTGAAACCTCTATTCCTTCTGTATGATCAGAGTATCCAACATCAACCTTAAATGCTTCTTTTATTGTCTCCATTGCTTTCAAATTTACATCATTCATATTAGTAGGATAATCTGTATTACAATGTAATACAATAATTTCATTATTACCATTATTTCTTAGAGTGCTTAAAGCAAATTCTATGTCTGATAAATCACTCATTCCTGTAGATAAGATAATCTTTTTACCTATTCTAGCTACCTTTTCAAGGTAAGGTACATTTTCTATTTCTCCAGATGGAATTTTAAATACTTCAATTCCCAAGTTATCTAAAAACTCTATACTTTCTATATCAAATGGTGATGATAAAAACATTATATGTCTCTTTTTACAATATTCTACCAACTCTCTATATTCAGCGTAATCCAATTCTAACTTTTTCAGCATTTCAAACTGCGAAGTCTCTTCGCTTAAATTTCTTACTTGATATTTAGCTTGTTTAGCATTCTTAGTCACTAAATTTTCCGCTTTAAAGGTTTGAAACTTAACTGCATCAGCTCCTGCTATTACTGCTTCATCTATTAACTTTTTTGCTACTTCAACACTTCCATTATGATTAACACCAGCTTCTGCAATAATAAATACCTTATTCATATTCTTTCCCCCTTGCTGGATTTCCATATACTTTAGATACTTTATCTATTGAATTAATTACTACGGATCCTGCTCCAATTACAGTACTTTTGACTACACTTATTCCCTCAATAATAGTAGCATTTGTTCCTACATGACAATACTTTTCTATGGTCACTCCTCCGCTCAGAGTTGCTCCTGGAGCAATATGTACAAAATCTCCAACTAGGCAGTCATGCTCAACTATAGCTCCTGTATTTATAATAGCTTGTTTCCCTATTATAGCTTCTGCATTTACTATAGCACCTTTTCCTACAAAAGTTCCTTCACCTATACCACATTCTTCCGATACAATAGCCGTTTTATCTATTATAGCTGGAAATTTAAATCCTATTTTACTTAGCATATCATATAAAGTAATTCTTAATTTAGGATTTCCAATACTTCCAACTGTAATAAATGCATATTCAACACCTTGATTATGCATATCTTGTAATATATAATCCGTTCCAAGTATCTTAACATTAAGTATCTCCCCTTTGTCAACAGGATCTGTAATACCTACTATTTCAAATTCATTTTTACTTCTTATGGAGTCAATGACACTTTTACAGTGCCCTCCTCCACCTACTAATACAATCTTTTTCATTAACCTTCCTCTAATCTTTTCATCATTTCTTGCATTTCATCTGGTTGTCCCATATCCATCCAAGCTCTCTCTGTTATTGGATAAACTCCAACTTTCATTCCTTTATCCATACATTCTTTTGCTATATCAGGTAAGTGAATAAATGTGTCTTCCTTTATTAATTGTAGTGCCTCAGGCTCTATTATGTACATTCCTGTATTAGTTAAAAATGAATACTCAGGTTTTTCTACCATACTCTGTATATTTCCTTCATTATTTAAATTAACTACACCATAAGGTATTACCATATTTTTAACTGCACATACCATAGTAATAAAGTTTTTATTTTCTTTATGATACTCATACATGGCTTCATAATCACTATCTATTAATATATCACAGTTAGATACAAAAAATGTGCTCTTTATTTTATCTTTAAGAAAATAAAGGCTCCCTCCAGTACCTAGCGGTTTATCTTCTTCTATATAGTATATATTATAATTCTTAACTACTTCTTCAAAATATGCTTTAATCATATTTTTCTTATAATTAACGGTTAAATAATATTCATTACATCCAAATTCCTTAAATCTATTAATTATTCTTTCTACTATAGGTATATCACCAATAGGTATAAGAGGCTTAGGTAAAATTTTAGTGTAAGGATATAACCTAGTGCCTAACCCTCCAGCCATAATTACCACTGGTATATCTAATGAAGGCTTCTTCTCAACACTAGACATATCCAAGTCGTTCCAAAATATTATTGATTTTACTTCCCCTTCAATACTAACTACAGGTATAGAACTAATTGAATATTTCTTCATAAGTCTTTTAGCTTTATATCTCTCTGTTTCTGTTATATATTTAGGCGAATAGTTAGCAATTTCTTTTACAGGTGCCGACAAATCCCCACTCTTTAAAATCCATCTTCTTATATCGCCATCTGTAAGTATAGCCTTTAACTTATTATCTTCTGTTATAAGTAAAACCTGCTTGGCAGTTTTATCTAAAATCTTAGCAGCTTGTCTTATACTTATCTCTTCATTTATTATTATATCCTGAATATTCATAGCTATATCTCCCCATACTTAATAATGCTTTAAATACTATTCAAAACATTAATAACATAATTAACTTCTTCTTCTGTTAAATTGCTACTACATGGAATATTTATCACATTTTCTAAATAATAATTAGCTCTATCTATTTTATAAGCTCTTGATTCTCTATACGGTTTTTGAGTATGAATTAAATTCCATATTGGTCTTACTTGTATATTTTTTTCTTTAAGATACGGAATAATTTCTTTAACTCTTAATGGATATATATCATTATTTATTAATAAAGAATAAAACCAATAATTGGGTTGTATATTATTATTAAAATCAAGCATTGTTAATCCTTTAGTATTTTTCAATCCATTATTATATAACTCATAATTTTTTTTCTTAATTTCTATAAATTTATCTAATTGTTCTAATTGCGCAACCCCTAGTGCTGCTTGTAAATTAGTCATTCGATAATTATATCCTATTTCATCATGTATATAGTAAAGTTCATCATCTTTAGCTTGCGTAGAGAGGTATTTTCCTTTTGTTAAAAGTTCCGGATGATTTGATACTATCATCCCACCTCCACCAGTGGTAATTATTTTATTTCCATTAAACGAGTACACTCCAAAATCACCTATAGTTCCCGCATACTTTCCAATATATTTTCCTGAAATGAATTTAGTTCCTAATGCTTCTGTTGCATCCTCTATAACTTTAAGGTTATATTTTTGTGCAATATCCATTATCCTCTCTATATTTACACTATTACCAAAAACATGAACTACAATTATGGCTTTTATATGCTTCCTATTAAGCTTATTTATTAATTTTCCACCAATAAATTCACACTCTTCTTCACAAAACATTTTTAGTTTATTAGCATCCATTGTTAATGAATCATCACAATCCATAAATATAGGTTCTGCTCCAATATATCTAACAGGATTTACTGCTGCAATAAATGTCAATGTAGGAACTATGACTTCATCTCCAGCATCTACTCCACTTAAAATTAACGATAAATGAATACCAGCAGTTCCACTTTGACAAGCAACGGCAGATTCAACATTAAGATATTTAGCTATGCTATCCTCAAATTCATTTATATATGCTCCACCAGTAGATACCCATTCTTTTTCTACTGCATCTACTACATACTTTAATTCATTTCCTTTTAAATTAGGTACTGAAAGCGGAATAAACTTCTTCACTTAGCCCATCTCCTTTAATTAAATATTATATATGTCAGCTTTATACTTAGCTAAGTTTTCTGGTTTTCTAAACCATTCTATAGTTTCTCTAATTCCTTCTTCAAAAGTATAACTAGGCAACCAATTTGTTAACTTCTTAATTTTTTCATTTGAACCTAATAATCTATTTACTTCACTTTTATCAGGTCTTAATCTTTGATCATCACATACGATTTTTGCATTTAGATTTATTTGTCTTATCATTTCCTCTGCTAATCTTCCTATGGATATTTCATCTTGAGTAGCTATGTTTATCTCTTCGCCTATGGTTCTATCTGATTTAGCAATTTCTATAAATCCTCTTGCTGTATCCTTAACAAAATTAAAGTCTCTTGTAGGTGTTAAAGAACCTAATTTTATTTCAGTTTCTCCAGATAATAATTGGGTAATTATTGTTGGAATAACAGCTCTAGCTGACTGTCTTGGGCCGTATGTATTAAATGGTCTAACAATAGAAATCGGCATATTAAAGCTTCTATAAAAAGATTCAGCTAACCTATCTGCACCTATCTTAGTTGCTGAATAAGGAGATTGACCCTGATATGGGTGCAATTCGTCTATAGGTACGTACTGGGCTGTTCCATAAACTTCTGACGTAGAAGTTACCAGTATCCTTTCAGTCTCCAAGTCTCTTGCAGCTTGTAGCACATTCAGAGTTCCTTTTATATTAGTATCAACATAAGAATCTGGTGAATGATAACTAAAAGGAATTGCAATTAAGGCTGCAAGATGAAATACTTCATCTACTCCTTTCATAGCTTCTCTAACTCCATTAGGATCTCTTATATCTCCTGTAAACACTTCAATTTCCTTTAACTTATCTTTAGACAATGTATCTAACCAGCCCCATGAATTAAATGAATTATAATATGTAAATGCCTTAACATCATAACCTTCTTCTAAAAGTGTTTCTGTAAGGTGACTTCCAATAAATCCATCTGCTCCTGTTATTAATACCTTTTTACTCATCTAATACACCTCATTAACTTAATTGTTCTATAACTTTATTTATTTCTGGTATAATCTCATATTCAAACATATCACTCATTAAGATTAAATCATTGTTTTTTAGGGCTTCTAATATCTCTTTAAGAATTTCATTGAATTTTTCTATATTAATACAATTACTATTTACTTTTATAGCTTCTGTCATGAATATTTGTATATATTCAAGTATACTTTCAAACACTTGAGTATTTATTTTACCCCCATTGTTTCTTGTTTCTTCATTATTTATACTAATAAGTTCTACTAAATTTTCTGCAAATTCCTTAATATTCACTGTAAGTTTCCCCTTTACATATAGATTTTCTTTCATTTTTTATATATTTTAATGCATATTCAGCTTCATTTAACAAGTTTGAATATAGTATTTTACTTTTTTCATATATTTTCTTAGCCTTACTTAACTCCGTATCTTCATTTCCAATTTTATAATCTGGATTATATAAAACGATATTAATAGTATCTGCAAATAAATATTCTATAAATCTAATTTCTTTAGGTATTTCTCTTATAAATTTATCTGTATCTTCTAAAATCTTTAATGAGCTCTTTAATATTTTATGTTTACTAGTAAAATTATCATAATACTTTTCATTATGTTTTATAGCTTCTATTAATTTTATCTCTAACTCTTTTAAATAATTTATAGCACAATCAATTATATCTATAACTTTATCATCGCTTATACATCCAATCATATTTTCATAATTAACAGATATATGATTCTTATCTATTACATTATCAAACATAACTTTATTATCCATAAATTTTTTAATCTGTGTTCCCTTGATATTTGCTCCGCCTTCTGTGGAATTAATAAATTCTATTTGAGAGTTTCCCTTAATAATTTCCTCAAATTCTTCTCTAAAAAAATTTAATGTCATACTTGTTCTTACCTTATTTCCATATATATCTTCCACGTACGGACTAAAGTTATCAGCTACCTTAGTGATATCTTCTTTATCCTTATACTTTTCTTGTACAAATTCAGCATTTTCTGCATGAACCTTATCATCTGTATATGCTAAATCCTGACCTAAAAATATTATAGGATTACATCCCATATACATAGCTAATTTTGTACAAGTATGTGCAACAGATGAATGAGTAAAATTATAATTAGGATTTTCCACTATATCATTTATCCAAGGTGCATAAGGATAGAACACTCTATTTCCTTTATGTAATTTCAGAACTTTATTAGGCAAAATCTCTGAATGTACTAATGTTACCTCTTCTTTATTAATAACTTCATCAACCAATTCATAAGATAATTCATGGGCATCTATTATAGATAGAAAATCCGCCTTTATTCCTTCTTCTATTAGAGTTCTCCATGTTCTTCCTCCAGTAAAAATCACAGCCTTATCTTCAAACTGTTTAAGTTGACTTATGTTCTTGGATAGTGATGGTCCTGCTGATACTATAACTGCTGGTTTATCACTATATGCATTTTTCATATTCACTATATTTTTACTTTTACTTAAATATTTAAGATCAGAAATGGTAGATTCAAACCAAATCTTAGAAAAAAATATATTGGTGTTTCTATTAATAACTCTTCTTCTTGTGACGCTTCTAATAAGCTCATAAATATTATGAACTTCTGCAGGATATGCATTTCTATAATTAGGGTATTCTTGAACTACAAAGGATTTTAAAGCAATGCTTCCAATATACATTTCTAAATACTTTAAAAATTCATCTGTCATAGAAATTATTGCTATGTTTTCATACTTATTTTCTTTTCCATAGATATATTTATTATAAACCTCAATATTAGGTTCGATTATAATCAGCTTATTATCTTCTTTAATTAAAGGCTCTATTTCTTCTATGTACTCTCCAGTTCCTAATCCAATGATTATACTATGTTTATCTCCATTACTTAAAATAAAATCCTTTATTGAATCTATGTCCCTTTGAACAGAATATTTACTTCCTAAATAAATACTTTTTCCCTCAGTAAATATTCTTAGTATTTTTTTATTATCTTTACTTATTTCTTCATATACTTCATATTCTATAGCTTTATCTATATTATTTTGTGTTAATCTATTAATAGCTATATAAATCACTCCTTTTTTATGTCACTTTTCTATATATCACTATTATCGTTGTTTCAAACAAAAACTTAAATACTCTACACAAAAAAGGCACCGATAAATCGGTACCTTTTAAAAATAATCCAGTTCTAAATTATCTTAATAATTGAAGAACTCCTTGTGGTTGTTGGTTAGCTTGAGCAAGCATAGCTTGTGCAGCTTGTTGTAAAATGTTATTTTTAGAGAAATTCATCATTTCTTTAGCCATATCAACATCTCTAACTCTTGATTCTGCAGCTGTTAAGTTTTCTGATGAAGTATTAACATTAGCAATTGTATGCTCTAATCTGTTTTGCATTGCTCCAAGTTTTGCTCTTTCTCCAGAAACAGTATCTATTGCAGTGTTTATAGTATCTATCATTGCTGTAATACTAGCTGCACTAGTAGCAGATGATATAACTATTTTTCCAGCACTTACTCCTAAAGCACTTACTGTCATAGTTGCAATCTTTAAAGTAACAGTTTGTTTTGAGTTAGCTCCAACTTGTAATAATACTGAAGCATTGTTATCAGCTCCTGATAAAGATCCATTGATAAGTTTTTTCTTGTTAAACTCTGTTTGGCTTGCTATTCTGTTGATTTCATTTTGTAATTCTGTAATTTCTTTACCAATTTGAGCTCTATCATCTTGGATATTTGTATCACTTGATGCTTGAACTGCTAATTCTCTCATTCTTTGAAGAATGTTGTGAGTTTCATTTAAAGCACCTTCTGCTGTTTGAATTAAAGAAATACCATCTTGAGAGTTTCTTGAAGCTTGCTCTAATCCTCTGATTTGTCCTCTCATTTTTTCAGAAATTGCTAATCCTGCAGCGTCATCTCCAGCTCTGTTTATTCTTAAACCTGAAGATAATTTCTCCATAGATTTACCTGCTGAAGTAGTGTTGATTCCCATGTTTCTGTGTGCGTTTAACGCATTCATGTTGTGATTAATTATCATAATTAATTCCTCCTTGATTTTAACGGACATCCTTGTCCTTTTATATTTATAACTTCTTTGATAGAAGTATATAACTAGATATGTTTCTCATGAGTTTATTCTAATTTTATCTTCTAATATATTTATCGGTAGGTTCAAGATGAACTTTATACCTTTTTTTATTTTTTTATCAATTTTTCTTTTTTAATTTTATATCTCTTTATTTATAAAATTAATACCATTAAATTTATTTTCATATGCAAAAGCAGCCCTTTTACTTTTTTTTAATTGAAAGATTTCATCCTTTATTTTACTTCTTTCTTCATTAAGAATATTAAAAGCTTCTTTTTCCACAGTTAACAAATTTATTTCTTCTACTACTTTCTTTAATTCTTCTTTTTTTATATTCATACTGTTCATTTCTTCTATTATTTCTGTTCTTTCTTCTAGAAATTTATCGGCTTCTTCATCATTTTTTATAGCTTCAATAAACTTCTCTGTAATTTCTTTATACCTTAAAAGCAATTCCTTTAATTCCATAATATACTACATTCCTAATTGAGATGTAAGATAACTTTGTTGTGCATTAAGCTTATTCATCATAGATTCTATGGTTGCCCATTTAGAATATAGCTGCTGTTCTCTTTTAGCAAAATCCTTCTCCATATCTTCCATCTTTCTATCATATTTTTTTATAGCTTTTGTTATCTCACTATTAACTGATGAAGCTGAACCTTCTATACCAACTTTTTTAATTAAACTTGATGATATACTTACAGTTTCATTATATAGTATGCCTTTTAACCTTTGAGCAACGCCTGTTGATTTATTCTTTTCTAGAGCAGATAAACTATCATCTGATGGTGGAGTTGAAATAAATAATTTCATTACATCTTCTAAATTATTTTCTAAAGCATTAGTAAGTTTATCTTCATCAATAACAAAAGTTCCATTTTTAGTTCCTTGATAGTCTGCAACTGGTTTAATACCAAACTTCTCTAAATTTCCATCTACTCCATCTACAAGACCTCTCATAGCACTCTTCATAGAATTTGCTATTCTTGATACATCAGAATCTTTATATAACTGTCCTTGCTTAACCTTTTCATTCCAAATTTTTATCTCATTCTCTGACATTTCTTTCTTTTGCTCATCTGTTAATGGCATATAGTTTTTATTTCTTTTTTCTATAGTTAAGGTGTTAAGTTTTTCCATAAGCTTATTATAATCGTTAATAAAATTAACAAGCTTATCTTTTACCCCAGCAGCATCATTTTTACCATTTACACTTATCCCTTCTGCTGGTATTTCTCCTGTAAATTTAAAAGTCATTCCATCTAAAGTTAACGTATTAGAAATACCAGTATGGGTAAACACTCCACCTTTATCATCTTTTACTACTATTTCAGCGTCTGTGCCTTGTGATGACATTGTTGTACCATCTAATATACCTACATCAACTTTACCATCTGCTCCAGCTTTGGTAGAAGTAAATATAATCTTACTTGTATCAACTTCATCTAACTTAGCAGTTACCTTTATGTTTTGTTCTTTTAATACCTTATTTAAATATTCTACTTCTTGTCCATCAACTGCTTTAGATAAGTCAATAACATTTCCATTAATAGATATAGTTTTCCCTTTTATATCAGCTGCATTTAAAGTATTAGTAGTATAAGTAGCATTTATTCCACTAGTAAAAGTTCCAGTATTACCACTTATTTTGATATTAGGATCTTCAACTTTACTTCCTAATACTGTGCTACTAAAAGTAATATTTCCACTGTCATCAATTTCCGCAGTTAATTTTTTATCTTTCAATTTACTCTGTAATAACTTCTCTATATCATCATTAACATTTTCAGGTGTAATATCAATAGTTACTATCTCACCATTTACATTTATTTCGCCATTAGCATCTTTTAAATCCTGAACTGTAAAACCAGTTACAGTTGCGGCTGTTGCATCTATTCCCTCTACTATAGTTCCTACTAATGAACTTGTCCCACCTATTGTAAATGTACTATCCTTACCTAAAACTGTAGATTCAAAGATAAATCCACTTTGATTTCCAGCTTCTGTTCCTGCAAAATCACTATATCTAACCGATACATTCATTCCTGCTGCTTTTAATTCTTTATTTAAGTTTTCAGCCCTTGCTTTTACTGTATCACCTTGTAGCGTAAATTCTTTTCCATTTATCACAAGGCTATTACCTGAATCTAGTCCCTCTGTCACTATTGCCTTAGCTGCTGTGGCTGTATTCCCTGTTACTGTGTAATTTCCCGGCTTTACATCACTACCACCAGTTACAGTTAACACATTCTCATTGGATGATTGAAATTTTACTGTTGACCAATTCTTGCTTAATAGTAAACTATCTGTTTTCGCAACATCAAAATACTTATCATAAAGTTCCTTAGACTCCTTAATTAAGTCTCTGTAAAGTTGTTGTTTTATCTCCATTATGTCTTTTTGTTGCTTCTGTTGTTGAATTTTAATTCTATAGGGCTGCATAGTTTCCTTGACTAATTGGTCCATATCCATTCCTGTGGCAAGTCCTGTTATTCTCATACTTAGTCCTCCTTATCTTTTTCCTTTTGAAACTTCATAAGCTTCCTGCCATGTGTTTCTTACTTCTTCTATAAGTGGCATAACTTCATCTATAATTTTTACATCCTTTTTAATGTTTGCCTGGAAAAGTCTTTCTTTTATAAACTCATATATCTTATACATATTCACTGCCCATTCACCGGCATTTTGATCTAAAGTAATCATAAGCTCTGTAAATATATCTTGAGTTTTCACAAGATTTTCATGACTACCTTTTACATCTTTATCTAATATAGCTTGTCTAGCCATTTTAGCAAATTTTACAGCTCCATCTAAAAGCATTAATAGCAATTGCTCCTTAGAAGCATAATTAACACTATTACTTTTGTACGCGTTATATGCATTAGCACCTGCATTATACATTTTATCTCCTCCAGTTTAGGCCTTTTTGTCTACAAGTATCCCCACCATTTCACACATTTTAGCAACCATATCTAGGATTTTTTTTGGTGGTACTTCGAGTAATACATCCTTGGTTTTATTATCTACTATTTTTATCATTATCTGATTAAATTTATCATGTACCTCATACTCTGCATGGATATCTTCGTCTTCCATAAATTTATTAAGTTTATCAACAGCCTTATGAATCTCTTCTAATTTATAATTTTGATTTTTATCTATAGCTTCCTGTGTCGTTGCATTATTTTGTGATATAGGTTGAACTTCTCTTGCTGGAGTTACACCTTCCATGGCTCTTCCAACATTAACTCTACTAACTTCCATATTAATTCCCCCAAATTATAATATTTTATAATAAATGTTTCGGTAAATTATATTAATTATCTTCCCTGATATATATACTTAACCTCTCAACCCCGCACTATGACAACAACTAGTTAACTATTTAACTAGTTATATAGCTATATAGTTTTATACTTATATAGCTAACTATTTATATAGTCATATAGTTAAAAGTGTGAATATTTAACTATTTGGGGGTTATGTATAAAATTATTTTTTTATTTTAGGTAATAGCTCCATGTTTATTTTAGAAGCATTGATGTTTTCTTCTCCTACTTCTTTATAAAGCTCACTTCTTAATATTTTAACTTCCTTAGGTGCATTGATAGATACCTTAACAGAGTTATCGTCAATTTTAACTATAGTTATCTCTACATTGTCTCCAATTTTAATTCCTTCACCTGGTTTTCTTGTTACCACTAGCATACTATCACTCCTTTATTAAGGGATGTTTAATGCTATAGTTTTCCCTATCTAGAATCATTTGATACCCTAAGTTATTTTTTGAATTTATTATAATAGGAGCCTTTAAATTAGTAGTTATCTTCTTAACATCACTATTAAGAGTAACCGTATTTAAAATCAAAACATCTTCAGGAGCTTCTATCTTAAGAGAATTTATAACAGCCTCTGTTAACTTAACTTCATAATCCACTTTGAAATCAAAGGGAACTATAGTAACAAAGCCAATATTCACATCCTCTGTAGACTTAAGGGTCTTAAAAGGCTCTGACCCTTCTATCTCCTCAAGAACAAAAGTTTTTAAACTCTCAAACCCCGGCAACCCATTATTAAAGGTAATAATATTCTTTTCTTTTTCCTCTACGGCCATAATGACACCTCTTATCTCTATTAATTACTGCTTATCTACTATCAACTTTTATGTGACTTTCTTATATTTGAAAATTCTTTGTAGTGACAAGGATAAGTGGTGCAGAAGCAATAAAATTTGTGATTCTCGAAACTCTTAGTTGTAGCGTTGTGAAATTACCGTAACTCTTGCCACTGACGGCAAGAGCCGAGCTCTGAGCCAGGATGGCCAATAGTGAGGATAGGTAATTTCACAAAAACGTAGACTTAGAGTTTCTTAATTAAAAATATGCTTCAAACACTTATCATGTCACGGAAAAGAATTTTCATAGCCTACAAGTCTCTATAAAAAGTCTAGAATTGATGGCTGAAGGACTTTGGAGCTAGTTTGTAGGGATGCTACGTAGATGGTTCTTGCTACAGCCATCTCCATACTCTTTTCCATGAAATCTATATCTTCATTACCAGATAGTATTTCTGTAAGGTTTTCATTTTGTGCTGTATTCAGCTCCTTAGCACTTTCCATCCTATTTTGCACAGTACCAACCTTAGCACTTATACTAATCATATTTTCTATTACCTTATCCATCTGATCCAAGTTTTCTCCTACAACCTTAGACTTACCATTTACATCACTCAAGTTATGTAGAAGGTCATCAAAGAATTGTGTAACTTCAATATCATTACCTGCTTTGTCCTTAAACTTTAAAACTTCTACAGCATTTACATTGTAATCCACTTTAACACCAGAAGATATCTCTACTTTTAGAGATTTATTTATAATATTTTCATCTCCTGATATACTTATGGAATTTTCACCTGTTACCCCATCTAAATTTACTTCTACTGGTTTTAAAGCTCCATCTTTACCACCAAAGATATACTTTCCATCAAAGCTAGTATTTAAGATCTGTCCAAATTCTGCTACTCTCTCATTTATCTCTTCTTTAATAGCAGTAAGTTCTGATGAACCATAGGCAGCATTTCCAGAAGATACCATAAGTTCCCTTATTCTTTGAAGACACTTAGTACCATTGCTTAGAGCTGTGTCTGTGGTATCCATCCAGTTTATAGTATCCTTTATATTAGTGTTATATTGTTTATTAGCATTTATTTCTGAATACATCTGCATGGATCTTGCTACTTTAAAAGGGTCATCTGAAGGTTTTGAAAATACCTTACCAGTATTTAATTGCTTTTGTATTTTGTTTAAGCTATTTAAGTTAGTATTCATATCACCTAAAAAGCCACTAACCATTACACCATGAGTTATTCTCATTTTATCACCTCAACTTCTTATCTTTTTATCTAACTAGACCAATTACTACATCAAGGAGTTGGTCTACCGTTGTTATTACCTTTGCATTAGCTTGGAAGGCATGTTGGAATTGTACAAGATTTATAGCTTCCTCATCTAAGGATACTCCTGAAGTTGAAAGTCTTCTTTCAACAAGTCCCTTTAACAAAGTGTTTTGGTTTTTAACAATTCTAGTAGCTTCCTCAGACTGAACTCCTAACTTATTTATAGTATTTTTAAAGAATCCCTCTACCTTGACTCCTCCATCTATAGTATTAAACTTTGGTACCTCTCCTCCAGCAGTAGTACCTAGATGTTCCTCTACAAAAGCTTTATAGTCATATACTGAGCCATCCTTCTTTTTACCACTTTGAATACTATCTATATTAAGTCCAAAGTCTCTTAGGCTTGCTAATGCTCCTGCTCTATCTCCATCAGTAGAACCTGAACCCTTACTTGCTCCAGCCTGAATTAGCATAACATTTTTTAGGATATCTGAATTCATTGTTATATTTCCTGCTGTAATACCATCGTAATCAAGAGGGTCATTTCCTGAATTAACAAAGAAGGCATACTGTTCACCTGCTGGAACTCCTTCTGTATGAATAGCATTTACTGCAAATGCTAAAGTCTTTGCCAAGGTATTAACTTGTTCGATGTAACTTTCAGCATCTTCGTGAATTGATTGAAGTCCACCTAGTCTTCCTGAGGATGGATTAAATATTTGATCATTATTTAATGCTCCACCTGTAAGATTCACACTTCCATCTTCTTCAGTAACAAGTACTCTTCCATTATTTAAATTTTCATATTGCTCATCAGAAATGGTAACTCCTGTTAATGTAACCTTATTTTTATCTGAAGTCATATCTCCATTTTTATAGTATTCTATATCATAACTTCCATCTGGATTTTTTGTTAGTTTATTTACAAATCCTAATTTATTAATATCTTGAGAATCTTTATTTCTTATTAGATTCATAGAGTCATTATCTTCTGGTTTACAAGTAATTCCATTAAGTATTTGATTTCTAGTATCGATACCAAACTTTGTACTTAGCTCATCTAAAAGTAAATCTCTGCTATCTAATAAGTCATTCGGATTGTTCCCTGCAATGGTAACAGTTATTATTTCTTTATTTATAGAATTTAATTGATCAAGAATAGTGTTTACTTCAAAAAGGTTGTTTTGTATTTCTTTAGCTGCATTATCCTTAGTATCATTTAACTTCTTATAAGTATGATTTAATTCATCTGCTAAAGCTTTTGCCTTTTGAGCTACTACTGTTCTAGCATCAGACTTTTCTGGATTTTTAGAAAGAGTTTGCCAAGCATCGAAAAACTCCGACATAAGTTCTGACATTCCTGTATCAGAAGGTTCATTAAAAATACCTTCAATTTCTGATAAGTAATCTTGTCTAACACCATAATTTCCAAGAAGAGAGCTTTCTTTTCTTATTTGAAAATCAAGAAACTGATTTCTTGTTCTTTCAATGGAACTTACTGTTACTCCTGTACCAATCTGTCCTACGCCCCCTGCTATGGTTTGAGGTCTTGCTGTTTGAAGTACAATATGTTGTCTTGAAAAACCTGGCGTATTAGCATTTGAAATATTATGGCTAGTTACATTGATATATTGCTGTTGAGCAAACATACCGCCCTTTGATGTATTTAATGTTGCAAATAATCCTGACATAACCTTCTCCTTATCTCTTTATTTTTCCATATCCATTATAAACTACCGGCTCTTTTTTAGGACTTATCATAGCTAACATAGAATTTGTATAGCTAAGACTTTGTTTTATTAGTAGTTCATTAGTTTCCTTTTGAATTACTAAAGCGTTAATAGCTTTAACCATCTCATCATATATACGAGTAATTTCCTTTTCATCTACTTCTTCTACTATTTTTTTAATAGATTCTTTACCTGTTAAGCTTCTTCTCAAACCTTCAGCTCTTGCTAAGTTTCTACTACAATCATCAATATCTTTAGTTATAGCTTCTAATTTAAACACATCTTGAAGAACCAATAGTTCATGTTGAGCTTCTAAAATATCTATAAGAGCCTTTATTGCCTTTAGCTCTTCTTCTAATATTCCTTTAAGCTGGTTTTTCATCTATTGTCCACCTTTCCCATATGCCATCATAGCCTTAGCCAAAACCTGTGAATCCACAGTATAGGTTCCTTTAGAAACTCTACTTTTTATCTTTTCTACTTCTTTATCACTGATACCAACACTTTCTTCTTCTAATGCTAATTTATTCAAGCTCTTTCCTAAAGTTGAAAGCTGACAAGTATCCTTAACCATATCCTTGTTTGATTTAGAATTTTCTGCTTTAGCATTTTCTTTAGTCTTATAGCTATTTACATATAGAGCGTGAATATTTCCATTATTAATTTTCATGTTTTCACTCCCAACTACTTCTCTCTACCTTTATACTCGAACCTATTTAATTAAAGTTTATAGGGTTTTTTAGTAAATTTTTTACAAACTTGTTATTGCCTCATTAATAGAAAAAAAGTCTTTACTTAGAAAGACTTTTTACTCTATCCTCTCCACTAGCAATTTCAGTAATTTTAACGCCAAAGTTTTCATCTACTACAACTACTTCACCATGGGCAATTCTTTTACCGTTGATAAAAATGTCTACTGGTTCCTCTGCTAGTTTGTTTAATTCAATTAAAGAACCTCTAGTAAGAGCTAGAATATCTCTTATATTCTTCTTTGTTCTACCAAGCTCTACTGATAATTCTAATGGAACATCTAATATTAAGTCTATATTTTTAGGCATTTCTGCACCTCTAATTTCTTCTAGTTGTCCAAAGGATGCTTGCTTCACGTTAACAGGTTCTTCATGATTTTCTACAATTCCTTGACCTTGAACACTGTAATTATTTTCATTTCTATTAGTGTCTTTTGAAGCTATTTCATTAGCTACAACTTCATTATTCATAGAAATTTCTTTAGGCTCAGCTACAACTTTCACTTCAGTTGATGCCTTTGTAGATTCTGATACTGGTGCACCTTCCTCAGTTCCCATCATAATACTTACAATTTTCTTTGCTGTAGCAATTGGTAATATTTGAACAATATTACTATCTACTAGATCACCTATAGTCATTCTAAAAGAAACATTCACTATTTCTTCGTCTGCAGATATATCTGTAGATATTTCCTCTGAATTTTCATCACAAACAGAAGATATAGGAGGTGATATATTTACCTCTCTACTGAACATAGTTGCCATGGAAGTTGCTGCTGAACCTATCATTTGGTTCATAGCCTCCTGAACAGCACTTATTTCTAATTCAGAAAGTTCATTTGGCGGCTCTACAACACCATCTCCACCCATCATTAAGTTTGCTATAACAGCTGAATCTTCAATATTTATTATAAATAGATTTCCCCCAACTATTCCACTGACAAATTGAACATCTAATACTATATTAGGTGTTTTAAAGCTTTTTTTCAGCTTATCTAATGTACTAAGAGTTATAGTTGGAGTTGTAATATTTACAGGTTTACCAACTACAGCTGAAAGCGCTGTGGCTGCTGTGCCCATAGATATATTTCCTACTTCACCTAATAAATCCTTTTCTAAATCTGATAATTCCTCAGCTGGTTCATTAACTGGTTCAGTTTCCGAAGAACCACCATCTCCATTTAGAAGTGCATCTATTTCCTCTTGTGAAAGAAACGAATTATCCATCATTCTCAACTCCCTTGTCAATATATTCAATTATTTGAACTGCCTTATTCTTACCCTTTAATCCTGGTTTAGCTTTAAATAGAAGTTCATCTTCAACATAAATATCAACTGTACTATCATAACTTCTATCTAGGGTAACAATGTCTCCTGTAAATAAATTCAAGAAGTCATTTACGGAAATCTTCGTTTCTCCAAGGACAGCCTTCATTGCTACATCTACATTTTTTATAGTTTTGTTTATATTTGCTTTTACCTCTTCACCTTGTTCATTATCTATGGTGCTGAACCAATTTTTTATAACCAAGTTGTCTAAAACTTTTTCTATGCTTAAATACGGAATACATATATTTATAAGTAAACTTGTATCAAACATATCTACACTAAAAGTTACTAATGCTACAGGCTCATTAGGAGCTAGAATTTGATTCAATGCTGGATTAGTTTCTATACTATCTAGAATTGGTTCTACTTCCATTACATCTTCCCAAGCTAACTTTAACTTAGAAATCATCTCCTGATTAACATGCTTAATAATGTTTTTTTCTATATCTGTGAGTTCCTTAAATTTAGGCTTTTTGTCTCCACTTCCTCCAGCTAGAACATCAAATATTCTAAGGACAAATTCCTCGTTAGTCTCTAATATTATTTGACCATCAAGGGGAGGCATTCTAAACAAATTAAGCACAGTGGTGCTTGGAATAGAATGTATAAATTCTTCATAGGTTATTTGTTCTACACTTTCTATCTTCACCTTAACATTACTTCTAAGCTGAGCTGTTAAGTAGTTAGATACTATCCTTGCATAATTATCGTGGATAACTTCTACTGCTCTAATAACATCCTTAGAAAACTTTTGTGGTCTTTTAAAATCATAATTTTTAATTTTAACGTTTTCTTCATCTTTTTCAATGTCACTTGGTTCTAAGTCACCAGAAGACAAGGCAGATAAAAGTGCATCTATTTCACTTTGCGATAAGGTTTCTGCCATATTCTACCTCTTTCTACCCAGTGGGTCTATTGTAGTAGTTTATCAATATCAATCATAGTTAATATTCTATTTTCAAGATTTATAAGTCCTTTTATAAAAGGCTTATTTTTATCTTCATGAACTCTTTTAATCATATCTTCTTCCACATTCATGACTTCTTCTACATGGTCTACAGTTATTCCAACCTGCTCACCATCTAAATCTATTACTATAATGTTATTATTGTTTTCATCACTTACATTCATACCTAAAAGAAGATTAATATCTAATACGGAAAGTATACTTCCCCTTAGATTTATAAGTCCTTTAATATATTTTTCCGCTTTGGGAACCTTTGTGATTTTCATTAGTCCGTTTATTCCTTGAACTTTGCTTGTCTCTACTGCGAATTCTTCGTCACCTATTGTAAAAACCACAACTTGCACTAAAATCCCTCCCATATTATCCTAATACTTTTTTTATAGCTTCAAGTACCCTGTCTGCTTGGAATGGTTTAACTATAAAATCCTTTGCTCCAGCCTTTATAGCATCCATAACCATGCTTTGTTGTCCCATTGCACTACACATAACTATCTTTGCACTTGGGTCAAATGCTTTTATTTGTTTAACTGCTTCTATTCCATCCATCTCAGGCATTGTAATATCCATGGTCACTATATCTGGTTTTTCTGCTTTATAGATCTCCACTGCCTTAATTCCGTTATTAGCTTCTCCAATAACTTCATATCCATTCTTCTCTAAAATATCCTTAACCATCATTCTCATAAAAGTCGCATCGTCTACTATTAATACTCTTGCCATTTTCTACATAACCTCCGTTAATTTAATCCTAATGATTCTAATATTCTTTCCAAAGACCCTGGCGCTGGGATAAAATAAAAATCACCTTTTAAGTCTTCATTCTCCTGAGAAAATCCTGTTTCTATATCTAATACATAGTCATTAAATTGACCAGATTCAATGAAAGTTGTGGAAAGCACTGCTGTAAGCATGTCCTTTGCTACTGCCGGTACCGACGGGAATAGCCTTAAATTAGTCATTTGACTTATGGCATTCATATAGGTTGCAAATATTATGTTACCTATTTCTCCAAGGGCTGAATAACCTAGTTCATTTAACTCTTCTCCCTCTTGCTTTCCAACTAACATTTCTGCAATCTTCATCATTGTAGCTGTATCAAACATAAATAATATATTTCCTGGGGCTTCACCAAGAACTCTTGCAATTACCGCATAAACTACAGTTTCTTCATCTACCCTTTCAAAAATATCCTCTAAGGAAATAACATTTACCCGGGGAACTGATATTTGAATCTCTTTCCCCAAGATTTGCGCCATGGCTGTAGCTGCATTTCCAAGACCTATATTGCCTATCTCTCTCAATGCATCTATTTGTAACTCGGTAAACTCCATAGCTCTCCTCCTAAATAAGTGCTGCTACATCTAAAATTAAGGTTACTAATCCATCACCTAATATGGTAGCTCCAATATATTCTTTTGTCGATTTTAGTATATTTCCAAATGTTTTAATAACTATTTCCTTTTGTCCTAATAATGAATCAACTAGTAAGGCAACTTCTTTTTCACCAACCTTTGCAAGTATTACGTATTTTTTTCCATAATCCTTACTTTCTATATCTAATTTATCATTAATTCTTACTAATTTAAACACCTTATCATTATATACCACAATTTCTTTATTATTTGTTCTTTTAATTTCCTCTGGATTATATTCCATAACTCTATCTATAAATCCTAAGGATATAGCCATAGTCTCTGTTCCAATCTTAACAAGTAAGGATTGAATTATTTGTAGAGTTAAAGGCAACTTTATTATAAAGGAGGTTCCTTTTCCTTCTTCACTGAATACATCTACGGTTCCTCCAAGGCTTGAAATTTTTGTTTTTACAACATCCATTCCAACTCCTCTTCCTGATATATCAGTAACTACTTCATTAGTACTAAACCCTTGAGAGAAAATAAGATTTTTTATATCATTATCACTCATTCCTTCAGTATTAATACCAACTTTCTCTGCCTTAGCCTTAACCTTTTCTACATTGATACCACTACCATCATCTTCTACCTTTATAACAGCCTTGGTACCTTCAGAATAGGCAATTAATTTTATCTTTCCTGCTGCTGGCTTACCTTGACTAATTCTTTTTTCTGCTGACTCAACTCCATGGTCTGCAGCATTTCTAAGTAAATGTATTAAAGGTTCACCTATCTCTTCAATTACAGTTCTATCAAGCTCTGTATCCTGTCCTTGAATTTCAAAATCAATCTCTTTATTTAGTTCCATTGATAAATCTCTTATCATTCTTGGGAATCTATTAAATACTACATCTAAAGGTAACATTCTAATCTTCATAACTAAATCTTGAAGATCAGTAGTAGTTCTTGCTACTTCTTCTAAGGTTTCATTTAATTCCACAATCTTATGATTAGCACTTATTTGCTCTAATCTAGTTCTATGAATTACTAGCTCAGATACCATATTCATAAAGTTATCTAATCTTTCTAAATCCACTCTAACAGATTGTCCAACACCTTTATTTTTATGTTTTACTGGTTGTTTTTTATTTTCCTCTTTGGTACTAGGTGCTGTTTCTACAGTTTTTGCCTTAAGATTATTTTTTGAATCCTTCAGCTCTACTACTTTGTTAGAACTTTCTTTGTCTTTAGCAATTTCAGCAGTATTTGTAGCCTTAGTACTAGTAGCTAAAGCTGTGGCAGCAACTTCATTAGCTCCTTTAGCATCGTTAATACTTTTACCATTTATAACCAAGCCACTTATATCTCTTACATCTACTTGCCTTATTTCAGATATTCCATTAATAGAATTTCTTATTATGTCCTGAGATGTTTCTGTTACAAATACTAAATCAATATCAAAATCAAAATTTTCACTTTCTAAATCTTCAAGCTTTGGATTTGATTTTAGGATTTCTCCATTCTCCTCTAAAGTCTGAAATAAAATAAATGCTCTAGCAGATTTTAAAATAGTTTTTTCATCAAGTCCAACATGAACATGGAAGGTATTGAAATTATTCTTTAAAGCTTCCTTTAAGGTATCAATATCATATTCATCAAGACCTAAGTCTACAATCTCCTCACTGCCAATTATATCTTGTACCACTTCTTTATCTTTATTCTGAATTACCTCTGATGAATTTTCTTCCTTTTGGATGTTTTCATTTCCCTCTGCTATCTTTACTAGCTGAGTTACAATGTTATTAATCTCTAAGTCTCCATCACCTCCATCAGTAATATCACCTACCATGGATTCTAAAATATCTAAACAATTAAACAATACTGTTACCACTTCATGGGTTACTTTAAGTTGTCCCTCTCTAAACTTAGAAAGTACATCCTCCATCTTATGGGTAAGTTCTGCCATTTTAGTATAACCCATAGTAGCAGCCATTCCTTTAATGGTATGTGCAACTCTGAAAATCTGATTTAATATTTCCATATCTTCCGAATCATTTTCTAATATAAGTAATGACTCATTTAATAGTTGTAGATTATCACTTGACTCTTCTAAAAACATAGATAGATATTGAGAAGTGTCCATGTTACCCCTCCTTAAATTTTCTTATAGATAAATGTTGAAAGTTTCTCAAAACCAAAATTTTTATATCCATATATACTTTCTGTAGCACCTATAAATAATAAACCTCCTGGATTTAATGCTTTAGAAAACCTTTCATAAATTTTTTCTTTTACTTCATTAGTAAAATATATAACCACATTTCTACATACAATTATGTCAAAGCCACCTTCATAGCTATCTAATATAAGATCATGTTTTTTAAAGGTTACTAGATCTTTTACTTCCTGGTTAATTATAAATTTTTCCCCCTCATGTTTAAAATACTTATGAAGCTTAACTTTAGGTATGTTTTTAATATCTCCACTTACATACTCTCCTGCTTTTGCTCTTATTAAGATGTTAGTATCTATATCCGTAGCTAATATCTTATGCCTAACACTAGGAGTCATCTCCTTTAGCATCATAGATATAGAATAAGGTTCTGCACCAATAGAGCAAGCTGCACTCCATATTTTTAGTGGTCTGTTATAGGATAATTCACTTTTTATAAAATTTTCAAGTTCCTGAAATATTTGTGGGTTTCTATAGAACTCTGTTACATTTATCGTAACATAATCCAAAAACTTTTCCCTTATGACCTTATCTTTTTTTATTAATATCATATATTCATCTAAATCTTTAGCTCCAGCTCTAGACATAATAGTAAGTATTCTTCTATGTAACTGAGCTGATTTATAGCCAGACAAATCTAAATTAAACTCTCTTAATATAAAACTTTCAAACTTTGTAAAATCCATTAATTCTTCACATCCCCCAGTACTATATTAGCTATTCTTTTACTAATATCATAAAGTGGAATAACTTCGTCTATCATATTAGTTTCATAAGCTGCTTTAGGCATTCCATATATTATACAAGTAGACTCATCTTCTGATATAGTGGCTCCACCTGCTTTTTTAACTTCTATAATTCCATCAGCCCCATCTCTTCCCATGCCAGTGAGGATAATCCCTAATAAATTCTCTCCATATACCTTAGCTCCTGATATAAATAGCTTGTCTACAGCTGGCCTTACTCCCCACATTGGAGGTTCTAAATTTAAGGTTATAGTTTTGTTTCTACTTATCTCCATATGTTTACCACCAGGTGCTATATATACAACATCCTTTTCTACGGACATACCTTCCCTGGCTTCCACCACCTTAACCTTAGAAAATTTATCAAGTCTTTCAGCAAATGCTTTTGTAAAGCCTTCTGGCATATGCTGAACCACTAATACAGGAACTCCTAATTTTTCTGGAAGATTTGTAATGACATTAAATAATGCCTTAGGCCCACCTGTAGATGCCCCCATTACAATTGCTGAGATTTTTTTATTACCTATCTCTTTACTTCTTATAGCTTTAGGCATTGAGTCTCTTTCTCTTATTTTCAATACTGTAGAAACTCTATGTATTTCTCTTTTTTTATCTTCTTTAATGTCAACATCTTTTGTGTTACTAATGGAAGAAGTCTTTCTAACAAATCTGATGCCTCTTATTTTTGAAACTAAAATTTCTCTAACTACATTAATGTTTAAAGAAATTGAACCTGATGGTTTTGGTACAAAATCTATAGCTCCATTTTCTAAACATTCCATAGTTTCCTCGGCACCATCTTGTGTTAAACTACTAATCATAATAACTTTAGTAGGTATCTTTAACTCCATTATTTTCTTCAAAGCTTCTATTCCATTCATCTTTGGCATTTCAATATCTAAAGTGATAACATCTGGAACCTGCTTTTTTAACTTTTCTAAAAGCTCTTCTCCATTTCTTGCAATTGCTATCACTTCCATGTCATCTTCCATATTTATCATGTCTGATATCATCTTTCGCATTAAAGCGGAGTCATCTACAACCATAACTGAAACCTTTTGTACCATATGTAATCACTCCAATCATTAATTTCTATATAATTTTAATACCTTCTCCTACAGTTTTTACATATAGCTCCCCTGTTACTGTATCAAAGGTTATTGTTCTTCCTTTAGTTCCTCCAATTTCTTCACTATCTATAGGTATTTTTCTAGCCTTTAATATATCCTTAACTGCTAGGCTATTTCTAGCACCTATATCCATATTAACCTTACTGTCTGCAAAGTTAAACATAGACGCTCCACCAGCAATCTTGGCTCTTAGATCCTTTTCTTTTGCACCATTTTCTATCATTTCTTTAATCAGAATAGGTATTGCAAGATTAGCAAACTTTATTTCATTTGCTATCTTATTAAACTTTTCACTGTCTGGAAGCATAATATGGGCAAGGCCTCCAATTCCACTTTTTTTATCTATTATGGCAATACCAATACAAGAACCTAGCCCAATTGTCATAAGTCTATCTGGACATTTGGCTATTTTATAATCTGCAATGCCTACTTTTATCTCCTTGTATTCCATAGCTTACCTTTCTATTTTCTCCTTTTCATCCTTTGAAAGAAGTTCATTTAAATTTAAAAGTAAAATAATAGTATTTTTGTTCTTGTCTTTTATTATACCCTTCACATATCGCTTCGATATATTAGAAGATATATCTGGTGTGGGTTCTAAATCCTCAACTTTCCTAGATATAACTTCATTAACAGCTTCTACTATAACTCCCATGGCACCATCTTCGTTTCTAGCAACGATTATTGAACCATCCTTTTCTTTATCTTCCAGATTATATATTCCAAATTTTTTAGCTAAACTAATAACTGGTAATATTCCATCTTGATAATTTATAACTCCCTGTAAAAAATCTTGTGAATCTGGAATTTTTGTTGGCTCTTCATAGTTTAGAATACGTTCTACCTCTCTAATATCTGCTGCAAAGCACTGATCTCCTAATCTAAACACAAGTAATTTAAATTCCTCTGCCACTTTTACCCCTCCTAAATTTTAAACTTATCAACAATTAAATCTCGATTTTTATCTATATATACATGAACATTTTTGCATGTTTCATCCATTATAGTTTCCATATTTCCAACTATAAACTTAGTATTTAAGTAAGCAACATCACAATAAATATGTCCTTCCTTACCTACTACGACCTCCGTCATAACCCCCGAAGGTGAACCTACTACCTTAGCCTTAATTTCACTTTCCGCCTTAACTTTTCCACCTCGAAGCTCGCATTGACCTTCTCCTGTAAAATATATACCCTTTTCTGCGTAAACATTGGATTTATAAACACCTTTTCCATTTATTGTCAAGCCCCCAGAGCAAAATACTGTACAATCTTGAATGTACCCTATTGTAGCATCTGAATTAATATCCTTCATAGCTTCTATGGCCTTTATTTTCTCTTCTGCCAAAGTTTTAACCTTAATTAGTTCTTCTACACCACTTATTAACATGTAGTTCTTATTAGCATATTTAATCTTTAACACTCTAAATAATTCATTGTTATTATCATTAATTTCAACCATTGTATTTAATACTTTATTAATTATCTTTGTTATCAAAGGAAATTTACTCTTTATAACAAGGGCTATAATATCACAATCTCTTATATTCCCCTTTATATCTCCACCTTCTTTAACAGCTATTACAGCCTTATACAAGCTATGAAAACTATCCACTATGGCAGATAACTCTTCTAAATATCCTTTAAACTCAGAGAACTCACTTCTAATCTTTATGGTAGATGAAATTGCACTACCAATAATTTGCATATCTCCCTCTGACCAAAGACTACATCTTACTGCATTTCCCTTTATAATTATGGTATTTCCTGATTTAACCTTCATACCTTCTTTAACATCAGCATTAATAATTACATCGCCTATAAAATTAATATCCCCTGTAGTTATATCTACATCACTAAGAACCTCATGAACATTATTAACCTGAAAAATACATCCCTTTACTTGAGGTTTTCCCTCCATTGTAGACACTATAGTATCCTTATCCTTAAATTTGCATCCTGATTTTACCATCATGTCCTTAACTTTTCTTTTCTTTGGTTGGATAGGTTGTGAAAATAGGTTAATACCTATGGTACCTTCTTTTCCTACAGTACGCTTTGCAAGGATATCATCTTTCTTCACACTTGTTATACTACCTATAGATTTAAAATCTACATTACCACTTTGGTCACTTTTAAATCCTTTATGGGTACTAGTATCAAAATATACTTCTAATACATCATCTATAGGTTCAATAGGTTCCTTTCCTCTAGCCACTACAACATTTTCTATCTTGTCCATATTTTTTATGTCATCTAACATCTTATTGTCAATCCCATAAACTATGTTCTTATCTTTAAGTTCTTTTAATAATTCATCTCTTGTATATTTAGGTGGAAATTTCTCTCCTTTTACCTTTGCATTTAATGTAATCATAGGTGCTTCTGGTGTATCTTCTAAAGTATAAATTACTTCTGGACTATAGTTTATTGATATACTAGCTGTCATTTTGTCTTCACTAATATTTATATTCAATTCTCTTATTGCCTTAGATTCATTAAAAATTATATCTATCTTACTTTCAGAGCTAACTCTAGCTCTTCCTTTTACTTCTTGTTCATCTACAAATAAACCAACATCCTTGCCCTTTACAATCCAAGGACCCTCAGAAATATTTTCTTCATCAGTAATAATCAGTTTGCCATCAAGTACTTTTGCAGTTCCCCTTAATGTCTTATTTTCCACATTATCACCCCTAATACATAATACAGATCATTTCCTTCTAAAATACAAAAACAATACTATAATATATTATCGTATTGTTTTTGACATACTTTACTATTTACTTGTTTTATAATTCTTCAAGTTTCTTGTAATTAATTCTTCAAACTTATCTTTTATATCATAAATTCTTTGATAAATTTTACCATATTTTATAATACCTTCAACTTCATTTATAGGTAGCACCTTAGGAGAAGTTCCAGATATAAATAATCCATCTAAATTTTTTATATGTTCATAATGAATATTTTCTTCTCTTACCTTTAAGCCCAATTCTTCACAAGCTTTTATTATCTCACTTCTAGTTATTCCTGGAAGTACCCCTTCTACTGGGGCTGTAATTATTTCATCACCCTTGATCATAAATATATTGGACTTGCTTCCCTCTGTAATGTACCCTTTACTATTTACTAAAATAGCTTCATAACTGCCACTAGCATCTATTTTTTCATTAACTTTTCCCCTAAAGGAATTATCTATAACCTTTGCATTAGGATTATGTCTTTCTCCAAAATAAAGAATAGTCTTTACTCCATTACTATACATATCCTTAGTTGGATAAGAATGCTTTATAAAAAATATAAATAGATTATCCTTATTTATTACAAGCTTTAAATTACCATTTTCAACTCTGTTTAGAGTTATTAACTTTCCTATGTACTCCTTAATCTTATCCATAGATATAAGTTCTTCTTTTTTTTCTAACTTTAAAGAATTTTCAAGCCTAGCTAAATGTTCATCTAAAAATAGAGGAGCTCCATCTATAACCCTAATAACTTCATATATGCACTTACCTTCTACCACATATATATCTTGAAATTCCTCCCTTTCATAAGCTTCATCATTTTTTATAAAGTAATCATTTATACAATTCTCCATAATTATCGCCACCTTAAAATCTCTAATTCATGATTCTTCTTATAATTTATTAAATATCCCTTGCCAACTAACTTCAAAAGAGGTAAATCCGAAAGAGAATCAGAAAACATATAGGAATTTTTAAAATCCACTTCTATATTGTCTTTTATTAATTCCTCCATTAATCTTTTTACCTTTGCTTCACCTTTGCAATTTTCCCCTAAAATTTTAGGATTAAATTTTCCTTCATCAATATGAAACTTAGTTCCAATAACCTTATCTACTTCTTTTATACTATAAAATTCATTAACATAAAACTCAGGAGAGGCAGAAATTAAATATATCTTATAGCCCTTTTCCTTAAAGTCCTTAATTGCTTTAATTGCATCTTCATACAATATACTCTCTATCTTTTCCTTATAAAATCTTTTCACTAGCTTCTTTAAGTCTTCCTCACTGGTTCCTGCTAAAAATCTTAAAAAATTCTCCTTAGTTCTTCCAGCATTATAAACCTTTAAACCATAAAAAATACCAGTTATTATATGTGATGGTAAGTACCTAAGTAACTTCCTATCCTTCTTAAGCATATATTTATATAATTCTATAGAAGTCTCCTTTTTAGTTAATGTATAATCAATATCAAATATAGCTAGTTTTTCCATGTGAAATTGACCTACTTTCATGTTATTCTTAACCATTGATCATCCATTCCATATCCTTCTTAATATATTATTTCCATAGGAGAATATGGAGTAGCTAAGTATAAAAGCCGCTATATAAATAGCGGCTCTTAAAAGTTTAATTAGTTTTCACTATTTTCATTTGCAAGTAATTCTTCGTAATATGCTTTTGCTGCATCATACTCTGAATCTTCTGGTACAACAAGTTCTCCTACTTCATCATCACCAACTACTTTAAATAAGTATATTGAACCATCATCTGGATTTTGTACTAAGGCATATTCATTTTCTTCAAATAAAAATCCATCAACTATTTCACATTGAGTTACATTTCCTTCTTCATCTTCTAACTCAACGAACATTGCTTCGTGCTCTCCGCAGCCACAACCACACTCTTCGTGCTCATGTTCATGGTCGTGTCCTCCACAGCAGCATTCATGACTTTCTTGCTCATGTCCTCCGCAGCATCCTGTTTCTTTTTTATCTTCATTATTTCCACAACAGTTATTTCCCATATTAATAGCCTCCTTAAATAATACTCCTCTTCATTGTACCCTTAATCTTCATATTTTAGAAGTGTTTTATAATATTTTAATACAAAGTTTTTATTTTCATCCAACAATTATCCTAATTTTGCATAAAGAAAAGGGCTGCCCCAAAACGGAGACAACCCTTAAATTATTTAAAACTATTGTTGAGCTGCAAGTTTTTTATAAGATTCTAATCTTTCTTTTGCATCTTGTTCAGTCTTAACAAATAATTCCTCAGCTACTTCTGGGAACATTTTTTGAAGTGATGCATATCTTACTTCGTTTAATAAGAAGTCTCTGAAAGATTCAGTTGGCTCTTTAGAATCTAAGCTAAATGGATTCTTACCTTCTTCTTTAAGAGTTGGGTTGAATCTATATAATCCCCAATATCCGCAAGCAACAGCTTTTTTAGATTCTAATTGAGTATTACCCATTCCTGTCTTAATTCCATGGTTGATACATGGAGCATAAGCAATTATTAAAGATGGACCTGGATATGCCTCTGCTTCTCTTATAGCTTTAAGAGTTTGAGCTTGGTCAGCTCCCATAGCTATTTGAGCAACATATACATAGCCATAGCTCATTGCCATCATTCCAAGATCTTTCTTCTTAGTTCTCTTACCTGAAGCTGCAAATTTAGCAATTGCTGCAGTTGGAGTAGCTTTAGAAGATTGTCCACCAGTGTTAGAGTAAACTTCTGTATCAAATACAAATACATTTACATCTTCTCCTGATGCTAGAACGTGGTCAACACCGCCATATCCAATGTCGTATGCCCAACCGTCTCCACCAAAGATCCATTGAGATCTCTTAACGAAGAAGTCTTTGAATTTATATAACTCTTCCATTGTTTCGCAGCAAGTTTTGTTTGCTTCGATTAATGGAAGTACTTTCTTAGTAGCAGCTTTTGAAGCTTCTGCATTATCTTTATTCTCTAACCATTCATTTAAAGCAGCTTTTAACTCTTCATTGCAACTTGTTGATACTGCTTTTTTAACTAAGTCAGTAAGTTTTTCTCTTTGGTGATTAGCACCTAAGAACATACCTAAACCGAACTCAGCGTTATCTTCAAATAATGAGTTAGCCCAAGCTGGTCCTTTACCTTCTTGATTCTTAGTGTATGGAGTTGAAGGAGCACTTCCTCCCCAAATTGAAGAACATCCTGTAGCATTAGCTATCATCATTCTGTCTCCAAATAATTGAGTTATAAGCTTAGCATATGGAGTTTCTCCACAACCTGCACAAGCACCTGAGAACTCTAGAAGTGGAGTCTCAAATTGGCTACCTTTAACTGAAGCAACACCTAATGGATTTTCAGGTTTTTTCATTTTAACTGTGAAATTCCAAGACTCTATTTGATCCTTTTGAGTATCAAGAGGTTTCATAACTAAAGCTTTTTGTTTAGCTGGACAAACTTGTGCACAGTTTCCACAGCCTGTACAATCTTGAACAGCTACAGACATTGTGAATTTTAAGCCTTTAAGTTGTCCGCCTTTTGCATCTGCAAGCTTAATAGCTGCTGGTGCATTAGCAAAATCTTCTTCTGTTCCAATAGATGGTCTTATTGTAGCATGAGGACATACATAAGAACATTGGTTACATTGGATACAATTTTCTGGAATCCATTCTGGTACGTTAACAGCTATTTCTCTCTTTTCATAAGCAGCTGTTCCATGGTCAAAAGTACCATCTTCTCTTCCTTCAAAAGCACTTACAGGAAGTTTGTCTCCTTCTTGTCTATTCATAACTTCAACGATGTTTTTAATGAAGTCAGGAGTATCCTTCTTACATTCATTTTTATCTTCTGCATTTTTCCAAGCTTCTGGAACGTTAACTTTAACTATAGCATTAACTCCAGCATCTATAGCATCGTTGTTCATTTTAACAATTTTTTCACCTTTTTTACCATAAGATGTTTGAACTGCATCTTTAAGGTATTTAATAGCTTCATCTACTGGAATAATTTCAGCTAATTTGAAGAAAGCAGCTTGACAAATCATGTTAATTCTTCCGCCAAGACCAATTTCTTGAGCAACTTTTACAGCATTTATTGTGTAGAAGTTTATGTTATGCTCAGCAATATATCTCTTCATTGATGCTGGTAAATGTTCTTCTAAATCTTTTTCATCCCAAATACAGTTTAATAGGAATGTACCACCATCTTTAATTCCAGCTAATACATCATAGCTATTAACATAAGATTGGTTATGACATCCAATGTAGTTAGCTTGATTGATTAGGTATGGAGATTTAATCTCTTCTTTACCAAATCTTAAGTGAGACATTGTTACTCCACCAGATTTTTTAGAGTCATAAGCAAAGTATGCTTGAGCATACATGTCTGTATGGTCTCCTATAATTTTTATAGCACTCTTATTAGCTCCAACTGTTCCGTCAGATCCTAATCCCCAGAATTTACACTCAACAGTTCCTGCTGGTGTAGTAGCTATAGTTCTTGTAATGTCTAGTGATGTATTTGTAACATCATCAACTATTCCTATAGTGAATCCATTTTTAAGTTCTTTTTCTTTTAAGTGATCGAATACAGTAACTATTTGAGATGGAGTAGTATCTTTTGAACCTAATCCATATCTTCCACCAATAATAACTGGTCTTTCAGCTCTATCATAGAATGCATTTCTAACATCTTGATATAGTGGCTCTCCAGCAGATCCTGGCTCTTTTGTTCTATCTAATACAGCAATCTTTTTAACTGTTGCTGGCATATGTTTAAAGAAGTGTTCTAATGAGAATGGTCTATATAAGTGAACTTTAACTAGTCCAACTTTTTCTCCCTGAGCTGTTAAGTAATCAACTGTTTCCTCAGCAACATCACATACTGAACCCATTGCAACAATTACTCTCTCTGCATCTGGTGCTCCATAGTAATTGAATAGGTGGTAATCAGTACCAATTTCTTTATTGATCATTTCCATATATTTTTCTACAACTCCTGGAATTGCATTGTAGAATGGGTTTGAAGCTTCTCTAGCTTGGAAGTATATATCAGGGTTTTGAGCTGTTCCTCTAGTTACAGGATTCTCTGGGTTTAAAGCACTTGCTCTATATGCATCTACTGCATCCCTATTTAAGAATTTTCCTAGAGTTTCATAGTCCCAAGTTTGAATTTTTTGTATTTCATGTGATGTTCTAAATCCATCGAAGAAATGTAAGAATGGAACTCTACCTTCAATAGATGCTAAGTGAGCTACTGGAGCAAGGTCCATAACTTCTTGAACGCTATTAGTAGCAAGTAAAGCAAAACCTGTTTGTCTTGTAGCCATAACGTCTTGATGATCTCCAAATATGGATAAAGCTTGTGCTGCTAATGCTCTAGCACTTACATGTAAAACACCTGGAAGTAATTCTCCAGCAATCTTGTACATGTTTGGAACCATAAGTAATAATCCTTGAGATGCTGTGAAAGTAGTTGTTAATGCACCTGCTTGTAGTGAACCGTGAACTGCTCCAGCTGCGCCTGCCTCTGATTGCATTTCCATTATCTTTAGCTTTTGTCCGAATACATTTTCTCTACCTTGTGCTGCCCACTCATCACAGTGTTCAGCCATTGGTGATGAAGGAGTAATTGGGTATATAGCTGCTACATCAGTATATGCATAGGCTACGTGAGCTGCGGCGGTGTTACCGTCCATAGTTTTCATTTTTCTCATTGTAAGCAACCCTCTTTCTTCTATAAATATTTTATTAGCAAACTCATAATCTTATTTTTTCTTTGTGAAAATGCTATCATGAATTCACTTATATTTAGCTATTTCTCTAAGACATATTAATGCCAAACTAAAGGTTTGGTAATGTTTAACATGACCTTACATTTAAATTATACCTTAATTTTATTAAAATTCAACCCTAAAAATTAACACACTTTGTTAAGTTTTTAATTAATTTCTAAGGGAAATTCATCCAAAAAATCCGGTATAACCACGGAATAATTTTCACTTTTTAATTTATTAGTGAAGGATTCAATATTTTTTCCTTCACCATGAACTAGAAATATTTTCTTAGGTTTTTCCTTCATACTACTTACCCAATTATATAGTCCTGCCTTATCTGCATGACCTGATAGTCCATCCATATAAAAAACTTTTCCTTTAACCTCAATGTTCTCACCTTGGAGTTTAATTCTTTTATTTCCTTTTAACAATTTATTTCCAATGCTCTGGTTCCCTTGATAGGAGGTAATTAATACGCCACACTCTGGTCTAGGAAGATTATTTCTTAGATGGTTAGCTATTCTCCCCCCATCATAAACTCCTCCAGCTACAATAATTATGGATTTTGACTTAACTTCATAAACCTTTTTTCCATCATCACTACTTTCAACAAAATGCAGTCCTTTAAAGTTCAATGGATCATCACCTTTTTCTATAAGAGCCTTAGCCTTCTTATCAAAGTATTCTTCATACTTTCTAAATATTTTGGTAATTCCTGCTGCCAAAGGACTATCTATATATACATTACAGCCCTGCACCTGTCCACTTTCTATAAAAGTATTTAGCATGTATATAATCTCCTGGGTTCTTCCTAAGGAAAAACAAGGAATTATTAAATTTCCGTCACCCTCCATGATATCCTTTACAATTTCTAGGAGTTTTGCATAATTATCTTTTTCTTCATGCATCTTATCTCCATAAGTACTTTCAAGGATTAAAAAATCTCCCTGGAGTTCTTTTTCTGGATTATTTAAAATATCTCTATTAATATTTCCTATATCTCCAGTATATATCAATTTAATCCAACTTTCACCACAATTTTTGATTAAAATTTCACATATTGCAGAACCTAATATATGACCTGCATCTCTAAAAATAACTTTTATATCCTCTTCCAATAGGATTTCCTCATTATATCCGTAGGTATAAAAATTTTTTAGAGCTAGTTCAACATCCTCTTCATCATATAGTGGACTTAAAGCTTTAACTCCCTTACCATGTCTAGAAAGATTTTCAAAATAAGTTTCCTCCTGTTGAATCCTAGCAGCATCCTTAAGTAAATACCCACATAATTCCTTAGTAGGCTCAGTACAAATTACCTTCCCTTGAAATCCTAACTTAAAGAAAAGAGGTATCCTACCACTATGATCCACATGACTATGAGATAACACAATATAATCAATTTCCTTAGGATCCACATTCAATATATCATTACTATAAGACTTCAAATCATTACTTTGAAATAAACCACAATCTAAAAGTATTTTTTTATTATTAACAGTAAGTAAATGACTAGAGCCTGTAACACACTTAGTAGCTCCTAAGAACTTTAACTTTATCTCCATTGAAACTTCTCCTATCTTTCCTACGTTTAATATATTTACTATTATTCACTAATGCTATAGGATTTTATGTATGGACTATTTATATATTTAACATTTTCACTATATAAAAATATCCCTATATAACTATTTATATAGGGAAAATTTTATATATTTAACTATAAAACTATTTAACTAGTTAACTAGTTGTTGTCATAGTGCGGGTTTCAGGGTTTTTCTTATTTTCTTTTACAGCTTTCTATTAGGTCTATTATTTTTCCAAGGCTGTCCCTTTGTTTGCTTTTGCTCATGTTTTTAATATAAGTTTCTTTATCTCTATTAACTTCATCAATAGCTTCTAAAAGAGTCAATGCATTTAAATTTTCTTCCTCTATAACTTTACTATATCCTGATTTATTAAAAGACTTAGCATTTAAAATTTGATCTCCTCTACTTGCCTTAGCTGATAGGGGTATTAAAATATTTGGTTTCTTTAAAGCTAAAAGCTCAAATATAGTATTAGACCCAGCTCTAGAAACTACTATATCTGCCAATTGCATTAAATCTGATAACTGTTCTTTAATATAATCAAACTGAGCGTATCCCTCAACTACATTTAAACTCTTATCTAAATTACCTTTTCCACATAGATGTATTACATTAAAAGTTTTAAGTAAGTCCTGTAACGCTTCTCTAACACATTCATTTATAATTCTTGAACCTAAGCTGCCACCAGTAACTAAAATTACAGGCTTATCATCTTTAAATTTACAAAATTCCTTAGCCTTTGTTTTGCTGCCCTTAAATAGTTCACTTCTAATTGGTGAACCTGTAAGTACAGCTTTCTTTTTATTAACATGATCCATAGCCTCTTCAAAGGTAACACAAATCTTTGTTGCATAGGGCATGGATATTTTATTTGCTAGACCAGGTGTAATATCTGACTCATGTATTATAATTGGAATTTTATTAAAATAAGCTCCTAACACCACTGGAACTGATACAAATCCTCCCTTTGAAAAAACTATGGCTGGTTTTTCTTTTTTTATAATTGACTTTGCTTCAAAAACCCCTTTAATAACCTTAAAAGGATCTGTAAAGTTCTTTACATCAAAATATCTTCTTAACTTACCACTAGAAATACTATGATATTTAATTTTTTCTGCTTCTATAAGTTTTCTTTCTATTCCATGTTCAGTACCTATATACTGTATTTCATATCCTAGCTCCTTTAGCTTGGGCACAAGTGCGATATTGGGAGTTACATGTCCAGCTGTTCCTCCACCTGTCATAATGATTTTTTTGTTACTCAATTTAAAAGTCCTCCTAAAATTACCTAGTAAAAGCTTTAATAGCTTTGAAATATTTAAAATAAAAATATCTAAGCCTTAGACGAGTATATGTAATCTCGCTAAAGCTAAAAATAATGTTATTACTATATAGATTTTATTATAATATGTTTTTTATTATATTAGATATATTATGCTCCTTATTAAGTTATGCCACATATGAAGACAAATGTAAATATAAAATATGAATTTTATATTAAAAACTATTGAATATATACATAAAAAGGTAATTGCTCATAATCTTTCATATGTTTCCACCCATTCTCTTAAATAATCTTCTTATATCCGGGTACAATACTATTATCAAAACAAAGGAGGTGAAAATACATGTCAAACAATAATAATAATTCTAATCAACCAGCAGTACCTCAAGCTAAAGCAGGTTTAAACAAATTTAAAATGGAGGCTGCTCAAGAAGTAGGAGTTAATCTTAAAGAAGGATATAACGGAGACCTAACTTCTAGAGAAGCTGGATCAGTTGGTGGTCAAATGGTTAAAAAAATGGTTGAAGCTTACGAAAAAAATCTTTAATCAAACATTTGTAAGTAGCGTGTGGTAAGTTTATTATTTAAGAAGTTAGCAAAATTTGTTTAAATAATAAGAGGTTCACATTAATATGTTTGTTGACTTCTACTAATTTATTGGAGGAGGAATATAAAATGACAAGCAAAAGTAGATTATTAGTACCAGAAGCTAAAGCAGGTTTAGACAGATTTAAGATGGAAGCAGCTCAAGAAGTTGGAGTTAACCTAAAAGAAGGATATAATGGTGATTTAACTTCTAGAGAAGCTGGATCAATCGGCGGACAAATGGTTAAAAAAATGGTTGAAGCTTACGAAAGAAATTTATAGGATATATTAATATCTGAATAAATTATTTAATAGTAAGTAAACCCTAAATAGGAGATGCACCTTATAGGTGCATCTCTTTATTAATGGGATTTTAACTTTTAATTGACTTTCTTATATAAAACTTTTAATTACCTTTTACATCTTATACTTTTAGTTGCATTTTATATCTTTAAGTTTTAATTGCACACTTCTTCTTCCCATATATTCATTTATATCTGGCTGAAATAATATATTTAGAAATAGACCCTTCGGTCTTATATACCCACTTCCAATATCTCTATATTCATCTCCATAGACATCTTTTAAAATCTCAATAACTTCATCTCTTTTATTGAAATATAAACCATCTATCAGATTATTGGTACTTTCCACATTAAATCTAAATTTAACATGCTGATATTCACTTCCTAAAAATCTTATATCTGCCACTAAAACTCTATTAGCCTTTAGAATTGGCGTTGGATTTCCCTTTCCAAAGGGCTCTAATAACTTGAATTCTTCTACAACCTGTTCTGTTATATAATTTAACTTTATGGGAGAATCTACTCTCATTTTAGAAGCAAGATCTTCCTCACTTAAATAGCAGTTTTCATTTAATAATTGTCTAAACTTTGAAATATTTTTTTCTTCTATGGAAAGTCCTGCTGCCATTGGATGTCCACCAAACTTGCTTAGTAAATCCTTACATTTTAGCATTTCTTCAAACATATTATATTCTTCAATAGATCTACCTGAACCCTTTGGCATATCTTTTCCCTGGGTTAAAATAAAGGTTGGCTTACCATACCTTTCCTTAACTCTGCCTGCTACAATTCCTGCAATACTCTCATGGATATGCTGGTTATATACTACAAGTACTCTATCATTTATCAAAGAAGACCCTTCTATGTCAGCACAAACTTGTTCCACACTTTCTGTGGTAAGGTCTTGCCTTTCCTTATTAAGATTAAAAACCTTTGTAGCAATATCCATAGCCTGACCCATATCTTGACAAAGTAGTAGATCTAAGGATAGCTCAGCAGTTTCTAGCCTTCCTGTAGCATTGATACAAGGACCAATGTTAAAGCCAACATTATAACAAGTTACCTCATCCTTTATATCAATTATATGTTTTAAAGCTTTTATTCCTAAATTTCTTGTATTAGAAAGTATCTTTAGCCCTTCCTTTGCAATGATTCTATTTTCATCCATTAAATCTACCACATCGCATATAGTGCCAATGGCAGCTAATTCTAGAAGATCATCAGTATTTTTATCCTTCATATTCATAGCTCCATATAAAGCTAAAGAAAACTTATAAGCCACACCGGCTCCACATAAAAGTTTAAAGGGATAATTACAATCCTCCTGCTTAGGGTTTATTAAGGCATCACTACTTGGAATTACCATCTTTCTTTCTCCATCTATCTCCTCAAAGGGAAGTTCATGATGATCTGTGATAATAACCTTTAATCCAAGTTCCTTAGCTCTTTTTACCTCTTCTATAGCAGAAATCCCATTATCGCAACTTATTATAAGATTAAAGCCTTCCTCTGCTATGGTCTCTATTCTAGAAATACTCATACCATAGCCTTCATTTTCCCTATGTGGTATATGATAAGCTACTATTCCACCACAGCTTTTTATAGCCTTATAAAGAATGGCAGTACTAGTAACTCCGTCTGCATCATAATCTCCGTAGACCATAATTTTTTCCTTATTATTTATAGCCTCCACCATAATTTCTATGGCCTTATCCATATCCTTCATAAGATAAGGGTTATATAGCTTATTCAAAGAAGAATTTAAAAATTCATCTGCCTTTTCCTTAGTATCTATTCCTCTATTCATAAGCACCCTAAGTGTAATAGGAGTAACCTTTATATCCTTAAGTAGCTCCTTTAAAACCTCCATAGAGCACTGACTATCTTTCCAAACAGTATTCACCAAATCACCTTACCTTTAATTCCTTATAATTCCTATTGTTTCCTTAATAAATACCTTATCTATTACACTAAGGATTTCTTCTTCTGTGCAATTACTTAGGTTATAAAACTCATTTAAAAGTAATTCTCCACCACTGTGCATTATTTCATAGACAGCTAGGTGCATAGATAAAACTATGGATTTCTCTAGAGCTAACATTCTCTTTAAATTTTGACTCTTTATATATTTTTTAAAGAAATCTTCAGTAAATATGCCCTTTAAAGCTTTTACTTTATCAATGTTTTCTTTAATTATCTCTTTAACCAAATCAATATTTTCCTTAGATGTAGATAAAGTTATGGTATATAGTTTTATGCCCTTTTCTTCCTTAACCTTTCCTTGAATATCATATACTAAACCTCTCTTAGTTCTGATTTCATCATAGAGCAAGGAGCTAGTGCCCCCTGCAAAATATTCATTAAATAATTGAAGTAAGGTAACTTCCCTTTCACTTAGGTTATGAATGGGAAATATATATTGAACCTTGCATCCATTAATTGAGAGATTCTCTTCAATATACACTCCAGCCTTGGGATTCTCGTAAAGGGAAAAAGTCTTTTCTTCTTGACTTTCCCTTGATGAAACTCTTTCAGAGCTCCTTTGGGTGAAGGATGATTTTACCCCTTCCAGGACTTCTATTTCACAGGTGTTATGCGTTAATAAAGGTTTTGTCTTATTCAAGGATGCTATTTCACCTTCAATAATTTCAATAACCTCACTTAGGTCTAAAGAAGTTACTACAGAAACTACACAGTTATCTAGGGTGTAAAACTTCTCATGGTACTCCCTTATCTCTTCTAAGGTTAGAGCCTTTATAGTTTCTTCTCTGCCTATGATTAACTCCTTTATTCTTCTTTTTTCAAAGGTTTCATAGAATAAAAAATCTTCACAGTGCTGAACTACATCATCACTCCACTCCTTAAGTTCCTCTATGATAACTGCCATTTCTTCCTTAAAACCTTCTTCTCTAAAGGCTGGATTAAATACTATATCAAAATATATATTAAAGGCATTTTTAAAATCTTCCTTTAAGGAGCTTCCATAATAAACTGCATAGGGATAATTAGTCATAGCATTATGAAATCCTAGGTACTCATTGCATATCTCATTGATATCCTTCTCGCTTTTACTATGGGTACCCTTAAATACCATGTGTTCTACAGCATGGGCAATGCCCAGATTATTAGAATTTTCACTATTAGCTCCTGCTTCTAACCCTATGGTAAAAGAAGTTATATTTCCTGGAACTCTTTCATAAAGCAACCTAACTCCATGTTTTAAAAATATCTTATCCATGCTACCCCCACTTTACTTCTATTACTTAATTAGCTCTACCTTTTCTATAAAGTCATCATCCATAAATACAATGACATTTTTACCTCTACCAGCTCTATTTTGAATTGGTAAGGCTCCTAAATCCACTATGTTCTCTTGACCATTTTGGGTAGTTATTTTCAGGTTTTCTTCAAATAAATCTACGCATAATTCATTATTTTTATTTGAAATAACACCGCTTCTTGCTTTTGCAAAGATAACTTTATCATCATCCTTTAAGCTAATTCCCATAACTCCAGTGGCATTTTTCCCCATGACATTTATAGCTTCTAAATCAAATTTAAGGCACATACCCTTTCTTGTGAAGAGTAACCCTTCTCCTTTGTCAGCTTCAACTTCTACTTTAATTAGCTTATCCTCCGGAGTCTTAAATTTATATGCTGAGATATTAGTAAAATCACCAGTGAATTCTTCTATACTAGTTTTCTTTACTACACCTTTTTCAGTAAAGAAGTAGAAATTTTCTTTAGAGCTTCCTTCATTATCCACAGATATTATTGCAATCACTGGATCCTTAGAATTATAACCTTCAAATAGCTTTTCCAGTTCAATACCCTTTTTATCTATGTTTTGTATCATTAAGGCTGACATTTTAAATAACTCTCCACCAGCTGTAAATAGGAATAACTCACCGTTAGAGTTTGATGTAGTTATAACCGGTTCTCCGCTTCTTCTACTGGAAGTTCTTAAGATCCCCTTTTTATTAACAGTTATATAGAACTCTTTATAATTAAATTCATCTACATAACTACACTGAGTTATACTATCTCCATGGGTTAAATTAACTATAGGTTTTCCAACTATACCTCTATCCACTGGCTCAACCTTAGGCTCCTGTGCAATGAAGTTTAATCCCTTAGCAGTAGTTATTTCAATAAATCTTTCTTCTCTATCTTTATCCACTAATTCAGCACTTATCAATTCTTCATCCTTTTTAAGCTTAATACCTTGTAGTCTTGAATTATTAGTAATAAACTTGCTAAGTTCAGTTTTCTTGATAAGACCTCTAGAGGTCATAAGAAGCACATCCCTAGTAATAGAGAAATCCTGTACTACAAAGGCATTTACTATGTGTTCCTTATCTAAATCTAGAGTTCTAATAAATCCTTGAATTCTCTCACCCTTGTCTCTCCACTTAAACTCAATTAAATTTGCAACCTTACATTGATACATATTTCCCTGATTTGTAAAGATACATAGGGTATCTCTGGTATTACATTCAAAGAAGAATCTATTAAAGTCTCCTTCTCTATATTCTATATCCTCAGTATTTTGTGTTGTTCTAATAAAGGATTTTAAAGCAGTTCTCTTAACATATCCATCCTTAGACATGGTTACTACCACATCTTCCTCTACTATAAGTTCTTCTAATTGAATATTAGCATCACTATCATCTTCTAAAATAGTAGTTCTCCTTGGGTCATCATATTTTTCCTTAACCTCTAGAAGCTCCTTTTTAATAACTTTAATAAGCTCCTTTTCACTACTTAATACCTTCTTAAGTCCCCTAATCTTAGTCTCTAATTCCTTATGTTCCTTTTGGAATATCTTAATTTCAAGACCTGTAAGTCTATAAAGCATCAACTCTAAAATAGCTTCTGCTTGAGGGTTAGTAAAGCCAAATTTGCTTATTAAATTTTCTCCTGCATCCTTTTTAAATTTAGATGCCCTAATAGTTTTAATTATTTCATCCATGATTCCAATAGCTTTAATAAAGCCTTCTACAATATGGAATCTCTTTTCTGCTATTTCTAGCTCTCTTTTTGTTCTTCTTGTAATAACTTCCTTTTGATGTTCTATATAGTATTTAATTATAGTCCTAAGTCCCATGGTCCTAGGCTTTCCACCAGCTAAAGCCACCATGTTAAAGGATATATTACATTGAAGCTCCGTTCTCTTAAATAGATATTTAAGGACTCTATCCGCCGTTTCCTCTGTAGTGTTTTTCTTAAATTCTACAACGGCTCTAATACCATTTCTATCAGATTCATCTCTAATATCCGCAATGGATTCCACTGCTTTGCTATGCTTTTTATCTCCTGTTAAATCAGATATTGCTTGAAGAAGCTTAGCCTTATTTTTTCTATAAGGAAACTCTGAAATAACAAGACCAAGTCTACCACTTTCCAAGGTTTCAAAATGAGTTTTAGCTCTTAAAACCACTTTTCCTTCCCCAGTTTCATAGGCAGCCACTAAAGAATCCTTTCCCATTAATATTCCACCAGTAGGTAAATCCGGTCCCTTTATGTATTCCATAAGTTCTCTAGTGGTTATTTCCTCATTATCTGCATAGGCAATGGCTCCATCAATAACCTCTCCTAAGTTATGGGGTGGAATATTGGTAGCCAATCCTACAGCAATACCAAAGGCTCCATTAACAAGAAGGTTTGGATATTTTGCAGGTAAAACTGTAGGTTCCTTTTCTGTATCAGAGTAGTTATCCATCATATCAACTACATCTTTATCAATATCTTTAAGCATTTCTAAGGCAATGCCAGATAGTCTAGCTTCTGTATAACGCATGGCAGCTGCACTATCTCCATCTATAGATCCCCAGTTTCCATGACCATCTATAAGGGGCTTTCTTGTAGTAAAATCCTGAGATAAAATTACCATGGCATCATAAACTGATGTATCTCCATGGGGATGGTACTTACCTAGAATATCTCCTACTATTCTGGCAGACTTATAATATGGCTTATCTGGGAATGCCTTAAGCATATAAGCTCCATATAAAATTCTTCTATGAACAGGCTTTAGTCCATCCCTTACGTCTGGAAGAGCTCTATCCTTTGATACTTCTACAGCATAGGGAAGATAGTTCTCTGGCATAGCCTCATCTATAGAAACATCTATAATATTATTATCTATTGGAATTGGTTCTTTTTTCTTTGCCATTGTAACACCTCCTAAAATTCACCGTGATTGTACATATAGTTTCTTCTTGGCTCTACCACATCTCCCATGAACAAGGAAATCATCTTTTCAGCCTTAGCAGCATCCTCAATGGTAACCCTTTGAAGAGTTCTAGTAGCCGGATTTAATGTAGTATCCCAAAGTTGGTCTGCATTCATCTCTCCCAACCCTTTGTACCTTTGAATTAATGCACCCTTACCAATTTCCTTCTTAGCCTTATTTAGCTCTTCATCATTATAAACGTACTTACTAACCTCACCATTTTTAGTGATTTTATAAACCTTATAAAGAGGTGGTAATGCAATAAATAAATTTCCATTTTGAATAAGTTGTCTCATATATCTATAAACATAAGTCATCCAAAGGGTTCTGATATGATATCCATCCACATCGGCATCACTTAGTATAATTATCTTTCCATACTTTAATTCCTCTGGTTTAAAGTTTTCTAAAACTCCAGTTCCTATGGCAGTATTAAAGATTCTAAGTTCTTCACTTGCAAGAACATTTTCTAATTTTTGTTTTTCCGTATTCATAATCTTACCCTTAGAAGGCATTATGGTTTGGAATCGTCTATCCCTTGCTTGTTTTGCAGAACCTCCCGCAGAATCTCCCTCCACCACTATAAACTCAGTAAATTCTCTGTCTTTCAAAGTACAGACAGCTATTTTTCCTGCCAGTGGTGCAGTACCATTTCCTATCTTTTTCTTCTCTGCTTCATTTATTTTCTTAATTTTCTCTCTTCTAGCTGCAGCTGAAATAGCATTATTAATAATTACAGTAGCTAGTTCTTTATTATCCTCTATCCATTCACCTAGCTTAGTATAGGCAAGGTCATTCATTGCAGAATAGGCTTCAACATTTCCTAGCTTAGTTTTAGTTTGACCCTCAAAGACTGGATTTGTAATTCTTACCTTTACAATGGCAGTCATACCTTCTCTAATATCGTCCCCTTCAAAGTCCTTATCCTTTTCCTTTAAAAGATTTAACTTCTTACTACCTTCTTTAAAGGCTCTAGTCATACCAGTCTTAAATCCTGTTTCATGAGTACCAGCTTCTTTTGTGGGAATATTATTTACATAGCTAGCAATATGCTCTGCCGTAGAATCTGTAAACTGTATGCATATTTCTCCCGATACCATAAGTCCATTAATTTCTCTTTCTCCTTGGAAAATTATTGGCTCTTTGTGAAGGACGGTTTTACTTTCATTTAAATAATCTATAAAGTCTAAAAGGCCTCTCTCTGAATGATATACTTTTTCTACAACATCATCTTTCCTTGCATCTCTTAGAATTAAGGTAATCCCTTTATTTTGAAAGGATAGCTCCTTTAATCTTTCATCAATTATTTCAAACTTATAATCTACATTTCCGAAAACTTCACCATCTGCTAAAAAAGTTACTTTAGTACCAGTTTCATTAGACTTTCCTACAATCTTCAAAGGTGTAGCTGGGGTTCCCGGCATGTCCCTTTTAAGTTCTTTGTCATATCCATAGTGAAATTTTTGCAGATAAATATTTCCTTTTTGTTTAACTTCTACCTCTAACCACTTAGACAGAGCATTTACAACAGCAGCTCCAACTCCATGAAGTCCTCCTGAGGTCTTATAGTTATTATTATTGAATTTACCTCCTGTGTGAAGTTCTGTATAAACCATCTCCACCCCAGATTTATTTTTAACAGGATGTATTCCTGTAGGTATTCCTCTTCCATTATCTTCTATAGTAACGGTTTTATCCTTACTTAAAGTAACTATTATCCTGTCTCCAAATCCATTGGCAACTTCATCAATAGAGTTATCTAGTATTTCCCATATACAATGGTGCAGACCCTTAGTACCCGTTGAGCCAATGTACATTCCAGGCCTAACCCTTACTGGCTCTAATTTTTCAAGAGATGTGAGATCTGTAACTTCATAAGTACCTCTATTATTCTCCTTTTGCGCCATATTATCCCTCCTTAAAAGTTGAGTTACATTTGTTATTGTATAACTTTATTCCAAAGGAGTAAAGTTTTTTCTTGAAATTCCAAAACAAACGTTCTTATTTTTGCGGTATTTTTTTATTATTTTTCTAATTACTTGAAAAAATAAAATTCTATCCCTTTAATGAACCGCAATGTTCTTTATTTAAATAGTAAATATTAAAATTTTACATGAAAAAGCCTATAATTACTGTTCTGCTATGTTTTCGTAAAATATATTGCTAATCTTATATGGAATATATAGCATGTGCTTTAATATTATTGTTAGGGAATAATATTAGTACGTGCTTAAGGTTTATTTAGATTAGTTTATTTTACAAAAGTCTCATAAACATTAATTATAAGCTTTACTTAATATACATATTTTATTCTTCACATTTTAAATTATTTATAAAGCTTTTTAATTCTTCTACTCCTTCATCTATGGAGTTTATCATAAGCTTTTTGTCATATTCATACTTATCAGAGCTGTGAGTATATAGTGGGTCATAATACCTTACCATAAGTTCCTTAACCACTTCTTCATACTGATCATTATTAACCATATCACAATATATTTCTATGTTTTTTTCACTGATGTGTTTCTTTAATCTTCTTAGTGCATCACAAATTTCTTCATTACAGCTATTATTTTTAGTGTATTCATCAATTATTATCTTACTTCTAAAATCTATTGGAGCATCTACAAATATGTGAAGTCCCCTTTTCATATCAGAATGTATATATTCCGGAATTAAAACCCTTCCTATCCTTCTACTTTCTGCTTCAATGAATACATATTTACCCTTAACAGCCTTTAATTCCTCATAGATATTAGATTCAAACTGCTTTTGGCTAGTACCATCTCCAAGGCCTACAGCACCTAATATGGAGCCTCTATGATTAGCACATCCTTCTAAATCCAATACATCATATCCATCAGCTCTAAGTTTTTTTAAAATCTCAGTTTTTCCAACTCCCGTATTACCATGAAGTACTATATAGGTAACTTTTTCATTAACCTTAGGCAACTCCTCATTTATGAAGGCTCTATAGCCTTTATAACCATCCTTTATTCTGCTAACTCTCATGCCAAGGGCACCTAAAAGATCTGTAATAGATGCACTTCTCATGCCACCTCTAGCACAAAATAATACTACATTTTTATGTTGTTTTTCAAGCTCATGAATTCTATCATATATATAAGGTAGTTTTTTAGATACTGTCTCTACCCCTAATCTCTTTGCTTCCTCAGTACTTTTTCTAGTATATATGGTTCCAATAATTGCTCTTTCTTCATCATTAAAAAGAGGAATACTTACTGCACCGTTAATAGTAGCCTCATTAAATTCTCCTGTACTTCTCACATCAACAAGGACATAGTCTCCAGTTAGATCTTTATATTCTATGGTTTTTGACATAATCATTCCTCCAAATTAAGTAACATCTTTCCATAAGAAGTCATTTGTTTTACAATGGCAAAACTTCCTATAATTTTCTCATAAACAACACTTGCAAACCATAATAAATTCAAATAACTACAACTCTATCTATTCTATATTGTAATGATTAATATGTCAAACTAGAGATAATCCTACTAATCTAATTATCCCCTTTAACCCAGCTATTTAAACACGCCTTAATATCTTCTGTAACCATATCCCTATTTATTTCATTTAATATTTCATGTCTTCCACCTTCATATAGTTTATAACTTAAATTTTTAATACCTAAACTTTTAAAAGTATCAACTAGAGATAATATTCCCTTGCCATAGTTTCCTACTGGGTCCTTATCACCACTAAACATGGTTATAGATAAGTTCTTTGGTATGCTAGCAAGATTGTCCTTTTTATGTATTGCCTTCATTCCCTTTAAAAAATCATAGAAAAAGGATACCGGAAACACTCCTCCACAATAGGGGTCTAGAATATATTTTTCTACTTCCTCCTCGTCCCTACTTAACCAATCATATTTAGTTTTTTGATTTTCTACTAGCTTATTGTAATTTCCAAAGCCTAAATCATCCATTAACTTTCCACTAGATCTTCTACCCCTAAGATTCATTATAACCTTTGACAAAAATATTCCCATATTCATTGAAGTATTAGGTTTACCACCAGTTCCAGATAAAATTACACCCTTAACAGTGTCTCCATATATCTCCATATACCTTTGTGCTATGAAAGACCCCATACTGTGACTAAAAATATAAATATCTAGTGATGGGTTTTCTTCTTTTATAAAATTATTTATTTCACGTTGATCATGAACCATGTCATGGAATCCATCATTATCGCTAATATATCCTAAAGCACTTAGGCTTTCTGCAGATTTTCCATGACCTCTATGGTCATCAGCATAAACTATAAAACCATCCTTAACCAATTCCTTTGCAAATCTATCATATCTGCTACCATATTCAGCCATACCATGAATAAGTTGTATAACTCCCTTAGGTTTAACACCTTCATCTAGCTCCCATTTGTATAAATAAATCTCTTTTCCATCTCGCATTTTTAAATTCATTTCTTTATATGTCATAATATACCCCACCCAAAATATTTTATTTAAATAATTTTCAAATAATTCCCTTATAATAAATTATATATAAATTTTTTTCGGCTGACAACAGTTCACTAAAAAAATCGGTATGATAATTGCTAAGCAACACATACCGATACACAAAGAATTATATAACTATTTCTACACTTTCCTTAGAAACTTGATTTACTATATTATTTATCCACTTGTTACTTCTATATCTTCTAACTACAATAATACATTTTACAATTTCCTCTGCTGCAGTAACTGAAACCACCAAATATATTGGTAGATGTAATATAAAAGCTGCCACAAAAGATAATGGGATTCCGATGCCCCATAGAGTTATACCCTGTACAATGGCACCATATTTAGCATCACCGCCTCCTCTTAAGATTCCAACTACCAAAATTACTGTAAATACTCTAAGAGGCATTAGAGCAGAGTATACATATAGAATCCTTAAAGAATTTCTTAGCACTTCCTCAGAAACTTTAAACACAGTTAAAACTATTGGTGAAGTTATAGCTAAAACTACAGCTAATATAACTCCTGTAATCAAAGAAATTACACATAGTCTTCTAGCATAAAGTAATCCTCGCTTTTCTCTTCCAGCTCCAATTTCCTTACCTATAACTACCACCGCCACATTGGCAAGTCCAAAGGTTATAATCATAAATAGATTAAAGATGGTTGTACATATTTGTATAGATGCCGTAGCTTGAGTTCCTATTCTTCCATAAATTACTGCGTAGGTTAGGTTCCCCAACCCCCAACAAGCTTCATTTAAAAGCACTGGTATCATAGTTACAAATACACTTTTAGTCAGCTCTCTTGTAATATTAAATAAATCTTTAGCTTTGGCAGCTAAAATATTCTTAGAAGTATAGGTATATAAAACTAAAAGTGCACATTCTGAACCTCTAGCTATTATGGTGGCAATAGCTGCCCCCCTAACTCCCATTGCTGGAAAACCTAATAAACCAAATATAAGGACAGTATTAAGAACTCCATTTACAACTAACCCTAAAAAACTAGCTAACATTGGAAGTACAGTATTTTCTACACTCCTTAAAGCAGCTGCATAGTTAAAAGATATAGCTGTAAAGATATAACTAAAACAAACTATTTTTAAATAGCTAGCCCCTATCTTAATAACTTGAGGATCTATGTTGAAAATTGAAATTATTTTCTCTGGAAATAATACTCCTACTAAATTAAAAACACTGGTTATAAGAACACTACTTATAATTCCTATACCTAAAACCTTCTGTATATTATTTTTATCTCTCTTCCCCCAAAGTTGAGCTATAAAAACTGCACATCCTGAACTTATTCCCATTATAAATAAGCTAAATATAAAATAAAATTGATTAGCAATACCTACTGCTGCTAACTCAACTTCTCCAACTCTTCCTATCATCAAAGTATCTAGCATATTTACTGAGGATGCTATTAGATTCTGCAATATAATTGGTAAAGCTAGAAATAATACCATCTTATAAAATTTCTTATCATAAAATAATTCTTTTAAAGTTTTCTTAGTCATAGATATTCTCCTTTCCGGCAAAAAAAAAATACCACTTTGAAGGTTATCAAAGTGGTTTGCTTCAGCACTTGTATAATTTTAAAAATTACACTTCTATTTAGTTTTACAAAACTTAATTTCCTATAAAATTATAGATAATTTAAACCATACTGTCAACTATTACGAGTTAAAAATTTATCCCTTACAAGTTAAAAATTCATCCTTTTTACTTACACATCATCAAATTAAGGATAACTCTGTCTGCATCAGCCATTCCAACTACCCCTAAATCTGCCATATTCTTTATAGTTCTCTCCACATCCTCATGAACAATTCCATCATGAGATGATACTTCTACCCCTTCCAATGCAAGGGCTGCACATAGCACTGATGTACCTACTGCTGTAGAAATTTTTAGAGCACATCCTGGCTTTGCTCCATCACAGACCATACCAGAAACGTCTGCCACCATATTTTTTATAGCTTTATTTATAGCACATAGTTCTCCTCCTAGCATATAAACAATGGCACAACTAGCTCCAATTGAAGCTGCAACTCCACATCCACATAGAGCTGAAAGTCTTCCTATAAAGCTTTTTACATGAATAGTTATAAGATCACTAAGGGCTACGGCTCTAACTAAAGTATCATCACTAACTCCTAGTTTTTCTGCCGCTGCAATTACAGGTAAAGTAGCTGTTAATCCTTGGTTTCCACTACCTGCTGTACTCATTACTGGCAGTGTACATCCATCCATTCTAGCATCAACGCCTGCAGCAGTTAATCCCATGGCATAAGTTTGAAGTGAATCTGCAAACATTTTACTGTTCTTTCCATCTAATAAAATTTTTCCTGCTTTAAGTCCATATTCTTCTTTTCTTCCAGCCTCTGAAACTCTACGATTCATTTCTATACCTTCCATTAAGAACTCTATATCCTCATAGGGTACAGTTTTTATGAATTCATATATATCTTTAACAGATAACTGTTCCTCGTCTCCATTATCCTCTGTAGCTACAGTTTTAACCTCTTCGATTTCAAACAATATCTCTTCATTTCTAGTAATTAAAACTATATTGTTATGTTTATTTTTAATTATTACAGAAGAGCTATCATGGCCCTTATGTCCAATAACCTCTACATAAAGTTTTTCCGGCGCTTTAGTAAGGTCTATTGTAACCTTGCCCTCTGCTAAATATTCCTTTGATTTATCAATATCTGACTTAGTAACATCCTTTAAAACCTCTAATCCTGCCTCTGCATTGCCACCAATAGCTCCAAGGGCTGCTGCAATATTTAAACCAACCATTCCTGTACCAGGTATTCCTACTCCCATACCATTTTTTAGAATATTACAGCTAACAAGAACCGTAACCCTATCTGGAACTCCTCCTAAAGCTTGACTACATTTCGCCGTTGCAAGGGCTAGAGCTATGGGCTCTGTACATCCTAAGGCTGGTATAACTTCTCTCTTAAGAATATTTATGTATGTATTTTTCATTATTAACATCCTTCCTTAATAGACTGTTTTTAATTTAAACAGCTCTTTAATTTAAATAGTACATTAATATTTAGGCTCTGTTGAAATTAGGTAATGGTTTACATTATGTGCTAACCTTCTCCATTAGGTTTTAAAGTTTTTTAACATCCTAATTATATCAAAGGGAGGGCTTTATTTCAATATTATTAAAGCCCTCTAAAATATTCTGGTTTAAAGTTATTTTGTCCTGCTAAAAAACCTTCTATATCTGAAAGTAATCTTTCCTTTTCTTTACCTAATACTGCAGCTAGTGGTGCATAGTTTGATGCATGATTGCTTCTAAATATGCAGTTTGTAAGATCTAGTTCTTTAACAAGGTGATAAACCTCCTCCATTACTTCCATAGGATTTAAAAGCATAAGAGCTCCTCTTTTTATTTCTTCATATATAGGTGCATCTTCAGGAGTCATAAGAGTTAAAAGGCCTAGATAATCTGGATTTATGGCATTAATAACCTTTGCTGAGTTTAAAGCATGATTTTTCCAGTTTTCTAACCCACCTAAGCCACTTATTAGAGTGCAAGATAGTTTTATTCCACTATCCTTAATTTTTCTTCCAGCCTCAATAAGTTCCTTTGAGGTTGCTCCCTTATTCACTTTAAGCAGAACCTCATCATCTCCGCTTTCTATACCTAGATATACCATTGCCAAACCCTTACTTTTTAAAAGCTTTAGTTCTTCTGGAGTTTTAAGTAAAATGGACTTGGGACTAGCATATACAGTAATGCTTTTACATTCTGAAAATAATTCTTTAATTTTATCCAAAATTGTAATAAGTCTTTCTGTAGGCATGATAAGAGCATCACCATCAGCTATAAATATTTTTTCTATATATCCATACCTCTCCTTAGCCCAAACTAAATCCTCAATTACCTCTTCTAAAGCTCTCATTCTAAACTGCTTTGCCTTATACATATTACAAAAACTACATTTGTTGTGAGAACAACCAATGGTAGCTTGAACTATTAAACTTTTTCCTTCACTAGGTGGTCTATAAACAGCACCTTCATATCTCATAAATTTTCCTCCTTCATATATAGAAATCCTTATCCTAGGATATAGAAGCTCTTTCCTCCACCTTTAAATAAGATGGGAATACTAGAGCTGGTAGTCATGGAATAAAAAAGGAATACATCAAAATTTAACTAACCTTAATAGTTAGCATTTAATTCTGATGGATCCCTTAATTTTTTAACAAATAGTCATGGTATACACTACTAATCATTAATATGTTCATGATTTTTCAAGTGATTCATGCAATATTCCTTATGTCCACTACATTTTGAACAATATCTAAACTCCATATTAGGGTCATCTCTTTCAGTTATTCCACATACAGTACATCTATGACGTACATAATCTTTCATCTCTATGACTTTAAATTTTTCCTTATTCCTCTTAACTTTCTTCTTAGTTTTAAATAACTCTATAAAGTCTTTTCCAAAGAAAATAAAGTAGTTAGCTAAGGATGCAAGGATCATGAGTTTTATTCCAACTCCACCCATTATAAACTGTTGTGCCAAAAGCACTGCATTTAAAATTCCTAAATACTTAACTTTAACTGGTAAAATGAAAAATAGTAAAACTTCATGGTTAGGATATATGGATGCAAAGGCTAAAAATAAAGTTAGATTTATAAATACCCCTGTAGCAGGACTACCTCCAATTAAAGATACAATTATGGTAGCAATCATCCCTACTAAATAATATATATTAAATTTAAAGCTTCCCCAAGCCTGTTCTAACCCCATACCTATAATATAATAGAAATAAAGGGTAAAGAGTATCCAAAAGGCACTGGTTGCTGGTGGAATTAAAATAAAGGTAATTAACCTCCACACTTGACCTGCCATTACTGCCTGAGGTATTAACATTAGGTTTGCCTCTAACCCTGGATTTATAACCTCTAATAAAAATACAGCCAAATTAGCTGCTACAATGTATTTCATCAATCCACTAATGGCATACCTGCCATAATTTCTCTCTAATTTATTTAACCACTTCAATATAATCACTCCTATAAAAATGCAATGAAATTTATCAGCTTTCTTACATTTTACCATATTTTCTCTCTATAGCCTATTCCATAATAAAATCTTTCATGTAAACATATTATTAAGTTTGAAATTAGTATTGGCTATGAAAAAAGGTATGGAATATAACATTTTTTATATTATATCTCATACCTTAATAATATACCATAATCTATTATTATATACTAAATTTATTTTAACATTCCAAGGAAGTTATCAGCAAATTCATCTGCTAGCTTAAGTTCTTCTTCACTTGGTACAAAGTTAAATTTAAAACCTGGATCAATTACATTAAATTTAAGGCTCTTTAATCTCTCTGAAAGCATAGGCACACTTTCTCCACTCCAACCATAAGATCCAAAAGCTCCAGCAATTTTACCTCTATTTACAATAGCACTAACATGAGCAAGTAAATTCCAAGCTGGCTCCACTGCATCTTGATTTATAGTAGGAGAACCTACTAATATACCACTTGACTTTTCTACAAGAGATACAAGTTTCTCTAAAGGAGTAGTTGTAATTTCATGAACTCCAGCCTTAATTCCTCTTTTTTCAATGGCATCCTTTAAATGATTTGCAACCTTTTCTGTATTTCCATAGGCAGAAACATAGAATATTTGGATGTTTTTTTCTTCAATAGCAGCTTCCTTAGCCCAAGTTTTATATAAATTTTTATAATACTCTCTATCATCAATATGAATTGGACCATGGCTAGGAGCAATAATTTCAGTTTCTATATTTTCAATCTTATCAAGGGCCGTATTAATAAATTTTTTGAAAGGTCCCATGATAACATCAAAATAATACTTCATTTCAGTTTCATAGTTTCCAGAACAACTGTCAGTAATGCACCCACTTGGTGAATAGTGACATCCCATAAAATCACATGTAAATAATATCTTTTCATCTGCTAAGTAAGTAAATATACTGTCAGGCCAGTGAAGATTTGGTGCATTTACGAATCTTAATGTCTTCTTTCCTATAGATAGCTCTCCTGAAGCATCTATAGACTTAAATTCCATGTTTATAATTCCTCTAAGATATCTTACTGCAGCCTTTGATCCAACAACCTGAGCTTCTGGATATTCCTTTAATAGTTCCTTTAATGAACCACTATGATCAAGTTCTGTATGCTGAACTACAATATAATCTATTTTTTTATCACCAATAATAGATTTAATATTCTTTAAATATTGTTCAAAGTATCCATCCTTAACTGTGTCAACAATAGTGATTTTTTCATCTTCAATTAAATAGGAATTATATGTAGTTCCCATTTTTGTTTCCATTATTATGTCAAATACTCTAAGTTCAGGATTATTAACCCCAACCCAATGAACTGAATTAGTTAATTTTAAAGGTTCCATTTCATTACCTCCGCATTCATATTATCTTCCATACTTACATATTAACAAACAATTATTATCTATTGCAAGATATTCTGCATTATTTTAAAATTTTTTTATAATACAGAAAGAATATATTCAAACCATTTAAATCTCTTATCTCTTGATAATATATATTATTCTGTTTTAATTATCAACTAATACAGTATATCAATATCCTGTATATTTCTCCCTTGTATATTTCCCTTATATATATTGTTCCTCTTTCACTATATATTATAAGAAAACATATAAATATAAAATTAAAATTTTAATCCAGATATTTTTATTCAAATATTTTGTTCAGATATTTTTTATCCAAATATTTCAATTGTATATTTACACAAACTAATGTTTGTGTTAAAATTTTTTTATCAGTTATATTTCCACTTTTTCAAAAAAATGCATATATATTATTAAAGTATTTTAGGGGGTTATATCTATGGATTATTCCAATTTAAAGAATCTTATATTAAAAGCAAAAAATAAAGACCAAAGTGCAATGGAAGAATTGATTAATGAATACAAATACCTAATAATTAAAGAAGCTTCAAAGGTTCATGTCCGAGGCTATGAAATGGAAGACTTAATTCAAATGGGAAACATAACCTTAATACGTTGCCTTGAAAAATACACTCCGGAAAAAGGCAATTTTACAGCTTATATATCCTATGCAATAAAAAATAACTTTAATTACCTAATAAGGCAAAGAGCAAAAGATAATGAAGTACAAACCATCGAAGCTCCAATTGAAACTAACCTTAGAATAGAGGATACTTTAATAGCTGATGCATCAACTGAAGATAGTTTTATAGAAAAAGAAATGTATAAACTTATAAAAAGAGAAGTGGACAACCTCCAAGATAACTTAAGAGATCTAATAACCTTCATATACATAAATTGTGAAGGCAACCTAAAAGATTATTCAAAATCCAGAAACCTTAACTATTCAACAGCAGCAAAAAGAAGAACCATAGCTCTTAACAAGCTAAGGTCTTCACTTAATTCTTTATGTGTATAAATACTTTCAAAATAATAAGCAATTTAAATAATTCCTAATGAAAATTCTTAGAAATGACAAAAGTTAATCAATGCAGAAACCATTGAAAATTTAATGTTAAAAATTCTTAGCTCCAAGTAGTAAAATTGCTGTAATTCTTGCCACGGAAGGCAAGAGCTGAACACTGAGCCACGAAGGCGAATGGTGAAGGTAAGCAATTTTACTAAGTAGGAGCTTTAGAATTTCTTCATTAAATCTTAGTTTCAAATGATTAACTTGTCATGAATAAGAATTTATATATATATCACAAAACTACAATATTATTATGCATATCTACTATGTGTATCAACTTTAGTATATCCTACTTAAATATCTCCTTTAAACCTTCGCTGATAGTCTTGGCTACTTTTTCGTTTCCAGCTTCATTTAGGTTCATATTATCTACAGTATAATCAGCTATGTTATCTGCTTCTATTCCACTTTCATTAAATAAGTCTATTACTGGTATAGAATTTTTATTACATACTTCTTTAATTGCCATGGAGTAATCCTCTAGACCAAGATCAATATTGTTTTTATCAGGATAGCTTGGCTGTCCTTCAATATATCCATGCTTTAATGGAGTTAAAAATACAAATTTTGCCTCAGGCTTAGCCTTTTGTGCTGTATTTATAACCGCTTGCACATCTCCGTAAAAAGATTCAACTTCTCCCCCATCATCTTTAGTTCCTAGAGCTCTTCCTTTAGTGTAGTCATTAGTACCTACCATAATAATTATAATATCTATATCCTTGAGGGCTTCTCCATTAATTAAGTTAAGCATACTACTCATAACTAAGCCATTATTAGAGTTATTTGTTACACTTTTTAAATTCAAAAGAGTTTTTACCTTTTCTTGATATGTACTTCCTTTTGAAACTCCATCTCCAAGAGAAAGTAGAGTTTTTCCTTCCAAAATGAACTTTTCTTCACTTCCTTTGGTTTCTCTCTTAACATTACCTTCTTTTTTCTCTTCTTCCAGTTTAGATGTTAGATTTATTGAGCTTTCATATAGTTTCTTACTTTCTAAAATCTTTTCTTTTTCCTTCTTAGATCTATTTATACCTAAAGCTAAAGTAGCAATTAACGCAACGGATAATACTATGCATAATATGGTTTGTATCCTATCTTTTCTCATATATTCCCCTCCTTACCAGTATATTATATCCTATATTTGTATGTTTTCAAAGTAATATTGAAATTTAGAACTCCTATCTTCAATTTCTATAGGTTTAAGCTTCATTAGTTAACAACTTAAGCCTAATTTTTTTGATTGTTTAAGTTAAAAAATTAGTATTATTTGTATAAAATATTTTAATTCTGTTGTTTTATAGGATAATTTGTTATAATATGAATTGGAATACAAACTACATATTTTGCAATATTTATTTTTAAAGTAACCTATTTACACTATGTTGCATCTAGCATGTTATAAATATCTACCCTTAAGTAGTAGTTATTAAAACCAAAATCTATAGATTAATTAAATGGAGGGATGAAAATGAAAAATCTAAAAAACTTTAAAAGGAAGTTTAAAATAAAAAGTATTAAAACAAAATTAGTTATCTACTTCTCTGTGCTAATTTTATTATCATCAATTTCATTAGAGATGATTTCTACGCAAAATATTAATATTGCTCTTACAAAAGAAGCAGAAAAATCTCTAGTTTCACTAGCAGCCGAAGGAGCACGAGTAACAGAGAGTAGAAGTGAGACTCAAGAACAGTGCTTAAAAACAATAGCTCTATTAGACAAAATTAAGAGCATGGATTGGGCATTACAACAACCTATACTACAAAGACAAGTAGAAGGACTAAATTTTCTTGATATTGCTGTGGTTGATCCTGATGGTACTGCCCGTTATTCAAATGGATCAACTAACCAATTAGGTGATAGAGAATATGTAAAAAAGGCTTTAAATGGCGAAGTGAATGTATCCGACTTATTAATTAGTCGTGTAACCAATGAAATTGTTTTAATGTATGCAGCCCCTATTGAGAGAGAGGGTAAAGTTATAGGTGCTTTAATAGGGCGTAGAGACGGAAATGCTTTAAGTGAAATTATAGATGATATTGGATATGGTGATGAAGGATATAGCTATATTATTAATAGTAATGGAACAATAATTGCTCATCCAGACAGGGAAAAAGTATTAAATCAGTTTAATCCGTCTGAAGAAATGAAAAAAGATAAAAGTCTAACCTCAATGTCTACGCTACTTCAGAAAGCATTGAAAGATAAGAAAGGAGTTAGCACCTATTCCCTTGAAGGTAATGATTTATATGCTGGATTTGCTCCTATTGAAGGTACTGATTGGATATTTATTACTACTGCCAACAAGAGTGAGGTTTTATCTGCAATTCCTAGGCTACAAAGAACAATTATAATAGTTACTTCTATAATTTTATTTATTAGTATTGCTATTACATATTTAATTGGTAAATCCATCACTAAACCTATTATAAAAACAATAAAACATTCAGAAAAAATAGCTAATTTAGATATTACAGAAGATATTTCTGAAGACTATCTTAAAAAAAATGATGAAATTGGAGCCTTAGCCCAAGCTCTACAAGGCATAATTAAAAATCTTAGGGATATTATTGACAAAGTCAGTGATTCTTCTGAACAAGTTACTGCTGCTTCAGAGGAGTTGATGGCTACTTCACAACAATCAGCCATAGCTGTAGACGAAGTATCAAAAACAGTAGAAGAAATAGCAATGGAAGCCTCTGAACAATCACTAATTACAGAAGAAGGTTCTTCAAAAGCTACTATATTAGGAGAAATTATTGAAAAAGATCAGAAAAATGTGAGAAATTTAAATACTGCTTCAATGAAGGTAACAGAAGTGGTTAATGAGGGTTTAAATGACATTGATACCCTATCAAAAATAACAGAAGAAAGCAATGATGCAACAAAAGAGATATATGAAGTTATATTAAAAACTAATGATAGTTCTAATAAAATTGGACAAGCAAGTAATGTCATTGCCTCTATAGCAGAACAGACTAATTTATTAGCATTAAACGCAGCAATAGAAGCAGCAAGAGCCGGTGAAGCAGGTAGAGGTTTTACAGTGGTAGCAGATGAAATCAGAAAATTAGCCGAACAATCTTCAACTTCTACAAAAGAGATTGATGGAATGGTTAATGAATTGCAAAAAAATGCTAAAAATGCTGTAAATACAATGGAAAGGCTATCTAATATATCTAAAGAACAAGCTAGTAGTGTAATTAATACTAGAGATAAGTATATGTTAATTGCTGAATCAATGAAAGAATCTGGAAAAGTAGTTAAACAGTTAAATGTTTCAGGAGAAAATATGGAAAAAACAAAATATGAAATACTAGATATTTTAGAAAAGCTTTCATCCCTTGCTGAAGAAAGTGCGGCTGCAACTGAAGAAGCAACAGCATCCATGGAAGAACAAGTTGCCTCTATAGAAGAAATTGCAAATTCTAGTGAAAACCTATCAAACTTAGCACAAAACTTACAAACAATTATTATGAAATTTAAAGTTTAAAAAGCAAAATTTATAAAATTTTTAAACATGAACTTCTGGTTTCTTTTGCCTCACAGCTCAGCATACATACTAATGATTTACACATAACAAAAGCTGGTGTGAAATACCACACCAGCTTTATATTCAAGTCTAAGAAATAGTAGTATCCTCCATACTTGGACTCTATTACTTAATTACTGTTGAATGCAACTTTTTAAAGAATTTACTGCTTTATCTGCAATTCCACCACCAGTTCTTATGATTATATTTCCAAATCTCTTATCTAGTACAGTTTTTTGTTCTGTTGTTAAGTCATCATCTGATAAAACCACTGGTGATCCATTAAGGGCTGCAACTGGACCTGCTGCTAGAGCATCTACTAATTCATATCCTTTTGCTATATAAGTTTTATTTACAACACTTCCATAGAATTTATCTATAACCATGGCATTAGTTGCATATCTATCTTTGCCACCTAATCTATTCTTTGTTATATTTCCTGAAGTGATTCCATTAACCTTACTTAGTACATTGTCAGAAACTACCCCAGTACCACCTATGATATAGGCATTTTGTAGAGATTCTGATTGTAACCAACTATAAACTTTCGTTGGAATTGTATCCTTTTCTACTAAAACTATTGCCATCTTATCTCTACCTGCTACGGAAGCTATGGATAGAGCGTCTGCTTCACCATGTCCATTACTTATAACTACTTTACTTACTTCATAGCAATTTTTATCAATATACTTAGCAATCTCTAAAGATGTCTCATATCTATCTTTTCCACCAATTCTCTCCACGTTAGTTACACCTAGTGCTTTTAAATCCTTTATTACACTGTCATTAACTACTCCACTTCCACCTACAATAATAGCATTTTTTGCACCTAATCTCTTTATTTCACCTTTAGTTCCTTCTGGGAGACTACTTGCTTCTGTTAAAAGTAAAGGTGCTTTTTTAAAGGTTGCTAGTGGTGTAGCAGCTAATCCATCTGCTAAAGCTCCACCATTTGCTATCATTACAGTGTTTGCAGTTGTAAATTGACCCTTACTTAGTCTAACTGCTGTATCGTATCTATCAGTACCTATTAATGCATTAATTTGTACATTTCTAGCAACAACATTAATAACTCTAGGTATACTTACCTTGTTTCCATCGCTATCTGCTACTGTATAAGTTAAAGTGTATTTACCTACTTTATTTGTATTTATGGTTCCACTAACAGCTATTTTTGAAGTTAAGATTCCGTCTTCAAGATCTGCAGCTGTAACTCCAGCTTTTGTATCAAACACATTTCCAACTGTTGCATTCTTAGCTGTAGCTCCTGAAATAACTGGTTTCTGTCCTTTATATGCCACTCCAGTTGAAGCAAAACTATTCTTTATTACAGTGATCTCATTAGATCCTTTTCCATATAAGTCAGCTGCAGCTTGTACAAGGCAGTATGCTGCTTGTTGAAAATTAGTATCCGCATGCATGTACTGAGTTAATGCTCTGTAATATATCTTTGCAGTCTTATCCATTCCTATACTTTTAGCTATATTATATGCTGCTTTATTTGGAATCCCTGAATTACTATGAACTCCACCATCATCATCTGTCTTAGGAAGATCCCAATAATTATCCATATGAGCTGGTTGACCATATATGGTAGGATCTGCTAAACTTCTTAAAGCATCCCCTTGAATGTTAGGAGTATAGATGTCATCTCCTACAACCCAATCAGCTGAGTTAAATTTCCAAGTTCCTCCATTAGCAACATTATACTTATCATAAGTTGAAATAAGTACTCCAAACACATCAGCCATAGATTCATCTAATGCACCTGGTTGATACTCATAGACAAGTCCAGCTGTATACTCTACTAATCCATGAGTCATTTCATGACCAACTACATCTAAATCTCCGCTTAGGTATGTAAATTCTTCTCCATCTCCATCACCGTAAAACATCATATCTCCAGCCCAAAAGGCATTATTGTAATTTGAGCCAAGATGAGTAATTGATTCTATTGCCATGCCCTTATTATCTATACTATTTCGATTAAATAAATTTTTATAAAAATCTATTACCTTATCTGCATTATAGTGAGCACTTACTGGAGCTTTATGTTCTTCAGCTGTAAACTCCTTAGTAGTATTTGAAACTAAAAACATATTAAATTGCTCCTCAGTGCTGTTTTTCGCATCATAGGTAGCTATAGCTTCTGTGGCTACATTTGTTAAATCTACCATTCCATATTGTACTTTATCTTCAGCTTCATCTTTATATTCACTTAACTTTAGCTCTCTAGTTTTTCCTAGAACATCAATACCTGTTCCAGTTACTGAAGTATTATATCTTATCTTATTTTCTGTTTTTATTACCTTACCAGAATTAACTTCAATATAAACATCGTAACATCCTATGGTAGGCTCCATAAAGAAAATATTTATTTTGTAAACTTCATAGTTCACACCATCTTCAGTTATTACTAGCTTTTCAGCCTTTGGCGTCTTTTTTAATTTTTTAAATTCAAATTGACTTTTTGCTATTTCAATAGCTTTCTCAGGAGAAATAACCTTACTACCAAGAGTAGTGATTTCTTTATTTTCTTCAAGGTTACCGTTAACACTAACTATAACTCCATTTTTATCATAGTGCACATTTATTAAACTGTTATCTACTTCTGTTCCCTCAATAACTTGTGCAAACTTTACAAAAGTATCTCCTATGTCATCTTTATTTACTTCAACAACCTTTAGTTCCTCTTTTGTATTGTCAATTCCAAAGAGCTCTTTGTTTTCCTCTAAAAATTTAGTTGCTGAACCCTCGCCTGGAACTTCTTTATCAGAAAGCTCTCCTGATAAAAAGACTTGTCCATCATTTACCTTTAGTTCCACTGTTTCATCACTTAGCTTTTCAAGTTTCTCTATAGCTTGTACTTTTTTTGTTTCTTTATCTACCTCTAATTCTGCAGCAAAGGCAGGTGCCGAAACAGTACAAGTTAATGATAAGCCTAAAATAAGTGAAATTAGTTTTTTTCCCATAATTATCCCCTCATTTCTCTAGCGAATGGTCTGACTTTAATAATTCAGTCAACACCTATTTATCATATTACCATAAATATTAAAAAATTGTAACTATTTTGCTATAATTTATAGGTTGTTTTTAGGATATTTTGAATTTTTTAGGCTAATTTAAAAATCTTTTAGACTTTATTGACCTTTATAGCCTGATATATAGATCTATATCTAGTATGAATTTCACAAAAATTTCAGCATATCAAGCTAATAAATAATAATTTAATTGGTTACTCTATATATGGAGGTGAAATTTATGAAAGTAAAAGAAATCATGTCAAAAGATGTTGCTTGTTTAACCCCAGAGGATTCTATTGAAAAAGCTGCTCAACTTATGAAACAATATAATGTTGGTTCCATACCAGTATGTAGTAACAAAATGATAAATGGTATTGTTACTGATCGTGATATTGCTTTAAGGTCTGTAGCCTCAGGTCAGGATTCAGCTCAAACAAAAGTGAGAAATATCATGACTTCAAACCCTACTGTAGGGAACCCAGAAATGGATGTTCATGATGCTGCTGAAATAATGAGTAGAGAACAGATACGTAGACTTCCAATCGTAGAAAATAATAGTCTTGTAGGTATTGTTTCACTAGGAGATATTTCCCTTGAACCTATTCTTTCTGACAATGCCCAAGATGCTCTTAAGAGTATATCTGAACCAACAGGTAACCAAATGTAATTTAAAATTGGGGTCAGACTCTATCCCATTTTATGGAACAAATCTGACCCCATAGTAAACTAACGCTATTCTACCCCTGATTTATTAGGTATATAATTTTCTATTGCTAATAAATAACTTCCAAAAGTACATAAGGCTATAACATCATAGAGCATATCAATATCTATTCCACTATCTTTAATTAATTTCGTAATATCATCCATTATTATTGTCATCTCATTATAATCTTCTATGTTTATTTTATCATGATTATAAGCTTAATCTATATATTTTAATGTTTCTCTTATAATTTCCTTTAATCTCCTTTAATTTCCTTTAATTTGATAAATTCAAACCCTGGTTAGGAAGCAAAATTCTTTCTACCTACCGGCTCACCATAAATGCTCGTTGTAGAGAAAAAAGAGTTCCTGGAATTAAATGGGCTCCGTTATGCTGCATCCACTTACTATAAGTACAACAATAATTATGAATAAACCGTGAATATGTCTTATTTTGCCTCAGCAGGCTTAGGGAGTTACTTTTGTACCTAAATTGTTTACTATTTCTACAATAAATGATACAATTGTTAATGGAATTTATACAATATTTTAATTTTAAGGGGGATATATACATGTTTTGTTCAAAATGCGGGAAATCAATTCCTGACAATGCCATCTACTGTCCTGAATGTGGCAATAATACAAATCCAACTAGCCAACAACAATCAATGGGAAATATTCAAAATACATATAACAATGGGCAACCAATTGTTAACGATGAGCCAAACACCCTTGCAAACATAGCAAGTTGTTGTTTTCCAATAGTTGGACTAGTACTTTATTTAGTTTGGAAGGATACAAAACCAAAGAGTTCAAGTGCAGTTTGCAAATGGGCCCTCGGTGGGGTTATTGCCGTAGTTATTATATACATACTCTGTATTATATTAGGCTTAGCTGGAAGTTCATTTTCTTCTTACTAGAATAACTGTAAACTTTTAATTATTTTTTATATTATAATGTTTTGATTAAAGTAGTAGCTTAATATATTAGCTACTACTTTAATCAAAATCCGCATAAAATCATAATTGTATACATATTATTCATTGTGTTTAGGCTAGCAACTAATGGGTTTTAATGAGAAAGGAAAAAATCAAAATATGAAAATACTTGACTATCTTTTTATATGTCACAAGCTACCTGAGCGTTCATTCTTTTATAAAGGAAAGCAGTTTCCTATTTGTGCTCGTTGCACTGGTATATTAATTGGATACTTAATAGCATTACTAATGGCATTTTTCATAGAAATACCCTTGATGTTTAGTTTTGTTCTATTGATACCTATCGGAATTGATGGTATAGGACAATACTTAGGAAAGTGGACAAGTACAAATACAAGAAGGCTAATCACAGGTATTTTAGCTGGCATTGCTACAATATATATTATTATTTTTATTGGAAAACTTGGTTATAGTCATGGAGTTAAATTACAAAAAATTTTGAGGGGCCTATAATATATGCCTCATTGGAGGAATTAAATAGAATGATTAATTATGATAAAAAATCCATTAATACTAAAAAAATAATTTGTCTTGCCATTGCCACTTCTATAGCTATAATTACATCTTTAATTATAGATTTTGTACCTTTTAATGATGTACTTTATGAAGTTATATTATGCTTTCTCTTAGCAATTCTAGTGTTTATAGGGTATGCTTCCTCTAACATCTTAGACGTGGGATTAAGTACTTGCATTTTTTTATTTCTAGGTCCAATTTTAGCTATACCCATAAATATGTTCAAAAATGATATTAGCATAGATAATGTGCCATTCTTATTATTAGAATTATGTTATTACGGAATATATATTATTACGATTCTAATATCATACTTGATAAGTTCATATTTCAAAAATAAATCTAAAACTATTGACTTAGTTATACAAATATTATTAATAACCCTTGGGATTATAACATCATTTTCATTATACTCTTTTATCAGATGTTTTGTATTGAGTATGACTTTTAATGATAATTATTTTACTGGCTTGGGTGATTTCATTTTTGGAAACCTTAAGTATTCTCCAATACTTATATTGTTTGTTTCATTAACTTTATTTATTAGTAAATTGATATTTAAAAAGAGAGTTATCACAAATTCTATAAACTTTAATGAAAAACTTGTACTAGATAATCTCGATAATGTTTGTAGAAACTGTAAAACCCCACTTAACCCTGACAGTAAATTCTGCACAACTTGTGGTACTCCTATAGCGAGTGATACAAATGCCATTTCAAATATGGATGAAAATGAAACTCTTTGTAATAATTGCAAAAAAGTAATAAGTGTTGATGCTAAATTCTGTATACACTGTGGTAACCCAAAAATCAAATAAAAAACTAACTTAATTTTTAAGGAGGATTCGCATATGTATTGTTCTAAATGTGGAAAAGAAATTCTAGATAACGTCACCTTCTGTCCTGAATGTGGCAATGCTACAAATCCAAATAACCAGCAATCAATGAATAATAATAATTCATATAATTATGGCCATCCAATAGTAAAAGATGAGCCTGACACCATTGCAAATATAATAGCTTGTTGCTTTCCTATCGTTGGAATAATAGTTTATTTTATGTGGAAGGATAATAAACCAAGAAGTTCAGATGCTATAGGTAAATGGTCATTGTTTGGATTCATAGCTTCAATCATTTTTACCGTTGCTATATATATATTCTTCTTTATAATTGCACTAGCATGTAGTACGCCTTACTAATAATATAATAAAATGTAATGGGGTCAGACCCCATTACATTTTATTATATTTAACTATTTAAAATTTTCCTTAGGAAACTATATAAATATAACCCTATTATGTTGTTTTTAATTGCATCAGCCATATTCTCTTCCATCAGAGGAACATGCTTATGAGCAGCAGCATGAAATACCACATCAGGTCTATACTGGCAAAATACCTGATCCATTCTCACCAAATCCCTCACTGAAGTAATTATCACACTTTTACACAGCTGAGGACATTCTCTATTAAGCTCCATTTGTAAATCATAATCATTATATATCCAAAATTACATATATTCACCTTTAGTTTTTGTAACCACATTATACACGATTGCAGAATTGCACTTTAATAAGGTTACTATCTAGATTTTCTTTGGTATCAAATATACCATTTTACCATACTTTCCGTCCTATATTAACATTCTATTCACATCCCCCGAGGGTCATTGCAAAAGGCTTGCCTTGAGCTTCCTAATTATTTAACTTATACTGTTTTTATTTATATCTTAGACAATAAAATTAGGACTAGTAAATCAATAACTAGTCCCATGATAATGTATATTATTTACCTATCGCAACTTGTCCTATACCTAGTTCCTGTTTTATTTTAGTTGTTGATATTTCAGGAGTTCTCCCTAAATATATAACTTTACAGTATTCTTTAAGAAAATCAAACTTTCCTTCCCAATCATCTCCAATGACAAAAGTATCTACATGAAATTCTTTTATATCATGAATTTTTTGTTCCCAATTATTTTCTGGAATAACTAAATCCACATATCTAATTGCTTCTAATAATTTTTTTCTCTCCTCATATGAAAAATAACACTTCTTACCTTTAACTTCATTAAACTCATTTGTCGATAAAGCTACTATTAAATAGTCTCCTTGCTCTTTGGCTCTCTTTAATATGTTTATATGACCATAATGCAATAAATCAAATGTGCCGTATGTAATTACTTTTTTCATTATTAAATTCCTCCCAAAAAATAAATTGCTTTATTTTTTATATTTCCCTTTATTACTTATTATAATACTATATATGGTAATCAGCAACTGTCTGGAATAATATTGACAAGTGCTATTACATAATTTCTAATTATTTTATCATTATTAAGGGATTTATCTTAATATAGCTTCCCTCCCCCTCGGAACCATCATAAGTTTTTAATTCTAGCTCCCTTACTACATTACCAATTAAAGTTACTTTATTCATAAAACATTACCTCCATAAGTTAATTTGCTAGTCTCTTAACCTTTGTCACTAACAACTAATCTTATTTTTTCAGAAGATGTTTCTAGAAATAAATCTAAAGTTATCATTTCAAATTTGCATATAGCTATAATTCTTTTCCTTACTAATTTCCTTTGATAAAAATCATGAGTATGTCTATTCCTAAGTCTCACTATTCCTTGAAGTTTCTTAGAATCCTCTGAAGATATGAATCCAAAGTTTGATGATAATTCTATTATATCAACTCCTGATTTATTAGGTATATAATTTTCTGTTGCTACTAAATATGTTTCACACATATCTAATATAAATTCACAGAAAGAATTAAAGTAAGATATCATGGCTTCATCTACTATTTCATCATCACTATTTGGATTTCTCTTTAAACACTCTCATATTCTCACTAAAAAGACTTTACTTTCTACAAGCTTTTCTTCTAGCTTTTCTTTTTTATATTTATAATATCCTCCACTCTCTAAATCTACTTATTTATATTATAACCAAACTCATTAAAACCTGCACTAGATTTCATGTTTTTATGTTCTTATGTTCTTCCCGGTGTAAACCCTTATTACTACTAAAGTTAAGTCTCCTAGAAACAAATTAGAGACTAACTTTAATTTGCTAGTCTCTTAATCTTTTTACTTCTTCTATTGTTAAGCCTGTTTTCATAGAAATAGTTTCATCATCTAAAATATCTAATAAGTTTTTAGCTATCTCTATAGCTTTATTTTTTTCGCCTTTTTCGATGCCTTTTTCGATACCTTCCTCTATTCCTTTTTGAATTCCTTCTTCTCTTGTTTTTTCAAAAGTTTCTTTTATTGTCTTTGAAATGTTAGAAGTCATGATAGCCACCTCCTCTTTATTTGCAATTAAAATATCTTCTATTCTTTCTCCTAATTTATCTTTAATTTCATCTGATAAAGTATTCTTTAGCCAACGCCTTAACATGATTTTTTGTTCTTCACTTAAGGTATTAAATCCTATGGCAATATCCTTAACTCTACTTATAAATTCTTCAATGTCAACTTTTTGATCTAATAAAAACACTGCTGATGCTATATTCTTTAGTTCCATTAATTGTTCTTTTTCATATTTATTTATATCTATTAATATATACTCAAAATCGATTATGTTATTTCCAAATAATTCACTTTTGCTTATAACATTTTTAAACTTTTTCTCTACTGTCCACTTATATTCACCATTATATAACACTATAGGTACTATTGCTGGTAATTTAAAGTCTTTGCTTTTTACTTCTACTTTTTTAGTGTTTTTTAAAACTTCTCTCCATATTTCTGTCATATATAAAAATAATCTTATAGGCATACTATAATCCACATATGACTGAAATTCTAACAAAATATAAAATATAACTTCTTTATTTTCTATTGTAGCCTTATAAACTATATCAGATTCTAACTCCTCATAGTCTGAAAGAATATATGACTTATTTACTAACTCAATATTATCTTTTGTAATATCTTTTCCCCATGAACTTTTAACAAAACTTTGAACCATATTTATTAAAATTTCTTTATTAGAAAATAAATCCTTATAACTTTTATCATGTATATGATGTATTTCTTTTTTTATCTTCATTTTGTTCTTCACCTATCATTTTAAAATATATTTACTTACTTATATTATAACCAAACTCATTAAAAACTGCACTATATTTTATGTTTTTAGTTTCTTCTATTAGCAAGCCCCGGTGGGGAAGCTAAATTCTTTCAGCCTACCGGCTCAGCATAAATGCTGATCACACAAAAAAGAAGAATACATAAATATTCTTCTTTCATTGAACAGAGTCTGTGTAATAAAATGTAATGGGGTCTTACCCCATTACATTTTATTATATTTAACTATTTAAAATTTTCCTTAGGAAACTATATAAATATAAAGCTATAAACCTAGTTAACTTTATAACTTTATCCATATTTAACTATAAAACTATATAACTAGTTAACTAGTTGTTTACGTAGCAAGGGTTTGCGAGATTTCAGCTATTGGGGATACCCCGTAATCTAACCCCATAGGGTAGTAAGTAGGAACCTTTTCTTTCATTAATTTTATAATTTCTTCTTTAGGCATATTGTCTACGTTTTTAAATTCTTTTATAGATGATTCTATGAAGGTTATATTTGCTTCTTTAGGTTTTTCTACAAAGATTTTATCGTGTTCTGTAGAAGTTAATGCAACTTCATCCATGAGTAGTTCTTCATAAAGTTTTTCTCCAGGTCTTAGACCTATATACTCTATCTTTATATCAACCTCTGGCTTATAACCTGAAAGAGCTATTAATTCCTTAGCTAGGTCCACCATCTTCACTGGCTTACCCATATCAAGGACAAATATTTCTCCACCCTCGGCAAAGCCTCCTGCTTGAATTACAAGCTGAGCTGCTTCTGGTATAGTCATAAAGAACCTAGTTATCTCTGGATGTGTTACTGTGACAGGACCACCTTTATCAATCTGCCTTTTAAATAGTGGTATCACAGAACCATTACTCCCTAAAACATTTCCAAATCTCACAGCTACAAAATCAGTTTTACTAACTTCATTAAAAGCTTGTACTATAAGTTCACAAAACCTCTTAGTAGCTCCCATTATATTAGTAGGATTCACAGCTTTATCTGTACTTATTAATACAAACTTATCTACTCCATACTTATGGGCGCACTTAACAACATTATAGGTACCTATTATGTTGTTTTTAATTGCATCAGCCATATTCTCTTCCATCAAAGGCACATGCTTATGAGCAGCAGCATGAAATACCACATCAGGTCTATACTGACAAAACACCTGATCCATTCTAACTAAATCCCTCACTGAAGTAATTATCACACTTTTACACACCTGGGGGCAGTCTCTATTAAGCTCCATTTGTAAATCATAAGCATTGTTTTCATATATATCTAAAATAAGAATTTTCTTTGGTGAAAATTTAGTTATTTGCCTAATTATCTCTGAACCAATACTTCCTCCACCGCCGGTTACAAGAATAACCTTATCCTTGATATACCTATCAATGTGCTCTGATTTAAGTTGTATTGTATCCCTACCTAATAAATTCCTAATATCTATATCCTTCATATTTCAATCTCCTAGTATTTAAAGACTATTTTGAAGCAGCAACTTCCTCTAATGTTTCAGCTTCTTGGACAGAAGTGCCTAGATCCTCCAAAATATCTGCTATTCTCCTACTTGCAAAACCATCACCATATGGATTACTTGCATAGCTCATTTTTTCATATTCTAATTTATCCTCAAGTAATAACTTAAATGTATTATAAATAATCTCTTCATCAGTTCCCACTAATTTTAACGTACCAGCGGCTATTCCTTCAGGTCTCTCTGTGGTATCACGCATAACAAGCACAGGCTTACCTAAACTTGGAGCTTCTTCTTGAATTCCACCACTATCAGTTAAAATCAAATGAGATCTAGAAAGGAAATTATGAAAATCTAATACATCAAGTGGCTCAATTATTCTTATCCTATCACAATCACCAAGAATTTCATTTGCAGCTTGTCTTACTGCAGGATTCATATGAATAGGATAAATAGCCTTAATATCTGTTGTTTCATCTACTATCCTTTTAATAGCCTTAAACATATTGTACATAGGCTCGCCAAGATTTTCTCTTCTATGAGCAGTTATCATAATAAGTCTACTACCTTCTGCCCATTTAAGTTGTTCATGAGTATAATCTTCTCTAACAGTAGTTTTCAGTGCATCGATAGCTGTATTTCCAGTAACATATATAAAGTTAGGTTCCTTGCCTTCTTTAAGTAAATTCTCTTTTGATAATTCAGTTGGAGCAAAGTTATACTTTGCTATAATTCCGACAGCTTGTCTATTGAATTCTTCTGGATATGGTGAATAAATATTATAGGTTCTGAGTCCTGCCTCAACATGGCCTATCGGTATCTGCATATAAAAACATGCAAGAGAAGTTACAAAAGTAGTTGAAGTATCACCATGAACTAAAACTACATCAGGTTTTACTTCTTCTAATACAGTTTTTATACCATTAAGAATATTTGTTGTTATATCAAAAAGAGTCTGTTTATCCTTCATTACAGATAAATCATAATCAGGCACAACATCAAATGCTTCGAGTACTTGATCAAGCATTTGACGATGCTGTCCAGATACACAAACAATTGTTTTAATATTTTTTCGAGTCTTTAGTTCCCTCACCAAAGGACACATTTTTATTGCTTCTGGTCGTGTTCCGAAAACAAGCATTACCTTTTTATTCATTTTTTATCCTCCTCACATATATTTTTTACCCATTTTAATTTTTAGCGTATATTTTATCATCTTTCTATTTTAAAAAATTTCTTCACTCTTCTCATATAATGATTACTTTTTTCTATTCTGAAACACTTATATATTAATTTATCAAATTGAAGTTTATCAATATTATCAAAGAAAACCTTACGGGAATCAACCTTTTCTGCTGGGGATAAAATACGCTTATTATTAGGCAATGCAGCTTCTATAGTACTCTCCATACAAAAAATATATTCTCTAATGCCATTAAAAAGTTTATCCCCCTTATTAGAATTTATCATAACTAAAGATGTTCCTTGATCGTTATCTAACTTTTTATCAAAATTACCTACACCCCAAAAGTCTGCTAATGTAATGTCCGAATCATGTGGTATATATTTATACTGACATTCATAACAACTTGGACGAACGTACAATGTGTATTTGATATATCCCCCCATATACAAATCAGAGTTTCTATCCTTTAAATAGTTTTTCCCATTTTCAAATTCAACCTTTGTACTGAATCGATTCCAACCATAAGTTTTATTCTTAAACCATACTTTTTTAATTTTTGAATTATATTGTTTTTCTAACATTGATAAATATTTTCTATATACTTTTGGTGAATTTATTCCTAAACATACAAAATCACAAAGCACTAGATTATCATAGGACTTTTTTAGAAATCTCTGTATTCCCGCTACTTGACAAGGAGTCCCGCAAAACATTACTATCTTTTGTTTGTCTAGCAACTCTTTTATTTTAATATAAACATTCCCTACAACACTTTGTGCATATTTAGATTGTCTCAAAAGTGAAATATCTTCAATTCTATGAATTATAGTATGTTCTACCTGATGAAATTCATTATATTTTGCTCCAACCACATATCCACCATTTTTAATTATGCTTTTAGCAAGTTCAGTAAATACCCCTCCTGAAGTACTATTAAAACGAACCTCTTCATCTAATGACCATGCTGCATAGATATTAGGTGTATCCTTTTTATCAGTAATTTCATTTTTATTTAATGTTGGACAAACTCTTTCACACATATTACATTTTATACAAATATTTTCATCTATCACTGGATATACAAAACCTTCTTTATCTTCTTCCATCGATATACATCGTTTAGGACAAATATTAAAGCATGCATAGCAACCAGTACAAAGACTTTTTTCTAAACTATTTACCATAATATTAATCTCCAATCTTAATATTCTCTTTAATTACTCGCGCAGGAACACCTGCTGCTAAACAGTTGGATGGAATACTTCTAGTAACAACAGAACCTGCTGCAATAATTGAACCATCACCTATTTTAACACCTTTAAGAATAGTTACTCTTGAACCTATCCATACATTCTTTCCAATTTCAACTGGTGCTGTCATCTGGTAGCCCTCATAATCAATTTGATGTGCATCTGAATCCATAATTGTTACATCATGTGAAATTTTTGCCTGTTCACCAATGGTTATCCTTTCATGGCATCGTATTTTTATATTAGAATTAACATATCCACCATTTAAAATAAGCTGTCCGCCTCTAAAAACTATTATATCTCCACCATAAAATACAGAAAATCTTCCATTAACATCTAATCTTGATTCTTCATCTAATCTTATAATTGTGCTTCTTCCATTTTTTCTCATGCAGTTTGCGTTAGTAATTAATAAGTCTTTCAAAACTATTCGAGATTTCTTATGAAGAATAAAACAACTTTTTTTTTGTGGAAACAGTCGTCCTTTAGATTCAATAGTGAATCTTCTATCTAGTTTATTAAAAGTTAAAAATGATAAAATTTGTAAGTTCATAATATACTTAATTGCATTACTTAATTTCATTTTATTAAATCCTCTTTCAATATGTACTATATTTTTATTCGGTTGCTAAGTCTTTTAATTCGTAAGCTCACTCCTGTTAGAAACCATCTCATTTTATTAAAAATCTTATAAAACACAACAACAACAAGAGACTTAATATAATTAATATTATTTATTGCTTTAGAATTATATGGTTCAAAAGTCTTGTTACTCTTAATCTCATTCATGTATTTTTTATAATATCTATGAATTAGAATATCAATTTGAGCATTCCAATAGTGATCAATTGACATTAATTGGGGATTTGATTCATAATGTTCTATTGTATTTTTTATTCCTTCACTAAACATAGTTTGACAATTAAAATTAGTAACTGCTGACTTAATTTTTGTATTGTCAAATTTTCTCATTATCGATTTATCTCCAGTCAATTCACCTCGCATTTCTACAATTTCTTTTTCAATAATTTGCGAAGGTATATGTATAATTTTTACTTTTTTACCTACCACATCTGCTATCTTTTCAAGTGATTCTTGCCAACTTAAATGTTCGTCTGAAGTAATATGAAATGCTTGTCCCATAGCATTAGGATTTCCAAATAAGCCAACTACACCTTTTGCAAAATCTTCTGTATGTGTAAGAGTACATATTGCTTTTCCATCATCCCACATTACAATAGGCTTATCATTAAGAATTCTATCAATTAATGTCCACTGTTTATTTTTACTAATTAATGCAAATGGAATCCTTGTTGTTCCATATGTAATATAAGGTCTAACAATTGTATATTGAAGATTATTAATTCTAGACTCTTCTTCAAGTATTTTTTCACAACTTATCTTATTTTTTGAATAATCCCAATCGTAATTTGTCAAAGGTGTTTCTTCAGTGATGACTTCCTCTGGATTATCCTTTGAATATACAGTAGCCGATGAAATAAAAATATACTGTTTACACTTATTACGAAACAACTCCAATGTTTTTAACATTTGTTTAGGTGTATATGATAAGAAATCAACTACAACATCAAATTCCAAATGTTCAAGTTCTTTTTTTAAACCTATTGTATTACTAATGTCTCCGATTATAACATGTACATTTTCTGGTGCATATTGTAATCTTTTTCCTCTATTAATCATATATAAATCTATTTTATCTTCTATACACTGTCTTGCTATATCCTTACTGAGTACTCCTGTACCCCCAACTAACATTACTTTCATCAGTATCCTCTCTTCTCATTCATATATTTATTATATAAAAATAATTTACCTGCTTCTATAAGTAACCATTTTACCTATTTACAATAGGTATCTTCATTTTCATTAATGGCCCTCTCACTAAATCTTTCTCAAATTTATTCATACCAATTAACCACATTGAAATTATATATGTAATTAAATATATTAATACTGCAACTATAAAAACTTTAATATTAAATAAATCTAAAGTTTGATATATTATTATCCCTAGAATAGTAGGAATGATTAACGATGGAATAAACTTAAAAATTTCTTTCCAAAAATATTTAATGTTTATCCCTACTTTTTTACTATAGTAAATATTCATTATAATAACATTACCAATTATTTGAGCAATTGCTGTACCTATTGCTGACCCAATACCACCATAATATTTTGCAAGATAAATACTTATAAACAAATTTCCTATAGCAATTAAAAAGTAAACAACAGATCGAAATTGATGCATATTCTTAGCCTTTTGAATTTCTATTCCTATGTTTTGAATCAAAGGTATAGTTGCTGAAATCATTAATATTAATACAATCGGATATGCTTCATGATAATCCACACCAGCCCACATAATGATAAATGGTTTTCCAAATATTGTCATACCTGATAATATCAGGGCTAATATTATAAACTGTATACGTCCTATTCTGGTAAATAAAGATGTTAATTCTAAATTATCACTTTCGGCTGCAACCATTCTATTAACCTTAGGTATGAATACATTTGAAATAGCAGTGGATAATGATAAATAATACGTATTTAATTGAGCTGCTAACCCGTATATAGCTACAGTTACAGTTCCATATAATCTACCTAAAATAAATTTATCCACATTCCAATTTATTTGATCTATGATCATGTTTAAAAATATATATGATGAAAAAACTGTCATTTCCATCATCAATGAAAAATCAAATTGATAAAATACGAATCTGATTTTTAGTTTTTTGAAACAAAAAATTAAATTTGATAAATCTATACTCATAGTAAGAATAGTTGTTACAATTACCATTCCTATAGATTTATATCCCATTAATAAAATTGGTAACATTATAAATGGATTCGCAACAACTTTAATCATTTGTAATAAGTTTTGAAAAATAAATTTTTCATTAGCAATAATATAGGATTTAAATACACTAACTGGGAACGATAAGGCTAAATTAAATACCATTATTATCATTAATATTTTAGCTGTATGAAGTTCATTCACTGTAAGTTGTTTACCAAGTATTGGCTCTATATTAAAAACCAAAATTAATCCTGATAACATAGCAATAAATCCTATTACAGAAAAAACAACCAGAAACATTCCGTTGAGTTTTGCTATATTGTATTGGTCATTATTAACCTTATAACGAGAATAATATCTCATATAAGCACTACCAAAACCAAAACTAAGCAATCCTAAATAACTTACTACCGATGCTACTAAATTATAAAGACCATATTCACTTTGCCCTAATAGTCGAATCATAATAGGCGTATATGCTATGGATATGATATATCCAAGTAACATTGATATGTATGATATAATAGCTCCTGCTTTTAATTGATTAATTTTCATAAATAATCCTCGTCCTTCAATGATCACTAGTACACCTTTACTTTATGTACTCCATAAAAAAGTCACATTTTAATGTAAAGTTTCAAGTTTACTATTTATTATACTATATTTTTAAATAATTCAACTATTGCCTGTTCTTCGCTTTGAATTTCTTTAATACGCTGATTAATTTTTTCGGATATAATCTCCTTATTAGAGAGCATTTCTAATGTTTTACTTTTTAATTCTTTTTCTATGTCTATTAGAGGAATAGACCATCTAGAATGACCATAGATATAATTTGCCATACCTAGTCCCTTTTGACTATAGGTCAAAAATATTGTTGGCACCCCTTCAGAAATCGCATTAACTGCACAATGCATTCTCGCAGCTATAACAATATCACACGTTTTAAGGAATTCCTTCGTTCCTAAAAATCCTTTGGCATTTTCTAATATACTTACAGACTTTATATAATCTTCAGGTATACTATCGTAAATCTCTTTCAAGTAAACTAAATCATTATCTTTTTTAGATAATGGACTTAATACGTGAGGTACTAATATTATCTCTGTATTTTGTATAGTTAGTAAATCTTTAATAGTGTTACATATTTGCTCTTTGAATCCTTTATTATCTTCACCTATTTGCTCCATTATAGATAAATGGCTAAGATTTAATGCAATTCTTAACTTATTAGATTTATGATACTTTATATTATCATTTGCATGTTTTACATAGAACGCCGGATCAGAACATAAATGCAAGTTAGATACTACATTATTATTCTTTAGATAATTGAATGTCCTTTCTTCTCTACAAAATATTTGTTTGATATCTTTTAGATGATTAAAATAATATTCCTTAACTTCCTCCTTTTCTCCAAAAGGTCCTATAGATGCTCCCCATATTATTAATGGTTTATATTTTAAAATAGTTTTATCAAACTCAACAATAGCACTGTGTTTAGTTTCTTTATTATTATCTATAATATGTTTAGGTATAGTATAAATATCTCCTCCTACAGAAAAAATAATATCACATTCATCTGCTACAGATTCTGCATTCCAAAGCTTTAATTGCCTTTGTACTGATATGATTCTTAAAATTTTATTAACTATACGTCTTAACAACATATTTTTACTCATAGGAACATGTTTTACTGTAATATTTAAATCATTTATTATTTCTTTATCTTCTTTAGGGAAATATGTATATAATACTACTTCACAGTCCGGCCATGTATTCTTTATTAATTTATAAGTACCTCTAACAATAGCTTCACATCCATAATTATATAAACCATACATACCAAATAAACCAATTTTTATTTTCTTATTCATAATCATTCCTCCAAAGCCTAAAATTCACCTAAAATCTTTCTCCCCATATATTCTGGAGTAAGTTGTTCTGATATATGGTAATCATTTGTTCCTAATTGTTTTTTCGCAGCTTGTATCGCTTTTTTTATATCCTCTTCATAATTTTCACATAAAATAAATCTCTTAAATGATTCTAAATAAACTCTTAATTCTTGTTTATATTCACCATCTAAAATAACAATAATAGGCTTATTATATGAAGTGCAATAATATATTTTCCCCGGAATTTGAGTTCCTCTACTATTGCATATGCACACTAAAATATCTGATTCTTGCTCCATTTGAAGAGCTTTTTTATACGCAACCATTTCTTGAACTGATATATTATCTGTACTCTGTAATTTTATATCTGAAGGTCCACAAATATTTAATTTAACTTCACATGTTCTTGCAGTATTGTATAATGGAACAATGTTTCTAATTGTGGAATAATATGCACCAAAATACCCTATTGAAATATTATTATTCGGCCTAATTTCTGCCCTACTATACTCTTCATTGTCAACCTCTGCATATGCTTGACTAGCATAATCCATTTTAAAATATAGTTTCATGAAAGTTTCTTTTTGCTTTTTTAATGTTAGTGGTGAAGCATATATTACCCTATCTGCCTTGGCTATCAATTTATTTTCATGATATTTTACTAGTCTGTTTCTCCAATCATTACTTCTTGTAATATCATTCAACATTGGATCTCCCCAATACTGAATCCATTTAGCTTTACAATTCTTATTTTCCTTATATATTCTTTCAACTATTAAATGAGAGGATTTAGGATCGGAAGCAGACATAATAACATCATATTCGTTATAATCTATTTTTAGCTTAGATACTCCCTTAACATTAACTTTTTGTGCATCAAATATAGATGTATTAATATATACCTTTTTTATTAAACTTCGGCATATTATCAATCCAGATTTTATTAATCCTTTCTTTGGTTTTGTATATGATCCTTCTTTAGTATTTTGCTTTTTAGCCATTAGCATAGTATACATAATATCGATATCTATATAATAAGAATGTCTAACAACTTTATTAATATCGTTTATAGTATCATCATAGCTAATAGTGTTTTGATTTGGTCTTAACGTCATAATATCTATATCATGACCTATTGCTGATAAACCTTTTACAATACCTTTATTTTGAATAGTTGCCGATGTATTATTTTCAAAAGCAACCATAGATACAAATAATACTTTCATTCAAACACCTCTAGTAAAAAATAATTTAATACTTTTATAATCTGATTTGTAATAATAAATTTGAAAATTAAACCAAAGCATAATTTTCTTTTAATATTCTACATACAACCAATTTAAAATAAATATAAAAAATTTCTGAATTTAAATTTATTAATATATAAAACCACATTAGTGAGTAATTCTTTAACAACTTATAACGTAAATATTAATGAGTTTTAGTTTCCTAACATTAATTCTTACATCATATCTATTTATTTAATTAATAAATAGATACTTGCACCCAAAATAAGGATCCACGTCATAAAAATTCTCGATACTATTTTTCTTTTCTTTGAAGCTTTAAAAAATTCTCTAAATATTAAAATCACCATAAATGGATATATTGATATAAAATGTCTAAAAGTAAATGTAGTTATTACCATTGCAATGAAAAAAATCCAAAATATTAACGTGACTTTATCAATACATTTTATATTTCTAAATAAGTATGGTAATAAGTATATTTGAGCTATTACTCCAATGGATATAATTACTTGAAAAAAAACATCTATATCCTCAAACATTTTAAAAACATGTAAAATATGTATAGGAAGTGGTGAAACTAATCCATAAGCAATTCTCAGTAAAATTCCGAAAGGAAATAAATTTACAGAAAATATTATTTTTGAAAGACCGTCACTTAAATTTAAAATATATTCCGTATAATATCCTGTAAAATATTCCAGTTGCTTTCCAACACCTAAGTAACTATAAGAAGCTACACCCAAAATTATAGCAATCAAGAAATATATAGAATTCCTACTTGTCAACTTCTGATCTTTTAAAAATATATTTAAAATAATTATTATAAAAATAAATATAAGATTTTGGGATCTTAGCCAATATGAAATATATGTTAAAATCAAAGTGATTAATATTACTAATAAACGTTCATATTTTTTTCTCTGCTTACTTGTATATATATCCCACAAATAAAAAATACCAAATAAAATTAGTATATTTAAAGTATCTCGAAAAATATGAATACTTATATATAAAGAATTAGGAAACAATGTAATAGCGTATAATACAATTAAATTCTGTTTTTCACTAAAATCATAATGATTACTAAAATATTTAAAAACAAGCATTCCAAGAATCATGTTAAAGTATATATTAAGTACACGATAAGCAATTGTATGATATCCACCTAAGATATTAGAAAATCGTATAATCCAAGACATAATCCATACAAATCCATTTGCACTATAAAATCTAAATTGTGATTCTTGTAATAACTGCTTAGGCATATAATATTCTTGATCAATAACGTATCTACCATAATTTTCAAAACTTAAATCATCTGAACCTCCAATATAATACGGGGCACCATACTTTGATATATACCCATAATATAAAACTATCATCAAAAATACAGAAATTAAAAATATTAATGATAGTCTATTAAAAAGTTTTTGATTTTCATTTCTAGAAAAACACAACAAAATCAAAAGTCCAATTGAACCTATAACAAGTATACTTATACTTGAGAACACTAAGCTAAGTAAAGTTAGTGTGACAAAATTTAATATAATAAATAGTATCATATAATCAACCTCATCTTACATTTTAAATTATTACAACTTATCTAACATTTCTACATTTTCATATAATAAAATATCTAACTTTTGAAAAACGTTGTTTACCATGCAAAATTTAACATATACAATATGAATAATTTTAAAATTTACATAATATAAATAAATGCATATCATTTATCATAATACATTACATATTGAACATCAAAGTAGATTAATCTTATTTATTTTAAAATTATAAAGATAGAATTAGTTGATTTATTTTTGCTAATAAAAGTCTTTATTATAATGTATATCTAATAGCTATAGAATAACTTAACATCTTAAGTTATAATTTTCTAACTTCTTTTATACCTTTAATCATTAATTTAAACGCTTCTTTAGAATCTTTTTGATGTCTAAACATTTTTCGATGCCTTATAATAAATTGTAGACATAAAAGTTTTGACCATCTTTTGGACAAAAATGTAAAAAGAGCTCCTTTATCTATAAAAAATTTATCTGTGTATCCATTAAACCAAGTAGATTCATTATGTGTTACAGTCCCAATTTTTTTAGGTGATGCATATATTTTAAGTCCCTTTTTTATACAATCCATTAAAAATAAACTATCTTCTCCACTACCATACTTTGCTCCTCCACCAAATAGAAGAGAAAAGTATATATTAGCTTTTCTTATGCTTTCTGTTCTTATTGCAACTCTAAAAGTTCCATATCTTAAGCAATTATAAAATCTTACTCGCTTCTCTTTAGGAATTATGTATTCTTCTCGCTCTGGATTAGTACTTGGAACATTAAAAATAATAACATCTGCACTTGGATTTTTTCTAAAAGCTTCTATTATAATATCTTTATAATTATCATCATACTTAACATCATCATCTGCAAATAAACATATATCTCCAGTTGCTCGCATGAGAGCACTGTTCCTACTTAATCCAACACCACGCTCAGCAAAGGATAACATTTTTATGTTGTACCCTTTATAATTAAATTCCTCAAGCTTATTTTTATCGCATTGATTGATAAATATAGCATCAGATTGTATATTCATTTTTTTAATCAAACTATGGTCATTTTGATTCATAGTTGAAACTAATACATTTAAATTCATTATAATCTCCCTTAATATTTCTTAAAATCTAGTAGCATAACAACTTCTATTTTATTACCATAATTAAAATTCTCTTATATCTTAAACGTATTTTCATAGCTATAATATTTAAGCTAAAATTAATATATAATCCTTAGCATCTTATACATTAATTCGATTATTATCATATGTTTATTAAAACAACCTCTTCTTTGTTGCATTAAACATGTATCCTATCTGACAATACAAACTTTTTAACAAAGGGAGATTTTGTCTTTCTCTTAAACATGCATAATACCGTTTAGCATTTTTAAATTTGTTACTCGACACAGAATTTTCAGCTACTCTATATTCTGCTAGATTTTCATCAAGTCCATATGCTATATTCCCTTTTTTCAAATACTTCATCCATGTTAACACGTCTTCCAAATGGCCAATTTCAACTTTTACCTCACCTAATACTTCTTTATCCATAATAACTGTCAAGCAACCAATTATTGTATTCTTTAAATATTGATTATAATTAATCTTTTTAGGTGCATGAAAAATCTTTTTCTGTCCTTCTGGCTTATCACTCATAATTTCATATGAAGTAAAAGTAAAAGCATAATTATTATCTATCATAAAATTAATTTGTCTCTCTAACTTATTAGACTTCCATGCATCATCAGAATCAAGGAATGCAATAAATCTTCCTCTTGATATTTCAATAGCTTTATTCCTTGCAACCGCAGCACCAGTATTAACTTCTTGATTATAAATCATGATTCTTGAATCTCTTTTAATATATTCTTCAACAATTTCTTTCGTATTATCAGTTGATTTATCGTTGACAATTATCATTTCCCAATTTTGATAAGTCTGGTTAATAACACTATCCATACATTCTTTTATATACTTCTCACAGTTATATGCAGGAGTAATGACTGATACTAAGTGTTCAGTATAACCCTTTTTTTCATTCATCACTAATCCCTCCCTTCTAATTACTTTTCAGTTTTAATAACTGACTCTCTCAAATCCCAAATTCTATAATTTTCTTTATATTCACTCATACTTTTCTCATAAACCAAATTCCCAAATGCCTTATTAACTGTACCCACAAAATTGCCCATTAGCTTCAATATTGGATTGAATACCATAGTAAGTTTTATCCTCTTCCCATGCACCTCAGCCACAAGCTTCACTAATTCACTTGTACCAACATACTCACAATTTTGAGGATAAAATATTCCTCTTTCTTCATTCAAAATCATAAGTCTAATGAATTCACAAAGGTTATCTATATGAAGCATACTTCTTTCATTTTTAACATTAGGAAATATCGGTAGCTTTTTAGCCATTTTAGCAAGCTTAGGATAATTTCCTTTTGAATCTTTTCCAAATATCATAGGTGGTCTAATTACTACCACATTGAATTTATCGTTTTGGAGTGATAGAATTCCTTCTTCGGCTTGTAACTTGCTCCTACCATAGAAGTTACTTGGCTCAGGCACTGTATTTCTATCTATAACTCTTTTATGATTAATATGACTACTATCACCATAAACTATTATACTACTCATAAAAATAAACTGCTTAACGCCTTCTGCTTCTGCCTTCTTTGCAGTTTCTATAGTTAAATCACGATTTACTTTATAATATAATTCTTCCATACTAGGATCTGTAGAGACATGAGCAATCCCCGCCACATGAAACACTACATCATATTCTGAAAAACTCTTCTCTCTCCAAGTTCCATCTACCATATCCACAGTATCAACTAAATAATCTTCTGACCATTGATTTAGCCACTTTTCAAAACTTGTACCTATATAACTATTAGCACCTGTTATAAGTATTTTCTTCATCTGCTAATCACCTTCCCATATCAAATCGATACCGAATCCCTCTCCACTTCTTTTCCCTCTACCGCTTCCTTAACTCCACCTTCTACAACGCCCTCTCTTTTCAGTACAGAAACAATAGTACCAAAGAAGCATTTTGCATCCATTTTTACTCCCAAATTTTCAACATAATTTCCGTCATATCTTGCCTTGTCTTCAATGGATACTGTATCTCTTCCATTGATCTGTGCCCATCCAGTGAGACCAGGACGTATGTTATTAGCTCCATACTTGTCCCTTTCTGCTATTAAATCATATTGATTCCATAGAGCAGGTCTAGGTCCAACTATCGCCATGGAGCCAGCTATTATATTCAAAATTTGTGGCAATTCATCTAAACTAGTCTTTCTTAAGAATTTACCTACCTTAGTTATATATTGCTCTGGATTTTTAAGGAGATGGGTTGGCATATCCTTAGGTGTATCTATTCTCATGGTGCGAAATTTCAGAATATTAAAGTGAATTTTATTAAACCCTACTCTCTTTTGTTTAAAGAAAACAGGACCTTTAGAGTCAAGTTTTATAGCTATAATAATTATCAAAAATAATGGTGATAGTAAAATTAATCCTATAAGTGCAAGTATAAAGTCAAATAATCTTTTTACTTTTAAATACATATCAATTCCTCCCTTAAGTTAAAGTAATATTATGATCTATTACTTCATCCCTTTAAATTATTATATTCTATAACCTGACCACTATTAATTTTAGATAAGGCAGCAATGATGCAGTTAGACTTTACCACTGCTCCACAGTCTACATGACATCCATAACCAATGGTGGCATCATGATCAATAATTGTTCCAATACTTATAATAGAACCCTTTTCAATCTTTGAGTTTGTATTTACAACTGCTTTAGCTTCTACTACTGTACCTAAAGATACTGTAGCTGATGGACTAATATATGCCGTAGGATGAATTAAGGTTGGAATTTGAAATTTATTCTTTTCAAGTTCTTCAATCCACTCCATACGTAGTTTATTGCTTCCAAAGGCTGGTATTGCATAGGTATATTCTTCTATAAATTTCGAATTTTCAGAGCATAACCCTATGGCTTCATTAGAATTATCATCTAAAAAGTCTATTTTATTAAATATCCCCATAGCTTCTGCAACTTCCTTAACAACATGACCATGGCCACCAGCACCTAGAATTATTAAATTCTTATTTGAGTTATGATTTGTCATATAATAACCCCCTAAAACTTTAACTTTATATTAACCACTAATTAAGACTGCCCACCAATTCTTAATTTATAAAACCAGATAAAAATAACCCACCGCTATCTTTTACTAACTCATATACCATAAATTTCCCCTTCAAACTTATAGTTACCCCGAATTAATAAGATAAAGGTGGGTTGCGCTACTAACTCCCTGTAGTCCAAGCGCCCAAGTACAGACTACAGTTCATAATTCCCTTTAAATTTAAGTTATTTATGTCGAATTTTATTTAACCCCTATCGATTCTAAAAAGTTCCCCCAATTTCCCGACTTTTATATAACCGATACACCCAGTTCAAATTCATGCACATTGAACATCGTTCAACTCATCTTCTAAATATTTTTAAAATCCCACCTTGTTTTCTAATTCTTTCTCCTCGAAATTCAACCTTATTGTTCATTAAGATTTCCTGAGAAATGTTCTCCATCTCCCTTACATATCCAGGGTTTATTTTTTCTATAGCTTTTATCCCCGTTGTCATATCTGTGCTTCTAACTTGGGATCTATGACCATCGGAACCTATAGTGCTATATATTTTATGTTTTACAAATAATTTTGCAGTCTTTTTAACTCCACCACCAAAATCTCCTGTTATGCTCCCTGTGTTTAGTTGAAATAAAAACCCCTCTTCAATAAACTTATTTATCAATTCTGGGGCTTCTATAAATGTTTTATATCGCTCTGGATGAGCAATGATAGGTACAACTCCCTTTAATTGAAGTTCATAGATATCATTTATAACTTCATCCACAGAAAACTCTCTTAAAGGAAATTCTATTAACATATATCTACTGTTTTCTATGGTACTTATATCACCACATTGAAAACTTTCTAGAATTCTACTGTTATAGTAAACTTCTTGCCCACAATATATTTCTATATCTATGTCTTTTTCTTTAGCTAAAATTTTCAATTTAGCTACTTCTTTTTTAATTTCTTCATAAGATACTTGAAACCTACCCCTAAAAAAATGGGGAGTGGCAACAATTCCTGTGGTTCCTGACTTTTTTGCTAATTTAAGCATGTCTACAGTCATATCTTCATCTTTAGATCCATCATCCACTCCATGAAGTATATGGCTATGAAAATCTATCATAAGCACTCCTCCAACCTTTAAGTGAAATTTTATATATTATTTATCACCATAATAGTAATAATAGCTGTTTCTTTTAGTGTCTACTCCATTTAATATGGTACCGATGATATTTGCATTAACCTTTTTTAAAAGATTAATAGAATTTACAACAGAATCTTTTTTTGTTTTTTCTGCTCTAATGACAAGTAATGTTCCATCGGCTCTAGTAGATAGTATTTGCGCATCAGTAACGGCTTGTACTGGTGGCGTATCTAATATTACATAATCAAAAACCTTTTTTAAGGCATCTATGAGAGCCTTCATGGATTTTGAACCTAACATCTCAGATGGATTAGGTGGAATCTTACCTGAGGTCAATACGGTAAGATTATTATTATATCTATGTCCTACTACAGAAATACTCTCCTTCCCAACTATTACATCAGAAAGTCCTGCAGTATTAGATATTTCAAATTTTTTATGTAGTGATGGTTTTCTTAAGTCACAATCTATAAGTACCACCTTTTTATCTCCTTCAGCTATGGATAATGCTAAGTTTCCTGCTGTAGTACTCTTTCCTTCTCCTGGTTCTGCACTAGTTACTACTATTACTTTATATTCCTCATCAAAGGATGAATATTGCAAATTTGTTCTTAGAGTCCTATAACTTTCTGAAGCTATAGACCTGGGGTCTTTTTCTACTATAAACATTAATTTCTCTCCTTAAGTAAAAATCTATTAAGATTATCTGCTGTAACTTTCTACTGCTCAGTGTGAGGTATAGTTCCTATTACAGGAATATCTAATTCCTTTTCTAATTGTTCCCTATTTTTATATGTATTATCTAAAAACTCTAGTAAAAAGCTTATTCCCACGCTTACCATTAATCCTAATAAAAAGGCTATAGCTATATTCATTTTTTTATTAGGGCTCACTGGTATTTCTGGAACTTTTACTGATTCTATAACTTTTATATTACCATTTGGCACCAAAACCTTAGATGTAGTTACAAACTCATTAGTTATAGCTTGTACCATAGTTGCTGCCATATTAGGATTTTTATCATCAATTTTAATTTGAAGGATTTGTGTATCAGCTACAGTTACCACTGTAAGCTTCTTAAGAACTTCATCTTCTGTTAGATTACTGTTTGCAACCTTTATAGCTCTACTAACTAAATCTCTAGTTTTTATGGCTTCAGAATAAGTCTTCATTAACTTTTGATACATGGCTATTTCATTTTGATCATAACCTGCCTCTGCTCCTGCTTCTTTACCTATAAATAACTTAGTACTTGCTTCATACTTAGGACTTATTAAGAAAAAGCTTACCAAACCTGATACTAAAGTCGCTAATAAAGTTACTATTAGTATCAACTTCCACCTTTTCTTTAACACTTCTAGAATTTCTCCAAGGCTAATTACTTGTTCTTCCAAAATTATTATTCCTCCGTTTCCATCTTGTGTTAATCATCCTACTTAAGATTTTATAGGTCTATCTTTGGTATTATTCCTAAAACTGGTATGTTTAATTCTTCTTCTAGCCTATCTTTATTTTTATAGGTGTTATCCATAAACTCTATAAGGAAGACAACGCCTATTCCAATAAACACTCCCAATACTATAGCTATTATAAGCCCTATACTCTTGTTAGGACTTACTGCTCTTAATGGAAATCTAGGTTCTTCTAGGACTTGTACATTTCCATTAGGAACTAATTCTGTTGATAATTTAACAAATTCATCTTTTATAGCAGATACTAACTTTACAGCTTCTTCTGGTGAGCTGGTCTTATACTTTATTTCAATAATTTGTGTATCAGCTAGGGATACCACTGTTAAATTTTCAACTGCCTCTTTAGGCTTTATTTCGAATCCTGTTTTATCTATAGCTTTTTTTACCAAATCTTCAGTTTTAATAATTTCAGCATAGGTCTTTAATAATTTTTGATACATTTGTATATCTAAAATATTATATCCTTCCTGCTGACTTTCTTCTTTACCTATAAATACCTTAGTGGTTGATTCATATTGTGGAGTTATTAGTAAAAATAATGCTATTGATGCTACTAAAGTAGAGGTCAAAGCAAATACCAATATAATTTTCCACTTTCTTTTTAAAATTTCGAAGATGTCATTTAAACTAATAATATTCTCTTCCAAATTAATTCTCCTTACAAAATCAATTTATACATATTACAACATTTTATGTATATTTTTACTATGTAAAAATATAATTTGAATATCTAGTTGTAACATCCGTATAATAGTACATATTTCTTTATATTTCAATTGCATACATAACTGTCACATTTGTATAATATCATATTTCCAGTAACATTACTAGTAAAAAACCAATGTTACTAGTAATATTATGTATAATTATGAATAATAACCTAATGTATTCTACAATATCCTTGATTTTGCGCCTATATATACTATTATTTTTATTATTAGTTCATAATTATATCATCGTATCATGTTCATAAAAATTTATAATAAACTTCATGGAATAATTGACCATTATGCTTTTCTTTATATTTACACCTTTAACATATGATGATAGAATTAGGTACAGAGAGGAGTGTAACTATGTCACAAAACAGAATTGATCCTGAAAAAAAGAAAAATAAAAGAAGAAAAAAGAAAAAACGCTCACTGGGATTTAAAATTTCAATGGGAATTCTAGGAGTGTTGATATTTATAATAGCTATTGGAGGAGGATATTTTTATTCATTATATAATAAGATGGATAAAGTAGAGATTGACAAATCTAAGTTAGGTATTGCTTCAAAGGATGCCTTTAAAGAATACGACAACCATGAATCCATAAAAAATATAGCTTTATATGGTATTGATGCAGAAGAGGGACAAGCTGGTCGTTCTGACTCCATAATGATAGCTACCATTGATTCCGCTCATAATAAGGTTAAAGTAACATCTATTATGAGGGATTCTTATGTTAATATCCCAGACCGTGGTATGGATAAAATAAATCATGCCTATGCCTTTGGAGGGCCAACCTTAGCTTTAAGAACCTTAAATGAAAACTTTGGCCTTAATGTAGAGGATTTTGTATCAGTAAACTTTTCTTCATTGCCAGAAATTATTGATGTCCTTGGTGGAATTACAATAGATATTACTGAAGAGGAAGTATCTCATATTCCTGGAGTAAGTTCTACAGGCCCTACCTTATTAACAGGTAATCAAGCCTTGGCCTATTCTAGAATAAGATATGCTAGTGGTGGAGATTATGAAAGAACCCACAGACATAGAAATGTAATGTCTGCAGTGTTTAATAAAGCTCTTGCTGCATCTCCTACATCTTATCCTAGTATTCTAAATAACATCCTTCCTTTAGTTCAAACTAACCTAAGTTCTGGTGATTTTATATCTCTAGCAACTAAGGTAGCCGGTTTAGGAAATGGGAATTTAGAGCAAGAAAGATTCCCAAGAGATGGAGATGGAGCTGGTGATATGAGCACTGGAATATACTACCTAAAGTTTGATATTGAAACTGTTAAAAAACAAATGAGAGATTATATATTTGCCGATAAAAAATAATAGTAAAAACACCGAATATCTAAGATATTCGGTGTTTTATTTATGTTGTTTATTTTTTATATTACAATCTCCAGTAAACCACAGAATCTGTATCTACACTATGTCTATCAATGATGCCTTTTACATCTATGAACACATCTTTTTCTACTTCATCCTTAGCTGCTGCTACTTCATCTAAAGCTTCGCTTCTATATAGTGGAGCAAAGTCTTTAATGGTCATTTCTCTGTAATTATGATGAGATACAGCAAGTATAATAGCATCTACCTCTTTAATATCTTCCATAGAAACCATATCTATTCCATACTCATGTTTAATTTCTTCTTTACATGCTACAGGATCTGTGGCTAATACATTAACTCCATAATCTTTAAGTTCATCTATAATATCCACTACCTTTGTATTTCTTGTATCTGGACAATCTTCCTTAAAGGTAAGTCCAAGAACTGCTACCTTTGCATTTTTAACTCTCTTATTAGCTTTTATTAAACTTTTCACTGTGTTCTCTGCGATATACTTAGCCATTCCATCATTTATGTTTCTTCCAGCAGCTATAACCTTTGATTCAACACCAACCTCTTTAGCTCTGTGGATTAGGTAATATGGATCTACTCCTATACAGTGTCCTCCTACTAAACCTGGGTTTAGCTTTATAAAGTTCCACTTACTACCTGCAGCATCTATTACAGCTTTAGTATCTATACCCATTCTATCAAAGATCATAGCAAGTTCATTAACGAAGGCTATGTTAACATCTCTTTGACAGTTTTCTATTAATTTAGCTGCTTCTGCAACCTTTATGCTTTCAGCTCTATATACTCCAGCTTCTATAACTAGTTCATAAGCTTTAGCAACTGTATCTAGAGTTTCTTCATCCATACCAGATACTATCTTCATTATGTTTTCTAATCTATGAACCTTATCACCTGGGTTTATTCTCTCTGGAGAATATCCTATTTTAAAATCTTGTCCACAGATAAGTCCAGATTCTCTTTCTAGTATTGGTACACAGATTTCCTCTGTTACCCCTGGATATACTGTAGATTCATATACTACTATAGAACCTTTAGTTAAGTTTCTTCCTAAAATTTCACTAGCACCTATAACTGGTCTTAGATCTGGAGTTTTATCTTCATTAGTTGGAGTTGGTACTGCAACTATATGGAAGTTACATCCTCTTAGTTTTGTTTCATCACTTGTAAAATCTACAGTAGATGCTTTAATAGCCTCATCGCCAACTTCATTAGTCACATCTACTCCGCTTAAGTACTTATTTATCTTTTCCTTGTTTACATCAAATCCAACTACAGGAACCTTTTTAGCAAAAGCTACTGCTAAAGGCATTCCTACATAGCCAAGTCCTACTAAGGATATTTTTAAATCTTTCATTATATCGTCTCCTACTGTTCAAATTAGCAATTACTATTTTAATAAATATTGATACTTTTTTAACAATTAATTAGGTTTATCCAACAACCTGGTTGTTGTTGGATAAACAAAGCCTTTATTAATTATAAAATTCTTTTATACATTCACATATATATTCAACTTCTTCATTAGTAAGCTCTGGATATATAGGTAATGCAAGAATTTGCTTACACATCTTTTCAGTTACTGGGAACTGACCTTCTTTGTATCCTAGGTATTCAAAACACTTTTGTAGGTGTAATGGCTTTGGATAGTATATACTAGTTGCCACACCTTTAGATTTCAAGAATTCCGCAAGACCATCTCTGTTTTCAGCAAAGATATTAAATACATAATAAACATTCTTTTGGTTTGCAGCCTTAATGCCTTGAACTTTTACACCTTCTACATTTTTTAATCCTTCAGTGTAGAGCTTAGCAACTCTTCCTCTATTTTCTATGGCATTGTTTATATATTTAAGTTTAACCCTTAAAACAGCTGCTTGCATAGCATCTAATCTTGAGTTATAGCCTACATAGTCATAGTGATATTTCTTTGATGCTCCATGAACTCTAAACATACGGCACATATCTGCTAGTTCATCACTATTAGTAACTATCATTCCACCGTCACCATATCCACCTAATGTTTTAGTAGGGAAAAATGAAAACACACCCATATCTCCAATGGTTCCTGCGTGTCTATATCTTTCTTCACCTTGCATCTGCCATCTCATTCCAAAGGCTTCAGCAGCATCTTCTAGCACCTTTAAATCATGTTTCTTAGCAATTTCCATTATCTTATCCATATCACACATTTGATTGAATAAATGTATTGGAAGTACTCCTACAGTATTATCATTAATAGCAGCCTCTAATTGAGCTACATCCATACCACAGGACTCTTCATCTATATCAACAAATACAGGTTTACCACCATGCTTTGCAAGACAAGATGTCGAAGCTAAAAAAGTAAAAGGTGTGGTTACTATTTCCTTATTATCACTAAAACCAAGGATATCTGATGCTATAACTAAAGCATCCGTTCCTGATGCCACTCCTATGGCATGTTTAGCTCCAGTAAAATCTTTTATTTCTTCCTCAAAGATTTTAACTTCATTTCCTAATATAAAAGCTCCACTATCTATTATATTTTTTATAGCTCCATCAAACTCATGTTTTTTTTCTTTATATTCTCTTTGTGATTCATAAAAATTGATCTTCATTCTTCTTCCTCCTATTTTTACACATACAATTGTACACCAATTTATAAAAAAGTAAAATATTTTTTTCTTATGTTTAATAAAATTTCATACTAAACAAATATACCACAAATTAGGTATTATATCATCTATTAATATATTATCAGTTTTTTTCTTTGAGATTATGATAAAATTCTTAATAATTTTGATGTGTGGGGTGTAAGAATTAAAATTTTATTATTAATATAAGTAGTATAAAATAATAAAACTACCTTAGAAAATGTTTAATTCTAAAATAGTTTTATTTATATATCACTTATAATCTATTAATGCGTTATTTATATCCTCAGCTAATTTGTTACTGCGTATCTTCTCACCTTCACTATTCAAATGATATATAGTATCATACATATATTTAGTATCAAAGAAATACTCTGTGGGATTTGATATATATTTAATATTTAACTCTTTTTCCACTGTATTAACCATATTACTATACTTATAACTATCCGACCTATTAGAAGACTTCATTATAGGAGCTGCGGTAAAGAATATCTTTGCACCCTTTTTCTCTACAAATTTACGATAATTAATCAAAAATTTCTTAGTATCATCATAAATTTTAAAGTCATCTATATTTATATTACCATATTTTTTTTCATCATACTTTTCTGTTATAATCGACTTTTGTCTATCATAAATCATTTGCCCTTTATCATTAAATGAGCTTGAAGAATATACATCTTTTTGTATTTCATCTGTACTTATTCTCTCGGCTTTTTTATTTGCATACTTAAAAATATAATCTATAATATCATCATAATTTTGAAATCTAATATGCTTATATAAACTTATATGATTATCTATTCCACTCATAACTAGGTCCACACCTAGTTTATCAAATGCACCTTCTTCAATCCATCCATATTCATAAGCCAAAATAACTATATCTCCATTATTAATGTTAGCTTTTGATAACTGCGTAGGAAAATTACTTCCAAAGCCTGCATGTAACCCTAAGTTAACTACATCATAACCTGTACTCTTACTGATAATCTCTTCATTAATTCCAAATGCTGCACTTGAACCACCAATAATTATTATTTTAGGGGTGTTAGTAGTAATTAACTTATCATATTTTCTCACTATTACAGATTGGTATGTATCGGCAAATCCAGAACCCATCACTTCAACTACTCCAATAAATATTGTACTCATTATAGCAATTACTAAAGCTATAATAATGGTAATCTTAATAAAAAACTTCTTCATTGTGCCTCCTTAAAATTGAAAATATATAAATGAAGAATCTCCAGCAGCTTGTCCACTAACCCAATAAAAAATCAAAACGACTATAACCACGGAATATATGCTATACCTAAATATACCATGCTGATTTTTAATAAAGTCTCGAATGCTGTGATTTCTTCTATATAAAGAAACTAGAACTAAGCATAATAAGCTTATAAATAAGTAAAATAATTGATAGGTTGTAAATCCTAAATCAAAGATCTTATTGCTAAATAATCCAATTAAATCTATTGAGAATATTTTTCTTATAATTTCTATAGCTATTTTTGCTGATGGAGCTCTAAAAAATATCCATGCAAAACTTGTTAAAATGAAAACCCATGTAATTTGTGAAGCTTTATAACCAAAGGATCTCTTATTAATATTTAATATATTAATAATTTTAATTCTAATTGGCTTTAAAATATCTCCTACAACTTGGTATAACCCATGCAATCCTCCCCAAATAACAAATCCCCAACTTGCTCCATGCCATAATCCACTTGCCAAAAACACCATCATTATATTTCTATATTTTTTAATTGTTCCTTTTCGATTACCTCCTAGTGGAATATACAAATACTCTCTAAACCAAGCCCCTAAAGTAATATGCCATCTTCTCCAAAATTCACTTATACTTTTAGAAAAATATGGTCTATGGAAATTTCTAGATAATTTAAATCCCATTACTTCTGCAGACCCCATAGCTATATCTGAATAAGATGAAAAATCACAATATATTTGTAATGAGAAGCAAATAGTGGCTATAATCAAGTAGAATCCACTGTATTCAGTATAGTTATTATATATATTATTTACTATAATAGCTAATCTATCAGCTATTATTAATTTTTGAATGAAACCCCAAACCATTAGTAGTAATCCGCTTTTAACTCTTTCAAACTCAAACTCATGAGTTTCTTGTAATTGAGGTAATAAATCTCTAGATTTCTCAATTGGTCCAGCTACCAATTGAGGAAAAAATGAAACAAACAACGCATATCTAAAAAAATTATATTCAGCCTTTATATTTCCTTTATATATGTCTATGGTATAGCTTAATGCTTGAAATGTATAAAAAGATATACCTACTGGTAAAATTAAGTCAAATACCGGTGTAGCTATTCCTATATTAAATTTATTTAAAATTATATTCATATTGTCGAATACAAAATTAAAATATTTAAATAAAAATAGTATCCCTAAATTTATAGCAAAACTACTAAAAACAAAAAGTTTCTTCATCTTAACTTTTTGCTTATATTTTTGTATCAGTATTCCACTTAAATATGTAATTAAAGTAGATATTAGCATTAATATTGCATATTTAGGATTCCATGACATGTAAAAATAGTAGCTACTAATTAGTAGCCATATATACTGCACTCTTCGTGGAATTACAAAATAAATTCCTAACACTACAGGAAAAAAAATCAGGAAATCGTATGAATTAAATAGCATTTTAGCCTCCCCTATAAAGTATAGTAAATACGAAATTTTCCTTCTAATTCTATTTACTATAATATATCTAGATAATATTAATTATTAGTTTCTTATACTAAATATAAATTAATTTATATTTAGTATTACCTTACTATCAGAATACAATCAATTATCGCTAGTTAAGGATAAAATATTATGATTCTAAATAAATTTAATAATATTACGAACCAATAAAATTGAATTTTGATTAATAAAAACTTTAGTTTAGCACTCCTTTATACTATTTTTCTCCTAAATCTATTTCAACTATTCCATGTCTATTATATCTTTTGTCTTCCGGTGGAGGGGTCATATAATCTCCATAAAAATATATGAGATATTTATCATAATCTTTCGGAACTAAAAAATTATATCCTTCAAATTCAACATAGGCTAAATTACTTAACCATTCTTTTTTTATTGTTTCTTTATAATATCCATATGAGCCACCTAAAGCCACAACATATTCTGTATCAATACTATTATACTTTTTAAATTCTTTTTCTATTAATTTCTTTATCTTGTTAGTTGAAATAAATAATGTTATAAACTTTATAAATTTATAAACTAACATCTTAACTACTTGTTCCTCTGTCCAAAGTTGATATCCTAATTTACATAAAAGCAATCTTTTTAACATATAAGTTTTAGTACTATGAAATTTCTTAGAAATATCATTTGTAGGTACATTATCAAATGGAAATATATCAATAAATATACCTTGATGACCTTTACTTCTACATGAATTTTTTTCAATATACTTAGTATTATTTATTCTTATTTTAGTAAATGGTAATCCATAAAATTCATCTGTATTCACATTTTGCAAAAAATATTTTTCCGACAAATCAGTTTTTGCAACTAAAATAAATCTTTCATATTCTTCTCTTAACATCCCAATGTCTAAGTCATCATCCCAAGGTATAAAACCTTTATGACGAATAGCACCTAGCAATGTTCCAGCTACTAAAAAATACTTAATTTCATGCTTATCACATATTCTTTTTACTTCCAAAGCTAGATCTAATTGCAGTCTATGAACTTGTTCTAACATATTGTCCATTTTAATCTCCTAATTCAAATATTTTAAGTTTATTCTATGTTAATATAGTTAACTGTCATTTCTCTATTTTAATAATCCACCTAAAAATTTTACTTCCTTTAATATTCTTTTAGCATGTAACCCAAAAATAATAAGCGCTACAGGGCAATAGATTAATAAATTGGTAGGTGTTGGTATAAAGTAATTTATAGCAATAAATATTATAATAATATAAGTCATGTTATTTCTATTATCATTACTCCAATTGTTTATCTTAAATAACTTTCTTTCAGTATATATTGTAATTAAAAAGTATGATAAAAGATAAGCAACAACAACTATACCAATACTTTTATTAAAATAAAATCCAACTGAAGTTAATATCATCATTAATCCTAAACCAATTATATTATTATAAAAAATTTGTTTTTCTAGCCTAAATACTTTATAAAACAGAGTTATTAGCATATTATTTTTTATATTAAATAGTATTACTGGAAATAATATCATTAAGAATTCTAATACTAAAGAATATTTTGGTATTATATATATTATAAAAAATACTGCTACATAATAAGCTAATAAAAGTATTCCAGAAATATCATTTAGTATGTTATTCAAGCTTTTGTAGATACCTTTTAATTTTTTAGTTTCTATTCTTCTCATCATAGGATATAAAACTGTAGAAATTGATACTATAGTTTGTAAAACTAATGAAAGCATTGAGGTTGCAAAAGCAAAATATGAGAATTCCTTTATTCCAAAATTTCTTTCAATAAAGAACTTTATATAGTTACTCATCATCATAGAAATAATTGCTGAAAACATTAAAAAGAATCCAACTTTAACATTAGTTATAATCTCATCTCTAACTTTATTTAGCTTATATCTTTGACCAAAAACTATTTCTTTACAGTTATATGAAAAGTAGCATATAACACAAATTCGAGCAATAAAATCTGCACATATATATATTTCATAATTATTTATAGGTAACACTAACGTAAAAACTATAAATGTGACTAATAGTATTCTCTCTAATGATATACCAATAGAATACTGTTTGAACTTACCAGTTATTTGACAAATATGTATAAAAAACCCTTGAATATTAAATAAGGTTATATTTACTGCAAATCCAATATATACAAATAAATTAGGGCTATCTGAAAACAACCATAATAGAGTTAATATCATAGCTAATGATACAAGTATTGTATATATGATCAGATATTTAAATTCAGTTCTGAATAACTTAAAATCTAAATCTTCATATTTATATCCACCATATCTTAAATTTACGCCATCAGAAAAACCAAGTATAAAAAAACCACAGTAGCTAGTATATAATACGAATAACTGCCAATATCCAAATCCTTCTGTAGATAATTTCATGGGTAAAATAAAAGTTAGCATCACACCTAATATTAAAACCAATAAATTAGACGATGAAACTTTTAGTACATTTCCTAGAAAGCCACTATTTAATATTTTTTTCATTTTTTAAACCTCTAAATTTAAAAATTGGAATTTCTAATTTTTTTCTTTCAAAAATTTTAGTTATAAACCAAATAAACACTAATCCAAAAAATGCAACACATGTAGTTGGAAAATTAAATATTTGATTATTAGCTGACATATATAAAAACATAGTTCCAAATAACGTTAATATGCATAAAGCAATGGGATTATTAGTTTCAATAAAAGATAACCATATCTTAGCAAATACATATCCTATAATAAACATAACTCCTATTACTCCAACAAAAGAAACATCGTTTGCAAACCACAAATACATAGTATGCCAGTTAACTGTAGAACTCCATCCGAACTCTTCTAGTTTTACTAAGTATGTTCTTGAATATAAGTCTATACTCAACATTTCTTTGGAATTAGCCATTAAGAAATTAGAAAAACCAATACCATAAGTAGATGTAAAAGGTAAATTCAGTGCCATTGAAAGTGCATAATATCCCTGACATAAATAAGTACTAACTATTAAGATCATATTAAATATACCAGTAGGTAATATTGATTGTAATATACTATTTTCTTTTACTTTCATTCCTGCCATTATGCTACCTAAAGAATGTCCCACATTATCAGATATTCTACTGCTAATATTATTTGTAAAATATACCAAGAAAATGATAATAGCCAATACTGATGCACTTATTATAATTTTATTTTTTTTAAAGAATTTCTTCATATTTACTTCTCTAATATGTTTAATCTTCTTTAAGAAAATTACTATAAAAATAATAAAAAACAAATCAAATATACCTTTGTTAGTCCCCTTTAATATCCACTTAGACAATTCAAAAAATACTAAAATTATAAATGTTATCTTTGCATGATATTTTAGATGTTTAAAATAGTAAGTACATAATGGTATTACGCAATAAAAAGCAGGTGCAAGTAATACATTGGTCCAAATTACTAATTTAAAATATATGTTAGACTTAGGCTTATATGAATAATAAAATTTAGCTGGATTCTTAATAGCCTCTATTAATGTTTGAAATAGGTTATCAATTCTAACATCAAAATCCAAAAAAAATCCACACAATGTTATGGCAAGTAGTATATATAAAAATATAGTTAATATTTTTATTATATTAATGTCGTATTTACTATAATCAATATTAACATACTTGTGTTTTCTAACAGAAATAAAATATCCAAAAAATAAAGCTAAATTTAATATTATTAAATATGAATAAAATTTACCTGGATTATTTATATTCCACTCCCAAGGTGATATTGCAAACAACAAAATTGTAAATGTTGAATATGCAAGTACTGTGAATATCGGCAAATATTTTATTGAGGTTTTTTCTTGCATCTAAAAAATCTCCTTTTCTCTATATTGTGTTTAAAAAGTCACTTAGTCGATTACCTTGTTTTAAATTATTTTTTTCGTTTAAAACAAATTTTCGAGCACTATCTCCTTTTTTTGAAAGTATATTTTTATCATTATTAATCATAAATTTTATTGCATTTACAATTCCATTTTCTGACTCATCCTCAATATAGTATATATAGTTATCATATTCTGAAGGAATTCCTTTTAAACGCGTAGTTAATACTGGTCTTCCTGTTAACATATATTCCATTGTTTTTGAAGGAAAAGAATATTTAGTATATTCTTCATTGGTTGGTCTAGGATTAACTAAACAAAAGGCTTGCTTTTCTATCTTCATTAGTTCATCATTGCTTATGCTACCTTTATAAAATATATTTTTATGTTTTTGAGAAACTTTTTCTATGTAATCTATTTGATTTCCTAATCCAAAAAGCCACAATTCATATTTAGAGTCTATTTTAGTAAATGCGTCAACTAACGTTCTTATACCATACTGTTCTTGTAACCCTCCAGCGTAAATAAACATATTTTTATGCTCAGGGGTAAATTCATCTTTATTTTCTTCGTAAGGTACTAGTCCCTCAATAATTACATATGGCTTATTCATAGTATTAATAAGATCATTAGTTTGTTTAGTGATTAATATAAACCCACTAACTTTATATTTTAACTTTTCATATACTTTTCTACAAAATTTTATTTTAAAACTTTCATTGTCAATATTTTTCAACTTTGCCATGTAATTATATACATCTAATACACTATATACTATAGGGGTTTTAAAAAACAGATTACCAATATGAACGGCTATGATTTCTGAATAGTACGATCCATCAATAATAATAACTTTATCCTCTTTAGCATTTTTAATATTCCAATAAACTATATATATCAAAGATTTTAATATGATAGTTAAATGTTTTATACCTGGAAAATTAAAAAAACCTAACATTAAATAAGTCTTTTTACCTTCAATTCTTTTACTTCCTTTAAAATACTTATATGAAAACGCATTTTTTGAAATAGGAGCTCCAATTAATGAAGTTACTTCTTTTATATTTCTATCTTTACTTAGTCCATCAATTAACAGATTGTTATATTTTGCTATAGGTTCTAAACTATTTGAATTTTTACTTACTCTTCTTTTTATTATTTCTTTTATCCTAGTAGGATCTACTGCTGAAGATATATATAGCACTTTTTTCATATTTTATCCCTACCTTTTTCATAAAGGTCTACATATTTATTATATGCATGATGTTTATCATAAACTCTAGATTGTTTAACACATTGCTCACTAGATAAATTTTCTTTACCTAAATCTATAATTTTACTTACTGCTAAATCTATATTTCCTTTTTCAATAATTATTCCACAACCCTCATTTAAGCTTTCTCCACTTCCACCTGTATTAAAGGTTATAACTGGAGTACCACATGCAAGTGATTCTAAGTTAGTAGTTGGAAAATTATCTTCTAAAGTAGGATTTATAAATACATCTGCAGTGGAATAAATTTCAGCTAATTCTTGTACATTACTAGTTCTTGTTATTCCTATAATAGAGTTAGGTAGTTCATTTTTTTGTTTTTCTGTTACACCAACAATAACAACCTTATAACCAGAGTTTAATTTTTCTGCTAGTTGAACTAAATATTTTAAGCCCTTTCTTTCTTCCCATACACTTGCTACACCTAGAATTACAAATTTATCTTTAATATCATACTTATCTCTAAAATTACCTTCTACTGGTTTAAAAACATCCAAATCTATACCATTATTAATTACCTTAACTGGATATTTTCCTAAAAAAGAATCTTTTACTAAATCACCTAACCATATAGATGGTGTAATAATAGTTACATTTTCTAAGGAAGTAAATATTTCTTTTTTCTTTTTATAATTCCATTTAGTATTATCAAGTAATTTAGATGATGGATATGTTCCCTTTTGCTGACAATCAATACATCCTACTCTCCACTTTTCACATTGAGCATAATCAAAATAGGAACAGTGCCCTGTAAAAGCCCAACAATCATGAAGAGTCCATATAACCGGCTTATTTACTTTTTTTAAATATTCAAATAGCATTTCTATATTAATATAATATCCATGTATATTGTGAAGATGGATTACATCTGGATCATATGCTTCAACCTTTTTTATAAATTCTTTAGTAGCTTTAGTAGATCCAAATCCATGCTTGTCAAATATTCTTGTTTTAGCTACATGCATATAATTATCCAGATTCGTACCTATTTTAATAGATTTTATACTTTCTGGTGCAGTACCACGACCATAAGCTATTAAACACTCATGGCCTCGTTCTTCTAGTACTTTATAAAGATCTGTAGCTATTCTTCCAGTACTTCCAAATCCACATACTGAATTTATCTGTAAAATTTTCATTTTATTTTCTCCATATAAATTTATTTATTACTGATGTATATCCTTGAATAGCATTTACTACCTTCATTCCTACATTTACATCTGTATAATCATGAACTTTTACTGTTTCTTCACCTAATGATTTTTGTTTAACTATAACTTCCATTGCTTGAGTTATGCTATCAAAAGTTATTCCACCAAGAACTATTGAACCTTTATCAATGGCTTCTGGTCTTTCAGTGCTTGTTCTTATAGATACTGCTGGGAACCCCATGATATTAGACTCTTCTGCTAAAGAACCACTATCTGATAATACGCAGAAAGCATCCTTTTGAAGTTTATTATAATCATAGAATCCAAAAGGCTTTAATTGTTTAATATTTTCATGGAACTTGATACCTTTATCCTCAATTCTCTTCCAACTTCTAGGATGAGTTGAATAGATTATTGGCATATTATATTCCTCAGCTATAGCATTTAAAGCATCTGTTAAACTTTTAAAGTTTTCATCATTATCTATATTTTCTTCTCTATGAGCACTTACTAATATGTATTTACCTTTTTCTAAAGATAATCTTTCTAAAACATCACTAGCATCTATATTAGGCATATACTTTTTAAATACTTCTGGTAATGGTGACCCTGTTACAAAAGTATATTCCTTTCTCATACCCTCTGATAAAAGATATCTTCTTGCATGTTCTGTATATGCTAAATTTATATCACTTGTGCAGTCAACAATTCTTCTATTTATTTCTTCAGGCACATTTTGATCAAAGCATCTATTTCCTGCTTCCATATGGAATACTGGGATTTTTAACCTTTTAGCTGAAATAGCACTCAAACAACTGTTAGTATCACCTAGTATTAATAGTGCATCTGGTCTTTCTTTAACTAATATCTTATAGCTTTCAGCTAATATATTTCCCATGGTTTCACCTAAATCTTCTCCCACTACCCCTAGGAAGTGATCTGGTTCTCTAAGTTCTAGCTCTTTAAAAAACACATCATTTAAAGTATAATCCCAGTTTTGTCCTGTATGAACTAATATATGTTCAAAGTATTCATCACACTTTTTTATTGTCTCAGCTAATCTTATAATCTCTGGTCTTGTTCCAACTATAGTCATTACCTTTAATTTTTTCATCTCTATACCTCCAAGAATATTGTATCAGGAACCTGTGGATCAAAAACTTCATTAACCCACATTATGGTCACCATATCAGTATCACCAGTATTAACAATACTATGAGTATATCCTACTGGAATATCTACTACTTCAAGCTTTTCTCCACTAACTTTATATTCTATTATTTCTTCACTACCAATTTTTCTAAATCTAATAAGTCCAGTTCCACTGACCACAAGAAACTTCTCATTTTTTGTATGGTGCCAATGGTTTCCCTTAGTTATACCTGGTTTAGATATATTTACAGATACCTGACCTCTATCTGGACTCTTTAAAAACTCAGTAAAGGAACCTCTATTATCTACATTCATCTTTAGAAGATAACTAAATTCCTTCTCTGGCAAATAACTAAGATAGGTACTATATAACTTCTTAGTAAACCCATCCTTCATATCTGGAACCATTAAATTCTTTCTACTATCTTTAAAGGAATTTAAAAGTTCTACTATTATTCCTAATGTCACTTTATGCTCTACGTCTACTGAAGCATACCCTATTACTTCTTCATTAGATTTCATAGAGTTTATAAAGCATCTTACTACATCATCTATATAAACTAAAGTCATTTCTTTACTAGGATCTGATACCCACACTTCTTCACCCTTGGCTATGTTATTACAAAAAGTAGCCACAGCAGAATTATAGTTAGGTCTACACCATTTACCAAAAACATTTGGTAATCTATATAGGAAAACTCTTGCTCCTGCAACTTCCTTATATTTTAACAATTCCTCTTCAGCCATTTTTTTGCTTTTTCCATAAGCATTATCTAGCTCTGCTTGAATAGATGAAGTTATTAAAATAGGAGTGTTTTTATTATTCTCTAGTAATAATTCTATTATCTCCCCTGTTAACCCTGAATTACCTTCAAAGAACTCTTCTTCCTTTTCAGGTCTATTTATTCCAGCAAGGTGAAAAATAAAGTCTGAAGTTAATACCCCTGACTTTAACTCTTCTTTAGAATTTTCTTTATCTATGGATAGTATTTCATATCCACCTATTTCTTTTAACTTTTCAATTAGATTTTTACCTATGAAACCATTTGAGCCAGTTACTAATACCTTCACTATCTATTCCTCCATGCTTCCAATTCTTCTTTAATATAATCTAGTGTTAAAAGTTTTGCTTTTACTTCTTCTACATTTAAAAGTTCCGTATTATTAGAGTTATATTCTTCAAGTTGTGTTCTTCCTTCATTTCCATCAGTAAAGTACTTATCATAGTTTAAATCTCTTTTATCTGCTGGTACTCTATAGAAATCTCCCATATCTATAGCATTTGCACATTCCTCATTAGTTAAAAGTGTTTCATACATCTTTTCTCCATGACGAATCCCTATTATTTTTGTTTCAGATTCTACTCCAAATAACTCTTTTACAGCTTGAGCTAAAACTTCAATTGTGCAAGCTGGTGCCTTTTGAACCATAATGTCTCCACTTTCTGCATTTTCAAAAGCAAAGGCAACTAACTCTACAGCCTCTTCTAGACTCATTATATACCTTGTCATCTTTGGTTCTGTTATTGTAAGTGGCTTTCCACTCTTTAATTGCTCTATAAATAGAGGAACAACTGAACCTCTTGAACATAGAACATTTCCATATCTAGTTCCACAGATTAAAGTCTTCTTTGGTGATACTGTTCTTGATTTAGCTACAAAAACTTTTTCCATCATTGCTTTAGAAGTTCCCATAGCATTTACAGGATAAGCTGCTTTATCTGTAGATAAACATATTACCTTTTTTACTCCAGCTTCTATGGCTGCTGTAAGTACATTGTCAGTTCCTATAACATTTGTTTTTACTGCCTCTAACGGGAAGAATTCACAACTAGGAACTTGTTTTAATGCCGCTGCATGAAATACATAATCTACGTCATACATAGCAGCTTTAATACTTTGCAAGTCTCTTACATCACCTATGTAAAACTTTATTTTACTATTATTATATTTTTTTCTCATATCATCTTGTTTTTTTTCATCACGAGAAAAGATACGAATTTCTCCAATGTCAGTATTTAAAAATCTATCTAAAACTGCATTTCCAAAGGATCCTGTACCCCCAGTAATTAATAATACTTTATCTTTAAACATAATTAATACGCCCCCCGTTTATATTCATTTTGTAATTACATTATAAAACTTTCGAGTTACTTTTTTTCTTTCATAACATGAATTAAATACAGTTCTAACATTAGAACAAATTTCATCATATAACAATTTATTATTTTTTATATTATATATAAATTCCGTAATTTCTTTTGATTCATTACTGCTAAATTGTCTTCCTAAATTATATTTGTTAACCATATTTCCTATTTCGCTATCTTTGTTCATTATGGCTATTAGCGGCTTTGCCACTGACATATATGTGTATGTTTTAGATGGTACGCCTAGTCCTTCTATACCTTTCTGCAAAGTAGTTATAAAAACACTGGCAGAGTTTAATAGATTATTATACTCTTCTCCATACATATAATCGTAAACTTCAACGTTATGTAAACTTTCATTTTCCTTAGCTTCTATAATATAGTCCCTTCTATTACCATTGCCAACGAATATAAATTTTATTTCTTCATCATCTTTTAATTGCCTTGAAACATCTAATAAAGTATCTACATCATGAACTTTACTTATATTACCCGAGTAGACTATATTAAATTTATTTTCCATTACAGAGTTCATGAAGAATTCACTACCTACGTTTTTTTCATAAGTTACTTTTGAGTCTGCCCAGTTTGTTACAATTTCTATTTTATCCTTATCTATACCTTTATTTACGATTACCTGTTTCATGTCGCTTCCCAAGGCAATTATTTTGTGGGCATTATTATAAACTTTATTATTTATACGATTCATAGCCTTAGATATAATACTATTTTCCTTTATAACATTAAGTTTCTCTGCTACATCAGGATATATATCGTGAACAAGGTATATATATTCCTTTTTTTTAAGTTTCTTCATTATATATCCAATATAAGGTACCAACGGCGGATTAGATACAAATAAAATCTTATCATAATCTTTTTTTAACAACAAATTTATAAACACATTCCATGTAAATACAGCATAACTAATTATCCTTTTATATTTACTATCCCTATCTCCATCAGTGGTAAATATACGTTTTATATTGATGCCTTTATACGTTTCATATTTATCCAATTTTTGTTTTTCTTCCCTACAACCATTTTTCGTAGTTAAAACATCTACTTCCAATCCATATTCCACAAAATCCTCTGATAACTCTGTTAATATTTTTTGTGTTCCCGTTTTGTAAGGATAAAAAAACTCTGATACAACTACTATTTTCATTCTACCACCTCTAATATTTGCTATAGTTATCTTAATTATCTAGCTCCATCTCCTGTAAAAACCACTGCAATAGTCCTAAACAAAACTTTAATATCTATCATAATGCTTCTTATTTCTATATATTCTATATCATATTTAAGCTTTTCTTCTGGCAATAAATCGTAGCCACCATTTACCTGTGCCCAACCTGTTAAACCAGGTTTTACAGCTAGTCTATCTCGAAAGTTTGGTATAGTCTTTTCAAATTTTCTATAGAAAAATTCCAACTCTGGTCTTGGTCCTACTACACTCATATCGCCTTTTAAAACATTTAGCAATTGTGGCAATTCGTCAATCCTAGTTTTTCTTATAAATTTACCAAAGGTAGTAATTCGACAATCATCCTTGCTTGCCCACTTAAATCCTTCAGATTCTGCATTGTAAACCATAGATCTAATTTTATACATAGTAAATTCCTCATTATTAATCCCAACTCTCTTTTGAGCAAATATAGGGCTTTTAAAATCTTGGAAAAATACTATGAGCATTGATATTATAAGTATTGGACTAGTAACTATAATTACTATTATGCTAAATACAATATCAAACCCTCTTTTTAATAGATTATAAATAAATAAACTTGATTTCTTTTCGGTATAATCTAAATTTTCTTTATAATTTACATTAATTTCTTCACTATGCAAGCTTGCCTTTTCCATAGTTCTTACCTCCAAACAAAATAATACTAAACTTCCCTTATATAATATACGATATTAAAAGAGACATATTACTTATAACACCATATATTTCATTTCATCTTCTGTAATGAGTTTTATTTTCTATATTTTATTTATGTACAACCAATAAGCTTGTCTAATTTTTAAGCTCCACGAATCTTTGTTAACCTACACAATTACTAGCTTTCGTTAACAAGAACATTTTATTTCTGTCGTTACTCAAAAAATTATATCACAATTTATAATAATTTGCCATATATTTTACTGTTTACCCGCGAGGTTATATCCAAATATATCCTTTAATTAAATCTTTTATATAAACTTTAATATATTTAAAACAATACTATATTCCTATGTTTTAATATTCTTAGCTTTTTATGTTTTTATGTCCTTCCTTGTTTAAACCCTTGATAGTACTATGATTTAAGCTCCTAGGAGATACTCTTTTCTTTATAAAAATATATCTTAATTCTACCATTGTTTTAATAAATTTTTTTAAATTTTTTTAAAGATTTTTTATAGTTAAAATTATTTTTTCATAAAGCAAAAGACTAGGATTGGGGGAAATCCTAGTCTTTTTATGGTATATACAAACACTATGAGGCATATATTTAGTGCTTGTAGGAAATGCTTATTGTTTATTAGATTTTAGGGATTTTTTATTTACTATTATTAATAAACCTATAGATACTATTGCTATTCCCACAAATATTATTTTTATGGAAGCTATTATAACCTTATCTTTATCACTACCTTCTTCCATAGCTACATCCTTTGATGAAGCCTCTACGTCATAAGGGGTATATTTCTCTGCAATTTGGTTCATCAATTTATCTATATTGTATAGTTTACCATTTTCAAAACCTAGCACTTCCGCATTGTTACTAAAAGGAATTGCAAACTCCTTATTATCCATATTTATGTAAATAATATTAGTAACATATAAATCTGTTCTGACAAATTTCATTTCATCTATGTTTTTTATTTCATTATCCTCAAGAAGCTCTATTATCTTTTCTTTATCTAGTAAGAAGGAATATCCCTCTGTAGCTAGTCCATCTGAAAAACCAGCCATGGACCAACCTTCACCTTCAGTCTTTTTTATAAAGTTAACTAAAAGAGTTTTATTATCCTCTTGAAAAGCTGGTGCAACCCACCTATACTCATCTGAAATATTCTTTTTAAACTCCTTATTTTCTTTATAGTGTTTTACAATATCACTATCCTGAAGGTTATATATTTTTATAAAGCTTTCCACTTGAAAATATGGTGCCTTCTCTATCTTTAATATATCTTTTATCTCTTCTGAAGCTTCATCTAAAATACCCTCTATGCTACCTCTATCGGAAGATACCTGCAATGATTCTTCACTTAATAATGTAGATACATCTCTATCCCCATCTACGGCAAAAACTGTTATTGATGAAAATAACAGAACAATTATTAATGATAAGTTTAAAAATTTTATACCTATACCCTTCATAAAATATCCCTTTCCTTTGAGTTTTTAGTAAACTCTATCTTCCATAAACAGTTTCTTCATATTTTCTACTATTGTAACTTCCATCTTTAAATGCTTGATATGAACACCAATGGGTAGTTGCATCCCATGGATCTACATAACGAAGAGTGTTACTATATTCATATACTGCATCAATTACTACAAAGTGACCACCATTTCTATTTCCATAGTAATCATAATATCCGCCTAGAGTTATTAGAGGGCTCTGCTTGTCCATTATCTCTGAACGAATAGAATTAATGGTCCATGTACCTCTGTCTACATAAAACCTCTTTTGGTTCTTTGATACATAGGTAGCTACGGATGCTGCAGCATTAGATGTGTTGGGATAATTTTCATATCCTCCTGTAACATAATAAACTCCGTCTGCTTGAGTTCTAGTAGAGCTTGGATTTACAGCTTTTCCTGCCATTTCTCCCGATGCTGCCCAGCACCATTGTGTTTTTTGTTGTCTTATAACTGGCACTCCTACATAATACCAATTTTCCGCAAAAGCTACAGTTGTCATTGAGAAAAGAAAAATAGCTAGTAAGAATATACTTAATAGACTTTTCTTTTTCATTATTATAACCTCCCCTTAAATAATATTATTAAAGATTAAAATCTTTAATTTCAATTAAGTCTTTTTCATTTTGTAAAGCTATGTAACTATTTCGAAACCAAATTTGAAGTTAATTGTTTCATTTTCATGCAATTTACTAAATTTTCTTTATATTAGTATAATATAACATATTTAAGAATTAGGAAACTTCATTTCACTTCATTTAAGGCTATTTATGTAAAATAACCTTATTTTCCTATATATTACTACATTTTTGTAGCTATTTCAAAGATTTTTACTGATTATTTTTATTATATGATACATTTTATTTTATATTAAGTTTCATTTTGCAAGAATATATTTTTCCTCCATAAGGTTAATACTCAATTCTGATGAAAAATAAAAATCTTATTCTTTCTAATTGAAAGAATAAGATTTTAAAAAGTAAATTATTCACGATTTGTTCAAAAATGCTAAAATAAAAACACTAAGTTCATACCTTAGTGTTTTAATGGATCGAGTAAGTCTATAAGCCGAGTTCTGTGTTAGACAATCATCTATCTAGGCCCATTATTACTAATGGGCTCAAGCGATACACCCGGGAACGGGACGGGCAGCCCCATAATGTTCCACTTTCGATCTTGCTCCAGATGGGGTTTACATAGCCGCAAAGTCGCCATTGCGCTGGTGAGCTCTTACCTCGCCTTTCCACCCTTACCTTAAATTAAGTGAGAGTCTAAATCTAAGATTTAGTCCCTCGAACTTATACATTCTAACAAGTTAGAATGTATTCCTTAAGGCGGTATATCTCTGTTGCACTTTCCTTAAAGTCGCCTTCACTGGGAGTTACCCAGCACCCTGCCCTATGGAGCTCGGACTTTCCTCTCCTGATTTCTCAGCAGCGATTGTCTGGCTTACTCGCAAAATTAATATTAACATAAATCTTTTATCATTGCAACGCCTTTAAATTTTCTATTTTTAGTTATAATACCCATATATGAAACTATTTAACTAGATTAATAGATAAATATAAACCTATTTACCTATGAAACTATAGAAAATTTTAACTATATACCTAGTTAAATATATAAAATTTAAACTAGTTAACTATTTAAATAGTTAACTAGTTGTTGGCATAGTGCGGGTTTCAGCGTTTTCCCCTCTATTCAGGCTGTTTTTATAGGAGTATTAGAGCTAGTATTAATTAAATAAAATTATAGGGATCCCTAGTAGCGTTTGACATAATAATCTCCACACCCCTAGGCTCTAATACTTTTTTAATCTTTTCTGATAAACTAATTACAAGGGGCCATTCTGAATTAAAATGTCCTATATCTATTACAGAGAGTCCCATCTCTTCATAGTCAGATACAAAGTGATAGGTAGTATCCCCTGTGATTAATAGTTCAGCACCTAGGTCATAGGCTTGCTGCAAGTAATCTTCTCCACTTCCATTGACTAAAGCTATAGTTCTTACTTTTTTATTTAACTCTCCAGAGTATCTTAAATTTTGTATTTTTAATTTATCTTTAATGCCCTTTATTATTTCCTCTAGGGTAGTCTCTTCCTTCAGCTGAACTATTCTTCCCACTCCTGCTGTAGGATCTGATGGCGCCACTTCAATGATTTTACTTTCTTGAAAGCCAAGAATCTTTACAAATTCATCATTTAAGCCACCCTTTACAGTATCCCAATTAGTATGACTAGAATATAGGGCTATACCATTTTCTATTAACTTCATTAGCTTTTTACCTTGGAGACTATCTGTGGTTATGGTTTTAGGCTTTATAAACAGCAATGGATGATGAGTTAAAATAAGTTGAGCTCCTAGTTCCTTTGCTTCCTCTATGACCTTTATGGTGCAATCTAGAGCAACTAGGACCTTTGTTACTTCCCTTTCTCTATCTCCAACCATAAACCCAACGTTATCGTAGCCTTCTTTTAAGTTTAATGGCGCAAGGCCCTCCATTATATTAATGATTTCATTTATTTTTACCATAAAAATATACCTCCGCCCATTTACTCAAGCAAAAAGCCCTTTATCCTTTGAATTTTATCCCATAACTCCAGCTTTCTTTTTCTTGAATTTTCTGTGTCACCCTTAAGTTCTTCATGGATTCTTAAATACTTTTCTAACTTATAATTTAAATATTCCATATAGGTATTATCTTTCTTACCTAAAAGCAGCTTACTTATTTCATAAAAAATAGGCTCAATAACTTTAGGCTTATCTCCCCAGGATATTTTCATAATTTCATAGTATTTTTCTTCATCATATATAATCCACTCATCTAGGATGTTACACCCTGAGGTATAAAGATATTCCCTTAAGACTTCTGGATTTTGTACTGGCTGAACTATAACATAGTCTAACGCTTTAAAAACAGCCTTACTCTCCTCTAGGATATCTCTTATCAAGTTTCCTCCCATACCGGCAATTACAGCTGCCTCTACTTCTCTAGGAGTTACAGTTGTAAGTCCTCCTCCAAGTCTACATTGTATCTTATGTTGCAAATTATTATCTCTAACATTTTTTTTAGCCTTTTCCACGGGACCTTTATTAATATCACTAGCTATGGCAAAGTCTATTTTATTTCTTTTTAAAAGTTCTATGGGTACATATCCATGGTCTGTTCCTACATCTACCATAGATTTAACCCCTGTGATTAAATCACTTATTAATTTTAATCTTTTGCTAATTATCATATTTTCACCTAACACCTTATTTATATAACAGACATAATAAGTCTCATTTGAATATATAGGAATACTATTGCCACTAAAAGTGAAATATAGATATACCTATAAGCAGACTTTTTATCATATTTTGCACAAAAGTGAGCTGCATAATACATACAGAACATCACTGCCATATTTAATAGACCATAGAGCATCTGGGCAAAAGCAAATTGCTTGTCTGTACCTACTTCTCCCGCTTCTTTGGACACGTTAATAACTAATGGCATTACATCTGGAAGTTTATTTAGTATATATAAAACCATTGGAAAAAAAGTTGTAAATAAAATTATTGTACTAGTTAAAATCAATGGATACATAAACTTTTTATCCTTATGTAGTCTACTTACCTTATTATATTTCTTTGTCCAAGTATTTTCTTCAATACCCAGGCCTTCTAAAATTTCTAGGAATTTTTCAGAGTTCTTAGGTGACACAGCATAGCTTATGTCTTGAGTTTTTAAATATATAACACCACTTCCGCTTGTTACAAACATTCTAGCGGTTCCTAAATTTTTTACTGCAATTCTTCCTATGGCAAATTTATTAGAGGATATACCCGAAAGGCTTATACCTCTTATTTTTCCCTTTTCCACAGTGTAGCATTCTACATCACTTAAGGGTAAAATTACTTTTTTAAGTCCTCCCAGTGCACTTATTCTCACTTCACTATTTGTTATTTCATACTTTACAGTTAACCATACTCCAATATGATATAAGTAGAATATATTACAAATGACCAACATTACTCTTATTAAACTCAACATAAGATAGGAATCTATAACATAGGCAGACCAAACCCCTATTACATTAAACATAACAAAAGTGAATATAGTTGGAATTATTTCTAGTTTCTTATTGCTATTGAAACTATTCATGGATTACCTCCTTATAAATTGTGTATACTTTTATTTTATATTATACTAAGGGATTTTGTCTATTACAAATTTTGTATATATAACAAAAGAGCTGCCAAAAGACAGCCCCTCACTAATCTAAATAATCCTTAAGTTTTTTACTTCTACTTGGATGTCTTAACTTTCTTAACGCCTTCGCTTCAATCTGTCTAATTCTTTCTCTTGTTACATTGAACTCTTTTCCAACTTCCTCAAGGGTTCTAGCTCTTCCGTCATCAAGACCAAATCTAAGTCTTAACACCTTTTCTTCCCTTGGAGTTAAAGTTCTAAGTTGACTTATTAATTGTTCCTTTAACATGGTGAAAGCTGCTGCTTCTGCAGGAGCAAGGGCATCATCATCAGGAATAAAATCTCCAAGATGAGAATCTTCTTCTTCACCTATAGGTGTTTCTAAAGATACAGGTTCTTGAGCAATTTTCATTATTTCTCTAACTTTATCTACGCTCATATCCATATGTTTTGCAATTTCTTCTGGTAATGGCTCTCTTCCTAATTCTTGAAGAAGCTGCCTTGATACTCTAATTAACTTATTAATAGTTTCTACCATGTGTACTGGTATTCTAATAGTTCTAGCCTGGTCTGCAATAGCTCTTGTAATCGCCTGTCTAATCCACCATGTAGCATAGGTACTGAATTTAAATCCCTTACTGTAGTCAAACTTTTCTACAGCTTTTATAAGTCCTAAATTACCTTCTTGAATCAAATCTAAAAATAACATACCACGACCAACATATCTTTTAGCAATACTTACAACTAATCTAAGGTTTGCTTCTGCTAATTTCTTTTTAGCATATTCATCACCATTTTCTATAAGCTTAGCAAGTCTCATCTCTTCTTCACCTGATAATAGGGGCACCTTACCAATCTCTTTAAGGTACATTCTAACTGGATCATCTATGGCAATTCCTTCTGGAATTGTTATGTCAACCTCTATTTCTACTTCTTCTTCATCCTCAACTTCTGGCTCTAAACCTATAACGTCTATGCCCATAGATTCTAGAACTTCATAAATCTTTTCTATTTGCTCTGGAGTTAGTTCTACACCTTCTACTTCTTCCATTATCTCTTTATAAGTTAAATTCCCTTTTTTCTTACCCTTTTCTACTAATTTTTTTACTATAGCAACTTTTCCTGCTTTGTCCTTCATTCCATTACCTCCTCTCTTCTATAGTTTTCCCATTTCCTTTTGTATATCCATAAGCTCTCTAGCTAACATCAAAGTTTCCTCAACCAACCCTTCAGACTCACACTTTCTAATTTTATCCATAATTTTCTTTCTTGACTCCTCTAACTTGTATTTTTTTATGTTATTCACGCAGTCACTTACCATTTTGTCTATGGATCCTTCATCTATATCAACTTTATATTCTTGAATTTTTATCCATTCCTTTGTGAATTCACTATCCTGCATAGTTTGCAGGTTAATAATCTTTATCAATTCTTCCTTAGAGCACATATTATTTTCTTTAATGATTGTATAAATTACTTTATGTGCCTTTAATATAAGGTCATCTTCATTTACATTACTAAATATTTTATCACTTAGCCTTTTATCAAGGGCAAGGCTTAATACCGTTCTTTCAGCCCTAACAAACCCAGGCTCTAAATATAATTTTTGCCCAAACTTCCTATTTATATTATGATTTTTGCTATTTTCTATAGATTTATTGGGATTTTTATCTAAGGACTCCATTATAGCTTCTTCACCTATGCCACTTTTCTCTGAAACCTGCTTAGTATATACAGCTTTTTCTAGTGGATCAAGATCCTTTAGCACGCTAACTACTCTCTTTAGGTATTTAATCACCATTTCCTGTTTTGAAAAGTCAATTCCCTTTTCTGCCATCCTTAGTTTAAAATCTATAATTGGTAGAGCCCCGTCTACTAGATTTAGAAATTTTTCCCTGCCGTAGGATCTAATAAATTCATCGGGGTCTTTTCCGCTAGGAATTTGAAGAATTTTAAGGTCAAATCCAGATTTTTGTAATATTTCTAAGCCTCTTATAGTAGCATTTTGACCTGCTACATCTGAATCAAAGGATACTATTACAGTATCAATATATCTCTTTAATAATTTACATTGACCTTCTGTTAATGCAGTTCCTAGGGTGGCAACTACATTTGTTACTCCTTGTTGGGAAAGAGAGATTACATCCATGTAACCTTCAACCATGATAACTGTTCTAGCTGGATTATTCTTTATTGCTAAATTTAATCCATAAAGATTTGTTCCTTTATGAAATATTGGGGTTTCGGGAGAGTTTAAATATTTGGGTTTAGAATCATCTAAAACCCTTCCACCAAAGCCTATTACCCTACCACTGACATTAAATACAGGAAATATAATTCTATTTCTAAATCTATCGTATATATTTCCCTTTTCATTTTTTGTAGTAAGTCCTAGTTCTAATATTTCTTCTTCACTAAAGCCTCTTTGTTTTAAATAGGAACGTATTCCCTGCCAATTGTCTAGTGAAAAACCAATACCAAACTTTTTAATAGTTTCATCTGTTATACCTCTTCCCTTTAGGTATTCATAAGGAGCTTTAAATCTTTTTAAATTAGTATAAAAATATCTGGCCGCTTGTACGTTTATATCATACATTCGCTTAAATTTTTCATTAGTTGCTGAACTTTTACCTGGTGAATCTGCATCATCTACTACAATGCCTACCTTTTCTCCAAGAAGTTTTACTGCTTCTGGGAAAGCCATGTTCCTAGTTTTCATAACAAAACTTATTACATTACCAGCCTCTCCGCATCCAAAGCATTTATAAATTTGTTTTTCACTTGATACAGTAAATGAAGGTGTTTTTTCATTGTGAAATGGACATCTTCCTAAATAATTTTTCCCCGTTTTTTTTAAGGTTACTACCTCTGAAACGATATCCACTATATCATTTTCCTCTTTTATTTTTTGTATTATTTCTTCAGAAAACATTATTAACTCACCTCACTCTCAAGTGATTCTAAACTTAAAGAAACCTACTAAATATATTATTCATTAAGTCTAAAAGAATTTAACTTTACGTACAAATTCCTAGCTCTTATAATTCGACATATATCTCTTAAATCCTTTTTTTTAAAAGTTTTTTGTAATATAATTGTATTGTTTGTTATATATATATTCTTTATAAGATATAGTTTTCCTTCATAAAGAGTTACTTTATTTAAATATTTATATAGATAAAATCATTATTTTAAATAAATATCCTTAACTAGGTATATATATGTCCTTAAACAGATCTATACAGTATTCATCACTCATTCCTGCTATGTAATCAGCAACACCTTGATTAAGTCCTTCTTCCTTGGCTATGGACTTGTAAAATTCAGGTAGCTTTTCTTCATGAAAATAAAAATATTTATAAAGCTGAATAAGAATAAACCTAGCTTTATCCCTTTCTTCTTTTAGAAACTCTCCATTATAGACTTCTTTAAACATAAAATCTCTAAGCTTTTTAAAGTTATAATCTACATCTTTAGATAATGACACTTGAATATCATTGGAATTTATATTGCTTTTTGTTCTATAGATACAGTCCTTAACTAAGGTATCTACTCTCTCTCCATGAGTATTCCCTAAAATCTCAAGTATATCCTTTGGTATATCCTCCATAGATAAAATTCCTGCTCTTAGGGAGTCATCAATGTCATGATTTACATAAGCTATTTTATCGCTATACTTTACTACTTGACCCTCTAAAGTAAAAGCCTTGCTACTGTTATTAGAAAAACCACTATGATATAGTATTCCGTCCAGTACCTCCTTTGATAAATTTAACCCTTGTCCATTATTCTCTATATATGTTAATACCCTAACACTATTTTGGTTGTGGCTAAAACCATTGGTAAGTAATTCATTAAGCACTTCTTCTCCACTGTGAGCAAAGGCAACATGTCCAATATCATGACCTAGGGCTATGGCTTCTATTAAGTCTTCATTTAGTCCTATGCCTCTACCTATAGTTCTAGCAATTTGCGCCACTTCCAAGGTATGGGTAAGCCTGGTTCTATAGTGGTCGCTCCAGGTTTTAATATATACTTGAGTCTTTCTCTTTAGCCTCCTGAAGGATTTACAGTGTATTATTCTATCTCGGTCAATCATATAGGCAGTTCTAACTTCATCTAATTCTTCTCTTCTAGCCCTACCCATAGAGTTTTTAGATTTTGAGCCTTGTGGTATTATACTATACTCTTCACTCTTTTCTATGTTTTCCCTAATATTCATCATTGCACCTACCTTTATTTCTTGTTGAATACTCAAAGTTATGCTTAGATGTTGAAATTTAGCTTATAAAAACTTTTATATTATAACATAAACTATTGTTTTATTTCTACAACCTTTAAGTATTCTATATATTTAAAATATTAAATTTAATCCCTTCTAATTATATTTAATAACTATATTATGTATGTATATAATTTCTTTATTATGTATATAGTTTCTTTACTATCCATGAATATTCCTTTAATGGACCATAAATTTTTTTCAATTTTTCAAGGAACTGATATATTTATCATAAATTTTTCATAAATATAATTATAGTAGAGATATTTAGTATTATCTTATAGTATTTTTAAGGAGAGAAGTACAATGAGTAACGCAATAGCAGATAGTTCTAGTTCAAATTTACTATCGCCAAGTAATATTAAGAAAAATGTATTACCTTATTATAATTTATCTAGTAACTGCAGTATATATCAGGTGAAGTTTAAGGATACAGATAAGCAAAGAGCTGTATATAAAATAGAAAGTGATTCCCATGAGTATTGTTTGAAAAAAGTATATTATGATGTAGATGAACTGCTTTTTATTTATTCAGCCATAGAATGGTTATATCGTAATAATATAAATGTACCTAGAATACTATCTACTACTAATCATGGAAGATATGTAAGGTATAATGATATGTTATTTATTCTCACAGATTGGATTCAAGGGGATAAATGCGATTTTGATGATATAAATAATGTAAATATGGCAAGTAGAAATTTGGGACAAATTCATGAGACTTCTTTAGGATTCTCCCCAATTTTAGGTAGTAAACATAAGGAAGGTTTCACCAATCTTACAGATTCTTTAAATAAACATACTCTTCAACTTGTTAAAAATGAAAAGCTAGCACTAAAGTATAAAGATTATTTTTCTAAAATATATAGAGTTAGCTTTACTAATAGCATGTGCCTAGCAAATTTATCAACTAATGTAGCCAATACTATAGACTATGACAACTTATCCATATCCATTTGTCACAATGATTATGTAAGTAAAAATCTTATTGTTAATCAGGGTAAAATTTATGTTATCGACTTTGATAAATGTAGATATGACTATTCAGCCTTTGATATTTCTTATTGTTTAAGGAGACTGATGAGAAGAGAAAATACTTGCTGGAATGGAGATTTAGCCATAAACTTTTTACAGGAATATGAGAGCAGTCACCCTTTGACCTTTGATGATTATAAATATATCCTTGCCTACTTGGCTTTCCCACAGAAATATTGGAAATTATCTAGAGATTACTATAAAAATATATCAAAATGCAATAAAAAAGCCTTTATTAATCTTCTTAATAAAGCTGTATTCCACAATGATATCCATATTGATTTTAGTTATAAACTACTGGATTATATTGAAAATAAATTCAGCACTAAAATTTCCTTTAAATAAGACTCTTAAAGATATATAAAGAGGTTATCTGAAAACATTTTAATTCTTTTCAGATAACCTCTTTGTTAATTATTATTTTTTATTTTATTTGCATCCACAGCAACATTTTTTTCTAGGATTTTTAACTTCAGCTTGAGCAGCTGCAAGTCTTGCTACTGGAACTCTGAATGGTGAGCATGATACATAGTTTAATCCTACTTCATGGCAGAATTCAACGGAAGATGGATCTCCACCGTGCTCTCCACATATTCCAAGTTTGATGTCTGGTCTAGTAGATTTTCCTAGGTCTGCAGCCATCTTAACAAGTTTTCCAACTCCAACTTGGTCTAATCTTGCAAATGGATCAGATTCATATATGCTCTTGTCATAGTAGTGTTTTAAGAAGTTTCCAGCGTCATCTCTTGAGAATCCAAAGGTCATTTGTGTTAAGTCATTAGTTCCAAAAGAGAAGAACTCAGCTTCTTTAGCTATTTCATCAGCAGTTAAAGCAGCTCTTGGAATTTCTATCATTGTTCCTACCATGTACTTCATATCTATGCCTGATTCTTTTATGATTTTATCAGCTGTTTCTGTAACTATGTTTTTAACATACTTAAGCTCTTTTACTTCTCCAACTAATGGTATCATGATTTCAGGTACTATATCATAACCTTTTCTAGTTTTAACATCTATAGCAGCTTCTATTACTGCTCTTGTTTGCATTTCAGCTATTTCTGGGTAAGAAACTGCAAGTCTGCAACCTCTGTGACCCATCATTGGGTTGAACTCATGTAATGATTCAACAGTATTCTTTAGATCTTCAAAAGTAATTCCAAGTTCTTTAGCTAATTCTACTATTTCATCATCTTCATGAGGAAGGAACTCGTGTAGTGGTGGATCTAAGAATCTTATGGTAGCTGGTCTATCTTGTAACTCCTCGTAGATTCCTATAAAGTCACCCTTTTGCATTGGTAATAATTTTTCTAGAGCTGCTCTTCTTGTAGCTTCATCCTTAGCAACTATCATTTGTCTTATAGCCATGATTCTCTCACCTTCAAAGAACATGTGCTCTGTTCTACAAAGTCCTATTCCTTCTGCTCCGAATTTAACTGCTTGAGCTGTATCTCTTGGATTATCAGCATTAGTTCTTACCTTCAAGCTTCTTAGTTCATCAGCCCATGCCATAAATGTTCCAAAATATCCACTTATTTCAGGATCTACAGTTTTAATTTGTCCTGCATATACATTTCCTGTACTTCCATCTATTGAGATGTAGTCTCCTTCTTTATAAGTAACTCCACCTACTGCAAAGGTCTTATTTCCTTCATTTACTGTTAAGTCACCACAACCAGCAACACAACATGTTCCCATTCCTCTAGCAACAACAGCTGCGTGAGAAGTCATTCCACCTCTTACTGTTAATATACCTTCAGAAGCAATCATACCTTCAATATCTTCTGGTGAAGTTTCAAGTCTTACTAAAACTACCTTTTCACCATTTTCATGGGCAGCTTTTGCATCTTCTGCAGTAAAGTAAACTTTACCACAAGCAGCACCAGGAGATGCTGGAAGTCCTTTAGCTATAACTGCTGCAGCCTTAAGCGATGCTGAATCAAAGGCAGGGTGTAATAATGTATCTAATTGTTTTGGTTCAACTTTAAGAATTGCTTCTTCCTTAGTAAGCATTTTCTCTTCTACAAGGTCAACGGCTATTTTAAGGGCAGCTTGAGCTGTTCTCTTACCGTTTCTTGTTTGTAGGAAGTAAAGCTTACCTTCTTCTATAGTGAACTCCATATCTTGCATATCTCTGTAATGGTTTTCTAAAGTATTTACAATATCCATAAATTGTTTATATACTTCTGGATTTTCTTGTTCTAATTGTTCTATTTTTTGAGGTGTTCTGATACCAGCAACAACATCTTCTCCTTGAGCATTCATTAAGTATTCAGCAAATATTTTCTTTTCTCCTGTAGATGGGTTTCTTGAGAATGCAACCCCTGTTCCAGAAGTATTTCCTTTATTACCAAATACCATTTCTTGAACGTTTACTGCAGTTCCCCAACTGCCAGGAATATCGTTCATTCTTCTGTATACTATAGCTCTAGGATTGTTCCAAGATCTAAATACAGCAGTGATAGAAGCTATTAATTGTTCTGTAGGGTCGCTTGGGAATTCTTCTCCCTTAGCTTCTTTGTAGTAAGCTTTAAATTTAGCTACTAATTCTTTTAAGTCTTCTGCATTTAATTCTGTATCAAGTTTTACGCCTCTAGCAGCCTTCATCTCATCCATGATATCTTCAAAGTTTCTCTTTTCTACTTCCATAACTACATCAGCAAACATTTGAATGAATCTTCTGTATGAATCGTATGCAAATCTAGGATTGTTTGTTTTATTAGCCATTACTTCAACGGTTTCATCGTTTAATCCTAGATTAAGGATAGTATCCATCATTCCAGGCATAGATGCTCTAGCACCAGATCTTACTGAAACCAATAGTGGATTTTCTAAACTTCCAAACTTTTTGCCTGTAAGTTTTTCAAGTTCAGCCATTTTTTCATGAATTTCGTCAACGATTTCTTCTGCAATTTTCTTTCCATCATCATAGTATTTATTACAAGCTTCAGTTGTTACTGTGAAGCCTTGTGGCACTGGAATTCCTATGCTTGTCATTTCTGCAAGGTTTGCACCCTTTCCACCTAGTAAATTTTTCATGCCGCCGTTGCCTTCATTAAAAAGGTACACATATTTTTTCTTTTCCATGTTATACAACCCCTTAACTCTTAAATTATAGTTATATAGTCAAATGAATAAAATTATTCATTTTCACCCAATTTTACAAATATCATAGAAATTGTTGTCTTAGATATTTTTCCTACAATTTTCGGAACTTCTTTTCCCCTTAAAAGTTCTAGCCTTACAACAGGTAAGGAATCTACCTGATGCTCAATTATTTTTTTTGCAGCATCAAAGGCTGAATCTTCCTCTGATACACTAACAATATTCGGCATTCTAGTCATGATAATTCCAACGGGTACTCTATGCATATCAGCTGTTCCCATAGCCATCTTTATAAAGTCTTTTCTAGATACAGCTCCTAATAGTGCTCCTTCATTTTCAATGAATAAAGTTCCTGTGTCATTTAAAAAAAGTGTTAGAATGGCCTCATAAACTGGTGTGTCTTCCTTTACTAAAACAGGTTCAGACATTACATCCTTAACCTTTATATTTCTAATTTCACTGTTTTTAGGTCCTTTATTTGAATTTTTAACACACACATATCCAACTTTAGGTCTTGCTTGAAGTATACCGGTCATAGTCAATATAGATAAATCTGGTCTTATGGCGGATCGCGTAAGCCCTAACTCTTTTGCGATAGCTTCACTGGTTATTGGTTCATTTTCTTTAACTAATTCTATTATTTGTTCCTGTCTAAGCGAGAGTTTAATGACAATTCGCCACCTTTCAAAATTCTATTATTCACTCCAAATTCTATAATTTTAATTATATCACACATTGGGGTGAGTAAGTGTTATTTTTAAGTTATTTTCTATTATATTGTATAAGAGATTTATTTAATTTGCAACTTTCTCTAAAAATTTTTAAAATATTTCGTTAATTCTTGGGTAAATTTTATTCTAAATAAAAAAAGATGAGTATATGCTCATCTTTAATTAATATCCAAATATATAAAATTTATGTTATCTTTTCATATTATTCTTTGCTTCAGAAATTTTTTCTTTAATCTTTCCTGAGGTTTCAGAGAAGATCTCTTTTAGATCATGGGTTACTTCTGTAGCTTTCTTTGCAGTTGTTTCCATGGTGCTCTTTACAATTTTATTAACTACTTCTACAGTTCCATCTTCTTTAATTATATCTATTTCTAGATCAATAAATACTGCAGTTGCAGCTCCTAAAACTATTAAAACTGGTTGCAATAATAATGCTATACCCACCACAATTCCTGCATTTACAGGAATATTCACTAGGATAGAATCATCCTTTCTAATGATAATTCTAGAAACATTACCAGCCTTTATCAGCTCTTTTATATAGGTTACAAATTCACTTTGAGAAATTTTCTCATTGAAATTTCTATTATCCTTTTGTTTTTCTCTTTCACAATGAATTAATGCTTCGATTAAGTCCCCATTGAATCTTTCTAATAAGTCCTTAGCTTCTTCTTCAGATAGATTAGCTCTTTCTTTTAATATATTTATCTTTTTTAATGTAGCTTCATCCATAAATATTTCCTCCCTAGCAATATTTAATACTTAAGTATATTATATCACTTATATACTAAAACTTTTTAAGTAAGGACAGGCTATTAGGTTTTTTTCTATAATTTAGACTTATAAAGGTTTCTAGGATTTTTCCTATTTGTTCCTTTGTATTTATATCTAAATTAAGTCTTCCTACCTTCTCCAGCTCCACTTTACTTAGAAACTTTAATCCATTATATGTGGCAGCAGATACTTTCGTACCATATTGTTTTTCACATTGGTTACAAATTCCACCATAGAACTGAAAAGAAATATAGTCTGTGGTATTTATCTTATTTCCACATAGGGCACAGTTTTCTAACGATATACCATAGCCTGTAGCCTTTAAAACCTTAACTTCAAAGGCTCTTGCTAAAAGATCTAAGTCTATAGCCTTGTTTCTCATAAGATAAAAGCATTTCACTAAATCTATAAATATGGGATGACTCTCACCTTCTTCTATGGCAATATCTATGAGTTCATTAAAATAAGAACCATATATTAAGGTATCATAGTCATTTAATATATCTTGAAAGGAATCTATAATTCTCCCTTCATTTAAGGTATATAAAGTTCTTCCTTTATATAGTACATACTCACCAAAGGAGAAAGGTAGGGTATTTGAAAAATTTTTATTTTTACTTTTTCTAGCTCCCTTTGCAATGACAGTTACCTTTCCAAACTCCTCTGTAAATATCCATAGTAATTTATCATTTTCTTTGTATTCTTGGGTTTTTAAAACTATCCCTCTAGTCTTGATAGTATTCAATGAATAACACCTGCAATTCTACTTATAACCAAGTTCCTTGAGTACAAATGCACTATCTCTCCACTCTGATTTAACCTTAACCCAAATCTTTAGGTTTACTTTACAGCCTAGGAACTTTTCAATATCTTGTCTTGCATAGGTAGATATTTTCTTCATCATAGCTCCATTTTTACCAATTATTATACCCTTGTGGGAGTTCTTCTCACATAGCATATTTGCCTCAATAAGATAACTTCCATTTTCATTCTTCTTCATGGTTAAAATTTCTACAGCAATACCATGAGGTACTTCTTGAGATAAAAGTCTTAGGGCTTTTTCTCTTATAGTCTCCATTACTATAAATCTTTCTTGCTGATCTGTTATCATGTCTTCTGGGTAATACATTGGTCCCTCTGGTAACTGATCAACTACTAATTCTAATAATTTTTCGGTGTTCTTTCCGTTAATAGCTGAAATAGGTATTATTTCTTTAAAATCTAAAACTTTAGTGTATTCTTCTAGAGTTTTAGCTACTCTATCAGCAGGGTTTTCATCTATTTTATTTACTACTAAAAACACTTTAGTATTGCACTGCTTTAGTTGTTCTAAAATATGAAGGTCTGCCTTGTTTATCTCCCCTTCTGGTGTTGTTAAAAATAGCACCACATCCACATCCTGCATGGAATCTTTAGCTATCTTCACCATGTACTCACCTAACTTATGTTTAGGTTTATGCATACCTGGTGTGTCTACAAATACTATTTGAAAGTTATCCCTTGTAAGTATTGTTTGTATATTGTTTCTTGTAGTTTGTGGTCTACTTGATACTATAGATAATTTCTCTCCCATTAAATAATTTAAAAGGGTTGATTTACCCACATTTGGTCTTCCTATTATAGTTATAAATCCTGATTTAAACATATATCTCTCCTTATTTAAGTAAGTCCTCTTTAGTAAAAGCTCCTGGTAGTATTTCTTCTAAAGTTTTTACTATATACTCATCTTGATTTTTAATTAATACTATTTCTATATCTTTAGCTGCAAACTCAGCAATAACCTGTCTACATATTCCACATGGAGCTGTAAATGCTAACATATCTCCTACTATGGCAATTTTTTTCATTATAGTATGTCCTTCAGATACAGCCTTAAATATAGCCGTTCTTTCAGCACAGTTAGTAGCGCCATAAGAAGCATTTTCTATGTTACAGCCTGTAAATACACTGCCATCTTCCATTTCAATTGCTGCTCCAACTTTAAACTTAGAATATGGCACATAAGCTTTTTCTCTAGCCTCTATAGCAAGTCTTACCAATTCCTTTATATCCATTTTATCTTCCTCCAACCTAATTACTCAAATCTATCCATGGTTTATAATAATCACACATTTCTTTAGTTTTTTAGTTTCTTAGTTATATTAGTTTACCATAGAATACGAATTTTATCACATTATTTTTATTGCTTATATTTTATTTAGCTTCATTCATTTAGTAATTACCCAATAAGCTGATATAACAGTAAGGTCAGTAGTGATCCAAAGGCTCCTCCAAGGACTACTTCAAGGATGGAGTGTACGTTAGAATCTACTCTGCTTTGGGCTACTATGAAGGCTAATAAAAATGCCAATATCATTATTAGTGGCTCTGTGGTTAATAGTGTAATGGTGGTTGCCACAGCAAAGGCTATGGAACTATGACCACTTGGCATTCCGCCTCTTAAAGGTGTACCTTCATCATATACAGCCTTTACTACTACAGTGGCAATACTAACTATTACTAACATTAAAAATATCATGTGAGGGTCAGAATTTTTAATTTTCAAAAGAATAATTATAGAAAAAGGTAGAACTTTATCACCAAAAATTATATAGGCTACTAAAACCGCATTTATTGCAGTGACTAATACTGCTCCTGCAGCTACATTTTTCGCAATCTTTGCTAGGGGATGATAAAAGTTGGTGGTGGCATCTATGGCACATTCCACTGCTGTATTTATCATCTCTGCAACCACAACCATTGTTATTGTAATTGCAATTACCAAAAGTTCCATCTTTGTCATGTCAAAGAAAAAACAAGCTGTTAGTATTAACATAGCTATTATCATATGTATTCTCATATTTCTTTGAGTTCGTATTGAATAAATTATTCCCTCTATAGCATAGTTAAAACTATCCACTAGCTTCTTTACCTTCATAATAACCCCACCTTAATTAAAGCTGATATAACCTATATATAATCTATTATCTTTCAATGTTAAACTTACTTAGAATTTCTTCTTCTCTAGCTCTCATTATTACCTTATCATCATCTTCCATGTGATCATATCCAAGCAAGTGAAGAATGGAGTGAGTTACTAAGTAGCACACTTCTCTTATAAATGAGTGTCCAAACTCTTCACTCTGCTCCTTTGCTCTCTCTAAGGATAACACAATATCTCCAAGGACTAAATTTCCTTCATTTAAATCAATAATTGAAAATTCATGTTCTAAATAGCACTCCTTGAATACTTTTTTCTCATCATAGTCTAGCATGGGAAAGGATAGTACATCTGTAGCCCTATCTATTCCTCTTGTATCTGAGTTTATTTCTCTTATGGCCTCATTATCTACAAAAATTAGACTTACTTCATAGGGAATCAGAACCTGTTCCTCTTTTAAAGCATAATCTATAATTTCTTTAATATTTTCTTCTAAGTCTTTTTCAACGGAAATAAGACTTTGCCTATCGTCCATATAAATCATATTTTATCTCCTATTTATCCTATATCTGCTTTTCTTTTTCAACTTCTTTAGTTTGTATAACTGCTTCTGGCTCTTTTAACTTAAACTGTTCTTCCTTAGTTGATACAACTTCTTTATCTTCTTCAAGGTTTTTTTCATTGTTTTCTTTTGTTAAATTAATCTTGTCTTTAGGATACTCAATTCTTTCATGGTAAATTCCAGATAGAACCTTTAGAAAACTCTCTCTTATTTTCTCTAAATCTTTAAAGGTTAGGTCAGAGTTGACAAACTGATTTTCATCAATTCTACTCTTAATTATGTTATTTACCATTTCTTCTATCTTCTTTTTGTTAGGCTTATTAATGGACCTTACAGAGGCTTCAACCCCATCTGCTAACATTATAATGGTAGATTCCTTTGATCTTGGTGGTGGTCCACCATATCTATAATCTGCCTCATTTACCTCATCGGGATTCTCACTTTTATTTCTCATAGTTATATAAAAATACTTAGCGAGAGAATCTCCATGATGCTCTCTCACAACATCAGTGATGCCTTCAGGTAAGTTATATTTTTCTGCTAATTTAACCCCATCTTCCACATGGGATAGTATTATGGCAGAGCTCATAGCTGGTGACATATCATCATGAGGATTTACTATACCTATTTGATTTTCCTTAAAATAATAGGGCCTTTCTAGCTTTCCAACATCATGATAATAGGAGGCTACCCTAGCTAGTATTGGATTGGCTCCCACACTTTCAGCAGCCATCTCTGCTAAGTTTGCAACTAACACACAGTGGTGATAAGTGCCTGGTGCTTCTAAAAGCAATCTCCTCATTAAGGGATGATTAGGGTTAGCTAACTCTAGAAGTTTAATATTAGTTAATACATCAAATATATTTTCTAAAACTGGCAGTATTCCTATGGCTAATATTCCTGATACTATAGCAGATATTCCTGTAAGCATAGCCTTATTGATTATACTAGTCACATTAGTGCTTAGGAAATATCCCATGGCACCAGTAAATACTACATTTATAGCTCCAATGAGCAAGGAAGAATACAATATGTCATTTCTTTGCTGAACCCTTTTTAATACCATTGGAACTATTACTGCATTGACCATAGCTATAAGAGTTAAATCTACTGAAAATTTAACAATAAAGGATATAAATATTACATTTAATATTCCTATGGTTACAGAGGTTTTGCTATCAATTAGTACAGATAATAAAATTGAAATACAAGCAAAGGGTATAACATAAGGAGATATGAGAATAGATATCCTAGCTAATACTACAGTTAGTACTGTCAGTAGGTTTATCAGGATAACCTTACTATTATCTTCATATATGTCTCTGCGCTTTTCTTTTATATATCTCCACTGTAATCCTAATACTCCTACAACAACTAGAAGTAAAACTAGGTTCATATAAATGCCCGTAGATTTATCATTACCTAAGAGGCCTAAGTCATTTAGAAGCTCAATTTGTGATTCAGTAATAGGTTGACCTTCTGCTATTATAGTTTGATCCTTTTTATAGATTACAGGTGTTACATTTTTAGTTATGTTTTGTCTCGCTTCTTCTGTCTTTTCATGATCTACAAAATAGGTAGCCTTAGTTTGCGAATAACCTATGGCCATGGCTAGATCCTTAACATTTTTAGCATAGCTAGTATTATTAAAGAAGGCAGTTATATATCCTTGTGCTGAAACTATATCCTGAGGTTTATTCTCGTATATAGGGGTAGTATCATATAAATTATTCATACAATCTACTATCTCTTCATTTAGGCTATTTAATCCAGTCTCATTTAAGGATAAAAGTAATCCATAGTTTTCAGTAGAAAGATTTTTTATAACACTTTCCTCTTTTAACTTTTTCAGCTTTATCCCATTGATTTTTTCCTGTTCTGACTTAATTTTTTCATTATCATCTTCACTGGAAGGATTATAAGGAGGATTTTCAGAATTTATCTTTTTAACTAATTCAAAAAGTTTATTTATATTATCTAAAGCACCCTTTCTTATATTAGCATCATAGGTATAGGTTTCTTGTACGTGTTTTAGCTCTTCTTCAATACTCTTTTGAGTTGCTACCTTATCTTCCACATCTCTTGGTGCTTTAATATCAAATTTAGCTATTTCACCTACTTGAAGGTTATATTTTTTACTTACTACTACAGTGCTTAAAATCAAATAAACTATTAAAGTTGTAATTATAAAAGTAATATAGGGTTTTATTCTTGGAAATCTTATCCTTGATAATCTTTTTTTATGTCCCATATTTACACCTCTTTTTAAGTCTCAGGGGATTCATCTTCCTTTTCTCTTTCTGTTTCTGTAACTACAACTTGGCTTTCTGCTATATCTTCTTCTACAGTAACTAATACTCTAATTTCATATTCCTTCTCTTGCTTTTTAACTTCTGGAGTTATATCTAGTATTTTAACTCCTCTATCTAAATTTAATGTAATTTTGTTTTGTAGTTCCTTTATTACAGTATCAGTGTCAGTAGCTTCTTCCACCTCTTCTGTTTCATAATAAGTCTCTTTTATAAAGATGCCCCAGTTTTCTTCTATTTTATCATAAGTTGTATAGTTATTTAATGATTTCTTAATATAAATTTTATTATTGTTTACATTTACTCCATATCGTACCTGCTTATTTCCCGTTCTTCTTTTTGAGGTAATAGATATAGGTACTTTTGTAAATTCTTCGTAAAAAGTAGTAGCATATATTTTTCCTTCAGCCTTTACAGAGAACTCCATGCCTTCTTTTCCTTCTTGACCTTTTACAATTAACTCACCTTTGTCAACTACTGTGCCAAGTTGTTTCACAGGAGTTCCAGCACTAGTATATATTCTATTTATAACTCCACTTTTTTTAGCTACTAAATCTCCTGTGTACTCCTTTTCTTTTATCTTTGGTGGTTCTTGCCTCTCCACTATATCTACAGTGAGCATAGAGCCTTCAATTCTAACTTTAACCCACATTATTTCATCTATATCAGCAACTAACTTTTCTTCAACTTTTAGAACATCTATTGAACCCTTTTTACTTCCAACCATTATTCCATAGCTTTTCAGTATATTTCTAACTTCAAGGGGAGCTAGATATTTATCTGTATTTATATCCACACTCCAAATAAAGCTACTCAAATAGTATAAAATAAAGAAAAATGCAGCAATACCTGCAATTAAAAGTTTTCTAGCACTTAATCTAAGATAAAAAAAGTTTATCCCTTTACGATGCAAAATCTTTACTTTTCCCTTTACTTTTTTAACAGCTTCTTTTAAATGAAGATAATCTGATACTGATATTTCTAGTGTAATAGAAAAGGCATTATTTCTTTTTATATTTTTTACACTAACATTTTTATTCCAAAGATAATTGAGAATTTTTTCTCCTTCAAGGGAATCTACTTGAACAGTTATATAGCTTTTATTAAAATTATTAATCTTCTTCATAGTTTTCATACACCATAGAGCTAAAATATCCACTTAAAGTTATGGTGGTACCTCCTACAAATATAATTTCAAAATCCTTACCTAGAATTTTCAAAGGTCCAATACTTGTATTTATAACTAATTCACTGTCACTAAATTTTATTATCCCTTTATGATTCTCTACCGTTACCTCTTTTCTTGCTATCACTATTATTTTAGGTAAACTAAGGGCTACATCTACTGGTAAGTCTAATCCATAAATGACCTTTTCCTTTACCCTCACTAATTTATCACTCAACTTCATCACCTCTAAATCATAATTTTTACTTACAAAGTTTCTCTTTTAAATTTTATGATTTCTTTTCATGATAAATTACTTAAAATAAAAAGAACTCAGTAAACTGAGTTCTTTATTTATTCAAATATTCTTTTACTATTTGACTAACTACTTTGCCATCTGCTCGACCATTTACCTTAGGTCTAACATCTGCCATAAGTTTTCCCATATCTTTAATGCTACTAGTACCAAGTTTTTCGGCTGACTCCAGAACAATTTTTCGGATTTCTTCTTCCGTTAACTGCTGAGGAAGGTATTGTAATAAGATTTCGATTTCAGCTTTTGTTTGATCAACCAAATCTTGTCTATTTCCTTTATCAAACTCAACCAAAGAATCTCTTCTTTGTTTAACTTCCTTTGCTAAAATTTCGATGACTTTACTATCATCTACTTCTCCTGCCCCTGATTTTTCAACCATTAAAACAGCAGCTTTAGCCATGCTTATTACATTTGCTTTAAACTTATCTCTTTGTTTAATAGCATTTTTCCAGTCGTCCTGTAATGTTTCCTTAATGGATGACATTAATAAACCTTCTTTCAAATTCTACTTAAATTTTCTTTTTCTAGCAGCTTCTGATTTTTTCTTTCTCTTTACGCTTGGTTTTTCGTAATGTTCTCTCTTTCTAACTTCTGAAAGCACACCTGATCTTGCACATTTCTTTTTAAATCTTCTTAATGCATTCTCTAATGATTCGTTTTCTCCAACTTTTATCTCTGACATTTATATCCCTCCCTCCGCTAGCTCAATTTAATTTTAATTAAAAGTAGCCAATGCGAGGCCTAAATAGCACATTTTCAATTATACAATTCACATTAACTTATGTCAAGATTTTCATTAGTTTTATTTACATATTTTTAGTCCTTATTTTTAGCCTGGTGGCCATTTTAAATTTCTTCCACCTAACAAATGAAAATGTAAATGTGGAACAGTCTGACCTCCATGGTCTAAAGTGTTAGTTACAACTCTATATCCACTTTTATCTATTCCTAGTTTTTTTACCAGTTCTGGTATGGTGGCGAAAATATGAGCTATAATGCTACTATTCTCATGATTTATATCATTAACGCAGCTTATGTGCTCCTTTGGGATTATAAGAATATGCACAGGTGCTTCAGGACTTATGTCATGAAATGCTAATATCTTATCATCTTCATAGACCTTATTTGAAGGAATCTCACCCTTTGCAATTTTACAAAATAAACAATCTGACATTTTTTCACCTCCATTCTCAGTAGTAAAAACCTACATTTATAGTTTCCTATAATGTATAATATGATTTCTCATATCTTATATTATACTCTAAAAATCCATGTTAGTGTATCTATATTTTGTATTATTCTATGATTCCTATCATGTTTTCTTGTTTTACAGCTGCTAGTTTTGTAGGCACTATTTTACCCTCTAGGTTTTCATCACTTTCTGTTATTACTTTTATATAGTTCTCTGTATAGCCTACATAAGTGTTTTCTTTTCCACTTATAGCTTCCTCATAAAGTACTCTCATTTCTCTTCCAAGGAATTTCTCCATGAATTCTACTTCTAAAGCATTATTTAGTTCTATTAACTTTTTACTTCTTTCTTCCTTTATAAGACCATCTACTTGGAAAGGCATTTCCGCTGCCTTAGTTCCTGTTCTTTTACTATACTTAAAGATATGCATTTTACTTAGTTTTATCCCTTTTAAAAATTCATAGGTAGCTTCAAATTCAACATTAGATTCCCCTGGAAAACCTACAATTATATCTGTAGTTATAGATACGTCCTTCATATACTTTCTAAGATTTTCTACTACATCCTTATATTCCTGTGCTGTATATTTTCTATTCATTCTTCTAATTGTTGCATCACAGCCACTTTGAAGGGATAGGTGAAAATGGGGACACATCTTTTCTAGGTTACAGATTCTCTCTATTACCCCTTCAGTGAAGAAGGTTGGATCTATAGAGCCTATTCTAATTCTCTCTATTCCTTCTATTTTATTTATCTCTTCTAGGATTTTAACTAAATCCCAATTACCTTCTAAATCCACTCCATAGGAAGCAGTGTGAACTCCTGATAAAATTATTTCTTTAAAACCATTTTTACTTAGTTCTTTTACTTCCTTTAATATTTTCTCAGGTTCTTTACTACAAACTCCCCCTCTAGCAAAGGGAATTAGGCAGTATGAACAAAATCTATTACATCCATCCTGTATCTTTAAAAAGGCTCTAGTTTTATCCTGATATTCATTGATAGCTAGCTGTTCAAATTTATTGTTTTTAAGTACATCTTTAACTTCTACTACTTGCTTACTTTCTTCTCTTGCTCTATTAACCCAGTAAACAATGTCTCCTTTATTTCTACTTCCCAAGACTACATCTACACCTTCAATTTGTGCTATTTCATCGGAAGCTATTTGTGAATAGCATCCAACTACTGCTATTATAGCCTCTGGATTATGACGTCTTGCTCTTCCTATCATCTGTCTTGACTTTTTATCTCCCATGTTAGTTACTGTACAGGTATTTATAACATACACATCTGAAAATTCATCAAAACTTACAACTTCATATCCCTCTTTTATGAATTTTTCTGCCATGGCTTCTGATTCATAAGAGTTAACCCTACATCCTAGTGTATATAGTGCTACTTTCATTTTAATTTCCTCCTAAGTCACCAAGCTCATACATAATTAAGCTAAGAGCTACAAAGCCAGCAGTCTCCGTTCTTAGTATTCTAGGCCCTAAGGTTACTATAAATGCTCCAGCATCCTTTAATGCCTGAATTTCATCCTCTTCAAAGCCACCCTCAGGTCCTATGATAATGGCTGCTGTTTCTATATTTTTATCTGATACTTGGTTTTTTACATATTTTATTCCTTGATTTTCTTGATTTTCATAGGGTACTATGACTAAATCAAAGTTCTTTATCTCTTCCTTTAGGTTATTAAAATCTATAGGTTGGTTTATAGTTGGAATTATACTTCTTTTGCTTTGTTTGCAAGCTTCTAATGCAATTCTGTTCCATCTATCTACCTTTTTAAATTCTGAGGACTCATTGCCCTTAACTACAACTCTCTCTGTAATTATAGGGGTGATTTCACTGACTCCTAGCTCAGTACACTTTTGAGCTATTAAATCCATTTTAGCTGCCTTTGGTAATCCTTGAAAAAGCTGAACTCTTAAAGGACTTTCATTATTTAAAGCAACCTTTTCAATTAGGTTTACTCTTACTTCTTTTTTATTTACCTCTAAAATTTCTCCTATATATTCAACACCCTTGCAGTTATTGATATTTACTTTATCCCCTTCTTTAAGTCTAAGCACCTTATATATATGCTTAACATCATCGCCTTCAATGATGCACAGAGATTCATTTATGCTATTATCTTCCACAAAAAATTTATGCATTTTAAATATACTCCCATCACACAATTTTACTTTTTAGCAATAATACAAATCCATTCTCCATCTTCCATGACTTCTTCAATTATAAAGTTTAGGGTCTTTAACTTGTCAGCAATTTTATCTCTTTGAGTGTTTAAGATACCAGAAGCTATGAAGTATCCCTCATCTTCTATAAAGGCTCTGACACCTTCACTTAAAAACATGATTATATCAGCTAAGATATTAGCTACTACTATATTAGCTTTACCTTCTACTACTTCCATTAAATCTCCATAAAGAATTTCGATGTTATTTACTTTGTTGAACTCTAGATTTTTCTTTGCAGATTCTACAGCTACTGGGTCTAAATCTACTCCTACTACATGTTTTGCTCCTAATTTAGCTGCAGCTATAGATAATATTCCTGAACCAGTACCTATGTCAAATACAGTGGTATCTCCCTTAACTTTTTTCTCTAGAGCTTTTATGCACATTCTTGTAGTTTCGTGGGTTCCTGTTCCAAAGGCCATTCCTGGGTCTAGCTCTACTACAACCTCTCCAGGTTTTTCTTCATAATCTTCCCAGGTAGGCTTTACTACAATGTGCTCCCCAACCTTAGCTGGTTTATAGTACTGCTTCCAATTATTTGCCCAATCATCTTCATTTACCTTATGATAAGTTACTATGCCTTCACCTTTATCAAAGCCAAATTCACCTAACTTATCTACACTTTCCTTTATGTAGTTTAGTGTATTCATAAAGTTTTCACTATCCTTAAAGTACCCTTTAACCATAGCTCCTTCTTCAATAGTTAAAACTGACTCATTTATAAAATCTGCAAAGCCCAGGTTTTCCTTCTTAAATTCCACATCTGCCACATCTTCTATGGAAACTCCTTCTACATCACAGTTATAAAGAAAACCAGCCACAGCTTCTGTAGCCTCACTGCTGGTAAGTACCGTTACTTCAATCCAATCCTGATCCATTTCTACTTCCTCCATATCTATACATTAAATTATACTTAAGTTATATGAACAATAGTTAATAGGTTTTAATTAATATTATTGCCATCATTTTAAAAGATGTCTATGGTATTATACACTAAATAATCTTTATTGTGTAATTATATATCACATATTACAAAATAACAAAATAACTCTTCCTTGGCAATAGTGAATCTTTTCTATTGCAAGAAAGAGTTTTATTTGGCTCTATAATTTTTATCGACCCCTAATATTCTACTGTTCTATAGATGCTTAGTCAATTAGGTTATCTTTAAATCCAAGACCAAAGGCTTCATCAAAGGAAGAAATCATAGTCATAGCTGTTGGGTCTATGGTACTTACAATTCTACGCAAATTATATACCTGAGATTTACTGCAAGCACACATTAACATTTGACGACTCTCTCCTGAAAAAGCACCAGTAACATTCATTATAGTTACTCCTCGTCCAACTTCCTTTCCAATGACATCTGCAATTTCCTTTCCATGATTAGTTATTACCATTGCCATTTTTCCTGCTTCAAAACCAGACATAATCTTATCTATTATTGTTGATGTAGCTATAGTCATAATAATTCCTAATAATACAGCATCAATAGTTCCAAATACTAATCCACCTAGAAGGATAACACAACCATCAATAGCAATTGTAATCTGCCCAATAGATAGGTGAGGTGCTTTTTTTCTTACAGAAAGAATTAAAAAGTCTGTTCCTCCAGTAGATGAATTTCTCATATATATGAGTGCTAGTCCAGCTCCAGATAATACTCCTGCAAACACAGCTGCCAGTATAGGATTTCCTGAATAAATTGGGATAAGTGGAAACACTACATCCATAAAGAAGGCTGAAATTACCATAGTTTTTAGAGATTTAACTAAAAACCATTTTCCAAGCACCTTATAACTAATTATTATTATTGGTATGTTAAGTAATAAACTACATACACCTATTGGTATTTTAGTAAAAAAGTTTATAATTATTGATAAACCTGAAATTCCACCAGGAGCAAAGTTAGCTGATAATGCAAAGGTATAAATACCAGCAGCATAAAGTATACTACCAATGATGTCATAGAAGGTATCAATGGTAATGTCATAGATCTTTTGTTTTTCAATTTTCATGTTATTGCCTCCAACCTTTTTATTAAAGTTATATCTTATGATTTCGTAGAAATTAACATGATTCAGACATGACTAAAAGGTTTACATGTGCTAAAAAATTTAACTTCTACACCACTAGTAATAAAAGCGCAATAAACCCTAAAATATCATTAAATTCTACAGTAATATTATAAATATTTTGTCTAAAAAAGTCAATTATTAAATTTTTAAAATATTCATATTGTTATCTATATTTTGCCAATGATCAATTTTACCATTAATATACTGAAATTTAAGATTTTAATATAAATTGGCTCTGTTGAAAATTACAGTGATAGGATATATAAGCACTAAAAATAGCTAAAGTCCTATACTAACTATTACAAGACTTTAGCTATATTAAAAATATTTGTGGGTTATATTAATTTTTTTATTACTTTCCAAATATTCCTTTTTTGTGTTTTTTCTTTTCCACAGTAGTTTCTGGAGCTTCTCCACTAGCCTCCATAAACATTCTTAGAGCTTCTGCCTGTTTCTCATTAAGAGATTTTGGTACATCCACTATTACCTTAACATAGTGATCTCCTCTACCTACAGAGTTAACTCTAGGAACCCCTTTAGCTTTTAATCTAAATACAGTTCCAGGTTGAGTTCCTGCTGGAACCTTATAAGTAACATCTCCATCCACTGTTGGAACCTTTATGTCTGTACCAAGAGCAGCCTTTGCAAAGGATATATGGGTTTCCATATGGATGTCAAAGCCTTTACGTTTAAATATATTATGAGATGTAACTCTTATATTTATATAAAGATCTCCTGCTGGCCCTCCATTTTCTCCTGCTTCACCTTGTCCTCTTAGTGGCATTACATTTCCTGTATCAACACCTGCTGGAACATTCACTGTTAAATTTCTAGTTTTTCTTTCTTTACCAGTTCCTCTACAAGTTGAGCATGCTTCCTCTATTATAGTACCTTTACCTCCACAAGCATCACAAGTTGTAGTTGTAGAAATAACTCCTAATGGAGTTCTTCTTTGAACATTTATCTTCCCTCTACCACTACACTTAGAGCAAGTTTTAGGAGTAGTACCTTTTTTTGCTCCTGTGCCTCCACAAGTTTCACATTTTTCTCTTCTAGTAACTTTAATTTCCTTCTCACAGCCAAATACAGCCTCTTCAAAGGTTAAATTTAAATTAAATTCTAAATCTGCACCCTTTCTTGGAGCATTTTTATTAGATGAAGAGGAAAATCCTCCACCAAAGATATCGCTAAAAATATCTCCAAAGCCGCCAAAGCCTCCACCGAAATCAAATCCATCAAAACCTTGGGCTCCGTTAAAGTCTGCAGTACCAAATTGATCATATCTCTGTTTCTTCTCTGGATCTGATAAAACTTGATATGCTTCATTTATTTCTTTAAACTTTTCTTCTGCTTCAGCATTTCCTTGATTTCTATCTGGATGATACTTTAAAGCAGCCTTTTTAAAAGCTTTTTTTATCTCATCATCACTGGCACTTTTATCTAAGCCGAGTACTTCATAATAATCTTTATTAGCCATATTTAAAACTCACCACCTATTTTACTTCGAATAATATATTAAGATATATTATGTATAATTGCAACCATGTATTAATGGGAACATTAAATTTTCACATTAAAATTTAACATTAAAATCAGTTTTAAGGGATGAGTGTTTCATCATCCCTTAACTGATTTAATGAATATTATTCTCCATCTACTTTAAAATCTGCATCTACAACATTGTCATCATGTGGTGCATCTTGAGCTCCTGCTCCTTCTCCTGCTGCTCCACCCATGTTGTTTGGATCGAAACCTTCTGCTCCTGGCTGTCCGCCTTCAGCTTGGTATACCTTTGAAGATACAGCGTAGAATTCTTGTGTTAACTCTTCTGTAGCTTTTTTAATAGCTTCTATATCTTCTCCGTCTTTAACTGATTTTAATACTTGGATTCTTTGTTCTACCTTAGCTTTATCATCAGCAGAAACTTTATCTCCTAGGTCAGTTAAAGTTTTTTCTGTTTGGTAAACCATTTGATCTGCAGTATTTTTAACTTCTATAGCTTCTTTTCTCTTCTTATCTTCTTCTGCAAATCTTTCTGCTTCATTTACTGCATTTTGGATTTCATCATCACTTAAGTTAGTTGAAGCTGTGATAGTTATATTAGCTTCTTTTCCAGTTCCTTTGTCTTTAGCAGAAACTTTAACTATACCGTTAGCATCTATATCAAAAGTTACTTCGATTTGAGGAATTCCTCTTGGAGCTGCTGCAATTCCAGAAAGAGTGAATCTTCCTAAAGTTTTGTTGTCAGCTGCCATTTGTCTTTCACCTTGAACTACGTGAATCTCAACAGATGTTTGACCGTCTGCTGCAGTTGAGAATACTTGGCTCTTCTTAGTTGGAATTGTTGTATTTCTTTCGATTAATGGAGTAGCAACTCCTCCTAAAGTTTCAATTCCTAATGTTAATGGTGAAACGTCAAGAAGTAATACATCTTTAACATCTCCTGTTAAAACTCCACCTTGAATAGCTGCACCTGCTGCAACACATTCATCTGGGTTAACTCCTTTTGATGGTTCTTTTCCTGTAAAGTTTTTAACTGCTTCTACAACAGCTGGGATTCTTGTAGATCCACCAACTAATACAACCTTGTCAATTTCTCCTATTGAAAGATCAGCATCTTGAAGAGCTTTTCTCATTGGCTCAATAGTTCTTTGTACTAAATCATGAGTTAATTCATTGAATTTAGCTCTTGTTAGGTTCATATCTATATGTTTTGGACCTGTAGCATCAGCTGTGATAAATGGAAGATTGATGTTTGTTTGAGTAGAAGATGATAATTCTATTTTTGCTTTTTCAGCAGCTTCTTTTAATCTTTGAAGTGCCATTTTATCATTTCTTAAATCAATTCCATTAGAAGCTTTAAAATCTTCAGCTATATAATCCATAACCTTTTGGTCAAAGTCATCTCCACCAAGACGAGTATCTCCATTTGTAGATTTAACTTCGAAAACTCCATCTCCAAGTTCTAAGATAGATACGTCGAAAGTACCACCACCAAGGTCATATACAAATATCTTTTGGTTTGTATCCATTTTGTCAAGACCATAAGCAAGAGATGCAGCTGTTGGCTCGTTTATAATTCTCTTAACATCAAGACCTGCAATTCTTCCTGCGTCTTTAGTTGCTTGTCTTTGGCTATCATTGAAGTATGCTGGAACTGTGATAACCGCTTCTGTAACTGTTTCTCCAAGGTATGCTTCAGCATCTGCTTTTAATTTTTGAAGTACCATTGCAGATATTTCTTGTGGAGTATATTCTTTTCCATCTATATTTACTTTATGATTTGTTCCCATTTCTCTTTTAATTGAGATTATAGTTTTATCTGGGTTTGTTATTGATTGTCTTTTTGCTACTTGACCAACAAGTCTTTCGCCATCTTGTAAGAAAGATACTACTGATGGAGTAGTTCTAGCACCTTCTGCGTTTGGTATTATAACTGGATCTCCACCTTCCATAACTGATACACAAGAGTTTGTTGTTCCTAAATCAATTCCTATAATTTTTGCCATTGTAATTTCCTCCTATAAATTAATACACTTATTTTCTTCTAATTTACTATATACATTTATTTTTAATTAAAGATTAAAATCTTTATAAATCATAGATTAATTTGCTACTTTAACCATACTATGTCTTAATACTTTATCGCCTTTTTTATATCCCTTTAGGAATACTTCAGCTACTTGATTTTTTCCTAAGTTTTCATCTTCTATATGCATTACTGCATCATGGAAGTTAGGGTCAAATTCTCCATCAGATGAGATTTCTTCAACGCCTAGCTTTTCAAAAGAAGCTGTAAACTGATTTATAGTTAATTCAATACCTTTTTTAAGATCTTCTGCACTACCATCTACTGCAACAGCTCTTTCTAAATTGTCTAATACAGGTAGTATTTCCTTTAATACATCAGCACAAGCCTCTGTATATATATTTTCCTTTTCCTTAGAAGTTCTTTTTCTAAAGTTATCATATTCAGCTACAGTTCTTAATAATTTATCTTTCAAAGAATCATTTTCTTCTTTAAGCTCTTTAATTTCTTCTTTGCGATTTCTGAATTTTTTCATCTCATCTTCCTTATCATCTTCCTCTTTAACCTCTGAGGTTTCTTCACCGGAAGTGCCTTCCTCTTCATTTTGTTCTTTTTCAGAAGGGTCATTTTCTAAAATTTCATCCGCATTATCTTCCATATCTTTTTTATCTAGCTCTTGGTTTTCTTCCATATTATTTTCCAATGCTCTTTCCTCCAATCTAAATGCTTATCTCATTTACTTTGAATTTTGAATATATATAAACCCATAGTTAATCTGGATCATATATGCTAGAGATCTTGTCGTTTATCTCATTAACCACAGTATCAAGAACAGCTATAACTTTATCATAATGGATTCTTGTAGGTCCTATAACTCCTATGGTACCCATAATACGGCCATTACAACTATAGCTAGCAGTGATTATACTGCACTCTTTAGCGCATTCCACAAAGTTTTCTTCTCCTATACTAATAAATAAAGATTCCTTGTTTCCTTTGCTAAGAATTTCATTTAGGTTTTCTTCATTATTTACTAACCCTAAAAATGCCTTTGCCTTATCGATGTTATTATATTCAGGATAGTTAAATATATTTGTAGCACCCTTAGTATAAATTTCACCATAATCTCCCAACACTAGCGTTTCATGAAGAACAGGAATTATACAGTCAAATATCTCTTCGTAACCAACTAATTCATTTTTTAAATTAACAAGGAAATCTAGAGTAATTTGTTCTATGCTAATCCCTACAAGTAGTCTATTAAGAGCATTATTCACTTTTACTAGCTTATTGTCATCTACTGGATTTGTTACTCTAATAGTATTATTTTTTATATTACCATTGTCTGTTATTATTGTAGATAAAATTATGTGCTTTTCTATTGCTAATAACTTTATATACTTAATACTTGACTTTTTAACAGAAGCAACTTTTACTACAGAAGTTAGTCTAGTAATATTAGAAAGTACATCTATAGCACCCTTAATTATACTATCTATTTCACTTATAGATGTGTCCTTTATCAGGTCATGTCTTATAGTTTCATGCTCTTCTTCTGTAAGTCTGCTAGGGGTCATAAGTCTATCTACATAAAGTCTATAACCCTTATCAGAAGGTCGTCTTCCAGAGGATGAATGGAGTTGTTCTAAAAATCCCATTTCTTCAAGATCAGCCATTTCATTTCTAATAGTAGCTGAGCTTATTCCTAAATCGTATTTTTTAGATATGGTTCTTGAACCTACAGGTTCTCCGTAAGTTATATAATCATTTATTATAGCCTGTAAGATTTTAATCTTTCTTTCATCCATATCCATGTTATCACCTCTTTGTTAGCACTCACTACTCACGAGTGCTAATGACTATATTTAATATATATCATTTATAAAATTCAATGTCAATATGATTCATAAATTATTTACAAAATTAAATCTGACATCACTTGATTACTCAGTTCTATACCTCTTTTAGTAAGGTATAATCTATCTCCTTTTAAATTTAATAAATCCAACTTTACATACTTATATATAACTTCTTTATATTTTTCAAAAATGGAGATGTTAAACCTTCTCTTAAATTCTTCTATACTTATACCTTCTATTTTTCTTAATCCTAAGAACATGAACTCTTCTATATCATCCTTTAAGGAATTTTCATTACTCTCTACCACTGCAGATCTTTTATTTTCCATAGACATTATATAGGTTTCTATTTTTTCTTCATTTCTATACCTAATGCCATTAACATAGGAATGGGAAGATGAGCCACAACCAATATAATTTTCTAAATTCCAATATATTTTATTATGCCTGCACTCTAATCCATCCTTTGCAAAATTGGAAATCTCATACTGGTGATATCCTTTTATCTCTAAAAAATTAATTGCTTCAGCATACATGTCTCTTTCTACATCTTCATCAGGTAAAATCAATTTATTCTTTTCATAAAGATTATAAAACTTAGTTCCTTCTTCTATGATTAAGCTGTAGCAAGAAATATGCTCTGGCTTTAACTCTACAACCTGACTTAAAGTTTCCTTCCACTGAGCTAAACTTTGATCTGGAAGTCCAAACATTAAATCTACATTTATATTATTGAAACCAAAATTCCTTAACATTTCATAGCTATGTTTAAAATCCTCAAGGGAATGGATTCTTCCTAGTGAAGTAAGGTGACACTGTTGCACAGCTTGAAGTCCCATAGAAATTCTATTTACTCCCATAGCTTTAAAAATTTTTAGTTGTTCCTCATTAAAAGTCTTAGGATTTCCCTCTATAGTAAACTCAAAACCTTCCTCTATCCTGTTTAATCCCCTAAGGGCTTTTTCTATAATTTTCCACCCTTCAATGCACAAATAGGTGGGAGTTCCCCCACCTATAAATATGGTGCTTATAATTTTATCCTGGCAAGAAACTTTAATTTCCTCACTCAATGCCTTAGCATAATCCATCATTAAACTTTCTTTACCACTATAGGAAGGAAAATCACAGTAATGACATTTCATCTTACAAAATGGTATATGAATATATAATCCCACTGTATTTAATCCTACTGTATCCATTTTTCTTCTCCTTTAATATCCACTTTATTAACTTCTGAAAATTCTTCTCCATGACAAGGTTAATCGCTAGGAAACTAAATTTGATTAAGAAATTTATGATTGTTTCTACGCCGATTACCTATTGTCATTGCGAAGAATTTTCATGACATTAATAAATTAATTATAAGTACTACTAACTAGTCAACTTTAAGTACTGCCATGAATGCTTCTTGTGGAACTTCAACGCTTCCTACTTGTCTCATTCGCTTCTTACCTTCTTTTTGTTTCTCAAGAAGTTTTTTCTTTCTTGAGATATCTCCACCGTAACACTTAGCAAGTACGTCTTTTCTCATAGCTTTTACAGTTTCTCTAGCTATTATTTTAGCTCCTATGGCTGCTTGAATTGGAATCTCAAACATTTGTCTTGGAATAATCTCCTTAAGCTTTTCTACCATGGATCTTCCTCTGTGGTAAGCTCTATCTGCTGGAACTATCATAGATAGTGCATCCACTACATCTCCATTAAGAAGTATGTCAAGCTTAACAAGTTGAGTTCTCTTATATCCTTTAAGTTCATAGTCAAAGGATGCATATCCTCTAGTTCTAGATTTTAAAGCATCAAAGAAATCATAGACTATTTCATTAAGTGGAATATCATAGTTAATTACAACTCTAGTTTCTTCGATATATTGCATATCTATGAAGGTTCCTCTCTTCTCCTGGCATAACTCCATGATTGCTCCTACATAATCTGAAGGTGATATTATTGAAGCCTTAACTTCTGGTTCTTCCATATAAGATATTTCACTTGGCTCTGGTAGGTTAGTAGGGTTTGTAATCTCTATAATTTCCCCATCAGTTTTAGCTACCTTGTAAACAACGGAAGGTGCAGTGGTAATTATATCTAGATTAAACTCTCTCTCTATTCTCTCTTGAATTATCTCCATGTGAAGTAATCCTAAAAATCCACATCTAAATCCAAAACCTAGAGCTATAGATGTCTCTGGTTCAAAGGATAGGGCTGCATCGTTAAGCTGTAGCTTTTCAAGAGCTTCCTTTAAGGTTTCATACTTAGCTCCATCTACAGGGTATATTCCACTAAATACCATAGGTATAGCTGGTCTATATCCTTCTAACGGATTAGCTGCTGGTCTTCCTGCTTCTGTGATGGTATCTCCAGCTCTAGCATCTTTTACATTTCTAATAGCTGCACTTAAGTATCCAACATCTCCAGCTCTAAGTTCATCTACCTTTAATGGACCTGGAGTAAATACTCCTACCTCAGTTACATCGTACACTTTATTAGTATTCATTAATTTGATTTTAGTTCCTGGCTTTACTACCCCATCAAATACTCTGATGTAGGTTACTACACCTTTATATGAGTCATAGTAAGAGTCAAAGATTAAGGCCTTAAGAGGAGCTTCTTCATCCCCTTCTGGTGCTGGTACTTTAGCTATAACCGTTTTAATTACATCCTCTATATTTAATCCTGTTTTAGCAGATATTAATGGTGCATCATCTGCTGGAATTCCAATAACATCTTCAATTTCTTGCTTAACCTCATCAGGTCTTGCACTTTGAAGATCTATTTTGTTTATAACTGGAGCAATTTCAAGGTCATGATCTAAGGCTAAGTAACAGTTTGCAAGGGTCTGTGCTTGTATACCTTGAGTTGCATCCACAACTAATACAGCTCCTTCACAAGCTGCTAAACTTCTAGAAACCTCATAGTTAAAGTCTACGTGGCCTGGAGTATCTATTAGATTTAAAATATACTCTTCGCCCTCTTCTGTTCTATGTATAAGTCTTGCTGCTTGAGCCTTGATTGTAATTCCTCTTTCTCTTTCTAATTCCATGTTATCTAGTACTTGGGCTTCCATTTCCCTAGCTGTTAAAGTACCTGTTTTTTCAAGTAATCTATCTGCTAAAGTAGACTTGCCGTGATCTATATGTGCTACTATAGAAAAATTTCTTATGTGTTTTTGTCTGTTAGTTTGCATCTACTCAAATACCCCCGTAAATTTATATTAACTCTTTATTAAAGTCACTGTTTCTAATCTAATTATCAACTATACTTAGTTAGATAATAAACCAAAGTAAATTATACCATAAAATAAAGGTTCCTTGTCAATATACTTTATAATGTTAACTTTTAAGTTTCATTAGATGGCAATGCTAGTTCCTTAATAGTATCTCCTATAACCTTAGTGCCTTTAATAAAATTCCTAAAAGGCTGACCATTAAGGATTATATTAAATTCCCCTATTTTTATATTAACCTTCGAATCCCTGTCATTAGAGCTTACATAAAAACTAGAGCTTTGTCTCACCACCTGAGGTAAATTCATATTTACCACTAAAATTCCGTATATCATAAATCCTACTGAAATTATTATTAAAAACTTGCATAATCCTGTCCTTAGTGTCTTACTATTCATCTTATCTATTCTCCTTTACCTATAGGTGCTCAAAATAAAAAAAGTACCTCACATTTAATGATGTACTTTTTCTTATATTTTTATTCTTTCTTAGGCATCTTCAAAAAATAAATAAGTCAGAATGCTCGTCTATTTATTTATTTTCAGATGCCTTACTTAGAATTTAAATATTGTGCAAAAACTATACTCATATATTTCATTGAGTTTTTAGCTTCTTGTAATTTGTTGGTATCTGCTCCAACCTCCATGAGTATAGCATTATCACTTAAATCTTGGTTATAAAATAAAATACCTCCATGGTCATAGGCTATAATGCCCCTCTCTCTATACAACCCAGGATAAAGCTTATTTGCTATAGCAAATATGGATTTAACATTTTCTATATGCTTAGGATATTTAGGGTCCTGCATGGTTGTTACTAAAGTAAGCTTTGCAACATCATCTCCCTTTATGTTTCCAGTAACATCTTCTTTTCTAGGACCACCATCTCTATGAAGATCTATTATTAAATCAAACTCTCCATAACTACTTATGTTTTTACTTATGGTTTCTCTAGACGCATGATAAGCTCTATTATAATCAGCCTTATCATGTATTGTTTTATCATGGACAACTGTAAAGCCTAATTTCTCTAGTTCAGAAGTAAGAACATCCCCAACTCCTGCTACGGTGGTAGATAATCCACCGTTTCCTTCTGCATAAGCTTCATTAGTATGAGTATGATATATCAATATCTTCTTTTTAGAATTATCTTTAGGATCACCAACTACGTCTACCCCTTCTTGAAATTTATTTATGTCTGTATCTTTTAGTTCGAAAGGATTTATTGTAATTTTCTGTACTACCTTAGCATGTTCCTTCACATTCTCAAGAGCAGTTTTATCCCTTAAATTTTCTTCGTCTAAAAAGCTTATTTCCTTTCTAACTATATCCAAAGGATTCAAGGTAAAATTACCTACAAATTTTGTATCATCCTTATTTACTGCTGGCTTTAAAGTACTGACACTTTGCCCTATGAGCTTCATAAAAAAGTTAGTTCTATTGATACTTTCTAAGTTATCATCATCTAAGGCTTGGGTAGACCTAGATAAACCTATAGATATTACCATGACTACTGCTATTATAGCAAGGATAGCTCTAGAACAATACTTTCCAGCATCTGTCTTACTTTTGTTATTCACCGTATCCCCCCCTGTTTGAGTTATACATAGGTATAATTAATTACTCTAATAATTTATATGAGGAGGGAATAAATTTTATTACTTTAGTTTAAATAAGTATTTATATCATCTAAGGTTAAAGCTGGTTGAAGGGCTATGTTTATGCCATTGGCAATTATTTTAGATACACTATCTATTACTTTATCAATATCTTTAGGAGTTACTACCATGCCCCCTAATTCTGGGTCTAAAACCTCTCTAATCAATGTTTGTCTTTCATCTCTGTCAACTTCCTTAAGCATGCTATAAAAGGCACCACCCTTAGTTGAAGACTTGATTAAGCTTTCTAAAACTAAGTCTATGGTATCATTAGCTATAGTTCCTGCATCTACCACTGTAGGCACTCCTATGGCTATTACAGGGACTCCTAGGGTCTTTTCACTGAGCTCTAATCTTCTATTTCCAACTCCTGCTCCTGGAGATATACCTGTATTACCTAGCTGTATAGTTCTATTTACCCTCTGTGTCTTCCTAGAAGCAAGAGCATCTATACAAATTATTACACTAGGTTTTACCTTATCTACTATACCCTTTATAATTTCGCTGGTTTCCATACCTGTAAGTCCTAAGACACCAGGGGATATAGCACACACTGGTCTTACCCCCTCATCAATGCTATCTGGAACATATTCTTTTAAGTGTCTACTTATCATTATCTTTGACACTACCTTTGGTCCTACGGCATCAGCGGTGATATTCCAGTTACCTAACCCTACCACTAAAGCTACCATATCTTCATTTAGATTAATCAGCTTTGATAACTCTTTAGCCATAACTTCACTTACATCTATTATTCTCTCACCATCATAGTATACGAATTCTGGAAATTCTAAGGTTATATATTCACCAATAGGTTTTCCTATGTTTTTAGCTCCTTCTTCATCTAATATTTTTACTGCAGTAACTCTAACGTTATTATCTATGTATTCCTCCGATTTTACTCCTGACAATTTTCCAGGATTATTTTCACTATAAATCTCTTTAGCTTCTAAAGCTAAATCTGTCCTTACACTGTAAACTACTTCTTCTTTATCCTTAGACTTGTTTTTCTTCATCATAATTATCACACCTCATTTATGGTATTTTTCATATTATTCCTATATACATTAGTATGTATATTTATCTTTTCCCAAAGTTTCTTTCATATACTAATATGTTAAAGGTAAATTCTACTTGAAGTACGCAAAATTTAATGTTATAATAGCTTTTGTTATATGAAACTCGTAAGCAGACTTCCCCAAAGCTGCCGCTGAGAGATTGATAAAAATACAAGGGGGTGAATTAATAATGGCAAACATTAAGTCAGCTAAAAAAAGAATCAAAGTTACTCAAGCTAAGACTATGAGAAACACTATGATAAAGTCTTCTTTAAAGACAACTATAAAGAAATTTGAAGCTGTTCTAGCTAGCAATGACGTTGCTGCTGCTCAAGAAAGCTTTAAAACTGTAGTTAAAGCCCTTGATATGGCTGCTTCTAAAGGCATAATACATAAGAATAAAGCAGCTAAGAAAAAATCTAGATTAGCAGCTAAGTTAAATGGATTATCTGCTTAATAAATAAACCGGTGTATTCACCGGTTATTTATTTTTTTGCATATATTTAATTTAAAACTTTTTATTTATTCATCATGGTCTTTACCATAAGCATTTCAATGGCATTCTTTTGATCTACAGATTTACTTTTTATTTCACTTTCCGTTTCAATGCAATTTTCTATATTCTTCTTTAGAGCTTCCTGAGAAAACTTTTTGCTTTGAACTATCATCTTATCTGCAATATAGGGATTTAGGTTATATTCCTTTACTATGTCTTCTTTTCTAATCCCTTTTCCAACCTTTATTCTTATGGCAAATAAAAGCTTAAATTGACGCTCTATCATAGATAATATTTTAGGTGGTTTTTCACCCCTATATATCAATTGATTTAAAGTATCTATGGCTGCCTTTATATTTCTTTCTGAAAGATAGGATACTAAATTAAATATATCATTCTCCTTTTCATAGGGACACATCTTTATTATATCTTCTCTAGTTATCGCCCTTCCTTCAGTGTATAAAATAAGCTTCTCTATCTCGTTATCTACTATGTTCATGTTATTTTCTATGATGGAGCAAAAGTATCCAACTTCACTTTTCCCTATGGACTTTCCCTTCTCTTCAAAGATGGCTTTTACTTTACTTTGAAGACCCATGCCCTTTAGTTTGTCAACTTTTACAACCTCACATACATTTTGAAGCTTCTTAACCTTATTACTAAGTTTTTCTCTATCATCTTCAAATACATAGTACATAATTAAAAAGGTATAGGGAGGAATATCCTTAAGATAGTTTCTAAGGCTATCTATATCTTCTCCCTTATCTCTTAAAAAGTTAGCTCTAAAGATTTCTACCATTCTATATTCGCTCATAAAGGGTATAGTTTCGCAATTATTTATTAAAGCATCTACATCTAATTTATCTCCAGAAATTCTTGTATAGTTAAAATCAGCAAAACTTTCATCTATCTTTAAATTTCTTATTTTTTTTATAGCTGTCTTTATAAGTCCTTCATCAGAACCACAAAGTATATAACAATTTTTTAGTTTATTTTCTTTTATGTGTTTTTCAAGTTGTTCTAAGGTTATCAAGAAAAATTCCTCCACTCTTTAATTCTGTATAATACTTATTTCAGCATAATACTTATTCTAGTGAACATAATTATGATATAATTCTCCACCTATGAGTTTATAGTTTTCATAATAATGTCCTAGAATAATTCCTTCTCTTTTTCTGTTAATCCTTATTATATCACAGTTTGGACTTGTTGATGAAAAATTGCTTTTATAACAGCATTGAGTGGCTTCTTTTTCATATTCCTTGTCTATAATTATATTGCTAATTTTACCCCTATGATTTATTTGTAAAGAGAGAACTCCATCCTTATCTTCTACATCTATAATGCAATGCTTTGATAGTTTTAAGGTTAGCTCTTCTTCAGATTCATCATAGATTCTATCTAACCCCTTATAATTTTCATAGACATATTTCAACTTCACCTTTTGATTACATACCATTACTTTTCTGGTACCATAGTTTATTTCTACAATATCAGCCTTTTTCCCCCCTATAAAATTTATTTCTGGGTAAATTATATATTGCTGCTTTATAGTTAAAAGAAATAGTAATATAGGCAAGTATCTTAAAGATTTCACCCCTCTTCTTATAAGGATATAACTTATGTATAATATGAGAATCATAACCCCTTCTATGTAAGTAAATTCTAAGGGTAATGGCAAAAGATTAACTAAGAAAGCCTCCATGGTATCAATTATAAGCAACACTGAGTTAGTAATGAGAGACAAAAGATTAAACACCGTTGGAACCTTAATAAATAGAAGCAGAAGATTACCTAAAACTAATAGAAAGGTGTAAAAGGGAATCAGAAATAGATTAGAAATTAGTCCACCTAAACTCACAGCATTAAATCTCATTATTATATAGGGTGTAGTAAAAATCATAGAGCTAAAGGTTAAACTAAGGGAGGCAGCTATAAAATTGGGGAGCTTATAAAATTTCCTTTTAATTTTATTATTTAAAGTGAAGATTCCTAATACGGCTAAAAAGCTAAGTACATAACCTATATCTAATATGTAGTAAGGTTTTATTAACAGAAGTAAAAATGCTGCAAAGGCTAAGGCTGATATACCTTCATAGGTCTTTTTCACCTTAGGGCCTAATACTAGTAAAAATATCATTATAAAGGCTCTAAAGGTAGAGCTTTTTCCTCCAGTAAATATAACATAAAAGAAAAGAACTATTAAAGCTAGTTTATATCCAATTATACTTTGAAGTACTCCATAAATTAGTGATACATGAAGTCCTGATACACTTATTATATGGGATATACCTAAAGCATTAAACTCTTCTCTTTTATCGTAATCAATATAGCTATCATCGCCACCACTTACTGCCAGTATAATAGCAGCTCCTTCTTCATCTGTAACAGCTAAAAGCTTATTATAAAGATGACTTTTTATCAAGTATCCCTTATATATTAAATCTTCCTTTAAAGGCTTTGAAGCTATCAGGTTATACTCTCCTACAATGCCTTTACTATAATCTACCTTTCTATGAAATTCTCCTTTTAATATGTACTGCCTTCCCAATTGAATATCCTTGTTCTTAGGAAAAATTTTAATTCTTCTATTTTGAAGACTACCAATATAGTAATCCTTCCCTTCCTCTACAATTCTGCACTTAATATTTTCCCCTAGGTCCATGGAATAAAAATATATAATGCAGTTTATAAAAAACAACATAGAAAACCCCATAACTATAAAAGCTAGGGGTTTCTTAAAATCTTTTTTAAGTAAAAGTATATAAATTACTATAAAAACTACAGCTGGTAAAATTCCCATGTAGCTATATAAAAAATATATAGTACATCCAAAAATCCCTGCCAAGCATATCTGAACCATTGATTTATCCATAATATCACCCTGTAGTATCATTGCCAAAGTAATAAATTGTAATTCAATTTTATGGATAAAACTACATTTTTACAAATTTTTAATAACTCTATTAGAAAACTTAGAATACATTGTTCTCATTTCAATTTGCTTTTTAAACATTTCTTTAAAAATTATATCTTTGGTATTTGAATTTATGCCAACATATTTAAATCTAAAGAATATTTTATCCTCCATAGAATATGAATTAATAATACATCCAGGAATTTTTATCTTTTCTCCATCTTCATAATCAATAAAAATAATTCCTACCTTTATTTCTTCATTTATATCTTTTTTGTATAAATAAAAGTCTATAAATTCGCCACCAATTAAATTTATATATATTTCGTATTCTTTTTTATTGGTAGTTATAAATTTACCATCAATGAGCCATCTTAATGAAAATGTATCATTTTCTTTTATTAGTTCTAAATTAGAAAATGTAATTTCATCATCTGAAATATTTTTTAGTGTAGGTCTAAATTTCATCATAATATTATTTAACTGAATGTAAATTGTAAGTTTAGTTATAAGACTTTTATCTAACACTCTATTTAAATATTTTTCAGTATTTGTAAAAATGTATGTTTCTCCATCTTTTCTAATATTACCAAAGCTAGTAATGCTACTTTTTTTATGACTTTCATTATCCTCTATTGCTATAGTTAGATTGCAATATATTCCTGAACCCATTAAAAGCTTATCATAATCCGCACTTTCTTCTAACAATACATTTACTGCAACTTGTACTATACTATTATCAAATCTAGTACCACCACTATCATATAGTTCTTCGATAATTTCTTCAACACTTTTACGTTTTCTAATATAAGTGTTAGTCATCATGGAATCAATGTAATCTGCTATAGAAAGAATTTTACTACCAATAGGTATTTCCTTATCCATTTTACCATAGGGATAGCCCTTTCCATCTATTCTCTCATTATGATATAAGATTATTTCCGGAAATCCTCCAACCCTTAAAAACTTGTCAACTTGCAATGCTATATTATAACTATAATTAACTTTATTTTTTAAAATTTCTTCTTCCTCTTTAGTAGCATCCCACTTTTTATCTCTTATATTAGGATCAAGATATATTCTACCTATGTTATGAAGCAATGCTGCAATCTGAAGTCTCTTTAGCTCATCTTTAGATAACCCTAATTTTTCGCCTATGGTTAAACATAAATGCGCAACGTTATAGGGATGTGAAAGCATATAGGGTTCATTTATTTCACTCATATATAATAAAATATTTAAAAATCCATATATATCATTTGTATACTTATCTTTATTCTTATAAGAATAATTAATAATTTGCATAATTAATTTCTGAAAATCCTCATTATTAAATTGTATTCTAAAGTCGCTTTCTTTAAATGCCACCATACATATAAATCCATAAACTTCCTTAGAAAACTTTTCACCTTCAAATAAAGGAATATAAATTTCATAATAGGAACCAGAAAATGCTTTTCCAAATCCTGAACTATTATTCACTTTGGTTTTATTATCTAGTATTAGAGTCTTCTTTGAGTTAAATATAATCTTAAAATTAGTTTCCAAGCTTCTAATATTAGGCTTCATATCACTTTCTAATAAATTGCTTATAAAATCTGTAGATTTTATATAGGATGATTGAATTTCTAATAGCTCATTTGAATTTCTATTGTGGATAAAAATTTTCATCAAATCAAAATTAATATACCTAAGAGATTCATTTATTGTATGCTTAATCTTTTCTATAGGATAAAAATCTAGTAATTCCATAAGTATCCCCCCTACCATAATTTTTAAAAACTATTTATAATAAATTGTAATTCAATTTTATAACCAATTTATATATATTTCTTCTGCTGGCATTGGCTTTGCAAAGTAATATCCCTGAATCTCATCACATTGTAATTTTCTTAGACATTCCAATTGTTCCTTTCTTTCAACCCCTTCAGCTATTACAGGAACCCTTATTGCTTTAGCAACGGTAATTACAGCCTTAACGATTGCATAATCATAGTTATCTTTATCTATTAGGTCTACTAAAGGTTTGGCTATTTTTATCCTATCTACTGGTAACTGCTTTAAATAATATAAAGAAGAATATCCAGTGCCAAAGTCATCAACAGCTATTGAAATACCCATTGCATTAATCTTTAACAATGTATCTTTAACTTTTATATCTTCTTCCAATTCTAAAGTCTCTGTAATTTCAATTTCTACTTCTTCAGGTGCAATATGATATCTTTCCATGGTTTCTTTTAATTTTATAATGAAACTATTATCCTTTAACTGTCTTACAGAAACATTAATTGCCATTCTAAGGTGTTTATTAGTTTTTTTCTTCCACTGGGATAGCTGTGCCATGGCAGTTTCCATAACCCAATATCCTATGGGAATTATAAATCCTATTTCCTCTGCAATGGGAATAAATTCACCAGGAGAAATGAATTTTCCATCATTTCTTTGCCATCGCATAAGTGCCTCAAAGCCTATAATTGTTTCATCTTCAATGGAGACTTGTGGTTGATAATACAATTGAAATTCTTCATTAAAGTCAGCTTTTTTAAGCATAATTTCAATTTCATTTTTAGCAAATGCTAATTCTCCTAGTTTTTGGGTAAAGACCATTGCCCTATTAAATCCTAATAGCCTAGCTTGTAGCATAGCTATATCTGCATGTTTAATCATTTCATCTCTATTTTTTGCATCAAGGGGATATATAGATATTCCTACATTTAAAGTAACTCGTATATCATACTCTTCAATGGTAAATATGTCGCTACAGGCATGTATAAGATTTTTAGCCATTTCTAATCCATCTTCATAGGTATATGAACCTTCCTTAGCAAAAACAAAAACATCTTCACCAAAGGAAGCTAAAATATCTTCTTCTCTGTAAACATACTCTTTAAGTCTCTTTCCTATTTCCACTAATACTTCTTCCCCAATATAATTACCAAACATGGTTTTTAGCATTTTATATTTATTTAAATCAATGTAAAAAAGAATAATATTTTCATCTTTCTTCAGATTATTAATATTATTATCTATCTGCTGAAGAAAATATCTCCTACTATGTAATCCTGTAACTACATCTTTATTTATCAAATCATTTAACTCTTTTGTTCTTTCCTGAACCTTGCTTTCCAACCTTAAGTTTAATTGCTTTTCATTTTTTAATAATTCTTCTTTAAGTATATTGGTTTGAACATGATTTGAATGTATATAGTAAAAGGTAATAACTATAAGCATTAATAATAAATATTCTAACTGCACTCCTTTAAATAGGATTAAAATTATTGGAGCAGTTAATAATAAAAGCCCCTTTTTATTTCTACCACTATTCATGAATTCAGTACGTTCTATCTTATGTTGAGTTTTAATTTTAATAATTGACCCTATAGCTGCCACTCCAAAAGCAATTACATATGCAGCATCTAATAATGAATTCGGCTCATATAGGCTGTAAAAATATTCATAATAATAAATAATATCAAAAACTATATAAAGTATATATGAACCAGCTGTAACCCTTAAATATAAAGGTATTTTCCCTTTTCTTATAGACAAGAACCAACTAGCAACCCATATAAATATTAAAAAGTCTACAAATACACAAATCATAAAAATCCAATCACTTTTCATAAGTATTGCATTTTGCATATCAGTATTAAAAAATATAACCCAAACTAAAGTCATAGTACAGATTGTTATTGCAACAGTATCTATTAAAACCTGGGTTGCATTCCATTTTTTAAATTGATGATATCCACCTATAATTAAGGAACATAGTAACAGTACATTAGTTAATAAATACCCACTTACTATAGCACTAACTTGTTCTGGATTAATTTTCAGAATTATAGCTTCCACTGCCCACATAACATCACAAACAGCCCAGTTTAAAATACTTAGAGCCAAAAATAGTCCTGAAGTTTTTAATGTCTTATTTTTCTCCTCCATATAAAAACCTTTAAAAACATAATAAGCTGCTATAAAAGTTACAATGGGAGATAAAATGTTCCCAAAAAAATTCGATTTTACAACGGTTGCTCCGAAATAGGATAAATATAAAATTGCTATTAATACCACTGTCAAAACTTTCTTCATAATCCATTTCTCCCTTACAATCGTAGAAATATAATATATAACTTATTTCCCATATAGAATACAGGTTTTCTATTCTTAAATGTAATATCTATTATTCTTTTTTTAGGATGAAAATCCTTTATTTATATAATAAAAATTTTCATTTATAATTTCATTGAAGTTAATATAGTGAATGTAAATATAAAATTGTATGAATATATCAATGAAATCATATGTAAATATAGAAATATTTGTATAGGTAACTATATGACTATTTCTATAGTTACCTATTTACCTATAAAACTATATAAATAGTTAACTAGTTAACTATTTGTTGTGTTCATGCGGGTTTCAAGGATTATTCCAAAAAAAGTAACGGGGTCAGACCCCCTCT